>DAOMOK010000006.1:0-137864 GCA_035444285.1 Chloroflexota bacterium
TGTTGCCTTTCACCTGTTTGTTCAACCTACACAAACATAGGTGTCCGGTAGAGAAATCTGCCGATAAGTTTTGAAACAAGAGCCATTGTACAACATGCTTTCCTCCAAAATGAAAAGGTAAGAACTAAGTTGAACACAACAGAAGCAAATCAAATGATCAACGTGTTGTGTTATGATCTAAAGAGACGTATGCAATTGAACTAAATTACATTACACAATTTTGGTTGAATAACTGGGCTAAATAAACACACCATGCTGGCTCCCTGCTATTTGCCCCACCGGGCTAAATTGGCTCATTACAACATCATTTAACTGTAACCGCCACAAATTCTAGGCGTTTTTTTTACACTGTCAAATATCGGTCAATTAACCAAAACCCTGTCCGGCTGGTCAAAAATTTTGAATCCCAGCTATTTCAAGTACCGATTACTTGCCATACATGGTAGAATACGCGCCGACCTTTGGGTAATAGCTGTGTTTAATCTGATTGCTGAAGAAAAGAGTGTTATGAAAGAGTCCCGCCCCCATCAAACCAAAACAATCTTTTTTTTTGACCCTATCTGGGAGCGCTCCCAATCTCGATCCGCGAAGGACACAAAGAGCGCGAAGACCATTTCTCCTCACCACCAATCACCGATTACCGATTACCGATTACCGATTACGCTTGTCACCTTCCTCCTCCTGCTCGTGTTAACCGGCTGTGCCGCGCCCAACCGTGACCGCCGCGATGCGGCCAGCAGCGCCGAACCGACGCCCATCCCCACGGCCGTCGTCCCCAACAAACCAACCTATACCGTGCAGCGCGGCGATGTGATTTATGCCGGTAGTTTTAACGGCCGTATCAACCCCACCAACGAGATCAGCCTGGCCTTCATCCAGGGCGGGCAGGTGGCGGAGGTGTTAGTAGAACGGGGCGAAACCGTGCTGGAAGGGGTAACAATTGCCCGGCTGGACACCAGCGAACTGGAACGGGAGCTGGCGCTGGCGCAGTCGGCATTGGACGTGGCGCAGGCGCAGCTCACGGCCGTCGAAACCGCCAACGCCGCCCAACAAAACCGCGCCGAACTGGCCCTGGCGTTAGCGCAGCTTGACCTGGATTTTGTTATCAGCCAGACGGGTGAAACTCCCACGCCGGAGCAGGCTTACCAGATTGGCCGCCTGACCATTTTGCGTGACCTGGCGCAGTTGGCGGTAGATGAACTGGCTACGGCCGTAGACCCGCAACTGAGCGCCAATGTACAGCAGGCGCAACTGCGCGTCACCGAATTGGAAACGGCCGTGGCCAATGCCGTGCTGGTTGCCCCCACCGATGGCGTATTGGTCTCGCTCAATCTGGCGCCGGGGCGGGGCGTGGCTGCCGGTGAACCGGTGGCTACCCTGGCCGACCTGGAAGAACTGGAAGTCAATGCCAATTTACAAACCACGCAGATGAGTGAACTGGCCGAAGGGTTGCCTGCCCTTATCTTCCCAGCCAACCGGCCCGGCGAATCCTTCCCCGGCGCCATCCGGCAGATGCCCTACCCCTACGGCACACGCGGCAGCGCCGATGTGCCTCCCACCGATAGCTCCACCCGCTTCGCCTTTGACAACCCCGACGATGCGCGGCAATTCCAGCCCGGCGACCGGGTGCGAGTGGAAGTGGTGATTGAAGAGCGCCCGGACGTGCTCTGGCTGCCGCCCGCTGCCGTGCGCAACTTCAGCGGACGCTTCTTTGTGGTGGTGCAAGACGAGGTGGGGCAAAGCCGGGTGGATGTGGTACTGGGCATTGAAGGCGACGGCCGTGTGGAAATCCTGGAAGGGCTGTCGGAGGGGCAGGTTATTGTAGGACAATAATCCGTGATGCGTGATGCGTAACCCGTCGCCACGCATCACGCATCACGCATCACGTATCACCATGTCTTTCCTCTACCGCATCCGCGCCATTTTCACCATTACCCTCAAACGCCTCTGGGCGCAGCGAGGGTTGACGGCCGTGACCCTCATTGGCCTGACCATCGCCGTCGCCCTCATCACCACCGTGCCGCTGTATGCCGACGCCGTTAACTTCCGCATGTTGCAGGAGCGGCTAAGCAACCAGTCTCAACGCGGTGGGCGGCCCCCTTTTGCCTACCTCTACAACTACATTGGCGCCTGGTATGGCGCGGTGGAGTGGGAAACGATCCAGCCGCTGGATGATTATCTGCAAAATCTGGCGGCAACGGCTCTGGGGCTGCCCGAAGAGATTGTCCTGCGCCATGTGGAAACTGACCGCTACCGCCTTTTCCCGGCGGGTACCGAAAGCTACAGCGACGACCGCTCCCTGGGCATCTTCCACCTGGCGGCGACACAGCGGGTAGAAGAAGCGATAGAGATTGTAGACGGCCGTTTTCCCGAATACACCGCCGACGGCCCCATTGAAATCCTCGTCGCCGAAGCCACCGCCAATCAGTTGGGTCTACAAGCCGGCGACCAGTTCATCGCTTACAACTTCCGCAACCCCACCGCCCCCCACCGCGACCTGCCGCTCACCGTCGCCGGTGTCTGGATACCCAAAGACACGGATGACCCTTTCTGGTTTTTTGCCCCCTCCGTTTTTGACGATCTCTTGCTGGTAGAAGAAGAGGTATTCCCCAATCGCCTGGCTCCCTTGCTAGATGACGAGATTCACCTGGCGACCTGGTATCTGGTATTGGACGGCAGCCGGATCAGCACCGGCAATGTACACGAGTTGATCGCCCGCGCCCAACAAGTGGAACGGCAAGTCAACAACCTGCTTCCCGACACCTCCAACCCGCTGACCCCGGCCGACCCCATGCTTTCCTACCAGCGCGCCGTCGGCCAGCTAACCGTGCTGCTTACCGCCTACAACATCCCCATCATCTTCCTCATCCTGGCCTTCATCGCCCTCATTGTCAATCTGGCTGTAGATCAGCGGCGCAACGAGATCGCCGTCATGCGCAGCCGGGGGGCCACCCCCTGGCAGGTGGTCGGTTTTGCCGTACTGGAAGGAGTGTTACTGGGCCTGGTCGCCTGGGTTTTGGGCACTTTGCTGGGCCTGGGATTTACGCAACTGATGGGGCGGGCGCGTAGCTTTATGGATTTTACGGCCGATACCACCTTGCGCGTGGCCTTGAATGACGCCGGTTTACGGGCAGGCGCCATCGCCATTGGTCTGGCGCTGCTGGCCCAGGTCTTGCCCACCATCTCTGCTGCCCGCGATACCATCATCACCTACAAACAGGGGCAAGCGCGCAGCGCCGGTAAACCCTGGTATCAGCGCGTCTGGCTAGACCTGCTGCTGCTCATCCCCACTGTGTATGGCTTTTACCTGCTGCAACAACAGGGTTCACTCATCGCCATGGGCGAAGGGGAAGTCAATGATCCGTTTGCCAATCCGCTGCTCTTTTTGCTGCCAGCGCTGGCGGTGTTTGCCTTCACCCTTTTTGCTTTGCGCGTATTGCCCTGGCTGATGGAAGCCATTAGCTGGCTGTTGTTCCGCAGCAACAGCGTCGGCCTGCTGATGGCCGCCCGCCATCTGGCGCGTACCCCGCGCGCCTATGCCACACCGCTCATCTTGCTCGTCCTCACCGTCAGCCTCTCCGTCTTTACCGCCTCACTGGCGCTGACATTGGATTACCAGCTTTATGATGATTATCTTTATCGGACCGGTGCGGACCTTAATCTGGAAGGGCCAGGACGGGAATATGGCGCTAGCAGTAGTTTTGCCAATTTGCCCGGCAGCACCCCCTCCTTCAGCCGCGCCATTTACCTGCCTCTGAGTGAATACTTGCAGTTCCCCGGCGTGGAAGCGGCGGCGCCGGTTGGTACATATGCGGTCACGGCGCGGGTGGGTAATAACAATTACAACGGCGCTTTTTATGGCATAGACCGCACCTCCTTTCCGGCGGTGGGTTTCTGGCGGTATGATTTTGCCCCTTACCGGCTCGGTTCGCTGGTCAATTTGCTGGCGGCGTCGCCGGATGGGGTGTTGGTTGCTAACAATTTCCTGGCGGAAACGGGGCAGCGCGTGGGTGATTTTGTGCGCCTGGACGTGCGCATGGGCGAGGCGCATGTGCAGGTGAACGCGCAGATATTAGGGGCGTTTGATTATTTCCCCACCTGGTACCCGGAGTCAGGGCCGCTGTTTGTGGGTAATCTGGATAATCTGTTCGCCCTGGCGGGCAGCGATTTCCCGTATCGGGTATGGATGCGCACAGCGCCGGACTTTGACGAAGAGGCGTTCTATCAGGCGTTGCGCGACCGGCGGCTGAGCCAGTGGCGCTGGCTGGAGCCGTATGCCGGGATTCGCCAGGAGCAGACGCGCCCGGAGCGGCAGGGGTTGTTTGGCCTGCTCTCGGTTGGTTTTCTGGCGGCGGCGCTGCTGACGGTGATGGGCTTTTTTATGTATGCGCTCTATTCGTTCCGGCGGCGTTTTATTGAGCTGGGTATTTTGCGGGCGGTGGGATTGTCGCAGGCGCAGATGTTGGTTTTTGTGGCCTGTGAGATGGGTTTTCTTATCCTGACGGGGTTGGGATTGGGCATTTTGCTTGGCTCATGGGTGAGCCAGTTGTTCATCCCCTTCCTGCAAATTGGGGCGGAGGCCAGCGACCTGACACCGCCGTATCTGGTGGAGATTGCCTGGGGCGCAGTCAGCCAGATTGCGCTGCTCTTTGGCGCTCTGTTTTTGGTGGCGATGCTGGTATTGGGTATATTGCTGCGGCGAATGAAGATTTTCCAGGCTGTAAAATTGGGCGAGACGGCGTAATCCTTTGTCCGTAATCCGATTTCAAGTTTTGGACTTTGTACACAATAGAGGCTGATATGTCCGATCTCTATCCCATGACATTTGCGCCGGTATTGAAGGATTATATTTGGGGTGGGCGGCGGCTGGAACAGTTAGGACGGCCGTTGCCGCCCGGTATTATCGCCGAAAGCTGGGAGATGGCGGCGCATGAGGATGGCACAACGGCCGTTGGTCACGGCCGTTACGCCGGCAAACTATTGACCGAGGTGCAGGCGGAACTGGGGCTGGATTTGATCGGCACCAACTGCGCCTGGGCGCAGGCGCGCGGCAAATTTCCCCTGCTGATTAAACTGCTGGACGCCAACCGCGCCCTTTCGGTGCAGGTACACCCGGATGATGCCTATGCCCTGGCGCATGAAGGCAACGAATTGGGGAAGACGGAAATGTGGGTGGTGCTGGACGCGAAGCCGGGAGCGCAGGTGCAGTTGGGCGTGAAGGCGGGCACAACGCCGGAACTGTTCCGACAGGGCATTGTGGAAGGCAAGCTAGAGCCTTATCTGCACTACGTTTCCGTCAAACCCGGCGACCATATTTGTGTGCCTGCCGGGACGTTACACGCCATCATGGACGGAATCCTCATCGCCGAAATCCAGCAAAACTCGAACACGACGTACCGGGTGTATGATTGGAATCGGGTGGGGGCAGATGGGAAGGCACGGCCGTTGCACATAGACAAGGCGCTCGATGTGATCAATTTCAATCAGGTGGAGCCGTCTCTTTGCCCGGCGGAGTTGGCGGAGTTGAACGGCTTAAGCCGTTCGCTCCTCTGCCGTAACCAATACTTTGTGACGGAGCGGGTGGAGATGGCAGCAGGGGCAACATTTGCGGGGAATTGTGACGGCCGTAGCCTGGAAATTTGGGGCGTGCTGAGCGGTGAGGTGGTGGTGAATGGGGTTGGGCTGACGGCCGTGCAGTTTGCCCTGCTCCCGGCAGCCATGGGAGAATTTGTAGTGACGGCCGTGACCGAGGCCACCTTATTACGCACGTATGTGGAGGAAAGCTAGACAAATGAACCCTATTTCACTACCCCCTATCCCCAACCCGCTGACCTGGGCGGTGCGGCCAGAGATGTGGCGGCTGGATAATGAGGCGCTGCTCATACAGGCCGGGCCGACGACCGACTTATTCATTGACCCGCGTGGTGAATATGACAAAAACAACGCATCCCGGTTAGCGTTTGCGCCCGATGCGGTTTTCACCATTCAGGCCAAGGTGACAGTGGATTTTCAGGCTGATTATGATGCCGGCGCTTTCATTTTGTATGCAGACAAGCGGCACTGGGCCAAGTTTGCCTTTGAATTTTCACCGCAAAAGCAGCCGACCATTGTGTCTGTTGTCACTCAGGGTGTATCGGATGATTGCAACTCGCTGACGATTGATGGGAATGAGGCTTATTTGCGGGTGGCGAAATTGGTGGGGGCGGTGGCGTTTCATGTTTCGGTAGACGGCCGTACCTGGCATCTCATCCGCTATTTTTCCGCTGCCAACCTGGAAAACGCCACCGTCAACTTTTCGGCGCAGTCGCCCACGGGGCAGGGGTGTACGGCCGTGTTCAGCGAGATTGGGTATACGGCCGTGCTTCTGGAAGACATCCGCAATGGTACATAAATTTTAACGCAGAGGCGCGGAGACGCGGAGAAAATCTCTCTGTGCCTCTGCGTCTCCGCGTTGAAAAAATGCAAACAATGGCTGAACCGATTATTCTTTGTGAGAACTTAGTCAAGATTTATAAGATTCAGGATGTGGAGGTGCTGGCGCTGCAAGGGCTGGAATTGACGGTGCAGCGCGGCGAGTTGATGGGCATTGTGGGCGCCAGCGGCTCTGGCAAGTCTACATTGATGAATGTGTTGGGCGGATTGGTACGGCCGTCCGCCGGCACAGCAATCGTGGACGGCCATGATCTGCTCAAATTGTCGGATGTGCAGATTAACAAGTACCGCCGTGAAAAGGTCGGTTTTGTCTGGCAGCAGGGGGCGCGCAATCTGATTCCTTACCTGAATGCGCTGGAAAATGTGGAGATGCCGATGACGCTGGCGGGTGTTCACGGCCGTCGCACCCGCCAACACGCCGCCGAACTGCTAGAAATGGTGCAGTTGTCCCACCGCCGCCACCACAAACTGGGGCAGATGTCCGGCGGTGAACAGCAGCGGGTGGCCATTGCCGTCGCCTTAGCCAATAATCCCAAAATCTTACTGGCCGATGAACCCACCGGCGAACTGGATTCGGCCACAGCCCTGACCATTTATGAAGCGTTTCAGACGCTCAACCGGGAATTGGGTCTGACCATCCTCATCGTCAGCCATGATCCCACCATCGCCCGGCACGTGCAGCGGGTGATGCAGATTCGGGACGGCAAAGCCGCCAGTGAAACGGTGCGCCGCCGCCGCCAACCGGAAACGCCCAGCGAACGGGCCAGTGACCTGGCCGACGAACACCATGAAGATCATTTTGAAGAACTGGTGGTGTTGGATTCGGTGGGGCGGCTGCAATTGCCAAAACAATACCGGGAAGCGCTGAATTTACACGGCCGTGCCCGCATGGAACTGGTGGACAACCATCTGATCATCCGCCCCGTACCGCCCGAAGATTTGCACCAACTCCCACCAGAACTGCTACATCAGGCCGAGGAGGCAGAGGAGAAGGGTGACGGCCGCTTCGACTTTGCTCAGCGCAAGCGTGTGCGCCAATGGCTGCATAGAATAAGAGGTAAGAAGGTAATTGAGTAATTGCGTAACTTGGAAAACAATTTCCCAATTACCCAATCACACTCTGGAGAATCGCCCATGTTGAGTTATTTACCTGTTTTGATTGCCATCCTCGGCGGCGTTGCCGTTGTCATTCAAGCGCGTTTCAACGGTATTATGGACAGGGGCATGGGCACGCTGGAAAGTGTGTTTATCACCTATGGCCTGGGTGGGTTGATCATTGCCCTGGTGATGATTGGGCTGCGCGGCGGCAACCTGGCGGCGTTTCGGACAGCGCCCTGGTATGTGGCGTTGGCCGGGGTGTGTGGCCTGGTCATCATTGGCGCCATCAGTTATTCCGTGCCTCGTTTAGGGCTGGCAGTGGCCTTTACCGTCATGGTCACAACGCAGTTTGTGTTGGGGGCGGTGTTTGATCATTTTGGGTGGTTGGGGGGAGAAATACGGCCGTTAAGCCTGCAAAAAGCCGCCGGTATCCTCATTTTGCTGCTGGGCGTCTGGCTCATCATCCGCGAATAAGTTAATGGCAGATTGGGGCATCTTGTCCATTCTGTATCACCTGTTGGATAATCGTCCGCAGTACACAATACAGACTACAAGGAGTACTCATGTTTTTCATCATCACAATTATCAATGCAATATATTGGTTATTGCTTATCCTGTTTCTGGCGCGGATGATCATTTCGTTTGCGCGCATTGACCCCTATCACCCCACCTGGGGGCGGCTGGCGCAGTTGGTATATCAGATAACGGAACCGATTATGGAGCCAGTACGCCGCCTGGTGCCGCCGCAAGGTGGGGTAGACTTCAGCCCCTTGATCATCTTATTGGGGCTGGCAGTCTTGCGTATGCTGCTCTAAAACCATGAATAGGCGTGGCGCGATTTTCCAAATCGGTTCGTGTCACGAAGTTTTCGTCACTCCTTTAAGACTACAACGGACAGGGAAATAAGCGGATAAATATCCAGAGGGGAATCCGTTCATTGCTTTATCCGTTGTAGTCATGGCGAAAAACTAAAGACATTACCCAAATCGCATGACAATACCGAATTAGTTGTTGATTTATGTCCAGTATTATTTGTGAAGGTTGTCTATTTACGGCCGTACCCCTTTTCCCCTACCCTGTAGACAACCATTCTTGAGGAGGTAAAACATGATCAAGAAAAGCAAAGTCAAAGGGACCGATCAGGTCAAGGTAACATTTAGCCTGCCGTTGGATAATCCCCACGGTGCGTCCGCGGTGGTGGGTTCGTTTAATGATTGGGACCCCAACGCGAACAAAATGGCAAAACGGGCGAACAATACCTACAGCACGGCCGTGACCCTAAACGGCGGCCAACGGTATGCCTTTCGCTACTACGCCGAAGATGGTAGCTGGTTCAACGATGACGAAGCCGACGGCTACGAAGCCAACGAACACGGCGGCCAGAACTGTATTTTGGAAACGTGAGAGAGTGGCAGGTAGCAAGTTGCAAGTGGCAGGTGGCAAGTTACCTGCCACTTGCAACTTGCCACTCATTCCTCTATTTCCCTCTCTAACAACGCGGCCACATCGGGCGGCAATTCCTCTACAAATTCCAACAAGGTGATTTCTTCCTGCCAGTCCAGGTGGGATTGGCCGGTGGCGTCTATGTAGCGCCATTCGGTGCGCAGGACGGCGCCGGTTTCGGCGTCCACCCACAGCCATTTCTGGTCGCCGACGATGGCCACGGGCAGGTCGCCCATCATGGGCAGGCCACCGTTGTAGCTCTAGCAGGCAGTGAAGATGATTTGTTCCTGGCCTTCAACCACCTGCCGCTGCTGCCAGACAAATGGCCCGGCATTGCCGTTGAAACTCAAGTCCAGGTTTGGTCTTTTGGGCACAGACATATGGGCCTGGTTTAAGGTGAAGTCCGAGAAACGGCCGTCCCTCGCCGCCCATTCCCCCACCACCTGCCCGTTGGCATCACGCCGGATACTCACACTTTTCTCTACCAATCCCAACTCGTTTAGCCAAAACCAGAGATCGTCGGTGTAATCCAGGGGCATCGGATACGTTTCTATATCGTGGGGAAAGGCAGCTTCATTTTGGTTGCGGGTGGTCACAATATGCAGCCAGCGTGGGCTGGGGTCTTGCGCCTGCGCAGCCAGGCTTTGCAACCAACCGGTATAGAGAGCGTGGAATTCCCAACGGCCGTTTGCTCCACCTTCAGTCGCTTCTACCAAAGGGTCACAGGCCAGGTCGGTGATTTCCATTTCCAGTAATGTTTGCGCTTCTGGCGGCAGCGCCTCTACTCGCTCCGCCAACACCAGTTCCACTTCCGGCGGCCAGACAAAATCAGGATGTGTCCAGGGTAACGGAAAAGGGGCATCTCTATGGGAAAAGTTGAAAGTCAGGTTGCGGGAGATGCTGTCGCGGTAAGTGGTTGTTTGTAATGTACGGCCGTCCATATCCCGCGTCACACTGATCCGTTCCACCACCAGCCCCGCCTCATCCAATCGTTGCCATTGTTCCCACTCAAAGTCCGTTTGCAGTGTGATTACCTGCCATGTTTCCGGGTCAGAAGTAGCCATGGAACCATTATGGTATCGTTCAATGGTGTGAATCCAACCCGGCGCGGTCAGGTCAAGATTGGCGAAGAGAGGCGTAGCGGTGGGGGCCAGTGTGGGTGGCAGCGGCGGGGGGGTGTTGGTGGGGGGCACGGCCGTCGCCACCACACGTGTGGGCGCTACCGTCGGCGCAGAGGCTATGGGGCCAGGGGTACAGGCAGACAGCACGGCCGTGATCAACAAAACGAGCAAACCAACAAATCGGAAAAACATAGGCTACCTCCATGTATGGGACATGACGGCCGTTTGTAACAGAAGGGTGGGAATGGGGGAATGACGGGGAAATGGAGTTAATGGGTTCCTAAGGTGGGGGCGGGCACGAAGATTGGTTCAATCTTAAAGATTGAGCCAATCTAAACAGCGGCAATTTTGTTTGAGGGTGATGGGAGGGGTACGGCCGTGAGAATGTACAGCAACACTTCGCCCTCACGACTCTGGATCAAACCAGAATACGCGAAGCTCCTGATCACAGCGACATGCTTTCGCGAGACGGGCGGCCCACGCGATGGCCTCCTGATTGGAAGGCAGCTCAAGTACAGTGAACCCACCATTGAGCGGCGGCGCCCATGGGTAGCCTCCCTCAGCGACTGAGCCATTGGCCGAAACTAGAACGGGCGGTACTGTTTCATCAATACCACCGCCGAAAACGTAGACGCCCGCTTCCTTCGCCTCGCGTATCACGGCATGAGAGTCTCGAACCACCGCCTCCCACTCGCTGTCGGGTACATTCATTGCCGCACTGGGGAATGAAATGAGATACTTTGCCATGATCCTCTCTCCCTAAGAATTTTGCGGTTAGTGATACATTTCATGCCTGACGCTCAAACTTAGTTGCGTAAACAAATTTGGTGACGTCGGCTGGAGTGCCTTGTTGGGCGGCATTCATGGAAAGCTTGGGCAACTGACTGGACGAGTACGACTACGCCTCGTTGTAGGCTCTCTCCAGCTCAGCCACGTCGAGCTTCACCATCGTCATCATGGCTTCCATCACAGCCTTCACCTTCCTGGGGTCCCTATCACCGATCAGCTCGGTGAATCGTCTCGGGACAATTTGCCAGGAGAGACCAAAGGGGTCTTTGATCCAACCACATGCCGTAGGCTCCGCTCCTGCCTTCAGGAGCTTGTCCCAGTATTCATCCACTTCATCCTGATCTGCGCAGTCCACGTAGAGCGAGAACCCCTCAGAGAAGCTGAAGTACGAACCTCCGTTGTAGCCCATGAAGAGTTGACCACCGACCACGAACTCAGCGGAGCTGACAGGGCCGTCCTCGCCAGCGCGGGCGACGTTGCGGATTTCGGAGTCCGGAAACGTGGCGGTGTAGAACTCCAGGGCCGCTTCGAGTTGGTCGTTGAACATGAGGAAAGGTGTCACTTTATTCATTATATGTCTCCTATGTGGGGCGACGATCATGTTTACCTGATGGTTTACGTTACTTGCTTTTATTTTAGAACATATATTCTAATGCGTCAAGATAAAAATAAAATGATTTTGAATTCGCTGAATCTGCCCAACCATATACTATCATGCACCGATTGCAGGGTAATCTTTATCAAAGATGATATGAAAACGGTGGATTAACTGGATGGACATGAGGGGGTTATATATAGCCCAGGATTGAACCAATCTAAACAGCGGCAATTTTATTTGAGGGTGATGGAGGTAACGGCCGTGTCCCACACATTAGCACAATCTGGAACAGCATCCTTCGGGCGGGGGCTGTGGTGCGTGATGCGTGAACCGTAATCCGTAATCCGTGAACCGTAACGATTACGGATTACCGATTACGGATTACCGATTACGAACCCGGTTCTTCAACAGGTGGCTCTACCGGTGGCGCGGGCGTGGGCGTCACGGCCGTGACCACATACCCCCACGATTGCAGCGCATTGCTCACCACCCCATTGTGCCGCAAGACGACCATATTCACGGCCGCCGTCTGCAATAAATCCAGCAGCCGTTGTGTTTCGGCCGTGCGGGTGAGCACATTGAATTCCCGTTGATTTTTGCCGGATGTCCGCGCTGCGCGGGCGGCCTGCACGTCGTCGCGCAGTTGGGTCATCTCGGACAGGGAGGGGTCGGTGATTTGTTCATTGGCGGGCAGGCTGGTTTCTTTGCTGACGTAGGCATTGAGAAACGCTTCCCACTGCGGGTCGGTGCGTGGTTTGCGCACGCTGACGCCCGTGCTGGTGGACACGGTGTCCAGCCCCCATTGTTGTAAGGCGGCCAGATTGGTAATGTGGTTGCCTTTCAGCCGCCCCAGAGCAATTTCCAGCTGCCGTTTGGCGGTGGTCATGGTCTGACGATAAGTTTCGGCAGCCAGGGCGCGGGCATTTTCGCCGGTATCGGCGGCGGCCTGGGCCGTTTGCGCGGCGGTGTTGGCCGCCTGCATTACCGCCAGACTGGGCGCGGCCAACTGCTGGCCCACGGGCAAACTGGCCTCGTAGGTGACGTATGCCTGCCCCAGGGCGAGAATGTTGGCCGGTTTCTTGGGCCATTGCACGTGCTGTGCGCCATTGACATCTATTCTGATGGAAATCATGGGAAAACCTCCTATTCAATTATGGTATGAAAATAAGTTTGACTGACGGTGGAAATTGTACCCAGAAGTACGGCCGTTGCCTACCCCCTCTGTATACGCCGTGCATGAACGTCCGGCGAGACCACCGTGACCGGATGCACGCTGCATCAACGCCCGGCGAGAGCACTGCCAGCAGATGCACGCTGCATGAACGTCCGGCGAGACCACCGCGAGCAGATGCACGGTGTATGAATGCCCGGCGAGACCACCGCGACCAGATGCACGGTGCATGAACGCCCGGCGAGACTACTGCCAGCAGATGCACGGTGCATGAACGCCCGGCGAGAGCGCTGCCAGCAGATGCACGGTGCATCAGCAGCCGGCGAGACCACCGTGACCAGATGCACGGAGATTGGTTCAATCTTGAAGATTGAACCAATTTAAACAGCGGCAATTTTGTTTGAGGTTGATGGGAGGAAGTACGGCCGTGTGGCGCGGGGTGGTACAGTCTGGAAGGACGGCCGTAGCAAGGGGGTAAAGTTGCCTATTTAGCAGATTGAATATTAATTGCGCGCAAACCTTTTTCTGTCTCAACTATATCAAATCTGAGTTGCTCTCCAACAGTAGGTTCTCCAGAATTCATATTGTGATAGTCGTAAATATGAAAGAAGATGTCTTGTGGTTGTTTAATATCTATATATCCGAATCCCCTGTCGAAATTGTAATATTTAATAGTGCCTGTTGATTTTTGAGTTGACGACTTTGGAATTAGACTTTCTACAAACTTAATATTTGCATGAGCATTTCGATACCCATAATCGTCAGTAGAGAGATTTTTTTCAATTATATTAATTGCGTCTGTAACTGCATTGGTAAACACCTGCTCGTCTAATAATTTAGAGATTAGTTCTTTCCCTTGCTGTTCCATTTGTCGACTGTTGAATTCTGGAACATCATACTGAGTTAGGATAATTCTAACCAGCATGAGTATATGATACTTAAAGCGTTTGTAACTTTTGGCAATCAAACCTTTATTGAAATAACTTTCCACTAAATTTAGCGTCAATCCAGAAACAAAATAGGGATATCCTAAATGATTTTCTAGGAATAACTTCGATTTGTACAATTCCAATAATTCTCCAAAGTACCTTTGTGATGCGTTTATTGGTTCATCTAAGTACATGGCGACAAAGGCTTTAATTTGATTTGACAGCGTGATGTAATTAGAACGTAATAAGTTATTTGGCTCATATTGCTTGCTTCGTCTTTCATAATATAGGCTAATTCTATGCTTCTCGCTTTGAGAAGCATAAAATTCTTCTAAATATTTGTGGAATGGGGCTAGTATTTCAAAGGCTTCACTTCCGACTATTGTCTGTCGATTGTTTGCGCGAATAATCTTTGACATGAGTTCGTAGTTTTGCGTAACAATTATTTTGACAGGGATAAAAACTGTATCATCAATGTACTTTCGGTTGTGATAAATAACGTGACTCGTTTGACATCCGTTCACGATTTGATAATCGCTAATTGTGAAAGTAGTCCCGACTTTTTTTATATTTTTGGCAACGATAGTAATGCCGTTATTTAAGAGGGAAAACTTATTTTTATCTTCATCAGATGCAATAGTGTCTTTAATTTCAGTATTCACAGTATTGAAGCCCTGAAAATCTCGCACATTATCGTAGAAAATGTTTCTAAGCATTTCATCATGGTCGTTGCATATTAGTTTCAAAAATTCATTTGCTGGCAACATCCCTATAAATGCTTCATCAACGTCGCTGATTTGGGGAAGAATTGTATGTTTTTCAAACTTGATGCTTCTACTTATACTATTTCGTAACTCTCTGTAAGATTTTTTTAGCAAATCTCTATCGTATGGCTTGAAGTGAACTTCTTTGAAATAACCAGCCGTCCTTAATTCCGCTACAGATATATTTATCGCAGCTGTTAGATTTTTATCATTTGTCCATTGCCCAGCACTTGCATAAACGATGGTAAGAGTGGGGTTATCTTGCATTTTCAGGCTTTTGCTGTAAACATACTCCTTTAGTTCGTGCAGTCGCATGGTTTCATCATTGAAGTTATATGAAGTTTCGGAATTGAAAAAATCTTTAATGCATGAAATAAAAGAAGTAATTTCTGGCATTGAAAATGAATTGGTTGTTTTCGCTTGAATAAAATGGAATTCAACTTCAAGCCTGCCGAGAGCGCTTAAGAAATAATCAACTTGCTCTTTTGTTGTTACAACATGGTCGTTTACTGTTATGGAAATTCCATCTATGCCTGGATTGGATTTGTTCCCTACATTTACACTTTCTATTGCTTCTTTCGTTTCTTCAAGTTTTGGAATAATCACATAATTACAAAAATGCTCAAACTGCACACTGTTATCTTCTTGTTTGAAATTAAATGTGTTGCAAAAATCGTTTATGTAGTTTTCCAATACTGCTTCCATGATTTTCTCCTATTGCCCATCCTTGAGAAATGTTCTTAAGCGCCTAACTATTTGTTATACGGAAAGTGTCCATATATCAAACCTCATATGGGTTGATAGTTTGCACGGCCGTCTCCTTCCCCCTACTACCATACCAGCCAATGCATTCAACTTTGCTGTGATATTGTTGGATAAGCTGGACGGACATGGGGAGATTATAGCCCAAGATTGAACCAATCTAAACAGCGGCATTTTTGTTGAGGGTGATGGGAGGGGGTACGGCCGTGTGGCGCGGAGTGGTACGGTCTGGAAAGACGGCCGTAGCTCGGGCACCAACTCACGGATACTCTGTATAAGCATGGTGATAATAACCACTTTCATCAAGCTCATATACCCTTTTGAAATTTCTTATAGATTCTGAGTCAAATCTTGATGTCCACGCCATGACAACTATTTCATAAAAATTGTCATCGTTGAGATCAGTGAGTTCAAAATCAGCAGGACAGTTATTTGCTGGCAACAACCTTTCACCTGGGTTAAAAAGGTTGATAAATTGTTCTCCATTCCAGGAGAGAATCACCAATAATAGTTCGCAAGAAGACCCAATCCAATGTCCGCTGATAAACAAGTCAACCAGTCCGTCGCCGTTAATATCTTCAACCTTTACTAATTCAAGATCAAAATGGTAAAGAAAACCATATACCAAACCTAGACGGTAAACACCAGATACACAATTGAAAATCCATAATCCTCGGCTGGTAACAAGAACCAAATCGTTAAAACCAGAATTATCTAAATCAACCCAGACTGCTTTGGGCGACAAGCTAAAGTTTTCCAGATCGTATAATTCAAGGGTGTTCATAACATTATTTATATTTCCGCCCTCGTTCATGTAGTCAAGAATTTTATATGCCAATTCCCCCTCAGCAGTTTCAATAGAAGGCATGAACCAGATGTCTTGTAACACTGTATTAACTTCTTCACTTACTTGGAACGGATAATGGTTTTTCGGTTTTGGACACCCCTCTATTTGAGGAATAGTGTTTGGTGTTGATGTTGGATGAGTTGTTCCCGATACGGTAGGGACTTCAGAGGAAATGATATTTTTAGTAGCTGTTACGGCTGAAACTGTCCGCTCGATTGACGTTGGTATAGAATCGTTTATTGGTGTGGGTATAGTGGTCTGTGTGCCGCAGCTGATTAACACTAAACCAGCGAAAAATACGAGAGTCAATTTGTGATATTGTTGGATAAGCTGGACGGACATGGGGAGATTATAGCCCAGGATTGAACCAATCTAAACAGCGGCAATTTTGTTTGAGGGGGATGGGAGGGGGTACGGCCGTGTGGCGCGGGGTGGCATGGTCTGGAAGGACGGCCGTAGCAGGGGGGCTAAGTCTGAATCGAAGGATCGATGTTACTTCGTTCACGGTCTCTATAAATTAAGCCAAAGAGTGGTCCTGCAATAACTCCGCTTATACCTCCAAATAATAGCCCAATCATTAATCCAATAGAGGCCATTGATTCACCTGAAACTCTTGTGCTAGTTGACATCAAAAGCCCAAAAAATAACGCACCTCCAACACCGCCAAGAATGGTTCCTACTGGAAGCCAGAATCCAATTCCATGAGATGGATCAGACAAATTTAGTTTGAAGAGGCCATCAATAATGCCAAGTAGAAATCCCATGAGCATGCCAGCAATTAGACCAGGTAAAGCTCCAAGACCACATGCAAAAACAAGGCCAGCCACAGTATCTGAAGGTGGGAAGTTGGTCGAGCCCTTATCCGAAACTGATACCAGTATGATAAGACCCAAAAACACAGATCCTCCGCTAATACTCCCAGCTACCGCGCCGGACATTACTGCCCGAGGAATTAATGTTCCCAATTTAGGATTAGTGGTTGAATCCAATGATTTCGGTTTATTTTCCATATGCACATCCAGTAGCAACAACGCATTTGCCCCATTTTCCCTTACTCATAACTCAACACCTCTCGCACCGTCAACCTTGATGCACTGCGGGCGGGCAAAAAGCTGGCAAACAGCGCCAGCAGCAGCACAATCCCCAACCACAAAATCGCCCCACCCGTCGAAAACGTATAACTCGGCGCCGCCTGCAACAACGCCTGCCCCACCGCATTCGCCAGGGCGCGGCTGGCCGTAATCGCCATCAGGCCGCCAATCAGCCAGCTAATCAGCCCAATAATCACCCCTTCCAGCAGCACTGCCCCATCCGACGCGCCAATGGCCCGCATCACCTCAGCTATGGTCGGTCTTCAGACCGTGCCATTTTCGGGTACGGCCGTGTCCTTCCCACCTACTACCATACCGAATAATACGTTCAACGTTGTTGTGATATTGTTGGCTAAGCTGGACAAACATGAGGAGATTATAGCCCAGGATTGAACCAATCTAAACAGCGGCAATTTTGTTTGAGGGGGATGGGAGGGGGTACGGCCGTGTGGCGCGGGGTGGCACGGTCTGGAAAACCAGCCACAGCTAGTGGAAAATATCATCAACCCCAATTTCACCATCAGAGTACTTTTTCACGGCATACCATCCTTTAAGATACTGTTGGACTTCACCATAGAGGAGCAAACCGCAAATTAGGATACCTAGTGGTACAAAAATTGCACTTACTGCCAATTCAGTGCCAAAAATGACCATTCCAAACCAAATGACCAAAAACGGTATGCTAAACCAGTTCAAATAAGCTCGCATTTTTAATTGCATATTTTCTTTGTCGAGGCAAATATAACCATGGGTCAACGGGTTATAGCGATGCACTCTTCTCCATCGACCATAATTGCCTCGCGTTTCGTTTGCCCAAAGACCATACTCAAACTTTGAAAGTTGTTTGAATATTACTTGGGGCCACATCCCCTCTGCTTTAATTGTTCCCGAAATGTTTGCAAAATCGGCAGGCACATTCTCTACAAAATCAATTGAATGGTTTCTCATCAATACAGGGATACCGATACGATAATAAAGACGAGGCCAAAATCGGCGCATTCCTGCTTCCGCAATTGTCGTTGCAATTATAAGTGCGAAAGGCATTATGAGCGGTGCTTCCTGAGAAGAAGGGTCTAGAAGGTCGGCTATAGTCGAAGCCATAAAGACAATGATCAATAACAAGAGGAAAACAAACTGAGCCAAATGAAAGACTGCTTTAGCATACGCCCAAATCTTTCGCTTCAATACTCTTGGTTTTATTACCATTGCTTATCTCGTTTTGCCTGACTATTTGTTATATGGAAAGTGTCCATATATTAGGCTTTATAGACCGCACGGCCGTGACCTCCCCACCTACTACCATACCGAATAATACGTTCAACGTTGTTGTGATATGGGTGGGTACACTGGACAGACATGGGGGATTATTCGGATAAAGCCAATGCCTGTTTCACGTCATCAATGGAAAGGCGCACGGCCGTCTCCTCTTTCACCCGCCGCATATGCAAATAATCGAGATAATCCGCCAGCTTTTCTTCATCAGATAATATCTCTTTCAGAAACAGATATTCTTCAAAAGGAATAACTGCGAACTTGGCCTCATCATTTTCTTTAATCAACTGCACCTGATCAAACATCGCCATTACCTCCGATAAGATCGTCCACGCGGCAAAATATCAATCACATCAATAATCAAAATTATATCATCGCGGTCAAACAACACCCGGTAATCCCCCACCCGCAGCCGATAAGCCACATCAAAATCTACCAACCGCTTCACATTAGGCATCGCCAGCGGATCTTCGGCTAACTGCTCAATACGCGCCAAAATACGGCGCTGGTCATTTTGCGGATACCGTTTCAATTTCTTGAGCGCCACATCCGTAAACTGGGCTTTATAGGGTTTTGGAGGATTTACCATGGGGAGATTATAGCCAGAGAGTAGTTCAACCTCCAAGATTGAAGCAATCTAAACAGCGGCAATTTTGTTTGAGGGTGATGGGAGGGGGTACGGAAGATTAAGAGATTGGGAGATTAAATCTTATTGACAGACAACACTTGTTTAACCGCAAAAGACGCAGAGAGCGCCAGGTTTTCTTTTATCTTTGCGTCCTTCGCGTCCTTTGCGGTTAATAGTGTCGGGTTTTAGAGGCCGAGGCTCTCCAACCACTCGATCAGCCCCTCGCGCGTCCAGTGATTTTCGTCTACCAACTGCATCATCTCTTCGGCGACGGGTTGGCGGCGGCCCGTGGGGCCGTTGACGATGCGCTGATTGAGGTCATAACCCACCTTCTGGCTGAGCCGCCAGAGGGCCATGCTGTAAGAGAAATCTGGCCGTTCGATGGATTGTGGGCCAAAGGCGCCGGCATAAGCCGCCGCCACCGCGCAGGTGCTGTACTGCACCCGCTGTTCATAATGATAGTAACCCGTAACCCGCTTTTCGATGAAGGCATGGCGGCAGAGAGGATGATAGGTACGGCCGATACGCAAATAATTGGACAGCGTAGCCGTATCCACCGGCTTGACCGGCGTGGGCATATCAATGATCATCGGGCCGGGCGCAGCCGGATAATGGGATTGGCCGGTGCGGTTGACGACAAGTTCTTGTTGGGGATGGGCAATGGGCAAATGATTGCTGAATGAGGGGGCAAAGAGGCGGACGGCAATGTTGGTTAATTTCAGACGTGTTGACATAGGAATGCTCCGGTTGAGATAACTTTCTCCTGCAAATTCTGCTTTTCCAATAAAATTACAAACAATCCACACCCGGACGCCCCAGCCAAACACAGCGGACACTTTAACCGATTTTCGGCCACAAGCACCAGCCGTACTTTAGTCTACTTGCGTCAGACTTCGGCAATTAGGACTGCTTTTTCAATAGTGAGTGTTCAATAGTGAGGGGACCTTGATAAGGCTGGCTCCATCACCGTTGCCGGGTTTGCATAGTCTACTTTAACAACGGCCGTACCCCCTGGCAATAATCCTCAGCGGAAATTCATGCACAGTTTGCCTGCTGTTTCTTGACTTTTCACCCGGCGGCGGGCAGAATGGCGCGCTGCTTTCACGACGGTATCAAACCATGCGACTTTTTTGGGAATTCACCAACCGCTCCTTCCAGCGCCACCTCACCTATCGGGCGGCGGCTATGGCTGGATTGGTGACGAACTTCTTTTTTGGCATTTTGCGCGTCTCCGTGCTGCTGGCAATATTGGGCGACCAGGAGAGCATTGAAGGCTACGGCCGTGCCGAACTCTTCACCTATATGGCCCTCACCCAGGCCATCATCGCCTACCTCAGTCTCTTTGGCTGGTATGACCTGATAAACGCCGTCCACAGCGGCGAAGTCGCCACCGACCTGCTGAAGCCGATGGGCTTTGTGAACTTCTGGCTGGCGCGGGATGTGGGTCGCGCCGCCGTGGCCCTGCTGCTGCGGGGCATCGTCATCATGGCTGCCTACAGTCTCTTTTTTGATATGGTGCATCCCACGAGTGTGGCACAGGCTACGGCCGTGGCCGTTTCCCTCATCCTGGCCTTGCTCATCAGCTTCGGCTTTCGTTTTTTGCTCAATCTCAGCGCCTTTTGGTCACCCAATGCGCGGGGAATTGGCCGTTTTGGTTTTACCATCAGTTGGTTCTTTTCCGGCTTCCTCATGCCGCTGGCCTTTTTCCCCGAATGGGTGCAGCAAATCGCTTACCTGACGCCATTCCCTTATTGCCTGAACGTCATCGTGGAAATCTACACCGGCCAGGTAACCGGCGCTGCCTTGTGGCAGACGCTCATAATCCAACTACTGTGGGTGATCTTGCTGTTCAGCCTGGCGCATCTCGCCCTGCGCCCGGCCATCAAACGTCTGGTCATCCTCGGCGGCTAACCAATCACGTATCACGCATCACGCATCACGGATTACGATTCACGGATTACGATTCACGGATTACGAACTATGTGGCACACCCTCATCCTTTACCGCCGCTTAATGAGCGTGCAGATGCGCAGCCAGATGCAGTACCGCACCGCCTTTGTGCTGGAGACATTGAGCACGGCCGTTATTGTTGCCTTTGAATTCGGTTCCGTGGCCCTGGTACTCAATCGTTTCGGCGGCATTCAGGGCTGGACATTGGCCGAAGTCGCCTTTTTATACGGCATGGGCGAAATCGCCTTTGGCTGCATGGATATGGTTTTTGCCGGGTTCGACCCGCCCGTCTTCGGGCAGCACGTCCGCCGCGGCACGTTCGACCAACTCCTGCTGCGTCCCATCAACATCACCGTCCAGGTGATGGGGTCAGAATTCACCCTACGCCGTCTGGGGAAAATAGCCCTGGGGCTGGCCATTTTTGCCTTTGCCCTGCAAGGCAACGACATTATCTGGACGCCGCTCAAAGTGGCCTACCTGCCCATCGTCATCTTCAGCTTGTTTTTGTTTTTTGGCGGGCTGTTCATCATTGGCGCCACCATCACCTTCTGGACGGTGGACTCCATTGAGGTGATGAACATTCTCACCTATGGCAGCAGTTTTACCATTGACTACCCCATGTCCATCTATCCCGACTGGATTCGCCGCTTTTTTACCTTTGTCGTGCCCGTCATTTTTCTGAGCTACTACCCATCGCTTTATTTTCTGGACAGACCCGAACTGGCCGATGTCCCACCCTTTGCCCCTTTCCTGTCGCCGGTTGTAGGCATAGGGCTGCTGCTGTTGGCGCTGCGCTTCTGGCGTTTTGGCATCCGCCAGTACCAAAGCACCGGCACATGAAATGTTCGTAGTAGGCGATTTATCGCCCTCAGATGGCGATAAATCGCCTACTACAAACCTGAGGAGTTACCATGACCATCATCACCGTAAACAATCTGCGAAAGGAGTTTAGAGTTAGCAAACATCACCGGGGGCTGTTGGGCACACTGCGCAACCTGACCACCCGCGAATTTATCCTGGTGAAAGCGGTGGACAACATTAACTTCACCGTTCAAAAGGGTGAACTGGTGGGCTACCTGGGGCCAAACGGGGCCGGTAAATACACCACCATCAAGATGTTAACCGGCTTGTTGACGCCAACGGGGGGTGAGGTGATGGTCAACGGCCGTGTCCCCCACCAACAGCGCCAACTCTATGTGCAGCACATTGGCGCCGTCTTCGGCCAACGCACCACCCTCTGGTGGGATTTGCCTGTCATCGAATCGCTGGATTTGCTGCGCTACATTTACCGCATTCCCGCCGACCGCTACCGGCAAAACCTGCAAGAATTCACCAACCTGCTGGAAATGAACCCTTTTCTGGACACACCCGTCCGCTCACTGTCACTGGGACAGCGCATGCGCGCCGACATTTGCGCGGCGCTGCTGCACAACCCCGACCTGCTCTTTCTGGATGAGCCGACCATTGGCCTGGATGTAGTCGCCAAAGAGCGCATCCGCGAATTCATCCGGCACATCAACAGCGCCCGGGGCGTGACCATCCTGCTCACCACGCACGATATGGCCGATGTGGAGCGGCTGTGTTCACGGGTGATGATTATTGATCACGGCCGTCTGCTCTATGACGGCAATCTACACACCCTGCAAGACCGCTTTGGCGGCAAGCGAGAGCTGGTGGTGGACTTCGCCGAACCATACCCGCAAGTGGATGTGCCCGGCGCCACCCTCACCCACTACCATGACCTGCGCGCCACTTACGAATTTGAGCGCCAGACCATCAGCGCCTCCGAACTGATCGGCCATCTGTCCGGCCAATATCGCATCCGCGACCTTTCCGTGCGTGAGCCAGACATTGAGGCCACCATCCGCCGCATCTACCAGGAAGGGCTGCTAACGCTCCCCAGATGATCCGCGTCTCCTGTTGTTCTTACGTTTTCTTCTCCGCCCGCCTGCGCACTGGCTTCATTGCAAACCGTCTATGTGCCTATAAACAACTCACATCGCGCATGTTTTTGCAAAAGTTTTAGCATGGTATTAACCCCTGAAGTAAAATCTACCTCATGAATTCCGCCAGACTCAAGAAAACGCGGAGTAGGCATCAGTTATTGGCAACATAGGAAGAGGTACGTAATGAACCAACAACGTTTGTACGAGATACTTGACACTTATTTCAATCTTAGCGAACTAAGTGAAATTTGTTTCACTCTACAAATTGACTTTGAACACATAAGTGGCCACGAAAAACGTGCAAAAGTTCGTGCCTTTATCCAATATTGTGTGGTTCAACAGCGAATCCCCGAGCTACTACAACTCTTGTCAGATTTACGTCCTCACCTGGCGAAAGAACTAAGTCAACCTTTTTCCCCTCCAGCAACACCAACCTTCTTTGAGTCAGATCCAATTCCGTGGGACTTGGTCAAACAAATCTGCCAGGAAAAAAACGCGCGCCATGCTGATATTCTTCGAGAAAAGTACGACCCAACACTATACGTGGAACGAATGGAGCTTTATCATCACGTTGAGGTTTTCCTAGACACTCCCACAGCCAATTACCTTGTACTTCGGGGACGCTCAGGAACAGGGAAAACTGGTTTTTTGTCTAATTTGCACAACCGTTGGCTCACCAATCCAGATATTGCTTGCCTGGTATACGATTGCAAAAGCCTACAAATTAGTGATCGAGAGGCGGGCAAAGACCTACTCGATTTATTAGCTAGAGGGCTTTTGCCTCAACCAGATCGAATACTCATTGATCAATGGCTCAATCGCATAGAAAGTGATACACAGTTCGATACCTCAAAACATCGTTTGGTGCTTATAGCTGATGCCATTAATGAAAGCAAAAATATGCCAGCGATTGCCGCTTGGTTGACGCAATTACAGATAGACAGGCAGCGTCCGTGGCTCAAAATCATTATTTCTTGCCGACCACATGTCTGGAAAAGCCTGACCCAATTGGTGTTTGCCGGGAATACAGAAAGTGAATATGGTCTAGCACGAACTCACTTCTATCAGCCTGAGAATATGGGGCAGCGATTTGTGGAAATGGGTGATTTCTCAAACGAAGAAGCGAGAGAAGCCTATCACCTACATCAAATCAGGTTTAAATTATCGCCAACCAACTACGAAGACCTGGAACCAGAAGTACAACAACGCTTAAAAGAGCCTCTGTTACTTTGGCTAGTTTCATATATTTGCAGCAACAAAAATCAGATGGTTTCTTCGCGCGCTATCGGATCTGATATCTTCCTAATTCCTGCCTACGTGAAGGCACGTTTGAAAAGGGATGAACTGGATGAAGAAGAAATCAGGAAAATTGAAAATTTTCTGCAAGAAGAGCTACCTCAGCAGATGGTTGATAAAGGAAAGTGCCGTAATACGATACCAACGGAAGATATCACCAGGCAATTAGGCGAACAACGTTTTCACCTTGAGCGTTTACTGAGAATGGGTCTGCTAGAAGAAACAGCCTTACAGCACATAAGCTTCCGCTATGAACGATTCTATGACTATTACTTTGGATGGGAAATTCGGAAAAGGGCACAAAATGATATTGCATTAGGTTGTATTCCAACCGAGGGATGGACCTATTGAGCAAAGAATATGGAGTACGGTGATCTATGAGTGCGGAAGTCTACTGCAAGCTTATTGAACAAACTGGGGCAGGCTGTTATTACTTATGGGGGCCGATCCAAAGTGCATTATTAATAGAGATCGCTGAAGGAAACGTTGATCTGATCGCTGATATCACATTATTGGGAGGGTTGACAGAAGAGGGCAAAATGCCACAAATGCGACAGGAGATGATGGTTCAACTTCTGTGTACTGCGAGTCAGGAACATTACACTAGGGTTTCAGATTTGCTGAGACAACTTATTTCCGTTAATGCCTTACGAGGTCAGACCATATCAACACAGCAGAAAATTGAGGCAAAAAAAGTAGCAGCCCTGGTTGCAGGACAGAGTGGGATTGAGGCCATACTTTTAACTTTGCTGGAAGATAGAAATGAAGAAGTCAGGCGCGTGACCGTTGAAGCTACGTTTTACTTGTGGCAGAAAGAGAGAAGTGCAGGTTATACGGTTGGAAATGCCAAGGGTATTGCGATCGTACGGTCGCTGGGAAATTCAGACCGGATCAGTCGTTGGTTATTGCCCTCACGTCGCAGACTGCAGTCTTGTCTCGAACTCTCGTTATCCCTTCTTTTTGCGGAGTATGATGACGAGCAGGTTGTGGCCTTTCTGAGAGACACCTGGACAAAGATCGTGAAAAAACTCCTCTGGTACGAGACCGATCATCAGGCAACAACTGGCCGCCATCTTCAGCTTATTCGCACGCTGCTACTAAAACTTGTTGTCAATTCAGGAGTTCTTTTCGCCAAAAGTATCGAGGATAATGAAAAATTGTCCATCTATGATATCCAGGCTCTCGACGGTTTCTTTCGATCATCGGCAAAGACGAAGGCGCTTTTCAGCCAATTGGCGCCTTATATCTGCTCCACATATGGCTCCATAACTGAGATTCGTGCTGAATTGATGACGCTAGCATTAAGCCGAGACCTGATGCTGAATTATTTGTTGGTTGCTATTCTTGGTGCCCAGATTGCAGCAAGGCCCGCTGAAACGCTTGAGATTATTGAGGATATCTTCTCAAAGGTCATCACAGTAAAACCAGGACTGCCTTCTCTTCCAATGCTTATCATCACTCTAAGTAGCTCGTTTGGCGGGCTTGATAGAGACACGATAGATCCCAGGGCGCTTTTGCTACAAAGTACCATTATCAAAGAATTTCAGATACAACATGATTCTCTTTGTGAAATATACCGAAAAAGCAATGTTTTGGAGAGAATCAGATATAAAGAAACAAATCACACCTTGAGATTTATCTATTCAGGGTTGAGCAGTCATCCTCAGTGGAACAAAGAAAAATATGGTTCTGTGAATGCACATGGGATTCTGGATGTTTTTATCGACAACATGAGAGATGGTCATTACTATGACCTGGCAAAAATCCACCGCTACGTCGTCAATGTGACTGCACCACGCCACAAAAAATACCGAGACCATAACAACGCTATTCTGGATTCTCTGGACCCAATTTTCAAGCTATGGCTAATGGGTGAAATTGATCCTAAAGAGATTATAAAAGCAGTAACCTTATTTCAAGAATATGGGTTGAAAAATGGACACGGTTTCTTTGAAAAGGAGCAGAGTATATCAAGAGAGACCAAGGAATACGTGGTCATTGAAGAAGAATTAATTAGATCGTTGGCAAAAATCAAGAACTATGCCTCGGATGAAGTTGAAGACTATATGGTGAACAGACAACTCAAAGCAGAATTTAAAAGGCGTGTGTCCAATCGATCAGAGGAAGAAGCCTTGGCCTCTGCTGTCAGGGGTAATGGCATTATCTTTGTGCGTGATGAAGTCTTGCTTAAACCTGACGGGTTACTGAATAAACTATTTGTTGATTGGTTTCGCCAGGCCCCTTACTGCAAAAGTATAACTCAATGGATCAGTATCGCCTTCATGTCCGCTATTAATGCCTTATGTGATGAACCATTATTTCTCATTCGGTTACCCCAAGATACAGCTTAATTCATATAACGGATTATCCCGACCGTAATATGCAGCTAGATTTCATCCCTATTTTATTGAACGCAGACATAGAAAACCCACTGAAGGCTTAGAGGCTATTCCGAATCCCATATAGGCGCCACCCGCCAGAAATAGAACCTGTGTTCTAAAATCCATGTTCCGCCGTTGACAGATCAGAACATTCGTGCTAATATCTCGCTATTGTTGCCGTAATTAATCAGTCAATAAGGAGACAATCTCATGGCAAAATCAAATGGGTCTGGCGACGGCCGTGACGCTACCCTGGAAAAAACATTGGAGACCCTTACCAAACGTTTTGGGGAAGGTACGATCATGCGCCTGGGTGAGGCCCAGCACATGCATGTGGAATCCATTCCCACCGGTTCATTAGCGTTGGACATCGCCCTGGGCGTGGGCGGCGTGCCACGGGGGCGGGTGGTGGAAATCTACGGCCCGGAATCGTCCGGCAAGACCACCCTCTGCCAGCACATCATTGCCGAGGCGCAAAAACGGGGCGGCGTCTGCGCCTTTGTAGACATGGAACACGCCCTTGATCCCAACTATGCCGAACGCTGCGGCGTAGACGTGAATGACCTTTACGTCTCGCAGCCGGACACCGGTGAGCAGGCATTGGAAATTGCCGAGGCGCTCATTCGCTCCGGCACCATGGACGTGGTGGTGGTGGACTCGGTAGCGGCGCTGGTGCCCCGCGCCGAAATTGAGGGCGAAATGGGTGACGCCCACGTCGGTTTGCAAGCCCGGCTCATGTCGCAGGCGCTGCGCAAACTATCCGGCGCGATCAAACAGACCAACACCGTCGTCATCTTCACCAACCAGCTTCGCTCCAAAATTGGCGTCATGTTTGGCAACCCGGAGACGACCAGCGGCGGCAATGCGCTCAAATTTTACGCCTCCGTACGCATTGATGTCCGACGCACCGAGGCGATCAAGGCAGGCGCGGAAGTGGTGGGCAACCGGACGAAGGTCAAAATCAAGAAGAACAAGGTAGCCGCGCCCTTTGCCGAATGTGAATTTGACATCATGTACAACCAGGGGATTTCCTTTGTGGGCGATGTGGTGGACCTGGGTGTGCAATATGGCCTGATTGACAAACGCGGTGCGTATTTCCGCTACGGCGATACGCTGTTGGGGCAGGGCCGGGAAAATGCCAAAGTCTTCCTCGTGGAAAATCCTGGTATTTTGGATGAACTGGAATATCTGATTCGCCGTGAAGCGGGCCTGCCACTGGGGGAATTTGAAGCCGAAGCGCCGCCACTGAACGGCAACGGCCGTGTCCTCGTCGAGGATGCGGTATTCTAAACCGAAGTGGGGGGATGTTTCCCCCACTTCGGTTTTTGCTGCAAATCTGCCCGGTGGGAGATGGCGAGCACGGCCGTCATCCCCAACCACGTCCCTAACCAAACGGACGGCGCATTCAGCAGCAGCAACCCCGGCAGCAGACAAAGGCAGCCCAACAGCACCGCCCACCCTTCCGGGCGCAGGGTGAACAGCCATACGGCAAACAACAGCCCCAACAGGATGGGTACGACAAAAAGCGACAGTCCCGTCCAGACGCCAAACGTCACCGCCAGCGCCTTGCCGCCGCGCCAACCCAGAAATGGGGAAAAGGCATGTCCGGCGATGGGGGCAATGGCAACGGCCGTTAACCCCCATCCACCTATCTGCCAGCCAAAATTCGCCAGCGCCACCGGCAGCACCCCCTTCAGAAAATCAAGCAGCAGCGCCAAAATCCCCCACCCCTTGCCGCCAGCGCGGAAGACGTTGGTCGCCCCCGGATTGCCGTCGCCAAACTGGCGAATATCCACCCCCAATGCCACCTTTCCCACCCACACCGACATCGGCAATGCGCCGCAGAGGAAGGCAAGGGGGATAAAGAGGAGGGGGGGCATGGTTATCGGTAATCGGTTATCGGTTATCCGTGACCCGCAATCCGACTCTCACGGATTACGGTTCACGGGTTACGGATTACGGGTTACGAAAGCAAACCCGCGGAGGGAACGCAGGCGTTCGTGGCTTTCTTCGGCCAACAGCAGGGTGATGCCGAAGCCGATCAGGACGTTGGTGAGCAGGAAGAAGAGCAGTTCTTCGATAGGCAGGACGCCGCCAAGCAAAATGCCGGTGGATTGCGCCGGGTCAATTGTCCACGTGCCCCAACCAATGGCCAGGGCGTCGGCGGCGCTGAGGTAAAGTACCAGGGGCGCAATCGTCCAGAAGACCAGGCGGCGGTAGCGCCACAGGATGTCCGCACCAAACCCCACTTGCAGCATAATGGGCAGCAGCGCCCAGACCAGTTCCAGGCCCAGGTACGTACCCGGCTGCCAGCGCACCACCAGGATGATCACCGAGATGACCCACAATACCGCCAGTATCGCCACCGACCACCAGCGCAGCGACGGCCGTAACGCTTCTTTACTCGCCACCCCCTGCAACCGCCGCGCCAAAAACAATAGCCACAAGCCACCCAAAATGGGCTGCAACACAAAAAAGGTATACTCCTCAATCGGTACCCAACCGATGACCAGACCGGTTACCAACGCCGGGTCATACCACCAGACGCGGGTAGCCACCAGATAATTATCCCAGGGTGTGGTGTAAATCACCGCCACCAGCACATGCAGGGCAATGGCCGCATAGGGGGGCCATGATTGCAGCATGGGGGGTAGAGTACGGCCGTGCCGCTTATCCCACACTTCAATGCCTACCAAAATCAAAATGGGTATCACTAAAAAAATCGCTAAAAAACCAAAATAGGTCATGGATACAAATCCTTAGACATGCGATTTCTTGAAGAAATCGCATGTCTTCATCTTACCAGCCGATTCTTCCACTGAATCCCCCGCCCCATCAGGCGGGTGAGCAGGCCCCAACAGGAGGCAGCCTGCACAAGGGTGGCGCCCAGGGGCGCCAGCAGCGCATTGGCGCTGCCGCCAAAACGCCGCCCCCAGGTGATAAAACCGGGCACGGTCAGCAGCCACGTTACAAACAGCCAGCGCCGGTTTACCAGCCCAAACAAAATGAACAACGGCGCTAACAGCGGCATCATCGCCCCGGTGACAAAAAAGGCAGTGCCAAATGCACCGGCGCCCGAATACTTCAACGAACCCGATCCCAACCGGGAGAAACCGCGCCACAAATGGGGCAGATTGTCATACATGTAAACCGTCGCCAATTCTTCGCCGCGCAGCATGGGCACGTGATACCCCTGCTGCTGCAAGTGAACGCCCAGCGCCAGGTCTTCGAGCATTTCATGGCGCACGGCCGTCATCCCCCCACTCTGCTCATACACATCCCGCCGCAGCAGGATGTATTGCCCGTTCAGGGTGGCGCTGTGCGGACGCTGCCCGGCAAACAGCCCGGCAAAACCGACCATCAACGCCGCCCGATCCACCGACCCCATGGTCGCCTGCCGGGGGAAAATGCTCAAGCCATCCAGCCCGTTTGCCAGAGCGTAACTGACGGCCGTGACCGCACTTGCCGGGTGGTGTTGCATGTCCGCATCGGTAAAAAGCAGCCACTCCCCCCGCGAGGCCAACACGCCCTGATGCACCGCGTTTGGTTTGCCCAACCAGCCCGTGGGCAGCCTGGTCAACCGCTGCACACAAACGCCATAATAGTCGGCGACGACGGCCGTGTTGTCCTCTGAATTGTCATCAACCACCAGGATTTCCAATTCGCCGGGATACTGCTGCGCCTGGAGCGTGGGCAGCAGCCGGTGTAAATTGGCCGCCTCGTTGCGGGCGGGGATGATGATGGAGAGGGAGGGGTACGGCCGTTGCCCCTCCGCCGCCTCCGGGCAAGGGGAAAGCACCGGCATCCGCCGGTACAGCCACTCCCCCCGCAGCGCCAGCGGCATAGCGGCAAAAGTAAACAGGGCCATGGTGAAGTCGTGGTAGGTCATGTTTTCAGATACGTAATCCGTGAAGCGTAATCCGTGATGCGTGATGCGTGAACCGATAGTCGGATTACGGATTACCGATTACGAATTACCATCCTCACCCCCGGTTTTGGTTCCAGCGTTGCGCCCATGTAGGGTTTGATTTTTTGGCCGGGAACCAGGGTCAGGGTGAATTTTTGTAAGATGCGGGCCAGCACAATCTTGGCCTCAATCTGGGCAAAGGTGGCGCCAATGCAGTTGCGTGGACCACCGCCAAAGGGCACATAGGTGAGCGGCGGTCGCTGGCTACGCGCATTTTTATCGAAACGATGCGGGCAAAATTGCTCCGGGTTTTCCCAATGTTTTTTGTCCCGGTGCGCCAGGTAAATGGAATACATCACCCGCGTCCCGGCCTGCACTTCATACCCGGTCACATCCAGGTCAGTAGCCGCCATGCGGTTGCCCACGTGAATGGGTGGGTAAAGCCGCAGCGCCTCTTTGAAAGCCATGTCCAGGAATTCCAACTTGTTCAGGTGACTTTCGCCGGGATCATCACCGGCTAACACGGCGTCTACTTCGACCACGGCCGTCGCCATCTGTTCCGGGTGCTGCGCCAGCAGATAGAGCGTCCAGGTGAGCGAAGCCGTGCTGGTATCATGCCCGGCGATGAGCATGGTCAGCAGTTGGTCGCGGATAAGGCCATCGTCCAACCCGGCCTGGATGAGGGCGGTGAGGAGATCAGGTGAGGGGGTGAGGGGGTGAGCAGGTGATGACGTTTCGTCCAATCTCTCAGTCTCCCAATCTCCGATCTCCAATCTCCGCTGTGCAATCAACCCATACAGGTAATCATCCATCGCCTGCAGCGCCTTTTTGTAGCCGGGGCGGGGCATATCGGGCCAGATGATCCACAGGCCGGGAGAAATGTACTTGATCGTTTTGAGGATGGGCGTCCACATGCGTTCCAGGTCAGGCCACATGTCTACGCCGAAGGTCGCACCCAGGAGGATGAGCAGGGCCAGGCGGCGCATTTCCACCAGCATGTCTACCGTGCCGCCGTCCACCCATTGGGCGGTCAGTTCGTCCGTGTAACGCAAAATGGTGGGGATGTGGGGCATGATGGACGGCCGTTGCAACACCGGTTCCATGATGGCGCGTAAACGGCCGTGGGCCTCCCCATCTTGCACCAAAATCCCCTGTCGCAGCAGTTGTGCCACCGGATCCTTCTCATTGCGCCACAAAAACTGCTCACGATCTGAAACCAGCACAAAACGGTTGGTCTCTGGCCCCACCAGCACCGCCGGTTGAAAACCGGGCAGCGTAATCTGGAAGGCGTCGCCCACATGCTCGTGCATCATTTCCAGCGCCACCAGCAGGGAACGCTCCCGCGCCAGCCGTTTCAGCACTTCTAGTCCTAGTTTTTCATCCGCTACCGGGAGAGGTTTTGTGTCCATATGGGCTGCGAAGACCCTAAGGGGTTTTTGAAACCCTTAGGGTCTGTGTCACTCATTCATAATCAACTCTTCGGCGATCTTAGACGAAGAAAGCACCCCCGGCAAACCGGCCCCCGGATGGGTGCCCGCGCCCACAAAGTAGAGATTGGCAAAATCCTCCGAGCGGTTATGGGGGCGGAACCAGGCCGACTGTGTTAAGACCGGCTCTACCGAAAAGGCCGACCCCAGGTAGCTGTTCAGGTTATTTTGAAAATGCAGCGGGTCAATGTAATGCTCCACTACGATGTTTTCCTGCAAATCGGGCAGGTAGTTGTCTTCCAGGAATTGCATGATGGCGTCGCGGTACGGTTTCGCCATCGTCGTCCAATCCACATCCGCGCCCAGATGGGGCACAGGCGACAGCACATAGAACGCTTCGCACCCTTCCGGGGCCATTGACGGGTCGGTGAGGGTGGGCATGTGCAGGTAGAGCGAGAAATCGTCAGCCAGCACTTTGTTATGGAAAATGTCGCGCAGCAGTTCCCGGTAGCGTTCGCCGAGGATGATGTTGTGATGCACCAGTTTGCCGTTGGTATAGCGCCGTTTGGTGCCAAAGTAAATGACAAAAAGGGAGTTGCTGTAGCGGGTGAGCTTTTTCCAGCGTGTGTCGCTGTTGCGCAGGCTGCGATGTTTGGCCGGGATAAGATTCATGTAGGTGAAGGCCACGTCGGCGTTGGAGATGATGTGGTCGGCGTGGTGGACTGTGCCGTCCATCAGCCGAATGCCCGTCACCCGTTTTCCTTCGACAAGAATTTCTTGCACCGGGGCGTTGTAATGGAAACGGCCGCCCAACTCTTCGGTCAGCTTCACCAGCGCATTCACCACTGCCCCCGTGCCACCCAACGCATAATGGATGCCCCATTCCCGCTCCAGGTAGTGGATCATGGCATAGATGGAAGTGGTGTCAAACGGGTTGCCACCCACCAGCAGCGGGTGGAAGGAGAAACAGCGGCGCAGGAATTCATTCTCCACAAATTGAGCAGCGTAGTTGTAGACGGTTTTGTAGGATTGCAGTTTGACCAGATCGGGAATGACGCGCAGCATATCGGTGATGTGCAGGAACGGTTTGTCCGCCAGTTCGACGAACCCTTTTTCAAAGATGGCTTTGGTAGTAGCCATAAACCGTTCGTAGCCGATTTTGTCGGCCGGATTCCACTGCTCTATCTCGGAAAGGATAAACTGGTGGTCGTCGTTGTAATCAAAGCAGCGCCCTTCGTGGTTGAAAATGCGGTAGAAGGGGTTGCACTGCACAAATTGCACGTAATCTTCGCGGCGGCGGCCGGCCAGGGCGAAGATGTCGTCGAACATGAAGGGGGCGGTGATGACGGTAGGGCCGGCATCGAATTTGAAGCCTTCTTTTTCAAAGACGTAACCACGACCGCCGGGTTTGTCTAATTTTTCAAACACGTCTACCTGATAGCCGCGGGCCGCCAGACGTGCAGCGGCGCCCAGACCGCCAAAGCCGCTGCCGATGATAATAACTCTGTTGTTTTGATTCATTATGGGAAATGGCTCCTTTGAAAATTATGAATTATGAATTATGAATTATGAAGGATGAATTATGAATTCTCTGTGCTTTTGCCTGTGTTGTATCCTTCACAAATGTGGTACAGGTTGTATTTAATTGGCATACCCTTGCCAGCGGGCGCGCCACCAGATGCCGGGTAGTTTTTGTAATTTGGCACGGCCGTTTACATGGGCGCGTCGGGTAAAGACATCATAGTTATGCGCTTCAATGTCGTCCAGGATGGCGCGGTACAGTTCAGCGGCGGCAGCGACGGCAAAACGGCCGTTGACGCTCAACATGCTGATACCGGGCATGGCCTGGGCATACAGGTCGCGGGTGCGGGCAATTTGAAAGCGCATAAATTCTTGCCAGCGACGGCCGTTATGCTTTTGGGCAATGTCTGCTTCCGTCAGACCAAACGCTATCAGTTCATCCTGGGGCAGGTAACAACGGCCGTTGTCCCAATCCTCGGCCACATCGCGCAGGATGTTGGTCAATTGCAGCGCCACGCCCAACTTCACCGCATAGGGTATGGCCTCGTGGCTGCTGAAGCCGGTGATATGCATGGACATCAGGCCCACGGTGGAGGCCACACCGTAGCAATAGTCGGCCAGATCGGCAAAGGATTCATAGCGGGCAAAACTAAGATCACGGGCTACACCGTCCAGCAGTTGTTCAGCATACAGCCGGGGGATGGCATACCGGGCGCGAGCATCGGCCCAGGCCACGGCCGTCAGGTCATCTTCGGGTGGCGTGCTGCTGAGGGCGTGCTGCCGCCACTGACGGAACTGATGAGCGCGGTTGTCTTGCTGGCGGTCAATCAGGTCATCACTGACACGGCAAAAAGCATAAAGGGCGCGGATGGCGCGCCGTTCGGGTGCGGGCAGCAGAGCGGAGGAAGTGTAGAAGGTGCGGCTGTGTTGGGCGGTGACGGCCGTGGCGTGTGTATATGCCTTGTCTAGCAGGGATGGCTGCACATGAAACACCTCACTGGTGATCAAGTTTTCCAACGGCGCATAGGCTTGGGCTAAAAGACGGCTTTCCCAGGTTGCAGTTATCGTCATCACTTTCCCTCCTGAAAACTATGTGCAGCAAACCTGGGGTAGTTAAAAAGTGTTTGGTTGTTCGTACCAGACACCCTCTTCATTTACCAGGTAAGCCACATTCTCCGTTTATCTCAAAATTAACAATAGCTGTATGGCTGGCTTGAACAGATGGTGGGTGAATGGCGGCGGTTTTGTGTGCTTTGTGACCAGGGCTATTGAATGATTGTAACCTTTACACCGCTTTTTTCAACATGCCATACAGCTTCAGTATAGAAACTATACATTACCAGGGTTAGTTTGTCAAGTATATGTATATATTTTGTGCATTATTTCGCCATACAAAAGAGACAAACAGAGGCAACCGCTCACCACAGCCTGGGCGAAACAAAGTGAACTTACAAATGAAGAGGAGATTGACTTAGGAAGAGGTGGGGTGGGTTTTTATTCCCAGGAGCCAGCAGACACGGCCGTCATCTGCCCACTGCACCTGCCATACGCCATCACCAAAGGTACGGCGCACCCCACGCAAAAGCTGCTGCAACCGGCGCAAATGGAGCGGCAGGGCGGTATCCGGGCGAGACCAGCCGGAAAGTTGGGGCAACGTTATCGCTTTGTCGGCGAAGGAGATGGCATCGGTGGCCTGGTTTGTGATGGTCACGGCCGTACCCTCAACCTGTATGCCCACCATTTCTTGAACCAGTAAGTCATGGCGGTTTTCCTCAGCAGCGGGCGCTGCTTGCCAGAGCTGGCTAAAGGTGGCGGCCAATGTCACCGGGGCAGACATATTGACGTGGAGTTGAGGCGGTACGGCCATACCAAACAGGGGGCGAATGATGCACGGTTTGTCAAGTGGGGGGAAGCGCACGGCCGTGTAAAGGAGATCAAAGAGAGCGGGGGGGGCAGGGATGTGGGCACGGCCGTCCATCATTTGTACCACCTCATCCTGTACCGCCAGCCAATAGAAGTTATCGAGTAAAATGCCGCCATTGGGCACGGGCAACCCGGCGCGGGCAGCCATATCCAACCGCCACCCCTTTTCGGCCACGCCATTCTTATGGGCACGTTTAGAACCCAGCCAGACGAAGTGATAGGTAGTCATAACTGCTATGGCGTCACGGCCGTACAACTTACTTGCGCCAGCGCATCTTCCGGGAAAACGGGGGCCACGTAGAAGGCATAGTCGCCACCCGGCTCATTTTCGTCGCGGGGGAAGGGGCAGGTGAAGGAAATGTCACGGCCGTCTGGCCCAATCACCCGGTTCACCATCGCCGTCTCAAAGGTACAGGCCGTGCCCACCCCCAACGCGGCGCTGGTTTCACAAATGCGCAGCGTTTGCGGCTGCGCATCGGCTGGAATGGAACAGCTTAGTTGCACCGTCTGGCCGGGAGTGCAGCGTAACGGCGCTTCGGCTTCTTCATCATCGGCCGGTGTCGGTGTAGGCAGGGGTGCCAGCGGCTGCAAGCTAAAACCACAATTCCGCAGCGGGCCAATTTGCCCCTGGGTGCAAGGCGCGGTCACAAAACTGCCCACCGCCGGAATCAGCAATTCATGCGACCCTTCATTGTTACTGTCCCATCCCTCCACAAATTCACACTGCGGCCGGCTGATAGGCAGCCCTTCGGCCGTGCGCTCACCCGTTGGCTCCCACATCAATTCCCCATTTTCATTCAGCACCGGTTGCCCTTCACACAAAAAGCCGTTCTGGTTAAAGCGGAAGATCAACGGCATCGTCAGTGTGTCGCTTTCAAATTCCAGGTCGGTAATGTCAATCCACTGGCAGTCCAGACCCGCCTGATACTCATCCACCCAACCCGCCTGAATACCCTGATTATTACAGGTGAAATCATGCGTCAGTGGCGATAGTTCATTGTTACTCAAGCGGCTGGTACTTTCCACACAAAACGCCTGTTTACTCGGCTGGTTGTTAACACCCAACTGAAATTCGCCAAAGTTGGCAAAGTGGTAATGGTCATGGCAGGAGTTGTATTGGAACATGGTGTTTAGTGGGTTGCTACGAATCACCCGGCCGATGTTCAACGCTTCCGTGCCCAGGTTATGCACCATGGCATCAAATTGCAGCAGCCGCCGCCAGCCATCGCCGTTGATACAAGCCTCCTGAGCGGCGCAGGAATTAGGCGGGAAGTATTGATAGATAATGCGATTGTATTGCAGTTCATCACCCACCACCGTCAAATTGGGGGCGCCAAAGCTCAACACTTGCGCCACTCGCACTTCATCAGCCAGGTCAGCGGCCCAGGGCAGCCGTTCAAACTGCATCCCCGTTTCCACCATACCCACCCGCGCACCTAACGCTTCCAGGCAAGACAGGGTGGGCAGGCGGCTGCGGTGGCAGCCAAGCGGCCCGCCGCTATCGGCCGTACAGGTGTAATCATAAAAGAATGCAACATTTTCTGAGTCGTAGCCGTTGGGAGGGAACCCACTTTCATTGATACAGGCATTATCGGTGCGCTGTATGAGTAGATGGGGGTCGCCAGGCAGCACAAAGGGTTCCGTCCATTTGCCCCCTTCCTGCCCCAACAAAAATTCGGCCTTGCCCGGTGATTCAGGGTCGGTAAGCAAGACACTGGAAAAAGCGTAATCAATCAGTACATAGTCGTGGCCGCCAACGGTGGTGCGGCGAGGGCCATCTTCACCTAAGCTAATTTCCCAGACAGATTCGGGTGGCAAGGGTAACTGACCTTTGAGCATTTCATAGAAAAATGGGCGAAAGTGCAGCCGGTTATAGGTGAGTTGTACCTGCTGGCGCGCCAATTCTTGCCAGTAATCATCCGGCTTTTGCAACAGGGTGGTCGCCACACGATCACGCGATTCCTGGGGGATTTCATCCAACAAAACCCCCACTCTGCTGTTCATGTTCAGGCGAATGAGCGCACCCGGTTGGCCGGTCGGTGATGAGGTGATGCGATCATCAGGTGAGGCAGCGGGGGTTGGCGAGATCGCAGGGTTTGCAGGCGAGGCCGCCAGCGTGGGGGGCGGAGTGAGTGTGGGTGGTGATTCTGGGGAAGGTGTGACGGCCGTGCCCCTTATCCAGGCCACGGCCGTAGCCCGTGTGGTAGCTGTCCTGGTAGGGGCAGCCGTCGCCAGGGCGCCGGCTTCGGCCGGGGTCTTGCTGGCGCGTGGCTGTGCGGTCGGAATGGTATCCGGCTCTTGCTGGCAAGCTGCCAGCCACAACAGCAAAGCCAGCATCACAAAGAGCAGTCTAAAAAATGGGAGGGATGGTAAGCGCATAATGGCTGGATTGTAACCCTGCCTTAGTAATTGACAATTGACAATTAGCAATTGTCAATTATTCAGCAGGTCTAGCAGCGCCTCGCGCGCTTCTGGATACTGGAAGGTGAAACCCAGTTCTTGCAGGCGGGTAGGCAGGGCACGACGGCCGTCCAGCACCATCGCCGCCATCTCCCCCAACATCAGTTTCAGGGCAAAGGCGGGCGCAGGGATGATTGACGGCCGTCCCATCACCTGCCCCAATACGCGCCCAAACTCTTTTTGGGATAGTGGATTAGGGGCACAAACGTTAAACACGCCAGCAGCCGTTTCCTGTTCTAGCAGAAATTGCATGGCACGGATGACATCGGCCAGGTGAATCCAGGGCCACCACTGCCGCCCATTGCCCAACGGTCCCCCGGCGAAAAATTTGTAGGGCAACATCGTTTGCGGCAGCGCGCCGCCATCCAGACTAAGAACCAGACCGGTACGCAGCACTACCCGCCGCACACCGAGGGATTCGACGACGGCCGTAGACGCTTCCCACTGCGCCGTCACGTCAGACAAAAAGCCGCTGCCCTTGGGCGATGATTCGGTGACAACGGTTTCACCCGGCACATCTCCATAATAATCAATGCCGGACATCTGCACGACCACACCTGGTTTGTTTGTGGCTGCCTGCACCGCCGCTGTTACGGATTGCCCGGCGTCCAGGCGGCTCTGCAAAATGCGCTGTTTACGCGCTGCTGTCCAGCGGGGCGGCGGAAAACCGCTGCCGCCAATGCTCTCCCCCGCCAGATTGATGATCGCGCCCGCGCCATCGGCCAGGTGCGCCCAGCCGCTGGTGGTACGGCCGTCCCAGGCCACGGCCGTGATACCTGCCGGCATGCTGTGTTTTTCCGGGTTACGGCTCAAAACGATGACTTCATGGCCGCTGGCAGCCAACTGCTGGCTGAGTGGGGTACCGATCAGACCGGTACCGCCAGTAATGAGTATGCGCATGATAACCTCCTGAGAGTGTTTAGGGGTTCAAGTGTATACGTGAACACCTGAACCCATGATTGGATTGTATGAAGGAGGGCGGGCAGGGGGTACGGCCGTTAAGCAATTACACAGGTAACAGGGAGTGGGGTACGGCCGTGTGTGGTATAATTTGCCCATGATGAGCATGGTTAAAGTTGTGCGCAAAACACCAATTGATGAACAGGAACGAGATGTGACCTATTGGCGCACGCAGCCGTATGAAGCGCGTCTGGCTGCCTTAGAACAAATCCGGCGTGAATATCACCAGTGGCGATATGGTACTGAACCAGGATTTCAAAGAGTTTATACAATCGTTAAACAATAAACAGGTACGTTACCTGATCATTGGCGGGTATGCAGTCGCGTTCCATGGTCATCCCCGGTACACCAAGAACCTGGATGTGTGGGTAGAATTGAGCCAGGAAAATGCGGGCAGTTTAGTGGCCACCCCATTCGCTCCTTACTCCCATTAACGTCTTCTCCTCTTCGTTAAACCTTCGTAAATGTAGCCAACTTAACAGCCCAATTCGGTGAATGTTCTGGGGGAGTTGGGTATAATCGCGCCTGCTTGGACGGCCGTGACCCGTAACCCGTGACCCGTAACCCGTAATCGGTAATCCGTAATCGGTGAAACGACGGATAACGGTTCACGGATAACGGATTACGATTCACGGATCACGATTCAGCACATGAACGTTACGCAGGAAATTAAAAGCCGGTTGGATATTGTAGATATTGTCTCTGAGACCGTGACGCTGCGGAAATCAGGACGAAATTACGCTGGCTTTTGCCCCTTTCACGCCAACAGCCGTACCCCCGCATTTTTTGTCTTCCCCGAAACGCAAACCTGGCGCTGCTTCGGCGCCTGCGCCGAGGGTGGCGACGTGTTTTCCTTTATGATGAAGCGGCAGGGCTGGGAGTTCAAAGAAACCCTGGAACACCTGGCGCAGCGCGCCGGCGTGGAATTGCAAGAATTCACCCCCGAAGAGAAAAAGCGCCGCTCCCATGCTGACAAACTGACCGATTTGTTGGGCGCAGCCGCCGATTATTTCCACCAGCTATTCCTGCACGCCCCCCAGGCAGAACAGGCGAGGCATTATATCAACGGCGAACCCGGAGCGGCTTCGGGCCGTGCCCTCACCGAGACCACAATTACCTCCTTCAAACTGGGCTACGCCCTCGATTCCTGGGATGCCTGCCGCACCCATTTCAATGCCCAGGGTTACACCGACCAGGAGTTAGTCGAGGTGGGGCTGTTGACCGAAAATGAAGAAAAAGGGTCACGCTATGACCGGTTTCGTAACCGGCTGATGATACCCATTCGGGATGGCGACGGCCGTACCGTTGGTTTCGGCGCGCGTACATTAGACAAAGACGGCCTGCCCAAATACCTCAATTCCCCACAAACGCTGGTCTTCGACAAAAGCCACCTGCTCTTTGGCCTGGATATGGCTAAGCGGGACATCCGCGAGGCGCGGCAGGCGGTGATTGTGGAAGGGTACATGGACGTGATTCAGGCATGGCAGGCCGGTTTCCGCAACGTGGTGGCGCAAATGGGCACGGCGCTGACCGAAGCGCAGTTACAGCAGTTGAAGCGGTACACCAAACGCTTTGTGCTGGCGCTGGATGCCGACGCCGCCGGGGCCAAAGCCACCCTGCGCAGCCTGCAAGTGGCCCGCCAGACGCTCGACCGCGAGGTGGAAGTGCGCTTTGACGCCTACGGTCTGGTGCAACAAGAGGGGCGGTTACAGGCTGACATCCGCATTGTCACCCTGCCAGAAGGGGAAGACCCGGATAGCATCATCCGCACCGACCCCGCCCGTTGGCCGCAGTTGGTGGCCCAGGCGCAGCCGGTGGTGGCCTATGTGATTGGCGTAGCCACCCAGGATTTGGATTTGCGCGATGCGAAAGCAAAAACGGCCGTTGCCCAACAGGTCATCCCCCTCATTAAAGATATTGCCGACCCGATTGAGCGCGACCATTACTGGCAGGAGTTGGCGCGGGCGCTGCGTGTGGACGAACGCGCCCTGCGCCAGACGCGCCTGCCGGAGACACAACGTCCCGCGCAACCATCCCCAGCAGCCAAATCTCCACCGAAACAAGGGAATGGCGGTACGGCCGTGCCACGCCTGCCGGGTGGGCAAATGCAAGGCGGCGGTCTGCGTCAGGCCCATTATTTGAGCCAGTGTTTGCAGCAGCCCCCGTTGATTCAACAGGTGAATGAACGGTTGGCGCACTGTGGGCAAACGGCCGTGACCGAAAAAGATTTTCTAAACCCGGAAGATCGGGCTATCATGCAGCTCTTACTACAATGGATGAAAACCAGCGTCGCCCCTTACAACCAGGCGGTTGTCACGATTGATGAATTGTGGGATATTTTGGACGCTGCTCCGGCAGCGCCGCTTACCGCACGGGCACAATACCTCTTATCGCTCTCCCAAACGCCCGCTGTGGACATGGAGCGTTTAGCCGACCAACTCATGTTATCTGTGTTGGATTGGCGTCTGGAGAAAACACGCGAACTGGTCAATGAAGTGGAACAGTATTACAAAGAGGCCCAAATTGAAAACGACGCCGAAGCAGTGGAAATATACCAGCAGCTCAAACGGGAGCTGCCGTTAGTGGTCTGGCAGTTAAACAAGGCCCGCAACGCCATGACGGCGGCCAATCGGCGGCGCGCAACCGATAATGTTTGAGTGGGTTGCCATCGAGAACGATTGACACTTTATGGGAGATTGGGAGAATGAGAGATTGGGAGATTTAATCTCTCATTCTCCCAATCTCCTGATCTCTCAGGAATAGCCAGGAAGAAACAATGAGTGAGTTGTCGCCAGAACTTGAAAATGATGATTTTGAAGAAGATGATGGGTTTGAAGGCGAGGAAACGCTAGATATTGAAGCGTTGGTCAAAAAAGCGCGCCGCTCTCGTCAAATAAATGAGTCAGATGTCCAGGCTCTGTTGGCCACAGCCGATGAAGACCAGGCTGACCGACTGTATGCTCGCCTGCAAAAACTGGATGTGCGCGTGGTCAATGCCGAAGGCGAAGTGCTGAACGACCTGGGCGAGCCATCCAATTTCCTTGATCTGGATGATGACGATTTGCTGGCTGATGACAGCGGCGATTATCTGGTCACGGCCGTTGAAGATGACCCCGTTCACACCTATCTCAAAGAAATCGGCCAGGTGCCGCTGCTCACCGCCGAACAAGAAATCTGGCTCTCAACGCAACTGACCGCCGCTTCGGCGCTGGAAAACCTGAGCTTACGAGTGGCCGAGGAAGGGGATGAATCCGAAGAAGAAGTAGATTTGCGGGCCATGACGTTAAACTACAAACGCCTGCTGGAAAATGAAGCGACTGCCAAAGAGGTTAGCGCCGTCATTCACGTCGCCCCGCCGGAAATGCAGCCGCTCATTGCCGAGGCGTGTACGCTGCGGCGCGGCTGGCAGGAACAACAAACCTCCTACCTGCGTGACTATTTGAATCAGGGCATATGGGGTCAGGATGATGCCTGGACGGACCTGGCGCAAACCTGTTTTGCCATGTTCACGGCCGTCTACCTGCTGCCACCGGATATTGCCCGCAAATTGGAAGAGGATGTCCGGCGTAACGGCCGTTTGCCCGACGAAGATACCGTCTACCAATGGCTCTCCGCCGACAAAGTAGGCCTCAAATACAACGAATACACCATCTACGATCTCGCCGAAGAAGCTAAAATCGCCCTTACCGGCGCCAACCTGCGTCTCGTCGTCAGCGTCGCCAAACGGTATATGGGGCGCGGCATCCACTTGCTTGACCTCGTTCAGGAAGGCAACGTTGGCCTGCTGCGCGCCGTCGAAAAATTTGACCATACCAAAGGCTTCAAATTCAGCACCTACGCCACCTGGTGGATTCGCCAGGCCGTCAGCCGCGCCATCGCCGACCAGGCCCGCACCATTCGCATCCCCGTCCACATGTTTGAAACGATCAACAAGATCGTCAAGATGCAGCGCGACCTGGTACAACAACTGGGTCACGAACCATCAGACGAAGAATTGGCGCTGGAACTCGACTTCCTCACCCCTGAAGAAACACACGCCATCAAAGAAGCCATTGCCGATGACCTGCCCATTGACCCCGTTCTTAACCGCAAATGGCGGCAGGCCGTGGCCAAAATTCGGGAAATTAAACGCATCTCCATGGACCCCATGTCCCTGGAATCGCCGGTAGGTTCAGAAGACGCCACCGAAATGGGCGACTTCATCCCTGATGAAGCCGCGCTGGAGCCGGTAGACGCTGCCTCCAAAGAACTGCTGCGTGAACAAATCCGGCAGGTACTCGGCTATCTCAGCGAACGGGAGCGAGAAGTACTGGAAATGCGCTTCGGCCTCAACGATGGTAAAGACCACACCCTGGAAGAAGTGGGGCGTGAGTTTGGCGTCACCCGTGAACGCATCCGCCAGATTGAAGCCAAAGCCCTGCGCAAACTGCGCCACCCCAGCCGCAGCAAAGCCCTGCGCGACTATTTGTCGTAGGGCGATTTTTCCAAATCGCCCCCACCCGGCCCGGGAACGACAAGGTTTTCTGCCTGGCTCTAGCTTTGCGTTATGGGGATGGATTTTCAACGGCCGTGAGCTGGACAACAAAAGCATCATAAGAAGGAGCGATTATCGCTTCATCCAATAATTCTTCCAGCACAATCGCCGGTAGTTCTGCCAGACGACCCGGCAGTTCTGACGGCAGCGCGCCGAAACGCCGCTGCAAGACACGGAGAATGCTCCGTTCCAGCCCTTGTTCCAGCCCTTGTTTCAACCCTTGTTGAAGTCCTTTTTCAACACCAAGTTGAATGTACTCGTCTGCAATCGTTTCCATGAGTTTCTCTCCTGGCGCGCCCTGCGCCAGTAATGCCTGTTCCAGTTCTTCGCGGCTCACCCGTCCGGTAGCTCTGGTCAAATAATACAGAATTGTGCGGATGTATTCAACGCCCGTCGCCTTCTCTCGTAACTCAAAAGCCAGTTCAATGAGCGGTTGTAACTCATGCCGCAACTCAGGGTGGAAAATGGCACGCAAGACGCTCAGGCAGACCCACAGCCAGATTTCTCCCTTGATTTCTTCTTCTGACAGGTGAGAAAAGTCACTGAGCTGATAGTGGAAGTCTAGCAGATACGGCCGTAACCCCTCCGGCGCTCCCAACAGGCTGAAAAAGTTGGTGGGCACGTGCCATACCTTTTCGCCGTGATACACCACCAGGGGGATGATGGGCGCTAATGGCTGCTTTTGCTTGACCTGCTCTTGCCAGACAGCCAGCAGGTAACCCAACAGTTGCAGGGCAATCAGCAATTCTGGCTGACTCTTGTGTTCAAAGAGGAAGTAGAGGTAGAGGGCACGGCCGTCGCCTTTGAGCCGCGTCTGGTAGAGCAAATCTGATTGCTGTTCGCGCAATGAGTCATCAATGAAGGTGCCCTCTTGCAGGATGAGGGTGTCCAGGTCGAGCAAGGCCAGCAGGTCGGCGGCAGGTACTCTTCCAGGTAGTTGCGCACGATTTCCGGGCGGCTGAAGCTCTCGCGGAAGAAACGGTCGTGGGGGTTGTGGACGCTCATGGCGGGATTATACCATGATGGAGTGAGGGGATAATAAGGTGAGCATGTAAGGGGGTGTACGGCCGTACCCCTATCCATTCCGGTCACTTTGTCATCATTATCCAGGTTGTGGGTGGTGGGTACGGCCGTGCAAAAAATCACGCAACCCCACAGTGCCAGGCACGGGGCAAACGACACTGGATACTCCCAAACTTGACACCCCGTGCCTGGCGCCGCCGCCCCTCGCTTTTGTTGCCCACCCCTGGTGCTTGTGATAGAATGCACAGAGTAACTTTTGGAAGTAACAACATCCTCGGAAGAGAGAAAACCATCACATGGATAATCCAATCATCGTTGATTACCTGCCTATCTTCATGCTGCTGCTGGTGGCCCTCTTTTTTGCGCTGCTGCTGCCAGCCCTCTCCCTGTTATTGGGGCCAAAACGTTCCCCTGAGAATGCTGCCCCCCACAAATACATCGCTTATGAATCGGGTATGGCCGCCATTGGCGAAGCGCAGCGCCGCCTGCCGGTGAAATTTTATCGGATTGCCGTTCTTTTTATTCTCTTCGACGTGGATATTATTTTACTCGTACCCTGGGCCGTCACCTTCCGCGACTTGGGCTTTTATGGCCTGGCGGTAATGGGGGTCTTTATGTTCCTCTTCATTCTCGGTGATGTCTGGGTCTGGAAAAAAGGGGTGCTGGAATGGGAATAGAACAAAAACTAGGCAACATGGGTGTTGTCACCCATCGTCTGGAAGATGTAGTAAATTGGGGCCGCACCAATGCCATGTGGCCTTTGTTATTTGGCCTGGCCTGCTGCGCCATTGAAATGATGGGGTCGCAAGCCTCACATTTTGATGCGTCTCGTTTTGGCATGGAGTTGAACCGGCCGTCGCCCCGCCAGGCAGACCTGATGATTGTCGCCGGCCGCGTCTCCCGCAAAATGGCCCCCGTTGTCCGTCGTCTGTATGACCAGATGCCCGAACCTAAATGGGTCATTGCTATGGGTGACTGCGCTTCCTGCGGCGGCATCTTCAATAATTATGCTATTGTGCAGGGCGTGGACGAAATTGTGCCCGTAGATGTATACGTGGCTGGCTGCCCACCCCGCCCCGAAGCACTTATCAACGGCATTATGACCCTGCACGAAAAAGTGCGCGGCGAAAAACTAACTAAATACGCCTGATAGCCGGTCATCGGTCATCGGTCATCGGTAATCAGTTTACACCGATGACCGATAACCGATAACCGATAACCGATTCAAAGATGACACAGGATCAACTCGTTGTAGACAAGATCAAAGCCGCTTATCCGGACGCCATCGAAGAAGTGGTGGACTTTCGTGGGGAGCGCACGATCATCGTTCAGCCAGACAAACTCAAAGCCGTCTGCCAGTCATTACGCGATGACACAGATTTACAGTATAACTTTCTCTCTGACATCGTCGGCGATGATTATTTGCCCGAATTTCCTCGTTTTGCCGTCAGTTACCATCTCTACTCCATCCCGAAAAACCATCGCCTGCGCCTGCGCGTCTGGGTGGAAGACCCCGACGAGGGGCCAGAAACCGTCGGCACTGTGTGGCCGATTGCCACCTGGCTGGAAATGGAAGTGTATGACCTGATGGGCATTCGTTTTCAGGGCAATGGCGGCCTACGCCGCCTCTTCCTGCCGGAAGATTGGCAGGGGCACCCCCTGCGCAAAGATTACCCGTTGGGTTACGAAGAAGTGCAATTCTCGTTCAACTGGCAGGAAATTGACGCCAAAAAGCCGTATGCAAAGGATTGAGGCTGTCTTTGGTTGCAAGTGGCAGGTTGCAGGTAGGGGATCATGATGCAATTACCTTCTGGTGGTGACACCATTCAAGAGCTAACAGTTGAAGAACTCCGGGCCAAAGTGGGCACGGGGATGGAAATTGCAGATGCCGAAGAGCATCTGCTGCTCAGCATGGGGCCACAGCATCCCAGCACTCATGGCGTGCTGCGCCTGCTGCTGGAACTAGATGGCGAAAATGTGGTCAATATGGCCCCGGACATTGGCTTCTTGCATACCGGCGTCGAGAAAAACATGGAGGCCAAAACCTACACCAAAGCGCTGGTGATGACCGACCGCCTGGATTATCTCTCACCGATGTCCAACAATCTGGGCTACATCCTGGCGGTGGAAAAGTTACTGGGGGTGGAAGCAACGCCCCGCGCTCAGGTGATCCGCGTGATTTTGACGGAACTGGCGCGCGTCAGCAGCCATCTGGTCTGGTTGGGCACCCACGCCCTAGACCTGGCGGCGATGTCCGTCTTCCTCTACTGCTTCCGGGAACGGGAATACATTTTAGACCTGTTTGAGATGTGCAGCGGGCAGCGGATGATGGTGAGCTACTTCCGCCCTGGTGGGTTGTGGCGGGATATACCAGAAGAGTTTGAACCGGCGGTGCGGCAATTCCTGGAGTTTATGCCGGCGCGCATTGCCGATTATGAGGCATTGACTAAAAAGAACCCGATCTGGCTGGCGCGGACGAAGGATATTGGGGTGGTGGATGCGGCCACGGCCGTGGCCTGGGGCATGACCGGCCCCTCCCTGCGTGGCTCCGGCGTCAACTGGGACATCCGCAAAACCCAACCCTACTGCGGCTACGAGGAATACGACTTCGACGTGCCTGTGGCCACCGAAGGGGATGTATACGCTCGCTACCTCTGCCGCATGGAAGAGATGCGGCAGAGCCTGCGCATCATAGAACAGGCGCTAAACAAATTACCCAAAGGCCCCGTCAATATTGACGACCGTAAAATTGTGCCGCCGCCCCGCGCTGAATTGGGGCGCAGCATGGAAGCCGTCATCCACCACTTCAAATTGTGGACGGAAGGGTTCAACGCCCCTTCTGGTTATGTCTATCAGAGCATTGAATCGCCACGCGGCGAATTCGCCTGCTACCTGCGTGGTGATGGCGGTCCCAAACCGGCCCGCTGCCACTTCCGCACCCCCTCCTACGTGCATTTGGCCTCGCTGCCACACATGTCAAAGGGGCGCTTTGTGGCCGACGTGGTTTCCATTATTGGCTCGGTGGATATTGTGTTAGGTGAGATTGATCGGTGATGCGTGATACGTGATGCGTGACAGGAAACCTTCACGCATCACGTATCACGCATCACGTCTTCATAAAAGATAATGACATTCACTGAAAAGTATCAAGCAGAAATTGAGGGTATTATCGCCCGTTTCCCGCATAAAAAGTCGGCCGTGCTGCCGTTGATGCACCTGGCGCAGCATCACTACAGCTACATGAGCGACGAGGCCATGCGCGAAGTGGCGGCCATTTTGGATTTGGACCCCACGCACATTCTGTCATTGGCCGGGTTTTACACCCTCTACTATGAAGAGCCGGTTGGCAAATACGTGTTGGAAATCTGCAATGACCTGGCCTGCGCCCTGCGCGGCGCCGACCAGTTTGTGGAGATGGCCTGTGGCAAATTGGGAGTTGGCGTGGACGAAACAACGCCTGATGGCCTGTTCACCATCAAAACGGTGATGTGCCTGGCGGCCTGCGACCGCGCGCCCATGTTGCAGTGCAATCTCAAGTTTGAAGAAAACCTGGACGAAGCCAAATTTGATGACCTCCTCAGTCGGCTGCGTGAACAGGCAGCCAATGAAGCTGTTGACCCCTCAGTCGTGGAAACGATCACAGCATACGCCAAAAGTGGTGAACTGGTCAGACCCTAAGGGCTTCAGAAAACCCTTAGGGTCTTCAAGAAATATATGGCACACATACTATTACGGCATCGTGATATTGAGAATATAAAAAAGCTGGACGTTTACCGGCAGCATGGCGGGTATGAAGCGCTCAAGAAGGCGCTGACCATGACGCCGGCCGAAGTGACCGATGTGGTCAAGGCCTCTGGTTTGCGTGGTCGGGGTGGGGCCGGTTTTCCCACCGGCCTCAAGTGGACATTTATCCCCAAAGGGGCGCAGGAAGTGTATGTGACCATCAATTCCGACGAATCGGAGATGGGCACATTCAAAGACCGCGAACTGCTGGAATACAATCCGCATCAGGTGATTGAGGGCGCGCTGATTTGCGCCTATGCGGTAGGAGCCAAACGCATTTACAACTATATGCGCGGCGAATTTATGGACGCCGGTTATGCGTTTGAAGAAGCCGTACATGAATGTTATGCGGCCGGTCTATTAGGCGAAAATATCCTGGGCAGCGATTTTAGCTGTGACCTGGCTCCCTACTACGGCGCGGGTGCTTACATTTGCGGCGAAGAGACGGCGCTGCTCAATTCGCTGATGGGTGAATTGGGACAACCCTGGTCTAAACCACCGTTTCCGGCTATTGAAGGGCTATATCACAAGCCGACCGTTGTGAATAACACAGAAACGCTGGCCAATGTGCCCGCCATCATCACCAATGGCGCGGATTGGTACAAAGGCATGGGCACGGAACGCAGCACCGGCCCCAAAATCGTCTGCCTGAGTGGGCATGTGAACAGGCCAGGCAACTATGAAGTGATCATGGGCATGACGTATCGTGAGTTGGTCTATGGCGAAGCGTATGGCGGCGGCATTCCCGGCGGCAAGAAGTTTAAGGCGATGCTGCCCAGCGGCGGTTCTGGCCCGGTGGTGAAGGAAGATGCCCTGGACGCACCCATTACCTACGAAGGGCTGGACAAATACGGCTCGGTGATGGGGTCGGCGTCGGTGGTCATCATGGACGAGACGACGGATATGGTGTGGATGGCCATGAAGTGCGTCCACTTTTTCAAGCATGAGTCGTGTGGCAAATGTACACCCTGCCGGGAGGGGACGTATTGGATGGATCAACTGCTGCACAAAATTTACCACGGGCATGGCACGGCCGAAGACCTGCGCGTGTTGAAAAATGTGGCCGGGCAAATTGGCGGCCGTACCTTGTGCGCGTTGGGTGATTTTGCCATTAACCCGGTGTTGAGTACGGTACGCCATTTCCCCGAAGAGTATGAAGCGAAGGTGAAAGGGAATAGTCCGGTGAACGGTAATCGGTAATCGGTAATCGGTTTCCCGTAATCGGTAAAAACAAAGCGATTATGAGTGATCTGGTAACGTTGACGATAGACGGCACGGCCGTGACTGTCCCCAAAGGCACACTGGTCGTAGACGCCGCCAAAAAAATCGGGAATGACATTCCCGTCTTTTGCTACCATCCCAAACTGGAACCGGTGGGCATGTGCCGCATGTGTCTGGTGGAAATTGGCCTGCCGGTGCGTGACCGGGCCACCGGCGAACTGTTGCTCAATGAAGACGGCACACCCCAAGTGAATTTTGGCCGCATCCTGCAAACGGGCTGCACCATTGTCGTCAGTGAAGGTATGGTGGTGCGCACTGCCACGAAACCGGTAGATGATGCCCGCGAGAGCGTGATTGAGTTTTTGCTCTCCAGCCACCCGCTGGACTGCCCCATTTGCGACAAAGGCGGCGAATGCCCGCTGCAAAATCTGACAATGGCCCACGGTGCGGGCACGACGCAGATGGATTACAGCCTCAAGCTGAAAATGGACAAACACGTCCCGTTAGGTGAACTCATTTACCTGGATCGGGAACGGTGTATCCAGTGCGCCCGCTGCATTCGCTTCCAGGAAGAGGTGGTGGATGATCCGGTGATCCGCTTCCACAATCGTGCCCGCAATCTGGAAATTGTCACCATGTCTGACCCCGGCTTCGACAGTTATTGGAGCGGCAATACCACCGACATTTGCCCGGTGGGGGCATTGACGACGAGCGATTTTCGGTTTGGCGCACGGCCGTGGGAACTCATCCCCGTCGCCTCCATTTCCGTCCATTCCCCGGCAGGGGCCAATCTGACATTCAGCACCCGTCGTGAAGCGAAGTCTGGCGGCCGTTCCGTCATCAAGCGCGTCTTGCCGCGCCAGAACGAAAGCGTCAACGAGATATGGATTCACGACCGCGACCGCTTTGTGCATCAATTTGCCGATGCACCTGACCGGTTGCAAAAGCCATTGCTGCGTAAAAACGGCCAGCTTGTGGAAGCAAGTTGGGATGAAGCTCTGGAACTGGTTGCCAATAAACTGAATGGATTGGGCGAAAAAGCCGCCGGTCTCAGCGGCGACCGCCTGAGCAATGAAGACCTGTACCTCTTCCAAAAGCTGCTGCGCCAGGGGGTGAAAACGCCCCATATTGATCTGGGCAATCGTACCATCCTGGGCGGCGATGTGACCGCCAAAGTGGGCATTAGCAGCGGCAGCAACCTGGGCGAATTGGGCAACGGGGACGCTATCGTCGTCGTTGCTTCCGATTTGCACGAAGAAGAACCCATCTGGTGGCTGCGGGTGAAACAGGCGGCCGAGCGCGGCGCGACGCTGGTCATTTTGAATGCCCGTCCCACCCGGCTGGATAAATATGCCACTCATACCATTTATTACCAACCGGGGCAGGCGGTGGCTACCGCCCGCCAATTGGTAAACGCGGCCAAAATTGCTGTGGAAACGGCCGAACCCGCCCCCATGCAAACGGCCGCCGATGCCCTCATCAACGCCGAAAATCTGGTCGCCTTCTATGGTGCAGAAGGGCTGACGCTGGCGGAAACGGACATCATCGCTCGGCTGCTCGGCAATTTGCTGTTAGTCAAAGGCGATCAGCCTCATGCCGGCCGTAAAAATAATGGCCTGATTGCCGTCTGGCCGCACAACAATACCCAGGGAGCGTGGGATATGGGCATCCATCCCGCCTTTGTCCCCGGTTACCAGGCGCTGGACAAGCCCGGCAAAGATGCGGCGGCCATTTATACGGCCGTACAAAATGGCAACCTGTCCGCTTTGTATGTGACCGGAACGGACCCGGTAGGTGATGGGTTGCTGGCTGATCGCGGCAAACTCGATTTTCTGGTGGTGCAGGAATTATTCCTGACAGAAACGGCAAAACTGGCGGATGTGGTCCTGCCCGCCCAAAGTTGGGCGGAGCGGGACGGCACGTTCACCAGCGGCGAGCGGCGGGTGCAGCGGTATTACCCGGCCATTCCGCCCGTGGGCGAAAGCCGCGAAGATTGGCGTATCTTGGCCCAGATTGGCGAAAAGTTGGGACTGGGTAAGCCGCCGTTTGCCGCCAGTCTGGTGTTTAAGGAAGTGGCTACGGCCGTGCCCCCCTACAAAAACATGGATTACCGCTCCCTGGCCCGCGTGGAAGAGCAGTGGCCGATCATTGGCCGCAGTGATTTGTACTATGGCGGCACCGCTTACGATAACAAACATGGCCTGGGGCAGCAGTGGGCAGCGGCCGCCGAAACCGGTGCAGTCGAATCATTCGACACGGCCGATACAGCAACCAATCAGCCCAATGGTATCCGGCTGATTCGGGCAGCGGCGTTATTCACGCCGGGTACGCTGATTAACCATGCGCCGGTGCTGGCCGAACGGCTGGCGCAACCGACGTTGTGGGTGAATGAAACAGACGCCTCCCCCTTGCAAGTGGCGGATGGGGACAGGGTGCAGGTGGCGGTCAACGGCCGTGCCATTCCCGCCACTGTGCATATAAACGGAAAAGCGCCAGAGGGTACGGCCGTGTTTCGCGGTGTGCCGTATTTTCCCGGTGTGGTGGAATTGGAAGTAAGCAGTGAGCAGTAAGCGGTTGGCCCACTGCTAACTGCTTACTGCTCACTGATTTAAGAGGAAACATGGTTATCAACACCGTAACACAACTGGCTATTTACTCGCTCATTGTGGGGTTTATTATCACCTTTGTGGTGATTAGCGGCTTCGCCTACACCACCCTGCTGGAGCGCAAATTGCTGGCACGATTGCAACACCGCGTCGGCCCCAACCGCGCCGGGTACATCCCCATCCCCACACGCGGTGGCAAGGAGCGCAAACTGCTCGGCGGTTTCATGCAACCGGCGGCCGACGCCGTCAAGCTCTTCTTCAAAGAGGATATGACACCTGTCATGGTGGATAAATGGACCTACTTTCTGGCGCCCATCATTACCGTCATCCCAGCGATCTTCATCCTGGCAGTCATTCCCTGGGCGGGGAATATCCCCCTTATCACCCCTCAAAACCGGGATTATTTTGCCATTGCGCCGGGCATCAACGTGGGCGTGCTGTTCATTTTAGCCATTACCTCCATCAGCGTGTATGGCGTGGTGTTGGCCGGGTGGGCTTCCAACAGTAAATATGCCATTCTGGGTGGTATCCGCGCCTCCGCGCAAATGATTAGCTACGAACTGGCCATGGGGCTGACGGTGTTGGTACCGGTGATGCTGGCAAACTCCATGGATTTGGGTGTCATTGTGGAAGGACAGCGGGGCATGTGGTACATCTTTTTACAGCCAATTGCCGCCCTGGTGTTCTGGATTGCGGCGCTGGCCGAATTGCAGCGCGCCCCCTTTGACCTGTTGGAAGCAGAACAAGAGTTATCCGCCGGTTTTACGGTGGAATACAGCAGTATGCGTTTCGGCATGTTTTTCATGGCCGAATACATGAAAATGATCATCTTTTGCGCCCTTTTTGCCGTCTTTTTCCTGGGCGGCTATCGCGGCCCCTTTGTGGATCAGGTACCGGCGCTCGGTTTTGTCTACACGGCCTTAAAGGTCATCCTGGGACTGTGTGTGATGATCTGGATTCGCGCTTCTCTGCCCCGCCTGCGTTATGACCAACTGATGTCCTTTGGCTGGAAAGTGCTGCTGCCGTTGTCGGTGGTCAATTTCATCATTGTGGCGGTTATGATCGTGTTGGTGGAAGAGGGTGTGTTGGGATTTTAGAGATTAGAGATTAGAGATTGGAGATTCTTTTAATCTCCAATCTCTAATCTCCAATCTCCTCTTTTTTGGAGATTCTGCATGTTTGGTGAAATCATCAAAGGGCTGGGCACGACGCTGAAACATATGTTTATGCCCCCGGTTACAATTCAATACCCGGAAGTGAAACGGCCGGTGCGCAACCGTTTTAAGGGCCGCCATGAGTTGAAGCGGTATGACAACGGGCTGGAAAAGTGTATTGGCTGTTCGTTGTGCGCGGCGGCCTGCCCGGCAGATGCGATTTTTGTGGAGGCGTCGGAAAATACGGACGAGGCGCGCTATTCACCCGGCGAGCGGTATGCCAGCACCTATGAAATTAACATGCTGCGCTGCATCTTTTGTGGCTACTGCGAAGATGCCTGCCCCACCCAGGCGATTGTGCTGGAACATAACTATGAGTTGAGCTTTTACGACCGGGCCAGCGCCATTTATACAAAAGAGATGTTGATTGTGGATGTGCCGGTGAACGGCCGTGCTACGCCACAAGTCGTAGAACCGGGCGTCTTTACACGCTCGATTCCTGATATGGAGAACCCGAAGTAAGTTGGTAGTAGGCGATTTATCGCCGTTTGCAGAAGGGGCGATAAATCGCCCACTACGAACTTGAGAGGAAAGAATATGGGAGATCCGCTGGTATTTGGCATGTTGGCGATTGTGGCCATTGTGGCGGCATTGATGATGGTAACGAGCCGGAACGCCGTCCACAGCGCACTGTGGTTGGTGCTTAATTTCGCCACGATTGCTGTGTTCTATGTGATTTTGAACGCGCCGTTTATCGCTATGGTGCAGATTACGGTGTATGCCGGGGCGATCATGGTGCTGTTTTTGTTTGTGATTATGCTGTTGGGCGCGGAACAAATGCGCGGGACCGGCGTCAGTTCCCGCCCCGAACGCTTTCACCAGTTGGTGGCGGCACTGTTGGGGGTGATGCTGGTCACGGCCGTGACGCTGGCATTGATGAATCGTGAGGGGGCGGGCGGCGGTACGGCCGTGCCCACCATGCCCATCACCAGCCCGCAGGAACTTGGCCTCATCCTGTTTGAATCCTACGTCTTCCCCTTTGAAGTCACCGGCATTCTGTTGCTGGCGGCCATCATCGGCGTCGCCATTTTCACACTCCGTAAAAAGCGAGGTACGGCCGTATGACTGTAACCATTGATTGGTACGTGGCCCTCAGCGCCATCTTGTTCACCATCGGCGCGTTGGGCGTCCTACTGCGCCGCAGCGCCATCATCGTCTTTATGTGCATCGAGTTGATGCTCAACTCCGCCAATTTGCTTTTTGTCGCCTTTGCCCGCTCGTTGGGCGATTTGCACGGGCAGGTGCTGGTCTTTTTTGTCATTGTGGTGGCGGCGGCCGAAGTGGCCGTGGGTCTGGCGTTGATCGTCACCATCTTCCGCAGCAAACGCAGCATCAACATTGACGAAATCAACCTGTTGAAGGGATAGAGAAAAGACATCCGATTTCTTGAAGAAATCGGATGTCTGGTACGTTTATGGAAACACTATTCAGTTTAGCCCCCCTCATTCTGGTCTTTCCCGTTATCGGCGTCTTGTTCAACGGGTTGGTTGGGCGGCGTTTTGTGGACCATGACCGGCGAACCGGCGAACGCTGGTCGGGCTGGTTTGCCACCATCATGGCCCTCAGCGCTTTTGTCATTGCGGTATTGTTGAACATTGCCCTACACGCCAATCATTTTCACGCTGAAACAGTCATGCTGTGGGATTGGATCGTCATTCCCGGACAGGGACTTTCTATACCCTGGGCCATGCAAATTGACACCCTCTCCGTGGCTATGATGCTGGTTGTCACCGGCGTTGGCTCCATCATCCACATCTACTCCATCGGCTATATGCACGGCGACCCGGACTATTCACGCTACTTCGCCTACCTCAACCTGTTCCTTTTCTTCATGCTCATCCTGGTCGCCGGTAACAACTACCTGGTGCTGTTTGTCGGTTGGGAAGGTGTGGGGTTGTGTTCCTACCTGCTCATCGGCTTCTGGCATGAGCGGCTGGCCAAAGATGGCACGATGAAAAACGCCCACGCCGCCCGCAAAGCGATGATCGCCAACCGCGTCGGCGACGCCGCCATGATTTTGGGCATCATCCTTACTTTCTGGGTATTCGGCAGCGTCGAATTTAACCATGTGTTTGCAGAGGCCATCCACATTTTTGAGTCCCATGAAGAAATGGTGACGCTGGTGGGCACAAACATCGAAATGGCCTTCAGCACGGCGCTGTTTGCCATCACTATCCTCTTTTTGATTGCAGCGACGGGTAAATCAGCCCAATTGGTGCTGCACGTCTGGCTGCCCGACGCTATGGCCGGCCCCACCCCGGCTTCCGCCCTCATCCATGCCGCTACCATGGTCACATCCGGCATCTACCTGATCGTGCGTAGCAACGTGTTGTATGAAATCTCCCGCGCCCTGTCGGTGGAAAACGGCGCCATTTCTTCGTCTGACATTGTAGCCTTGGTGGGGGCCAGTACCGCGCTCTATGCCGGTCTCATCGCCTTCACCCAATATGACATCAAGAAGGTGTTGGCCTACTCAACGGTTAGCCAGCTTGGATTTATGATTGCGGCGGCGGGTATGGGCGCTTATGTAGCCGCCATGTTCCACCTGATTACCCACGCCTTCTTCAAAGCGCTGCTCTTTATGGCCGCCGGTTCCGTCATTCACGGCATGGAACACGGCCATCACGAGGTAGCGCATGGGCATCACGGCCGTGATGATGATCATCACGATGATGGCTTTGATCCCCAAGATATGCGTTACATGGGCGGCCTGCGCAAGAAGATGCCGGTCACATTCTGGACGTATCTGGTGGGGGCGCTGGCGCTGGCAGGCATTTTCCCCTTTGCCGGGTTCTGGTCAAAGGATGAAATTTTGGCCCATGCCAACGCCAACCAGAGCGAACATGGCCTTTTCCTGGTGATGTTCATTATGCTGCTGCTGGCTGCCGTTTGCACCGCGTTTTACATGGGGCGGCAGTTACGCATGGTGTTTTGGGGGCAACCGCGCCATGCAGCCGCCGGGCATGCCCACGAAAGCTCGCCCATTATGACCTTCCCCCTGGTGCTGTTGGCGGCGTTTGGCACGGTGGCCGGTTTATTCAATCTACCCAAAGTATTGGGCTGGGAATATGGCGGCACGCTGGTATTAGAACATTGGCTGGAACATTCCATTCAGACATTTGAATTGATGGAAGAAGGCATACTGGCTCATGCACCGCACACACCGACTTCGTTGATTGTGGGAGTGGCGGCGACATCCTTAATTCTGGCTTTGTTATCTTTGGGTCTGGCGTTCTATGTGTATCGGGACAAGCCCAAGACGGTGTCCGACCCCGATCCGACGCAGAAGATACCGGGGTTGTGGAGTGTGTTCGGCCATTTGCCGGTAGATACGTTTTATATGAGCCTGCTCATCCCCTGGTTCAACCGGTTTTCCGACTGGTTAGGCCACAAGTTTGAGTGGAGCTTCTGGCATGACTTTTTCCACGAGCGGGTCATCCGCGACACGTTTGTCTGGTTTGCCGACCTGAGCGCCAACGTGTTGGACGCGCAAGGCATAGACGGCATTGTCAACGGTCTGGGCAGCGTTACCCGCTGGCTGGCCGATGGCATCCGCGTGTCGCAAACGGGGTATGCCCGCACGTATGCGCTCGGTGTCTTTTTGGGCACGGTGGTATTGTTGATTTATTTCTTGTGGCCTTATGTGATGGGTCAGTAGCGCAAATTAGAAATTTGCGTTACAGGATTTTGGAGAAGCAATGGAAAGCGAATTCAACGGTCTATTAACCTTACTCACTTTCTTCCCGTTGGTGGGTGTCTTGATCTTGCTGCTGTGGCGCGGCGTTAGCGATACGCAGATTAAGTGGACGGCAATTATCACTTCGGCCGTGACTCTGGTTTTGTCGGTGGTGGTATTGGCCTCGTTTCGTGCGGGCGAACCCGGCTTGCAGATGGTGGACCACGTCGCCTGGATTCCCTCCTGGGGCATATCCTACTACATGGGCATAGATGGCATCAGCATCTTGATGGTCATGCTGACCACCATTATCTCGCTGCTGGCCATTATTTCCTCGTGGAGCGCCATTGAGACGCAGGTGAAGCAGTATTACATCTTCATGCTGCTGCTGCAAGTGGGCATGATGGGCGTTTTCCTGGCGCAGGATTTGTTCCTGTTTTACATCTTCTGGGAATTTACGCTGGTGCCGATGTATTTCCTGATCGGCATTTGGGGTGGCGGCCGGCGGGTGTATGCAGCGATCAAGTTCTTCCTGTACACCATGGCCGGGTCGCTGCTGATGCTGCTGGCGATTCTGTACATGGGGTTGCAAGCCGATCCCATCACCTTTGCTATCCCGGATTTGATTGCGCAGCGGGCCACGTTTGCGGGCGTGCAAAACATCCTGTTCATCGGTTTCTTTGTGGCCTTTGCCATCAAAGTGCCCATTTTCCCCTTCCACTCCTGGCTGCCAGATGCCCATACGGAAGCGCCGACGGCCGGGTCTGTGATTCTGGCGGGTATCTTGCTGAAGATGGGCACGTATGGCCTGATTCGCTTTAACCTGCCGCTGTTCCCACAGGCGTCGGCCGATTTTGCGCCTTACATTGCGGTGTTGGCGATCATCGGCATTATTTATGGCGCCGTTGTGGCCTTTGCCCAGAAGGATGTGAAAAAACTGGTGGCCTATTCGTCCATTAGCCATCTGGGGTTTGTGGTGTTGGGCATTTTTTCACTAACGGAGGCGGGGATTCAGGGCGGCATTTTACAGGGCTTTAATCATGGCATTAGCTCTGGGGCGCTGTTTTTTATCGTCGGAATTTTGTATGAACAGCGGCATACACGGGAGATGAAAGAGTATGGCGGCATCTGGAAGGTGATGCCGGTGTTCTCGGTGCTGACGCTGATCATTGTGCTGTCCAGCATGGGGCTGCCCGGTTTGAACGGCTTTGTAGGTGAGTTCACCATTTTGCTGGGTTCCATGGGCGCGACAACGTTTGCGCCGGCCTGGATTTATACGGCGTTCGCAGTATCGGGGGTGATCCTGGCGGCCGTGTACCTGTTGTGGATGTTCCAGCGGGTGTTCCTGGGGCCGGTGACGGTGGAAGCGAACAATAAACTACGGGACATCAATACCCGTGATCTGTTTGTAATGTGCGTATTCTTGCTATTTGTGTTTTGGGTGGGCATTGCGCCAACGGGATACTTTAACCTGATGGCGAGTTCGGTAACGACGCTGCTGGCAGACATGAATGTGCCGGACCTGGTGCAGCGGGCAGCCACTTTTGCTTTGTCAGGACAATAAAGAGCAGTGCCAGGCAAGGGGCTGTACGATGTTGGTTAACCCAAACGATTCTGCCCCTTGCCTGGCACTACCTGGACACATTGTCGTCTCGTCGAGTATACTGCGGACATGACAACATTGATATTGCCCAAAGTAAACGGGAAGGATAGCTACACGGAGATAGATGTCCAGGCATCGGTCATTTCGGCTGAAACAGCCTGCCGCAAGGCTTCCTTTTTCCTGGCAATGAACGTGGGACATCTGCTGCGTGCCACAAACCCCAGGCTTGTGCTCGATGATGATCTGCTCCAATGGCAATTGGACGTTGCTTTGACTTCGCTGCAGCATGAAACACCGCAATACATTGGGCACATGTTTTTGACTGCCGCTGATGGTTCCGTTTTGCAAGCGGATCAATTAATAGAAACGCTGACCGTTCAGGCCCATGCCCGTTCTGCCAGTTAGACATGTCCCCCAAGAAAATGAGGCGGGGTGTCTGGCAGCCTGTTCGCAAATGGTGCTGCGGTTTCTGGGGATAAAGAAGAGCCAACGCGCACTTAATCATTTATTCCAACCTACTGCATTTGGTGTGCCATTTTCGCGGCTGACCCGACTGCAACGGTTTGATGTGGTTGTCTCCATTCGTCTGTTTGGTGATGACAGATCGCTCATACAAGCCATTGATCAGCAAACACCAGCCATCGTCTTTGTCAGAACACGGCCCCTTCCCTATTGGCAAGCAGATACACAACATGCCATCATAATAGTTGGATATGATGACGCTCACTTTCTGGTCAATGACCCGGCATTCAAACAGTCACCACTGACCGTGCCGACGACTTCATTATTGTTGGCATGGGATGGCATGGATTATGCTTATGCACTCATCACGCACTGACGATAACGAGCCTTCCTATATCCAGGCCAGGATCACATGATGACAAAATCGGTGTGTTTTGTGCATGTGAGTGATACCCATTTTGGGCCGACGGTAGATTACGGCCGTGACCATCACCTCTCCTACCCTTGTGCCGTCAAACTGGTGGAGGTCATCAATTCGCTGCCGGTAATACCGGACTTTGTGGTGCATACGGGCGATGTGGCTACCAACCCGGACGAAGCGGCCTACGCCCTGGCGCGGGATGTGTTCGGCAAGTTAACCGCGCCCTGTTATTTTGTGACCGGCAACCATGATTTGGCACGGCTGATCCGGCAGTATCTACCGATGGGGCCGCTGACGTGGCTGGTGGATGACCCGGATACAGTCTGTTACCGTTTTGAAGTGAAGGGGTATCGGTTTCTGGCGCTGGACGGCCGTGCGCCCGACCACCTCGATCCCCATGGCCTGCTTTCCGACGAACAACTTGAGATTGTCAAGGAGGAAGCGACACCGGATGGCCCGCCATTGACCGTGTTTGTGCATTTCCCCATCTGGCCGCTGAACTCCCCCTGGATGGACGCCAATATGCTCATTTTGAATGGCGAAAAACTGCATGAGGCGCTGCTGCCCGCCCGGAAGCGGGTGCGCGGCGTTTATCATGGGCACGTCCACCAATCTATGCAAACCACACGAGACGGCATTGTGTACACGGCCGTGCCCTCCACTTACTCCCAATTCACCGCCTGGCCCACCGACCTGACCGCCGGGCATGACCCCGATTACCCGCCTGCCTTCAACATCGTCCAGTTACTACCGGAACAGACAATTGTGCGGCAGCATGTGTTTGTACGGCCGTGATGCCGGTCATCGGTCATCGGTAATCGGTTGGAGATGGTATAATGCCACATGTGGACTAATTGAGAATAGGACGTGGATGAACACGGATTTTTTTGATAAAGAATCCGCGAAAAACTTGTAAATCCCAAAAATCCGCGTTCCATTCCGCGCTTAAGGATTCCCTATGACTACAAAAGTTTACGGTGTCTGCCCCCATGATTGCCCCGATGCGTGTGGTTTTGTGACGGAAGTGGCAGATGGGCAGGCGGTCAAATTTTATGCCGACCCCGACCATCCGGTGACGCAGGGCTGGTTGTGCGCCAAGGTACGGCCGTACCTCCACCACGTCTACCACCCCAACCGACTGCAACACCCCTTGCGCCGCGTGGGGCCAAAAGGCAGCGGGCAGTGGCAGGGCATCAGTTGGGATGAAGCCATCGCCGAAATTGGCGACCGCTGGCGGGCCATCATCGCCGAATATGGGGCGGAAGCCATTTTGCCCTACAGCTACAGCGGCACATTGGGTGCGGTGCAAATGGGCGTCAGCAGCGGCCGTTTCTGGAACCGGTTGGGGGCCAGCCAGTTAGAACGTTCCATCTGTGGCGCGGCGGCAGAGATGGCCGTGGAAGTCACCTTAGGCAAACGGCGCAGCCCGCGCTACGACGAAGTGGGGCACAGCCAGGTGGTCATCGTCTGGGGGCACAACCCGGTCAGCACTGCCCCCCACTTCATGCCCCATCTGGCCGAAGCCCGCAAAAACGGTACACAGTTGGTGGTCATTGACCCCCGCCGCACGCGCACGGCCAAACAAGCCGACTGGCACATTGCCCCACAGCCGGGCAGTGATGGCGCATTAGCCCTGGGACTGGCGCACATCATCGTGCGCGAAGGGTGGCAGGATGAGGCCTGGCTGGCGGCGCACAGCCTGGGCTGGCCGGAACTGCGGGCGCGGCTGGCGGAATACCCGCCGGAACGGGTGGCGGCGATTACGGGAGTGGAGATTGGGGAGATTGAGAGATTGGCGAGGCTGTATGGGACGGCCAAACCGAGCATGATCAAAATTGCCGACGGTTTGCAACGCAATCCCAACGGCGGGCAGACGGTGCGGGCGATTTGTACGCTGCCGGCGATCACGGGGCAGTACGGCCGTGATGGAGGCGGCTTGATGTACTCGACCAGCGGCTATTTGCAGTGGGATGGGGAAACGGTACACAAGTGGGCCGAATGTCCGCCGCCGGGCCGGTGGGTAAACATGAACCGGTTAGGCGCGGCTTTAACCGGCGAAGTGAGCAATCCCCCCATCCAATCGCTGTTCGTTTTTGGCGCGAATCCAGCGACCTCTTCACCTAACGCCGGGCTGATTGTAAAGGGGTTGCAGCGCGAAGATTTGTTTACGGTGGTGCATGAGTTGTTTATGACGGACACGGCCGTACATGCTGACATCGTATTACCCGCCACCTCCCAACTGGAGCAGGCCGACCTACATAAAGGGTACGGCACCTGGATGCTGGCCTATAATGCCCCGGCCATCCCGCCGCTGGCTGAGTGCAAGAGTAACTGGGAGATCATGCAACTGCTGGCAACGGAAATGGGCTTCCACGAACCCTGGCTGCACCAGGAGGTGGATGAGGTGATCGCGGAGTTGTTGCGGGCTACGGCCGTACACACCCCCGCGCTCAACGGCATCACTCTGTTCCACTTAAAAGCGGAACACTCCATTGAGCTAAAACATGAGGAAGGTGTGCCGTTTGCGGACGGCCGTTTTCCCACCCCCAGCGGCAAAGTGGAACTCTACTGCCAACCCCTGGCCGACCTGGGCCTCGACCCCCTGCCCGGCTGGACAGACAAACAAGACGATGGCGGGGCAATGGTGAATGGTCAATGGTCAACGGCCAATGATCAACCACCGCTCGCGGATGCTGCATCCGCCGATTACCGATTACCGATTACAGATCACGGATTACGGATTACGGATAACGACTCCCTGCTGCTGATAACCGGCGCCGCCCACCACTTCACCAGCAGCACCTTCGCCGGGCAGCCGGATTTGCGGGCGCGGGAAGGGGAGCCGTTTGTGGAGATGCATCCGGCAGACGCGGCCGTGCGCGGGATTGGGCATGGCGACTGGGTGGTGGTGGGCAACGGCCGTGGCGCTTGCACCCTCAAAGCCATCCTCACCGACGGCATCCGCCCCGGCGTGGTCGCTTCCCCCAAAGGACGCTGGGGCGTACTAGAAGGGGGGCACGTCAACTTCACCACCCCGGATGCTCTGGGCGACATGGCCGGGCAATCCACCTACCACAGCAACCGGGTGTGGGTGTGGCGGAAGTAGCAGCCGAATGGAAGGCAAACACAAATTCGCTTTATGTTTGAACAATGAAGGGTATGAAGCCTCCCTTGAAGTGGGCAAGATGTATCGGGTTGTTGGGGATGGCACGGCCGTACAACATGGCTATCTACGCATCATTGATGAAAGCGGCGAAGATTATGCTTATGCAACCCATCGCTTCTATCTGGTGGTATTGCCGAGAGAAGTTGAAAATGCGTTGATGGTAACGGCCCAGACATAACCAGTTCTGTAAGCAATTCCCGACATCAGCAAAACAAAAACGGCCGTCGCCCCACGCGACGGCCGTTTCTCATTCACCAATTACCGTTTACCGATAATCGCCTACGGATTCACCTGCACCACCAACACTTCCACATCCGTCGTCGGGTTGCCGCCAGTGATCACCGGGATGGATGTATCGTTGATGAACAGAAGATTGCCCGCTCCATCCGTGATCCGCGCCGACAGCGTGTAGGTGTGGTTGTCCACAATCGCCGCCGGGTCATAGGGAATGGCAAAGGGCAACGGTACCTGCGCCCCGTTGGTGGGCGCATTGTATTCGCCGAGGATCACGGCCGGTGCATCGGCCAGCGAGGTATCCTGAAGCTGTACCAGCAAGTTGGCATCGTCCGGTAAAGCAATCCGCACCAGATAGCTGACAGTGCCGGTCACTTCGGCCATTGTCACCGGAGCCGGGCCACCATTGCTAAAGACCATGTTCCCGGCGTCCGCAAACAGGTTCATTACCAGGTTATCGCCATCCATGACAAAGGTGCGCACATTGCTCAAGAACATATTGAACTGCGCATCCAATGAACCTTCGGGGCACATCGCCATGCTGGAAATACCGGGCTGGATGATCAGCGATGCGCCATCCAGGGTGTAGCTGCCCGCAATGCGGTTGCAATCTGCCTGACCACTGTAGGTGCCGTCTTCATTGAAGACGATGTTGTAGTTGGCCGGGTTGTCTACGACGATATCGTTTTCTTCGGCCGTGTCCTGGAATTCTTGCCACTGCCAGAGAATGCCGGTGATGGGGGCGGTTTCGGCGGGCATGTCGGTCGGGGCCGGGCCGCCGTTGCCAAAGACCATATTCCCGGCGTCGGCGAACAGGTTCATCACCAGATCCTCACCGTCCATGACATAGGTGCGCACATTGCTTAAGAAGGCGTTGAACTGGGTATCCAGTGAACCTTCGGGACACATCGCCATTGTAGAAATACCGGGCTGAATGGTCAGCGATGCGCCATCCAGGGTGTAGCTGCCCGCAATACGGTTGCAATCAGCCTGACCGTTGTAGGTGCCATCTTCGTTGAAGACAATGTTGTAGTTGGCCGGATTGTCTACGGTGATGTCATTTTCTCCGGCCGTGTCCTGGAACTCTTGCCACTGCCAGAGGATGCCGGTGATGGTGGGCATGGGTTCTTCGGCGGCGGGCACGGCCGTAGCCTCTGTTTCTGGCACGGCCGTTGGTTCTGAACCGGCCGTGCCACTACACGCCGCCAGCGCCATCGCCAGCAACAACATGACAAACACAAGGGTAAATTTTTTCATTCTTCGTTTCCTTTTTTTGGCCCTGAACACACCGTTAACAGAATATCTTATGCTTGTCATTCCGACGAGTCTTCGAGGAGGAATCCTTCGCTTCGGACAGACGTAGGATTCCTCGCTCCGCAGACTTCGCTCGGAATGACAGGCCAAGTGTGAAAGTTAAGAACTCTTCTTTAACGATGCACTGAATCGGGCAGTTTGATAAAGATGCATGGATTAGTCTATCGTCAACGGCCGTTTTGCCCACAAAAAGCGCCCCGACGCATAAAATGTTTAGCATTGGCTGAGAAAGCGATGTCTACTGAAATTGTGCCTGCGCCTGACCAGTGTGGTATCATAGTGACGCTTAGAACAAACACAGAAGGTTGGAAGAGCGATGGAATTTACCCCTCCTGAAATCAATTTACTTATTGTGGCTCCGGTACTCATCGTCATGGCCGCCGGGTCGCTGGGCATGGTCATTGACCTGTTCACCCCGGACGGCAAAAAAGGGTGGGCCGTCTGGCTGGCGGCTATTGGCCTGCTGCTGGCGCTGGTGCAAAACGTGGCCCTGTGGAACGGCAACTACGCCACCTTTATCCCCCAAAATGGCGTGCCCATGGTCATTATGGACAACTTCGCCATTTTCCTGAACACCACCTTTTTGCTCACCGGCCTGCTGGTGATTCCTCTTTCGCGCAGCTATTTGCAGCGCACCGGGCTGGAAACGCCAGAGTATTACATGCTGCTGCTTTTCTCCATCAGCGGCATGATGCTCATGGGCATGGCCAATGATCTCATCCTGGTTTTTCTGGCGCTAGAAGTGCTGTCTATCCCGCTCTACATCATGTGCGGTATGTTGTGGCCGCGGGCAGAGTCGGAAGAGTCGGCGATGAAGTATTTCTTGCTGGGGGCCTTTTCCTCGGCGATTTTTGTCTTTGGCATTGCCCTGGTTTATGGGGCGACCATGACAACGGCTATCCCCCTCATTTTTGACCATGTGGCCGCCAATGGCCTGAATGCGCTGATCGTCACCGGGCTGGCCTTTTTGATGGTGGGCGCGGGCTTCAAAGTGGCGGCCGTACCCTTCCATATGTGGACGCCGGACGTGTACGAAGGCGCGCCCACGCCGGTCACGGCGTTCATGTCCGTAGGGGCCAAAGTGGCCGGATTTGCGGTGCTGCTGCGGGTGCTGGTACTGGCGTTGCCGCAGGCGAGTGATGAATGGGTCACGGCCGTAGCCGTCCTCTCCACCCTCACCCTCATCATCGGCAACGTCGTCGCCATCCGCCAGGGCAACATCAAACGGATGCTGGCCTACTCCTCCATCGCCCACGCTGGCTATATCCTCATTGCCGTCGCCGCCGCCGCCGACAATCCCGCGGGCGTCAGTTCCGCCCTCTTTTACATGTTTGCCTACCTCTTCACCAACCTGGGCGCGTTTGGCATCGTCATCGCCCTGGAACGGAACTACGGCGAAGGCAACCTGCTGGACGATTTCAAAGGGTTGGCCAAACGCCACCCCTGGCTGTCATTAGCCATGGCTTACTTCATGCTCTCCCTCACCGGCATCCCACCGACGGGTGGCTTTTCCGCCAAATTCTACGTCTTCGGCGCGGCCATCGAAGCCGAACTGTACTGGCTGGTGCTGATTGGCGTCATCACCAGCGTCATCTCCGGCTACTACTACCTGCGGGTGGTCTACCTGATGTACATGTTTGACGGCGAGGGCGAATTGATCACCGGCCGCGCCTTGCAATTTGCCGTCTTCGTGATGGCTATCTCCACCCTGGTCTTAGGACTATTTCCCGAAGGATTATTCAACCTGACGGCCGAAGCCACCTTCAGCGCCACTCGTTTGCTGGCGGGAGGGTAAGTGCGTAAGCCGTAGTTCGTAATCCGTAACCCGTATTCCGATAACGGGTTACGGATTACGAATAGTATTCCATACGCTATGGCTCCATCCCCTTCCGCTCTTCCCCTCAAATGGCCCATACCCACCGAAGAAGCCACCCACGTCATTGCTGCCCTGCCAGACGCCGCCCAACGCAATCTGCAAATCACCCAAACCTACCATGAACTGACCGTCGCGCTCACCCAGTTGTTGGGCAGCGAGAATGTGACCTGGTGCGCATTTGGCACGTGGGCTTCCAAAACGGCCGGGCAGTTCATTCGCGGTGACGAGGCCGACCGCATGGTGCGCCTCTATGTGCAGCAGGCAGACTTTATCGAGCGCAAACTGTCCAGTTTGCAGCGCGTCCTGGCCTGGTTTGAGCCATCACCCGCGCTCAAAGAAACGCTGGTGGCCCAGGCCATAGATAGTGTACCGGCCGAAATTTCGCGCCAGATCGGGGCCGGGAATGTGAAGGTGTTTGCTGAATTGGGGCCGCTCTTTGCCCGCTTTCTGGCTGATTTTGCGGAAAGCCCTGTTCATGATCAGGCACGGCTGGATGCGTTTCTGGCACGATTACGGCCGGGTGCGGCCGAAAATGACGGGCAAGATTTACTCAAACAGGCTTTTACTGAGTATTACCAGGCGATGTTTGCCCCGGACGGGCGGAGCAAAGCAGAACATATTTTGTGCGCCAATTTGTTGGTGGGTTTCCATGAACAGCAGCGGCTCCAGCCACAAATTGTGGCCGGGATGGAAGCGCCGCTGGAAAATGAGTTCGAGAGCAATTTTTTGCGGCAGGCAAATGAGGTGATTCGCCAGAAAGCGCCGCGTGGCATTTCCCGGCTGATTCAACTGCTGTGGCGGCAGCGGCTGAAAGGGGTTTCTCGCCTCGTGGCCGATGACTGGCGCATAATTTCCACACGCTGGATCATGACGATTGTGCTGCCCACGGAAACGCTGCGTTTAGGGATGGATGTGCCACCGCTACCCGACGGCCGTCCCTTCCCCCCCGATCTCACCACCCCCCAACTGGCGGCGTTAACGGCCGTGCTCACCACCCTCGACCGCACTCCCGACAGCCCCCTCAGCAGCGCCGCCCGCGACTGGGGCAATCTGGCCGACCGCATGAATTACATTGCCGACCTGTTCCGCTCCCGCCAGCAGGAAACCAGCCTTTACCAGCAACCATTTAGTGACGCGCAGGTGGAAGAGATTCGGCACGGCCGTGTGCCTCCGGCTCCGCTTTAGCCTGTCACGGCCGTCGGCACCCCATCCGGGTCCATCATCGGCGGCGGATGAATGTCAAAGGCATCGGCCAGACGCACAAACAGGTTAAAGAGCGCGCCATCATAAACCGCTTCGGCAATCTGGGCGTCGCTCCAGCCCACATCGCGCAAACCCTGTACCTGCTCATCTGTGATTTTGTAGGCGTGGCGGGTGAGGGTTTCCACAAATTCCAACAAGAGGCGCTCGGCCGGGGTGACGGGAGCCGCATCGAGATCACCGGCGCGGAGGGCGACGGCCGTTTCCGCATACTGTTCGCCTTGCAACTGCAAGAACCAGGCATGGGAACTCAGTCAGTAGTGGCAGCGATTCAGCGCCGCCACATACGAGGCGATCATCTCGTGTTGGGCGCGGCTCAGCGCCCCATCCGTAAAATGCAGCCGGGACGCATCCATAATCGCCCGCAAAAAGTCCGGGCGCAGGCTCATGGTGCGCAAAATGTCGGCCACATACCCCCGCTCCGATTGCGACCGGGCCATTTCAAACACCTCGGCCACTTCTCCCTGAGCATCCACATCTTCAATCCAGGCAATCCGAGCCATACCATTTACCTCCTCTGAGAATTATGAATTATGAAGGATGAATTATGAATTTTCATTCATCGGGATGTGCCGCACCCATGTTGAACTCCTTCAAAAAATCCGCGTCATCCGCGTCCACTATACCACTGCCCGCCGTGAAAACGCCAACGCGGGAAAAGAATGGGCAGCAGGCTTTGGGAACCCATCCAGGTGATGACAAATACGGTGAGATAATGGGCCGCAAAACGGCCGTACCCCACCCCCACGGCTACCCCCGGCAGCGTCCATCCCATCACCCACAACCCATGCAGCAGCGTCCACAAAAAAAGCCCTTCCCACAAACCCGCCACCCACACAAACAACGGCGGCCAATCCCGGTTCCAGCGCCAGGTCTGCATATGGTTGTATAGCACATCCCAACCCAGCCCCAACAGCAAAACATAGGCCAACAACGCCAACGGTTGTACGCTGCCATAGAGCCAGACAAACACGGCCGTCACCGGAATCCCCAACACCGTAAGCAAAAAGAGGCGCGTTTGCCAACGGCCGTGCAGCGTAAATGTCATGGTTCCACTCCTTGCCACCAGCGCCACCACTGCCGCGCCGATTCCCAACCACGCAGCGGGCGCAAACCGGGCGCATTTTCCCGAATCAGTACATCCACCGACCGCTGTGCCGCGTATTGCAGCCCCATAAAACTATCCACCGGTGCATAAGCGTTGCCAAAAGCCATCGTCCCCGCCAGAAAGACCTGCCCATACCCATTGCGCAACTGTTTCAGTTCAAAGTCCGGTGTCACTTCCAGTCGTCCGCTGTTGTTTTGGCGCAGCCCGTACCGCGCACACAAATCGGCCAACAGGGGATGGATGTCGAGCCGGTCATCCAGGCCGGTGCAGTCAATCATAAAGTCGGCCACCAGGCGGCTTTCCTGGGGCAGCGGCGACTCTTCTTGCAGGTGGAGGATGAGGCGGTCACGGCCGTTGGCCCGCACACACCCCACCTCGCCAAAAATTAGCCGGTACCACCCTTGCCGTCGCCCCCGCGCCACAAGCTCGCGCCAGTCTTGCCGGTCGCTGGTCGTCGAACCGCCCCAGGTCGCCAGCAATTCCGGGCGCGTTTCCGGTGCCGTCTCTTCCAAAACCAGGCGCAGGTCGCCGCCAAACGCCGCTTTGGGGAAGTTATACGGCTGCCACTGCCAGTGATGGCGCGTCAGGCGACGCGCCCGGTCGTAAGTGGTATCGGACGTCAACGAATGGCGCAACAAATGAATCACCTGAATGTTTCGCCCCGTTGCCCGGCGAATCTCATCTAGTCGCTGCAAAATACGCGAGGCCACAATCCCCCGCCCGCGCAGTACCACAATCCCGCCGCGCTGCGCCAGACGATGGTAAATGTGTTCGTGTTTTTCGTAAGCCTGCACGAGTAAATGGCAATCACCGCTGTTCTGGCGGTATGCCTGCACTTCTGGAGCAAGCTGGATGGCCAGATGGCCCAACGCCAGATGCAGGTAGGGGGCGATGAAGCATTGGGGGACACGGCCGTTCCCCTCCCCCACCGGCACAACAACCACCACATACCGCCCATCATCCGTCTGGCGAATGGCGCAAATTTCCCCCTGATGAAACATGTGCTGCCAGCCAATGCGCTTCATCTCCCTTTCCAGCGCCGCATACACCATGCGGGCGCGGGGGGCATAATTATCGGCCAACGCCGTCTCGCTAAAAATCTGCCAGGCAATGCGCCCGGCTTCAGCCCACTTGCCCCGCCGCAGCAAACCGACCATTTCCTGCACGGCATAACCGGGCCAGCCCCAGAGATTGTCTGGCCTGGCCCCGGAATCACTGCGAATCCGCTGCTCGTCGGAGATTTGGGAATCGCGGCAGAGGCGTTGGAAACGGCCGTAAGGCACAGGTTCATACCCCACCACGGCAATGTCGTGTACGGCCGTGCCGCACACCCGCAAATAATCCACCCAGGCAAAACTCCCCAGCCCGCCACCCAATGCCAGATAGGTTGTCTCCGCTATCGGCAGTCCACTTTCCCGCAACTCCCGTACCGAAACCCGATTCGCCTGAAAACAATCCGGCAGCTCAACCGGCTGCCCACCAAAAGGAGCTAGCGCCCCACACCAGGGACAGGCATTTTGTTTAGGTAAATCAGACAACTTACAGTGACTACATTTTGCCTCTTCTATTCCATTGGTAGGTACCGACCAGTTTTTACCCGCCATCCATGAATTCCAATTAACAAGTGATCATGGCAATATTGACTTATCTTCAGGAGAAGGTGTAGGTGTCCAAATGAACGGAAATACCATCAGCACATCTTCAGGTCTAAAAGTCAACGTGGTTGATCCAAAAGACAAATCAGGTGACGGGATTTCTGGTTTACCATAAACAAAACCACCAGATAATTCATAGGGTAACAAGGCGCGAATTGCTATAACAAATTGTTGATCGTCTTCTGCCTACATTCTCAAATCGGGTTTGGAGGAACGCCCAAACAAATCATATATTGAATCTGCCAAAACCCCATTTACTATTTTTTCTCCACCACCCTGAGCTAATTCTTTGAGTGCAATCTCTTCAAGTGGCCAGTTGCCATAATCGAAAGAGCCATCGAGAATGTATCCATAATCATCTTCTGGAACTTCAAGAATATGAATAGCAAGATGCTCAGGGGAATAAGCCACGAAATCTCCTATCTTAAGTTGCTGTAGCAGTGTATAAGTATTTGTGAGGGCAGATGAAACTTCTACTTTTCCGGCAAGATACCCACTCCCTAAAAAATCTGTGAGACCAAAGGCGCTAACCTGATTCCTCTTCCAGCCATTCACCTCAATCCAAATTGGTGTCGATAGACGGGGGTACAAATTGTTCTGCTCTTCATATTCTGTGGAATCATAGTCCCAGAAGCCAAATTGCTCAATCATATACATGAGTGTGCAGATTTCCGCTCTGCTCATCTGTCGCTGTTTCAACCCGTAAATAATTAGTTGCCCATCAGCATATAGAATGACATCTGGCGGTTTGCTGAAAGTGTCCCCTACACAAGCATCAATACAATTGTTTGTGTCCAGGCGCACCAAGACGGGCCAAGCATTCCAGGTATAGGATTTTGCACGTTGCTGGGGAGTGATTTGATCCCCTTCAAGCGAAGCTGATGGAGCGAGGGTAGGCGTGGCTACGGCCGTATAGATGGCTGTGGCCTGGATAATAGCGGTAATGGTGGGACGTGCAGTTCTGGTTGGCACGGCCGTAACAATGATATTCGCCGGCTCAAGATCGTCTGCATCAGGCCTGGCCACGCAGGCTCCCAGAATTATTATCAATAGGATGAACGTCAGAAATTTAATCACGTACACATTTCCGTTTACAGGGATTGCCATTCTTCAACAGATACGCCTGCCTGCCGTATGATAGCTCGCAGTGTACCTACAGGAATATCACGCCCTTTGTGGATGGGTACAGGAATTTTGACATGTGTTTCCGGGTGACGCATAAAAACGTGTTTGCCACCCCCAAAAGGCCCCTCAAAACCCAAACGCCGTAGTTTGCTGATGATAGCCTGCGGCTTCTCAGGCGCTAACTTCGGCATGTGCTACTTCCATCCCATTATTGTCATCTACATAACCCAGGCCATAACCATCAATCAACGGAATTTCATCCCCAAAGCGTAAAGCTGTCACGAGCCAACCATGCACAGCATCTTCAGCCATTAAAGCTGCCTCGGCGCGGGTTTCGCCCCAGGTAACACAGCCGGGCAAGACTGACACTTCCACCGTCCAACTTTCATCTTCGTTTTGGGTATATTCGGCATAAGTTAGTGCCAATCGCACATATTCATTCCAGGATATGGGGATCATCTCATCACCTTCCATTAAATTTTTGTTCATTCTAGCACAAAAAACCCGGCCGCTACTCTTCGGCGAACTTGACGACGGTGACGCCATCGCCGCCTTCACCGTCACGGCCGTCTTCCCAGGACAGCACGTTGGGGTTGCTCTGCAAGGAATGGCGGATGGCGTGTTTCAGCCGGCCGGTGCCCTTGCCGTGAATGATGCGCACCCAGGGCATCCGCGCCATCTCCGCCTTGTCCAGAAAAGCGGTCACTTCGGCCAACCCCTCCTCCACGCGGCGACCACGAATATCCAGTTCCAGACCGGGCGACGGCCGTGCGCCAACCCGCACATACTCCGGCTCCGGTTCCGCCTCCGGCCGATCCTTCCATTCCAGGTCACTCAACTTCACCCGCATCTGCATCTGCCCAATGGCTACCTGTGCTTCATACTTGCTCAGCGACACAATTTCGCCTTGCGTATTCAGCGCCTTCACTACCACCACATCACCCGGCTGCCAGTCCAGCGTATTGCGCGTCGGTTTGCGCTCCTTCACCGGCTGCGGCGCAATGGCAGCTACATCGGCCGTACCCACCTTCTCCACATCCTTCGTCACCTGCTTCAGTTTATTCAGCGATTGCGCGTCACGGATGCTCTGGCGGGCCTTGCGCAGTTCTTCTTCAATGGCTTCCACTTTGGCTTTGGCCTCTGCCTGCGCTCCAGCCAATACCTGCTGCCGCTCCTCTTCAATTTGCTCCAGCCGCCGCGCCAGCGCATCCCGGTCTTCTTCAATGTCGCGCAGCGCCAACCGCGACGCGGCCTCTTCCGCCGCCATCTTATCCCGCAAGTCGTAAATGGCGTCCAGCAGCGCCTCCGATTGATTATTACCCGCGCCGGTCAACGACATGGCGTCGGTCAAAATCGTCTCGTCCAGCCCCAACCGCCGGGCAATAGCAAACGCATTGGAGCGCCCCGGAATGCCAATGGTCATCTCATAGGTGGGCGAGAGCGTTTCAATGTCAAACATCAACGAGGCGTTGGTCGCCCCCGGCTGCTGGTCGGCATACAGCTTCAGTTCCGGATAATGGGTGGCCACAAACGTCGTCGCCCCCTTGTCCCGCAAAAAACTGACGACCGCCTGCGCCAGCGCCGCCCCTTCCTGCGGGTCGGTGCCAGACCCGAGTTCGTCCAGCAGCACCAGCGACCGCTCGTCTACCTTGTCCAAAATACGCACAATGTTGGTCATGTGCGAGGAGAAGGTAGACAGGCTTTGTTCGATGGACTGTTCATCGCCAATGTCGGCAAAGACATCCTCAAAAAGGGTCAGGCGAGCTTCCACAGCCGGTATATGCAGCCCCGATTGGGCCATCAACACCATCAGCCCCATTGTTTTCAGGCTGACCGTTTTACCGCCGGTATTGGGGCCGGTGATGAGGATGGTGAAGACGTCATCCGGCAGTGTCAGGTCGGTGGGAACGACGGTGAGTGGATCGAGCAAGGGGTGGCGGGCATTCCGAATCCAAATGGTGGAGCCGGGGTGCAAATTGCGCGGCGGCGGCGTCCATTTGTCCCGTTCGTTGGCATGTTTGGGTGGTTTGGGCTGCGCAAATTCACGCCATTCCACAAAGTCCGGTTCCACACCACGAATCAAAGCCGAGTAGCGGGCGCGGGCAAAAATCAGGTCGAGTTCGGCCATGCGCTCCACAATGCGTTTGATGCTCTCGCCGTGTTCGGCTACTTTGGCGGACAATTCTTTAAGGATGCGGTTGATCTCGTCTTGCTCCTGAATTTGCAGACCGCGATATTCGTTGTTGAGTTCCACCGTTTGCATCGGTTCCACCCATAGGGTCGCGCCGCTGCCGCTCTGGTCATGCACAATGCCTTTGATGCGCCCTTTGGCGTCCGCCTTGACGGGCACCACATAACGGCCGCTCCGCTGCGTGATGATCGGCTCTTGCAACCACTGATTTTGGCTGGAGTTGACTAATTTTTGCAGTTTGTCCTGGATACGGCCGTGAACCACCCTGAGTTCGCTACGAATCTTAGCCAGCTTCGGGCTGGCGCTGTCCAGCACCTCGCCGCGTTCGTCAATGGTGTTGTTGATCGCCGTTACCAGCCCCGGACAATCCTCAATCAGTTCGGCAATGGCTGCCAGGTGCGGAAATTCGGCCGCCGCCTTCACAATCGCCCGGTGCAGATTACGGCCGGCGATGATGGTGTTGCGAATATCCAGCAGTTCCTCGGCCGGCAGCGTGAAGCCGCGATAGGCATTGTCACACGAGCGGCGCACATCGCGCGCGCCGCCAATGGTGATGCCGCTGCGCGTGTCCAGCAGCAGAATGGCCTCTCGCGTTTCCGCCTGCCACTGCGTCGCCTCCATTTCATCGGTGGTCGGATGCAGCCGCCGCACCAATTCCTCCCCGGCGCTAAAGCTGGTATATCCGGCCAAAATATCTAAAACCTTATCAAATTCCAGTGTATGTAATGATTTTGCGTCCATCGCTACTGCCATGTCAGGTTCAAAAACGCATCAGGTCTAACAATGGATATGCCCTGAAAAGGATGCAAACTCAATAAATCCTTGTCTCCACTAACAATACAATCAGCTTCACCACTTATTGCCAGTTCCAGAAATTTGTCATCTTTTGGGTCCCGGCAAATAGCAATCTGTTGTGTGATTGTCACCAGTTCAGCATCCTGAACCAGAGTAGCTACAAATTGTCTACGTTCTTTTTCAGTCACATACTTGTTAAATTTAGGGCGTTTCAAAACATCGTTAAGTTCATCAATTGTTTCGAGCGAAATGAGGAGACGGCCGTCTACGATAGCTTTGTCGAATGCCAGACGAGAAACCGAATTCTTCAGCAACAAGGCGCTGATCACGACATTTGTATCAAAAACAAACGCCAATTCACTCATCTTGTAACAACGTTTCCAGAATTTCGGGCGTGAGGCCCCTGCTCTGGGCGTTATCGCTAATGTCATCCATTAAATCAATCAAAGAAAGGTCGCTTTCCTCAAATTCGCGCATCCATAAACTAAGGAGCAGGCGGATTTTCTCCCGCTCTTCCTTACCCGCCTTTCTATAAAGCCGGGCTGTTTTTTCATCTACTTTTACTTGAATCGTTGCCAAAGTCATCATCATCTCTCCTTGTTTATCGTGTGCATTTTATCATAGGGTGAAGGAATGAGGGTAAACGGCCGTGCGCCTTCTCCCTATCGCCCGCCTGGCCCCGCTAAAGTCCAGGTCGGGTAATTCCTGTTCCGCCAGGGCAATGGTCTCCTCAAGCAGTTGATGCAGTGGTTCGATGGCGGCTGTAGGCGTCACAAAGTTGATATTTTGCAGACGGGCCGCCAGGTCAGGCGGCGTCAGACTCATTTCCGCTATCGTTTCGTTGAGCCATTTGTAACCGGGATGGGCCAGATAGAGGCCATTCAACCCTAGCAGTGCGCCCATCATGCGCCGCTGCATCCGCACCAGCACATCGGCCAGCATCAGCCAATCCTGCCGCACCGCTAGCACATTGCGCATATACCAGATGCCCAAAGCGGGGAAGTTCAGGTTTTCGGCCACCATCTCCCGGCGCAGCGCGTCCGGGTAGGGGGTAATTTGTGCCTGCCACTGCTCGATTAGTTCACGGCCGACTACCGCCACCCCATGCCGCAATCCCGCCAACCGGCACTGTTTGAGCACGGCCGTATCCCCCGCCACCACATCCGCAATAGTCCGATCAATGGTACTCACCAGAAAATTACTGATGTCGTACTGCATCGGCCCCACCAGGAAATCCTCCGACCATTCATCATCTTCCAACGGCCAAAATTCGATGATTTCGGCGTTTAGCTCCTGGATGGGCTGCTGGCGCTCCGCGTCGGTGGGTGGCTCATGCCAGAAGATGTCCAGTTCAATGTCGGCATAGGCATCGGCACGGCCGTGCCCCACCGACCCAGCCACCACCATCGCTGCCACCTTTGCGTTTTGCGCATACAGCCCCGCCATCTGCCGCGCCAATTCCAATCGCCATCTGCCTGCTTCGTTCATCATTTCCTCTGCGCCTCCGCGCCTCCGCGTTAAACCCGCTTCATCAACCGGTATTCACCGGGGCGCGGCTGATAGCCTAATTTGCGGTTAATCGCCAGCATCGGCCCATTCTGCGAATCATTATGGGTGCGGATGCTGTCCGCGCCAAACGCTTTGGCAAAACAGATGGATTGCACTTTAAGCGCCAGGGCAATGTGGCGGCCCCGGTAAGCCCGATCCACACCGGTCATCAAGTTGTACATGGAGTTTGATTCCTGAAAATAACCCACCGCCGCCAGCCCCACATAACTATCCCCGTCCACCGCCAGCAGTTGGCCTTCGGGCACAAACCAGGCTGCCTGGTTCCACATGGCATTTAACTCGTCAAAATCGGGAAACGACCCTTGTGTGGCCGGATCATCCAACACACAGGCATAATTCAGCGCATGGAGTTTGCGCCGGGCTGTTTCTGTGTCGCCTTCGGCTGCCAGCGAAGTCAGGTGGATGCCATCAGCTTCGACCTTCGCAATAACGTCAGCAAACGGCCGTTCGTCGAACGTGTGCAGGTCAATGACCGATTCAAACATGTGGTGTTCAATGGCAAACCCGCGCTTCTCGGCAAAACGCAGGCAGGCCGGGCACTCTTCACGCACATCACTGGTGAGCAGCGTGGCCCCCTGCTCGCGGGCAAACGACCACACGGTTTCATACAACTGCGCCCCCAACCCCTGCTGCCTATGCGCCGGATGCACACAAACCCACAACTGAAAACGGCCGTCCGCCGCATGAGCCGGATGCAACGCCACGCCGTACCCTACCAGACGGCCGTCACGCGCTCCCGCTACCCAACGACGGCGCATCTGCCCCGGTGGATTGTTAGCCTCCCATTCAAACAAGGAAGCGGCCGTGATCGGTTGTGGTCCCACCACCGTCAACAATTCGGCCAATGCTGTAAAATCTTGCGCCGACACGGCCGTGCGAATGATATAGTTCTTTTTCATATTTGTTCCTGCCTGGATGTAGGGCGATTTTGAAAATCGCCCCACATTTTCACTCTTCACCGGCCCATAACCGCCGCATCTCCTCGCTGGTTTGCAGCAGTTCATCCAGCGTGCCGGTAGCGGCAACACGGCCGTCCTTCATCACAATAATCTGGTCCGCGCGGCGCAATACCGTGCGGCGGTGGGAAATGACCAGACATGTCGGGGAGACATCCGATTTTTTTGAAAAATCGGATGTCTGGAAGAGTCGCTCCCACAGCAGCGCCTCCGTTTCCACATCCAGCGCGCTGGAGAGGTCATCAAAAACCAGCAGTTCCGCATCGCGGGCGAACATGCGGGCGGCGGCGGTGCGCTGCACCTGTCCGCCGGATAAGCGCACCCCACGCGGCCCCACCACCGTATCCAATCCCTGTTCCATGTCACGAATGTCGCGGTCGAGTACGGCCGTAGCCACTGCCCGCGGCACATCCACCTTCTCCTCCGGCAGCCCCAGCAAGATGTTCTCGCGGATGGTCTCACTGAATAGACGCGGGATTTGGCCGGTATAGGCGGCACGGGGCGGTGTGAAAAATGAGGCCGGATCGGCCACTCGTTCGCCATTCCACAAAATCTCCCCCTCCCCTGGCGGCAGCAGCCCCAACAGCGACTTCAACAGCGTGGTCTTGCCCGCGCCAATACGCCCGGTGACGACGGTAAAGGAGCCACGCGGCAGGGTGAAGGAGATGTCGTGGATGCCGTAAACCGTGTTCCGTGATGCGTGATACGTGATGCGTGAACCGTCATCCAACTGCTCACTATCCACTGCCAATTGCTCACTGCTCACTGCCAACTGCTCACTATCTTCCGCCAACTGCTCACCGCTCCCCGGATACCGATAGCCCAACCCCCGCACTTCCAGCCGTTCCAGGCGGTGGACGGCCGTTTTGGGGATGTAGGGGAGGTCAGGGAAGGGTCCGTCACGGCCGTCGAAATAAATCGGATGATGCGCCACCACTTCCCCTGGCGGCGCGCCCTGCATCATCGCCTCCATGCGCTGATTGGAAACCGCCACCTGGTTGTACCGGGTAATGACCGTGCCCGCCATGCGCATGAGGCTCGTCACCGGCCAGATATAGGCAGCGAACAGAGCAAAGTCACCCACCGTGAATTCACCGGCATACATGGCCTGGGCCACCAGCAATAAAATCAGACCCACGCCAATATCTACCGTGCCATCGGAGAATGAATCTACTACCTGCGTTAACAGCCGGTCTTTAACCATCGCTTCCTTGCGCCGGTCATTGTGGGTACGGAAGCGAGCCACAATGCGCTCTTCAGCGTGAGCCACTTTCAACGCCTGCGCCCCGTTGAACATATCGGCAATGAGGCCGGTGACCTGGCTGGTGGCTTCGCGGCTTTGAGCGCGGTAAGCGCGGGCGCGGTGGCGCAGCCGTTGGGCTATAAACACCACCACCGCCAAGGGCACAAAGACGCCCAACGTCACCGTAACGCTGATTTGCAGCATAATGGCAAAGGAGAAGGCAGCCATAAAAATGAGACCGACCAGGTCATCAATGACCACGATCCCTTCCAGCAGCGCCGCCGTATCATCGCGGAAGGTGCTGACCGCTTCGCCCGTGGCAAGCCGCCCGCCATCTGGTTTGTGCGGTAGAGGGTCAGCGCCGGGTCGCTGCAAAATCCGCGCCAGCATATTGCGCATGAGCAGACCGTAGCTGTGGTATTGAAAGTTGATGTAACAGAGCGCCGCCCCCGCCAGCGACACCCCCATCACCAGCGCCGCCGCCACTTGCAGCCCCACAAAGGCCCAAACGGTCACATCCAGGTCATTGACGCCCGTCAGCCAGTCAAAAAAGAGCTTGAGGATCAGGCCCACAGCAATGGTCGCCACCATATGAATGGAAATGGTGATCACGTCGCCGACGTAGTAGACAGGCCGAAAAGTCATCAGCCCCCAGAAGTATCGGTAGGTTTTCAGGGTTGGTGTGTTCATAGTTTTGTGAAGATCAGAGATTGGAGATCAGGAATGCCATATCTCCAATCTCTAATCTCTCATCTCTTCTTCCAATCCAGTCTGCAATAGCCGATAGAAATGTGACTGTGCGTCATTGGCCAGTTGAGCGCGAGGGGCGTGTTCTTGAATACGGCCGTCAGCCAACACCAATATCTCGTCTGCCCGCTGCACCGTGCCCAGCCGGTGGGCGACGATGATGGCGGTGCGGTTGGTGAGCAGCCGGTCGGTAGCCCGTTCAATCAGCCGTTCCGTGGCCGGGTCCAGCCGGGACGAGGCTTCGTCCAGAATCACCAGGCCGGGATCGGCCAGGAAAACGCGGGCGAAGGCCAACAGTTGTGCTTCCCCGGCGGAGAGGCTGGTGTCGGCCGCCAGTTCACTGTCCAGGCCGTTGGGCAGGCGGCTCAGCCAGTCACGCAAGCCTAATTCATCGAGGACAGCGAGGATACGACCGTCGTCAATCGCATCATTAAACAACGTCAAATTATCACGCAGGGAGGCATGGAACAACTGCACGTCTTGCGTCACCAGGCCAATATGCTGGCGTAGCTGCGCCTGTTTGGCGCGGCGAATGTGGTGTCCACCCAACCGCACCATGCCACCCGTCGGGTCATAAAAGCGGAAGAGCAGCTTGGTGAGGGTGGATTTGCCGCTGCCGGTGCGCCCCAAGACACCCAGAATCGTACCAGGGGCCAGGGAAAAGTTGATGTTATCTAACACGGCCGTGTCCGGGTCATCCGCATAAAAGAAGGAGACATTGGCAAATTCCACTGCCAGCGGTCCTGATGGAAATACCACACCTGGCCCATCCGTTAAGGTGGGCTGCTGCGCCCATAATTCCACAATGCGGTTGATGCTGGCGCCGGCCCGCTGCAAATCTTCTACTTGCCGGTTAATGCGCCAGAGCGGGTCTTTGATCAGGTCAATGTAAAAGAAGATGATGTAAACGCCGCCGATGGTCATAATGCCCTGTTCATACAGGCTGGCCCCAAACAGGTGTGCGCAGCCATAAGCCACGGCAAAGATAAAGGTGGGGGTTTGCATCACCCAGATGTTGGCACGCATGGCCCTGTTCATGGCCCGCCAGCGGCCGCCAGCCAGCCGCAGCAGTTTGCCCATGATATAAGCCACCGCGCCAGAGGAACGAATGGTCTCCGCGCCGCTCAGCCATTCTTCCAATGAGCCAAAGAGGCTGGCGTCGGCTTCGCGCAGCTTTTGCCAGCGCGGAGTGGCCCGTTTGCCAAAGTATCGCAGCGCCACACCGCCCAGGATGAGTACGGCCGTAATCGAAAACCCCACCCGCCAGTCAGCCAGAAAGAGCAGCACCATCACACCGCCCAACAGCAGCAAGTTGCTGCTCATCTGGATGATGAGTTGGGAGAAAAAGTTGGCAAGCTGGTTAACGTCGCCATCTACACGCTCGATCAGTTCACCCGGTTTGTGTTGTTTGTGGAAGGCCATGTCCAGCCGCAGGCAGTGCAGGGCCAGGTCGGCGCGCAGGGCGTTGGTGGCCGTCCAGGCCACGTTTTCGCCAATGTAGACGGCCGTGATATTCACCACCTGCCGCACCAGAGCGATACCAATGAAGATGGCCGCCGCGCCAAACAGCTTTTGCAATCCGGCGGCGTAGGCTGATGTGCCGGGCACGGCCGTGTTGCTGGAGGCGGTATCAATAAAATAAGCCACAATTTGTGGATTCACCAGTTGTAGACCAATGCCGATCACCACAAATGCGGCCAGCGCCAACACCCGCCCTCGCTGTGGGTGCAAGTAGGTGGACAAAAGCTGCCAGTACGGACGGATGGAAGAAGGTTGATTCATATTTCGTTGAGGTGACAGGCACTTTTGAAGTGCCTGTCACCGGAAATAAAAAGCCCCACATGTTGGTCACATGCGGGGCGTGTTGTTGAACGGTACGTGGGGTATTGCCTACGGCCGTGTGCGGCCAGGGCTAACCAGAGAACAAACGCCAACGCATGTCGGGCAGGCTGTTTCCCCGCCTGTTTTGCGTGTGCTGATGTGTAACAAGATGTTCATGGTTATTCTCCGGTTGCGAATCACGGCGGGGATTGTAGCGGGGAGTGGCACGGCCGTCAAACATTGACCTCTCGTCGGTTTGGGGTATAAGTAAAGATAGTATGATGCGCATTATAAACAGCAAGAATTCTGCAAGGAGTTGAGAACATGGAGTATCGTCGTTTAGGTAAATCAGGTTTGAAAGTCAGTGTGCTTTCTTTTGGCTCGTGGGTTACGTTTAAGAACCAGGCCGATGTGGAAGGAGCCGCGCAGATGATGGCGGCGGCCTATGATGCCGGTGTGAATTTCTTTGATAATGCCGAGGTATATGCACACGGTCAATCGGAAACTATTATGGGCCAGGCGTTGCAAAAGTTGGGCTGGCCGCGGGATAGTTATGCCGTTTCCAGCAAAGTGCGTTGGGGCAGCGTACCCAATGCCCAGCCCATGCAGTTCGGTCTGAGCCGTAAACATATTTTTGAAGCGTGCCATCAGGCAATGGCCCGCTTGCAGGTGGATTATTTGGACATGTATTTCTGCCACCGCCCGGACCCGGAAGTACCAATGGAGGAAGTGGTGCGGACCATGACAGAATTGATTCAGCAAGGCAAAGTGTTTTACTGGGGCACCTCAGAATGGTCAGCGCAGCAGATCATGGAGGCGTACAGCACGGCGCGGCAGTACAATCTGATTCCGCCCACAATGGAGCAGCCAGAGTACAATATGTTTCATCGGCGCCGGTTTGAAGTGGAGTACGGCCGTCTGTATGACACCATTGGCCTGGGAACCACCACCTTTTCGCCGCTGGCGTCTGGCCTGTTAACGGGCAAATATAACCAGGGCAAACCTGTTGATACACGCATTGATCTGCCCGGCTACGAATGGTTAAAAGCGTTTTTTGAAAGTGAGGATGGGCAACAACGAATCCAAAAAACACGTGAACTGAGCCTTGTTGCCGAAGAACTGGGCACGACGATGGCCCGGTTGGCGCTGGCCTGGTGCATTAAAAATCCTCATGTCAGCACGGTTATCACCGGAGCGTCAAAAGTCAGCCAGGTAAAAGAAAACATGAAAGCATTAGATGTTGTGCCCCAACTAACGGATGAGGTGATGGCGATAATTGAAACGGTGCTGGATAACAAGCCAGAGCCGTTGGGGTTCCAGTAGCTATGGCCGAGACGAGTAAACTCCTCCCACATACCAAGCTGGCAATTGGCGATGTCAGTGAGGCGGTGCTGGTATGCGGCGATCCGGCGCGGGCTACGGCCGTTGCCGGGCTGCTAGACGAGGCGGCGCTGTTGGCCGAGTGGCGGGAATATCGTTCGTATCAGGGCATGTACAACGGCCGTGCCGTCACCGTCTGCTCGCATGGCATTGGCGCGCCGGGCGCGGCCATTGCCTTTGAAGAGTTGATCGCTGCCGGGGCCAGGATCATCATCCGCGTGGGCACATGTGGCGGTATTCGGCCAGAGGTGCAGGCCGGGCATCTGGTGGTGGTGACGGGGGCGGTGGATCATACGGGTTACGGCCGTGAAGTGGCGCCCCCTGGTTATCCCGCCGCCGCCAACGTGGATGTAGTCGTAGCGCTGCGCAACGCAGCCAAAGGAACAATACTGCCCGTGCATACCGGCTATGTACTGACCCGTGATGCTTTCTACGGCGGCCCGCCTCTGCTCGCCGCCCCCGACTATGAAACGATGGCCGCCGTCAACGTGTTGGCCGTGGAAATGGAGTGCGCCGCGCTCTTTCAGGTAGGCAGCCTGCGCCGGATCAAAACGGGCGCAGTCCTGGCCGCCGATGGCAATGTGCTGCACACCAAAGAGGACATGAGTACGTTTGATCCGCACCGGGAAGAAGCGCGGCAGGCAACCGAAACGGCGATACGGATTGCGCTCGACGCGCTGGTACAGGTGGATGATGAATCTGGTTGAACAGCGCCGCGCCATCCGCCATTTGTTGGATGAACACAACCCGGCTGACGCCATGGCCGGTTATTTTGCGTTTTATCATGGGGATAACAAAACAACGTTACGGCCGTATCCCCTCGACGCGCCGCGCGCCCAGGGTTATGTCTGCCTGTCGCAAACGGGCATGGATTTGTTCCGACCCTTGTTGACCATGTGGCTGCCGCTGGCCGATTTGACCACCAGCGCCGCCATCATCCACCAGGCCATAACGCCGGGCACGGCCGTGATCATGGCCGTGCCCGATCAGTATGAGCCACTAATTACTGCCTTATTCGATGTGCAGACAGTGGAAACATATCTGCTGCTGTCGCTGCACCATACCCGGTTTGAGCCATTGATCAATGTTTTGATCAGCCAGGATGTGGGCGCGAACGGGCTACCTCGTTTTGTCATTCGGGATCGGCAGCGAGACAACATCCTGGTAGCATCTGCCGGTTTGAACTGGCAGACGCCGCACTTTGCCGAACTCTCCGTCAACACCCATCCTGAATACCGGCGGCAAGGCTACGGCCGTAGTGTGGTGGCAGCGATGGCAAACTATTTGCTGAGCAACGGCCGTACTCCCCTTTACCTGGTCGCCGACAACAACACCGCCTCTCTGGAGGTGGCTCGCCAGGTCGGTTTTGCCGACACGCTGCACCGGCAGCTTATTATTCAGGGTACAAGCCGGCAGATGGCAGGGTAACGGCCGTTGGTGATACGGCCGTTACCTACACCAAAATAGTACGCCTTTCCTCCTTTGCAACCTTTCACGCCTCGTTCATAGACAACCCCCCCCTTTCAATGCTAATTTTCCCATACGTTCATATCAGCATGATAGAACCTGGCAAGCATGTTGGTAGTTGGAAATTTTTAGGGCAGCGACATTTTATGTTGTGCTTTCCTACCCAAACGCTACTCAGCCAGCCGATTTATGTAAACAATCCAAGTGTTGTGGAGGAAAAAAGAATGTCTAAATTAACAGGTATTGTGAAATGGTTCAGCCGGTTAAAAGGTTATGGCTTCATCAACCCGGATGATGGCACCCAAGAAGTTTTTGTTCATTATTCAGCCATTGAAGGGGAAGGGTATCGTAACCTGTATGAAGGGGATCGGGTGGAATTTGAACTGGTTGACCGTGGTCGTGGCCCGCAAGCCCAAAACGTGAATGCACGGCGCAGTTTTGGCCCTTCGGAATAAACTACCGAACATTTACCGCAGGAACGTTTACTATAGGAACGTTTACCGCAGTACATAATGAACTTAATTAACCAATAACATGGGCTGAACCTCCCCCATCCACCGAACATTTCGTGTCAGGTGATGGTGGAGGTTCTTTGTTATCTCCGGTCTATAGTAACCGCGTTAGTGAGTACACTGGCTAGAGCCGTTACTACAAGCCCAAGAAACCGGCATGGGAAAGGATGTGATGATGGCGCTGACCAACAAAGTTTTGGTGGTAGATGATGAAATCTCGTTGGTGCAGCTTTGCCAACTCATCCTGGAAGATGCCGGGTATGAAGTACGGGGAGCAAACAGCGGTACAGAAGCCTTACGGCTGATCCACGAAGAGGTACCGGACCTGGTGTTGCTGGATGTGATGATGCCGGGTATGGATGGCCTCGAGGTATGTCGGGAGATCAGGCGGCGTTTTGAAGCAGAACGGCCGTACATCCTCATGTACACCGCCGATGACCGCGATCTGACCCGGCAAAACAGCCTCAGGGCCGGCGCAAATGACCTCATCACCAAGGATACGCCGGTTCACGAACTGGCCTCGCGTCTCAGTGACTTCATCAGCATGGCCCAACGCATGGCCTACAGCTTGGACTAAAGTTTGCTCAAAAACGTTTGCGTCAATGCCTGGCTTTGCCGTCCAAAACGCACCAGAATGTCCACTAACACAGGGAAGTGCATAAACCAGTTCTGCATCCGATAAGACGTCTGCATACTTTCCCACAATTCATTGTGGCACAACTGTTCATATACCTTCATGCTCTCGTAGGAAGTGTCGCCGTTTTTCAGAGCCTCATGTGCCACCTGGCTTGCTAACTCAGCAGAAATAATTGAATTGTGAATTCCGCCACCGGTGATGGGGTTGATAAACCCGGCCGCATCCCCTACCAGTAAGGCGCCATCAAACACATGCTGCATTTGCGCTTGTGAACCAAAGTTTAGCTGCCAGGTAGACACATCATGCAGTTGCCCACCGTGTTTCAAACGGGGCTTGATGGCTGGCATTTGCAGAAAATCCTGCAACATTTTCTCCAGATTCAGCTTATACTTGCGAAATTGATCCAGGCGCATCCCCAAGCCTATGTTGGCCCGGTTTTTACCAATGGGGAAAATCCAGGCATAACCCGGCAATATATCCTTGTAAAGATAAAACTCCACCTCGTGGGGAATCTCTTCCAGGTCTTCAATATAGGCTCTCAGGGCTACAGCCCGGTGTGTATCCTCATGTTGCTCAGTTTTGGGGCGCAGCCGCCGGGCAATTGCTGACGTAACGCCATCCGCACCCACGACCAATCTGGCGCGTATATCGGCCACACTGCCATTTGTTTGCGCCCGCACACCAACCACCTTGCCGTTTTCCACCAGCGGCTCTTTGGCCTGTGCCACGCGAAATTCAGCGCCGGAATCAATGGCGTGTTGTTGGATCACATGGTCAAAATACATACGGGGAGCGACATAAGAGTCACAACCATTATGCCCCTTTTCCAGCGGCGCTTGAATTTCATACGCTCTAGGGGAGACGATTTTGAGACTATTAAGAGGGTAAAATTCACCACGAGCTACGGCCGTGTTCACTTTCTCTTTCATCCCATAATGCAACAGCCGCTCAATGGCCCCTGCCGGGACCGCATCACCACACGTCTTGTCGCGGGGGAACGGCGCACGGTCTAGCAGCAGGACATCATGCCCCTTTTGCGCCAGAATGGTAGCCGTCATTGCCCCGGCTGGCCCCGCCCCCACCACAATTACGTCACGTTCGTCCTTGCCTTCCATGCAAATTCCTCGTTTGTTAGAGATTGGAGATTAGAGATGGGAGATTGGGTATTTTCCAATCTCTCCCTCCTTATAACCCATGATCAGCCCGGATAGTTGCCAGCAAACCCTGGCAACCGGCCGTTACAAGCTGGTATACGTGTTCAAACCGCCCCGTGTAGTAAGGGTCGGGCACATCGCGCTCCCGCATCTGGGGAGCATAGTCAAGCAAACGGCTCAGGTTGGGCAAACGGCCGTAGCGCCCCACCAACTCCTCCACATTCTCCTCATCCATGGCTACCAGGTAAGTATCAGAACGCTTCACATCGGTGGCGTTAATCTGGCGGGCACGGCCGTGATACTCTATCCCATGCTGCGCCAACACCCGCCTCGTCCCCGCATGGGCGCTCTCGCCCACATGCCACGAACCCGTGCCAGCCGAATCCACCGAAATTTTGTCCTGCAAACCGGCTTCATTCACCATCTGCTGAAATACCGCCTCCGCCATCGGCGACCGGCAAATGTTACCCAGGCAAATAAAAAGTACATGTATGACCATTTTCCTCAAATCCAGTATTTAGTGAGCAGTGAGCAGTGAATGACGGCCTACTGCTCACTGCTTACCGCTAACTGCTTACTTCTTCAAAAATGATAACAAACCAGGTCAGCCTATAAGCCGCATTCTGTAACGCCCGGTCAGTGACCAGTCGCCGGTGATCATCTATCTGGGAGTGACATTACTGCCACCCTCAAGCAACCTACCCGGATGTCAGACGGGACGAGCCGCCCCGTAGATGGCCGCAGAAAACTCCCGAAGGAGTTATCCCGACACACCTTCCACCCTGCTTGGTCTTGCTCCCGGCGGGGTTTGCCTGGCCAGCCGCATTACTGCCGCTGCCGGTGGTCTCTTACACCACCGTTTCACCCTCGCCTGTTCCGGGCTGTGCCCAGAACAGGCAATATGCCTCTCTGTTGCACTTGCCGTCGGGTTGCCCCGCCCGGCCGTTAGCCGGCGCCGTGCTCTGTGGAGTGCGGACTTTCCTCAGCCAATTCCCTGGCCGAAGCCAGTTCCTTGACCGCGATCACCCGGCCAACCTGGTACCCCGATCCTATCTTTGAGTGGGCAAGCAGGCAAGTCTTTTGCTGTCAGAAGCATTGTAAGTTTACCGGCCTATAAATGGCTTAACTTCTTCACGCTTTACACAAAGCTTATTCTGCTCCAAGACGCCGCCCACCCCCCTCCGGGCGGCGTCTTCCCCTTTAAATACATGGCGCCAGGCACAGGGTAGAACTTCTTTGATTACCAGCGCCGAAATGCCCTGTGCCGGTCACTACTTCACTACTCAACTCCACCCCAACTCGTTATTTCATCATGCTGTTTGGATGACTTTCGTAATTGTCAATCCGCTAATCTATGACTAGACTAAAAAGTAAATAAATCCATTATCGAACACTGGCACAAGGAGAGTTAAGAGCCATGAAACGAGAATTAGTACGTGACTGGATGACCAGAGAGATCATCACCGTCACCCCGGACACAACCTTACCGGAAGCACATCAGATTATGATGAATGAGGAAATTCGGCGGCTGCCGGTGGTAGATAAAAACGGCCTTCTCGCCGGCATTATCACCTTAGGCGACGTGCGCGGCGCGCAACCTTCCCCCGCTACTTCCCTCAGCATTTGGGAATTGAATTATCTGCTCTCACAACTGAAAGTGGAAAAGATCATGACCCCCGACCCCATCACCATTCACGAAGACGCCACCATTGGTGAAGCGGCGCGAGTCATGCTGGAAAACCGCCTCAGCGGCCTGCCGGTGGTAGGCAATACCGGCAGACTGGCCGGAATCATCACCGAATCCGATATTTTCAGCATGGTCGTTCTGCACGAGTGGAGCGAAGATGAAGAGGTAGTGGCTGCTTAAAAGTGGCAATTTTTGTCGCCTCAGACATCTGGTTTCTTTGCGAAATCAAGATGTCTGGTGGCAACTACTCTGTGTCAGGGGTTAACAATCCCTTCAAAAAAGTCACGGTTCGCTGCCAGGCCAGTGTGGCCGCAGCCTGATTGTAAGCATCCGGTTGATTATTTTCAAAAAACCAGTGTCCCGTTCCGGGATAATGATGAAAGTTGACTTCTCGCCCGGCCGCGGCTATTTCGCGGCGAGTTTCCTCAATCCCCTCCGGCTCTTCATAGGGATCGTTTGCGGCAAAGTGCCCCAGAAAGGCGGCTCTTGTTTTGGCAAAGTGTTCCCGGCTAAAACCAGGCCAGTTACCGTAAAATAGAACAACGGCCGTCACGTCATCAGGACGAGATTCGGCGGCCAGCCATAAGGTCCAGGCAGCCCCCATGGAAAGACCGATAACGCCTATTTTCTGCTCCGGCACGGCCGTTTGCTCCCGCAAATAATCAACCGCCCCCAACACCACTGGAATGGTAGCCTCAAAATCGAGCGAACCGCTGAGTTGTTCGGCTTGGGGAATGGTGGTGGCAGTACGGCCGTCGTACAAATCCGGCGCAAACGCCACAAACCCCTCGCCCGCCAGCCGATCACACAACTCCTGGATAAATTCCGTCAACCCCCACCAGGGATGCAGTACCAGCACACCACCACGTTGCTCCGTGGACGGCCGTGCCAGATACCCCGTTGCCTCTCGTTCACCTGCCTGAAATGTCACCATCACCAACGCTCCTTTGAAAATAATCCACAGATTACACAGATAGCGCAGATTTAATCCACGTCATCCGCGTCCTAATTTTGCCGTTTTCCCGATAATGCAGGCGAAATGGTAGCACTTATGTTCTATTTTGACAAACCCCACTCGGCCAACAGCCACGCCGATTACTGATTACCGATTACTGATTACCGACCATGATACGTCTGTCATAGCGCCCAATATCATACACGGCCGTTCGCACCACCTGTTACTTGGCTCAGCGTTTGAAAAATGCTAGAGTGTACCTGTCATGATGCGGTGTACATATGATTATTCGATTTTACATTGACCCAGAAACAGATGAACCTCATATTTACAATCATGACGTGGATGAAGATGAAGTAGCAGAAGTGCTGACGAATCCAGGTGAAGATTGCCCAGGTCGTGAAGGTTCACGCATCGCCATTGGGCAAACATTAGCGGGACGCTATCTTCGAGTCATCTATGTTCCTGATCCAGAACCAGCATTTTTGTTATTACATCCTATGAGGTAAATGGGAAGCCTTTAATAGCTTATCGCCGCAGGCGGCGTAAACGTAAATAAAAAAATGAAAAAACAAAACAAATTTCCCAGAACTGGAATGAAAAACGAGTTCGAGACGTGCTGAATCATTCGTTTCCTCACCCGTGATGCGCCTGCAAACTGCGTACTTGCAAATCCTTCTCCCGCAAAGCGCGGATGCCGTTCACGGCCGCCTGCGCCGCCGAGAGGGTAGTGATGAGAGGTGCATTGTGGCGAATGGCGGCGGCGTACATGGCCGACTGATCGGCATATGCTTGTTGGCCTAAGGGGGTATTGATCAGCAGGTGAATCTCCCCGTTTTTAATGACATCCACCGTTGTTTTGCCCGGCTGGCCCGCTTTTTGCACCACTGTCACCGGCAGCCCGGCGCGTTCCAGGGCTACGGCCGTGCCCGCCGTCGCATACAGTGTGAACCCCATCCGGTGCAAATCACGGGCGATTTTCATGGCAGCCCCTTTGTCGTAATCGTTCACCGTAATCAGCACACTGCCCTCGGTGGGCAGGCTGGTACCCGCCGCCAGTTGTGACTTGGCAAACGCATGACCAAAACGGCTGGCGTGGCCCATTACCTCTCCCGTACTGCGCATCTCCGGGCTGAGGCGCGGGTCAGCGCCCGGTAGTTTGTTAAACGGCAGCACCGCCTCCTTCACAAAAAAGCCGTCCACTTCCGGCGTCTCCCGGAAATTGAGTTCCGCCAGCGTCTTGCCCGCCTGCACCTGGGCGGCAATTTTGGCGATGGGCACGCCGGTCGCCTTACTCACAAAGGGTACGGTACGGCTGGCGCGGGGATTGACCTCAATGACGTACACTACATCATCCTTGATGGCAAACTGCACATTCATCAGCCCTTTCACCTGCAAGGCGCGGCCCAGCTTTTCGGTGTAGTCGCGGATAATGCTCAGGTGGTAGAGGCTGATTTTGTATGGCGGCAGCACACAGGCGCTGTCGCCAGAATGGATACCCGCTTCTTCGATATGCTGCATCACCCCGGCGATAACCACATCTTCACCATCGGACACGGCATCCACATCCACCTCAAAGGCGTCTTCGATGAACTGGTCAATCAGCACCGGATTGCCAGGCGAGACGCGGGCGGCTTCGGCCAGGAAGTTGAGCAGCGAGGCGTCGTCGTAAGCAATGGCCATCGCCCGACCACCGAGCACGAACGACGGCCGTACCAACACCGGATACCCCACCTGTTTCACAATCGCCAACGCCTCCTCCTGTGACTGCGCCATTCCCCACTGTGGATGGTCAATCTCCAATTCCCGCAGCAAGTCACCAAAACGGCCGCGATCCTCGGCCAGGTGGATGCTGTCCGGCGGCGTGCCCCAGATAGGCACACCAGCAGCAGCCAATCCGGCGGTCAGGTTAATGGGCGTCTGCCCGCCAAACTGGACGATCACGCCATCCGGCTTTTCCAAATCCACAATGTTCAGCACATCTTCCAACGTCAGCGGCTCAAAATAAAGGCGGTCGGCCGTATCATAATCGGTACTCACCGTCTCCGGGTTGCAGTTGACCATGATCGTCTCGTAGCCCAGTTCACCCAACGCCCAACACGCCTGCACGCAGCAGTAATCAAACTCAATGCCCTGCCCGATCCGGTTTGGCCCGCCGCCCAAAATCATCACTTTGGGCCGGTCGGTGGGATTGGCTTCGCAGTCGCTCTCGTAGGTGGAATAGAGATATGGCGTGTGCGCCTCAAATTCGGCGGCGCAGGTGTCCACGCGGTAATAGACGGGTACGATGCCCAACGCTTTCCGTCGCTGGCGCACGGCCGTTTCGCTAACGTTCAGTGCATGGGCTATTACAGCATCGGAAAAACCCATGCGTTTGGCGCGCTGCAATAGAAATCCGATTTCTTCTGAGAAATCGGATTTCTGAAGTTCCTCTTCCATCTCCAAAATCGCCTGCAATTGGGCCACATACCAGGCGTCAAAACCGGTTTCGGCGGCAATATCGGTGAGTGTACGGCCGTGACCCAACCCCGCCGCCACATTCCACAACCGCTGCGCCGTAGGCACACGCAGCGATTCCGGCGTCGCCTTTTCGGCCAGCAGGCGGCTAAAACCAGGCGCGCCAATTTCCAACCCGCGAATCGCCTTGTTCAGCGCCTCTGGGAAAGTGCGCCCAATCGCCATCACCTCACCCAGGCTTTTCATTTGTGGCCCCAGCCGGGCATCCACGCCGGGGAACTTTTCAAAATTCCAGCGCGGAATCTTGACCACGCAGTAATCAATGCTCGGCTCAAAGCTGGCGGGTGTCACCCGCGTAATGTCGTTGGGAATCTCGTCCAACGTGTAACCCACCGCCAGCAGCGCCGCAATTTTGGCAATGGGAAAACCAGTCGCCTTGCTCGCCAGCGCGGAGGAGCGGGAGACACGCGGATTCATCTCAATGACGATGACCTCGCCATTGGCCGGGTTGACGGCAAACTGTACATTGCTGCCGCCCGTTTCCACGCCCACCGCCTGCATCACCCGTTTCGCCAGGTCGCGCAGGAGTTGGTACTCCTTGTCCGTCAGGGTGTAAGCCGGGGCGACGGTGATGCTGTCGCCGGTATGCACCCCCATGGGGTCTACGTTTTCGATGGAGCAGACGACCACAAAGTTGTCGGCGCGGTCGCGCATCACTTCCAGTTCATACTCTTTCCAGCCGAGCAGGGAGCGTTCAATCAACACCTCCCCCACCGGGCTGGAACGCAGGCCATGGGCCACGATGGCCTCGAATTCGTCCGGGGTTTCAATGACACCGCTGCCGGTGCCGCCCAATGTGAAGCTGGCGCGGATGAGAGCGGGGAAACCGATGTCGGCGACGGCCGTCCACGCTTCCTCTACTGAATACACGAAGTGGCTGATCGGCACGGGCACTCCGGCAGCCATCATCGCCTGCTTAAATTTGGAGCGGTCTTCAGCCAGGCGTATGGCCGTCAAGTCGGCGCCAATGAGTTGCACACCGTGTTTAGCCAGGATGCCCGATTCGGCCAACTGCACGGAGAGGTTAAGGCCCGTTTGCCCGCCAACGGTGGGCAGCAGCGCGTCCGGTTTTTCGATTTCGATGATTTTCTCGACCAGATCGGGGGTGAGCGGTTCGACGTAGGTGGCGTCGGCCACGTCCGGATCGGTCATAATGGTGGCCGGGTTGGAGTTGACCAGGACGACGCGGTACCCCTCGCGGCGCAGCACCTTACACGCCTGTACGCCGGAGTAGTCAAATTCACACGCCTGTCCAATGACAATGGGGCCGGAGCCGATAATCAAGATGGAGTGGATGTCAGTTCGTTTGGGCACAATTTTCCCTCAAGGTAAGGACTGCAATAAAAGCCATCACAGAGACACAGAGGATTTTGATCAGACAAAACTCTGTGTCTCTGTGCCTCTGTGGTTTTCCAGTAAGTTTGTAGATATGGTATTATTTCGACGGCCGTAACCATCACAATCTATGTTTTTTACGGCAGATGGGAGTAATACCATGCAGGTCACGTACAACACAAAAACAGACGTGTTATACATCCGTCTTGATAGTCGCCAACAAGAGGTTATCAACCAGCGTCTAAATGAGGACATTGTTTTAGACATTGGCGAAGAAGACAAAATTATAGGCATCGAAATTTTGGACGCTTCCTCTCATCTTAACCTGGATCAATTATTACCTGTCCAGATCGAACGTCTGCCAGAGATGGTTTAGTGTGTAGACATAATCTCTCAATCTCCAATCCCCCATCTCGTTAGTGTCACGAAGTTTTCGCCACTTCCTTAAGACTACAACGAATGGAGAAATAAACGGATAATTTTCCAGAGGGGAATCCGTTCAATTCTTTATCCGCTGTAGTCATGGCGAAAAAGTAAAGACATTACCCAATCTCCAATCTCATCATCTCATCATCCCCACAAACTTATCGAACAACTCATCCGAATCATGCGGGCCGGGGGAACTTTCGGGGTGGTACTGCACGGAAAAGGCGCGGTAGTTGGGGGCATCTATGCCTTCACAGCAGTTGTCGTTCAGGTTGATGTGCGAATTGAGCGCGCCGTCTGGCAGGGTCAGGGCGTCTACGGCAAAACCGTGATTGTGGCTGGAGATTTGCACACGGCCGTGTGCCACCACCTGCACCGGCTGATTCCCGCCCCGATGCCCAAACTTCAACTTGTAGGTATTCGCCCCCAACGCCAGCCCTAAAATCTGATGCCCCAGGCAAATGCCAAATATCGGTTTCTGGCCTAGCAGTTCACGCACGGCCGTGACCGCATACGTACACGCCGCCGGGTCGCCCGGCCCGTTGGCGAGGAAAATCCCATCTGGCTGCATCGCCAACACATCGGCTGCCGACGTGGTAGCGGGCACCACCGTTACTCGGCACCCCTTCCCCGCCAGCAGCCGCAACATATTCCGCTTAATCCCAAAATCATACGCCACCACATGATACCGCTCACGGACGCTGCGTCCGTCGCTCACTGCCGACTGCTCACTTTTCCCCGCCCCCGGCTGCCACCAATCCCCTCCCTCCGTCCAATGGTACGGTTCAGCGCAGGTTACTTCACGAACGAGATCAAGGCCGTTCATATCGCGGGCGGCGCGGGCAACGGCCGTCAGGTCGGCGGCATTGGTAATTTCGCTGGAGAGGGCGGCGCGCATGGCCCCATAGGTGCGGATGTGGCGCACCAGGGCGCGGGTATCCACTTCGGTGATACCCACCACACCCCGTTCGGCCAGATAGTCGGGCAGGGATTGGGTGGCGCGCCAGTTGCTCACCACCGGGCTGAGACTGCGCACCACAAAGCCGGCAGCCCAGACACGATCACTTTCATCGTCGGCCGGGTTGCAGCCGGTGTTGCCAATGTGCGGCTGGGTCATGGTGATGATCTGGCCGTGATAGGAGGGATCGGTGAGGATTTCCTGGTAGCCGGTGAGGCTGGTGTTGAAGACGATTTCGCCGGTGGTGGTACCGGTTGCGCCAAAGGCGAGGCCGGGCCAAGTGGCGCCGTCTTCGAGAGCGAGTAAAGCGGGTTGGGTCATGATTCGTAATCCGTCATTCGTGATCCGTAAACCGTTATTGGTTTACAGGGGATGGTGACAAAACGGCCGTATTCTATCACGGCCGTCCACACCAGGACAGGCGCTTTCCTCCAAAAGTTGGTGGGGGTATTTGGCTATTTCGTATTAGAAAGGAATGTCCTGGTTGGTCAGGCGCTGGTACCAGGCATTGAGCCATTTCATCGCTTCTTCGTATTTCTGGGCAGGCAGTTCACGGTAAGCAGAGATTTCAAAGTTGCGGTACAGTTCACCATACACCGCGCCGTATTCATTCCGGCCACTACGCTGCGACATCACCAGACCAATCGCCCGTACCGCCTGGGAAATGCGGCTGGCCTGTTCGCGGGTGATAAATTGCGCCGGATTACTCAGGGTGGCTTCTACATCCGCCAGCCGACGGCCGTAGCTTTCCAGAGTACGGGTGTGTTCATCAAGCCGGGCTTCTAAAACAATCTGGTTTCGGGCCAGCCTCACCATCGCCAACGCCATTTGATACGCTTCCACCGCATCCTCACTGGCCCGACGCAGCAGCTCCTCAAAATCGGAATCTGCTGCCAACCGGCCTTCTTGAAAGGCATCAGCCAACACCCGATAACACTCGCGTTGATAGCGGATGAGCCGTTCCCTTATTTCGGGCTTTACTCGATTCGCCGTAATGCCAAACAACCAACCATTCAGGTAATCGAGAGGCAGACAGGTAACTTCACTCGTTTTAGGGCGGCGGCTGCCAGATTCAATGTCCGTCCGTGTAACACGGATAGACATCAACACTTCATTCAGCACCGGGTCACGTTTGGCGCGGTCATACTGGCCCGTCCATGACACCCCTAGCGCATCACATATCGGTCGTAGGGGAACATAGATTTGCCGACGGCCGTCTGCCATCACAACGACAGCGATGACATCATCATCATAAAATGTCACGCTCCTCTGTTCGACAACCACCATTGATTTCTCTTCGCTCATCTCGATTTCCCTGATTTGTGTCCAAAGAGAATGGGTTTTTTGTTACGAATTTATCTCTCTGACACTCCTCGAATTTCTTCGTGCCCGTCGCGGCTTATGCTCGGAAATGGGCTTCCAGACGGGGCAGGTCAACCCCGGTTGACGCCAACGCCACCACGCTGTCCAGCGGCGGGCTGCCTTTGATGTATAGCTCCGTCTCCAGGTCCAGGTCGGGCAGCAGCACAATGTAACGATTACCCCGCTGATCCAGCACAATCCCTTCGCCTTCCCAGCCGGGATTTTGCAGGAGATAGACCAATTTCCAATGCGTATTGGACAACCGTTCAGCCTGGCGCACACTGCCAATGACGGCATCGGCCGTACCCACTCGCTCGATAATGGCGGCGGCATTCAGCAGGGGTTGGTCACACAGGTGGGCGCGTAACTGCTGATGTACAACCAGATCGAGGTAACGACGCAGAGGACTGGTGGCCTGGGCATACAGGTTCAACCCCAATCCGGCATGAATGCCGGGCGCAGTGACCTGCTGACCGCGCTGTAATTTTTTGCGCAGGGCCAGCATTTCAGACGGCCGTACCGGTTGCCGTTCATCTGAATCTGGTGGGTCTTGAATGGTGAACGGCAGCGGAATTTGATGTTGCACCGCATAACGCGCCACCGCTTCTCCGGTCATCAACATCGCTTCCATCACCAGGGCACGGCTGCGCAGGGAGGGCAACGGCCGTATCACCACCTCCCCATCCTCCACCCGCACCTTTACCTCCGGTAGAGCAATGAACACCGCCCCATTTTCGCGGCGGCGCGCCTCAAATCGCTGCGCCCATGTATACAACGTGGCAAACGGTTCTTCGGCCAGCCGCGCTTCCACTTGCTCATAGGTCAGGCGCGTCACCCGCACCCAACTGGGCACAATCTCCACCCCGATTATGCCGCCATCGGCAGCTAAATCCAGGCCAAACGAAAGCGCCGGCGACACTTCCGCCAGCCCTAACCCCAGCGCTTCGGTGACAACCGGCGGCAGCATAGGCACCGTGCCTTCCGGCAAATACAGGTTGGCAGCGCGCGCACAGGCTTCCTCATCCGCCGGGCTGCCGGGGGGTATCAGGGCAGCCACATCGGCCACATGCACCCACAACCGCTCACCGTCCAGGCTAAGAGCGTCGTCCGGGTCCTGGTTGTCCTCATCATCAATGGCAAATGAGGAAAGGTGGGTGAGGTCGCGGCGGTTTTCGGAGGGTAATGGGGTAATAGGGTAAATGGGTAATTGGGTAGGCAGGCCAAGTCGTTGGGGGTAGGGATTAACCATTTCGTCCCAGTAGCCGATTTTGAGGAGGAGGGCGTGGGCCTGTTCGGGTGTTTCCGACTGGCCGAGGGTGCGCAGAATTTTGCTGTTTTCGCGCTGTTTGGTAGCCAGGGCCACAATTTCCTGCAAATAACCGGCGTCTTCGGACTGGTAACGGCCGTCTCGCAACCGCCCCAAAAACTCCTGCCACTGCTGTTCAGCCGCCGCTTTGGCCGCCCGTTCCGCCTGAATGTGTGCCACCACGTCAGGGGTACGAACCTCAATCGCTTCCGGGACGCCATCCACATACAACCCATCGGCCAACTGCTGCCAGATGGCCCAGGCCGCCGCCGGCGAAAATTCGTCATAAACCAGTTCGGCCAGTTCGGGCAAAGTGGTGGTTTGTCCGGCCAATAGTTCGCAGGCGGTCTGCATATCACCGGGCGGTGGCTGCAAGCGGGATAAGGCCGGCGCAGGGCCAGGATGCAGTAAAATCACATCTTTGGGTCGCACGCTCAGGCGGCTGCCATCCGGCAGTTCTATAAACAGTTTCTTGCCAGTCTGTACCACACGGGCAGGCTGGTTTTTGTATACAGTCAGGCTGTCAATCTGCAATTCTTCGTCAGGCATACGCCTGTTTATATCATCTTCTGGGCGGGGGGCAATTGGGCAAAGGGGAGCTGCACCACAAACACGGCGCCATTGTTGGGAGCGCCCTGAGCCGTCATATGCCCAAAATGGCGCAGCACAATTTGGCGGCAAATGGCCAGACCGAGGCCGGAACCTTCATATTCACCACGGCCGTGCAGTCGGTGAAAAACACCAAAAATCCGTTCGCTGTCTTGTGGCTCAAAACCAATGCCGTTGTCGCTGACGCGGATTTCCAGCATGTCACGGCCGTTCCCCTCTACACGCTCGCCACGCACATCCACCTCTGGCGGCGCCCCTGGGCGGTGAAACTTCAAGGCATTACTGATCAGATTTTGGAAAAGCTGCCGCATTTGGGTGGCGTCGGCTTCAATAATGGGCAAGGGTTGGGTGGTGACACGGCCGTTTACCCGCTCAATCTGGACTTCCAAATCAGAGAGAACGGCGTGGAGAACGGCCGTTAAATTCACCTGTTCAAAAGGGCGATCCTGTGTTTGCACCCGTGAATACAGCAGCAGCCCATCCAACAACGACTGCATCCGCACCGCCGAACGCTCCAGTCGCTGCAAATAATCCAGCCCCCGTTCATCCAACCGCTCCCCATACCGGGAATGCAGCCGCTCACTAAATGCCAAAATTTTGCGCAACGGCTCCTGTAAATCATGGGAGGCCACAAAAGCAAACTCTTGCAGCTCATGATTACTCCGCTCCAATTCCAGCGCATACGCTCGTCGCTGTTCCCCGGCCTGCTTGCGTTGGAGAGCGTTCACAATCACCGTAGTCAACAGCGTCAGCATCGTCACCCATACATCCGGCCATGCCATCTCCACACCAACCGGCCCAAAAAAACCTAACGCACCCACCAGTTTTCCTTGAGAAAACATGGGCACAAACAACATACCCCGAAACCCACGCTCAGACATCCAGGTATTAAGGCCCGGTATATTTTCCACATCTTGTGGTCGGGAAATGATCAGATTTTCACCGGCGGCAAAGCGCATCATCGTCAGTTTCAGTTGGCGCACTGATATGTTTTGTAACTGCACTTTTTGGGAATCGGCGGGGTCGGCGCACCATTCATGGGTATTGGTGATCCGCGTCAGGTCGTCATAAAACATAAAAATGGAACTGCGCACCGCCCCGGCAAACCCCGCCGCTAACCGGAGCGCATCATCCATGGCGGCATCCACCTGGCTGAAAGGAAGATTGATGAACCGGGCCGCCATTTCCGCGACGAACTGTTCCATCGCCAGACGCTGACTGAGCGCCTCTTCTATCTGTTTACGGTCTGTTACATCCCGGTTCAAAGCCACCACCCCCACTGGTTCACCGGCTTTGTTGCGCAGCAGCGTCACTTTGGCCCACACATATAGCTGCCGACCATCGCGGCACGTTTGCACGGATTCTCCTTCGTAGAACCCCTGGTTAAAAAGACGCGCGGCGGCCTCATCATAAGAAACGCCTACTTGATACTGGGAAATAACATCATTAACCGACTTCCCCAATACCTCTTCCTCTTGCCATCCATACATGGCGGCAGCGGCGGCGTTCCAACTCAGAATGTGAAACTGCAAATCTGTAATGACAACTGCATCACGCATGTTGTCCAACAGCGCTTTCTGTTGCTCCAAATTTAATACTGTGTGCATACCTATACCCAACCTGGCCTTGCCCATACCGATGTTTAGCCATTGACACACCTGGGCGATTGGTTAATAAGGAAGCATATATTGTTTTGTTTCACAAGGCAAAAATTGCTGCGTGATATACTGGCAAGGGTCATAATCTGGCATTTTTGCCAGAGGCGGCACGGGTGGAAAGCAGCCTTTCAGGCTGAGAGGCGGCCACAGCAAAGATAGCTGCTCTGTACCGGGCACGGCCGTTACGCTACAATAATCGGCCTATGTTCAATTTGTATGACCTGAGTTACCCCGCACTGGAAAAACACCTGCAAGGCTGGGGCTTTAGCCCATACCATGCCGGCCGCATCTGGGCCTGTCTCTACCAGGAACAGGTAGAAACGGTAGCAGCCATGACGGAGTTACGCCCGGATTTGCAGGCCAGATTGGTTGCGGAAACGGCCGTACCCCTCCCCCACCCGCGCCTGGACACAGACAGCAGCGACGGCTTCACCCGCAAATTCCTGCTGGCCCTGGCCGATGGGCAAACGATTGAAACCGTCCTCATGTGGTTCAAGGGGCGGGCGACCGCCTGCGTCAGCACCCAGGTGGGCTGCGCCATGGGCTGTGTCTTTTGCGCTACCGGGCAAATGGGTTTCACCCGCCACCTGACCGCCGGGGAAATTGTGGGCCAGGTCTTATTTGTAGATCGCCTCCTACAATCTGCCAGCCCTTCGGCAAGCTCAGGGCAAGGGCAACGACTGCGTAACATCGTCCTTATGGGCATGGGGGAACCGCTGCACAACTATGAGGACACGATGACGGCCGTAGACATTCTCACCCACCCCAAAGGTTTAGCCATCGCCCCACGCCACATCACCCTCAGTACCGTCGGCGTCGTGCCCGGCATCATCCGCCTGGCCGACGAAGGGCGGCAGGTGCGGCTGGCGGTCAGCCTGCACGGGGCTACCGACGCTGAGCGGCAGGCGCTGGTGCCGCCGGCCCGCCGCTGGCCCCTGGCCGAACTGATGAACGCCTGCCGCTACTACACCCACAAGCGCAAACGGCACATCTTCTTCGAGTGGACACTGATTGAAGGCAAAAATGATTCACCCGACCAGGCACATACCCTGGGCCAACTTTTGCAGACCATCCCCGCCCATGTCAACCTGATTCCCCTGAATCCCACGCCGGGGTATGAGGGATTGCCTACGGCACGGCCGTCGGTCAAACAATTTCAGGCCATCCTCACCCAATACGGCATCCCCAGCACTGTGCGCCAGCGCCGCGGCATAGACATCGCCGCCGGCTGTGGGCAATTGAAAGTGGCAAGTGTCAAGTGAATGTCTACCCACCTGACGCCTGCTACCCTTTTCGCTTTGCCTTGAAACTGGGTATACTAACCATGCCAATTGCTGATGGCGCGTATCAATCATTCAGGCCATCGGCATGGCAGGCATAGAAGATATGGAAGAATCCACTTTAACCGGGAAAACTGTTGGCAAATACCACATTGAAGAGCGCCTGGGTCGTGGTGGTATGGCCGAGGTCTACAAGGGGTATCAAGAGAGCCTGGATCGCTACGTCGCCATCAAGATCATGCACACCTTCCTCAGCGCCGAGGATGATTTTTTGCAGCGCTTTAAGCGCGAAGCACGGGCTATGGCGGCGCTGGGCCACCCCAATATCGTCCGCGTGTATGACTTTGATACCTACGGTAAAGACAGCTACTACCTGGTCATGGAATACATTGACGGCGGCACACTGAAACAAAAGCTGGAAGAACTGGCTGCCACCGGCGAACGTTTTCCTCTGGAACAATCGGTCAAGATGATGGCTGATATTGCCGACGCGCTGGCCTATGCTCACCGGCGTGGCATGGTACACCGGGACATTAAACCGGCCAACATCATGCTGCGCAAAGAGACGGGCCAGGCGGTGCTGACCGATTTTGGCATTGTCAAGCTGATGGGCAGCCAGACAATGGCTTTTACTGCCACCGGCGCCCTCATTGGCACCCCTTCCTACATGTCACCGGAGCAGGCATTGGGCAAACCGGGTGACGAGCGGGTAGATATTTACTCGTTAGGCGTCTTGCTCTTTCAAATGGTAACCAACCAACTGCCGTTTGCCGCCGATACACCGCTGGCGGTGGTGATGAAACACGTGAATGAGCCGGTGCCGCAACCGGTGACGTTTAACCCGGATATTCCGCTGGATTTGCAGAACGTGATCATTAAGTCTTTGGCTAAGAACCCGGATGAGCGTTTTCAGACGGCGGCGGAAATGGCGGCAGCGTTGCGAGCGGTTAACTGGTCAGGTGAACGGGCGACCACGGCCGTTACCCCCCTCGTGGGCGCTACGGCCGTCACCCCACCCCCTGATTTCACTGCACCCGGCATGACCATTGCCGCGCAAACGGCCGTAGTCGGCGGCCAAACCTCTACCGTTGTTCACACTCCGGCTGAGCAAACGGCCGTCGGCGCGACGGTGATCAGCTCAGGAGAAACGGCCGTCGCCCCACCCGCCCGCAAAATCCCCACCTGGGCCTACGCTGTGGTTGGCGTGATACTGCTGCTTCTCATTGGTGGCGGGTTATTTGCCAGTGGCGCGTTTGGCGGTGGCAACGAAGGCAACGAGACGCCCGCCGTCATTAGCGGCGGCGAGAGTACCAATACTCCCACCACAGCCGCCGCCACCGCCACCGAAACGTTACCACCAGTCACAGCTACCCCCAACCTGGTAGCCACCCAGTTAGCAGAACTGTCGGTAGCCCTGACAGAAGCCGCCGCCACCGACACACCGACGGTGACGCCTACGGCATCCCATACTCCGGCGGCGTCCGCCACGCCTTCCCCCACCACAGACGCCACCGCCGCCTTTCTGGCCAGTTGTGTGCCCACAGCACGGCTCGTTTCCACCACCAGAGCCAATACCACCTCCAATGGCGTCTTTCCCAACAGCGGCTTTACGGCCCAGTGGGTGCTGGAAAACAACAGCAACTGCCCCTGGCCGGCCGACCTGGTTTGGGCTTATGTGGAAGGGGAGGAATTTGATTATGAGGGCGACCCAATTGCCGTAGGCACGGCCGTTGCGCCCGGTTCGCGCGCCACCATCACGGCTGACTTCACTTCTCCCGCCACCACCGGTACTTATGAAAGCATATGGCAGTTACAGAACGCTGATGGCGACGCCATCGGTACGCCGCTGACCTTTAGTTTTGTGGTGGTACCCCGCCAGACGCCCACCCCCACTGCTTCACCCACTTCAGCAGCGCCTACCGCCACCCCCTCTCCTGCACCCGGCGCCGGTACAGCCAACTACATTTTCACCGTTGAGTCATGTGAATATCCTGGCAATGGCCCGGATTGGCGTTGTCAGATCACTATCTTCCCTTACCTGGATGGCGGCAGCGGCGGCCAATTCACCGTCTTCGTCTTTGACCGGCCGGGTGGGCAGGCCACCGAATATCGCGGCGCGGGGCCATTCACCCACTTCGCGCAGTCGCGGCGCTGTGCTGCTTACAATCACGAAATCCGCGTCGTTGAAGACACCACCGCCACCCAAAAGTCAGGTCAGATTTATATTGACCCGAATAATCATTTCCCCGGTGGCTGCACCCTGCCGTAAAGAATGTAATTGGGTAATTGGCGTCTCAATTACCCAATTACCTCCACCTCCCCTTCATGCACCCGATACACCCTGTCCACCAGAGGCACAATTTCCGGGTTGTGGGTAGCCATAATCAGCGTTTTGCCCGCATCGCGGGTCAGTTTTAGCAAAAGCGCCATCACAATTTCGCCCGTTTCTTCATCCAGATTACCGGTGGGTTCATCCGCCAACAGCAGCAGTGGGTTGTGCGCCAGGGCGCGGGCAATAGCCACTCGCTGTTGTTCACCGCCGGACAGTTTATCGGGAAAGGTGTGTTGGCGGTCGGCCAGTCCCACCTGTTCCAGCAAGGCCAGGGCGGATTCAGTGGCAGCACGGCCGTTGCGCCCTGCCAACTCCTGCGGCAGCGTCACATTCTCCAACACCGTCAACGTCGGAATCAGGTTAAAGAACTGAAAGACAAACCCGATGTGATCACGACGGAATAGGGTACGCTGCCGTTCGCTCAGGTCGGTGATGGCCGTGTGTTGGATGGTGACACGGCCGTGTGATGGCTTCTCGATGCCGCTAATTAGATTGAGCAACGTACTCTTTCCGCTGCCACTTTTGCCCAGGAGGATAGAAAACTCCCCCTCGTAAAACTGTGTATTCACCGTCCTCAACACCTGGCGCAGCCGATCCCCTTCCTGGAAATCCTTACTCAGGTTTTCGAGACAAATCAATGGGTTCATGAACAAATCAATCCTTCCACAAGATGAGCGTTTCTACATGATTCTATACAGAAAAATCAAATATCTTGACAAAATCTATACAACACGGTTACAATAACGTTTGCATGTACAAAGTTTAGACCAGGAAAAAATCAATGACACCAATTAACCCTACCGAATCATTATCTGTTAAGAAAAACGGCAATTCCCTCAAAATGAAAAAATCAAAGAAAGCAATTTTAATGTTATTGGCATTATTGGCCGTTTTACTGCTGGTTTCTATTGGCTTTGTAGCCTGGGCGGGTGACGCTGCCGACCCGATGCCGGAGGCAATAGCCACCCTCACCACTGACGCGCAGGTCACTGTAAACCAGGATGAATGGATTACATTCACGCCAACCGGCGCACAGCCCGATAGTGGATTGATCATTTACCCCGGCGGACGGGTAGACCCCCGCGCTTATGCGCCCATCGCCCATGCCATTGCCAGCCAGGGCTACCAGGTGGTGATTGTACCTATGCCCCTGAATCTGGCCTTCTTTGACGCGAATGCAGCGTCAGATGTAATCACCGCTTATCCAGAAATCCGGCAATGGGCCATTGCCGGTCACTCGCTGGGTGGCGCGATGGCAGCGCAATATGCCTACAACCACCCAGATCAGGTAGATGGCTTGGTCTTGTGGGCCGCCTATCCGGCGCAGAATGCCAACTTATCAGGTTATGACCTTGACGTGGTGTCCGTTTATGGCACGGAAGACGGTCTGGCTTCCATAGCGGATATTGAGAATGCCAAAAATCTGTTGCCGACTGATGTACAATGGTGGCCGATTACGGGTGGCAATCATGCCCAATTTGGCTGGTATGGCGATCAATCCGGCGATAATCCCGCTACCATTGACCGGGCCACACAGCAGGCACAAATCATAGAAGCAACCCTGAATTTGCTAAATAATCTGAAACCACAGTAAGAATTCTGGCATATACAGACTCTACTTACTACCCACCTGATTAAACTGAACCCAGCTACAACGTTGCCACTCAGGTTTATCTTGCAACTGCTAAGGAGATGAAAATGAACAAGACAATGAAAAACAATGGGCACACACCGGCGCTGAGCAAAGCCGAAGTGTCCGTACTCAACGGCCATGGTTTTCACAAAAATGGACAAAACGGCTTAAATGGTCTGACCATTGTCCCCGAAGTTGACGAAGTTGCGGCCGACCAACGGCGCGTGAAAGATTTGCAAAAGGTGTACGACACCGAATTCAAACCGACGCCGGCCTACAAAGCAACGATGCCGGACATGCAAAACACCAGCGAAAACCGGGGCACGGCCGTGACCATCCAGCACGTCGGCATCCATAACTTCAAAGTACCCATGCGCGTCATCACCCGCGACGGCGGCTCGCAGCAAGTTCACTGCTCCATCACTGGCACCGTCTCCCTGGACGCCTACAAGAAGGGCATCAACATGAGCCGCATCATTCGTACCTTCTACGAATACGACGAAAGCGAATTGACGCCGCAAACGCTGCAAAACGTGGTCGCCAGCTACCTGGACAACCTGGAAAGCTCTTCCGCCCGCATCGCCATCGCCTTTGATTATCCCCTGCTGCAAGAAAGCCTGCGCAGCGGTCTGGCCGGCTACCAATACTACCCGGTGGTGCTGGAAACCATTGTCACCCCCGATCACGGCCTGCGCCAGTTCATCCATCTCGATTTTGTCTACTCTTCCGCCTGCCCGTGCAGCTACGAATTGAGCGTTCATGCCAACCTGACGCGCGGCGTGGCCGCCGTACCGCACAGCCAGCGCTCCGTTGCCAAAATCTCAGTGGAATACAATGACGGCTTCTGGATCGAGGATTTGGTGGACATCGCCCGCGAGGCGCTGCAAACAGAAACCCAGGTGATGGTAAAACGAGAAGATGAACAGGCGTTTGCCGAACTGAACGCCGCCAATTTGAAATTTGTGGAAGACGCGGTGCGTCTGTTATATGAGGGGTTGGACGACGACGGCCGTATCGCCGACTTCCGCATCTTCGCCTCTCACAAAGAGTCGCTGCACTCCCACGACGCCATCAGCGTCCTGGTGAAAGGCGTGCCCGGCGGCTTCGACGCCTACCTGGAACCCTTCACCTACCGTTCCGTACCTACCTGAAACCAGTAAGCAGAGGTGCGACCCACTTTCAGAAGTGGGTCGCACCTGAAGCTCCCCATGACGGCCGTGCCCCCACCCACCACTGCCCCGAAACCATTCCTGAAGTGGGCCGGTGGTAAGACGCAGTTGTTGAGCCAGATTGCGCCCCATTTCCCCACTGAATTCAACCATTACTGTGAACCATTTACCGGTAGTGCAGCCGTGTACTGGCATCTTTACTCGCTACGCGAGCAAGGGGTGGTGCATTTCTCGGATGTTCATCTGGCCGATAGCAACGCCGAATTAGTCAACTGCTACCAGGTCGTCCGCGATGAGGTGGACGCTCTCATCGAACAGTTAACGCAGCACCGCCAGCAGCACCAACAAACGTATTACTACCAGATACGCGCCCAAAACACGGCCGAACTTTCACCGGTGGCCCGTGCCGCCCGGCTCATATACCTCAACAAAACGTGTTACAACGGCCTCTACCGGGTCAACCGCGCCGGGCAGTTTAATGTGCCCATGGGTCGTTATAAAAACCCGGCCATCTTTGACACCACCGCTTTACAGAGTGCCAGCCGCGCCCTGCAAGGCGTGGAAGTTGTTCAGGCTGATTTTCGGGAACTGCTGCATTGGGCACAGGCGGGTGATTTTATCTATTTTGACCCGCCCTATGCGCCGCTCTCCAAAACGTCTAGTTTCACCAGCTACACGGCCGATGCCTTTGGTGAACAAGAGCAGGTAGAATTGGCCGCCGTGTTACATGAACTAGACCAACGCGGCTGCAAAGTGATGCTGAGTAATTCCTGGACGCCCGCGATACTGGCTTTGTACCAGGATTTCCACTGCCTGGAACTGAAAGCCAGCCGCGCCATCAATTCCAAAGCCAGCAAACGCGGCCCGGTGAGTGAACTATTGGCGCTCAATTACCCATAGTTTTTGTTCGTAGTAGGCGCTTTATCGCCTTCTGACGGCGATAAAGCGCCTACTACAAACGATATGATCAACAACCGCCCCCTCTACCGCACCGCTTACCGCCGCCTCAGGCGACGGCCGTTTCAGACCATCCTCTTCATCCTGGGTGTGGCCATTGGCGTGGCTATGATGGTCTCCATTGACCTGGCCAGCCAATCGGCCAGCCGCGCCTTCCAGCTTTCCACCAACGCCATCACCGGCAAGGCCACCCACCGCCTGGTCAGCGGCGGCAATCCAGGCGGCGGCCTGGACGAGGCGCTCTACACCCAACTGCGCGTGGAGCAGGGCATTGCCCCCGCCGCGCCCGTGGTGGAAGGGTATGTGCAGGCCGCCGAACTGGACAACCAATTGATGCGGCTGGTAGGCATTGACCTCTTTGCCGAGCCGCCTTTCCGCGACTATTTTGGCGCGCCCGGCCAATCGGTAGGCGGCGCCGGCGAAGCGTTGGGCGCGTTTCTGGCGGAACCCCATACGGTCATTCTGTCTGAGCCGGTGGCAGCACGTAACGGATTGGAATTAGGGGATGAGGTGACGGTGACGGTCAACGGCCGTACTACCCCCCTGCGACTTGTTGGCCTGCTCACCCCCAGTAATGAGGTCAACCGCCGCGCCCTGGGCGGCCTGCTCTTCACCGACATCGCCAATGCCCAGGAGATATTGGACATGCACGGCCGTCTCAGCCACATTGACATCATCCTGACAGGCGCGCAGGCAGAGGCCCTGACCCCCACGCTGCCGCCTGGCGTGCGCCTGGAAACGGCCGCCGCCCGCAGTAACACCATCCAGCAAATGACCGCCGCCTTTGAACTCAACCTGACCGCGCTCAGCCTGCTGGCATTGGTGGTGGGTATGTTCCTCATCTACAACACCGTCAGTTTTAGCGTCGTGCAGCGACGGCCGTTGTTCGGTATTTTGCGCAGTCTGGGCGTCACCGGCGATCAGCTACTGCGCCTCATTCTGGTGGAAGCGGCTGTCCTCAGCCTGATCGGCGGGCTGTTAGGGCTGGTCGTCGGCGTCATTTTGGGGCGGGGTATGGTGCGCCTGGTCACACAAACCATCAACGATCTTTACTTCACCTTGAACGTGCAGGATGTGACCATTCCGCCACAATCACTGGTAATTGGGCTGAGTCTGGGCATATTGGCCGCTGTGGGCGCGTCGCTCTTACCGGCCTGGGAAGCCATGCAAACGACGCCGGCTACCGTCCTGCGCCGCTCCACCCTCGAAGGCAAAACACGCCGCCTGCTGCCCTGGCTGCTCATTGGCTGGCTGATTTTGCTGTTACTTGGCGCTTTACTACTGCGCATTCCCGGTTCTCTGATCACCGCTTTTGCCGGGCTGTTTGCCGTGTTGTTTGGTTTTGCCCTGCTGACGCCGCCGCTCACGGCCGTGCTCATGCCCCTCATCACCCCCCTCAGCACCCGGCTGTTTGGCGTCTTGGGACGCATGGCCCCCCGTGACATTACCCGCTCCCTCAGCCGCACATCCATCGCCATTGCCGCCCTGATGGTGGCCGTCTCCGTCATCGTCGGTGTTTCCGTGATGATTGGTTCCTTTCGCAATACCGTGGAAGTCTGGCTCAATGACACACTACAAGCGGACATCTTCATTGCCACACCGCGCCTGACGAACAGTGAAATTGGGGGGACGCTGGCAGCCGATGTGGCGGACACGGCCGTGACCACCCCCGGTATCACCTGGGCCGTCACCGCCCGCGAATTGCCTATCACCCTGCCCGCTTATGACCTGGCGACTGACCTGATTGCCGTAGACGGCGATGTCTCCAACGGCAATCGGCGCTACCTGTGGCTGGCCGAGGATATGCCGTCCGCCTGGGCAAAGCTGCTGGCAGGTGAGGGTATCTTCATCACCGAACCACTGCTGCAAAGGGAAAATCTGGGCCTGCCGCCGCCGCCCATCACCATCGCCACACCGTCCGGGGAGCGCACCTTCCCCGTTCTGGCGGTGACCTATGACTACACCACTGACCAGGGGCGAGTGTACATGGGGCAATCACTATATCAAGGTCTTTGGGCGGACGAGACCATCTCCACAATGGGGCTGTTTGTAGACGAAGGGGCCAACGTGGACGATGTGGTGGCGGAATTGCAGGCGCGGTTTAACGGCCGTAGCGACCTCACCATTCAATCCAACCAAAGCCTGCGCGCCAGCGCATTGGAAATTTTCGACCGCACCTTTGCTATTACCGCCGCCCTGCGGCTGCTGGCGGTGGTGGTCGCTTTCATCGGCATCCTCAGCGCCCTGATGAGCCTGCAACTGGAACGCGCCCGCGAATGGGGCGTGTTACGCGCCACCGGCATGACCGTGCGCCAGTTGTGGGGGCTGACGCTGCTGGAAACAGGTCTGATGGGTAGCCTGGCGGGGCTGCTGGCCCTGCCCACCGGCCTGGCATTAGCCTGGATTCTCATCTATGTCATCAACGTCCGTTCTTTTGGCTGGACGCTACAAATGAACCTAAACCCGATCTTCTTTGCCCAGGCGTTTGTCGTGGCGCTGACGGCCGCGCTGCTGGCGGGCGTTTATCCGGCGTATCAGTTGGGGCAGATGGTGGTGGCTACGGCCGTGCGCGAAGAGTAACCATGCGATACTTCCATTAGTGTGTGGTGCAGTGGTTACAGCCCTGAACTGCCAATGGGGATTACGGTGACAGCGAAGTGTTCCTACCTTTATCGCCGTGAACTTGCCCCCAGACGCAAGCGTAGAGTTTCCCACCCTCCGGCATATTTCAGAAAAACCAAAACAAAAACGATGGAAATGTTTTCTTTCAGCGTCAGCGGTTGGTAACCGGGCAAAACCCGCCGAACAGCAAAAAGAGGTGGCATAAGCCCTTGAACCAGTTCCCTTAAGGTCGGCTGTTGGGGCAGGTTTTTGTCATAGAGACCACCAGCCCTCCGCACCTCTTTTGCCCACAATTCTCGCAATGAGCGTCTGGCAGGATGCCTGACAATAACATCCTCGGCATACACCAGATCATAACCATGATCATATACCCGGTTCCCCCATTCGGCATCGCCGCCTGATTTGAGGTCTTGCAAAAAATTGCCAACCCTATCTATGACATGCCTGAAGGTAAATGTATTGGCGCCGGCGCTAAAATGAATATCTTGCACGTACCTTGCTTGTGGAAAAGCGGCGAGACATTCGTAAAATTCGCTAATAGTGAGCTTTGCCGGATTCTGGGGGAAAACTTTGATTTGCCCTCCTATCAGGCCACAGTTTGGGGTGGACAACAACCGTTCTACACCCCTTTCCACCCAGTCATGAGCAGGTTGGCAGTCAGAATCTGTAAAGGCGATGATCTCGCCCCGGGCAGTGGCTAACCCTTTGTTGCGGGCGGCGTAAGAACCAATCTGCGGTTCCTCCAAAAGGATGGCGTGCCCTGGTAGGGGGTAATTTCTCACAGGATCTATGGAACCATTGTCTACGACAATGATCTCGTAGTTTTCTTGGGGATAGGATTGGTGTTGGAGATGTTGTAAACAAATCAACAACCGGTCGTAATCATTGAAAACTGGTACTATTATGGAGACGAATGGATGGTTGGTGTTTGAGAGCTTCATTGACAAATAATGGTATTCAGCAGTGATGGCTTTATTGGCCGAAACGCCTGCATACATCGCGGCAACAACGGCCGTGCCGGACAATCATACCCACACCGTCTACAGCCAGGCCTGCCGCCTGGCGCTGCACGAAGCCACGCACTGCGCAGAAATTGAGGCGCTGGCAGAACAGTTGCAGAAGATGTAGTTGAGTAACTGGGTAATTACCCAATCACTCAATTATACCCAATTACCATCCATCAGGTTGTGATGACTACCACTCCCGAAAATACCATTCACCTGACCGCGGCCGATACCGGCGGGCTGGGGAAAATTGAGATTCACCAGCCACCCGGCGCATTTGCCCTGACCCCGGCCAGCCGCATTGCCCTGCAAACGATTGGCGCCCACCGCCACCTGCTGGCGGGCGTGGGGCTGGATTGGGGCTGTGGCGCCGGTTGTTTGGGGATCACGGCCGTGCAAATCCCCACCGTCAGCCAGGTCATCGGCCTGGACATTGAGCCGGCCAATATCGCCGCCGCACTGCACAATGCCGCACTGAACGGCGTCGCCGACCGCCTGAGCTTCTTTCTGGCCGACTCTTACACCCCATTTGCTGCCGACGACCAGGCCGTGCTGGCAGCCTACGCCGGGCGTGTAGACTTCATCCTGGCGAACCCACCCACCAGCGAAGGAGATGACGGTTTTGGTTTTCGCCGGGTGGTACTGGCGGGGGCACGGCCGTTCCTGAAACCGGGTGGGCTGGTCTTTTTGAACGTATCGTACCAGTACGGCCGTGACCGCATCCACCGCCTGACCCAGGAAATCCCCGGCTTCATCTATGGCGGCCTGCTGTCCAGCACCGACTGGGTGCCGTTTGACATGCAGCGTCCCGACCTGCACCACTGCGTCGAGTTATACGCCGCCGAAGAACGAGCCGGCGGCCCGCTGTACGAATTCCGCCACCCCGCCGCTCCTGACCAAATTCTGAATGCGCAGGCTGCCCTGGCCCACTTCCAACAAACCGGCCAAAGCTCCCTCAGCCAATGGCAAACGCACCTATTTCGGTATGAAGGTGAGTGATGATTGTTTGAGTGATGATTGTTATGGAATGTCGTGTTGGTTGCGGGGCTTGTTGTATCGCCCCATCCATATCCTCCCCTATTCCTGGGATGCCCCATGGCAAACCGGCCGGTGTGCGCTGCGTGCAGTTGACGCCCGACAATCGCTGTGCCATCTTTGGCCACCCCGACCGGCCCGCCGTCTGCAACCGCCTGCAAGCCAACCAGGAGATGTGCGGCGACACAACCGAATATGCACTCATCTATCTGGCCGAACTGGAAGTGGCGACACGGCCGTAAAAAGTAATTGAGTAATTGGCTAATTGGCGTTGTAATTACACAATTACTCAATCAGTTACCCATCTCTCTCCCGCACCGCCTGCTTGAATCCCACTGCTTCCGCCCGCGCTTTGAAGGCCACCCCTTCGGGTGAATGGCGGGCCATGCCGTCAAAGAGCGTGGCCAGCAGTTGGGTGCTTTCCAACCCCATGTTGGCATACGCCTGGTTTACCAGCAGTTTATGCATCATCAATTGGTTCTTGGGCATCCCTGCCATGCGCTGCGCCAGTTGCTCTACCCGTTCCGCAAGCTGCGCCTCTGGTACTGCTTCACTGATCAACCCAATGTGGGCGGCGGTACGGCCGTCAATCAAATCCCCCGTCAGCAGCAGCCGTTTGGCCCGTTCTGCGCCCACGCGGTACACCCACATCGCCGTCGTTGGGCAGCCCCACACCCGCGCCGGCGGATAGCCAATTTGCGCCTCCTCCGCCATCACAATCAGATCACAACATAAGGCAATATCGCTGCCGCCGGCAACGGCAAAACCGTGTACCTGGCAAATCACCGGCTTGTAGCTGTGCCACAGGCTCATAAAACAGGCGGTGTTTTCACCCATCAACCGGTAATCCACCATCGGGTCCCAAGGCATTTCCTGGCTGCCAGGCACCGGGCGCGGCCGTTCGGCAAAAATCTCCAGGTCATAACCGCTGCAAAAGGCCCGCCCCGCCCCTTTGAGGACAATCACATGCACATCATCATCCTGGTTGGCCTGCTGCACGGCCGTGCGCAACTCCTGCGGCATCGTTTCATTGATTGCGTTGAGCTTCTCTGGCCGGTTGAGCGTGATGCGGGCGATACGGCCGTCTCGTTCATAAAAAATCGTTTTTTTGTCATCTGCCATCTTTTTTCCTCCATTGATGATTGTTTTCTTTACGCCGGTTGACGCTGGTGGAAATCAGTATACCCTCCATACCATATGAAAATGAAACGGTGGTTTGTATTTCTGGTGATGATCCTGGCCGTTATTGCCGGGTTGTGGTGGCGGCAGCAGCGGGAGGTGGGGGCAGCCACGGCCGTGTCCGCCAGCGTCACCAGCTACCTGTCCGGCGAGGCAGACGCCGCCTTTGCCCGCGCCACCGAACCGGGCGCCATCCGGTTCCCGCGTGACCTGGCAGCCCACGACGAGTACCAGACCGAGTGGTGGTATTACACGGGCAATTTGCAGACGGCCGACGGCCGTGAATTTGGCTACCAGTTCACCATTTTCCGGCGGGCGCTGATACCAGAGATTGGCGATTGGAGATTAGAGATTGAAGCCAGTGAGCAATCTCCAACCTCTAATCCCCAGTCTCCTTCTTCGAACTGGCGCACGAATCAGGTCTATTTCGCCCATTTCACGGTCAGCGACATAGCCAACCGGCAGTTTTACCAGCACGAGAAGTTAAGCCGGGGCAGCACCGGATTGGCCGGGGCGCAGGCCGAGCCGTACCGGGTGTGGATTGAGGTTTGGTCGGCAATGGAAACAGCGCCCGGTGTGGTGCGACTGCGAGCGCAAAGTGAGGATGTGACCATTGACCTGCAATTGCGCCAGACGCTGCCGCCCATTCTGCATGGTGATGCCGGGTTGAGCCAGAAGGGGCCAGAGGCGGGCAACGCCAGCTATTACTACTCGTTTGTGCAGCAGCCTACCGAAGGAACGGTCCAAATCGGCAACCAGACGTTTACCGTCAGCGGGGTTAGCTGGAAAGACCACGAATATGGTACCAGCGCCTTGACGCGGGCTGCGGTGGGTTGGGATTGGTTTTCAGCGCAGTTGGACAATGGCGCGGCGCTGATGGTGGGGCAAATCCGGGAGGCCGACGGCCGTGCCAGCCCTTACTCTATAGGCACATGGATAGCGGCAGACGGGGAAACCACCGTCCTCAGCGCCGCCGATATGAACTTGACCGTCAGCGATACCTGGCGCAGCCCCACCACCGGCATTACCTACCCCGCCGGTTGGCGGCTGGAGATACCCAAAGTGGGGCTGGTGTTAACGGCCGTGCCGCTTATGCCTAACCAGGAACTCACTCTCAACACCACCTACTGGGAGGGCGCCATCGCCTACAGCGGCATAGTAAACGGTGAACCCATTTCCGGGCGCGGGTACGTGGAACTGACCGGATATAACCAGTGATCGGCTATCAGTGAGCTAACTGAAAAACCGCAGAGGCAGAGTCACCAGAGAGAAAATTCGTGGGATTTGTATCCTTCCCGGCTTTTTCATTGAACTCACTGTCTCATCCGTTTCATCCATGCCCTAAATTTTCTTCCTCGGCCAAATCATGGATTTACCGGTAAAATCTCTATGTCATCAATCTGTGCCTGCGAGTCGTCCAGGGTTTCAAATGAAATACTTCCCTGCAAAATGGGATTGGGGTCAACATAGTTCAGAACCAATTCGCCATCTACATAGACCTGAATATGGCCGCCCTCACCCACAATCTCAATGTTATACCACCGATTTAAGGCATATTCACCTTCCGAATCCCTGAGATGCGTAAACACATCTCCCATCTGGCGGCTTAGTCCCACCTCCGACTCCGAAAAGCCAATGAAATACCTGGTAAAGTTATCTTCTGATTCGTTATGGCGATAATTGAGATGAACTGTACCGCGAATCAGCCGGAGGCGAAAACGCAGCCGGTAATCCGTCCAGCCTTCATGCTGCAAAATAGACATCCTATGACCTGTACCCTTATACAAGTTATTGGATTCAATTTCATGTCCCAGCACTTCCCATTTTGCACCGCTTTGCCAACTTTCAAGCAGCCTCCAATTATCGGCACGGCCGTCCTCAAAATCTTCGCAATAAATCACACCAGGCGCACATTCGGCAACGGCCGTCCAGGTAAGCGTCACTTTCGCATCCCCCCCATTCTCAAAATAATCCAGGCGCAGCCGGTGATTACCTTCGGCCAAATGCATATCAGCCCAGGTTTCCGTATATTCGCTGTCTTGCCATCGGTTAATCAACAGCGTACCATCAACCCACAAGCGCGCCCCATCATCGCTGCCCAGCGCAAACCGCGTGTTCCCTTCAGGAAGATATATGGTTCGCGTGAACCGCGCCGAAAAATCATTGACCGGGAAGCTCAACCCAAAAGAACCAGTTCCCCAGTCGTGATGGACAAATACCCCAGTTTCGTTGCGGCACAACACCGGGTCGCCTTTCAATTCCTGATTATCCCAATACTCGGCCTTCCAGGCAGTGATCGTTGGGCACTCACCTGGCGCGGCGGCAACCACAGACGGCCGTGTCGCTGTGGCCCGACCAGGCGTCACCCCCATTCCCGCCACACCATCTTCTCCTTCGCCCCAACCAAAAGGATTGACCATTACCAGGATCAGGGCAGCGACCAACACCAACACCACCCCTCCGACCCATAACCATTGCCGGCGCGGCCAACGGCGCGCGGGCGCTGCCGGCTGGCTGAGCGCCTTCAGCTTCTTTTTGGCCGTCTGTTGCACCTTTTGCCGGTCAGGGTAATGGGCATCCAGCGCCTGCACCTGCCGCCACTTTTCCAGCGCCGCCTGATACTCCTGCGCTTTCAGCAGGCGTACCGCCTCGGCATACAGGGCTGCCAGTTCCCGCTGCCGCTGCGCTTCTGCTTCTGCCCGCTCCATTTCCGCCTGTGCCTGTTTCGCCAGGCTCTCCGGATCGGCAAACTGTGGGTCGAGCGCCGCGATCTCCTCCATTTTGGCCATCACCTGCGGCCACTGCCCGGCCCGCGCCAGACTCAACGCCTGCTCATACCAGGTACTCATTTGCGCCTGCCGCTGCTCTTCCGCCACCGTGCGGGCGGCGGCCTCTTCGGCGCGGGCCAGCAGTCGTTTTGTCTCGCGGTAATCCGGCTCCATCTCGGCGATAGTGGCTAAGAGCTGGCGCGCTTCCGCCCATCGCCCGGCGTCTAAGTGTCGCACCGCACGGCCGTACAACCTTTCCAATTCCGCCTGCCTCTGTAGCTCGGCCACCTCCTGTTCGGCCGTCGTCAGCAAGTCGTCCGGATCAGGATAAACCGCGTCCAGGCCGCGCATCTGGCCGAATACCTTGACCACCGCCACCCACTGTCCCGCCGCATGCAGCCGTCGCGCCTCCGTATACAGGTCAGCTAACTGTTTTTGCTGCCGCGCCGCCGCCAGCAGCGCCGCCGCATCTTTGTAGCCAGGCATATCGGCCACAATTTCTTCCAGCGCCGCAATCGCCGCTACCCAATCACCAGCCTCGTCAACCGCTTCCTGTGCCCGCTGGTATAACGTGTGCAGTTTTTGCTGTCGCTGCGCTTCGGCCAGGCGCACGGCCGTGTCCGCATAACCTGGCTGAATGTCCAGAATCTTCTGGAAAATACGGCATGCCTTACCCCAATCCTCCACCCAATAAGCGCCCAGCCCATCGGTATACAACGTATCCAGTCGCCGGTCTACTTCACTGTCTGTCGCCTCGATCTCAATCGGTGGCTGGCGCGGCGCGGTGTTGATTTTGAAGATAATACCCTGCGGCGCGCGCATATACAGCACGGGCGTGCCCCATTCCACCGTGAAGCTCATGGCCAGGCTGACCGCTTTACGCGCTTCGGCCACGGCTGCATCCACCGGCAAATTGTCAGTCAGCGCCTCATAAAAGGCACGGGAAAACTCAATAGCTGCCCGGTCGGTGATGGCATACTGCATGGCCAAAACGGCAGGCAACCCCCGGCGCACCAGAATCGCGGCTGTACTAGAGAAGATGTCATGCTGACTGCCCCGCGCCCCCTCACATGAATTCAGCAGCACCAGCCGCAGCGAGTGGTGGTCGGCCAACAAACGCCCCAGTTCGGTTGCCAGCAGCCGTTGGGTTTCGCCGTTTTCGTCGGCCAGAGCGATAAACCCCTCGTCGAGGTGCGCGTCGAAGCCTCCATGCCCAATGAAGTGGAAGATGTGCCAGGGGCCGGCGCGCATGGCTCGCTGCAAATCACGCCAGGTTGACCCGGCCAACCAGGTGAGCCGCACCAGTCCACTGGCCTGTAACGGCCGTACGGCCGTGTCCACCCGCAGCTTCTCCCGCTCAATATCCAACGGCGACAGCCCACACGGGCTGACCGTCATCCCCAAAATACGCAGTGGCGGATTGACTGTCAGCGGTTGAATGGGCTGCGGCAGTTCCAGGTAACGGATGATAGGCGTCTCGCGTGACAGGCACACATATTCGGCGCGACGGGAATCGTACAGAAATTCCCAGGGCAGCCGGGCCAATTCGGGCGGCTGAATGCGCAGTTTCAGGCGCAGCCCCTTTCCCCGCTGGCGGGCTTCGGCGCAGCTCACATCAAAACGGCTGCGCGCCTCCCCCGTCAGCAGAGCATTGAACAAATCACGGCCAAATTCCTGTACCAGTTGCTCCTCCGGCGTCAGCATTTGCCGGTGTGCGCCGCCCGCGTGCAGCAGCGCAATCTGAAGGCTTTGCAGCCGGTTTTCCAGGGACAGTTCATCATAGGGAAAACGCATCGTCTCCCGCGCCTCCCCCGCCGGAGAATGGATAACCGCCACCGGATATTCCCGCCCCACACCGGCCCCCACTTCCACTTCAAAATCCAGGTACTGCGTCATCCGCCCTGGTCGTTCGTAAGCCTGCGTTGGCGAGGCATCTGATGGTATTTCTGTCACCACCGGCGGCCAATCGGGTAGTTCTACGGCCGTCCAATCCACCAACGGCCGTTGCTCCTTCAAGCAGTGCAAAAGCTCCGGCACCCGCTGCCGATGCGCCAGATACGTGATGAGGCTTTGTATTTTGTGGGGGCGGGTACTGCCAGCCAGGTGTTCAAACTCCACACTCAAGTCATAACAGAGCGCCTGAATTTCTTCCAACGTGAAGTATTGGTCCATCAGATCGCGTAACTGGTTGAAACCGCGCTGAAGCTCAAATTGTTCCAGGCTGCCGCCAGGCAACGGTTGCCGGGACTCTTGTTTGTCATTTAGATTGTGAGGGACAGAATCAGACATGCTCCCCATCCTTCCAACCATTTTGGGCAGGGCAGGAGGTGCTGTCAGGGATTGCCCAACGATGGCATTGGACAATGGTAAGGGATTGAGTGAATATTGTTAACGCTGTCGCGCCGTTTTTGTGATGATTCAGGTTTGATGGGCTTTTACGGCACCAGCCAGAACGTGCCATCATTATATCACAGAAACCCCTTGAGAGAGTGCTTGACAGAGTGCTTGACAGAGAATTGGGCGTGCGGAACTTACAAAGCTGAAACAGAATAGGCGGGGACGGCCGTAAAAAAGACCGGACACAACGCACCTGTCTGAGAATTCCATTCCCCATATCATGCAAATGCTGATAGATTGACCAATTTATCGGCATTTTTTATACTGCGCATTGGACTGGTGGCTAAAGAAAGCGTCTGGTAAATAGGCGGTTGATGCAAAGGAAACAAATGAACCAAAACAGTATCGAGACAGCTTTGCACGAGATTGCTACCGGCCAACGGCCGTCCACCGACCTCTTCGTACAATATGACGATAGGCACGGCTTATGGGGCGGAATGTGCCTGTGGCTGTCGGGCGACGGCCACTTTGAACGCCATCAACAGGAGCGCGGTGCGCCGGAAGCCAGCGTAACACGCGGCCCAGTGCCGCCGGACGACACGCGCGCCCTGGCGTCGCTGCTGCTAGACCTGCAAGCGTGGCGGCAGGCAACGCCAGACCGGGCGCCCTTTCCCGACGAAAGCCGGGCCACGCTGACCATACACATCGGCGACACGGCCGTGAGCATTTGGGAATGGGTTAACGAACTGGCGGGGAACGGCCGTATCATTCGCATACGGGACCGTATGTTGGCAACGGCCGTTGGCACAAATTCAGGGTAACACTGCAACTCACGGCCGTGACCCCACGTATTACGGGCGTATTGACAAACCAAAGTGAACCACCCATACTTGTGGCAAGCAAGCAGTACCAGCAGCCCCAACCCATTCTTAAGAGTCTACATGAGCACACGCTCATCACGAAGGATGAACTTCATCCTTCATAATTCATAATTCATAATTTCTTTAGGAGGATGTTATGTCTGAAGCATTGGAACAAGTTGTAGACCGCGCCGTTAAGGACGCCTCTTATCGTCAGCTCTTATTAAACAATCCCGACGAAGCCCTGAAAGGATATGCCGTCACCGGCGAAGAGCGGCAGCTACTCGCCAACCTCACCGACGCCACCTTCGACGAATTCGCCGGCAGCCTGGGCGACCGCACCACTAAAGGCTTCCTGCCTGGTACCGGATAGTTCAAGAAAAACAAGGGAATATGATGACGAAGCCCAGGTCAAAAGCCTGGGCTTTTTGTTTAACCGGCTTGCTCTCGTTGCCCCTTCGCCCGAGTCAATCGTTCCAACAAATCATCAACCACCGAACGCCACCAGTTCATGTCTTTGGCTTCAACAAGGGTTCTCGCCTCTTGCAAGAGTTGTTCCGCCTTTTCCAGATAACCCTCACTTAATTCAACCTGGCCCAACCCAATCAGGAGCCGCGCCCTTTCTTCAATGTAGCTGTCCGGTTGCCGGCCAATGATTTTGGCAACTTCGCTAAATTGGGTACGGGCCTCTGCCCAATTGCCCAAAACAGTGCTGTATTCATAGCCCCAAAACAGATATGTTTCCACCTGTAAACTGGGATAGTTCATGCCTTTGAGCAACTCAATGGCCTCTTCAAAATCCAACAATGCCTCTGGGAAGCGGCCTGAACGGCACAATGCGGCTGCCCGATTGGCCAGCGCCATGACCAGCAAGTTACGGCCGCTCTCACGGCCAATTCGGACTGCTTCATTGAAGCTGTCTATCGCTTCCCCATATTGCCCCAGCATAAACTGGACAAAACCCACATTGCTGATGGCGGTGCCTAAATTGAGCGGTGTGCTGAATTCACGCGAGAGCTGAACACTGCGCTGCATCGCTTCCAGGGAAAGTTTGAGTTCTTTTTGCAAATAATAGGCATAACTCTGAGCTTCAAAAACCCGCGCCAACAAATAATTATTCTTTTCAGCTGAACAAATGCTTTCTGCTTCCTGAAAATGCCTTAAAGCCGTCTGGTGGTCGAGCAAAGAGCCAGCAGCCCAACCGGCCCAAATGTGCGCTTTTGCCAGTTGCTCTGGGGTAGTTGCGGCTGGCAGTTCATCAATAACATGAGCCGTCAGATTCTTCACCTCTTCCAACTGCCCCTGCCGATAACGAATTTCCGCTTTCAGAACAGTCGCTTCAGCCAGCGTATGATGCGCCTCATGCGTTTGGGCCAATGTCAACGCTTTTTCCGTATCGGCAAAAGCCGCGTTCAGATCACCCAATGACATGAGGACGTTACTGCGAGAAAGATAGAGGTCCACGGCCGTACTCCACCACCCCGTCTCGCCCAATGCCTGCAAATGCTGTTCCGCCTGGGTATACAGGTCAACGGCTTCCTGGTTGGCGAAGATGTCGCGGGCGGCGTGGGCCGCTTTCAGGGCATACTCCAGCCCCTTCTCGTCGTTGGCGGCACGGCCGTAATGGTATGCCAGCGCCGGATACAGGGGCGGCAAATTATCCACATTCGCCTCGATCAGCCAGTCGGCAATCAGGGCGTGTAACATCTGGCGACGGGCAAAGGGCAGGCTTTCATACGCCACCTCGTGTGTCATGGCGTGTTGGAACAGGTAAATCCAGGCCGGGTCAGCCTCCACCAGCCGCGTCATCTCCGCCGCCGACAGATTCGCCAGCATCTCCACCACCACCTGCGGCGACGGCTCGGCCGACAGCATCGTCAGCGGCTCGGCGGCAAACTGGCGGCCGATCACCGAAGCCACTTGCAGCAAATCCCGCTCCCCTACCGGCAGCCGATCCAGCCGCGCCAGCAGCAGGCCATGAATGGTATCCGGCACCTGCACCTGAGCCAGCAGCGCCTCATTCACCTGCACACGGCCGTCCTGCCGCAAGACGCCAATGCCCTGCAACATACGCACCGCTTCTTCCAAAAAGAGCGGATTCACCGGGCTGTCACGGCCGTCTCTATCCCGCAGCCCCAAATGTTGTTCCACCGCCGCCGGCAGTTCCGTCACCCCCACCAACTGCGCCAACAACTGCCGCGCCGGTTGCGAGGTCAATTCCGACAGCGCCACGGGGGTGCAGCACGGCCGTGCCAGCGTCGCTAACGTCAAATTGGCATCCGCCCGGAATGTAATCACCAGGAACACCGGTGTGTTTTCCAGGTGCATGGTCAGATCATCCAGCAGCGCCAGGCTGGCCTGGTCGGCCCAATGCAGCCCTTCCAGCACCAGCAGCAACGGTCGTTGCTGCGCCTGCGCCCGGAAGCAGCGCCGCACCAAGACAAACAGCCGCGCCTGCCGTGCTTCGGCCGTCAGCGCCGCCAGCGCCGCCGATGAGGGTATGGGTAGCCCTAATGCCTCACCCCATAGCCCCACATCCTCGCCTACATCCGGCAGCAAAGCGCGTGTGCGTTCGGTGACGGTGGTAATTTGAACGGCCGTGTCCATACCCGGCGTCAGCCCCAAAAGTGCCTGCCATACGCCGCGCCACAGGCTGTAGGGTGTATCCGACGTATGGGGATAAGCTACGCCTAACAGACCCAGGCCACCGGCATCCAGCCATTGTTGGGCAGCCACGGCCGTCAGGCGTGATTTGCCCACCCCGGTGGCGCCGGACAGCGCCAACACGCCGCCCTGCCCGGACAAGGCCCGGTTCATGGCTGTTTGAATCTGCGTCAATTCGGTTTCGCGCCCCACCAACGGCCGTTCCCAGCGGTTAATGAACGCCTGCAATTGGGTAGCCACTGCTCGCTCGCCGCTGGGCACATGTGGCCTGATGGCTATTTGTTTGCCCTTGAGCTGCACTTCCGGCAGCGTCTCAAACTCAAACCATTGGCGCAGGCGCACGGCCGTGGCCTCGTCGGTAAATATCTGATTCTCGCCACAAATCTGCATCAGCCGCGCCGACAGGTTGACCACATCCCCCACCACCGTATATTCCTGCCGCGCGGCCGACCCCACCGGCCCGGCAAACACTTTGCCCACCGCCAGCCCCATACGCTGCCGGGCAATGTACGCCGGTTTGCCCCGCTGCAAGGCCAGGGCGCAGCGCATGGCCTGGTCTGGCCCATCGGGGGCGATGGGCGCGCCAAACATGATGTGTAGCTGGTTGCCCTTATCGCCGGTCAACACGCGGTTGACACGGCCGTTTTCCAACCCAAACCGAGCCACCACGCCACACGCCCATTCGTAGTACGCCTGTAACTGCTGCCCCATCACGGCCGTGTCTATCGCCGACGACTCATCGTCATCTCCCACAAAATCAAACTGCACAAACAGACTGGTCACCGGTCGGTGTTCGGCCAGATTATCCGCGCCGCTGGTGAGCAGCCGCCGCGCCAACGCCCGATGCACAAAAACAGGGGCAACGGCCGCCAGCCGATCATAAGCCACTCGATCCACAGGCGGCCAGTGCAAAATGGGATGCGCCGGCGGCAGCGTCCAGGCGTCTGTTTGCACGGGAGTGAAATCGGCCACAACGGGCAAAGCAGCCTTGCTCAGCACGGCGCGGCTGGCGATGATCTGCCCGGACGTGGCTTTTTTCTCGGCGGCGGCGGCTTCGTCTACGGCCGTGCCCGTCAGCACAAATTCCAGACTGCGGTCTGGCTGCCCCACCACCAACTCCTGGCACAGGCCATAGCCCACGCCAATCTTGATGGTCAGCTCAAAAAAGGGCTGCCTGCCCGGCGGCCGGTTGGTCACCACCCGGTTAAAGCTGGTGAGCATGAGCCGCTGCATCATCTGGGCGCAGGCCAGGGCGCGGTTGGCTGCCAGCCCGTCTTCGTCCGGGAAGTAAACGGACATGGCGTCGCCGTAAAAGTGACTGACAGCGCCGCCCATCTGGTGGATCACGTCAATCATGGCCGTAAAGGTCATCAACAAGACGCGGTTGAGTTCTTCCGCGCCACGTGGCCCGTCGGCGGCCAATTCCTCGGACATAGCCGTGAAGCCGGAGATGTCGGAAAAGAGGGCGGCAGCAGCTAACGAACGGGGCACGCCTGGCTCAGGCAGCCCCTCGTCCAGCACACGCCGGGCCAACGTCACCGGCAGGTAAGCGGCCAGGCGGCGGACTTGTTCGGGGGTGAGGGAGGATGGTGCTTCGGGGTGCATGGGAAGGAAGGAGATCGGGAGATTAGGAGACTGGGTAATCTCTCAGTCTCCTGGTCCCCCAATCTCTAATCATCATCATAATCTGGAAAGTAACGGCCGTTCAAAAACCGTACCAGCTCTTCGGCCTCAGGCCGGGGCAGGCCGACAGCAAACAGAACGTACAGATTGCCATATTCAAAGGCAGGGCTGTGCTGTGATTCGTCGTAGTAGAACGGCCGTATAGGCGGCCGATCATACGCAGTGGTAATGCCCAACAGGGAAACGGGGCGGCGAATGACCAGATGGTCTGCAAACAGAAACAAAATCTCCCGGCCGGCCACATAAAACTGCCACTGCCGCCAGATGGTGCGCCCCAGCCGGTAAAGCACAAACAGAAAAAGCAGCAGCAGCAGCGTAAAGGCAAAAGCAAAACGCGCCCCAGAAAAAGCCATCTGCCAGGTAAACATGAGGCCATATACAACCATCGCCAACCAGACGATCAGCAGCACCGAATAGACCGTCAAGTAAACCCGCTTCCGTTTCAAGGGAACAACAATTTTGAGCCGTTCCGTATTTTCTTCCAGCGTCACGCCAGGGATGTTTAATGCTACCATAAGATGATTTTATCTCAGAATGGGTACGGCCGTTAGGCGAATTGGTGAACAGGTGAACAGGTGAAGGGGTGAGGGGGTGAAGGGGTGGGGGCGCTACCGGGGCCAAAAGTAACCATTGCACACCACCCGATAGCCACATATCATACTGATGGCTGACGGCTGGCATCAGCGCCAGCTTCATCCTTCATAATTCATAATTCATAATTTCCCCAAGGAGGCAACCGATGAATGCAAAACAGTGGATTCGAATAGTGGGATTATTAATTGTGCCCCTGGCCATCATTTTACTGGCACGTCCGGCCTATGCCTGCGGTGGGCTTTTCTGCCGGAACAATCCGGTAGACCAGAACGCCGAGCGCATCATTTTCACCGACAATGGCGATGGCACGGTCACGGCCATTGTGCAAATTCAGTACACCGGTTTTGACGAGGACTTTAGCTGGATTCTGCCGCTGCCGGAGGCGATTGGCAATGAGGACATTGCCGTGCCGGAAACGGCCGTGACCGCCTTCACTGAACTGGAACTGGCCACCAACCCCGTTTTCATCCCGCCGCCGACACCACAGTGCGCTCAACGCATGTTATCGGTAGATATGGTCGCCGAGATGCCCGCGTCTGGGGTGGAGGTATATGCGGAAGGGGAAGTAGGGCCTTATGGTTATGTGGTGGTTGGCTCAGAAAACCCGGATGAATTGACAAACTGGCTCATTGACAATGGGTATCGCGTCACGCCAGAGATGATGCCGTTGATTAATGTCTATGTGGAAGAAGGTTTTGTCTTTTTAGCCATGCGGCTGGCCCCCGATTTTGGCGTGCAAGACATTGCCCCCATCGCCATTACCTACCCTTCCGAAGCGCCGATGATTCCGCTGCGGCTCACGGCCGTCGCCGCCAACCCGGATATGGCCGTCATCACCTGGTTCTTTGGCGACAAACAGGCCGTACCAGATAATTATGGTCACTTCGAGATTGCCGACCGCGAGATCACCTTTTTCACCTTTGGCGGCACTAATTACCGGCAGCTCATGGGGCAAAAAGCGGATGCGATGAATGGGCAGGCATTCATCACCGAATACGCCGCCCCCACCAGCGAAAGTGATTTTGTTGACCCATTGTTGCAAGAGTTGAACGGCCGTCACAAATACCTCACCCGCCTCAACACTGTCATCTCCCCGGAAGAAATGACCGTTGACCCCGTCTTCAAATTTGAAGACCGCGCCAACGTCTTCAACATTCATGACCTGTCCAACAGCCGGGGGCAGTATGACTGTGAACGGGACGGCAGCGGTGGCATCCTATCCACCGTGTTTGGCGGGGATCAATCGGGCAACACCGGCGGCAGCAGCAGCTTTGGCGGACGCAGCTTTTTGGGCGGCTTGCTGCTGGGAATGTGCTGTCTGGGACTGCTAGGGCTGGTTATCGGCGGTGCGTTCTGGCTGGGCCGCCGCTCGCGATAGTGAATTATTCTGGACGCAAGCGCAATTATTCTGATATGCTGTGGTGGCTAATTTCAGAACTTACCAAAATTAGGAAGATGCTACGTGAACATTGAGCTTATTCGAAGGCGTATTTTGGCAGGAAACTACCTGATAAAGAGCCACGCTGTTCAACATGCCTTAAAAGAAGGTTTTGCACGTAAGCATATGATTGAAGCTATCATGAACGGGCAAATTATTGAAGAATATCCAGATGATGAGCGGATGCTCGTCTGCGGTCAGACAAAACTGCTAGATGAAATTACGATTTATCTACATGTTGTGTGCGAGTACGCTGATCCGGTATTCGTGGAGTTTATCACAGCCTACATTCCTGATGAGCATCTATGGGAAACCCCACCTTATAGGCGGCGTAAGCGCCTGAGAAGATAACTTATGACAATACAACAAAAAGTTGCTCCTATTTGCGGTGAACATAAGATACCAAAACAATGGCAAAAAACCACTTTTGAATATAGCAGTCAAGGCATTACTATTCGCGTCCCTGGTATTTATGCCTGGGTATGTCCCGAAGACGGTGAAGTGTCGTTTCTGCCTGAAACGGTTGATGAGCTGATTTTGACAGTCAATGAACTGCTAGAGACCGCTCAACGCGCTAAAAAGCGCCGATCCGGATTAACTGAATATGTGGTTTCAGTTGGTTGAGCGTTTCATAAATTTCTGATGCAGTTCCATCAATTCTTGCTGTAAATTGGCTCGCGCCTGTTGTTCCAGCCGGGCAAAAAAGTAGTCGGTGCGGAATAGCCGTTCCTGCTGCAAAAAGTAGGTAAGAATCTGACTACGGCCGTGCCGGTACGCCTCCTCTGGCACATGGGCAAACTCGCGGCGGATGGCCTGGGCATAACGCCGGTAATCGTCTGGCGGCCAACCCAACGTAGCAATGTCCGCATCTTGAATAATTGGCGCGTCGGGGTGAGGGCTGGCCTCGCTGTTTAACACAGTCGCCAGGATAAGCTGCTCCACCGGCACGATCAACGATTCGTCTGCCTGCCAGCTTTGCAGCAGGCGGCGGGCAAAGTGGGCGCTCTGGGCTTCGTTGTCCGGCGCGCCGGGCACATACACCACATCATGGAACCAGATGGCCAACTGCACGGCCGTCCAATCCACCGCCTGCTCGGCTACCATATCCGCCGACTGCAATACCTGTTGGATATGCGTCAGATTGTGGTAGGCGCGGCCCGAAGCCGCTTCGGCTTCGCCGTTTGCCTCATAGCGTGCCACCAGGTCTACAAAAACCGAGTCATCTGCGGCAGCAGCTACCCCCAGGCTGCCCACCAGGGAACGCCAACGAACCTGCATATTGCGAATATCAACATCCTGCATCATCTCACCACCCCCAGACCACACAGAACGTGGCCGAGTTCATTCCACGCAGAGCGTGAAACAAGAAATAAATCACGGGTCACGAGTCACGGGTCACGGATTACGGATTACGGATTACGGGTCACGGACACGCCGCCCCATCCACCAACTGCCACGTATTCACATTTACCGTATTTGCGTCGGTAGGCCATACGGCCGTTTCCACCGGGTACAACACCTGGAACATCAGGCCATAGGTCGGCGCCAGCGCCGGTATCTCCGCCGCCACGTTAATCTGCATTTCCGCCACCCATTGCACACCGGCTGCTTCGCCAGAAGCCGCATTCCAGTTTGTGCTGGTATACGCCACATTCCAGGTCAGCCCGTCAGAGTTACTGCCAATGCCGGCTTGCACGGCCGTGACCCCGTCCCGCTGCACCACAAAAACCCGGTCCGCTGCATCCGGGTCACCGCCATTGCCCAGCGTATCTACATACGCCTGCACTGCATCTGTGGGATCATTGGTGGCATCATTCACCAGGAACACCAGATACAGGTTTTGACCATTGCGCCCCATGTACACTTGCGCCAGCGCCGAAGGATTACCCACCGGGCTAAACTGTGCCAGCGGTAACCCCGGCCATTCGGCCGGATTAAACACACCATCAATCGTCGGCGGCGCCGGCAAGCAGCCTATCAGTGGATTGGGCGTGGGCGTCAGGCTCGGTGTGGGCGTAATGGTAGGCGTATCGGTGGCGGTGGGTGTGGCTGATGCCGTAGGCGTCGCCGTAAAGGTGGCTGATGGTGGTGGGGTGTTCGTCCAGGTAGCTGTGGCGCTGGGCGGTGGTGTGTTTGTCCAGGTGGCGGTTGGGCCGGTGGTACCTGTAGCGGTAGCCGTCGCCGGGAAATCGTCAGCCGGATCGAGCGGGTTGGTACCACGATCTACTTCCACGCCATCGCGCACTCCACCCTGATCCGTGTCCGGGTTTTTGGGATCAGTACGATGAATACGTACTTCATCACCATCACTCAACAAATCGCCGTCCGTATCTCGTTCCAGCGGATTCGTGCCATAAATTTTCACTTCCTCGCCATCACGCAAACCGTCCAGATCGGTGTCCGGGTTGAAAGGATCGGTGCCGATGAGGGCTTCTTCGGCGTCGCTGAGGCCATCGCCGTCAGAGTCACCCATGACGGTAGCTGTCATGGCCGCTGCCGTGCCAAAGGCGTTTTGGGTGGCCTGGACGACGGCCGTTTCCGTGGCAAAAAACTGCTGCGTGGCGTCAATGGTCGGCGTTGGCGTCGGTTCCGCCCCGCCAAAAAACACATCCCGGTTCCAAATCAGCGCCAGCAGCCCAATGGCACAGGCAAATGTCACCACCAAAACCAGCGCATACACCAGATACGGCGGAATGGCCGCGCCGGCATATGCCTCGCCCGTCAACACCTGTCGTCCACCGCCGGAGGCCACAACCTCCACTTCAAACGGATACATCTCGTTGCTACCCAGCAGGCTGGTTTGTTCGGACGCCACTTCCAATTCAATGTGCGCCGCCTGCCCCGCTTGCAGCCGGATGCGGCCACGTTCCCCCTTAAAGCGCAGCCCCCCTTGCCGGTCACGGGCCACCACGCTGAATTCACCGGGGGCATTGCCCACATTCTGCACCGTTACCGTCAGAATATCCGGCATTCGCACCTGCTGCTTGTCCAGCGCTGCCTCAAAGGCCACAAATGTGCCCAGCACCAACGAAGCCGACACGCCCACCTTCAAATCCGGGTGGCGCTGCGACACCAGTTCCAGCCGGAAACGCTGGCGACCGGTGGGGGTGCTGCGATGACGCGGCGGCCGGACAGCAATGCGAATGGACACAGTCGCCCCGGCAGCAACGGTCACAAACTGACCGGGGGCAGCTACCCAATTGGCCGGAATCCCCTGCACGCGCAGGCTCACCCGATCATCCACCTCACTCCGGTTCACAACTTCCACCACCAGTTCGGCCTGCTGGCCGGGGTCAACGGAAATGGAATCATTGGCCAGGAACACGGCCAATGGCTCGATGGGGTTGGCAACCGTCGCTGCAGCAGCCACCAGCGGCGGCACGGTGATTTGTTCGGCCGTGCCGCCCATCACCGTGCGCGCTTCGGTTGGGTCCGGTTCATGCAGGGCCACTTCCGGCCCTTGCAGCGTCAGTTCATAAGGCCCCACACGCAAATGGGAGCCAGGCAGGATGGGTGTGGGGTCGTCCGGCCGCAGGCGACGGTCATTCAGGTAAGTGCCGTTGATGCCACCCAGGTCTACCACTTCCCAGCCCAGCGCCGTGGCCTGCAAGCGGGCATGATGGCGGGAAACGCCTTCTGCAGGCAGCACAATTTCATTGTCCGCCTGGCGGCCCATGGTAATGACGGCCTGCGATAGCTGCACAATGCTGCGTGGATGGCCGGGCGTCTCGATAATCAGTTCATGGCCGGGCGGCGGGTCGCTCACCCGCTCTAAAATGTCTAGCTCTTCACGTACCATCACCTGGGTGGGGGCGCCTTCCAGGGAAATAATGGCGCTGCGCAAGGCATCGTTCATTTTTGCGCCGGTTTCGTAGCGGTCGTCGGCGCTTTTAGCCAGGGCCTGGGTCAGGATGTTGTCTATGATGGGGGGCACATCGGAGCGAAATTCGCGGGCAGAGGGGGGCATATCCCCGCGTCGGTGGGCCGCCAGCGCTTCGGCTAATGTCTGGAAGTTGAAGGGCAGGCGGTTGGTGAACAGTTCATACAGCACCACACCCAGGCCGTAGAGGTCGGAACGGCCGTCTAGCGTTTCCCCCGCGCATTGTTCCGGCGACATGTAAATGGGCGTGCCCAATGCCGTGCCGCTCTGGGTCAATTCGGCCCCTTCTTGCAGCTTCACCAGCCCAAAATCGGTGAGCAGCGCCCGGAACGGCTGTTCCCCCGGCTCATCCGGGCGCGTCAGCCGTTTGAGCATAATGTTTCCCGGTTTAATGTCCCGGTGGATGATGCCGCGCTGATGAGCATAATCGAGTGCGTCGGCAATATGCGCCCCAATTTGCAGGCTTTGCGCCAGGGGCAGATATTTGCCCATGCGCTGCAAGCGGCGCAAATGATCACGCAGACTGCCGCCGTTCACATACTCCATGGCAATAAACAGCCCGGACTCTGATTCGCCAAAATCATATACGCGCACCACCGAGGGGTGATCCAGTTGGGCGGCGGTGCGCGCCTCTTGAATAAGCCGCTGCCGGAACTCCTCGTTGCGGGCAAAATGGGCGTGCATCAGCTTAACGGCCACCTGGCGATCCAGGTTCAGGTCGTAAGCGCGGTAAACGGTACCCATACCGCCGTCACCAAGCAGCGATTCCAGCCGGTAGCGATTGTTGATCGTATGACCGATGAGACTGGCCATGTGCCCTCCGTTGTGGGTAAGCCGTTATCCGTAAGCCGTTATCCGTAAGTCGTTATCCGATTACGGATTACGGATTACTGGTTACGGATTACGGGAAAGAATAGCTCTGGTTGTTTCCACAAATAGTTCAATTTCCGCGGGGCCAATCCAGTAGTGGGTGACGGCGCGGAAGTGGCGGGGGCCAATGTCCCCCAGCCAGATGTTGGCGCGCTGGCGTAATTCTGCCATGTATTGCTCAGCATTGAGTGGTACTTCTTCCTCCAGCGCAAAAAAGACCATGTTGGTCTTAACCATATCCAGGTCAACTTGAATGCCGGGGATTTGGGCCAACCCTTCGGCAAGTTGGCGGGCGTGTTGGTGGTCATCAGCCAGGCGCTCGACCATCTCGTGCAGGGCGACGATGCCAGCGGCCGCCAGAATCCCGGCCTGGCGCATGCCGCCGCCGACCAGCTTACGGTTGCGGCGGGCCTGGTGGATAAATTCGGCCGAGCCACACAATACGGAACCAACCGGGGCGCACAGCCCCTTGCTCAGACAAAAGCTAACGCTGTCCACATGTTGGGTGAGGGCGGCGGCGTCCATGTTTTGGGCGACGGCGGCGTTGAATAGGCGGGCGCCGTCCATGTGGGTGCGCAATTGATGACGGGTGGCAATGGTCTGCACACCGGCAAAGTAATCAGGGGGGAGCGGATAACCGGCGCGGCTGCCGTAGCTGTTTTCGACGAGGATGAGGCGGGTACGGCCGTAGTGGGCATCATCGGGGGCAATGGTCTCTTCAATCTGGTCGAGGGACATGCGGCCGAACTGGTCGGTGGGCAAGGGACGGGGCATGATGTTGCCTAGCGCCGCCATGCCGCCCGCTTCATAACAAAAGATGTGCGCGTCCTGGCCGATGATGGCTTCATCGCCGCGGGTGGCGTGGGTGAGCACGGCCACCAGATTGCCCATGGTACCGCTGGCCACAAAGAGGCCAGCCTCTTTGCCCGTTTTAGCGGCGGCTAACGCTTCCAGTTCGTTGACGGTGGGGTCTTCGCCGTATACGTCGTCACCCACCGGGGCGGCGGCCATAACCTGGCGCATGGCGGGGGTGGGCCAGCTAACAGTGTCAGAGCGGAAATCAAGGCGATCCATGCCGCAAGTTTACGTAATCTTGCGAACTTTGCCAACTAGGGGTAGCTCCACAGAAACGGGCAAACGGCCGTGCGCCCCTTTACGGCCGTTACCTGCTCAACGCCGCCCGCCCTGCTTCGGCATAAACCGGTTCCTGAGCGGCCAGGTCTAGCATCTGGCGAGCCTGTTCTTTTTGTTGGCTTTCCAGATATAACAGCCCAATGGTGAAGTAAGCGGCCGGTAGTCGGAGGCCGCCATCAATGGCCTTTTTGTAGGAGGTAATGGCATCCGCAATCTGGCCGCGGGCTTCAAAATCCATGCCCTGCCCCAACGCCGCGTCTCGCTCCAGTTTGCTCAAGCCATTTTCGGCCGAAGCATCACTGTCGTCCTCGTCGCGGAAGATTTCTTCCGCCAGTTGCTCCTGCGCTGTCCGCCGCGCCAGGCTGACAGGATCAGCCACCCTGACTTCCGGTTGGCCTTGTTTGCTACGTTCTGCCTCAAAAATGGCCGCCATCTGGCGTACGGTTTCCGTCAGACTGTCTGCTTCGGCCTGCGCTTCCTCAGAAATCTGTGCTTCACTGGCAACAGCCGCTTCCTCTTCTTCCTCGCGGAAGGCGGCTTCCCCATGTTGGATGAGTTCCAACGCTTTCAATACATCGTCATTGCCGGGGTCCAGTCGCAAGGCGGCCTGGGCCATCTGCATCGCTTTTTTCGATTCGCCTTGCATTTGTAAAATGCGGGCAATCGCCAGATATTCACGCACGGCGTCACGCACTTTGTTTTGGCGCTGGAAGACCATGGCCAGCCGCCGATGCGCCCCCAGCAAATTGGGGTCCAGGCGAATGGCGCGCTGCCAGTTGCCAATGGCCTCATCCAATTTTCGTTGCTTCAGCAAGATTTCCCCAATCGCCATGTAGGTACGGCCGGCTTCGCTGAGCTGCCCTTGTCGTTCTTGAATGTCGGCCACTTTTTTGAGATAGGTAATATCACCCTGGGAATAGCGAGCGGCTAATTTGAAACATTCCAGCGCCCGGTCAAGCTGTTTTAGCCCCAAACAAGCCTCGCCTAACCCGGCGTAAGGGGCCGGCTCTTGTGGGAACTCGGCAATAGCTACCCGAAACGCACCGAAGGCTTCTTGCCAGCGTTGGGCGTTGTTATAGGCCAAACCGGTTCTCATTGCTTTTTGGTATTTGGTGCGATCTTTTGCCATAACTACTAAGCCATTTCTGAATAAGGGGCACTGAATGCCAGATTGTATTAACTACATAGTGGAAGTTGGTGTAAACTCTCTCCACTTCTATCCACTTCCTTCACACTGGCTGCCCCCCTGAGTGCAAACCTAACCATATACGATGGCTGCCAGCTTCGCAAGCGGAATTGTACTAATTCCTTAGGGATGAATGCAAACAACGGCCGTACCTATCCCGCCAATCACCCTAAAACCGGCGGATTACGGCCGTTGGTAGTCATAATGTACTATGTTTTCCCTCTGAACTTTCACAGTTTTTTGATTGATAAGGCGCATCTTAATGATATTATGTAACCATCCAGTGCAGGATTTATCAGGTATGTTCTGTCTTTGATCCGAAATGGCAGGCGCAACATCGAGGTAATAAGGAAAAGAGCAATCATGACATCATTTTATCAGTGGCTAACGAACCAAAGAGAACGAGAAGATATTGTCGGCGACTTTGCCTTCACCGTAGGCCAGTTGGAGGAACCACAAGCGAACCGCAAAAAAATAAGCGGCCATATGTTGTGGGCTACCTGGTTGATTGACCACCGGGCTACTGATGATGTGATTGAAGCATTTAACCGGGCCTGGCGAGAATATCAGGAACACGTGGGGTTGATGGCTTGAGCCTCAACCACCAACAAAGGAACGGTAAAACAGCGCGACCTTTTAGTCGCGCTGTTTTTTATTCTGTGCTGCGGGGGCGGTATTGCAGGGCTTCGGCCAGGTGCGCCGGTTCAATGGCGGCGGCGCCGCCCAGGTCGGCAATGGTGCGGGCCACTTTCAGCACGCGATGGTAGGCCCGCGCACTCAGGCTCATTTGCGACATGGCGCTTTTCATCAACCGTTTGCCTGTTTCATCAATCTGGCAAATGTCCCGCACTTCGCTGGGTCCCATTTCCGCATTGCAATGCAATCCGTTTGCCTGAAAACGCTCTACCTGAATTTGCCGGGCGTTTTCTACCCGCTGCCGAATCACCGCCGAAGGTTCGCCGCGGGTGAGGCCGGTGAGCTTCTCAAAAGGTACACGGGGCACATCCACATGCAGGTCAATACGATCCATGAGGGGGCCAGAGATGCGCTTTTGGTAGCGGGTGATCATGGCGTTGGAGCAGGTGCAGGCGTGGGTGGAGTCGCCATAGTAACCACAGGGGCAGGGGTTCTGGGCGGCGATGAGCATGAAGTTGGCGGGGTAGGTGACGGTGCCGGAAGCGCGGGAGATGGATACTTCGCGGGGCAGTCCTTCGAGTGGCTGGCGCAGCACTTCGATGAGCCGTTCGCCAAATTCGGGTAGTTCATCCAGAAAAAGAACGCCGCGGTGGGCCAGGGAAATTTCGCCGGGACGGGGCCAGGCGCCGCCGCCTACCAGCCCGGCATAGCTGATGGTGTGGTGGGGGGACCGAAACGGCCGTTCCCGGATCAACGGCGTATCGGCCGGCAGCAAACCGGCCACGCTGTAAATCTTGGTCACTTCCAGCGCCTCATCCACCGACATGCGCGGCAGGATGCCGGGCAATGATTTGGAAATGAGCGTCTTGCCGGCGCCGGGCGGCCCACTCATCAGACAGTTGTGCCCACCGGCGGCGGCGATTTCCATGGCCCGCTTCACATGCTCTTGCCCCATGATGTCGGCAAAATCGGCCGCATAGAGCGGGTCGCCGCCAAAGACCTCTTTCAGGTCTACGGAAAAGGGGGCGATGGCGCGCAGCCCGGTAAGGTGGCTCACCAATTCTTGCAGGTTCTGCACCGGAATGACTTCCACATCATCCAGGAGGGCGGCTTCTTCGGCATCGGCGGCAGGGACGTAGACACGGCCGTAGCCCTCCTTACGCGCCAGAGCCGTCATCGGCAAGATGCCTTTGGTGTGGCGGGTGGAACCATCTAACGAGAGTTCACCCAGGAACAGCGCCCCGTTCAGTTTGTCCGGCCATATTTGCTGGGAAGCGGCCAAAATGCCAACGGCGATGGGTAGATCATAGGCAGGGCCTTCTTTGCGCAGGTCGGCGGGCGCCAGATTGACGGTGATACGTTTGTTGCCGGGGAACTCTAGACCGCTGTTTTTGATGGCGCTGTGAACCCGGTCACGGCTTTCACGCACCGCCGCATCGGGCAGTCCCACCAGATTAAAAATGGGGCCGCCACGCAGCAGGTCTACTTCTACTTCCACCAGTTCGGCTTCCAGGCCGACAATAGCGCAGCTTATGACTTTGGCCAACATATGCTAAATTCCTGGGGGACTGGATTGGGATAATGAGATAATGGGATATTGGTCGAACTGCAATGACTCACTACCAATTACCAGGCTACACCGGCAACTCCAAAATAAAGGTACTACCATCATTCTCACTCTCCACCCAAATTTTGCCCCCGTGCGCTTCGGCAATCGAGTAAACTAATGCCAACCCTAACCCAGAACCTTCATATTCTTCAACATCTTTGCCCCGGTAAAACGTTTCAAAAATATAGGGCTTATCGCTTTCGGCGATGCCTTCCCCCCTGTCACAAACTCTGATCAGCACATGGTGATTATCTCCAGAAACGATAATTTCCACCACATCATTTTCTGGGGAGAATTTAATAGCATTATCAACCAGATTGCTTACCGCCCGACGCAGTTGGGTGGGGTTCCCCTCCACCGTGCCCATATCGCCCTCGGCCGTCAGCACCAATGTCACCCGGCGGGATAATGCCTGTATTTGAAAATCCTCTACCACTTCCGTCACAATTTCCAGCAGATCACAGGCCTGTGATTGGTATTCCAGCCCGGTATTGACTTTTGCCAGTTCCAACAAGCCATCCACTAATCCCATCATTTTGTCGGCTGCCTGCAAAATTTGGGTGGCAACGCGGCCTTGCGCCTGGTTCAAGGTTCCGGCGCTCTCAAAACTGCGGGCCAGTTCACGAATTTGGGTCAGTGGCGCGCGCATGTCATGGGAGACGGTAGCCACAAAGTGGTCTTTGGCCTTATCCAGATCGCGCAGATGGGTGATGTCTTGCAGGATGAGGATACGGCCGTGACCCGGAATCGGCGCCACCCGTGGTAGCCACACCGAACCATCCGGCAGCAGTAGTTCGACGGCCGTTTCCCCTAACGGCTCCGTCAGCAGCGCCACCACCTCCGGTGGGTGAATCACCTGGGCCACCGGGTTACCAATCGCTTCTGGCGTCAGGTGCAGCCGCTTACGCGCTTCCTGATTCAACAAGAGAACCCGCCCCCGCGCATCGGTAATCAGTATGGGACTGTTGTTATGCTCCAGTGTTGCTTCCAAATGTTGTTTGCGCGCCTCCGCTTCCTGGAAAAGCAGCGCATTCGAAACCGCAATCGCCACTGCGGAAGCAATAGACAGCGCCCGTTCCACATCCTGATCATCAAAATCGCCATCCAGTTTGTTTAGCAGCTCCATCACCCCCACCACCTGCCGCCGAAAAACCAGCGGCACACACAGCAGGGAACGGGTGGCAAAACCGGTCAATTCGTCTGCTTTGCGAAAATGCAGTGGATGCGTAGCCACATCATTTGAGTAAATCCACTTGCCCGTGCGCGCCACCGCCCCGGCAATACCCTCATCCACCGGCAGCCGCACATCGTTCAATATCTCGGATGGCGTGCCCACATTGGCCAGCACTTTCAGCGACTTGCCGGACTCATCCAGCCACCACAAAGAAGAGGCTTCAATGCGCCAGCTATCATGCACCTGGTTAATGGTCAGGCGCACCACTTCTTCTAATTCCAGGGTAGAGGTGATGGTGCGCGTGATTTCGCCCAGCACGTTGAGTTCCACCAGCCGACCAGCCAATGCCTGGTCGGCGGCCTGAAAAACACGCGCATTTTCCAGAGCTATGGCAGCATAATCGGCCAAAAACGAGAGTAAAAATTCGTCTTGTTTGCTGAAAGAACGAAAAGCGATCAGGTTGTTGACCCCCAACACACCCAGGGGTACACCACGCAGTTTGAGAGGCACAAACAGAACAGCGCGGGCATAATAATCATCGCGTAATTTGATACCCTGACCTGAAGAGCGCGATTGTCGCCACGGCCGTCCTGTTTGCAGCACTTGTCCAATTTGCGAATCAGCTACCAAAAATCGGTCTTGTTCTGTCTGGCCCGCCGCCCCGTTTTTTTTGCCATACGCCAAAAGGTAGTCGCCGCTTTCATCCAACTTCCAGATGATGCTTTCCTCAGCGCCGGTTAGCTGTGTGGCTGCCTCCAACACCCGCTCCAATACCTGGTCTACACTAAGCAAAGAGGCGATGGCTTTGCCGATGTTAGACAATGTTTCCATTTCATGCGCCTGCCGGCTTAGTTCCACCTTGGCCCGGCGCAGTTGTTCGGCCAGATCTTCTTTATCGTGCAACAGACGGGGTTCCACCAAAGCCCTGTCTATCGTTTCTGTAATTTCGTCTACTGTAAAGGGTTTGATAATGTAATCTTTAGCGCCCAAACGAAACGCATCAATGGCGCTCTGCTCCGAACCATATCCGGTCATTAACACAACAGGGGTGCTCAATGACTCCTTTGCCATTTGTTGCAGCACATCCGTACCCGTCATCTCCGGCAAATGCAAATCGAGCAGCACCAGGTCTGGATTTTTCTCCCGAATCAGTTGTAAACCTGTCTGCCCATCATAAGCATACAGCGTTTGATAACCAAATGTAGGCAGCATGTATTCGGTAAGATGTTTTACAATTTCCCTGCTGTCATCAATAATCAGAATGGTTTCGCCGCTCATAAATCTTTTGTATGGAGATGGCACAAACGATACTTCCCACCCCCTCTCCTCACACTCCATCTATATAGTTGTTGGCAGAATCGGCAAAATCTGGTACTTGTGAAAATCATTTAGCTGATTTAACCCTCTTTGTCAGCGGATTATAACATAAGCAGTTGATTAGAGACACAGTCTTTGAAGACCAGACCTTGAATCCTATAATTCTAGGTAGTCAGACTATCGTTTCATCTTAAAAACAATGTCGTCACGCGATTTAGCAAATCGCGTGACATATGCGAGGAGAAGAAAACATGAACCGCATTGTACGCGCCCCCGTTGGTACCAAACTCCACTGTAAAGGCTGGCTGCAAGAAGCCGCCTACCGTATGCTGCAAAATAACCTGGACCCCGATGTAGCCGGTGATCCGCAAAACCTGATCGTGTATGGCGGGCGTGGGCGTGCCGCCCGTAATTGGGACGCCCTCGACGCCATCCTCACCTCCCTGCAAACCCTGGAAAATGACGAAACGCTGCTGGTGCAAAGCGGCAAACCGGTAGCCGTGTTCCGCACCCACCCGGATGCACCGCGTGTCCTCATTGCCAATTCCAACATGGTGCCACATTGGGCCACCCAGGAAAACTTTGATAAGTGGGAAGCGGCCGGCCTGATCATGTATGGACAGATGACGGCCGGAAGTTGGATTTATATCGGCACACAAGGCATTTTGCAGGGCACGTATGAGACATTTGCCGAAGCAGCCCGGCAGGCCGGCTGGCCTTCGCTGCAAGGCAAATGGGTACTCACTGCCGGGCTGGGCGAAATGGGCGGCGCACAGCCATTAGCTATCACTATGAACGGTGGTGTAGGGCTACTGGTGGAGGTAGATGAGTGGCGGGCAAACCGCCGCCTGGAACACCGTTACATTGATGAAGTGGCCGAAGATTATGCCGATGCGCTGAAACGAGTGGAACATTATGTCAATGCTGGCTTGCCCCGCTCCATTGGGCTTATTGGCAATGCGGCCGATGTATTTCCGCGCCTGCTGGCCGAAGGGCGCATCCCGGACATGGTCACAGACCAGACATCGGCGCATGATTTCCTGGCTTATTTCCCACATACACTTTCGTTCGACGAAGGACGTAAGCTGCGCGATGAGAATCCGACCGAATTTGCCCGCCTGTCCGCCCAGTCTATGGCGGCGCAATGTGCGGCGATGGTGGAATTCAAGAAACAGGGGGCGATTGTTTTTGATTATGGGAACAATTTGCGGCAGCGTGCCCTTGACGAAGGGGTAACGGAAGCATTTAGTTATCCGGGCTTTGTGCCGGCGTATATACGGCCGTTATTCTGCGAAGGTAAAGGCCCGTTCCGCTGGGTGGCCCTCAGCGGCGACCCCGAAGACATCTATGTCACTGACCGGGCCATCCTGGAACTGTTCCCCGAAAATGAAGCGCTGCGCCGCTGGATTACCATGGCCCAAGAGAAGGTTCATTTTCAGGGATTACCCGCCCGTATTTGCTGGTTGGGTTATGGCGAGCGGGACAAAGCCGGGCTGCTGTTCAATGATCTGGTTGCCAGCGGCGCGGTGAAAGCGCCCATCGTCATTGGCCGTGATCATCTGGACGCCGGTTCTGTGGCCAGCCCTAACCGGGAAACGGAAGGTATGCGTGATGGTTCTGACGCCATCGGTGACTGGCCTATTCTCAATGCCCTCATCAACACCGCTGCTGGGGCCACCTGGGTCAGTTTTCATCATGGGGGCGGCGTAGGCATTGGCTACAGCCTGCACGCGGGGCAGGTGATTGTGGCCGACGGTACGCCGGAAGCGGCGGCGCGGTTAAAGCGGGTATTGACCGTTGACCCTGGCATGGGCGTGGTGCGCCACGTGGACGCCGGGTACCCGGAAGCCATCCAGACGGCTAAAGAGCGCGGTGTACAAATTCCGATGATGCCATCTGTCTGAATAACTTTACGTAACGCTAAAAACATGCTATATTATGTTCACCTGTTATGTAAATGAATGAGTCGGCCTGCTATGAACAGAGATACGGCCGTCAAAAAATCAGCGGAGGTCAATTATGGTGTCCCGTCGAAAACTTTTTAGCATCCTCGTTTTACTGCTATCCATCATGCTCATTGTGTCAGCTTGCGAAATGCCCATTCCTGGCAGCGGCGATCCCACTGCCACGCCAGACCCCAATATCGGCGGCGGCACCGATGGCCCACCGCCGGTGGAAGGCGGCGACCAGACTCAACCGGTGGAAGGTGGCGACCAGACCC
>DAOMOK010000006.1:137964-222259 GCA_035444285.1 Chloroflexota bacterium
AACCCGTTGAAGGCGGCGACCAGACCCAACCCGTTGAAGGCGGCGACCAGACCCAACCCGTTGAAGGCGGCGACCAGACCCAGCCTGTGGAAGGTGGCGATCAGACCCAACCCGTTGAAGGCGGCGACCAGACCCAGCCTGTGGAAGGTGGCGATCAGACCCAACCCGTTGAAGGCGGCGACCAGACAGCCACCACACCACCGGCAACAGGGGGCGAACCATCTTCAGGGGGAGGCGCTATTGGCACTCCACCCACCCAAGAGGTCATTCATATCGTCCAGCCAGGCGAGAATCTGTTCCGCATTGGGCTGCAATATGGTTATTCCTGGACGGTTTTGGCGCAATACAATGGCATCCCCAATCCTAATTACATCGTAGTAGGGCAGTCCATTCGCATTCCGGCAGCAGGCAGCACCGGCGGTACGGGCGGGCAGCCTTCTGATGGCAATTACACCTATTATGTGGTACAGCCGGGTGATAATCTGTTCCGCATTGGGTTGAAATATGGCATGAGTTGGGTCTATATTGCCGAAGCAAACGGCATCGTCAACCCGCATTACATTGTCACCGGACAGGTGCTCAAAATTCCTGTTGCTTCTTAAGCGATTGGAGATTGGAGATGAGCAAATCAATCTCCAATCTCCAATCGCTCTATTGTCTACGGCCGTAACACCATCTCATCTACCGCGTTAGCCTCCACCGCCTCACGGCTCCACCACAACGGATGATACTCCCCATTTAGCCACAACTCAATCTCGCTGTCATACAGCGGGTGGCCCGGATGCCCACTTTGACCGGTGGGGATAACGGCGCGGCTGGCGTCAAAGTCACTCAAATCCAAAATCATGCGCATAGAGGGATGACCAGTAATAACAGCCGGATTATCGGGCGACCAGCCGGTGGCATTGACAATGCTGCGCCCGCCATCGGCGGCAAACGGCCCCCGGTTCACCAACGCTTCAATATCGGCAATGCCGCTATCACCCAGAGGGGAACTGACAAAGGTAGCCGTGTGCAGTTGTCCCCACTCTACGTTGCCCCCTTCATTCTCATCCAGCCAGGCCAACGTTTCTGTAAGCGCCTGCAACAAAATATCTTCGCGGGTTTCGGTCTGCGGCGTGTTCACATTGTCCCACCAGGGGGAAGTCACATCAGGAGCAATGGTGTGCAAGAAGATGTTGTTGCGAACCTCGCCAACGTTCTCCTCGCCAAGCTCATCAGCCAGAATAGCCGGGTACAGGTGAACGTAAAACAGTTCAAAGATGGTGGCGGCGCTGCTGTCCCGCACCTCTTGTCCATCCCAACTGCGCAGCGTGCTGATAGCGGCCTGCACCTGCGGATCGGTCGGCTGCAAATTCGCCAGGTATGGTACATATGTTTTGGCCAGTAAAGAGAAATTGTCGTTTTGGATGGCAGCAATATCATCCATAGATATTTTGCCGCCACCGGCAATAATGGCATCAATCATTTCCACAATGCGCTGACCCCGGTCGCCATCGGCCCAGTCACGGGTGATATAGTGGGGATAGGCCCGGTCTACAATGGCGTGGTTGGCGGTAGAAATGTAACCCTGGTCAGGATTAAAGAGAGCGGGCAATTCTTCAAAGGGAATCCAGCCTTCCCATTCGTATTCATCCGTCCAGCCGGGGGAAGGTACCATGCCAATCCCACTGCGACGAATGGGCGTGTATCCCGGCATCTGGTAGGCAATGTTGCCTTCACGGTCGGCATAAACCACGTTTTGAGAAGGGACATCCCAATAACGCAGGGCGTCGCGGAATTCCTGGTAATTGCTGGCCTGGTTGAGCAACAAGACTGCCTGCAATACGCGGGATGGTTCTTGAGCAACCCAACGCACGGCTAACACATCGGCGGCATCATCTAGCACATCACTGATGATGGGGCCGTGACGGGTAATGCGCACCGGCAGTACCACATCGTCGCCGCCATTGACTTTGATGGTTTCTTCAATGATTTCCAGGTCATGCATTTCGCCCATGTACTCATACTGGTTGCCGGTTATACGTTCGATGTAAAGGTCTTGCACATCAGCGCCGGTATTGGTAACGCCCCAGGCAATGTCATTGTTGTGGCCGATGATGACGCCAGGCACACCGGCAAATGAGAAGCCGACCACATCGTAGCCAGGGGCGTGCAGGCCAACCTGGTACCAGATGGCGGGCATCTGGATGCTGAGATGCGGATCATTGGCCAGCAACGGCTGCCCGGTATCGGTGTGTTGGCCGCTGATGACCCAGTTATTGGAGCCGACGAAGAAGTCACCGCCCAATGTTTGGGGGGCCGCGCCGATGAGGCTGGTATTGACGTTTTGCCAGTTCACGGCCGTCGCCCACCCCGCTGGCACACCGCTTTTGGCAATTTCGCTCACCAACTGGTCGGTGGGGGCAATGACGGGGCGATTGTAGTAGGGGTAGCCCGGTACCAGTTCGGCCACTACCTCTTCGCCAAACTGGTCAATCATGCGGGCATACGCCAATTCCCGGTCAATATCATTAGCCAGGTCAAAGGACATGACCACGCCCCACGCCACCGTGTCAATCGGTTCCCAGGGTTCAATCTCCCAGGGTTCGTTGACCGCCTGAAGAACGGTATAGTTGAGTGATAATTCACCGGGAGATTTATCACCAATGTAGGCGTTGACGCCGGCGGCATAGGCTTCCAGCAGGGCGTAGTAAGCCGGCTCATTTTCGCGGTAATACTCTATGGTGGTCTGGGCCATGCGGTTCCAGCCCATGGTGCGGATAAATTTGTCATTGCCCAGGGTGGCTTCGCCGGCAATTTCGGAGATGCGCCCCTGCCCAATGTGCCGCCACCATTCCATTTGCCAGAAGCGATCCTGGGCATGGACGTAACCCTGGGCAAAGAGCAAGTCTTCCAGGCTGCTGGCATAGATGTGGGGAATGCCGTATTCGTCGCGGTAGACGGTGACTTCGGCTTTGAGGCCGGCCACGGTTTGCGCGCCGTCGGTTTGGGGGTACGGCCGTCGCTGCACCACCAGCAGCGCCACCACCGCCACCAATAACAAGGCAAAAACGCCTACTAAAATGTAGGCCAAAATGTGAAGTAAACGGTTCATTTTCTTCTCCTTATGATTGTGCTGGTTGCATCAGCAACCAGCACAATCATACCCGCTTTTAGGACAGGCAAAAAATGTGGCGTATAATGCGCGCATGTCAATTTCACTGCTCAATTTCATCTGGTTATTGGTGGGTTTACTGGCGGGGGTGGGTATCAATCTGTTAGCCGACTATTTACCGGCGGGGGAACGGCCGTCCTGGCAGACCTGGGGCTGGCGGCAGCGGAAACGGCCGTGGCTGGTGTTGGCGAGTACGGCCGTGTTGTTCTTCTGCCTGCCCTTGTGGATAACCGAAACGGTCAATCTGGTCATCAACAGCCTCTATATCGCCATCCTCATCCTCATCATCGTCACCGACCTGGAACACAAACTAATTTATAACGTGGTCGTTTACCCGGCCATGCTGCTGGCGCTGGTGGGCAGCTTTTTTGTCACCCCAGACGAAAACACGATCCAACTGGCGTTGGTGGGCGGGCTGGTGGGGCTGCTGCTGTTTGGGGCGTTGTATGGGCTGGCGAATTTGATTTACGGCCGTGAGCGCATTCCATTGGGCATGGGCGACGTGAAACTGGCGCTGCTGTTGGGGCTGATGTTGGGCTTTCACCGCATCTGGTTTTGCCTCTTTTGGGCCGTCATGCTCGGCGGCGCGGTGACGCTGCTGCTACTGGTCACGCGCCGCGTGGGGCGCGGCACGGCCCTGCCCTACGGCCAATACCTGGCCCTGTCCGGCATCGCCTTCCTCATCTGGGGCGCTGATTATGCGCAGCAGTTTATGAATTGAATAACTCGAATGAATTCAAATGGGAAGCAGTGCGCCTGTGGGAAACAACCGACAGTGCCCGCCCAAAACTAATCATCCCCTTCATGCTCACCGCTTTCGCCGCCGGAGCTGATGCCGGTGGCCGTCAGCCCACGAACCAACTGCTGCTTTTCCGCGTCTGTCAGGTGGGCTTCTGGGTGCGTGAGCAAAAACTGCGCCGGAGGCATTTCCCCTTCCCAGATGACCTCGGCCATTTCTTCGCCCGCTTCGCCTTCCTTACGGCCGTACCCCCACTCTGAAAAATTCAATTCCCGCCGCCCTTCGTCCACATCATGCTGCACCAGCCAGGACACCGGGGCCACCTGGCTGTACCAGGGCCACACCGTCTCGTTACTGTGGCAGTCAAAACAGGCCCGTTCAGCCAGGGCGCGGGTTTGGGGGCTGTCCCAGGCTGGCTCACTGATAACCGGCGGGTTGGTGTGGTCACGGCCGTAAGGGATCACCTGGATCAACAAAAACCCACCCACCACAACCACTAGACCAATCAATAACACACGTTTTACATTCATATCCAGTCACTCTCCACGTTCAAATTGCTTTAGATTGGTTCAATCTGGATGGAAGTCAAGAAAACAAGTAACTGTACGGCCCATTCCTGCGAAGGCAGGAATCCAGGCCTCTGGATACCCGCCTTCGCAAGTATGACAGGCGGCAGATACCTGTATAGATACAAATCAAACCAATCCCCCCAACTTTACCGCAAACCGAGCCGCCGATGATTAACGGCAACCTAAACCGCCTTAAATCCAGCTTAAATTTCCCCCTTCCCCTTGCTCCATTCACCGGCATCTGCCACAATCCAAATTCCATGACCACCCTCTTGCTGATTGATGACGACGAGATGATCACCGGCCCACTGGCGCGGCAGTTTAGCCAGGCCGGGTATCATGTGCTGGTGGCGCACAACGGCCGTGACGGTCTCAACCTCGCCCTCAGCCAAAACCCCGACCTCGTCTTGTTAGACGTGATGATGCCGGAAATGGACGGCTGGGAAGTGTGCCGCCGTCTGCGCCAGCACAGCGTCGTGCCCATCCTCATGCTCACCGCCCTCGGCGAAGAGGTAGATCGCATCTTGGGCCTGGAATTGGGCGCAGATGATTACCTGCCCAAACCATTCAGCACCCGTGAACTACAAGCGCGGGTGCGGGCGCTGCTGCGCCGGGTGGAACTGGACCGCACCAGCCAACCCACTACCATCCTGACCGCTGGTGACATCCGTCTGGAATTGGAAACTCGCCACGTCAGTAAAAACGGCCGTCCCCTCACCCTCCGCTTCAAAGAATTTGAACTGCTCAGCCTGCTGCTTAGCCGGCCTGGCCAGGTCATCAGCCGCGCCGAACTGTTCGACAAAGTGTGGGGCACCGACTGGCTGGGCGATACCCGCACGCTGGATGTGCATGTGCGCTGGCTGCGCGAAAAGATAGAAGACGACCCCGGCCAACCCCGCTACATTCAAACCGTGCGCAGCGTAGGCTACCGCTTGGCCGCCCCAGAGCCAACATGAAAAATTGGCGTCTGCGCACCCGGCTCATTTTCGCCTACGCCGGCCTGATCCTGGTGGGATTTGTGGGTCTGGCGCTGTTGGCCGGTCGCCAGATCACGCGCAGCGCCGCCGAAGATTTTGAGCGCAATCTGGAAACCCAGGCGGCGCTGGTCGCCCGCGGGTTGGAAGACCTGGTAGAAGATTACCTGGATGGGGACGTCAGCCGCCAGGTGGTGCAAACGGCCGTGAATGGTTTTGCCGACCAACTCGGTGTCCGCATCACGCTGGTGACGCCCAAAGGAGAGGCCTGGCTCGACAGCCAGGGCATCATCCCCGATGGAAATCTGCGGTCAGACATGGAAGTTGCCGCCGCCCTGGCCGCAGACATTACCCACGCCGTGCGCCAGGATGAGAGCGGCACGGCCGTTATTTACATCGCCGCTCCCATTATCGAAGATGACGACGACATTCTCAGCGTGGTGCGCCTGGCTGTGCCAGAAACAGCCACCCTGAACGCCATTCGCCAACGGCAGTTGACGCTGGCGGCGGGGGTATTGGCGATAACACTGCTGGCTTTGGCAGCCGCACTGTGGTTATCGGCTTCGCTGACACGGCCGTTAGAAGCCCTGCGCATCTCCGCTCTACGCATGGCGCAAGGTGACTTTTCGCCCGGCCCCACCCCCACCAGCCAGGATGAAGTCGGCCAATTAGCCCAGGCCTTCAACCATATGGCCGCCCAGGTGTCGGCCATGCTGGCCGAACAAAAAGCCTTTGCCAGCAACGCCTCCCACGAACTGCGCGCCCCGCTGACCGCCATCCGCCTGCGCAGTGAAGCCCTGCGTGAAGGCAGCCTGGACGCCGAAACCACCCATCAGTACATCGCTGAAATTGACGATGAAGCCATTCGCCTTAGCCACCTGATCAACGACTTAATTTTGCTTTCCCGGTTTGATTCCGGCCGCGCCGAATGGGGCCAGGAACAAATTGACCCGGCACGGCTGGCCCATACCGTCTGCCAGAGCTTACAGCCCATTACTCAGCAAAAACAAATAACGGTTCGGCTGGAATTACCGGATGAACTGCCACCTGTGCAGGCCAGCCAGGGGCATCTTTACACCGTGTTTCACAATTTGCTGGAAAACGCTCTCAAGTACACCCCACCAAATGGGCAGGTGGTCTGGCGGCTGGCAGCAGCGGATAAGCAGTTGCACAGTTTCCTGCAAGATACCGGGCAAGGGATTGCGCCCGGCGATTTGCCGCACCTGTTTGAGCGTTTTTACCGGGGGGACAAGGCGCACACACGGGCAACCGGGGGGGTGGGGCTGGGGCTATCACTTACACACTCCATTGTGATTTTTTATCACGGCCGTATCACCATAGACAGCCCCGGCCTGGGTCAGGGAACCACCGTACAGCTTTGGTGGCCGCTGCGCCAACCTGCCAGGTAGGGCCATTTTGAAAATCGCCCCACAACCTGCTTGCAACATGGCGTCTCCTGTGGCACTATGGGGGTCGAGCAAATCATGGTTTGATTTTTTCAGGACAGATCGTCATGCCCCACTGGCGCAAAGTCATCATTCTACTTTTCCCGATTCTCACCCTGCTGCTTTTTTATATACCCCAGACTGGCGCTCAATTTACCCCAGGGCCACAACCCACCTATGAGCAACGGTTGTTGGAGTTGGTAAACCAGGAGCGATGGAATAACGGCCGTCTCCCCCCCCTGCGCGGCAGCGCCAGTCTGGAAATAGCCGCCAAATCACACAGCCAGCAGATGGCGCTGCGCAATTTCTTAGACCATTGTGACTTTGACACCCGCTCTACCTTTTGGCAGCGCATCGAACAGGCCGGGTATAGCAGTTGGGCCGTCACCGGCGAAAACATTGCTGCCGGCCATAAAACGCCAGAAGAAGTGGTCGCTGGCTGGATGCAAAGCCAGCGTCACCGCGCCAATATCCTCTCCACCGATTTTTGGGAAGTGGGCAGTGGGTATATGTACCAGGCTGATGACGGCCAGGATGTGCGGCAGAGCGGCAGCCAAAACTGCCGCGCCGACTCCACAACCAACGGGCCATATTACTATTACTGGACACAAGATTTTGGGCGGCGCAGCGAGGTGATGCCGGTCATCATTAACCGGGAAGCGTTTGAGACAAACCGTCGTGAAGTGGCCCTTTACCTCTATGGCGCCGGTTGGGCGCAGGCCGTTCGGGTACGCAATGAAAATGGCTTATGGTCGGCGTGGCAACCCTTTTCCCCTGAACTTAACTGGGTGTTGAGCAGCGGCAGCGGCCTCAAAATGGTGTTTGTGGAAATGAGCAGCGGCGTAAACGGCGCCGGAACCATTCGCAGCGCCAGCGATTCCATCTGGCTGCGCACGGCCGTCCCCCCCACCGTCGTCTCATCCCCCCACCACCTCTACCTGCCGGTGATATTGGATAATTGAGTAATGGGGTAATTACCCCATTACCACTGCCGCCGCAGCGGGAACGTCTCGCAGAAAAATTCCACCCCGGCTGTAGAGGCCATGCACAACTGCACGGCCGTACTCGTATACTCCCCTTCCGCCACCCGCGCAAAATGCACCACAAAATCACCCAATCCCAATGCCTGCCCATTTTCATAGGTTGGCTGGATGAGGTCTGTTTCCGGCAGCAGCCGCGCCAGGAACATCCCCTCCGGCCCGGCTGTGCCTGCATACACATGCCCTACTGTAATCGTCAGGCCATCCTCCGTGCGCTGCGCCACAAAATTGTAGAATTCGTCGGTGGGCGCGGGAATAGTGCCTACCAGAGGGATTCCCAGCGCTTCACCATCGGTAGCAGCCACCATCTCGCTAAAAACCCAGCCGCTACGGCCGTCCTCCAACTGCACGTTGTACCATTCGCCGCTTTCGGTACGGCCCAGCACGGTCACGGCCGTGCCCTGCGTCAGATATTCCACAATGCGAAAGTTAATGGCCGGGCCGCTGCGCATATAAACAAGCTGGCGCACAATATGAACGCCAACGGGCGTGGGTGATGATGTAACGACTGGCGTGGGTGATGACGTGGGTGAGGGCGATGCAGCGGCGGACACGGCCGTGCCGGTGGCATCAGAGTTTTGACCGGCAGCCGCTGTCGTGGCGGTGGGTGTAGCCGTCACCGCTGGCAGCGTAGCCGTACTGGTGGGTGAGGCGGTTGGTGCATCGGTGGGCAGCACCGCAACGGCAGCCGTGGTGGGTGTATGGGCCGGGGACACGGCCGTTGGTGCAAAAAGCTCACGGCCGTACAGACCCCCCACCAACAACAGCAGCAAAATAAGCAAAACCGCCGCCGCCCATCGCGGGAACCGCCGGGCCGGGGCAGGGGGTACGGCCGTAGTCGCTGCCTCGCCCACCCGAACCATCACCGCCGGTTCCACCGCCTCGCTTTCCACTTCCACAGGCGAACTGTCGCCTGTGATCGTCGTCGTTTCGATTACCCCAGCCGACGCCGCCTCAACAACCGCCGTTTCAACAACTGTCGCCGCTTCGGTGTCTGCTGTTTCGGCATCTGCTGCTGCTTCGGCGTTCGCTGCCAGGACTTCGGCCACCACCACCGGGATTGCCACCTCTGCTTCGGCTGCCACATCTGCCACATCTTCGGCTGCCGGTGTTTCTGCTTCAGTCACCGGGCTTTCTGCGGCAACAGCGGGCATTTCGACGGCAGGTGGCGTGGCGATCTGGCTTAACCAGGCTGCCGCCGCCGCCAATCCAACAGCATCCAGGCGCACCTGACCCGTTTGTATGGCTTCTGTCAACGCCGGCGTCAGGGTAGAAAGCGGCGGCGCATCGGGGATATACGGCCGTGCTACTGCCACCACCTGTGTCCCCACACTCTGAAACGCCTGCCCCAACCAACCCTCATCCGCTGGCAGTACGTCGCCGGACAACAAAGGGGACGTGCTGCAATCCAGCAGCAACAGTTTTTGGCGGGAGGGGTGCAAAGAGAATCGCCGTCGCACATAGTCGGCCTGGATGGTTGTAGCATCCAGGTAACTGGCAGTGTACGTATCGGCGCAGGCCAGGTACGGTCGTGCCTGATGGTACAGGGCATGCCCGGCAAAATAAAGCAGCAGTACATCGTCCGGCGTCTGGCTCATTTCCAGAAATTCGGCAATGGCTAACTGAAGTTCAACAGCCGGTTTGTTGATAGAGACAAACACCTCGTCAAAACCGGCAATGGGAGATTCCAGTGCATCCGCCAGAGCGGTAAACGTTTTACCAGAGACGGGAGTATGGAGACGGCCGTCCTGATAATGCACATTGCCAATCAACAAAGCTAATCGCCTGGACATGGGCCAATTGTACGTGCTTTGCCTCGAATGGGCGAAGAAAACACCTTCCGCTCACCGATTTTCGTTCACCAATTACCGATAACCGATTACCAATTACCGATAACCGATTACCGATTACCGATTACCGGCTGCCGGCATTAGGAAATTCGGACTGTTTACCAATTCACTATCACGCAGGAGAATTTGCCCGTTATAATAAGTCTCTTACTATACTTGCTGTGGCCGGTTTCCAACCGCGCCACCTCTGGGAAGATTCAATGACCGTTGTCACACCCACATGGGTTCGAGATGCCGTTTTCTACCAGATATTTCCTGACCGTTTTGCCAAAAGCGACCGCTTCGGCCAGGATGGCTATTTGCCTAAGCCAAACCACCTGCAACCGTGGGGCGACGCGCCCACCTATCATAGCTTCCAGGGGGGCGATCTGCTGGGCGTGGCCGAGAAACTAGACTATCTGGCCGATTTAGGCGTGAACGCCATCTTCCTGAATCCTATTTTCGCCTCCGCTGCCAACCATCGCTACCACACCCATGACTATTTCACCGTAGACCCTATTTTGGGCGGCAACCGGGCATTTGCCTTTTTCCTGGAGGCAGCCCACCAACGGGGGATGCGGGTCATTTTGGATGGTGTATTTAACCATGCCAGCCGGGGGTTTTTCCAATTTAACCACCTGATGGAGTGCGGCGCGGAGTCACCCTATCGGGATTGGTTTCATGTGCATGGCTGGCCGTTGAATGCCTTTCACTCAGACGAGAAGCCAAATTATGACGCCTGGTGGGGTATGCATTCACTGCCAAAGTTGAATACGGACAACACGGCCGTGCGCGAATTTCTGTGGCAAGTTGGCGTCCATTGGCTAAACCAGGGCATAGATGGCTGGCGGCTGGATGTGCCCAACGAAATTGACGACGACTCCTTCTGGCAAGAATTCCGGCGGCGCTGCAAAGCCGCCAATCCCGAAGCCTACATTGTGGGTGAACTATGGGGCGAAGCGCAGCGTTGGCTGCAAGGCGACCAATTTGACGGCCAGATGAACTATCTGCTTGCCCGCGCGGCTTTTGGCTTTTTTGTGGGTGAGGGCATGGACCAGACCGACACCGTTCGCTCCGGTTACGGGCATATCGCTACCCTCACCGGCAAACAGTTTGCCGCCGAACTGGAACGGATGCACAACCAGCTTTACCACCCGGAAATTGTGTTTGCCCAGATGAATATGTTGGGCAGCCATGATACGCCTCGCCTGATGACGGTGGCGCGGGAAAATGTAACGGCCGTCAAACTCATGATCCTCTGCCAGATGACCATTGCCGGTGCGCCTAACATTTACTATGGCGACGAAATTGGCCTACCAGGCCGCCATGACCCCGACTGCCGCCGCGCCTTTCCCTGGCACAATGAAGCCAGTTGGAACCGGGAACTGCTGGCCTGGTACCGTCAGTGCATCCAACTGCGGCAGCAAACACCGGCCCTGCGCCGTGGTGATTTTCAGATCATTTATGCCACTGACCATGTGGTCGTATACCAGCGACGGTATCAGGAACACACGGCCGTCGTCGCCTTTAACATGGCCAACCAGCCCGAAACCATGACCGCGCCGACTACCATCAGCGGTTATTTGCCGGAAAAGCTAACCACATCGGGCCACACATTGACGGGCGGGCAAACCCTTAAACTGCCGGCTTACAGCGCCCACATCTGGGCTAATTAACTATTTTCGTCTCATTCATGGTCGTTTATCCTGATTATCGGTATTATCTGACACAGGTTTTGAGGAGAAGGAGGGCCGTGGCGTTCTCCTGTTTAGAGAGATTGTAAACAAGAAGTGCATACTAGAACGGTAACGGCAGTTGGTAACGGCCGTATAGATACTCATATATGAGATAGTTATGAACGATTCAACAATTAAACGCTCACCGGTTGATCCCAAAGACGCCCACATTCTGGTTGTAGAGGATAACGTCTCCAACTTTGTCCTCATTGCCCGGCTGCTGGCCTTCATGGGGGTACAAAAATGTGAATGGAAAACCACCGGCTGGGGCGTGGTAGATTTTGCGAATACCATGCCCCGTGTAGATTTGGTGCTGATGGATTTGCGCCTGCCCCATGAAGACGGTTATGACGCCCTGCGCCAGATTCGGGCCGATGAGCGGCTAAAAAACACGCTGGTGGTTGTTGTAACCGCCCACGGCAGCAGCGCCGAAATGCAGCGCGCCAAAGAAGCGGGTTTTGATGGCTTTCTCTCTAAACCGCTGGATGCAGATCGTTTTCCCGAACAGATCCGACAAATTTTGAGCGGTACACCCATATGGGACCTCGGCATCTGACATGATTTCTCCTGTTTCGACCGGAGCTTTTTTTTCTAGCAGTCCAACCAGTCACGCCCCCAGCATCTTGAGCCAGGCACGTGTTCATCCTCTAATTGCCTGCCAACCGGCATCCGTTGCCGGCCAACCGGCATCCGGCTAACCACATGTCTACGTTATCCCGCCTGCCCTTTCTGCAAATACATTCGGATGATGATGACACCCGGCGCAAAGGGCAACTGCTGCAATGGCTGGTTTTGCTGCTGGCGGGCATGAGCCTGATACGTTTTTTACTTGATCTACCTCTGGCGCTGTCCCCTGAATCGGCCAATGCCCTCCCCTATTTCTTCCAGTTTGTGGGTACGCTGCTTTTTGCCGCTATCTGCCTTTATCTGGTTCACATTGGGCGGGTGATAGAGTCTGCCCATCTGTTTGCCATCATTCTCATCACCACCTTTTTATTGCTGCTAATGACCCTGTTTCCAGAGGAAGTTGGGCTGGTCTATTTGACGGTCATTCCGGTGATGGTGATTGCTGTGGTAGACAGGGTACGCGCCAGTGTGGTATATGCCCTGGTAACGATGGGCGCGATGGCCGTATACACGGCCGTTACCCCCACCTACACCCCGTTGAACTTTGCCTTCTTCACACTGGTCATGCTGGGCATTTCTTTCACCACCTGGCTGGTTGTGGCTAACCAACAAAGGGCTGTGCAGCATACCAATCTGTTAGCCCGCGAATCTCAACAAAAAACCGAACTATTACAGCACCGCGCCCACCAACTGCAAAGCAGCGCCCAGATTGGGCAACGCACCGGCCTCAGCACCGACCTGAACCAACTCCTTCAGGAAACGGCGCGGCTGGTACGGGAAACCTTTGGTTTTTACCACGTCTCCATCTGGCTGTTGGAAGAAAACGATCTGGCGCTGCGGCTGCGCGCCATCGCCGGGCAGGAACAGGTGCTGCATACCACCGAACCTTTTCGGCTGCCCGTCGCCGACGACTCCATTATCGGCTGGGTAGCCGTCCACCAGACCGCCCGCATTAGCGATGATGTCACCAACGACCCCCATTATCTGGCAGAGCCATTGCTGCCGGAAACCCGCTCAGAAATGGCGCTGCCCCTGGCAGTACGGGGTCAGTTATTAGGCGTTTTAGATGTACAAAGCCGCCGCACCTGGGCTTTTCAAGAAGAAGATGCTGCCTTTTTGCAAATTGCCGCCAACCAACTGGCCATAGGCATAGATAACACCCGCCTCCTGGCACAGGCAGAAGCAACCCTGAAGGAAACGCAGGTGTTGTATCAGTTCAACACGCTGCTGGCCGGGACGTTGGATGTGGGCGAAATATACCGGCGGGCGGCGCGCGCCATGACTCAGCAATTAAGCGCCTGCCGCTGTCTGATGTTGGCCTGGTCACATGACCAGACGGCCGTGACCATCCAGGTAGGGTATGAACAAAGCAGCGGCGCGGAAGCCAGGGCCGGCTTTTTTTGGGACACGGCCGTCTACCGTTTGCAGGATTACCCCCACCTGGAACACGCGCTGGCAGCCGGTGAAACGGCCGTTTACCAGCTTGACCCCCAGGTTAACAGCCCTGAACAACGCATCCTGACCACTTACCGGGCCGCCAACTGGCTGGTAACGCCCCTGACACGCGGCGCACATAGCACCGGTTTTGTCTGGCTTTTCCGAGACAACAACCAGCCCCCCTTCCAACCGGCAGAAATACAGTTAGTTCAGGCCATGGCCAGCGAGACGGCCGTAGCCCTGTCCAACGCCCAACTGACCTCCGATGCCCAGGTACGGGTGGCCCAACTCAGCACCATCAACCGCACCAGCGTCATTCTTTCCCATGCGCCCACCCTCAAAGCCATTTTTGATGGCGCCCGGCGCGAAATTATGGCCCTCATTCCTGCCACCGGCATGTCTATCATGCTGCTGGCGCCAGACGGGCAGCACATCAACTGGCTCTACGGTTTTGAATACGGCCAGGAAGTAGACCTTTCCGGCATCCCCCCCTTGCCCATTAGCCAGGGCTTCAGCGGGCACGTGGTGCGCACCCGCGAGATATTGTATGTGGACAAAGAAAACATCGAACTGCGCCAAAAATTACAATCGCTGGTGGTTGGTGAAGACCTGGCTGCCTGGCTGGGTTTGCCCATGATCGTCTCCGGCAAACTGGTAGGCGTGTTGGCTGTAGAAAACGAGGATTCATTCAGCGAACCAGAAATTGAACTGCTTAAAACTATTGTAGGGCCACTGGCCAGCGCCATTCATAACTTTATTCAACTAGATGAGCTGCACGCCGCCCTGGATGCCCAATCCCAGCAGCGCATTCAACTGCAAACGGCGGCCGAAGTCGCCGCCGCCACTACCGGGGTGCTAAACCTGGAAGAGGTTGTGGAAACATCCGTCAACCTCATCAATGAACGGTTCGGTCTCTATTATGTGGGCCTCTTTCTGGTGGATTACGAAAAGAAAGAAGCGGTACTGGTTTCCGGCACAGGGGAAGCCGGCCGGGTGCAGGTGCAGGAAGGTCGTCGTCTGCGTGTGGGGGGCAAATCGCTTATTGGGGGAGCGACCGGTGACGGCAAGCCACGCATTACGCAAGATGTGACGTTGGATGAGGAATGGCTGCCCAATCCTTATTTGCCTGATACCCGCTCTGAACTGGCGCTGCCGCTGCGGGCACACGGCCGTATCATTGGCGCTCTCACCGCCCAAAGCATCCAACCGCATCACTTCACCACTGAACTGATTCAAGTGCTGCAAACATTGTGTGATCAACTGGCTACGGCCGTGGAAAATGCCCGGCTGCTGGCCCGCGTGGAAGCGCGCGCCCAACGCCAGCAAACGTTGGCCCAACTCAGCGCCCAATTGCACCAAACAGCCGACATTGAAGAAATTGTGAGCATAGGGCTGCGGGCCATTTCCAGTCACCTGGACAACGCGCCGGTCACATTGCAATTGGGTAAACAGGCAGGCAGCAACGGCCGTGCCCACTTGTCACCCGCATCAGCAGCAGAGGAGCCATCTGATGAATGAGTCTGTTGGCCCTCATGCCTCCCCACCTTCGGCCGTTTTCCTGAATACCGACGTACCAAATCTGGCGCGCATTTTTGACTATATGGCCGGCGGCTCTATCAATTATGAAGTTGATCGCCAGGCCGCTCAGGCCATGCTCACTATCATCCCCTCTATAGGCAAATGGGTGAAACTGCGCCGCGCCTTCATTCAAGAAGCCGCCAGTCAGCTACATGCCGCCGGGTATCGCCAGTTTCTCGATTTTGGCTCTGGTATGCCCGCCGATGATCACATTCACGCCTTTGCCCCCGAAGCACGGGTGGTATTCAGCGACCTGAACCCGGTAGCTATCAGCTATGGTCAGGGCATTTTTGCCGGTCAGGAGCGCGTAGCCTACATTCGCGGCGATGTACGCCAGATAGAGCAAGTCTTTGCTGCCCCAGAAGTGCGTCGCTTGATTGACCGGCAGCAGCCGGTAGGCATCGGGCTAAACGCCGTTATTCTCTTCCTGAATGAAGCGGAAGGGCATCAGATGGCTCAGGCGTTATACGAGTGGGCGCCGGCCGGGTCTAAAGTATTCATGGTGTTTCAAACACGGGCAGAACGGGAGATGCCCACCGCTTATGAAGAGTTCCGCCGGTTGTGCCGCAACGCCGGTTTGCCCATTGATCTGCACACCTACAACCAGTGTGTGCGTATGATGCAGCCCTGGCAACCGATCAATATTCAACCCATTGTGGACTTTCTGGAACTGCCCCAGGATTTTATTACTCCTGAAGATGAGACGGAGATTGGACTGGCATTTTATGCCGCTTTTTTGCAGAAGTAGGGTTCACTAGAGACCCTAAGGGTTTTTGAAACCCTTAGGGTCTTACGCCGGACTAGCGTAGATGATGTTGACCAGTGAGGTTTTGCAGGTGCAGCGCCACCAGATTGAAACGGCCGTTACCGATGCCTTTGTGCGCCATGCCATTGAAAACCGGGGCATCCTGACCTCACCGCGTCGGGGCGCCAACGTGGCCACCCGCCTGTTTGATCTGCTCTGCCACTATCTGGATGAGCAGGCAGGTGACACAGAAGTCACCTTGTGGGCCGCCGAACTGGTGGAACAAGGGTTGGCGCTGACTACGGCGGCGGCCATGATGCGGGCGCTAATACAAACCCCGCTGACGGCCGTGCCCCCTGCCCCATCCTCGCCACGGCTGGCCGAATTCCACCTGCTCTTTTTAGAGAAAGTGGCGACCGCGCGTGAAGCGCTGCAACATAACCTGCAAGAACAGTCCCAGGCTGCCTTGCAGCGCGCCCTGCATTACCAACTGGAACAACAAATTGCCTCACACACGGCGCAAACTCGGCAAAATGAGCAACTTAATGCCATTTTGCAGTTGACCACCCGGCTGAGTCTGGCGGCTGATGAACAGGCGCTGCTGGCTGCCGCCGCCGCCGGCCTGAGCAAAGCGCTGGGTATTCCCCTGGTCAGCCTGTACCGGTATGAACCTGAGAGTGAACACTGGCGTTGGTATAGCAGTACGGCCGTTACCCCTGATGCGCCACAAACCCCGGTTAACCATATCACCTTGCTGCAACAAGCCCAGGCCGGTGGGGGTGAAATGATTCAGCCTCACCCACAAACAGGATCGCCAGATGGCCTGATCGTCGCCTTAATTTTGCAGGCAGGCGGCGACCTCCTGGGTGGCATTATTGCCGATAATAACCAGATGGCCGGTCAGGAAAGCGAGCCGTATCTGCTGCTGCTGCGCGCCTTTGCCCAAAATCTGGCGGCGCTGTGGCAAAACTTGCGCCTGCTGACTGAAACCAAACAGCGCACCCAAGAGTTGGAAATTTTACACGGCCGTTACCTGGATACGCTCTGGCAAAGCGAACACGCCCTTTTGCAGGCAGAACTGGCCGATGATGGACTGCACCTCAATCGCCACGTCACCCCGGCGGACACGGCCGTGCCGCCCACCGCAGCCACCCCAATCCCCCTGAAAATTGGCGACTACACCTTTGGTCAGGTGCAGTTGCCCACAGCCCTCTCCCTCAGCCCAGAAGATGAAGAATTTGTCGAGGTGCTGGTACGGGAGATGGGCAGCGCCCTCAGCAATGCCCAATTTCTGCAAACCGCGCGCGCCTACTCCAACCAACTCAGCCTGGCAGCCGACGTCTCCCGCGCCGCCACCACCATCCTGGATCGGGAAACGCTCATCACTGAAGCGGTGGAATTGATTCGTTCTCGTTTCAATTTTTACTATGTGGGGCTGTTTTTGCTGGATGAAATGGGGCAGGTGGCGGTACTACAAGCGGGCACAGGCACAGCCGGGGCGCAAATGGTGGCCGATAAGCATCAGTTGGTTGTTGGTGGGCATTCCATGGTGGGCACGGCCGTGGCCACCGGCGAACCGCGAGTAGAACAGGATGTCTCCCGCGCCAGCCGCTTCATCCGTAACCCCTACCTGCCGGAAACACAGGCCGAACTGGCGCTGCCTCTACGGGCGCGCGGCCGTACCATTGGCGCGCTCACCGTGCAAAGCAAAGAGACCGGCGCCTTTAACCCGGAAAGCATCACGGCCCTGCAAAGTCTGGCCGACCAGCTAGGCGTCGCCATTGAAAATGCCAGTCTATTTGCCCAGACCGAACGCACTCTGGCCGAATCCACCTTGTTATATGAAACCAGCCGCCGCATCAACCAGGCCACCACACCAGAAGAGGTGTACCAGGCATTGGTAGATTTTGCGGCACAGTCCGGCCTGGTAGACCTGGCCCAGATGTTTGTGCCCGACCCCGGCTCCCCGGATTATCTGATCTCCCCCGTTTTCTGGAGCAAATTGGGCGTCAAACACAATCCGCAGCACCGTTTCTCCCGCGACAAATTCCAGGCCACCAACTCGTTAGACACCGACCAGGTCATCCGCATTGAAGATGGCCCTAACGACCCGGTTTTAGATGAATACACGCGCGCCCTCTTTACTAACAATGGCGTGCGCGCCGCCACCCTGGTACCCATCTATGCCGAGCAAACATGGTTGGGCACGCTGGCATTAGACCGGACAGCGCCCATCCCATTAAATGATCAGGAGTTGCAGCCCTTTATTACCGTGGCGGCCCAGGCAGCCATCAATCTGGCAAACCAACAACTGCTGCGCCAAACGGAAACGCTCTACCTCATTGGTCGCTTGCTCAACCAGTCCATGACCCGCGAGGATGCGCTGGAGATTGCGGCGCGCGAGATTGCCCGCTATGTGGGCGCGGTGCAGTGCCGTGTGGTGCTGTATGACTATCAACAAAAGATTGGCATGATTGCGGCGGAATATGGCGACTATGATTATGGCGATAGGGGTACCATGCAGTTGCCGGCGGCAGAGGACTATGTGCTGGCGCGGCTGCACCAGCAGCGATCACCCCTGCTGCTGGTGGAAGGGGATGGGCAAACGCCGGAAGCTGTATTTGAACAGCATGTACGGCCGTTCGGCGCCAAAGCCTCTCTGCTCATCCCCGCTGCCAATATGCAAGAAGTGATGGGGTTTCTGGCGATTGATTCCCGGCGCGGGACACGGCCGTTTACCCCCGCCAACATCATCTTCGCCCAAACAGTGGTAGACCAGCTTGTCACCCAACTGGAAAACCTGAAGCTGCTCGACGAAGCTCTGCAACGCGCTCAGGAACTCATCACCCTCAACCAGATACAAACCACCATCTCCTATTACCTGGAACTCAATGAACTGGCCCAGGCCGTCTACCAGCAAGTAGGCCGCCTGCTGGACAATACCATTTTCACCCTGGCCCGTTATGACGCCCAAACCCGTTTGTATACCCCCATTCTGACGGTGGTAGAGGGCATTAAAACCGACACCCATCCCCGAATATTACAGGCGGACGAACCTCTGTGTCTCTTCTTACAACAAGAGCAGCACCATCTGGTAGATGGAAACAGCCCGCTCACCCGCTTTGAAACGCGCCCACTGACACACCCACCACGTTCTGGCCTGTGGATACCCATGCAGCGTGAAGGCAAAGCCAATGGCCTCATCAGCGTGCAATCCTATGATGCCCAGGCATACAACGAGAATGATGTGCAACTGCTGCGCAGCATTGCCACCCAGGCCAATCTGGCCCTGGCCAATGCGGAGTTATTCACCCGCATCCAGGCTCATAATGAAGAGCTAATGCAGCTAGACCTGCTCAAAACGCAGTTCCTGGCCAACATGTCCCATGAACTACGCACGCCGTTGAACTCCATCATCGGCTTCTCGCGGGTTATCTTGAAAGGCATAGATGGCCCCATCACACCTGAACAAGAAGAAGACCTGACCTCCATCTACAAAAATGGGCAACACTTGCTCAGCCTCATCAACGAAATTCTGGACATGGCTAAAATTGAAGCGGGCAAAATGACGCTTAGTTTTGAGGAAGTAGACATGGTGCAGGCAGCAGAGACGGTTCATTCTACCGTTCGCGGACTCATTGACGCTGACAAAATCGAGCTGATTTGGGACATCCAACCGGATTTGCCGCAGATTGAAGCCGATCCCACACGGATACGCCAGATTTTGCTCAATTTATTATCGAATGCCGCCAAGTACACACCTGAAGGGCTGATTCAGCTCAAAATTTTGCGGGAAAATGAGCATGTGCATATTGTGGTGCATGACACGGGTATTGGTATCGCCGAGGCGGATTTTGAGAAGGTGTTTGTGCCCTTTGAGCAGGCCGACAGCAGCACTACGCGCGCTGTTGGCGGCACCGGGCTGGGTCTGCCCATTACCAAATGGCTGGTGGAAATGCACCAGGGGGAAATTTATTTTGAAAGCGAGTTGGATAAAGGTTCTACTTTCCACGTCATTTTGCCATTACGCCTGGAAGAGATTAGAGATTAGAGAAACCCACCCCTATGGAAGTTATCGAAATTGAATGTCGCGCCTGCCAGGCCAGACGGCCGTTAAGCAACCCCTCCCCTACCTGCCCCCGCTGCGGCGGTCAATGGGCGGAAGCGCGTTACCATTGGCTGGAGCCAGCCGAAAAAGAAACCGTTGCCAACTGGACGGCCGTGCTCGCCAGACGCGGCGCCAGCCTGTGGCGTTACCGCGAACTGCTGCCCATTTGCCACCCCGAAAATATCATCACTCTGGGCGAAGGCTGGACGCCCCTGCTGCGTGCCCATAACCTGGGGCAAATGCTGGGGCACCGCCACATCTACATCAAGGATGAACGCCAGGGGCCAACCGGCTCTTTCAAAGACCGCCAGGCGGCCATCGCCGTCAGCGCCATGAAAGAAGCCGGCATCACCGAAGCCGTGGTTGCTTCCACCGGTAACGTGGCCATTGCCTACTCCGCCTATTGTGCTCGCGCCGGCATTAAACTGTGGGCCTTTGTCACCAGTTCCGTGCCTGCAGACAAAATGCGCGAAGTTGCCCTCTATGGCTCGGAAGTCATTAAAGTGGCAGGCACTTATGACCAGGCCAAACAGATTGCCGCCGAATTTGCCGCCAGCAAGAATTTGTTTCTGGATCAGGGCATTAAAGCCATTGCCACCAAAGAAGCGATGAAAACCATTGCCTTTGAAACGGCCGAACAGTTGGGCAGCTTGTTGGCTGGCGATGATCCCACCATCCCCCATGGCAACCGCCACCCCTGGCGCGCGCCCGACTGGTATCTTCAGGCAATCAGCGGCGGCCTGGGGCCGGTGGGGGTGATGAAAGGATTTGCCGAACTGCATCAGATGGGCCTGACCGGGCATATGCCCAAACTGGCCTGCTTCCAATCCAGCGGCTGTGCGCCCATGGCCGAGGCTTTCCAGGAAGGGACGCGGCAGGCAAAAGCCATCCTAAACCCCCTGACAGACATCACCACGCTGGCCACAGGCATACCGGGCGAAGCATATGAAGTGCTGTATGACTTGTTGGCGACGCATGGCGGCGTGATTGAAGCCATACCGGACGCCGATACGTTCCATGCCCTACACACTGTCGCCAAAATGGATGGCATCAGCGTGGAGCCGGCCACGGCCGTGGCCTTTGCCGGTCTCTTCAAACTGGTGCGCGAAGGGGTGATTTTGCCGCATGAAGTAGTGGTCATCAACTGTTCCGGCCATACCTTCCCTGTAGAGAAGCACATCATTGGCGAGCAATACACCCGCAACATGACGCCTGCCAACGGCCAGGGATCGCCGATTAATGGACAGGAAATGCCGGTCAACGGCCGTGAAGAAGGGCTGCTCACCGCCCTGGAAGAGCTGGATAACCGCGTCCAACGCATCGCCATCATCGAAGACAACCCGGACGCCGCCCGGCTGATCAGGCGCATCCTGCAAGCCCAGGGCGACTTCCTCATTGATGAAGCCAACAATGGTCTGGACGGCCTGCGCCTGATTCAACAAGTGCGGCCAAATCTGGTCATCCTCGACTTGATGATGCCGGGCCTGGATGGCTTTGGTATTGTAGAAGCCATGAAGGCAGCGCCAGCATTACACGAAATCCCCGTCATCGTCGTCACCGCCAAAGAGCTTTCCCCTATTGAACGGCAACGATTAGACGGTAAAATAAAAGCACTGTTGCAAAAAGGGTCATTTTTAGATTCAGACCTTCTCAGCGACATCAAACAAGCACTTCCCCAAACCTGACAGGTCTTGGAGACCTGTCAGGTTTAACCTCAATAGGCAGAAAATACTAATTGCACAAACAGATGGGTGTGGCACAATTGAACTTGCAGTAATCTAGCTGTATCAATCACCCAACTACACACCTTGCTCACTCATTGGTCTAATGGCAGAAAGTTTTATGGAAGAGCCAGCCACCATTCTCTATATCGAAGATGACCCCGCCAGCCGCCGGTTGGTGCAACGTGTGCTGGGCAGCCGGGGCTATAACGTACATGTGGCGGCTGACGGGCTGGAGGGCATTTCACTGGCGCGAGAGACCCAGCCCAACCTGATTTTGATGGATATCAACCTGCCGAGCATGGACGGCCGTGAAATTACCACCCGTCTGCGCAGTATTCCCCATTTTGCCAACACCCCCATTGTGGCCCTGACCGCCAACCACAGCCCCGGCAGCCGCGAACTGGCCCTGGCCGCCGGTTGTACCGGTTTTCTCACCAAACCCATAGATGTTTCCGTTTTTCCCAGCCAGGTCAAAGATTTCTTGCAAGGGCGCATTGAGCCTCTGGCTGTTGAAGAGAAAAGCACCCACCTGGAAAAACACGCGCAAAACCTGGTGGAACGTCTGGAACACAAAATCAATGAAATGGAAGCGGCCAACAAACGGCTGCGTGAACTGGATCGGCTGAAAAGCGACTTCATCATCATGGTTTCCCATGAACTGCGTACCCCACTCACGCTCATCAGCGGCTATGCCCACCTGCTGGACGAACAGCTCAAGCAGACCAAAGAAGAAACCTTACCGGCAGCCATGATTTCCGGCGTGGCGGAGGGGCTGACGCTGGGCGTAGGCCGGATGCGGGAAGTGGTCAATGAGATTATCAAGGTGGCGCGCATTGCTTCCGGTACTCTTGACCTGGCGTTAGGGCCGGTGCGCCTGTCGGTCATTATTCAAGACCTGTGCCAGGAATACGAAGAAACACTTAAAAAGCGCAACCTGAATTTACAGGTAGGTGATTTAGACCGGCTGCCGGTCATTGAAGGCGACGGGGTTCAATTAAAATCGGCCATCGAAAATGTGTTAGGCAATGCCATCAAGTATACGCCGGATGGCGGCAGCATTTTTATTGTGGGCCGTGCCGTCGGTGACGCCATTGACATTATCATTCGAGACACCGGCATTGGCATTCCCGCCAGTGAACATCGCCGCATTTTTGATCAGTTTTATACCCTGGGGCAAATTGAACACCACTCCACCAGCAAGTCTGCTTTTATGGGTGGTGGTTTGGGTTTGGGTCTGGCTATTGCCAAGGGTATCATCGAAGGGCACAACGGCCGTATCTGGGTCGAAAGCGAACGGCGCGATATGGACTCACTGCCCGGCAGTACCTTCCACATTTTGCTGCCCACCGACCAATCCACGCAAAAAGTGAATCTTTAGTAGATTACGGCCGTTTGCCACCGGGCTGTTGGTGGCAGGTAACCAGTGGCAGGCTGCGGGTGGCAAGTGCTTGAGTACATGCCACTTGCGACATGCAAGTGGCAACCCTTTTGTGTGTTCTTGCCATGCCTCCATCACCTCCCGATTCAACGGCCGTAGACCAACCAGAACCCGGCAGCGACAGCGCAACGGCCGTTGGCGTCAGCCGTCAATGGCAGCATGGCCTCGTTTGGGCGCTGCTCTCTCCCCTTTTTTTAGGCATCGTCCCCATCTTCGCCAAAATCGCTTACGCCACCGGCGTAGGTGTCCTGACCGTTGTCGTCTTTCGCACCCTTTTCGCGGCTGCCGTCATGTGGCTCACCATGCTGCTCTTTCGCCGCCATCTCATTCGCAGTTCCGCTTTTGCCATTGCCGGCAGCATGGTTGCTGGCGGCATCAACGGCATTGGCTCGCTTTTTTTTTATGGCAGTCTGAACCGCATAGATGCGTCGCTGGGGCAGTTGATCAACATCACCTACCTGGTGTTTGTGACACTGCTGCTGCGGTTGGCAGGCCAGGCCGTCTCCCGGCTTACCCTGTTTCGTCTGGGACTCATTCTCCTGGCAATTTATTTGCTCACGATGGGCAGCCTGGGCGAACCAGACTGGCTGGGGGTGAGCATGATGCTCATCGCCGCCCTGACGTATGCCATCCAACTGGTGTTTAGCCAGCGCATCATGCTGGATATTCCCGCCCCTACCATGACGCTCTATGCCGTCTCGGCTATGGCGCTGGTGGTGACGGTAGCCTGGCTGTTATTTCCGTCTGATCTGGCGGTGGTCACGGCCGTTGGCTGGCGCGCTATCTTCCTCATGGGGCTGGCAACCGCCCTGTCCCGCCTGACCCTGTTCCTGGGCGTGAAAAGGCTGGGCAGTATGCAGGCCGCTTTATTGGGCGTTCTGGAAGTGTTGGTGACGGTGGTCATTGCCATCACCTGGTTGGGTGAACAACTCACGGCCGTGCAGTGGCTGGGTGCGCTGCTCATTCTCGTCAGCATCTTGCTGGTCCGTTACGAACGCGGCGTCCCCAAGCGGGTAGATTGGTGGCATGTCTTCTGGCGCTGGCTGCGGCGGAGCCGGTAATCCGTAATCGGTAATCCGTAATCCGTAATCCGAAGTCCGATTACGGATTACGGGTCACGGGTCACGGGTCACGCATCACGGGTCACGCATCAGAAATCACGCCTCACCGTAAGATTCCCCGCCAATACCCCATCAAGATGAGGGTCGCCTGAGGGTTCGCGCGCCAATTTGCTGATGGAAGCAGCAGTTGACGTTATAATCAGGTAGACAAATATCTAATACCCATCAAGTTTGAAAAATATGGTTTTTTGAAAACCTGCGGAGTAAACCAACCGTGATTCGTGATGCGTGACCGGCAAATCACGCATCACGCCAAATAAAAAACTGATATGAGAACTGAACGACACAACGGAGACCATGTTTTTGGTTTGTTGGCCGATGAATGGGATGCGCTGGTTCAGCAAAGCATGACCAACACCCCCTTCCAACGGCTGGCTTACCAGCGCGCCTGGTGGCAGCACTGCGGCCCCAGCAATGGCAACCTGCACACGGTAACGGTACGGGAGGGCGACGGCCGTCTCATGGCCATCGCCTGCTTTTACAACATAGACGGCGTTCTTTACTTCAACGGCTGCACCCAGGAGACAGATTATCTGGATGTGTTGGTAGCAGAAGATAAGGCAACCGCGGCGTGGACGGCCGTGCTGGACTGTCTTGCCTCACCTGACTTCCCGGAATGGCACGCCTTGGATTTGTGTAATGTGCCCGCCGCCTCCCTCACCCGCCAGATTTTGCCCCAAGAAGCCGCCCAACGCGGCTTCTTGCATGAAGAGTCGGTGCATGAAGTGTGCCCGGTGATCACTTTGAACACCACCTTCGAAGGTTACCTGGAAAACATAGACAGCAAACAACGACGCGAATTGCAGCGCAAACTGCGCCGCGCCGACGCTGCTGACGCCGTGCTGCACCTGATTAGCCAGGACGAAGACGTAACCCAGGCGGTGGATGATTTTCTGGAACTGCTGCAAAAAAGCACCTTTGAGAAGCGAGATTGGCTGACGGACGGCCGTCGCGCCCTGTTCCATGATGTGGCCCGCGCCGCTCACCAGGATGGTTATTTGCAGCTATTGTTCATGGAGGTAGACGGCCGTAAAGCCGCCACCCTCCTCAACTTTGACTATAACAACCGCATCTGGGTCTACAACTCTGGCCTGGACCCGGTCAACTTTAGCAACCTCAGCCTGGGCGTTGTCATCACCGCCAAAGCTATTGAATATGCGGCCGACCACGGCCGTGCCACCTTCGACTTCCTACGCGGCAACGAAACCTATAAATATCGTTTCGGCGCGCAAGACACTGTTATTTATCGCCAACAGATCAGTAAACGGTAATCGGTGAACGATAATCGGTAGTCGGATTACCGATTACGGATTACCGATTACGGAAAAACAATGACACATCAATACACAAACACTCCCATCCGCCGCATTGCCATGCTCAGTGTGCATACCTGTCCGCTGGCGATGTTGGGCGGCAAAAAGACCGGCGGCATGAACGTCTATGTGCGCGACTTTAGCCGCGAACTGGGGCGGGAAGGCATTCTGGTAGACGTGTTCACCCGCTCCCAGGATGACTGCCAGCCAATGGTTAAACATGATTTGGGCTTCGACGGCCGTGTCATCCACATCCCCGCCGGCCCGGAAAAACCAATTCCCCTGGCCGACATCCCGCAATACCTGGATGAATTTGTGCAGGGTGTTCTCGATTTTGCCGCCGCTGAAGGCATCCAGTATGACATCATTCACAGCCACTACTGGCTCTCCGGCCTGGTCGCCGAAAAACTGCGTGCCGCCTGGGGCGGGGCCGCCTCCGGCGGCGTACCCATTGTGCAAATGTTTCACACCCTGGGGCACATGAAAAACCAGATCGCCACCAGCAACAGCGAACGCGCCCCGCAGGAGCGCATTGACGGCGAAACGTATGTCATCCAACATGTAGCCGACCGCCTCATTGCCGCCACCCCCGCCGAAGAGGAGCAGCTCATCACCCTTTACGGCGCCGACCCACAAAAAATCGTTATCATTCCACCTGGTGTAGACCTGGAACGCTTCCACCCCCTGGACAAAAAAGAGGCTAAACGGCGGGTGGGTATTCCCTGTGGAGACGCCAACATTTTGTTTGCCGGGCGCATTGAGCCGCTCAAAGGTGTTGATACCATGCTGCGGGCTATGTCCATCATTCAAAAACGCTGTCCTACCGCTGTAGACAACTGCTGCATGGCTATCATCGGCGGCGACCCCTGGGCCGATGACCTGGACGAGGAAATGGCCCGCCTGCAAGAACTACGCGATGACCTGGAGATTCACGATCTGGTCGTCTTTTTGGGCGCCAAAGACCAGGAGATATTGCCCAACTATTATGCTGCCGCGGAAATGGTGGTGATGCCTTCGCACTATGAAAGTTTTGGTATGGTGGCGCTGGAAGCGATGGCGATGGGCACGCCGGTGATTGCTTCCGAAGTGGGCGGACTGGCGCACCTGGTGAAACACGAACGAACCGGCTACCACGTGCCCAGCCGTGACCCGGAAGCGCTGGCGCGGCGTATCTTTGAGCTGCTTACCAACCCGCACTGCCGCGAGGCCATGGGCGAAGCCGCTCGTACACACGCCCAGGCATATGCCTGGCCGAACATTGTTAGCCAGATGATGCAGATGTATTGTGAGATTAGAGATTGGAGAAGGGAGATTTACCCATCTCCAATCTCTAATCTCTAATCTCCTCTTGCCGCATGGTATAATCTAGCCAATTCAACGATGTGGCGTGTGCCCTGCCCGACAGGGCCGCCCATTGGGCAGGTGTACCATGATAAAGTCGGCCCCTCCCTTTCAACTAACCCCGGAACAACAACAACTTTTGCTGCGCATGGCACGAGATGCCATCACACAGTGGGTGGAACACGGCCGTGTCCCCCACTACCAAAACGATGATCCGGCGCTGGCACAGGCGGCGGGTGTTTTTGTGACATTGCGCCACCACCAGGACGGTGAACTGGCGCTGCGTGGCTGCATTGGTCGCGTGGAAGCGCCCGAATCGCTGCTCCAGTTAGTGCCGGAAATGGCCGTGAAAGCGGCAACCAGCGACCCCCGTTTCCCACCGGTGGCAACCGGTGAACTGCCCGGTCTGCACATTGAGATTTCGGTACTTTCGCCCTTACAGCGGTTAGCGGATATCCATGATATCGCGGTGGGGGCGCATGGCTTGTTAATTGAGGCCTACGGCCGTCGCGGTCTGCTGTTGCCGGAAGTGCCCCTCCACCACGGCTGGAACCGCGCCGATTTTCTGGAAGGCATTTGCCTGAAAGCCGGGCTGCCGCCTAACACCTGGCAAGACCCGCAAGCGCGGCTGTATATCTTTACGACGTTTAGTTTTGAGGAGGAGATTGCAGATTAGAGATTGGAGATTGTTCCATCTCCAATCTCTAATCTCCCCGTCTCCCCATCTCTTCTTCTGCCAACACCGCCAACATATGCGCATGAATACGGCCGTTGCTGGCTACCACGGCCATCTGGGGCGCAATCAACGTTGGACTACCGGCCATATCCGTCACCTGTCCCCCGGCTTCTTGCACCAACACCAAACCCGCCGCCACGTCATAGCTGTTCAGCTTAAACTCCCAGTAACCATCCAACCGCCCGGCAGCCACATAGGCCAGGTCTAACGCTGCCGACCCGGCGCGGCGGATGCCATGCGCCTGCTTGAGAAAGCGGGCCACCTGGGCCACATTATCATGTTCGGCCGTGTGCCGGTCATAGGGGAAGCCGGTTGCCAACAAACTGCGGAGAAGGCTGTTGGCCTGGCTGACGCGCAGTTGCCGCCCATTCAACCAGGCGCCTTGCCCGGCTACGGCCGTGAAACATTCATCCCGCAGCGGATCATAGACCACCCCAACGAGCGACCGCCCCTCTGATACCAACGCCAGCGACACGCTAAACACCGGAAAGCCATGTGCAAAGTTAGTTGTGCCATCCAGGGGGTCAATGTGCCAGGTATACGCGCTGCTCCCCTCCCCATTCATCGTGCCCCCCTCTTCACCCACCAGCGTATGGTCGGGGAAGGCGGCCCGCAGCCGGGAGACGATCAACGTTTCCGCCTGTTGGTCAAACTGCGTCACCCAATCTACGGCCGTACCCTTGACCGTGATCTCTTTTTCCTGCCCGTACCCTTGCCGCAGTAATTCACCTGCTTCTCTGGCAATGTGTACGGCCGTGTCTAAAACTTGCTGTAACTCCATTTCACTCCTCGTAGCCTGGGCATCCCTGCCCACTCAGCCGGACATTCCTGTCCGGGCTACCGTTTATACTGTTGAAACGCATCCACCTGCCGCACCAGGTGCGTCACCCGCTCCGCCATCAGATGTGACATCAACTGGTGAAAGGCGGCGGCAATATCCGGCGCTTCCTGTTCCATCTGGCCCAAAGCGTCTATAGAAAGCCGGTAAACCACACCCGGTTTATCTACCACCACCGCCGCTGTGCGTTCCTGACCCAGGTAAAAGCCAATCTCGCCCACAATGTGACCACTGCGCATCGTCTGGAAACGCACCGGTTCACGGCCGTGCTGTTCCATTTGCGCCGTGACCTGCCCCGATTCCAAGAAGTAAAGGGCGTCGGGTTGGTCGCCTTGCTGAATGAGCGTCTGGCCAACGGCCACTTCTCGCCGTTCAAAGTAGTGGAAGAGGCGTGCTCGCTGTTGGGGATCGGTAAAAGTGGGGTTGGCTTCCCACAACGGCCGTGACCCTTCCACCGTCTCATCCATTTCCGTCAGCACCTGATCCTCGCACCATTCCAGCCCATGATCCAGGTCAACAAACAAACGAATACCAGCCAACGCCGCCAACGACGGTTGGCCTTGCCCGAACTGCGCCAGCATTTCCGGCGATAGATCGGTCAACACCAATGTGACCTGCCGCGCCTGCGCCAATTGCGCCATCTTTTGGAAGCTGATAATCGTCGTTGAATCAATTTTGGTCACGCGATGAAAGTCTAGCACCACAAAACGAACCGGGGGGAGATCGGCATCCACCATCCGTTGGCGCACCCGGTTGAGCAAGTTATCGGCCGTGCCGAAAAAGATATACCCTTGCAGTTGCAAAATATAAATCTGCTGCCCGGCTTCGTCCAGAAAATGTTGTTCCTCCAGGTGGCGGGTGAGGCGGCTCTGGCACTCTTGCCTGGACATCTCCTGGCGCACCACATCTACCCGGCTGTAATTGATGACGAAGAAGATGACGGCCACCAGCAGCCCCACTGTTACCGCTTCCAAAAATCCGACCACGGCCGTGACCACCAAAATCAACACAATTACCAGATAGTCCGTTCGAGGCAATTTAGTCCACGTTTCTCCCACCCACTCTACCAAAAAGGTTAACCCCAAATACAAAACCAGCCCCCCTAAAATCAATTTGGGGAACAACGACAACACCGACGCACCCAGCAACAGCGCCAGTCCACAGATGGCAACCGTAAACAAACCCGTCAGCCGGCTGTTAGCGCCCATTTTGATATTCATCACCGACAAACTTAACTGCTGGTAGCTGACCATGCCCCCCACTAACCCGGCGGCCAGATTGCCTGCACCCGCCGCCCGTAACTCCCGGTTCAAATCCACTTCTTGTTTATTGGCAATTTCCAGGCCGCTGGCATTGAGCAGCAAGGCCAACACGCTAATGATGCAAATGGTGACGGCGTTTACCATTTGCTCGCCCACCAACGGCCAGTTCACCTGATCGAGGGCGGCGTAGTTAAGCGGCTGCAGGAGACTGCCCTCTGGGAAAGGCCCCAACAGCCAACCGGCAGCCAACAAATCAGCCGCACTTTGCCCGGACAGCCAGGCCGCCAAATAAAACAGCAATATCCCGCCCAGCACCATGCCTGGCAGCAGCAAATAATGGCTGGCGCGGCGAGAAACCACCAATAAGACAACGGCAAAAACCAGCCCCGGCAGCCAGCGCCATACCACCTCTGGCTGGAACAGCATGGTTATTTCAGAGAGGGTCGTGGGTATTTCCGTCATCATACTCAAACCGCCGGTAGCCAGCAGCCAGCCTGTGCCCGCCAGAAAACCGCCCATCACCGGATAAGGCAAGAAGCGCACCAGATTACCTGATTGGAAATAACCAATCACCCAAAAAAATAGGCCGGTGATCATGGTGGTGAGGGCAATAGCAACGGCGATAGTTAGAAATATCTCCTCTGGACTGCTGCCAGAGGGCATACTGCGGGCAATGGTAGCCGCGATGACGGCGAGCACGGCCGTAGCCACGTCCTGATTGCCGCCTACCACCCCCGGCAGCGAGGTAAACAAGGCAATGATAATGCCGCTGAGGATAACGCCGAACAACGCCAGGCCAACACCCTGAGACACAAACCCAGACAGCGGGCCTGAATAGATGAGCGCCGCAAAAGAGAGGGTGAGAATAACCTCCAGCAGGCCGACAACAAATCCGGCCGTCACTGCCGGCAATAGGCGCTGCCAGCGCAATTCGTCACCGGTGCGAGGGAGAGATGTGTTTCCAGCCATTATGATCCTCCTGAGATGGTGTTTGGTAGGCGAGCCAGGCAATTGTACCCACAACCACACCCTGCGTAATACATTTCTGTTGGCGCATTTTCGTAGGGGCAGGACGGCGCGGGCGATAGTTAGTCGAAACGAGAAGCCTGTCCTTCGCGCCGTCTCGCCCCATATGCTGTCATGCCGAATAGAGTCTTCGGTTAGAATGACAGGGCTACGGCTTCAAAAGGGAATGTCCCGGTTGGTGAGGCGTTGGTACCAGGCGTTGAGCCATTTCATGGCTTCTTCGTATTTTTGGGCGGGCAGTTCACGGTAGGCGGAGATTTCAAAGTTACGGTACAGTTCACCGTAAATGGCGCCATATTCGCTACGGCCGTTGCGCTCCGATAGCACATGCCCAATCGCCCGTACCGCCTGGGAAATGCGGCTGGCCTGTTCGCGGGAAATGTACCGATCTGGATTGCTGAGGGCGGCCTCTATTGTTTCCAGGCGCTGTTCATGGTTAGACAAAAGGGCTTGTTGCACATCCTGACGCGCTTCCAGCAAAATCTGATTGCGGGCCAGTTTTACCAACGCTTGCAACATCTTATACGCCTGTACCGCATCTGTATCTTGTTGGAGCAGCTCGTCTAAATCTGGGTCGGCCGTCAACCGTCCCTCTTGAAATGCTTCCCACAATACTTTGGCAGCTTCTCGTTGAAAATGGGTCAGTTTGGGTCTAATCTCGTCTTTAACGGCCGTGACCCGAATACCAGACAGCCAAAGCGGTACCATATCTATCCTCAAAACATATGTTTCGCGCTCCCCTTGAATGGTGTGCAAATTACACACCATTAAACCATCAGCCAGGACAATATGTCGCCTGATACGCTGCCGCTGGCCGTTATCATCCAGCCCTAAAGATTGGCACATATTCCGAATAGAAACATAAATTTGCCCATCTTCAGCCCGTATGGCCGTCAGTGTGTCGCCATAAAATTCAACTTCTCTTTGAGCTACAGGTACCAATTTGTTTGTTTCTGCCATCATGTACCTCAAACTCCCTCGGAGCACATCACCTTGACGAAGTATACCTCATTCCCCTCGGCGGTTGGCAACGGCTGGCGGGATGATTACAATAGCGGGCACGTATGAGCGACTCGTTAACCCTCACCCAGACCACCCAATCACAGCCCCGGCATTCGTTCCGTCGCTGGTGGGAAACACGTTCCCGTGTTGCCCGCCAGACCATCTCCCTCATAGTTCTGTTGCTGCTGCTGGCTTTTGCCTGGGAAGGTCTCAAATTTATCGGCGGCGACCCCTGGCGACCGGCCAATAACCCCTTTGGTATCGAACACAATCCGCCCTTCCGCTTCAAAATCGCCTCTGACCTGAATCTGCCCCACCTGTGGAAAATTCTCGAGGCGTTTGGCAGAGAATCGCGGCGCAACGGGCCGCCGTTGATCCAGGTGTTGGCGAGTGCGGCCGTGTTCACTTTCCGGGAGGCGTTCCTCGGTTTTGCTATTGGTGGGCTGCTTGGTTTTGCCTTAGGGGCCGTTTTTGCCCATTCGCACATACTGGAACGCGGGCTAATGCCTTATGTGGTGGCATCGCAAACGGTGCCCATCCTGGCCATTGCCCCCATGGTCATCATCTGGCTCAAAGCAGGCTGGCTAAGCGTAGCCATCATTGCCGCCTATCTCACCTTTTTCCCGGTGACAATTAACACCCTGCGGGGATTACGGTCGGTGGAGGGTACGGCCGTGGAACTCATGCACTCCTACGCCGCCTCCACCTGGACTACCATGTGGAAGCTGCGTTTCCCCGCCGCCCTACCCCTCATCTTCACCGCCCTCAAAATCTCCGCCACCGCCAGCGTCGTCGGCGCGATTATTGGTGAGCTGCCCTCCGGCATCCGTGACGGCCTGGGCGGGGCCATTCTCAACTTCAACTCTTACTACATCTCCGGCCCCGAACGCCTCTGGGCCACCATCATCATCACCGCCTTTGTTGGCATTTTCTTTTACTTATTGGTATCCCTTGGGGAATATATCGTCTTGCGCAACCGGAGAAGACCTGAATGAAGAAGTAATTGGGTAATTACGTAATTACCCAATTACCCAATTACCCAATTACACCTATGCCCCCCACTGTATCCATCCAAAACGTCAGCAAAGTTTTTAATCCCGGCGAGGCCAACCAGGTGTTGGCTCTGAAAGAGATTACCCTGGACATCCTGCCCGGTGAATTTGTCTCCATTATTGGGCCATCCGGCTGTGGCAAATCTACCCTGCTGCGGCTCATTGGCGACCTGACGCCCCCTTCCAGCGGCTTGGTGCTGGTCAACGGCAAACCGGCGCCCCAGGCGCGGCTGGATCAGGATTACGGCATGGTGTTCCAGGCCGCCACGCTCTACGAATGGCGCACCGTCAGCAAAAATGTGCAACTGCCGCTGGAATTGCAGGGCGTCGCCAAAACGGAACGGGAAAGCCGCGCCGCCGAAATGCTGGCGCTGGTGGAATTGACCGGTTTTGAAAACCACCATCCCTGGCAGTTGTCTGGCGGGATGCAGCAGCGGGTAGCCATTGCCCGCGCCCTGGTGATGCGGCCGCAGCTTTTGCTGATGGACGAGCCGTTTGGCGCACTAGATGAGATGACCCGCGAGCGCATGAACCAGGAATTGCACCAGATTTGGGAGCAGACCAACAAAACGGCCGTGTTCATCACCCACAGCATCGCCGAAGCCGTCTTCCTCTCCACACGGGTCGTCGTCATGTCAGTACGGCCAGGGCGAATTACGCAGGTCATTGACGTGGATTTACCCCGCCACCGCGACGTAGACACCCGTGAAATGACACGCTATTTTGAACTGGTCAACCAGGTGCGCGACGCACTGCGCCGCGCCGAGGCAGGGCTGTAATGGCCGACCCCATGACGGATCAGACGGGTTTCAGCGATGTGGCCACGGCCGTAGATGCCGTCATCCCCGCACCTAAACAAAGCTGGTTGCACTATTACCTGCCTTCCATCATTATCTTCATCGTCGCCATCGTCACCTGGGAACTTTTTGTGCGCATTTTTAGCATTCAGGAATTTCTGCTGCCGGCCCCCTCCGCCATTTACAATTCCCTCAGCCTTAATTTGAATCAGTTACTCAAACTCGGCTGGTTCACCACCAAAGAAGCGATTGGCGGTTTTGCCATCGGTTGTTCGTTGGGTATTCTGGTGGCTTTAGCCACCGCTCGCTGGACAATTGCCACCGAAGCGCTCATGCCCTTTGCCATCGCCGCCAACTCCGTGCCCATCCTGGCCTTTGCCCCCATCCTGAATAACTGGTTTGGCGTGGACAATCCGGTCTCCAAGATGGCCATTGTGGCCGTCATCGTCTTCTTCCCGGTGATGATTAACACCGTGCGCGGCCTGACCCTGGTAGACGCCAATGCCCTGGAACTGATGGCCTCCTATGCTGCCAGCGAATTTGATCTGCTGTTCCGGCTGCGTGTGCCCAACGCCCTGCCTTACATCTTCAACGCCCTCAAAGTGGCCGCCGCCCTCAGCATGATCGGCGCCATTGTCAGCGAATACTTCGGCGGCAACCGGTCAGCGTTGGGCGTGTACATTACGCAAGAAGCGGCCCAATTCCGCTTTGCCAATGCCTGGGCGGCCATCATCCTGGCCTGCGTTGTGGGTATTACGCTCTATCTCATCGTGCTGACGGTAGAGCGCTTTGCCATTCCCTGGCACCCGTCGGTGCGCGGGGAGGAGCGGTAATCGGTTATCGGTTATCGGATTCTGGTAAATGGATTACGACGAAGGAGGTGGTGTGAATGGTTTGTGATTGACATAAACAATTTTCCCGTTTGCAACGAAATACCAAACTTTGGAGGAGAAACATGAAAGTTCTGAATTGGAAATCCCTGATTTTGTTGTTTGTTTTTATCCTGGTGCTGGCGGCCTGCAACAGCGGTGGTGAAGAAGAGACCGCCAGCGGCGATTGCGAGAGCCTCACCCCCGTTACCATTCAGTTGCAATGGGTCACCCAGTCCCAATTTGCCGGTTATTACGCCGCCAAAGAGCAGGGCTTTTACGCCGACGAATGCCTGGACGTGACCATTAAAGAAGGCGCTGTAGAAATTGTGCCGCAGCAGGTGGTAGCCGCCGGTGACGCTCAATTTGGCGTGGCCTGGGTACCCAAGATGCTGGCCTCCCGCGAACAGGGGGCCAACCTGGTCAACATCGGCCAGATTTTCCAGCGCAGCGGCACGTTGCAAGTGGCCTGGGCTGACGCCGGTTATGAGACGGTGGAAGATTGGGCCGGGCAGCGCGTGGGCACCTGGGGCTTCGGCAATGAGTGGGAAGTGTTTGCCGCTCTACGCCAGGCGGGCATTGAACCCAACGATCCCAACCAGGTGACGATTGTGCAGCAGCCGTTTGACATGTCTCTGCTGCTCAACCGGGAAATTGACCTGGCCCAGGCAGAAATTTACAACGAATACGCCCAATTGCTGGAAGCGACCAACCCGGAAACAGGGGAACTGTACCAGCCCGAAGATTTCAAGGTGTTTGACTACAACGACGTGGGCACGGCCATGTTGCAAGACCATGTGTTTGTGCGCGGCGACTGGCTGTCACAGGCAGGCAATGAAGATATTGCTGTGCGTTTCTTGCGCGGCACCTTCCGTGGCTGGATGTTCTGCCGGGATAATTTTGATGCGTGCGTAAACATTGTGCTGGACAATGGCCCGACGTTGGGCGAGGGGCACATGCGCTGGCAGTTGAACGAGATCAACGCTCTTATCTGGCCGTCGCCCAATGGCATTGGCGTGATGGATGATGCACTGTACCAGCAAACGGTAGATATTTCGGTAGACTTTGGCGTGATTTCCAAAGCACCGGATGCGGCCGCGCTGCGTACTGACCTGGCCCAAAAGGCGCTGGAAGGGATTGACGGGGACACCACCGGGGCTAATTACCAACGATTGGATGTGGAAGTCACACCCGGCGGCGAATAGTTGGTAATCGGTTATCGGTAATCGGTGATTGACGAAAGAAAGCCTCTTGACCATTTCGAGAGGCTTTTTTTGTTCCTTAGTGACACATTGGAAAGGCGGGTATTGACTAATTTAGACTAATCGGTATAATTTTACCAATTGGTCTAAATTATTGGGATGAAAAGATGAGTTACGCCAAATCAGAAGACACCAAAAGACGCCTGTTGGAGACAACATCTCGGCTGTTACGTACACAAGGCTTCCATGCCACGGGTCTCAACCAGATTATTGACGAAAGTGGCGTACCAAAAGGGTCTCTATACCACCACTTCCCCGATGGCAAAGTGGAGATGGCTGCTGCTGCTGTTAATCTGGCAAATGAACGCATTATGCATTCGCTCCACAACATGGCGGCGGCCACACCTGGTCCCGTTGAAGCGCTCCATCTGTTTTGTGAGTATTACATTCAGGAAATGGAAAATGGCAATTATCGGCGTGGCTGCCCCATTGCCACAGTGACACTGGAAACGGCCGCTACTGTTGATCCCATCCAGATTGAATGCAAGGCCGGGTTTAATGATATGGTCGGCCTGTTTACCTCTTTGCTGGAAGAGCGGGGGGTCACGGCCGTCAAAGCCAGCCAGTTAGCCATCGTCACCATTGCCGCCGTCGAAGGGGCGCTCATCCTGTGTAAAGCCCAACGCAGCACAGAGCCGTTGGTAATTGTGCGTGATTATTTGACGGCGCAGGTAGCGGCCGCATTGCGGGACGTGACGAGTGATGCGTGACGAGTGAGGTCACTCGTCACTTGTCACGTATCACTTTAATCTCATCCTATTGGAGAACACTCAAATGCAAATTGAACTCATTTCCATTCCCGCCCGCGATGGTTATGCGCTGGCGGCCACCTGTTTTCAGCCGGATGACAACCCGACAGGAACCGTTGTCACCATTAACTCGGCCACGGCCGTACCCCAACGTTATTACAAACCCTTTGCCACCTTTCTGGCCGAACAGGGGTACACGGCCGTGACTTATGATTATCGCGGTATTGGTGGGTCACGGCCGTCTTCCATGCGTGGATTCAAAGCTCAGGCGCGGGATTGGGCGCTGCTGGACATGGCCGGGGTGCTGGATTGGGTGCAGGAAACATACCGGCCACAACGCCTGTTCCATATCGGCCACAGCTTTGGCGGCCAACTGGCCGGTTTGCTGCCCAACGGCGGCCAGATAGACGCGATGGTCACCTTTTCCTCCCAGAGCGGCTACTGGCGTTTGCAGGGTGGCAATCAGAAATGGTCGGTGCTGCTGCACGTCCACCTGACGCTGCCGGTTTTGGCGCATCTCTTCGGCTATATGCCCTGGAGCAAAATCAGCGCCGCCGAAGACCTGCCCAAAGGGGTGGCCTTAGAATGGGCCGGTTGGTGCCGCCAGCCCCATTACCTGCTAGATGATGCCAGCCTGCCGCTGGCCCGCTTTCAGCAATTCCACGCGCCGGTGCTGGCCTACAGTTTTGATGACGATGATTGGGGCACGGCCCGTTCCGTAGACGCCATGATGCAGGCTTACCCCAACCTCACCCGGCAACACATCACACCGGCCGATGTGGGGTTGAAGCGCATCGGTCACTTTGGCGTCTTTCGGCCGTCGGCCAAAGCCATTTGGGAGGAGAGCCTGGCCTGGCTGGAGCAAACAGTCGCACCGCGCCAATTTGAACTGGCGTTGTGAGAATTCAGGCCATGATGCGTGAGGTTAGACCTCACGCATCACGTTGAACCCAACATTCATCACGGCCGTGTTCCCTCCACGCGGTCTTGAAAACGAATTCTGTCCGCCATTGTCCAGACCGGGCGTTGTGTGGCCTGGGGCTTCACGGCCGTATCCTCTGCCAGATACATCTCCCGTTTATCCTGAAAACGAATCCGTTCCACCATCCGCTGCCCGTAGCCAGGGGAGTCTGCCGCCAATACCACGGCCGTTTCCGGTTCCGGGGCCGTTGGTTCGGCCGTCGTGGTACAGCCCGTCAGCAGCCAGATAGCGATGAGTACCCCAACCAGCGCCGGAACTGCTATTTTTAATGGAAGAGAGAAGGGGGTACGACGGCCATTCCCCTGTTTTGCCTGCCGGTGCGCTTCTGCTTCCTGTAACCGCGCCTGTAACCGTTCATTTGCCCGATGCTTTTGCCATTCATAATTACCGTCCATCATATGCTCCTTGTAGACGTGACAGGTTTCCCAAAACCTGCCCGGTCTTGCATTTTTATTACTACCCCCAGTTTCTACAGCGATCATTGACAAACCGTCGCCAAACCGTTAGCAAAAAACGCCGAAGCGTTAACAATTGACCAAACGGGCAAAATTCATGTTAAGATGCACCCTGTATGGCCGACTGGAAGTCGGCCACCCGCCGAAGCGGGTACTACAAACAAAACATGGAGGTTGTGATGATAAGCCAGTTATCACTTTCATTGTTAGGCCCATTTCAGGCGGAATTAAACGGCGAACCGTTAACCGGATTTCGCACGCAAAAAGTACAGGCGCTGCTCATCATCCTGACGGCCGAACCCCACACCGCCCACCGCCGCGAACAACTGATGACCCTGCTCTGGCCGGGCATGCCAGAGCCATCCGCCCGCGCCAATTTGCGCCAGATTTTGTTCCACCTGCGCCAGGTCATCCCAGATTTTGACGCCACCACCCCCCTCCTCATCGCCAACCGCCACACCATCCAGCTCAACCCCGAAGCCGCCATCACGGTTGACGTGGTGCAGTTTTCCGCCCTGTTGACCCAGACGCAGCGCCACGACCACGTAGACCTGCTCACCTGCCACGCCTGTTACAAGATGCTGCAAACGGCCGTCAACCTCTACCATGGCGACTTCCTGGCCGACTTCTACCTGGATGACAGCAACGAATTTGAGGATTGGGCGCAAATCGCCCGCCAGCACTACCGGCGGCAAATCCTGGACGCCCTGGACAGCCTGACCACCATCGCCACCCGCCGCGCCGCCTACGCCGAAGCCCGTGCCTACGCCGAACAGCAGTTAGCCATAGACAATCTGCAAGAATCCGCCTACCGGCAGTTGATGGAGATATTGGCCCTCAGCGGCCAGCGCGCCGCCGCCCTCGCCATTTACGAATCGTACCGCCGCCTGCTCATGGAAGAATTGGGCATGGCCCCCACCGCCCAGACCACCCGGCTCTACGAAAGAATCCAGGCCGGTGAACTCCGCCTCGACCAGCCGCCCGTTCCCGGCGTGCGCGGCTACGAATTAAAAGAGGAGATTGGCGCGGGAGCTTACGGCGTCATTCACCGCGCCGTACAGCCAGCTATCGGCCGCGAAGTGGCCGTCAAAATCATTCACCCTCGCTACGCCAACGACCCCACCTTCATCCGCCGCTTTGAAGCCGAGGCGCAAACCATCGCCCGGCTGGAACATCCGCACATCGTGCCCCTGTACGACTACTGGCGCGAACCGGGCGGCGCTTATCTGGTGATGCGCCTGCTGCGCGGCGGCAACCTGCTGACAAAGCTGCAAAGCGGCCCCTGGTCGCCGGAACGCACCCGCGCCTTCCTTGCCCAGATCGCCGCCGCCCTGCACGTGGCCCACCAGCAGGGCATCGTCCACCGCGACATTAAGCCGGGCAATATCCTCTTTGACGAAGGAGGCAACGCTTACCTGGCCGACTTTGGTATTGCCAAAGACCTGGCGCAGGAACGGCCGTTAACCAACCCCGGCGACATTGTAGGCACCCTCGACTACATCTCGCCGGAACAGTTACAGGCAGGGGAAGTTACGCCTCAGACTGATATTTACAGCCTGGGGGCGGTATTGTATGAGATGCTCACCGGCGAAAAACCATTCGCCAACCAGCCGCTGGCGGCCGTCATCCAGAGCCATCTCTCCGCCCCCTTTCCTCTGGTGAGCGCGAGCCAGCCAGGCATACCCGCCGCCGTTGATGAGGTGATCCAGCGGGCCACAGCCAAGCAGCCGCCAGAGCGCTTCCCTTCGACGCTGGCATTGGCGGAGATGTTTACCTGGGCGGTGAACGGCCGTACCCTGCCCACCATCACCCCCACCCCGCCCCTGCCCGACGCCGACATCCCCAACCCATACAAAGGGCTGCGCGCTTACCAGGAAGCGGACGCCCACGACTTTTACGGCCGTGAGAACCTGGTCGCCCAATTGATCAACCGGCTGGCGGACGGCCGTTTTCTGGCCATCGTCGGCCCCAGCGGTAGCGGCAAATCCAGCGTCGTAAAAGCGGGCTTAATCCCCGCGCTGCGCCAGGGAGCGCTGCCCGACTCCGACAAGTGGTACATTACCCAGATGACGCCCGGTACCCATCCGTTGGAAGAGATGGAACTGGCGCTGTGGCCCATCGCTGTCAATCCACCGCCCAGCCTGGTAGAACCAATGCAAAAAGACAGTCGGGGGATGCTGCGTACCATCCGCCGCATTTTGCCGGAAGGCGAAAACGGCCAACTCCTGTTGGTTATTGACCAGTTTGAAGAGTTGTTTACCATGACCGATCCCGCCCGGCGTGTCCACTTTCTGGAAAGCCTCTATACCGCCATCACCGCCGCCCGTTCACCAATGCGGGTAGTGGTCACACTGCGCGCCGACTTTTATGATCGGCCGCTGCAATACCAGCCGTTGGCCGATCTCTTCAAACAACATACCGAACTGGTACTGACGCTGAACCGGGACGAACTGATCTGGGCCGTTCAGGAGCCAGCGCGGCGTGTGGGCGTTGATTTTGAAGATGGGCTGCTGGCGGCAATTGTCGCCGATGTGGAAGCGCAGCCGGGCGCCTTGCCGCTGCTGCAATACGCCCTCACCGAACTCTTTGAGGTCCGCCGCGGGCGGCAGATGACACGCCAGGCGTATGCGGCCATTGGTGGTGTGCCCGGTGCGCTGGCCCGCCGCGCCGATGAGATTTTTCATGCCCTCTCGCCACAGCAGCAGGCGGCCGCCCGCCAGATGTTCCTGCGGTTGGTAACGCCGGGCGCGGGCGAAGGCGCCCCGGACACACGGCGGCGGGTAAGGCTGCCGGAGTTGGAGGGACTCATGGTAATCGGTGATCAGTCATCGGTAATCGGTGAAGAGAAGCAGTTACCGATTACCGATCACCGATTACCGATTACCGAATTCGGCAGCGCCCGGCTGCTTACTTTTGACCGCGATCCCCTCACCCGCGAACCAACGGTGGAAGTGGCGCACGAGGCGCTGCTGCACCGCTGGGAACGGCTGCGCGGCTGGATTGCCGAAAGCCGCGCCGATATTCGCCAGCAGCGCCAGCTCGCCACGCTGGCTGCTGAGTGGGAAAACAACAATCGGGACGATGGTTTCCTGCTGCGTGGGGCCCGGTTGACCCAGTTTGAAGCGTGGCAGCAGCAACAGACGCTGACCTTGCTACCTTCGGAAGAGGCGTTTCTCCAGGCGTCGCTGGTGGCCAGAGCGGCGCGGGAAGCCGCCGAAGTTGCCCGGCAGCAGCGAGAACTGGAGACGGCGCAGCAGTTGGCCGCCTCTGAAAAACAGCGTGCCGAGGCGCAAACACAGGCCGCCAATCAACTACGTCGCCGGGCGCTCTATTTAACAGGCGCCTTAGTCATCGCCGGCACCCTGGCCATCGTGGCGCTATTGTTTGGGCAACAAGCGAGCAGAAATGAGCAGGTTGCGCGGGAACAGCAGGCGGTTGCCCTGGCTGAGGCGGAACAACGCGCCACCGCCCAGGCAAGCGCGGAACAAGAACGGGCGGAAGCGCAACGTCAGGCGCAAATTGCTTTCTCCCGCGAACTGGCCGCGGCCGCCCTGACCGAATTGGACATTGACCCGGAGCGCAGCATCTTATTGGCCCTGGAAGGGTTAGCCGTTGCCGATACATTGCAGGCGGAAAATGCCCTGCATGACGCGATTCAGCAGTCACGGGTTCGCCAGACGTTCTCTGCGGGGTCGCAATTGTGGGGGGTGGATTATAGCCCTGACGGCCGTTACGTGGCCACCAGCGACAAAGATGGCGGCATAATCCTCTGGGACGTGGACACAGGTGAGCCTCATTTGTCATTGAGCGAGCACGAGGGGTATGTGAGCAGCGTCGCGTTTAGTAGCGACGGCTCATTGTTGGCCTCGGCCGGAGATGATAACGCCCGCATTTGGGCGGTCGCCACAGGTGAGGAATTAGCCACCCTGGACGGGCACACTGATTATCTGATTGGCATCGCCTTTAGCCCGGACGATCAGCTTCTGGTAACCAGCAGTTTTGATGGGACGGCCGTAATCTGGGATGTAGGCGCTTCGCTGGCGGCCGGTTCCGGTCAACAACGGCATATCCTGGCCGGACACACCGACCGGTTATGGAAATCAGCATTTAGCCCGGATGGGCAGCGTGTGGCCACGGCCAGCAGTGATGGTACCGCCAAAATATGGGATGTCGCTGGCGGCGAGGAGTTGTTCACCCTTCAAGTTTGGGAAAACCTGGGCGAGGTTGACGGCGTGGCCTTTAGTAATGACGGTACCTACCTGGTGACGGTTGGTGGCGCACTCCGGCAGGCAGACATTTCCGTTTGGGATACAACGACCGGTGAGAGAGTTTATCAGCTATTTGGGCATAACTCGACCATACAAAACGTCAAACTAAGCCCGGATGGCTCGCTCCTGGCTACCGGCGGCGTGGATGGCACAGCCAAAGTGTGGGACTTTTCCGGCAATAGTCGGGAAGCCCTCATCACCTTATCTGGCCACACCAGTTGGGTGAATGACCTGGCCTTTAGCCCGGATGGCCAATACCTGGTCACTGCCAGCCGGGATGGGACGGCCAGAGTATGGGACATCTCTTTTACCGGTACGGCCGAGATGCTAACGCTGCCCGGCCACACCGACGAGATTACGGCCGTGGATTTCAGTCCTGATGGGACTCACCTGGTCACCGTCAGTAACGACGGCACAGCCATAGTATGGGATAGCCTGTCTGGGCAAACGTTATTCATACTGCCTGACCTTCCCTCTAAAACTCATGATATTGTTTTTGATCCCACTGGCACACGACTGGTTACGGCCGGTGAAGATGATGCTGTCAGAATGTGGGATGTTCATAATGGACAGGAATTGCTAGTTCTAACCGGTCATGTTCCAGCGCTTTTCCGGGGTGTTTTCAACGTTGCCTTTAGTCCCGATGGCACACAGTTAGCCACGGCCGGGTCAGATGGGCTGGCTAAAATATGGGATACGGCAACCGGCCAGGAACTGCTCAGCCTGACCGGCCATCCTGACGGCAAAGCTGTACATACCGTAGCCTTCAGCCCGGATGGTCAGTGGTTGGCCACCGGCTCGGACATGGATCCTGTCATCATCAAGATATGGCGTGTGGAGAATGGTGAAGAATTGTTTGCCATACCGGCCAGAGATGACACCGCCCGCATCTGGCGAATTGCGTTTAGCCCGGAAGGCGACCATCTGGCTATCGCTGATGTGGCTGGCGGCCTGGAGATGTGGCAATTACCAGAACAAATGGGGGCTTCCAACAGTCAAACGCCACAACGCCTTTTCTCCAGCCCCTCGGCTCATACGGGATGGATACAAGATATGAATTTCAGCTCAGACGGAACGCGATTAGTCACAGCCAGCTCGGATAGATCAGCCCGGGTGTGGGACGCCACCACCGGCCTGCTCTTGCTCAGATTTAACCATCCTGATGGCGTAACCGGGGCGGTTATCAATGCTGAGGGCACATTGCTGGCCACAGCCAGTGTTGATGGGCTGGTGCGTATATTTACGCTGGACCTCGATGAGTTGGTGGCTTTAGCCCAATCGCGGGTGACGCGCTCATTGACGATGGCTGAATGTCAGCAATATCTCCATGTGGAGGAATGTCCGAGCGGGGAATAGCCCGTAATCAGTAATCCGTTATCGGTAATCGGTGCTCGGAAAGAAGAAAGCCTCTCGCAATCTTTGAGAGGCTTTTTCATTTGGGCTGACGTGACCGGGTCGTTGTTGGCTACGGCCGTGTTTACCAGGGCAGCGGATTATTCTTCAAGTCATCATCCCACAATGCATCAACAGCGGCGACTACTTCGGGCGGAAGTTGCTTGTCGGCGGCGGCGAAGTTGTCTAGCGCCTGCGCCACCGACTTGGCGCCGGGGATGACGGTGGAGACTTCGGGGCGGGCCAGGGTGTATTGCAGGGCGGCGTGGGCCATCGAGAGACCGGGCGGCAAGAGGGCGGCAAACTTCTCCACCAGCGCGCCGCGCCGGGCAATGACTTCTGGCGACCAACGATCCCGCACACCCTCAAAGCGGCTGTGGGCATTGTAGCGCCCGGACAGCCAGCCAGAATCAAGCGGCACTTTGACGATCAGACCCACGCCGTTGGCCTGCGCCAGCGGGAAGGCATCTGCCGGTTCCTGGTAAAAGGCGTTGTACATCACTTCCAGCGCCTTGCTTTGAGTGGTCCGCACGGCCAGTTCCACCTCTTCGCGCCAGTCCAGCGAAATGCCGTAGGCGCGGATTTTGCCTTCGGCTTTGAGTTTTTCCAGTTCGGCGTAGTGGGGGGCGGTACGGCCGTCCATCAATTCGCGTGGTGGGTTGTGCAGCAGCAGCACGTCCACGTAGTCGGTTTGCAGACGGCGCAGGCTGCCTTCCAGCGTGGGGCGGATGTGGGCTACGTCGAAATCCCGCTCCCCGTTGGCGCTGTAATGGCTGAATTTGGTGCAGATGATGACATCCTGCCGCACCGCCGGCAGCACCTGGCCCAGCAGTTCCTCGCTACGGCCGTGGCCATATCCCGGCGCGGTATCGAAAAAATTGCAGCCAGCATCCAGGGAAGCGTGAATGATTTGGTGGGCGACGGCCGTGTCGCGCAGTCCCCAATCCGGATTCGCCAACTGCCAGGCTCCCAACCCAATCTCGCTGACGTTGATGCCCGTATCGCCCAGTGGTCGTAACTTCATTTTGGATTCTCCTTCATCAGCCACGGAATCCACAGATGACACAGATTTTTTATCTGTGGATTCTCTCTATATACAGCCCATCTCCGCCTGATCACATTCGTCGTGGTAGGATTCCCGACCTGACCATAAGTTTACCACTATCCGGGACAGTCGGTAACGCCATGTCAGGCGCGGCTGCCTTTCCGACTGCTCCGCTGCTTCCGCCTTTTCCGAAACCACGCGATGCAGTTCACCAATCATAGCTACCCCAACCATTGCATAGGGATTACTCTCGAACATGATAACCTCCAATTAGCTTTACTCTTGTAGATACTCTGGTCAATTGGTATCATTTTACGACTTATTGGATATATAGATAGCACCAATATATGTCCATTATTATAAGTCCACTTTTGTACCGCGATTTGACAAATCGCGGTACGGAGAGAAAGATGCGCATTCCACTTAATGCCCAAAGCCCTGTTCCCCTCTATCGGCAAATTGAAGTCCATCTGCGCCAGAATATCCTGGCGGGCAGCCTGGCGGCGGAGACGCGACTGCCCGCCACCCGCGAACTGGCTCAGGAGTTGGGCGTCAGCCGGATTACGGTGAAAAATGCCTATGCCGAACTGGAAAGCGATGGGCTGATTTACACGCGGGAAGGCAGCGGCACGTATGTTGCCCCTCCGTTGACATTAGCGGCGCAGGCGGTGGACGACACGGCCGTGACCTGGCCCCTCTGGCAGCAAGAACTAATAACCGACGCGGTGGATGATCCGGAATCAGGGGGGGTGGTACGGCCGTCATCCACTCCCCACCCCCACCCCATCAACTTCACCGGCGTCGGTGACCCGCGCCAGTTCCCCATTGACGATTTTTCCAAAGCAATCAAGCAAGTCATCCAGGAGGAAGGGGTATCGGCGTTGACCTATGGCGATATGGGCGGCGGCTACGCGCCGCTGCGGGAAACGGTGGCGCATGTGTTAGCCAGCCAGGGTATCCAAGCCAATCCGGCCAACGTGCTGATTACCTCTGGTTCGCAGCAGGCGTTGGCGCTGGTCTGCCAGGTGCTTTTGCAGCCGGGCGACGTGATTCTGGTAGAAAAACCAACCTACAATTTTGCCCTGGAACTGTTCCGATCACTGCAACTGAAAATTGTAGGAGTCCCCATTGACGAGCGCGGCATGCAGGTAGAGATGCTGGAGGCGTTGTTGCAAAAATACCACCCCCGGCTGATTTACACTATTCCCAACTTCCAGAATCCGTCGGGGGTGTGCCTGAGTGGGGCGCGTCGCCGCCAGTTGGCGGCGCTGGCCGACCGGTACAACGTGCCGGTGTTGGAAGATGATTTTGCTGGGGATTTGCGGTACGACGGCCGTAGCCTGCCCGCCATCAAAGCCCTGGCCCCGCCTGGGCAGGTCATCTTCGTCGGCACTTTTAGCAAAATGCTGATGCCTGGTTTGCGTGTCGGTTTTCTGGTGGCCGAGGGGCCGGTTTTCGCCCAACTGGTCAAACACAAACGCATCCATGACCTGACCACTTCTGCCTTTATGCAGCGGGCGCTGGATCGTTATGTGACGGTGGGGCGTTACCAGGCCCATTTGCGCCGCTCTTGCCGCCTGTACCGCCAACGCCGCGACGCCATGCTGAATGCCATTGCCCGCCACCTGCCCGCCGATGTACAGGTCACACCGCCCCAGGGCGGTCTGTTCATCTGGCTGCGCCTGCCAGACGGCGTTTCGTCGCTGCAACTGCTGCCACACGCCAGGGCCGAAGGGGTGGAGTTTGCCCCCGGTACTCGCTTCTTCCCGGACTTTGCCGAAGGTGAACTCTACCTGCGCCTCAACTTTGCCACTCAAACGCCTGAAGCTATAGATGAAGGGATTCGCCGACTGGGGGCAGCCATTAAAACGTTACACTGATGTGCATAACGCCGAAGTATCGGCCAAATAAGTGTACAAAAATTAGACAGACATGAGCTAATCTGTACAATACGTTGACGATAATTGTGCTTGTTGTAAGGTTATGCATGGGAATGTTTGATTCTCACTTTTACACAATTGACTATATGAGGAGTTACAAACAGATGAAACGCATAACCTTTTTTACCCTTTTGCTCGTATTCACCTTATTCCTGGCGGCCTGCGGTGGCACAACCACCACCGAAACAGCAACCGCCACCACGCCAGCGCAGCCTACGACGACGGCCGTCGTCATGCCCACCGAAGAACCCGAAGTGGAAGAAATGGCCGGGAACAGCATTGTAGATATTGCCGTCGGCGACGGCCGTTTCACGACGCTGGTTACGGCCGTGACCGCCGCCGGCCTGGCCGAAACGCTCGCTGGTGATGGCCCCTTCACCGTCTTTGCCCCCACCGATGACGCCTTTGCCGCTCTGCCCGAGGGCACGATTGAGGCATTACTGGCCGACCCCCAGGGCGCCTTAACCGATGTTCTGCTCTATCATGTCGTCTCCGGCGCTGTGCCGGCTGAGGCAGTCGTTGGTCTGGATTCAGCCACCACGATAAATGGCGAAGACGTAGCCATTGCTGTCCAGGATGGCAATGTGCGTCTGAATGAATCCGCTACCGTGATCATCACCGACATTATGGCCGACAATGGCGTCATCCACGTCATTGATGCCGTGCTGCTGCCCCCCAGCATGGCCGCCGAGGAAAAACCATCCATCGCCGAAATTGCGGTAGAAAATGGCAACTTCACCACGTTGGTAGCAGCTCTGGAAGCAGCCGGATTGGTGGATACGTTGGCCGGGGAAGGCAGCTTCACCGTCTTTGCCCCCACCGATGCGGCCTTCGCCGCCTTGCCGGAAGGCACGGTAGAAGCCTTGTTAGCCGATCCCCAGGGCGCGCTAACGCAAATTCTGACATACCATGTGGTTGATGGCGCGGTTTATGCCGCCGATGTCGTGAACCTGTCCGCTGCTCCCACACTGCAAGGCGAAGAAATCGCTATTACTGTAGAGGGGAGCGCGGTATACCTGAACGACTCCGTTGCCGTCATCACCACCGATATTGAGGCGTCGAATGGAGTTATCCACGTTATTGACGCGGTTCTCATCCCGCCCACCATTGCCGCCGCCATGGCGGAAGAGGCGGCCATGATGGCTGAGCCAGGCACAATTGCCGAAATCGCCGCCGAAGCGGGCACGTTCAACACCTTGTTAGCCGCTTTGGAAGCGGCGGGTCTGGCCGAGACTTTTGCGGGCGAAGGCGCATTTACCGTCTTCGCTCCCACCGATGACGCTTTTGCGGCCCTGCCCGAAGGCACAATTGAAGCGTTACTGGCCGACCCCAACGGCGCTTTAACCGACATTTTGCTCTATCACGTGGTAGATGGGACTGTACCCGCTGAAACAGTTGTGACCCTGGACGCGGCTACCACTTTATTGGGTGAAGATGTAACCATTACGCTGAGCGACGGCCGTGTCCTGCTCAATGATACCGTTGAAGTCATTGCCACTGACATCGTTGCGTCCAATGGCATTATCCATGTGATTGACGCCGTTTTGTTACCCCCAGGCGAATAACCTCACCAGCGATACGAGAAGCTGCACTTTCTTTTCTCCTCCCTTGTTTGATGGCTGCGACCGTTTAGTCGGTCGCAGTCATTCTTTTTTCAGAAATCAGTGCAGATGCCGGGCCAATGTCTCCCGCACCAGGTCAATGTCCGGCGGCAGCAGGATGGGCGGATTGGCGTGTTGCGCTTCCACCTCGTCCAGGGCGTCTTCGTGGTAATGCAGCTTAAAGCTGGTGAATTTGAGACCATGCGCCGTACTGATGACAATAACCCGCTCCTGCGACTTGATGACCCCTTGATTAACCAGTTTGAAGAGGACGGCCAGGGCTACGGCCGTGTGTGGGCACGTATACATTCCGGTGCGGTCGGCTAACGCCGCCGCATTCGCCAGTTCATGCTCCGTCGCCTGTTCCACCACCCCATTCGTCATTTGAATCGCCTGCACCGCCTTCTCATAACTCACCGGATCACCAATTTGAATGGCCGAGGCCAGGGTGTTTTGGGCGGGCAGACTTACCTTTTCTTTAAAGCCATTCTTATAGCTTTGGTAAAAGGGGTTGGCTTTCGCCGCCTGTGCCGCCGCCAGCCGGGGCATCTTGTTGGTAATTCCCAGCTCCATTAACAGCTTCAACCCTTTGTACAGGGCGCTGATATTGCCCAGATTGCCCACTGGCATCACAATCCAATCCGGCGCCTCCCAATCAAACTGGCGCACAATTTCAATACCCACCGTCTTCTGCCCCTCAATCCGCAGGCTGTTCATAGAGTTCGCCAGGTAGAGTGTATTATCCTGGGTCATCTCGCGCACAATGCGCATACAGCCGTCAAAATCCGTATCCAGCGCCAACACGTGCGCCCCATTGGCAATGGGCTGAATCAATTGAGCGCGGCTCACCTTATTCTGCGGCAGAAAAACGACCGCCGGAATACCGGCGGCGGCGGCGTAGGCCGCCAGCGCGGCGCTGGTATCGCCCGTGCTGGCGCAGGCCACCGCCCGCACCGGGCTACCATCGGCAATCATCTGCTTGACCACACTCACCAGCACCGTCATGCCCAGGTCTTTGAAGCTGCCAGTATGGCTGTTGCCACACAGTTTCACCCACAAATCCGGCACGCCAATTTGCCGCCCCAGCCGTTCCGCCCAAAACAGGTTCGAGTTTCCTTCAAACATACTGACGATATTTTCATCACGCAGGTTGGGCATCACCCACTCTTTCATCCCCCACACCCCAGAGCCAAACGGCCATTGTGTAGAACCGGCGCGTTCCTCCAACATTTTCATCCAGGCAGCCGGGCTGCGCCGTTTGAGCGCTTCCACGTCGTGGTGAACTTCTAACAGACCACCACAATGGGGGCAGGTATACATCACCTCAAAAACAGAGTATTCGCCGGGACAGCCCCGGAAACAGCGAAATCTGGCGTTGTAAATCATATTGACACGTCATTCTTCCAAATTTTCGAACAAATTTGAATGAATGTTAAATTGAACAAGTGATCTAGTTTTGCAATTACCCGGCATGTAGTCCAGTGTAAATTTTGGCTATACGCAGAAAACAAATCCAAGATCGAGCAATTTTTTATGAGCTACTCACAAATAATTGTGGATAATCTGTTGGCGCACAGCTTCCAGGCTATTTAGCGATGAATCGGGTGGATGATCTTCCAGCGACTGTATCAATAACGCCATGCCCAGCACAAACGTCTGGCTGCGGGTCGCGCCAAAGGCGGCGTTCAACGTGCCGTGCGCCCGGCCTAAATCCAATACTTGCTGCGGCGAGACGCGAATGGATGTCCAGGCAGCATCATCATCTTTGCCGGGTAATGGCAAATCCCATAGCAGGTAGAGAGATTCTAAATCGGTAACGCCTTCGGGGATAGTTCGGGTACGGTCTGCTACGGCACGATGCAGCCCTTCCAGGCGCACCGTCAGCGCGGTAATGACCAGATCGGGCACGTCGGCGCGGGTGACGACTTCGGGCAAAGTAAGGGCTAATTGTTTGATCGTTTGTTTCTGGGCGGGGGTCAGGGCAATGTAAACATTTTGGCGGCTGATGGGATGAGACGGCCGTCCCCGTTTGGGGTGCTTATCTTTCAACAACGCCGCCAGGGTGCTGCCCTGCAAATTGTCCTTCTCTTGATCCCGGCTCATTTATAGTTGCTGTGGCACGGTTTTCAACCGTGCCACCTCCGACTACCCCGCCGCCCGGCGATACTGTTGGTGCTTTTCCAGAAACGCCTCAACAAAAGGCACATCTATCTGCGTCCCACCCTGCACCAATAACTCCAGGCACAAGTGCAAACATAACAGACAGATACTACGCGGATAACCACGTGTTTCCCGCCAGATGGGCAAGATGGCTTCGTCGGTGAATAACGGCCGTTGCTTGGAATCCCGCCCCGCCGCCAATAACCGGTATTCAATCAACGACTTGGTATCATCGGGCGTCAATGGATCCAGCGAGGACCGGGTCGCCACCCGGTCGTTAAAATCGGGGGCATCACGTAAATTGATGTCCAGTTCCGGCCGGCCAAGCAAAATCAATTGGAACGCCTTACCGCCGCGTGGGTCACGGAAATTCAACAAGCGCCGCAGTTCCACAAACTGCTCCACACTCAACTCATGCGCCTCGTCAATGATGATGAGCGGTAAAATCCCCTTTTCGCTCTGTTCTACCAGAAAGGCCCGAAATTCGTTCAGTTGGTCTTCGGTGGCGCGCCGGGTGCGTAAACCAAATTCGGCGGCAATGCGACGCAAGAGCAGCAACCCGCTTTTCTTTGGCGACTCATCAATTTTAGCAGCGGCAAAATCGGGCCGCCGATCATACCGGCTGTGAAACCAGGAAGCCAGGGTTGTCTTGCCCGTGCCAATCTCACCCACGACCACCGAAGCGCCCTGCCCCGCTTCTACCATATAGCTCACTTTGGACAGAGCACGCCGGGTTTCTGTAGACAGGTACATAAAACGGGGATCGGCTTCAATGGTAAACGGGGGAACCACCACACCTAGCCTGTCCCAGTCTGGTTTGTATTGCTCAAAGTTTAGTTCAAATTGGCCGGTTATGTTCATGACGCTGATCGTATATAAGGAGTGCAAAGTTGTCAAGTTTATGGCAAAGCCAGCATGTTTTCAGAAATAAGGGACTATACTGTGTCAATATGCACAATCTATAGCATATAGATTTGTTGACATAGTGTTTTATTTTTGATAGACTGACCACAGATTTCACCCACTGCCCATGAATTATAACTATTGAATTCGTTTTGGGCATGGATGCAGCATTACCAGGCTGTATAAGCTACAAGACCCTAAGGGTTTTTGAAACCCTTAGGGTCTTGTAGCAAGAAAAAAGGCCAGACGTTGCAGCGCCCGGCCTTCGTTTATTTTAGCAAGCTACTAATCTGTTTGGTGCCGCCAACACCCTCTACAGCGCCCCTTAATTGGGGAGGGGGATTTTTTGTCCCCTGGTAGCTTACCGTGTCTCAGGTAAGAGAATAGCATAGGCAGGTCAGGCTGTCAATGAGGTGATGGCTGGGGCAATGCCAGGCACAGGGTAAAACGCCATGAATGTGCCATTGTGTGCAGCCCTGTGCCAGGCACTTTAGTTTGGCTTGCCTGTTTGCTGCTCTTGCCGGGAAAAGCTGAGCGAACTGTGGCTCTTCCGGCGGGAGATATTTCGGCCAATTTGTTAGCTGCCCAGGAACGGCTGGCGCAGTTACAAGCAAAATCACGCGCAGAAAGACTGGCGTCAGACACGCCGGTTGACCGGAGTAGTCACGGCCGTACACCCCCCTCCTCACCTGCCTCCCTGCAACTACCAACCGACTTACCCGCTCACTTAGGTTGGGGCAGCACGGCGCTGACGGCCGTAGTCCGCAGGAAGAATGAAATGAGAGAGTGGGAGATTGAGAGATTAGAGATTTCTCCCAATCTCCCACTCCTTCGACAGGCTCAGGACAGGTTCCCCCAATCTCCCACTCCCCCAGCCCCACCTGCCACCATCAAGCTCTACCCCGACATCGCCGCCGGTCTGTTCCAGCGGGAATTGACGGCCGCCGGGCGCATCTGGCTGCTGCTGCGCCATCTGGACGCCGTCGGGCGCGGCTGGCTTGATCTGGCAGATGTGCGGGCACAGCTAACAACCAAAACCTCCCCCTGGCGGGTGTGTGGCTGGCGGCAGTTACGCAATCTGCTGAATGAAGGGGATGAGATATTTTGGGTGCGGAATGACGGCCGTATCTGGCTGCGCTCCACCGCACATGTGGCAGCTGCGTTGCAGGTGAACCGGCTGTCGCTGCCACCTGTGGCCCTGCCGGTTTCCATCTTGACCTTGCGCATCGGACAGGTGCGCGCCCATTTGTACGCCTCGTTTCACAGCAGTCGGACGGGTAAGGTGGAAGCTGCTTCGAGTTCGCCGTCTGCGCCCATCGCCCGTGACACCATTGCCAGCCTGACGCACGTTATCCCGCGTACACAGCGCCGCTACGAGAAAGCGGCTCGCGTACACGCCCACCGCAATTTTGCCATTGGCGGCAAAGAACATGAGGCGGCGCTGGAAGAAGCAGCCTGGCAGCACGGTCAGGCGACATTTAGACTAAACGACAAAATAGGACGCCAGGGAACAAAACATCAAAGTTATGTTGCCTGGCAGTTACCCAACAGTTACACCGGGCCACACCGGTTACAGCCGAAAGGCCAACAAAAACGAATCAATCGGGCATTGTCAGACCTGTTTATGCAAGGGATGACGGGGAACGAACAGCGCCTAATCGAAAAGCGTTTTTATGGTCACGGCCGTGCCGCTGCCCAGGTATACAATCGTGGGGTAACGCATGACATTTACTGGTATGACGGCCGTACCGGGGTCTGGCATTGTTTGGAAGCGTCCGCCCGGATATCGGGCCGGAAAAAATGATCCACCATTCTAGGGATATATGATACTATTGCTTACATGAATGCTCACACTATCCACACGCTCGATCTAAACTTTCAGGGTGTAAGCGAAACCATTGCTTCTTATCTCGTTGAAGGACCAACCGGATTGATACTGGTTGAAACAGGGCCAGGGTCAACAATACCCACCTTGCAGGCACAATTGAGCCAGCACGGGGTGCAAGCAGGTGATATTCGTGATGTCATTGTTACCCACATTCATTTTGACCATGCGGGGGCTGCCGGTTGGTGGGCACAGCAGGGCGCAACGATTTACGTACATCATTTTGGCGCAGGGCACCTGATCAATCCGGAAAAACTGGTTGCCAGCGCCACCCGTATCTATGGCGACCAGATGGATGCGCTTTGGGGGCAACTGCTGCCTGCGCCTGCCGAAAAAGTAGTTCCATTGTTTGATGGTGACACCATTGAGGCAGGTGGCTTAACCTTTAGGGCGATTGAAACGCCCGGCCATGCACGCCACCATCACGTTATTCAGTTGGGACGTGTGGCTTTTACAGGGGATGTAGGTGGTATGAAGTTGGGAGCACGGCCGTTGCTGGACATCCCCGCACCACCACCCGAATTTGATCTGGAAGCATGGCAGGCGTCACTAGATAGACTGCTGGCGCTAGGGCTGGAAACTATTTACCCCACTCATTTTGGGGCTGTGCAAAAAGTCACCGAACACATACAGGCCATTAAAAAGCTGGTCAACGAATCAGCCCTGTTTGTACAGGAGAAAATGGCAGCCAATATGGCACGTGATGAGCTAATTGCCCAGTACACGGCCTGGAATCACGGCCGTGCCTATGCTGCCGGCCTCTCCGACGAATCCATCCGTAAGTATGAGATTGCCAACCCATTGTATATGTCGGTGGATGGTATGATGCGGTACTGGCTGAAAAGAGGTAATCAGTAATCGGTAATCGGTAAATGATACGCCGACAACTGATTACCGATTATCGCCCCAAAGGGGAGCGACACCACCACCTTTGTTTGTTCTCCAGGAACAGAGTCCACCGTGATAGCGCCGCCAACAACGGCCATCATGGTACTGTGCAGGGCTAAACCGTGCCCGTTACCGGCGTCGGGCGAGGCTGGCTGTATACCAACCCCATTATCCACAACGGCAATTTGCAGACCGGCGGGCCAGGAGATGGTGATGATCAGGTTTAACGGCCGTGCCCCATCAACCCCACGCCCATGCCGCGCTGCATTACGAATCGCCTCCCGTGCTGCATAAAAAATCACTTCGGCCGTTAAGGTAGGGATGGTTTCGGCTTTTTCGGCCGCTCCCGGTTCAATTTCCCAGGTCACCGCATCAAAGGCGGATGCCAGATCATTGTCTACCGCCCGGCGCAGGGCGCGTACCAGCCCCAGGCGGGCCACTTCCGGCACGGTGGTGGTGGGCATGTTATGCAACAGGTCGGAAATTTGTTTGTGGGCATTGCTTAACAGGGTGAGGGCATCGGGAATACGGCCGTTTTCATTGGCCGGATTGCTCAAGGCGATCATGGCGGCTTGTAAATCAGGCAGGATGTCATCGTGCAGCATACGCCGGGTTTGCTGATCAATGACCTGGCTTTGCGCCAGCCGTTCTCGCTGCAACAGCATCAGGCGGCGGGCCATTTCCGCGCTGGCCTGGGTATCTATCAGCCGTTCGCCGCTGACACGAGTAATGTCAATTTCCTCCTGGCTGTACAGGCCACCATCGTTCTTTTCGCCCAACAGGAACAGGCCAATCAGTCCGCGTTCGCTCCACAGCGGGATGGCCCAAATTGCGCCGCTATACTGCTCCGGATCGAGTGGAACCATCAAGGTTTGGGGGGAGGTGAACTGGTTGATGAGGCTGGTTAGCGGCGGCAGGTTTAGAGCGGTGGACGAGTAGATGAGCGGTGGGCCAACCAGTGGAGACAGGGGGCCAACGGCCGTTAAATACGCCATTTTTGCATCCAACACACCCCGGCATAGGGCACGGAAGGGCAGGTCAATATCTACTTCCTGAGGGCTAGTGGGAGTCAGAAGTTGGTCGAGCAATCGCTGGCTGCTGACAAACGGCCGTAATTGTTCCATGTACCGTTCTCGTTCCACATACGAACGCCAGCTTACCAGGGCATAAAAGACGGCAATCAGCATGGCCACCAATACCTGCCCGTACAACGGCCGTAACTGAATTGTCAGAGAGGCACTAATCAGAACGGCCGTACCCGCACTGAGCGCAATGGCCCGGTACCAATGGCGCGCCAGCCCGCGCCGTGGCAGCGTTTTGCCGGTAAACACTTCGTAAGAGACAACGGCCTGACCCACCAACAAAATCACCACGCCGATGAGCATAGAGACGAGCAAATCAAACCGGGCGACCGCTTCGCGCGCCACAAAGTAGATTTCCAGAAAGGTACGGCGGTGGGCGTCTTGCACAATCCACAGCATAGCCCCGGTGACCAACAGGCTGACAAGCATGAGCATAATCGAGGCCGCCATGAGGTACGGCCGTGCCCGCTGCCGCGCCACCGTACCCATCACCCGCTCCGATGGCCCAGGCTGCCGCAGGGCATCCAGCGACAGGCCCATGCACAGCAGCGCATACAGGCTGTAACCCACCGCCAGCAAGGGAATCCCGGCAAACGACCAGCGTACCGAGAGTCGTAAATTGTTTAGCTCCGGGGCGGGAATGATGAGTAAAAGCAAACCCAGGCCAAAACTGAGCAATCCGGCCAACAGCAACAGCGTAACGGCCGTCAGCCACCAGCGCTGGCGGTGGCGCAAGCGGGCGGGCGGTCCGGCCCAAAAACCGGCATACCAGAGGATGACCACATACCAGGCATAGGGCAGCATGATGACGGGTATCATGCCTACCGTCCACCAGAAAATCATGCTGCGCCAGGTAATGTTGAAACCCAGCCCGGCAATGGCCGAATGGCTGACAAAAAAGAGCGCTCCCAGCAGCAGTCCGGCACTGGCAATCCAGATACCCCAGGCGCGCCGGTCAGAATTGAGCAGCACCGTCAACCCCAGCCATGTCAGCAGCAGGGCATTAAACAGCGAAACGGCCACGATGGCCCAATTGAGGTAGAGATTTGTGCTCATGACCAGATAGGGCTGCCCGCTTTTAACTCCATGATCCAGACAACAAAATAGAGACTGCCGGTAAATAGAAAAGGGAAAACGGCAAAAAGACCACGTGGTACTGCAAGCCATAAAATATCCATCGTGTTTGATATGTCACCGTTTATAGGAATACTCAATATTGACCAATAGAAGAGAGTAGTAATGAACAGGAAAGTCAGTCCTGGCACTAACATCAAAAAACTACTGACTAGAACACTCTTTCTAGCGATTAACAGACCTGTGAATAATATTCCCGCAGGTATTAGGGCAAGAGGGAACACCATAAACAAAGCCACATTTTCTCCATACAAGAAGATTGGGAATGAAAAAAATATTGCCATGCAATAATACACAGGAGAAAGGGCAATAAAAGCATAAGTTAGTGCGAGCAAATCTTTTGGGGACTGCTTGATTTTTCGTGTCATGAATTTGACCATTCTACCCAATTACCGTGTGCGTCCAGAACATGCGGGATGCCGTCGTCTGTCCAGGTGAGCAGACGGCCGTTGTGGACGATGAGGGCGGCGCGGGTGCGGGCCACCTTTTCTTCGGTGGTGGTGCTGTTGAGACCCCAGGCGGCGTAAATCTGGCCGTTGATGCGGCTGATGGTGCGTTTATCGCGGAAGCCCATGCGGGCAGCGATTTGTTCGTTACTCATGCCCTGGGCCAACATCCGGGCGACCTCTTGTTCGTTCGGTTCCAGCAAGGCCATGGGGTCATGTTCGTCTTTGTGGCGCACTTCCTGGACGCGGGATTCGATGTCGGGGTCAATGAAGGAACGGCCGTGAACCGCATCCTCTAACAAGGGCAAGATCATATGCGGCAGCAGGTAGTTGGATTTGCGCACATAGGCGTAATGGCTGAGGATGCCGGCACGGCGAAAGGTGCGATAGTAGGCATCGTCGTCCTGAATGGAGTAGAAAACGACGGGCATTCGGGGGAATTCGCGACGGATGGCCACGGCCGTGTCTATGCCATTCATCTCACCCGCCAACTGCACATCCATCAAGATAACCTGGGGCGGCTGCTGCAAACAAAGCTCCAGGGCCGCTTCACCAGTGGCACAATTGGCAACCACCTGTACCTGCCCGGTGGCTTCCAGCCCCGCCTTCAGCGCCGGGCGCAATTTTTCATTATCTTCCACAATCAAGACATCCATAGGGCAACGATCCCTGATTCTGCTTATCTGGTCAAGCACTTGAGTGCATGAAATGGGGCATTTGGGAGGTGGCAACGGCCGTGCCCATCCTTTACCCTGTGCCGCATGGTACATCTTAAACATCACACTTCAAAAAGCAATGGCAGGCTATGGGTTGGGTTGGTTGCTCTGGTAACGGCCGTGCTCTTCCCTTACGGCTGGTTGGCGGCAAACTGGCCCACCTTTGACCGGTTCACGGGATTCATTTTTGGTTCAGAAACGGCCCATGTGGCCGGCCATGTGGTGCTGTTTGGGTTATTGGGTACGGCCGTGCTGCTTATCTTTCCCCGGTGGCGGCAACAACCGTTCTTATACTTCTGCCTGATGGCCGTTATCGGCTTCATCCAGGAATTTTTGCAGATTGTCTCGTTCAAACACCGACCGGTAGCGGTTAACGACCTGTTTGATCTGGCGGTGGATTTATTGGCGGCGGGGGTGGTATTTGTGGGTTTTAGACGGATGTTGAGATTAAGAGATTAGGAGACTGGGAGAGGTAATTTTTCATTCTCGTTAGTGTCTCGAAGTTTTCGCCACTTCTTTAAGACTACAACGGATGGAGAAATAAATGGATAATTTTCCAGAGGGGAATCTGTTCAATTCTTTATCCGCTGTAGTCACGGCGAAAAAGTAAAGACATTACCCATTCTCCCACTCTCCTAATCTCAAATTCTCACCGGAGAGCATATGACTACTCTAAAGAGCAACTTTGTAACAGAGTCAGAACCATCACGTCTAGCGCATGTTCAATCGCCGCCGCGCATATTGGCGGTGGGGTTGGGGCTGGGCGTTTTGGTGGATGTGCTGGTTTTTGGTAAGCCGGTGGGTATTGGGCTGCTGATTTTTGTGCTGCTGGCAATAGCAGCGTTGTGGCGGGTGAACCGGGCCGAGGGGGTGATGGCCGTGCGCACTAACCTGTGGCTGCTCCTGCCGCTGCTCTTTTTTGCCGGTATGGTTTTTGTCCGCGCTAATGCCACCTTGACCACCCTGAATGCGGCAGCAGTGCTTTGTTTGCTGGCCTACCTGGTCTTCTTTTGGGGGCGGGGGTGGGTGCAAAATTTGGGTTTGGTGGATATGGGACTGCTGCCGCTGCGGGTGAGTGGGCACGCTGTTAGCCTGACGCCGCCCATCCTGGCGGAAAGTGTGGATACCGAGGTGATGTGGCAGCACGGCCGTCGTTCCCTTTTCCCGGTGCTGCGTGGCTTGCTGCTGGCAATGCCGGTGCTGCTCGTTTTTACAGTGCTGCTGGCAATGGCCGATGCCATTTTTGCACATACGGTCGAGTCAGCCTTCAGCCTGGACATCGTCGCCCGCCTCTTTAATTGGGCCGGGCATACTGTTTTGATTGTGCTGGCGGCCTGGCTGCTGGCGGGGGGATTGGCATATGGGGTGCTGCGGCGCTACGGCCGTGATGACCAAAGCCAGTTTGAAGCCACTTTGCAGCAAATCCCCCGCCGTTGCTCGCTGGGGTATATTGAAACGATCACTCTGCTCGTCGCCGTTAACCTGCTCTTTCTGGTGTTTGTGGTCATCCAATTCACCTACCTGTTTGGTGGTGTTGCTTATTTGCAGGTGGATAACTTCTCTTATGCCGAGTATGCCCGACGCGGCTTTTTTGAACTGCTGCTGGTGGTCATCCTCAGTGCCAGCCTGATCTTAGGACTGAACTGGCTGACGCGGCGCGAATCCAAACGGCAAATTAAGCTGTTTAGCGGCCTGAGTACGCTGCTTATTGGGCTGGTGCTGGTGATGCTGGCTTCCGCTTTCCGGCGGATGGCATTGTACGAAGCGCAGTTTGGGTATACGGAAATGCGTTTACTTGTGTATGTGTTCATGGGCTGGTTGGCGCCGCTGCTGCTCTGGTTTGCGGGCACGTTATGGAGACGGCCTGATCATCTGGCAATTGGCGCTTTAATGGCGGCATTGGGTTTTCTGGTCACACTCAATTTGCTCAACCCGGATGCCTTTATTGCCCGGCAAAACCTGGCGCGTTATGTGGCTACAGGCGATCTGGATGCGGTTTATCTAGCCAGCTTGTCTGACGATGCCACGCCGTACCTGATTGCCGCCCTACACTTGACGGTAGGAGATACCGAAGAACAGATGATGCCATCCTGTTATGACCCGTTTTCACGGGTGGCCCGGATAGATTGTTATGCCGTTCCCTATGAGATTGTGAAGGAGGAGTTGCACGGCCGTCTCCAATCCATGACCAGCAATAGCGAATGGCGGCAGTGGCAATCATTCCACCTGGCGCGATGGTGGGCGTTTGCCCAATTGAATGAGATTGGAGATTAGAGATTGGCACAATCTCCAATCTCTAATCTCTGGAGGTAATGGTTATGGTTCCAAACAGACAATACGTCTTGCTCTTTCTGGCACTGCTTTTTGCGTCTACGGTATCGGTGGCGTTGCTCATAATTCGCTCCTTTTACAGTGGTCAATTGCTCTTTGCTTTTCTGGTATGGAATTTGATCCTGGCTTGGCTGCCGTTTCTCTTTGCTACAGTTGTCATAATGTTTCACGGGAAACATTATGTCACTATTTTCTTTGCCATTTTGTGGTTGTTGTTCTTCCCCAATGCCCTCTACATTGTCACCGACCTGCTTCATCTACGGCCAAGGGTTGATGTGCCGCTGTGGTATGACATGATCTTGCTCTTCTCGTTTGCCCTGACGGGTCTGTGCCTGGGTTTTGCCTCCTTGTCACTGCTGCAAAGCCGGGTGGCGGCTCATTGGGGACATCGTGTGGGCTGGCTGTTTGCGCTGGCAGCTATGGCCTTAGCCGGATTGGGTGTGTATATTGGCCGTTTCCTGCGCTGGAATAGTTGGGATGTTTTCTCCAGCCCGACATCACTACTGCTAGACCTGCATTTGACCCTAACCACACCGCTGCTGCTGGCAAAAATGGCCGCTGTCACACTCGGTTTGATGGCGGTGTTTACGTTCACGTACATCATTTTTACTGTTTTGCCACATACGCAATCGGCCGTTCATGTTTATAGTGGTGATTAGTCATTAGTCCCTTGTGCTTTGTCATTTGTCATTCACCAGTGACTAATGACCAGTGACATAGGGCACAATGAGGAGTAGCGATGACCTATCCAACCTATGCCGAAGAAGAAGTGAACCGGGAATTTCCGGCGTTGGGGATTGTGTCTGCCTGGTTTGGCGTGATCATGGTGGCGCTGACGGCCGTAGGCTACAGCCTGAGCAGCCCCCTGCAACCATCCAAAACAGAACCACTGGTAGATATGTTGCAATTTATTCTGGTTGCCCTGATCCTGGCTTCAGTGGTTTACGTCTTTGTGCGGGCAGGGGAGGGGGTGAAAGTCACGGCCGTGCCCCTGGTCATCAACATCGGCACACTGGTCATCTTGCAGTTGGTGCCCTTTGCCGCCATTCGGGAGGAAGCCCGCTACCGCTATCATGCACCCAATTACCAGGCTGTGGTGCAAAAGGTGGAAAGTGGCGAATGGCAGCCTGATGCCAGCGGCACCCTGCTGCTGCCGACCCCATACCGGAACCTGTCGGCGGACAACGGCCGTGTCTGGATTCAGCGTGACGGGGAAGTAGTGACCGTATTCTTTTTGACCGAACAGCAAGGATTTAACCAGTTTGCCGGATATGTGTATCGGTCTGACGGCCGTCCACCTCAAAACGAGGGGTTTCCGGGACAGTGGCACACCATCATTCCCAAGCAGTCCAACTGGTATTTCTGTGTGTCTGGGTGACGATTGGTAACGGCCGTGTAGCAAGGCCATTTTTCTCCAGTAGAAGCGTTCAAACCTCTGGACTTTATTATGAGTAGCTCATAAAAAACAAAATAGTCCTTACTAAGTGCCAGGCAAGGGGCAGCACCATTTCAGTTTTCCGGAACTGTACGGCCCCTCGCCTGGCACGGCGTTTCCGATCTTGTCTGATCGGAACGAATGTTCTATAATCCCAGACATGGATGCCTTTGTTAAGTTGCAGGATATTGCCGTTCACATGGGTTTAGAACCGGCTGAAGAAACCCCTAACCAGCCTGGATTACTGACTTCCTCCCCCATTGCCCCTTGCGGCGAACCCTTAACCCCACGTGGCCTCCCCCTCAAAAAAGATTCCCTGGGCATCCATGAAGCAGTGCGACCTGATGGTAAACCAATGCGGCTGCTGAAAACGCTGCTCACCTCGGCCTGTGAGCGCAATTGTTATTACTGTCCCTTCCGCGCCGGGCGCAATTACCGGCGGCAGACGTTTAAGCCAGAGGAGATGGCAAAAACGTTCATGGATATGCACCGGGCGGGGGTGGTAGATGGCCTTTTCCTGAGTTCGGGCATCATCAAGGGTGGGGTGAATACGCAGGATAAACTGCTGGATGCGGCTGCTATTTTGCGCCAGAAATACCATTTTCGCGGCTATTTGCATCTGAAAATTATGCCGGGGGCGGAGAAGGAGCAGGTGCGGCAGGCGATGATGCTGGCTGACCGGCTCTCGGTCAATCTGGAAGCCCCCAACGACCGGCGCTTGTATGATTTAGCGCCGAAGAAGGAGTTTGTACAGGAGTTATTACGGCCGTTGCAATGGGTAGATGAGATTCGCCGGACAGAGCCGGAGCGGTTGGGCTGGCACGGCCGTTGGCCCAGCACCGTCACCCAGTTTGTGGTGGGCGCGGTGGGTGAAAGTGATCTGGAACTGCTGACCACCACCGAGTATCTGCACAAGCAACTGCGGTTGCGGCGGGTTTACTTTTCCGCTTTTAGCCCCGTGGTGGATACGCCGTTGGAGAATTTGCCGGCGGAAAACCCGCTGCGGCAGCACCGTTTGTACCAGACCGCCTTCCTCTTCCGGGATTATGGTTTTGACCTGGAAGAACTGCCCTTTACGCAGCAGGGAAATCTGCCGTTGGAAATTGACCCCAAGCTGGCCTGGGCACAGGCCAATTTGCGGGAAAATCCGGTGGAAGTCAACGCGGCTGCGCCGGAAGAACTGCTGCGTGTGCCAGGTATTGGTCCCAAGAGCGCCCAGACCATTGTTGCGGCCCGGCGGCATGCAAAACTGCGGGATGAAAAGGATTTACAGAAGATGGGCGTTTCCACCAAGCGGTTGAAGCCGTTTGTGTTGTTGGATGGGCAACGGCCGTCTTACCAACTCTCCCTTTTTGACGATACAATGGGGGCATGACACGTGTCCTTGTCCTGTTTTTTATTCTACTGCTGACGAGTTGTGGTGGATCGGCTACGGCCGTATCTACCACAACGGTGAGGGAGACGGCCGTCAGCGTGACGGCCGTCAGCCCCACACCAGTTCCCTCCCCCACCACCATTCCCACCAGTTCTTTTTACGCCATTGAATTGTCTGCCGGGCAGCAAACCCTGGTGGAAATTGACCACGTTTTTGCCGTCCGGCACACCATTTTTCAGATTCCAACGAATGGCTGGCTGGCCTCCTTTGACCTCTGGCCTGTGGCCGCCAGCGGCGGGCAATTTGTGCTGGCCTACGCGCCGCCACCGCCGCCGGGTGAAATCAATTTTGGTTTTACCGGTTTGTATCTGATGCCCCAGGATGGCGGCGAATTGGAACCACTTTTAACGCCACAGGAGGATGGTGAGCTGTTCTTTAACCCGGTCTGGACCGTTGATGGGCAGAGCATCTACTTCTCCCATGTCCGGCCACGCGCGGGCGAGGAGTACACCTTTGATACCACTCTGGAACGGCTGCATCTGCCGACCGGGCAGATTGACCACATTGCGGATGAGGCTATCTGGCCGCAACTCTCCCCGGATGGCACAATGCTGGCATATGTTCTCATTGAATCAGACACGCTGGCAAATGCGTTGGTGATTGCCGAACCGGATGGGAGCAATGCCAGGGAAGTGGTGGAGGCAACCAGGTTCACGGCCGTAGACGCCCCCATCTTTTCCCCGGATAACCAGATGCTTTATTTCAGCGCCGTTGAACCATCCCCGGTGCAATCCTGGTGGCAGAAGATGTGGGGCGTGCAGGTAGCTGCCGCCCATAACCTGCCTTCGGACTGGTACCGTATTCCGGTGGCAGGCGGCGAGCCGGAGCGTTTGACGGAACTGAATGGGGTGGGGCTGTACGGCCGTTTTGCTCCCGATGGCGTCTCCCTTTTTGCCTTTGTCAGCCAGGGCGGAATCTATGAAATGGCCACCGATGGCACAGATTTGAGGAAGTGGTTGGAGGGGACATTCACTGATTCGTTAGCCTGGACGCCGTGATAGAGATTGGCAGATTGAGAGATTAAATCTCCTAATCTCCCAATTACTAAACGCTATGGACGAACAAACCCGCTTTATTGGCGAACCGATTCAGGTGGAATTTGATAAACCACCTATAGTCAGCAAGACGCCGCCGTGCCCGGACCGGTTTGTCTGGCAGGGGGAGACGTATGTCATTGTGGCAGTGGTGCAGGAGTGGCGGGATTACGGCCGTCGTGGGCGAATGAGCATGAATATGCGGCCCGCCAATTTGGAGAAAGCGGCCAAACGGGGGTCTTGGGGTGTGGGGCGCTTTTATTTTCGGGTTCGGGTGGCAGACGGCCGTGTCTTTGACATTTATTATGACCGTGCCCCTAAGGGTCAGCAGCAGAAAGAAGGTTCCTGGCATTTATACCGGGAGGTATTGTCCTCAATATAGTGGCTGGTGGCCGGTGGCAACCGTTTTAGCCAACCGCCTATGGCAGACTCTCAAGAATTGACCCAGGCATGTATCTGTCGCCAGCTTTCCAGGCGTCCCGCTGTCGGTATGGGGGTCTGCAAATCAGCCAACACGTCTTGCACATAATCCTGGCGGCGCATCCCAACCAGGACGCTGGTGACGCCGGTTGTAGAGCGTAAAGCGCGCACGGCCGTCTGGCTTAGTGTGCGCGCCGCCCAGGCAGAATCAGCCGCATGGGCCGCTTCCTGAATACGTTCGGCGCGTCGGGCTGCCTGTTCTTGATAATAGGCGGTTATGGCCGAGAATGTGTTATTGGCTACATCAACGTACTCATCCAGCCAGTTCAGGGCGTTTGCGGGTAAATTTCCCAGGTTAGAGAGGGATTCTACGGCCGTTTGGGTGCGTGGCAGCAAGAATTGGGCGCGTAAATCCAGCCAGTTCTGGTATGTGCCAAATCCTCCCCAACGGCCGTCCAGCATCAATCCCAGGGCCAGATGATCCCGCAAATATGATTTTGTGTCATCGTCGGTAGACAGTACGGGCAGTAGTTGCTGCTGAAATTGCCGCTCTAATTGCTGCAAAGTGTCAACCCCGGTTGACACCTCTTCGGGCGGCGCGGGGAAGTCGGGCATGGGCACAGGAGCCAGGCGCGTCAGGGCATCCTGATGGAATGCGTTGAGGGGCCGGTTGATCAAAACAGCCACTTGTTGCTCATGGGCGAATTGTAGGGTTGTTTGTTGTCCTGGTTGGTTGGCTTCGGTTGCCAGCCCGGTTTCAAACAGGTTCATAGGCGCCTGGATGACCCGAAAGTGGTGGTTTGGGTTGATCTCGCTGGCTATCTGCCACAACCGGGCCAATGAGGTGAAGGTGTAATGCCTCTCCGGTTCAGGAAAGGTGTTGGAACTGACGCCGTAGTATTGGATACGGCCGCTGCTAACCTCCTGTTCAAGATGCCCAAATGCCTGCTGAATCCGCCGGTAATACTCTTCATGTGCCTGTTCACGGGCAAGGTGAGCGTGTTTGGCCCACATCAAGTAATATTCTGGGTTGTGCAGCAAATAGACATCCAGCATCTCCAGGTTGATCCGTTCCAGGCTGCGTGTGAGCTGGTCGGCCAGAAATTCCGGGTGGATGCAGTGGTCCAACCCTTCAGCATATTTGATGAGGTTGGGAAACGGCCGTCCCTCTCGTTTACGCTGCTCGGCCAAAGCATAGTTGAAACCCTGTAAATAACCTGCTTTAGAAACGATGATGACCTCCTCCCGCTTTAGCTCGCCGCTGTCCAGCAGTTCCGACAGCACCCGGCCAATGAGCCGCTCCGAATTGCCATCGGTGTAATTGCTGCTGGTATCAATCAGGTTAATACCTTTTTGCAGGGCCAGGCGGAGGGCCTGCTCGTGGTAGCCATTGTCTTTATCCACCCGGTAGCCGCCAAACCCGGCCTGACTGACGCGCCAGCCGGTCACACCAAAGGGCACATACGTGAGCGTGTCAAATCGCCCTGCATAGTGCTGCGTGCCTGCTTCGGTTGTTTTGCCTGGAATTGCCATGCTGTTTACCTGCGTTCCAGACATGCGATTTCTCAAAGAAATCGCATGTCTGCACCAATCCCCCCAATTCTATGACGGGCGCCAAAAGAGGCAATGGGCAGAACGTGGGGGATTCACACGGCCGTCGTAGTTGATTCGTTCCCGGCTTTTTCCCATACTGCACACAACGAAGGATGAATTATGAATTCATCCTTCATAATTCATAATTTTCACAGGAGGGATCATGAACAAACAAACTCACTTTTTACCAATCGTTGTTTTCATCGCCATTACATTGGTGTCAGGGTTGGCCTGCCGCCTGACTGAAGTGGGCACGGCCGTTGCCCAACCGGCTCCCCCTACCCTACCGCCCTATGTCACCTATTCGGCCGTGTCTGCTCCGGCGGTGTTTTCTGTAACAGAGGAACAAACGTCTACTCCTGCTGTGGGGGAGACGGCCATGACGACACCTGTGATGACGGCCAAAGTCGGCCTGTATGTGCGGCGTGGTCCCAGCACCCAATACCCCATCCTGACAGCATTGCAGGCAGGGGAACAGGCGGAAATTGTGGGGCGCAGCCCGGATGGATATTGGTGGAAAATTGTCTGTCCCAGTCCTCATGGTGGTGAGTGTTGGTCATCGGCGCGGGCGGAATATAGCACGGCCGTTTATACACAGCCCGTACCCATCGCCGCTGTTCCGCCACTCCCCACATCAACCCCCACTTTAACTCCCACTGCCACGGCTACCGCAACCGCTACGATCACGCCATCTGCTACCCCCACAGCAACCGGGACGGCGACGGCCGTGCCCACATTATCACCGCCATCCTACCCCTGAAGCAGTTAAGTAATTGGGACAAGAGGCCCATTGCATTGTCTTGCCAACTGCCAGAATGCCCCGTATAGTATCGGCAGAGCGCAAATGGACATAAATCGCTTCTTCCGAGGAGAAAGTGGATGTCAGGCCCGCAGAAAATTCTGGTCATTGATGACAGCCCCGACATGCTAAAAGTATTAACCTTGTTATTGACAGAACACGGTTATGAAGTACTGACTGCTCTAAATGGGCAAATTGGTTTACGCCTGGTGAACGAGCAACATCCAGATTTGGTGATCCTGGATCTCAGTATGCCTGGTGTAGATGGTTGGGAAGTGTGCCGCCAGATTCGTACCAGAATGACCGTTCCCATCATCATTCTCACGGCTGCTCATGTTACAGATGAAGATACCGTTCGCGGTCTGGAATTGGGCGCTAACGACTACATCATCAAACCATTCAAGAACAATCTTCTGCTGGCCCGAATTCGCAATGCATTACGGTGGGCGACGCCCGAACATAATGGCCTGGCTTATGACGATGGACAACTTGTAATTAACCTGGATATGCGGCAGGTAACATACCAGGGTGAACCTCTGAATCTGACTCGCAAAGAATTTGAGATGCTGACTGTTTTGGTGCAGGCTTCACCGCGAGTTGTGACACATCGTGAGTTATTTGACAAAGTTTGGGCGGACTCCTACCATCAGTTTGATGTAAATTATGTCCGTATTTTTATTGGGCATTTACGCAAGAAATTGGAAGCCAACACAACTGACCCAGTGTATATCCACAACGAACGAGGCGTTGGCTACCGCTTTCAAAAACAACCCAACTCATCCAGAGCGTAAAGGGTCAAGTCATTCGATAACCGTTTAGGGAAATTAATTTGATTATTGAGGAAACGTAGCAGCCTCCTGCCGCTAATCCGTACTTAAAGCCTCAATAAGACTCCGTACATCCTGCTCAATTAACTGCAACAGCCGTATAATTTCTTGCCGTTCGGCCATGTGAAGGTCTTCGCGCTGAATTCGTGCCAGGTGTTGGCGTATATAGCTTAATCGAGTGATGTTGGTTACACGAGTTGTGCCAGGGGCCAAACCGGTGGTGAGTGAGTCTGACGTAAACGGGGCCAACGGGGGCAAATTCTCAGTAAACGGGGCCAACGGGGGCAAATTCTCAGTCGTATCTGGTAAAACGGAAGCGTCAGGTTCAGTCCATTTTGTCTCTGGCAGGAAATCGGGGGCTGGCTTCCTTAAGTCTCGAATGGTCTGGTATACCGTGCGATCTGGGTTTTCTTTCAAGATGCGGGCTATATTTTTAGCTTCGTCGGTCGTGATGTCCCCGGCAATACGGGCTTTATGGAGAGCGCGCTGCTGCGACGGTTTGAGACCCTGGTAAATGCGGGTGTCTTTTTCGCTGATACGGCCGTCTCGCACATCCTCCTTTATCTCATCTGGCAAATTCAACAACTGAATTAACTGGTGAATACGCTGGCGCGAATAACCTAACCGCTGTCCCACCTTAGCCCAGGTAATCTTGTTGCCCCACGGCTGATCGTCTGAAACACCTTCTACTTGCGCCTTTTCCAGTTCATCCTGCAACAGATCACGCAAATGCAGCAGCCCACCGGCCCTATCCACATCATTCAAATCTTCTCGCTGGATATTTTCCACCAACTGGCGTACAAACCGGGTCGTTTCATCATAATCCCGTCGCCGTACCACCGCCGGAATCGTCTCCAAACCGGCCATTTTTGCTGCCCGCCAGCGCCGTTCCCCATGCACAATCAGATAGTGATTCGGCCGAATTTCTGTCACTTCAATCGGTTGTATCACGCCATCTTGTTGAATGCTGTCGCTTAGCTCTTGCAAGCTCTCTGTAGGAAATGAACGACGGGGCTGTGCCCCATCGGGCTGAATAGCATCCAGACGAATGGCCAGCAATTGCATACCCGCCGACTGTTCCACATCATCCTGCGCCGTAAAGAGCTTTTGCAAGTCGCCTGATTGCGGTTTTATTGGTTGTGATAGTGATACTTTGGGCCGTTTGCGCGTCATATCATTTCTTAACCCTGGCAATCTCCTTCGCCACTTGTCGGTACGCTTCGGCCCCCTGCCCGCGCGGATCATATGCCAGAATGCTTTGCCCGGCTACGGCGCTCTCCGCAAAACGCACAGAGCGTTTGATAATCTGGTCAAAAATGTGAACACCATTGCCATATTGTTGCCCAACCGCTTCCTGTATATCACGGGTTAATGTGGTACGTGGGTCAGCCATGGTCAGTAATATCCCTTCAATCGCCAGTTTGGCGTTGAGCTTTTTTCGCCGCACCGTTTCAATAGTGGACAAAATCATGAGCGCCCCGCGTGCGGCCAGATATTCTGTTTGGATGGGAATGATGACGCTGTTGGCCGCCGTCAACGCATTGATTACCAACAAACCCAATGATGGGTTGCAATCAATCAGGATGTAATCGTAAGCATTCTCAATGGGCTTGAGTACGGTACTTAATACCTGTTCCCGGCTCAAGGTGTTCATCAACGAAATCTCTATCAAGCTTAGTTCGGGTTGGGCCGGCATTAAGTGAAAAGCCTCATCCGTTTCGTAAATGCAGCCGGCTGCATCACTCTCATAGCCATCCACTTCCGCTTTGAGCGCATCATAAATTGTGGGGGAAATCTGGTCGGGGTTGAAACCTGCATGTTGGGTCAGGTTGCTTTGTGGGTCCAGGTCTACGGCCAGCACTTTATAACCCGCTTCACTCAAAGCAGCTGCCAGGTTAATGGTTGTGGTAGTTTTGCCTACCCCACCTTTCTGCATGGCGATAGCGATAATTTTACTCATGAAGTCTCCTACACAAATGGCGGCTGGCAACTATGTTAATCACGAGCCACCAGCCACCAGCCACCCTTTTTATACAAGGTGATCACCGAACCGTGCTATCTCGTTGCAACGATAACACGAATCATTTAAGTGTCAACACTGGTAAAATATAACGCATCGTGTTATAAATGACGCACCGTGTTAATGGGTTAGTTGTTTGTTTACAAATGGATAAATGTCATGAGCAAATCCTCTATTTCCCCAGATGATTGTTTTGATTTTGTCATCATTGGCTCTGGCTTTGGTGGCAGTGTGTCTGCTATGCGTCTTTCTGAGAAAGGCTATCGTGTGCTGGTCTTGGAACGAGGCAAACGTTACTCCGCTTCTGATTTCCCCAAAACTAACTGGAACATCTTCAAATATCTTTGGCTGCCGGCGGCTCGCTGTTTTGGTTTCATGGGCATTAATTTTCTGAATGACATCGTGATCCTGAACGGCAGTGGCGTGGGTGGTGGTAGTTTGGTGTATGCCAGTACCCACATTCAACCCCCAGATAGGTTTTTTGAAGCTGAAGAATGGCGTGATCTGGCTGATTGGAAGGCCGAGTTGATGCCATTTTATGAACTGGCAAATCGGATGTTGGGTACAGCCGAAAACCCCAAACTGTGGCCGGCCGATCATCGTCTTTATGAAATCGCCAAAGAGCTGAAACGAGAGCATACCTTTACCCCCACGCCGGTGGGTATTTTCTTTGGGGAGCCTGGCAAAACTGTGCCCGATCCTTATTTTAATGGTGCAGGGCCGGATCGGGTGGGGTGTATTCACTGTGGTGGCTGCATGGTAGGCTGCAAATACAATGCCAAGAATACATTGGATAAGAATTACCTGTATCTGGCGGAGAAATGGGGGGCACAGGTGCAGGCAGAGGCGAATGTACAGGATATACGGCCGTTTTACGACCCCCAACCAGACAATGCTCGCTACGAAATCTTGTATGAGCGTACCACCGATTGGTTCTTCAAACGCAAAAGCAGCATACGCGCCCGCCATGTCGTTGTTTCCGCGGGTGTTTTAGGTACCATGAATTTGCTGCTGCACTGCCGTGATGAAACGCAGAGTTTGCCTTTGCTTTCCAATCGGTTAGGGATGCATGTACGTAGCAATAGTGAAGCATTTTCTGGGGCTACGGCCCGCACCGGAGAAGTAGACTACTCGGAAGGCGTAGCCATTACCTCACATTTTTGGATTGATGACGTGACCAGTGTGGAGCCGGTGCGTTATCCGCGTGGGTCGTCGTTTATTCGTAATATGACGATACCGCTGGTGGATTTGCACGGGTCAGCCTGGCAACGATTAGGGCGGTTTATGCTCTATGGCTTTAAGAATCCCTACGATTTCTTGAAGGCACGGTTTTTGCCAGATTGGGCCAGAGATACCACCATTTTGATGATTATGCAGACGGTGGAGAATCGGTTGAACCTGAAACGCGGCCGTAACTTGTTTACGCTTGGCCGTAAAGGGCTTGTTACGGAACAAGATAGCCACTTGCCCATTCCCACCATTATTGACGCCGGGCGATACGTGGTGAAACGCTTTACAGAACTGTCTGATGGGGTAGCGATGGGCAGTATCCAGGAGTTGCTGTTGGACATTCCTACAACGGCGCATATTTTGGGCGGTTGTAACATCGGCGCTGATGCTGACTCTGGGGTTATTAACAGTCAACAGGAGGTGTTTAACTATCCTGGTATGTATGTAGTGGATGGTTCGGTGATTCCCGCTAATTTGGGGGTGAATCCCAGCTTAACGATTACGGCGCTGGCGGAGCGGGCGATGAGTTTGATTCCCGCGAAGGAGGAGGCAGAGGAGATACGGCCGTTGACCCGCCCCACTTCTCTCCCTCAACCTGCGGCCCAGTCAAACCAGATGAAAAAGGTGCTGGCATTTGGTACAGTTGGCGTTCTGGCGGCTGTAGCTGTCTTTAGCCTGTTGAAACGAAAATTGTAAAGGAGACAAGGGGCGGTTTTTCATCGCCTCCTATCTATCTCGAGAGGAGCTTATCATGGGAATAACCACTGTAAAAGGCCGGACGCTGAACGGCCGTGTTGAAACCTTGCCTTTCATCAACCCGGCCACCAGCGAACAATTTGGCGAAGTGACCACCGCCACCCAGGCCGACGTGACCGCTGCGCGGCAGGAAATGGCTGCTGCGGCCAAAGTGTGGGCCGCCAAACCCTTAAAAGAACGCATCCGCATTTTACGAAAGCTGCAAACATTGCTCATTGAAGAGTTGGATGAGATTACGGCCGTGATGAATCTGGACAATGGCAAAAGTCGCCAGGACGCCCTCATTGAAATATTCGTGACTGTTGATCTGATGACGCAGTACGCGAAACAGGCGCCACATTGGCTGCGCCGTCGCCGCATTTCACCCGGTCTACAAATTTTCAAGCAATGTTATGTGGAACATAAACCACATGGCGTCGTGGCCGTCATTGGTCCCTGGAACTATCCCTTTGTGCTGCTCGTACCCCCTATTTTTTCGGCCTTGTTAGCCGGGAATGCGGTGATTGCCAAACCATCAGAGGTGACGGGTGCTACGGGCGTTTTGATCGAAAATCTGTTTAAGCGGATACCTGAGTTGTCGCCATTTGTTCGTTTTTTGCATGGCGACGGCCGTGTTGGCGCTGCCCTGGTGCAATCCAAACCCGACCTCATTTACCTGACCGGCTCTGTAGCCACCGGTAAGAAAATCATGCAGGCCGCAGCTGAAAACCTGACCCCTGTCATTTTTGAGTTGGGCAGTAAAGACCCCATGATTGTTTTGGAAGATGCCGACATTCAGCAGGCAGCCAAATGGGGTGTATGGGGTGCTTTTTATAACTCCGGCCAAACCTGTGTTTCTGTGGAACGAGTCTACGTAGTCGAACCTGTGTATGACCAGTTTGTACAGGCAGTATTGGCGGAAGTTGACCACTTGCAAATGGGCTATTCACCCGATACAAATAATGGCTTTCACATGGGACCGCTCACCTTTCAACGGCAAATTGACATTATTGAAGACCATTTACAAGATGCTCTGGCCAAGGGCGCTAAAGTTATTGCCGGAGGAAAACGGGATGGCATGTTTATGCAGCCAACGGTCATGGTGAATGTGGACCATACCATGAAGCTGATGCAGGATGAAACATTTGGCCCGATCATGCCAATCATGAAAGTTGCCGATGAAGTAGACGCCATTCACCTGGCCAATCACTCGTACATGGGGCTGGGCGCATCCATATGGAGTCGTGACCTGAAACGGGCGGAGCGAATTGCCCATCAATTGGAAACCGGCTCGGTAAATATCAATGACACCATTACCCATTTTGCCATTCCCAATTTACCTTTTGGCGGGGTGAAACAATCAGGTAACGGCCGTGCCCATGGTGAAGAGGATTTACTGCAATTCACCTCCAGCCGAGCATACATCGTTAGCCCCGGTCCGAATCCCCTGGATGTTGCCACTATTTTACGCAAGCCGAACACCTACAACTTGAATAAAGCCATACTCAAGCTGGTATTTGGCACCACACCCCAGCAAAAACTGGAACCATTGACCGAACTGCTGCCCATGGAACCAGCCAAATTAAAAACAACAGGCGCAGTGGCTATAGCTACTGGCCTTGCCATTACTGCTTTAACCATCTTGGCAGCACGCAATCGTCGTAAAAGTTGATGTCGTAAAGTCGTGAAACGAAAAAGCGACCCTGATTTACGTCAGGATCGCTTTTTTTATGACCTGCTCATAACTTTAGCTGCCAGACGGCCGTGCCTGTAATATGAGTGGTACTACCTGCACCTGCCCATTGCGCAGCACTTGTAATTGAATGGTCTGGCCGACGGCCGTGTATTGCACAATATACCCCACTAAATCACTAAAGGTAGTGATCGGTATGTCATCAATGGCTACGATCACATCCCCACCTGCGCCAGACGCATTGGCTGCCCGCAAGCCAGCTTTGTCGGCTGGCCCTCCAGCCACCAGACCACTGATTAGAATACCGCGCTGTTCACTGTTGAATCCCAGTTGACCGGCATTATTTGCCGTCACTTCTACGCCGGAGATGCCCAACCAGGGATATTGAACACGGCCGTCAGCAATCAACTGAGGTACCACAGCTTGCACCAGGTTTGAGGGAATGGCATAACCGATGCCGGATGAGCCGCGAACTGGTGATTCAATGCGTGAATTGACGCCAATGACACGGCCGTATAAATCAAGTAATGGCCCACCTGAATTCCCCGGATTGATGGCCGCATCCGTCTGGATGATGTCCGGCACCTGGAACGTACCTGCCGGAAAACTGCGGTTTAATGCCGAGATGATACCCGTCGTCATGCTGCTTTCCAGCCCAAACGGGCTGCCAATTGCCACTACAATCTGCCCCACTCTGAGCGTGGCTGAGTCAGCCAATTCTACCGGCGTCAGCCCCAAACCGGTGGGATCAACCCGAATGACGGCCAGGTCTGAGGCTGCATCGGCGCCCACAATGGTCGCGGGAACGGTACGGCCGTTGGTAAACCGCACCTGTAACGTTTGTGCCCCAGCTACCACGTGATTATTGGTCACAATATGCCCATCCAGGTCGTATACAAACCCCGACCCCTGCCCATTGCCTACATTGATGTAAACTACTGCAGGATTGATTCGTTCATAAAGTGCAACAAAAGCCTGCTCTTGCGCCCACACATTATCAGGCAGAAGAACTTCACCCGCTAGCGGAACAGGTGAGGGTGAAGGTTCAGGTGTGGCGAAGAAGGTGTTTTCTGTAGAATCTTGATTTAGTATGGGCAGGGTTGAAACGGCCGTGTCTACCGCATCAAATTGCCTGGTCTGTCCTGAATAACTGGTACAGCCAGAGAGCAGCAACACGATCAGCAAAACAACAAAAGAGACAGATTTGACGGAAAAAGTGTTCATGTGTTCTCCTTACGATGTGTGAATCGCTCACAAAAGCGGATAAGATGCGCGCAACAACAGGCGTCGCAGGCGCGCCATCATCTGCGATCCTGGTTGCTATCACATTAAAATGGGACTAAATGAATCAACAACAGGTATTTTGCTAGGCGCTGGTAAAAAAATTGTAAAGCCAGCCTGAGATGTGTATGACAAAACAAAAATTTCTGACAAGGTGGGATAAAAAATGAATTGGATGTTTTGGCAGGAGAAGTTTGAAACGTTTTTACATACACAAATGATGCATGATTCGGCGCATGACATGGCGCATATTCGTCGTGTTGTCCACAATGCCCGCCGGCTTGCCCAGGAGGAAGAAGCACAGTTAGAAGTGGTGTTACCGGCTGCCTGGCTACATGATTGCGTGGTGATACCAAAAAACTCATCACAACGGTCAAATGCCAGTCGAATCGCTGCGGACACGGCCGTCACCTTTCTGCGACAACAAATGTACCCATCCCAATACCTGGATGGGATCGCTCAAGCCATTGCCGCTCACAGCTTTTCGGCCAGAATCAGGCCCATCACCATCGAAGCACAAGTTGTACAGGATGCTGACCGTATAGACGCGATTGGGGCTATCGGAATTGCCCGTTGTTTTGCGGTAGGGGGGATGCTGGCACGGCCGTTATATGATGAAACCGATCCCTTCTGTGACCACCATCTTCCCGACGACAACAAAGCCACTCTGGATCATTTTTATACCAAGCTGCTGACCCTGGCTGATACCATGCAAACAAATGCTGGGCGCCGTGAAGCACACGGCCGTACCCAATTCATGCTAAACTACCTGACCCAACTGAGGCAAGAAATCATCCTCTAATCTTCTCCGAAAAGTAAATGTCCCCTTCACTTTCTGTTTTTATCCGCCTATACATCACAAGATTAATCATATCTCTTGCGTTATTCAATGTGAGGGGTGTACAGAAGGAAGGACAAAACGGACATCAGCAGTAAATGGGGAGTGAAACACAATGAAAAACAACCGATTTATAAAAATACATACCCCAAATCCTTGACATGGCAAAAGGATAACGATACAATTCCCAACTGTCACTGCAAACAAGGATGTCGCTGAAAAAACAAGCACATCAATAAAAACAAATAACTGTAAATCAAAGAAAGCCGACTCTTTCGAGTCGTTTTTTTGTCTCAGTTATATTTGCAGAACTAGAACCTTGACAACTGAAAAGTGGTAAGAACGAAAATAAACCTTAATCAATTGTTTGAACAGTAGTCCGTTTGAGTACGGATATAACTCTTTTTTATGGAGAGTTTGATCCTGGCTCAGGATGAACGCTAGCGGTGTGCCTAATGCATGCAAGTCGAACGGGATCCTTGGATTCGTCTGAGGTGAGAGTGGCGAACGGGTGAGTAACACGTAGGTGACCTGCCCTGGAGAGGGGGACAACCACTGGAAACGGTGGCTAATACCCCAGATGTTTATCGGGTTAGAGTCCGGTAGACTAAAGTTCCGGCGCTCCAGGAGGGGCCTGCGGCCCATCAGCTAGTTGGTAGGGTAATGGCCTACCAAGGCGAAGACGGGTAGGGGGCGTGAGAGCGTGACCCCCCACACTGGTACTGAGACACGGACCAGATACCTGCGGGTAGCAGCAGCAAGGAATATTGCCCAATGGACGCAAGTCTGAGGCAGCAACGCCGCGTGGAGGATGAAGGCCTTCGGGTCGTAAACTCCTTTTCTGGGTGAAGAGAAAGGACGGTAGCCCAGGAATAAGTCTCGGCTAACTACGTGCCAGCAGCCGCGGTAAAACGTAGGAGGCAAGCGTTATCCGGAATTACTGGGCGTAAAGCGCATGCAGGCGGTTTTTTAAGTCGGACGTAAAAGCTCCCGGCTCAACTGGGAGAGGCCGTTCGAAACTGAAAGACTTGAGGATGGTAGAGGCGAGTGGAATTCCCGGTGTAGTGGTGAAATGCGTAGATATCGGGAGGAACACCAGTGGCGAAGGCGGCTCGCTGGGCCATACCTGACGCTCAGATGCGAAAGCTAGGGGAGAGAACGGGATTAGAAACCCCGGTATTCCTAGCCGTAAACGATGTCAACTAGGCGTAGATGGTTATAAACCCCGTCTGTGCTGCAGCTAACGCGTTAAGTTGACCGCCTGGGGACTACGGCCGCAAGGCTAAAACTCAAAGGAATTGACGGGGACCCGCACAAGCAGCGGAGCGTGTGGTTTAATTCGAGGCTACGCGAAGAACCTTACCAGGGCTTGACATACACGTGGTAGGAAGATGAAATTCGACCGACCCTTCGGGGAGCGTGTACAGGTGCTGCATGGCTGTCGTCAGCTCGTGCCGTGAGGTGTTAGGTTAAGTCCTGTAACGAGCGCAACCCACGTCGCTAGTTATATGTGTCTAGCGAGACTGCCGGTGATAAGCCGGAGGAAGGTGTGGATGACGTCAAGTCAGCATGGCCTTTATGTCCTGGGCTACACACACGCTACAATGGCCGGTACAATGGGTAGCCAAGCCGTGAGGCGGAGCCAATCCTCTAAAGCCGGTCTCAGTTCGGATTGTAGGCTGCAACTCGCCTACATGAAGTCGGAGTTGCTAGTAACCGCGCGTCAGCCACAGTGCGGTGAATACGTTCCCGGGTCTTGTACACACCGCCCGTCACGTCATGGAAGTTGGCAACGCCTGAAGTCGGTGGGCTAACCTAACGGAGGCAGCCGCCTAAGGTGGGGTCGGTAACTGGGACGAAGTCGTAACAAGGTAGCTGTAGCGGAAGCTGCGGCTGGATCACCTCCTTTTAAGATTATTGCTTATGGCGAAAGCCAATAAGCTAAACGGCAAAATGTGTTGGCTATGTGCCAAAACAGCTTTGTTGAAAGGTTTATGTTCTTACCACTTCTTAGTTGTCAAGGGGATGGATTAAAAAATTAGAGCAGAAAAGTTGAGGGCCTGTAGCTCAGCCGGTTAGAGCGTTCCTCTGATAAGGGAGAGGCCGTTGGTTCGAGTCCAACCAGGCCCACCTTGAAGGAAGGATGAATTAGGAATTGTGAATTATGAAAGCCTCATTTCATAATTCATCCTTCATAATTCATAATTTCGAGTGGGGGATGTAGCTCAGATGGGAGAGCGCCGCCTTTGCACGGCGGAGGCCAGGAGTTCGAATCTCCTCATCTCCATTCTTTTAAGTCAGAGCATACCATCGCTCACATTGCAACTGCTAATAACCGGAATCCCGTTTTTACAAGGTAGAGTTAAGAGACTGGCGAATGCCATTAATCTTTGTTCCCATCGATTGATGGTAATTGTTAGTGACTTAGCAATGCCCCTATCAGGGCAGCAGGTTGCTAAAAAAGCTCTTTAACAGCTAAATAACGAAGAAACAAATTGTAGTACATATTTACATGTATGTGAGAGTGTCGAATTCTCCGTATCATGTGTGTAAGCTACTAAGGGCACATGGTGGATGCCTTGGCGTCAAACGCCGAAGAAGGACGTGGTACACTGCGAAAAGCCCCGGGGAGTTGTGTGCAGACGCTATATCCGGGGATTTCCGAATGGGGAAACCCGCCAGGGGTTAATGCCCTGGCACTATTACTTGAATACATAGAGTAATAGAGGGAACGGAGTGAACTGAAACATCTAAGTAACTCCAGGAAAAGAAATTATTCCCTGAGTAGTGGCGAGCGAAAGGGGATTAGCCCAAACCGTTATCTGTATGGTAACGGGGTTGTAGGACTTGCATTAAGGAGTAAGAAATTTTTTTGATAGCAGAAGCTTTCTGGAAAGTTAGGCCATAGAGGGTGACAGCCCCGTATGCGAAATTGAAAAAACTCCTGCAATGTTCCTGAGTACGACGGAGCACGCTAACTCTGTCGGAAGCTGGGAAGCCCACTTCCCAAGGCTAAATACGTTTGACGACCGATAGTGAACAAGTACCGTGAGGGAAAGGTGAAAAGACCCCCAGCAAGGGGAGTGAAAGAGAACCTGAAACCATGTGCCTACAACCGGTCGGAGCACTATGCCCTGTAAAGGGAATGTGTGACGGCGTGCCTTTTGGAGAATGAGCCAGCGAGTTAATCTCAGTGGCAAGGTTAAGTCAGAAACAGACGGAGCCGCAGCGAAAGCGAGTCTGAATAGGGCGATTTAGTCGCTGGGATTAGACACGAAACCAGGTGAGCTACCCATGGGCAGGCTGAAGCGAGGCTAAACCCTCGTGGAGGGCCGAACTCACTAATGTTGCAAAATTAGGGGATGACCTGTGGGTAGGGGTGATATGCCAAACGAACTTGGAGATAGCTTGTTCTCTCCGAAATAGCTTTAGGGCTAGCGTTACGTGTTTAGTATGGGGGGTAGAGCACTGGATGAGCTAGGGGGCGCAAGCTTACTGACCTCAACCAAACTCCGAATACCCATACTTTAAAACGTGGCAGTCGGACTATGTGAGATGAGTTTCATAGTCGAAAGGGAAACAACCCAGACCGCCAGCTAAGGTCCTTAAATTGATGCTAAGTGGGAAACGATGTGAGAGTGTTCAGACAGCCAGGAGGTTGGCTTAGAAGCAGCCACCCTTTAAAGAGTGCGTAATAGCTCACTGGTCAAACGCTTTTGCGCGGAAAATGTAACGGGGCTAAAGCATCATACCGAAGCTGCGGATAGCGATTATATCGCTATGGTAGGAGAGCGTTCTGTAGGAGATACAAGCAATACCGTGAGGAGTTGTGCGGCCTACAGAAGTGAGAATGCTGGCATGAGTAGCGAAAAACATGTGAGAAACATGTTCCCCGTAAACCTAAGGTTTCCGACGGAAGGTTAATCCTCGTCGGGTTAGTCGGGCCTTAGCCGAGGCCGAGAGGCGTAGGTGATGGACATCCGGTTAATATTCCGGAACCACTTGAATGGAGCGAAGGGGGGACGCAGTGTGGTAGGTCAGCCCCTTATTGGATTGGGGTGCCAAACGATTAGGGCAACGAAGGATGCAGGTAAATCCGCATCCGGAGCCTGAGGCGTGATGGCGGTGCCGTTAGAGCCAGAAGTGATTGAGCCAGGCTGCCAAGAAAAACCTCTAAGTGTTGATATTCAAGTGCCCGTACCGCAAACCGACACTGGTAGGTGGGTAGAGTATACCAAGGGGATCGAGAGAACCCTCGTTAAGGAATTCGGCAAAATACCCCCGTAACTTCGGGAGAAGGGGGGCCTCTGCTGGTGATACAATTCGTTGAGCTGGTGGAGGCCGCAGAGAAATGGCTTCTTCAACTGTTTAACAAAAACACAGGTCTCTGCAAAGTCGAAAGACGATGTATAGGGGCTGACGCCTGCCCAGTGCTGGAAGGTTAAGGGGAGAGGTTAGCGCAAGCGAAGCTTTGAACCGAAGCCCCAGTGAACGGCGGCCGTAACTATAACGGTCCTAAGGTAGCGAAATTCCTTGTCGGGTAAGTTCCGACCCGCACGAATGGCGTAATGAGAGAAGCACTGTCTCAACGAGGGACTCGGCGAACATTGAAGTACGTGTAAAGATGCGCGTTACCCGCAGCTGGACAAAAAGACCCCGTGAAGCTTTACTACAGCTTGGCATTGAGTTAGGGCTTAACTTGTGTAGGATAGCTGGGAGGCTATGAAGCTGGGACGCTAGTCTCGGTGGAGCCGCCGTTGAAATACCAGCCTGGTTAAGTTTTGGCTCTAACCTGCAACCGTAATCCGGTGTGGGAACAGTGCCTGGTGGGTAGTTTGACTGGGGCGGTCGCCTCCGAAAAGGTAACGGAGGCGCCCAAAGGTTCCCTCAGGCTGAATGGAAACCAGCCGTAGAGTGTAAAGGCACAAGGGAGCTTGACTGCGAGACCAACAAGTCGAGCAGGGACGAAAGTCGGGCTTAGTGATCCCACGGTTCCGAGTGGAAGGGCCGTGGCTTACCGGATAAAAGCTACTCCGGGGATAACAGGCTAGTCTTGTCCAAGAGTTCACATCGACGACAAGGCTCGGCACCTCGATGTCGGCTCATCGCATCCTGGGGCTGGATAGGGTCCCAAGGGTTGGGCTGTTCGCCCATTAAAGCGGTACGTGAGCTGGGTTCAGACCGTCGTGAGACAGGTCGGTCTCTATCCGCTGTGGGCGTAAGGGATTTGAAGGGAGCTGCCCCTAGTACGAGAGGACCGGGGTGGACAGACCTCTAGTGTGCCAGTTGTCGTGCCAACGGCATTGCTGGGTAGCTATGTCTGGCAGGGATAACCGCTGAAAGCATCTAAGCGGGAAGCTCGCCCTGAGATTAGATCCCTCACTGAGTTAATCAGGTAAGACCGCTAGGAGACTACTAGCTTGATAGGCGGCACGTGTAAGTGCAGTAATGTATTCAGCGAAGCCGTACTAATGGTCGAGGGCTTACTTTAAGCATGATACGGAGAATTGGGCACTTTGATATACTGTGGTACAAATTCAATTGTTTCTTGTTATTTAGCTGGATGAAGATTTAACAAAATTGTTTTCCTGAAAAGGTCTCTTGGTGATTTGAGCGGCGAGGGTACACCCGGTCCCATCCCGAACCCGGCAGTTAAGTTCGCTAGCGCTGATGGTACTGGGGGGGCGACCCCCTGGGAGAGTAGGTCATTGCCAAGAGACCTTTTTTCTTTTCCTCTTTTTGGTTACGGTGCTGTGATGCGTTTCACGGCCGTACACCACCCATCTCCATTCCCATGACCGAATATCTTACCCTGTTACAACGCAACCGCAATTTCCGTTTGCTCTGGTGGGGCAACGTCATTTCGCTGTTAGGTGATTGGTTTAACCTGATTGCCTCGGCTTCTTTGATTGCCAGCCTGACGGATTCTGGAGTAGCTATTAGCTACCTCTTTTTGGTGCGCTTTGTGCCGCTGTTTGTAGTCAGCCCTTTTGCCGGGGTGATCGCTGACCGTTTTAGCCGCAAACGGATTTTGATTGTCAGTGACTTGCTGCGGGCGGTGACAGTGTTGGGGTTCTTGCTGGTGCGGGCACCGGAGCAGGTGTGGCTGTTGTACATGCTCACGGCCGTACAATTTACCCTCAGTGCCTTCTTTTCCCCGGCCCGGTCGGCTTTGCTGGCGAATGTGGTGGCGCGTGAAGATTTGGTGGCGGCCAATGCCCTGGACAGCTTTACGTGGAGTACAATGCTGGCATTGGGCGCTTTTGCCGGTGGGGTGGTGGCTGCTTTGTTTGGCCTGCAAACAGCGTTTTTGATGGATGCGGCTACTTTCGTCTTGTCAGCGGTGGTGATTGGCGGGATGGTGGTACCGGGGCAGGCGCGCACGGCCGTGTCTACACAAACTGGCTGGCTTGATTTCCTCGATGGCTTTCGTTTCCTGCGGCGACATACATTTTTACTGGTGATTGCGCTGGTGAAGGCTGCCGGTTCGTTGGTATGGGGTGGGATTAACGTGCTGGAAATCAAATATGCTAATGAGATTTTTGCGTTGAGTGATCAAGCGATTCCATTTGTCAAGGATGGGGCTACGGCCACCTTAGGCATGATCTATGTGATTAGCGGTTTGGGAACCGGTTTAGGGCCACTGTTTTGGCGCCGTCGTTTGGGTGACAGGCCACCACGGCTTTTGATCGGTATTGCCATTGGTTTTGTATTAACAGGAATTGGCATTTGCACGCTGGGGGTGGCGCCAACGCTGCTGCTGTTCCTGGTGGCGACGTTTATTCGGACGGTGGGGACAGGGACGTTGTGGGTCTTTTCGGCGGCGCTGTTGCAAACGATGGCGCCTGATGTTTTCCGGGGGCGGATATTTGCTTTTGAGTTTGCGGCGTTGACGCTGACGCAATCTATTTCGGTGCTGGCAGCGGGTTATGGGTTGGATAACCTGGGTTGGACGGTGCAGCAGGTGACGCTGGCGTTTGGCGCTATGGGTTTTGTGATGGCGTTGCTGTGGTTGGGCTTCATATACACCCATCGCGCGGCCATTCGCGTGCAGGAAACCTGGTCGCAGGAAACTTCTTGATTCATTCTAATCGAATTTCAAACGGCATCAGGTACAACGGCCGTCCGCTCCACCGCCGCGCCCATTCCCCTGACAGGACACGGCCGATCTCCTCGGCGGCTTCATACGGCTTGGGGACGCGGTGCTGGTTGCTTTTGGGGTAGAGATTGACCACGCGCACTTCGATGCTGTCGCCGGTGGGCAGGTTTGACAGTTCGGCCGCTTTTTGCACGGCCGTCACAAAATCCCCATGACTATCCACCAGTTTGTGTGCCAACGCCTGCCGCCCGCTCCAGACGCGCCCTTCGCAAATGGGGTCCAGTTCATCCAACGGCAGGTCACGGCCGTCGGCCACCATCTCCTTAAACAGCCGATAATCTTCCACAATCGTTTCCCAGAAAATCTGGCGCTCCGTGTCCGTCATCGGTTCCGGGCTGGTGTAGAGGCTAGCGCGTTCGCCGCGCTGGATGCTGGTGCGGTTGACGTGCAGCTTTTGGTACAGGTTGCTGGTGCTCAAGCGCATCATAAAGACGCCGATGGAGCCGGTGATGGTCAGGGGCTGGCTCATAATGTGGTTGGCGGGGGCGCTGACGTAATAGCCGCCGGAGGCGGCTGTATTGCCCATGTAGACGACGACCGGCTTTTTCTGGGCAATGCGCTGGATTTCCCGGCCGATCAGGTCAGAGGCCAGGGCGTCGCCGCCGGGGGAATCTACGTGGAAGATGAGGGCAGCCATGTTGTCCATCTTCTCGGCGCGGCGCAGCAGGGCGCCCAGGGTTACTTCGCCGGCCGTTTCTTCGGCGACGAAGGGCACGGGAATGTCAATGGGGGGGCGCTGACTGGTGCCCATGGTGATGACGCCGCTGAGGGTGACGACGCCGATGAATTGGGGGGTGTGGCGACGTGGTTTTTCCAGCAGTAGATTGTACGCTTTAGACAATTCCAGCAATTTGGCTTTGGGGCGTTGGGGTGGGGGAGACACGCCTGCACTGAGCGCAGCCGAAGTGGGCGTCGCCTCTTCCCCTTCTTCCTCTTTTGGTGCTGCTTCATTGACCGGCTCGTTTTCCGCCGGTTCTGCCAGCAAATAGGCCAGTTCATCCTCATAGGCAATGGCGTCTACCAGCCCAGCTTCTAAGGCATCCGGGGCAAACAGGGGGGCACGGTTGACCAATTGTTGAAATTCAGCCGGGGTCATCTGACGGCCGTCCGCCATCGCATCCGTCAACATCTCATACATCTCATCCAGCAGCCAGGTCAGTTGTTCTTGCTGTTCCGGCGTAATGTCGGCGCGGGTGAACATGTTGGGCGAGGATTTGTAAGGCGAGATTTGCACGGCGTCGAAGTGCAGCCCCACTTGCGCCAGCGCGTCTTTGAGGAAGATGACTTCGGAACGCAGCCCTAACACGTTGAACTGGGTGCTGGGCGGAATGATGATCTGGTCGGCGGCCGAGGCTATGAAGTAATGGGCGGCGTCCAGGTAGGGGGTGTAGACGACGGCCGTTTTGCCCCGTTCCCGCAGTCGCAAAATGGATTGGCGAATGTTTTGCAGCGAAGCCAGCCCGGTGCTGAACCCATGCAGTACCAGCACCACCCCCTTTACATTGTCCGCATCCGCCACGTGGCGCAGCTCGTAATTGAGATGCTCAATGCTATAAGGCGGCGGCGGCAGGGGAAGCTGGCGTTCCACGAAGCTGCGCGGCGGCTCGGCCCGTTCGGGCATCAGACCGCCCACGCGCAGCACCACATAATCCACCTGCGCCCCTCGCAGCCGGCGCACGCCATTGCGCAGCCAGACGCCGCTATGGTTGAAGCCGTCTTTGGTGGCCTGCCATACCTGCTTCAATTCGCGGCCTAATTCAGTCATAAAATCGGGTTGATTGTTCGGTTCGCTCATGGTTTGTTCCTTTGAGTGTGAATTATATCCTGACAGGATGATACAAACCTCCCGGAGCTTCTAAAGCTCCGGGAGGTTCGGTCGAGGTGGATGGAGGTTCGGTCGAGGTGGATGGAGGTTCGGTCGAGGTGGATGGAGGTTCGGTCGAGGTGGACGGAGGTTCGGTCGAGGTGGATGGAGGTTCGGTCGAGGTGGACGGAGGTACGGTCGAGGTGGATGGAGGTTCGGTCGAGGTGGATGGAGGTTCGGTCGAGGTGGA
>DAOMOK010000006.1:222359-407109 GCA_035444285.1 Chloroflexota bacterium
CGGTCGAGGTGGATGGAGGTTCGGTCGAGGTGGATGGAGGTTCGGTCGAGGTGGATGGAGGTTCGGTCGAGGTGGACGGAAGGATTGTTCAGGTGGATGAAAGGATTGCCGGGTAATTGATAATCAAAAAATTGTCATTCCGAGGTCTTCCGAGGAATCCCTTACACATGGATACGCCAGGGATTCCTCACTCCGAAGACTTCGTTCGGAATGACATGTTTCTATTTCGTAATGAAGTGGTGGATGAAGTGGTGGCATCTTTGTTTGAACGAAGCGTGGGATGTTCACGTCCCACGTGGGGCACGAAGGCGTGCCCCCCTCCTATGGCAAAAAGGTTATAATCGAGCATATGAGCGAACGGGTACACGCGGGCAACCGGATTGACCGGTATGAAGTGGAGGCGGAAGTAGGGCGCGGCGGCATGGGGCTGGTGTATCGTTGTTATGACCCGGTGCATGAACGCCGGGTGGCCCTGAAACTGATGGCGGCGCATCTGTCGGATAATGACACGGCGCTGGCCCGTTTCCGCCGTGAAGCCGCCCTGGTTGCCAGTTTGAAACATACCCACATTGCCACCTTTCATGAATTTGGCGAATGGGCGTCACGGCCGTACTTTGTCATGGATTGGGTGGACGGCCGTACCCTCAAGGACGAATTGGCGACTCATCACAAACTGCCTCTGGCTCGCTGCCTGGCCCTCTTTGCCCAATTGTCCGACGCCATCGGCCATGCCCATGCCCACGGCGTCATTCACCGCGACCTGAAGCCGGCCAATATCATCATTGGCCCGGACGACCAGGCGACGATTGTGGATTTTGGCGTGGCGCTGCTGGACACGGCCCCCTCGCTGACCACCACCGGCCTGATTGTGGGCACGCCGCTGTATATGTCGCCGGAGCAAATACGGGGGCAGGATATAGACGGCCGTTCCGACCAATACAGTCTGGCTGTCATCCTCTATGAAATGCTCACCGGCCAATTCCCCTACGAAGCCATCAGCGTGCCCGCCATTTACCACCACCAACTGCTTGGCCAACCAATCCCCATTACCGAACGTGATCCACACATCCCCGCTGCCATTGAAGCTGCGCTCATTCAGGCATTGGCGAAAGAGCCGGCGCGTCGTTTTGCCAGCATGGCTGCCTTTAACCGGGCGCTGCGGCGGCGCACCGCCCGCAAACCCGCCCCGCACCCACAGCCGCCCTATCTGCACCCGCAGCCCCGCTGGCAGCAGACGTTTGAGAGGGAGATTACGGCCGTCTATCCCGGCCCCAATGACCATATGTTTATCGCTACCGATGACGGCGGGTTATATGCCCTGGCGGCTGTTTCAGGTGAACGGTTGTGGCAGGTAAAGGTGGACGGCCGTGTTACCCATCTCGTTTATCAGCAGGAGGTGGTGGTGGTGGCTACGGCCGTGGGGTTGTTATTCGCCTGGCAGACGGGCGACGGCCGTGAAATCTGGCAGCGCCCCCTAGACTGTGAGCCGCTCGCCCTCCATCCGCTCAACCAGCGCCTATTGCTTATCGTCTTGCCGGATGGCGAATTGGTCTATCTGAATCTGACTGATGGCGCAGAAATCAAGCGCATCCCCTTACCAACCGGCCCCACCGTGCCCGCCCTATTCTCTGGTACACGGTTATTCCTTCCCACCGGCAAAACCATCACCGGCTATGTGCCCCCAAAGGAAAATGATTGATGCCCACCCCCTGGTTACAACCCCTGGACATAGATGATAAAGAGATTTACCGGCTGCCGGAAAACGCCCCCTTTGTGATTGGCCGTAACGAACCCGCCAACCTGGTCATCCAATCGCCGCGCATCTCCCGCCAACATGCGCGTATGTCGCCGACGGCCGTCGGCGTGTATGAATTGGTGGATATGGGCAGCCAGAATGGTACGTTTGTCAACGGCCGTCAACTCGACTACCTGCCCCACGCCCTGCAAGACGGCGACGAGATCGTCTTCGGTGGTGTGGCCGCTTTCCGCTTTTATGACCCCGACCAGACGCGCAAAGGGCCGCGCCTCGGCCGCCTGCAAGGGGTGTGGCTGGATGAGGCCATCAAAGCGGTCTGGGTAGATGCGCAACTGGTAGACCCGCCTCTTTCCCCGGCACAATATACGCTGCTGCACACCCTTTATCAGCGGGCGGGACAGGTAGTATCGCGGGCAGAAATTGTCACGGCCGTGTGGCCGGACGCCGCCCCCGAAGGCATCAGCGAAGAAGCCATAGACGGCCTGATCAAACGTCTGCGTCAACGTCTGCGCCAGACCCAACCCCAATCCGCCTACCTGGAAGTCATCCGCGGCCACGGCCTCCGCCTCATCCACCCTCCTTCATAATTCATAATTCATAATTCATAATTCCCCAACCGCCCCCCAACCGCCCCCATCGCGCCCATTTGCCATTCAGACAGAAATTGTATTCCCATTTATGATGCCCGTAGTGCCAGGCACAGGGCATGACCACCTGGTCAGACCAATGCCTTGTGCCCTGTGCCTGGCACTTCTAATACCAACGAGAAAGGGAGTGATAGAGATGATGGTTGAACAACATCAATTTGAAGTCAGTATACGCGCCGATGTGGGGAATTCGGCGCATCCCATTCAAGACAATAATGACTATGCCGTTTTTGAGGTGCGGGGTGAGGTGGTGGGCTTTTTTGTGGTAGCTGATGGTATGGGCGGCTATGAAGACGGGGTGCGGGCCAGCCAGACGGTCATTGACACCGTGCTGGCTTACTTGGAAGCACATTTGGGTACCGGCGCACCCACCACCATTTTGCGACAGGCCATTGAGGCGGCGAACACGGCCGTACACACCTACACCCAGGCCGAAGAGATCCGCTCCGGCAGCACCATTACCTGTGCCCTCATCCACCAGGGGCAGGCCGTCATCGCCAACGTCGGTGACAGCCGCACCTATCGGCGCCGCCAGCACCAGCTACAACAAATCACCCGCGACCACTCCTTTGTCGAGGAACTCATCCAACGCAACCTGATGCCCGCCGAAGAACGATACGGCAGTCGCCACGGCAACATCCTCACGCGCGGCCTGGGCACCGCCCCCGACGTAGACATAGATTTTTTTGAGCTGCCCTTGCTGCCGGACGACCTGCTCTTGTTGTGCAGTGATGGTCTCTCCAGCACCCTGCGCGAAGAGGAAATAGCGCACATCTTAAACCAGGATGCCAGCCTGGATGAGATAAGCGAGCAATTGGTTGAGGCAGCGATTATGGCCGGGGGCAAAGACCACATTACGGTTATGTTGGTGCGTTTATGAAGAGCGTGAAGCGTAATGCGTGATGCGTGACCCGTAATTTTACGCATTACGCATCGCGCCAATTCTTGCGCCAGGCAACGGCCGTCACTATAATCCCCCCATCACTTAACAATTTAGCACAGGGAGCTGGGTATGCCCGGCTGAGAGGGTGGTCATCAACCACCGACCTGCGAACCTGATCCGGGTAATGCCGGCGGAGGAATTGCAAAACAGCTTTGCTTATCCATAGGCCACCCCGAAAGGGTGGCCTTTTTTGTTGCAAGTGGCAAGTCATCACCTGCCACCTGCAACCTGCAACCCATGACGATCTTAATTTTTGCCAACGGTGAAATCAATGAAGTGGAATGGATACGGCCGTATCTGGAATCTGCAACGGCCGTCATCGCCGCCGACGGCGGCACGCGCCATTTGTTCCGGCTGAACCACCCGCCGGACATCGTCATGGGCGATATGGACTCGCTGCCGGATGATGCGCGCCCCTGGCTGGCGGCGGCCCATACGCGCCTGCTGGCCTACCCCCCGGCCAAAGACGAGACCGACCTGGAACTGGCGCTTCTTTACGCGGTTGAAAACTATGATGACCCGCTGCTGATTTTTGGCGCATTAGGCGGGCGTTTAGACCAGACACTGGCGAACATTTTGCTGCTGACACATCCAGGGCTGCACGGCCGTGCCGTCCACCTGCTCACTGCCCATGAACGCGCCTGGCTGGTGCGTGACTACACCGAGATTCACGGGCAGGTGGGCGACCTGGTTTCCCTCATCCCTCTTGGCGGCGATGCCCACATTGCCGCCACCGCCGGCCTGCAATGGCCGCTGCAAGATGACGTGCTGGTGTTTGGCCTGGCGCGAGGGGTGAGTAATGTGTTGATGGCCACTTCGGCTGCGCTCAGTGCAGGCGTGACCGCCACCGTCACCCTCCACTCCGGCCAACTACTTTGTATTCACACATCACGTTAGTGTTTGTAGTAGGCGATTTATCGCCGTCAGACGGCGATAAATCGCCTACTACAAACGAAAAAAGAGGAGACGATTATGAAAATACGCAACCTTTTGATACTGATGACCCTTTTCCTGGCCGCCTGTTCATCTTCAGCAGGCGCGCCGGAGGCACCGGCCACTTCTGCTGTACTCAGCACGGGTGCGCCGTCCACCGCCCCCCGTACCCTCACTCTGATGAGCCATACCAGCTTTGCCGCCAGCGAAGCCATCATCCAGGCGTTTGAGGCTGAACACAACGTTACCATTGAACTCCTGCCCGCGGGTGATGCCGGCGCCGCCCTCAACCAGGCCATCCTCACCAAAAACAACCCCCTGGCCGACCTCTTTTTTGGCGTGGACAACGCCTTCCTGGGACGCGCCCTGGCTGCCGACATCTTTGAGCCGTACCAATCGCCGCTGCTGGCCGAAATCCCGGACGAATTGGAACTGGACGACACCCATCACCTGCTACCCATAGATTACGGTGATGTCTGCCTCAACTACGACAAAGCCTGGTTCAGTGAACAGGGTCTGGAACCGCCGCAAACATTAACTGACCTCACCGATCCTGCTTACAAAGGGCTGTTGGTAGCCGAAAATCCGGCCACATCCAGCCCCGGCCTGGCCTTCCTGCTGGCTACTATTGCCCAATTTGGTGAGACCGGTGACTATACCTATCTCGACTACTGGGCTGATTTACGCGCCAACGGCGTCCTGATCACCAATGGCTGGGACGACGCCTACTATGGTTACTTTACACGCTCTGGCGGCGAACGGCCGTTGGTTGTTTCCTATGCCAGCAGTCCGCCCGCCGAATTCATCTACGCCGACCCCCCCGTTGCCGAAGCGCCCACTGCCAGTGTAGTAGGGGAGGGGGCTTGCTTCCGCCAGATTGAATTTGTGGGCATCCTCCAGGGCACCCAAAACCGCGAATTAGCCGAAGCGTTTGTGGATTACATGCTCAGCCAACCCTTTCAAGAGGACATCCCCCTCAATATGTTTGTCTTCCCGGCCAATGAGAACGCCGCCCTGCCAACCGCCTTCATGGAATGGGCGCAAATCCCCGAACAGCCCGCCAGCCTGCCCCCCGCCGACATTGACGCCAACCGCGATGCCTGGATTGAGGCGTGGACGGAGGTGGTATTGCGGTAATCGGTAATCCGTGAATCGTAATCCGTAATCCGAGGTCCGATTACGGGCAACGGGTCACGGATACCAGATGAGCATTTACGGATAACGGTTTACGGATAACGGCTTACGAGTATAATTCGACACGCCGGTGGCGGAAAAGGTTCTTGCCTGAGAACTGAATACCCGGCTAAACAAAACCGCGGCAAACACAGGCCATACCGCGATACGCGAACAATTGAGAGACGATACCTGGAGAGATATTTTAAACCAGGTGGCAAGTTGCAAGTGGCAGGTCTTTACCTGCCACCTGCAACTTGCCACTTGCATCCAGCAAGGAGAGTGATGATGGAATATGACTTTACCAAATTAGGCCGGCCGATGAATGAACCGAGTAAAGAGTTAGATCGGTTTCCCGCGCCGGCCAATGTGACGCTGGTGCGTTTTACGTCTGATGAGCTGACCAGCTTTTGCCCGGTGACGGCGCAGCCCGACTTTAACACGGTGGAGATTGAGTACGCGCCCGACCAATGGTGCGTGGAGAGCAAGAGCCTGAAACTATATCTGTGGACGTTCCGCGACGAGCCGATTTTTGGGGAATCGCTGGCAGCCACCATTGCTCAGGATTTATTTGACCAGTTACAGCCGCACTTTTGCCGGGTGACGCTGCACCAGAATATCCGGGGCGGGTTGCAGATGACGGCCGTAGCGGAAGTTCGTAATCCGTAATTCGTAAACCGTAATCCGAAAGGTCAGTTCACGGGTTACGGATTACGGCTCACGGATTACGAAACACGGAGGATAACATGATAGATTCAGTGGTTATCGTCAGCGGCGGCATGGACAGCGTGACGCTGCTGCATTATCTGGTGAAACAGGAACGGCTTCACCCGGCGGTGATTACCTTCATTTACGGGCAGAAGCACCAGAAGGAAGTGGCGCTGGCCCAGGCGCAGGCGAAGTTGGCAGGCTGCGAGCAGCATTTGGTGTTAGACCTGGGGTTGTTACGGCCGTTATTCGCTCATTCCGCGCTGGTAGATGGGGGTACGGCCGTGCCCCTCATGCAAGACGTACAGGGTGACCCGCAGCCCGCCACCTACGTGCCCAACCGCAACATGATCTTCCTGGCGTTGGCCGCCGCCTACGCCGAGACGAACGGCGTGGGTGACATTTACTACGGGGCGCAGCGGCATGACATGTACGGCTATTGGGACACCACGCCCCAATTTCTGGCGGCGCTGAATGAAGTGTACGGCCTGAACCGCAAGACGCCGGTTCACATCCAGGCCCCCTTTGTGCAGCACAGCAAGGCGGATATTTTGCGCCTGGGTTTTGAACTGGGCGTGGATTATGCCCAGACCTGGTCTTGTTACGAAGGCCAGGAGCTGGCTTGCGGCCGCTGCCCTACCTGCGCCGAACGGTTGCAGGCTTTTGCCGAGGTGGGGGTGGCGGATCCGATTGCTTACGTGAGTCGCAACTCGTAAACCGTAATCCGTGAGCCGTCATCCGACTTCGGGCTTTGGACAACAAACCGTATGTATACCATTAGCAAACAATTTCACTTTTCCGCCAGCCACCAGTTGAATGGCTTGCCCCTGGAACACCAGTGTGCCCGGCTGCATGGCCATAACTATGAGGTCGAACTGATATTGCAGTCAGAGACGCTGGATGAGTATGGCTTTGTGGTGGATTATCTGGCGCTCAAGCCGTTCAAACGATACCTGGATGAAACGCTGGATCACCGCCATTTGAATGACGTGCTGCCATTCCCGACCACCGCCGAAAACCTGGCGCGCCATTTGTATGAGTGGGCAAAGGAACAATGGCCGCAGGTCACGGCCGTGCGCGTCAGCGAAACGCCCCGCACCTGGGCCGAGTACCGGCCATGAGCGATATTCTTTACCCGGTTAATGACCTGTACACTTGCGTCCAGGGTGAGGGGGTGCAGACGGGCGTGGCTATGGTGCTGTTGCGGCTGCACGGCTGCGCGGTGGGCTGCCCCTGGTGTGATACCAAAGAGACCTGGGTGTTGGAACCACAGCATCAGGTAGATACATTGGCTGCCGCTCAGGGGGCCAATCCCCGGTATGTTTACCTGACAGCGGCGGCGATTGCTGAACACATCCAGACTAACCATCCGGGACCAAAATGGGTGTTGGTAACGGGTGGGGAACCGGCACAGGTTGGGTTACGGCCGTTGGTCACCGCCATTCACGCCATTGGTCTGAAAGCGGCCATAGAAACCAGCGGTACCGAAATCGGACACGTGGAGGCCGGGTTTGATTGGGTGTGTGTCTCGCCCAAGCTGAATATGTCCGGTGGCAAGGTCATCCAACCGGCGGCGCTGGCGGTAGCCGATGAAATCAAGCACGTGGTCGGTCGTCAGCAGGATATTGATGAGTTGGATGAACTGTTAACGGCCGTGCCCCTCAAACCAGACGCCCATATTTGCCTGCAACCGGTCAGCGTCAGCGCCAAAGCCACCGCCCTCTGCCTGGAAGTGGTGCAGCAGCGCGGCTGGCGGTTGAGTGTGCAGATGCACAAGTATATTGGGGTGAAGTAGGGGCAGGCTGGAAATTAGGAGATTTGGTGTGCGGTGGCAGATAAATCTGCCTACCTTAGCTGCTGATACAACTGCCTGGCAACCTCATCGAGTTTGTCGGTGGCGGTGAGCCGGGGCGGATCATTGGCGATGCCCAAACTAACCCCGGCGGGATGGACGCCCAACAGCCAATTCCCCTCATTCGTTTGCCAGATAGTGGACACAAAGGCGATCTGCCCAGGTTCCACGAGAGGGAGCGGGAGTTGGGCGAACGATGGCTCCGCCGCTATCGCTGCATCGGGGTCTGAAAAGGCAATGAGCAAATAATAATGACGCGCCATGCTCAGGTCTTACCGTCCTTTTTTTGTGTTTCGCTAATCTGCTCAAAGCGTTTCTCATACGCCTTCCTCCATCCCACAATTCCCACGCTGACCGCATACCAGAAGAGAATATCCAATACGAGCCACAGCCCGTTGAACTCGGAGCAGTTCTGTTCCGGCCGGCATGGCCCCCAGGCGAGGAAAAATTGAAGGGGAAATCCAAACGGGAAGGTGTCCGAGAGCGTCTCCATGACATACATCCGCCAGAGCAGGGAGGAGATGATGAATAAGGCAAAAGTCAAAATGATCTTCGATAGCGTGGGTTTAAGAATTTGTTTCATGAGCGGTACCGGTCACATTTTATCTTATGTTTCTCGGTTTTAATATTTACCTGCTGCTGCAAAGATGAGCCTGATTTTTTCATCACGAATAATTGCTCTGAATTTCTTGGATGTGGCGGAGGTGGCAAGCTCAGTAGACCAATCGGAAAAGAAATCAAGTTGTTGGACGTCATGTTTTGCTTCATCGGCAATAACAGGCTCTCGTAAATTTCCACTGCCATCAAGTGGGTCAATCATTACAAAGGGAATGTGGATGGGCAACAAGGCAATGACTACTTTACCATCGGAAATGGTAATACGCGCAACGGGAAAATCAAAAGCCATTTGCGATGTGGCGTCGAGAAAAATGCCTCCATATGCCGCTGCCGTACCCTACCTCTCCCGTTATGCGTCTATCCGTCTGTTTCAGGAGCGCGCCCGCGCCGTGATGCCTGATTTTCGCCTGACGGCAGAAAATGTGACCGACGTGGCCCAGATTTGCGCCTGGCTGGATGGGCTGCCGTTAGCCATCGAAATGGCCGCCGCCCAGGTAAAGTGGCTCACGCCGGCGCAGGTTTTTGCCCAATTACGGGCGCGGTTGATGGCCCTCACCGGCGGCCCGCGCGATCTGACGCCGCGCCAGCAGTCGTTGAGCGGGGCCATTGCCTGGAGCTATCATCTGCTGACGCCGGCGGAGCGGGTGTTGTTTGGGGTGTTGGGGGTGTTTGTAGATGGGTGTGAGGTAACGGCCGTGCAAGCCGTTTTAACGAGAATGGAAATTCCCGACTGGCGGTTGGCCGATAACCAATCGCTGGCCTTGAATTTGCAATCCCTGGTAGAAAAGAGCCTGCTGTACCGGTTGTCTGAGCTGAATCATACGCCGCGTTACGCGATGTTGCAGACTTTGCGCGAATATGCCCAGGAACAGTTACAGGTTCAGGGCTTGCTGGCGGCGGCGCTGGCTGGAATTGGCGCTTTCGTTAAGCCAGGAAGAAGACGAACTTCATGCCTGTATCCTGAACCGCATTGGTCAGTTTGCCAGGTTGCAAGGCGATCTGGCGGACGCGCAGAGGTGCAACGAACAGGCGCTGGTCATCCAGGAAAGATCAGGCGATGAGGCCGGGATGTGCCGGTCGTTGGATAGCCTGGCGATTTTGGCGGGAACTCAGGGTGATTACGGCCGTGCCCGTGATTTGTTAGAGCAAACCCTGGTCATTGATCGCCGAATTGGCGAGATGCGCCCGGTCATCTCCACGTTAAACAATCTGGCAATTGTGATGCGACGCCTGGGCGACCTGGACGCAGCGGAACAATTGTATCAAGAGGCCATGCAGTTGTGCCGCGAGACTAACAATTTGAGCTCCTTGAGTTATACGCTGCACGGCCTGGGAGAAGTGAACGTCGAGCGGGGTGATCCGGCTGCGGGAATAGATTACTTTCGAGAAAGTATTCATTTGCGCCAACAGTTGGGCGACAGGCCAGCGTTGGCGATCTCGCTGCGGGCGATTGGTATTGCCCGGATGGCCTTGGGAGAGGCGGCCGATGCGGCGCGCCTGTTTGCGGCCAGCGAGCGGCTGCGGCAGGAATTGGGTATCAATCAGCAGCCGCTTATCAGGCGGAAGCGGAGGCGAAGAAGGATCAGACGCGGGATTTAATGGGGGAGGGGGCGTTTGTGCGCGCCTGGGAGGAAGGCCGGGCATTGTCGTTGGCGGAGGCGGTACAACTGGCACTCGGATGAGGGGAGGCTGATGTATCGTCATATTGCACAGTGAAGTCGAGGCACGGCCGTGTAACGTCGCCTGCAAGCCGTGTTAGGCGGGACGCCTGACCAGCGCCTTGGCCGACTTGCCTGAGTTAAAGTTGTTAACGCCTTGCGCCCGAGTGGGCTGAGTTTGTTGGCTATGGCGCGGGCTGTTGTTATTGGAAAAAACTGCGCCTAATGTTTGAGTTGTCCCTCTGGCCTTTACGACTCGTCATCACCTATCCAACTATCGTAACCATCTTCAAGCATATGGTAACGGCCGTGCGCCCAGGCGTAGAAGCTCTGCCACGTGGTCAGAACCGTCTGGGTTCCTTCAACGTGTACCTTAATGCCCGCTTCAACAAGGTGACGTATCTCCCGCAACTCACTGACCAGGGTTCCCCAGCGAGTAGGACGTCCTCCAAGGGGCCCATTGTCTTCCCTTTCCTCATACAACGCATCCAATTTGTTGAGCGTTTCAATCGTAAGGATGTGTTCTTTGATGGGAACATAAATGTTGATGCCGCTTTCATTGAGCGCCAGTGAAAAGGTTTCATCACTTTCGAACAGCTTGGTGATAAATGCTTTCTTAAAACCAAACATGGGTGTCGGCCAGCCATGAGACTTAGCCCAGCCTTTTAGCTCTTTGAGGTCAGGCAACTGGATTTCCGTTCTACCTTGACCATGCAACTGGCGTACTTCCAAAAAGTTGGGATCATCTGGGAGGACTCGTTGCTTTGCCCAGGCGGGGATATCCTGTTTCATTTCAATTGTTTCCATCTCTTCTAACCTTCTGACCATAGACCCCGCTCAGCCTGAAAAACAGAAAAGAGCGAAGCTAAATTCTTGGACGATTTGACGCTCCCAACGCCTGCTACACCTGCCGATAAGTCAGGTGGAAGCCTTGTTAGGCGCTTATCCTTAATACCCTATAAGGTTAATTCCATAAATAGCGCTTTCTCTGTAAGCTCCTGTGGGAGTTCATAATAGGGTTTGATTTCTCGAAAACCTAAACTTCTATAAAGAGTTTGAGCTGCAATCTGTCTTGGTCCAGTATCCAGTCTCATTTTTGTATACCCGATGATACGGGCTTCTTGGATAATGGCTTCAGCAAGGAACCGTCCAATGCTTTTGCCAAGATGTTGAGATTCAACGAACATGCTTTTCATTTCACAGATTTGATTGCCAATGTCACGGAGCGCGACAGTCCCTGCCGGAATACCATCATAATACGCTACTAACAACCGCCCTGAAGGCGGGGCAAACTTTCCCGGTAAAGAAGCAAGCTCATTCTCAAACGCTTTTGGTTCAAAGTATTTTTCAACAAGATCAAGCCTATCGTTATATGTTTGTTTTTGCCAAGCAAGAAAAGCTCGTTTTAGATTCCGTACTTGCTCAAGTTGGATATCAGTATTTGCTTGTGTAATCTCAATCATAGAAGCCAACACCTTGTGATGTTTTTTGAACAGTAACCAGAGAGAAAGCGTCTAACGAAGTAAGGATTCATGCGGCGCGAAGTCTTCGGAGCCGCCGCATGAATCCTTACTTCGTTTTATTCGTGACCGTTTGCTCTGACGTTGCCTAGTATAGAGGACAAACGGCCGTGTCACCACATCGAAACGGAGACAATGTCTGGGATGAACGGCCGTGGCGTGAACGAGCAGTGCCTGGCACTACGTATCCCTTCACATTGTTTAGGGGGATCATTCCTGACGGCCGTTCAATGGCAGGCGTACCTGAAAAACGGTCTGACCGGGCACAGACACAACCGCAATTTCGCCGTGGTGCTTTTGCACAATGTTGTAGGCGATGTTCAAACCGAGGCCGGCGCCTTTGCCCGGTGGTTTGGTGGTAAAAAAGGGGTCGAAAAGTTTGGGCACAATAGTGGGCGGTATGCCGGGGCCATTATCCTCAATTTCCACCACCACTTCCCCTTCTTCCTGCCGGGTACGGATGATGATCATGCCCTGACCATTCAGGGCGTCGGTGGCATTGTCAATGATGTTGGTCCATACCTGGTTCAATTCGCTGGCGTAGGCGCTGATTTTGGGAATTTGTGAGCCATACTCGCGCTGGACGATGATGCCGGGCTGCAATTTATGGCGCAAGATAACCAAGGTGTCGTCCAGCCCGGCGTGGATGTCCACGTTCTGGATAGGCGCCTGGTCAAGATACACATAGGATTTCAGCGCGCTCACAATGCCCGCCATGCGGGCTGCACCCTGGCCAATGGCGGTGAGAAGGGTGTTGGTGGTGCAGGCAGTTTCTATCCAATGGAGAAGCGCCGATAACTGGTCGAGCGTAAAAGTGTCAGCCAATTCATCCAGTTGGGACGGCGTCAGACCCAGAGTGACGAGGACAGGCGCCAGTTCCCAGGCATCGTTGAAGGTGTGCGTATCCAGCCAGGTTTCGACTGCGGCTTCGCTGTCGCCGCGGGTCAGAGCGTTTAGGGTGGCAGGTTGGGCAGCGGCAACCTGAATTTGCTGCGCCAATACTGCTACCTGTGCCTGCTGCACGGCCGTTAATTGTAACCGTTCCAGGGCAATGCGTGTCTCTTCGGCGTGGTTGAGCGAGGTTTGTAGTTGGGCGGCGCTGCGTAACACGGCCGTAACCGGATTATTCATTTCGTGGGCAATGCCCGCCGTCAGCATACCTAACTGTGCCATTTTCTCGTTGTGGCGCACGTGGGCCTCGATGCCCCGCCAGCGGCGGGTGAGAGTATGCAGCATGATTTTGGCGGCAGTGGCGCTGAGATTGAGCAGTTCGTGAACCTGGTCATGCGTCAGAGAAAGCAAACGAGCGTCGCCACGCGCCCGCACCGTAGCCAGGCGCGTAAACTCTTCCAATAGGGCCATTTCGCCAATGACCGTACCCGGTTCTTCTTTGAGGTCAATGAAAATTTCACGGCCGTCCACGTTCTTTACAATTTCCACTTTGCCCTGATACAGAATATAGGCTGTGTCTGCCAGGCTGCCTTCATAAAACAATACCTGTCCTGACGACAGGCGCACCTCGCCGGTCAGCTGGCAAAGATGGGTCAGGTCTTCATCAGGTAAATCGGCAAAGAGGGGAACCTTGCGTAAGAAATCCTCGTACATATTGCTCCTCAGGCGCGTTAGCAATCAGGTGATAGTGTGCGGATATTGTAGAAGGGGATGAACGGCCGTGTCAATTCGCCACTGTACGCTGGATGAATGTCACTTGCCCGCCCCCGGTAACACTCTAAAATAGGCGCATGATTCAAATTGCCGGGCTGGTCAAAAATTATGGCGTCACGCCGGTCTTGCGTGGCGTGCAGTTGCACGTGGCTCCTGGCGAGTTTGTGACCCTGGTCGGCCCTAACGGCGCAGGCAAGTCTACCCTCATGCGCATTGTGGCTACCTTGCTGAAGCCCACGGCCGGCGACGTGAAGATCGGTGGCTGGGCGCTGCCGCAGCATGGCGACCGGGTGCGCCGCTACATTGGCCTGGTTTCGCACCAGACCTTGTTGTATGGCGACCTGACGGCAGCGGAAAACCTACACTTTTTTGCCCGCTTGTATGGCGTGTCCGAAGCCGAGGCGCGTATTAGCCGCTCCTTGAAGCAGGTGGGGCTGGCGGCGCGGCAGCGCGACCCGGTGCGCACCTTTTCGCGGGGCATGATGCAGCGCCTGACCATTGCCAGAGCTACCCTGCATGAACCGGAAGTGCTGCTGCTGGACGAACCCTACACCGGTTTAGACCAGGATGCAGCGCAGTTGTTGGATGAGTTGCTGCTGCGGGAAAAGGGCAACGGCCGTACCATCCTCCTCATCACCCATGACCTGGTACATGGCCTGGACTTGTGCGACCGCATCGTCATCCTCAATCGCGGCAAAATTGTGGCCTCCCTGAACAGCCAGGAAGTGACATCATCCGACTTTTTAGAGCTATATGCTGCCCATACAGGGCGAAAAGAGGTGGCAGGTGGCAGGTAGCAGATGGCAGGTGGCAAGTAGGGGCGAGGCAGTTGGGCATAACCTTATCTTGTTGACTATTTCTGCCCCAACTGCCTCGCCCGTACTACAGGTGGCAAGTGGCTGAGCAAAGTCAGAGTCAAGAAATGCCGGTGGCGCGGCCTCAGGCGGCCACATCTTCCTTCTGGGCTGGCGTCTGGGCCATCGTCTGGAAAGATTTACGCATCGAACAGCACACGCGCCAAACCCTCAGCATCATGCTCATGTTTTCCCTCGTCGTCGTCGTCATGTTCAATTTTGCCCTGAGCACCGACCTTGACGCCGCCCGCCAGGTATCCACCGGCTTGCTATGGGCGACCATCATTCTAGCCGGCACATTGGGACTGAACCGTTCTCTGGCCATCGAACGCGAAAACCAGACCATTGACGCCTTGTTAATTGCCCCGTTAGATCGGCGGGGCATTTATCTGGCTAAAGTAATCAGCGTCACCATTTTCACGCTGCTGCTGGAGGTGGCATTGGTATTCATCTTTACCGTCTTCTTTAACAAACCTTTCTGGCAGCCGGCCGCATTGCTGGTTTTATTTTTAGGTACCGTTGGCTATGTGGCCGCCGGGGTGTTGATCACTTCGATGACCATGCAGACCCGTTCGCGGGAGGTGCTGCTGCCTATTTTGCTGCTGCCTATTGTGCTACCATTGATCTTGCCCGCGGCTATCGCCACCGCCGAAATTGTCTCTTTACAGCCCCAGGTGGACGCCGTCAATAGCAGTCTTTCCTTGATCGCCGCTTATGATCTGGCCATTCTGGCCGTTGGTTTTTTTGCGTATCCGTTTTTGGTGGAGTCTTGAGGTGGTAGACCCTTAGGGTTTCAGAAAACCCTTAGGGTCTGGAAAAGGAGTGAGGTTTATGAATATGACGCGCTTGAACCGGACTGTGACCATTTTGAATGTGCTGGCTTTTTTGTCGCTGTTGGTGAGCATTGGTTTTATCTTTATGTATGCGCCAATAGAACGTTCGATGGGTAATGTGCAGCGCATTTTTTATTTTCATGTAGGCACAGCCTGGGTGGGGTCCATCGCCTTTTTTGTGGCGTTGGTAGCTGGCATATTATATTTATGGAGGCCACAGCGTCGCTGGGATACCATTGCCCTCTCGTCTGTGGAAGTGGGGCTGGTTTTTCTGACGGTAACGACGGCGGCGGGGTCGGTGTGGGGCAAACCCGCCTGGAATACCTGGTGGGAATGGAGTCCGCGCCTGACGCTAATTACCATTGCCTGGCTGGTCTATGCCGCCTATTTCATGCTGCGCGGGGCAATTGAGGACGAGGAGAAACGGGGGCGGTTTGCGGCCGTGTACGTCATTGTCTCCTTTGTTTCCATTATTCTGGCATATGTCAGCATCCGCATCTGGCGCGATATTCACCCGGTGGTGTTTGGCGGCACACTGGAATCGGCGCAGGGGGCATCGGAGGGGCTGCAAGATATTGCGCCAGGCCTGGCTTCTATGCGCATGGGCATAACATTGACGGTGAACGTGGTCTCGTTTTCACTTATTTATCTGGCCTGGCTGATGAACCGCATCCGGCTGCAAATGTTAAAGGATCAGGTCACGACACTAAAAATGCGGGTGGCGGCCCGTTTGCAAGGAGGATGAGGATGATGGCTGTATGGATGTTCGTTTTGCCCTGGTTGCAAATCAGCAACCCCAACCGGTTTAATGATTATTTGTTGTTGGGATATGCGGTGATGGGGCTGATTTCGTTGGGTTATATTGTGACGCTGGTGGTGCGGCAGCGGAATTTGCAGAAAGATTTACAGTTGATGACGCAATTGTTGCAGGAAGAGGAGATAGGAGATTAGTGATTGGAGATTGGTCGCGCCTTAACCTCTAATCTCCGATCTCCAATCGCTTAATCGCTGCTGACCGTTTTGTAAGATGGTGGGCGGACGGCGTGTCTAGCAGGTAGATTTTTGTTTGATGGAGATGCATTTCTATGCAGAAGACGACAACTTTACCGGGGCGGTGGCAGGCGCTGTCGAGTGGGCAGAAATTAATCATTGGGGTGGTCACGGCCGTGATCATTCTGCTCATCTTTGGCGCTTTTAACCAGAGCAATGACCCCACCCGCATTCAATTTGGGCTGCAAACCCAACCCTATTTCGTGTTGGCCGCGTTGGCCTTTGGCGGCGGGCTGCTCAGTTTCCTTTCCCCTTGCACGCTGCCGGTATTAACTGCTTATTTCGCCTTTGCTTTTCAAAGTGGCCGTTCCCAGATTTTCGCCAACACCCTGGCTTTCATTTTGGGATTGACTACCACGTTTACCCTCTTTGGCGCGGTGGGTTTTGCCCTGGGGCGGGTGTTGGGGCAAAACCAGGCTATCTTGATGATCGTTGGCGGTTCGGTCATTATGGTCATGGGGGTGTTGAGTTTGCTCGGCAAAGGCTTCACCGGTGTGGACACCAGCGGCGGTGGGGGCGCGGAACCACGCAGCGCCACGTTGGCCGGTTCATACGTATTTGGTCTCACCTTCGCCATTGGCTGGACGGCCTGCATTGGCCCTATTCTGGGAGCCGTCACCACCCTGGCGTATTACACCGATACAGTCTGGCGCGGTATGTCGCTGCTCTTTATTTACACCTTAGGGCTGGGGCTGCCGCTGTTGATTGTCTCCACCTTTTTTGGGCATATCAGCCGCCAGAGTACCTTTTGGAAGGTGCTGCGCGGCAAGGGGTGGGAGTGGGATACACACACCTTTGTGGTGGCGCTGATCTGGGCGCTGGCGATCTGGCGTATTTTGGTGGCGGTGGTGGAGTATCTGTTCCGCTCTTACCCGGTTTTGGCCGGGCGGGAAATGACGCTGGCGGTTGAAGTGGGGCTATTGCTGCTGGCGGTGGCCGGCGCGGCCTTGTGGACGTTTACCAGCACGGGCAGCCAGCGCACGACGGTGCATTTGCATAGTACGCAGCTAATCAGTGGCGCACTTTTTATTCTGATTGCCCTGCTGATGCTCAATGGTTCGCTCACGCTCATTAACGGCTTGCTGGTGGATTCATGGGTAGCGGAAAAGCTCATTGAATTTGAAGAAATGATTGTGAACTTTTTTGGTCAGTAACAACAGGAAATTGGGTAATTGGAAAATTGAAGCAGCCGCTTAACCAATTACTGATAGGTGTTATGTCTCTCCCCCAAGAACAGGAGCCAACCCAGGCCCACGGCCGTACCCATCGTCCCCTTTTTCTCATTGGCGGCTTTTTCTTGTTGGGGTTGGCGCTGGCCTTGTTTATTTTTGGCAGCGGCTGGGGGCAGAAAACGGCCGTACCCGCTTCCTCTTCCATCCTGGAACAAGTGCCTGCCAGCGCCAATTCCGGCTCTCGCCTGGCCCAATTGCCGGACAACCGCCTGTCCACCGGCGACCCGGCGTATGATTTTTCTCTGGTGGATTTAGAGGGGAACGAGGTGCGGCTGGCGGATTTTCACGGCCGTCCCGTCATCCTCAACTTTTGGGCCACCTGGTGCGCCCCCTGCCGCCTGGAAATGCCGGAACTGCAAGCTGCCTACAGCCAATACCAGGATGACGGCCTGGTCATCCTGGCGCTCAACCAGGAAGAATCACCCCAATTGGTGCGCAAGTTCTTTTACGACGATATGGGCCTTACCTTTACTCCCCTGCTCGACGGCGAAGGGTTGGTGGCCGACCTGTATGGCGTTAACCGCCTCTTCCCTTCCAGCTTTTTCATCAATGGCGACGGGGAGATTACGGCCGTGCATCGGGGCATGTTAGTCGCTTCCCAAATTGAGGCGTATCTGGCAGAGACGATAGATAGGAGTGAGTGAGTGGGTACGATGGATCGCCTGTGGAAATTAGGGGATGTCGGTTAACGGCCGTGCTTTAGCTGATGATAAAAAGCGGAAAACGCCTGTTCACTCTTCACCGTTTACTCTATACTTCCCCACATGGATGTACCCCCACGTAACAATTCACAGAATATCGCTCTTGGCGCAGATCGGATGACCCATTGGTTTAGCCGTCACTGGCTGGCGGTGTTTAACACCGTTGTCGCCATTTACGTCTTCCTGCCCATCCTGGCCCCCATGCTGATGAGCGCCGGATTGACCGGCCCGGCGCGGGCTATTTACACCGTCTACAGCCCCATGTGCCACCAGATGGCCTCGCGCAGTTTCTTCCTCTTTGGCGAACAGCCCTTCTACCCGCGTGAACTGGCGGGTACAAACTACAAACCTCTGGAAGCCTACACCGACAGTATTGAGGAGTTTGAAGGGGCCAGCCCGGATAATTGGGCCAACTTCTTCCTGGCGGCGCGCCACTTTGTGGGCAATGAGCAATTGGGTTACAAAACAGCGCTGTGTACGCGGGATATGGCCATTTACGGTTTTGTGCTGATTGGCGGATTGCTGTATGGCTTGTTGCGCAAGAGGGTGGGGATACGGCCGTTGCCCGTCCTCGTCTTTCTCATCATCGGCATGGGCCCCATTGCTCTGGATGGTTTCAGCCAGCTATTTGGCTATTATGCTCTCCCCATTGGCGGTGGTGAACCCTCCTCGTTCCAACAACTACTGGGCACAATCTTCCCCCTGCGGGAAAGCCCCCCCTGGCTCCGTTTTGCCACCGGCGCTCTCTTTGGCTTCATGCTCGCCTGGCTCATCCTGCCGCACGTAGACGGCGGGATGCAGGTGTCTGAACAAGAAGCGGCAATGAGAATAGAACAGCGCGGTAAGTAGGGGCGAGGCAGTTGGGTATTATCTTGTCTTGCAAGGCTAATTTGCTCCCAACTGCCTCGCCCCTACGATTCAAATTTCCCCAAAATCAAAACAGAATTATGCCCGCCGAAGCCAAAGGCATTGGTCATAGCCACATTTACCTGCGCCTGGCGCGGTTCGTTGGGCACATAATCCAGGTCACATGATGGGTCTGGCGTTTCGTAGTTGATGGTGGGCGGAATCACCCCCGTTTCCATCGCCTTCAAGCAAAAGACCGCTTCCAGCGCCCCGGTGGCCCCCAATAAATGGCCGGTCATAGATTTGGTAGAACTCATGGGAATCTGGTAAACACGTTCACCCAGCGTCCCCTTGACCGCTAATGTTTCCACTTTGTCATTCAACGGCGTGCTGGTGCCATGCGCGTTGATATAGTCAATGTCTACGGCCGTGACTCCCGCCTCATTCATCGCCTGCTGCATCGCCTTCATCGCCCCCGCGCCATCTTCCGCCGGCGCCGACACATGGTAAGCATCCGAGGTCATGCCATAGCCCAACACTTCACCGACAATGGTCGCCCCACGCGCCTGGGCATGGGCCAACGACTCCAAAATCAGGATAGCCGCCCCTTCGCCGGGTACAAAGCCATCACGATGCAGGTCAAACGGCCGTGACGCCCGCTCCGGCTCATCATTTCGGTTAGACAGCGCCGTCATTGCCGCAAAGCCGGCAATAGTAATAGGAATGATGGCTGCCTCTGTTGCCCCTGCCAGGATCACATCTTGCAGCCCCCACTGAATCATCCGGTACGCCTGCCCGATGGAATCATTGCCCGTCGCGCAAGCCGTCGCCAGGGTAAAGTTTGGCCCGTGCAGGCCATAGGCAATGGAAATAGCCGCGCCCGGCGTATCCGGCAGCATAATGGGAATGAGAAACGGGCTGACGCGGTTTGGCCCCTTCGTCTCCATTACCTGCCAAGAGTCAAACACCGGTTCTAAGGCGCTCATGCCACTGCCCACCAGCACACCCACACGATCCCGATCCTCACGGTCAAAGTTTAGCCCGGCGGCGGCAATCGCCTGCCCGGCGGCGGCCATTGCAAACTGCGTCTGGCGGGACATGCGCCGCGCGTCTTTACGGCCAAACAGCACTTCGGCGTCAAATTCTTTTACTTCTCCGGCCATCTGGCACCGGTATGGTTCCGGGTCAAAAGCCGTTATACGATGAATGCCATTTTTGCCGCTGCTAATGCCTTGCCAGGTGCTTTCCAAATCATTTCCCAATGGGCTGACAATGCCCATGCCGGTAATGACGACTCGTTGTTTATCCATAAATCCTCCCAAGAAGAATAGAGATTGTTCCATTTTACACCCAACTTAAACCCAACCCAAACAGGCAAGATACGGTTGATGCCAGGCAAGGGGCGGTCAGGCTCTGGGCAGCCAGGGTGGTTCTGTCCCTTGCCTGGCACTGCTTTCCCAACTTTTCATATTGCACATAGTCAAGAGAACGGCTAACATGTGTGACCATGCGCGAGAGATTGTTCCGGCAACGGCCGTTGCTCACCTTTCCCCAGATTTTGATCCTGGCTGTCATTTTAGTGGCCCTATTTGCCGCCCTGAATTTGAACCAACGCGCCCAGGCCGGACGGCAGGTGGGCGCCGGCGAGTCCGTCTTGCAGGCCGAGCTTGACCTGGAAGTGACTCGCCAGGTGGAATTGCAAGCCACACTGGAATATGTGCAAAGCGAAGATTATGTGGCTGCCTATGCCCGCGATGAAGGTGGTTATTTACTGCCGGGTGAAAAGCGGGTGGTACCCCTGACCATCGAAGTAACGCCACAACCAACACCTATGCCGCCACCCACACCAGACCCGGTAAGTCAGGCACGGCCGTGGCAGGCCTGGTGGCGCTTGTTAACCGACGCTCCCCAACCTGCCCCCTGATTGCGTGATACGTGATGCATGATCCGAATTTTACGCATCACGCATCACGTTCCCCAAAACCAATCAAGTTTTAGACATGAACCTCTGGCAGTATTACATCATCACGCTGGTTGTGTTAGTGGTGACGGCCGTGTGGCTGAAACGCCAGGGACGGGAGCGCAGTCAATTTGCCCGCGCACTCTATTTTTTAATGGGTTTACAGGTGGCAGGGGCCGCCGCTGCCTATCTGACGGTGTTCATAACACAGGGCATATGGCTGGTGCTGGCGCTGCAACTGGTGGCCTGGGCCGTCCTGTTGTGGGGATTGGAGCTAGATTGGCGGCTTTCATGGGGTTTGCTGGTGATAACGGTTGTGGTCTCCTTGTTTCCTTTTTTCCCCATCCTCGATTTGCTCACCTGGGGGTTTGTGATGGCAGTGCCTTTTGCCGCCATTGCCGATTTACGCCAGCGTACCGCTTTTCCCATATTTGCTGCCACACCCATGGCCCACACCCTGCGACCGGTAGCCACCGACGGGCACATCACCGCCGAAATGGTGTTAACGGAGCAGCCCATTCTGGAATGTCTGGTGGATGGGGTGTTGATCTGCGGCCCCAGTGGGCTGATTTATTCGGTTAATCAGGCCGCGACGGTCATATTGGGTATGATGGAAAATGCGCTGGTGGGGCGGCCCATTACGGCGATTCTGGCTCATTTCCCGGCATTGGATGGGATGGAGCAGGGCATGAAAGAGCGGCGTTTTGACATTCACGGCCGTATCGTGGAAGGCCAGATGAACCTCATTTATGACCAGGAGGGGACAGCCGAAGGCACAGTCGTCATTTTGCGGGATATTACCCAGGCTTACCAGACGGAACAGGCGCGTGACGCTTTCCTGACGACCATTTCCCATGAACTGCGTACGCCGCTCACGGCCGTTAAGGGGTATACCGAACTGCTGCAAGCCGGTACCGGTGGCGCGCTCAATGATACGCAGCAGGCATTTTTACAAACCATCCAGCGCAATGTTTCCCGGATGGTGCAGCTCATTAACAGTCTGCTGTTTGCCGCCTCTGTAAAGGGTGGGCATATGGAAGCGAAGACCGGCCAGGCCAACATTCCCCAAATTGTGCAGCAAATTGCCAGGGAGATGACGCCTGTGGCGGCCAAAAGCAAACAGGTCATCCGACTCGATCTGGACAGCCGTCTGCATTGGGTGGAGGCGGACCCCATTCATGTGACAATGATTGTAGAGGAGCTGGTGTCAAACGGCATTAAATACGGCCGTGAAGGGGGTGAGATACGGGTCACGGCCGTGTTGGAATCGGAAGAATTTGCAGTGATCAGCGTGGCCGACCAGGGCATTGGCATTTCCCCCGAAGACCAGAGCCATATGTTTGAGGATTTTTTCCGCCCGGAATGGCGCGAAGAGCAGGTGCGTACAGCAGGTATTGGCATGGGCTTATCGGTGGTTCATTCATTGGTCGAGGCGTATAACGGCCGTATCTGGTTTGAGACAGTTCCTGATCAGGGCACCACCTTCACCTTCATCCTGCCGGTGCGCCGATCTCAACAAGAGGAAACGTTGTTCCCACCGGTGAATAGCCACGTTAGCTCATAATACCGGCTTTAGCCGGTTTCCCTCTGTTAAAGCGGTAGAAACTGGCGACAAGATAGTTCGCTGGTACTATCATCTCCTGGTGACATAACTCTCAATACTTGCTATTCAACTTTACATATGATAACATAGCGACGTTGGTAGTTTACATATTATGGGCGACATAATGTTGTGGCAGGTAGTACGGCCGTCTTTTTTTGTCACAAAGCCTTGTTTGCCGGATAAATTTTACCCAACACATACACACCAGAAGGGATAAGAGTATGAGCCGTCGAACAATCGCCATACTAATACTAATCATAGGCCTGGGATTGCTCACTCTCGTTGGTGTCTTCTTGATCCAGGGGCAAAACCAGCCAACTACGGCACCCCCCACAGAAGAAGCAATCACCGAAGGAGATGATGGTGCTCCCGCACCGGATAGTGGAGTAGGTATTTCCCCCCCAGAAACGGTTGGCACGCCGATGCCAACAGATACCATTGGCGTTGTCGTTTCCCTGCAAACTGTTCCCCGCGGTCATATCATGACCGAAGATATCCTGGCGATTGATAGGCGCCCGGTTGACAGTGTAGACAGTAATGTTATCACCGATACAAAAGACGTCATTGGTATGTTTGCCCGCACCGATATTTATCAGGGGCAGACGTTGACAAAAGACAAACTTGCAGGCGACATCAGAGAAATTGTAACTTCTGAATATGGCCCTTCTTCTTTAATACCCCCTGGTTTTGTAGCGCAGGCCATCCCCCTTTCTACCTTCCGCCTGGATTCTCGTGGCAGTATTGCCAGTGTGGGGTACGGCGTCAGTGAAGGGGATTATGTGGACATTTTGCTTCTGTTTGACATGCGCCAAATTGATGAGGAGTTTCAAACCTTATTACCCAATGATCTGGCGCTTTTCATCACCGTAGAAAATGAAGAAACACAGGAAAAGCGGTTCCTGGAAATAGACCCCTATGGTTATTTTGAAGAACTGCCCACGGGTGATACGGTACATGTTCGGCCGCGTGAATTTCAACGGCCGTATATTGTTGGCCTGGTCATCCAGAATGCAAAAGTGATTCAGGTAGGCCAATATATGCTGCCCGAAACGGCTGCATCCCAACTGGCTACCGCCACACCAACACCATTGTCAGAGGGTGATCCTACACCTCTGCCCGAACCAATCGCCGCACCAACCGCCACCCCTTCACCGCCGGAAGTGTTAGTGGTAGCTTTGCAGCCACAACAACAACTGCTGCTGCGTTATGCTCTTGAAGTAGGCGCAGATGTGGATTTTGCTCTGCGTGGCATCAATGATGGCCAATTGTATCCCGTGCAAAATGTTGATCTCAACTTCCTGTTGGACCGCTTTAATATTGAAATTCCGCCTAACTTTGGTTACACATTAGACACCCGCTATTACAATATCACGCCCACCCCAACGCCTGATGAATCAGGGTTTACTGGCGGCGAGGGCTAGACGAAAGGCTGATTTATCACGAACTGTTAGCATCTGTTCAGGCAGCGTCCAATTATTACCTCCGCATGTGGACGAGAGTGACCAATTTTCCAATCTCGCACTCTCAAAACGGGAAGTAAGAATAGGTACTCAATTATGCGACCCAGAACTTTCATACTCCTCCTTCTTGTGCTCGTTGTCTTTGCCTGTGCCGCCATACTTGTTGTGGCGCTTGTCACCGACACCGGTAGTGCGCTGCTCGGTAATATCTTGCCGGGACAGGCCCAGCAGCAGCCAGAAGTTACTGTTGTCCAGGATACGCCTGTTCCCACTCCCACGGCTACGCCAGCGTTGCAGCCGGTTGTCGTGGCAAAAGTACAACTACCCGTAGGTGAAATACTTTCTCCCGAAGTGCTGGATATAGAATTCCGGCCCATTACCAATGTGGCTCTTGTAGGCGGTTATACATTTACCAGCACGGAACAGGTAACAGGGCGCATTCTACGAACGGATGTGGCGCGCGGACAAGAAATTTTACAGCCCATGTTGGCGCTCAATCCAACGGATGTGGCCGCATTTGGCTCAGACCTGGCGCTGTATGTGCCTTCAAACCAGGTAGCAGTGGCATTTCCTATTGACCAGTTTTCGGGTGCGGCCCTGGCGATGCGCCCCGGCGATCGGGTGGATGTCATCATGACGTTGCGTTCGGTGCCGGTGGATCCCGATTTTCAGTCAGGGCTTCGCAATTACCTGGAATTGGTGGATGTAGACGCCCTGCTTGAGGGAGATGATTTTCTGTTCCCCAAAATTTTATACGGCCGTCTTGAATTCATAGACGCCATTAACCAGGTGGGCGTCATTATGCCAAATGAGTTTAAAGACCCCACGGTTAACCCTGATTGGCTGCCGGGAAATCCGGTTCCCAAACGGGTAACCCAGCTTACCATCCAGCAGGCCAACGTGCTGTATGTAGGCCAATGGGTTGATCCACGGCGCCTGGAACAGGAACAAGAGGCAGCCAGATTAGCCGCAGACGCAACTGCCCAGGCTGTCAGTGCTGGTGGCGAACCGGTGGCGATTGTGACGCCCACCCCTATTCCGTCGCGTCTGGAAGCGAACCCAGGGATGGTTATTTTGAGTATGTCTGTTCAGGATGCCCTGGTGTTGAAATATGCACGGGAACGCAATGTGGACATTGATCTGGTCTTGCGTTCGCCAGGGGATCAGACAGTTTTTGTTACGACCAGCGTCAGCCTTTTGCAGATGGTGGATCAGGGTATCATTGGTCTACCGGAACCCCCGCCGGAAATTGACCTTTTTGATCCGGTCATTGAGCCAACACGCGCCTTACCGGATAGCGGTGGCGGCGGCGGGTAAGGCATCATCTGGTGATTGAGTTTTTTAAGGGTCTCTGGCCGCATAGGCTGGGGACTTTTTATTTCTGTGCGAAGAGGGGGATTCATTGATGGATTTGGTGGAACAGTATGATCCTTCCCGATATGAACGGCCGTCAGTCACCGTTGATGTGGTTGTCTTTTCATTGGTCGCCGACGATTTGAAAGTGCTCCTGGTAAAGCGAAAAACAGCGCCATTTGCCGAGATGTGGGCCATCCCTGGTGCTTTTGTGCGCCTGGATGAGTCGTTGGCTGAAGCCGCTACCCGCGCCCTGGCCGAGGAGACGGGTGTGGAGGAAGTGTATACCGAACAGTTGTATACCTTTGGCGACCCTGACCGAGACCCACGGATGCGTGTGATCACCGTGACCTATTTTGCTCTGGTTCCCTACGATGCCGTTCGCCATGCGCCGGGGCGGGAAACATCGGAAACCGGTTGGTTTTCGATGTTTGATTTGCCACTGCTGGCCTTTGATCACCACGAGATTTTGGAATATGCCCTGACAAGGCTGCGGTACAAACTGGAATACACGGCCGTAGGGTTCCAACTCCTACCCGATATATTCACCCTCACCGAACTGCAAAAGGCATATGAAATTATCCTGCAAGAAAAATTGGATAAACGCAACTTCCGCCGCAAGATATTATCAGCAGCTATCCTGGAAGAAACGGGGCAGAAACGGCAGGAGGGTGAGGGGCGGCCAGCCATGCTCTACAAATATCGTGAAGATGCGGTAGCCGAAGTCAAAACACGGCGATTGTTTCCGTAGGAGATTAAGAGATTTCATCTCCTAATCTTCCATTTTCTCAATCCCCTTCGTTTGTCACCCACAAGGACTTGGTTAACTCCACCCCAATCACCACATCTTCCCGTTCAACCCGCAGGCGCATGGGGCCGTTAAACGGGGCGCGGCCGAGAATTTCGTACTTCGCTCCAGGTACCAGCCCTAACGTGGCAAAGTATTGCAATCGCTCCGGGTCATGGGTGCGTACCCGGCTCACCTGCCCTTTGCTGCCCACACCCAGGTTCATAATGCAGCTATCAGCGATAAGCGGTAGCTGCCCATCAGCATCGGGAATTGGCTCGCCGTGTGGGCAGCGGGTGGGGTAATCGGTCATAACGGCCATACGCTGCGTGATCGTATCGTTTAGCCCCTTGCTCAATTCATCGGCCAATTCGTGCGTTTCATCCCAACTGAAGCCCATCACATTCACCAGAAAGACTTCCAGAATGCGATGGCGGCGAATCTCTTTCAGCGCTTCCAGTCGGCCCAACTCGGTCAGTTCAAAGCCCTGGTAAGGAATATGCTTGACATAACCAGCATTACGCAGCCGTTTGAGCATTCGGGGTACGGCTGGGGCGGAGACGTTTAGCCGTTCTGCCAGGCTGGTAGTGCTGACGGTGGATGTTTCTTCTGCCAGGCGATAGATTTCGGCCAGGTATTCGCGCATAGCTGCGCTGGGTTGCATGACGATTACTCCCGATTTTTATTATTTTTTTGATAATATCCTATTTTGCCGGGGTGTGCTACCTGCTCACGGCCGTGCCAATTCCCTCTCCAATACCTCAATTTCTTGCTCCACCAATCCGACCAACTCCGTCAGCATAGGTGTATCAAAGCGGAATTCAGCGCCAGCGGCGGCGAATAAGGCCGGTAAGGTCTGTGTGCCACCTAAGGAAAGCGCGTGGCGGTAGGCAGACAGAGCGGCATTGTGGTCTTGACGGCCGTTGCGCCACACCTGCATCGCCCCCACCGAAGCCATGCCATATTCGATGTAATAAAACGGCGACCCAAAAATGTGTGGTTTGCGGTGCCAGCCGCTCATGCGCATCTCTTCATATCCCGTCCAATCCATATCGGGGATAAAACGCTGCCAGTGGGCATCCCAGGCTGCGTCACAATTGGCCGGGTCAAGCGCCTCTTCCAGGTGGGTATAAACCCAATGTTGGAACGTATCTACCACGGCCATGTAGGGCAAGAAGGTAATGATATTTTCCAGGTGTTCCAGGCGGGCGCGAGCGGCATCTTTCTCAGAATAAAACCCCCCGTTCGCCTGGGTCAGATTGGGCGCCGCCAGCAACTCCATAGACATGGAAGCGACTTCACAGAACTCCATGGGGGCATCTAGCTGCCAAATCAGTGGTAATTTTGCTGTTTCAAAGGCATGAAAGGCGTGCCCGGCTTCATGCAGCAGCGTCTGTACATCATCGTGCATGCCCGTGCCATTCATAAAGATAAACGGCCGTCGTCGTACTGCCAGCATGCTGCAATAACCACCAAGCGCCTTACCCGGTCGTGTGTCCAAATCTAGTAACTCTTCTTCAGCCATAGTCGCAAAATATCGCCCAAGCTCCGCATCCAGCCGGTTGAACATATTCAGCCCGCCTTGAATCAATTCGTCCTGATTCTGATAAGGATGCAGAGAATCGCTGTCAAAGGTATCAACCAGCAAACTGCGCTCAGGAATCCAGTCCCACGGCCGTATGCTCTCATACTCCAATCGCTCCTGCCGTTTTGCCAGGATACGTCGCGTGGCCGGTACCGCCACCGCTTCAATCGCCGCATGAAAGATAGCGCAATCCTCCGGCGTATAGTCAAACCTCCCCCTGGCCCGGAACGCATAAGCCCGAAAATCAGAAAATCCGGCATTAGCGGCAATTTGCTGGCGCAACTTGAGCATGTTGACATAAATCTGGTTGAGCGGTTCCCGCTGCGTCTGCCACAAATCGCGCATCACATCCCAGGCTCGCTGCCGTGTGTTCCGGTCTTTATCTTTCAGAAAAACCGCCAACTGGCTCAGATTTTTCTCTTCACCATCCCAATTGGCCTGCATCGCGCCAGTAAGCTTGTCATATTCATTGTCCAGCTTGCTCACCTCAGTTTGCAACGGGATATTTTCTTCGCGGTACAAATCGGCTTCGTTGCGCAATTTGCGCAAAACCAGGTCCATGCCCGGTATGCCCAAATCGCCCATATCCAATGCCAGCAGCCGTTCTTTCAATGTTTGATCTGCCATTTCGGCCGGCGGTATGATGTGGTTGATCAGGTCAAGAAATGTTTGCTCTTTATCCACGTCGGCCGTGTTTAACGATTTTTCAATGTAAACCCAGGCGGCCGTTTCCCACACCAGGCGGCTGAGATCAGACCAGTAGGTCAGCCATTCCTGTACATTATTCGGGGTGAGCGGGTGTTGTTGAAGCGCTTCAAAGTAAGACCGAAACGAGTCCCAACTGTGTGGGTCAATATCATCTATGGAAGAGGGAAGTATGGGTAAATTCACGCGGTTGCTCCTGCAAAAACACGTTTGTAGCTGGCAATTTATTGCCAGAATAAAGCGATGAATCGCTTACTACAAACTCCAGCCAGATACAAAAAAGCCCTTGCGCCAGGGCAAGAGCTTGGTGTTAGAAGGCGACGACCGGATTCGAACCGGTGATGAAGGTTTTGCAGACCTCTGCCTTACCACTTGGCCACGTCGCCATAAATGCAACCGGCAGGCTGGGCGCCTGCCGGGTTTAGTGAGAGCGGGCGACGAGATTCGAACTCGTGGCCTTCTCCTTGGCAAGGAGACGTTCTACCACTGAACTACGCCCGCCTATCATGGGTTTATGGAACCCCAATGCCAGGACCCAGACTCGAACTGGGGACACCTGCATTTTCAGTGCAGTGCTCTACCAACTGAGCTATCCCGGCCAGCCCAGGTTGTTAATGACGAATGGGATTCTATCCAAAGGGGTAGGGGCTGTCAAGTTTTGATGAAGTTGTGAGAAGGGGATAAACTAGCCGGTGGGAGTGGTTGTGTCCCGGTGGGCGCCCCAGTCTTCAAAACTGGTGGCCGGTTGCGCCGAGCAAGCGGCGGTGGGTTCGACTCCCATCCATTCCCGTAATCCGTAATCCGTGATTCGTAATTCGTGACCCGTTATTCGTAGACTGTAAGCCGATGTTGTCTTTGGATGAACAAAATGCGTGGCGTGAACGGTACCGGCAGCGACGGCCGGAGTGGCGGCCGGCGACGGAGGTGTATGCGGCGCTGGTGCGGGGGGAGCTACGGCCAGAGTACCAGCCGCAGCACCAGCCGGAGCGCCAGCCGTCCACCCTCCTGCTCGATTTGGGTTGTGGGCGCGGTGGGTTGGTGGAGCAGCTTGACCATCCGTTGTGCCAGATGGTGGGGGTAGACCCGGACTGGCTTTCTTTGCATGAGCATCGCCTGCATTTGCCGCGTGTGGTGGCCCAGAGTGAGCGCCTGCCGTTTCGACAGGATTGTTTTGACCTGGTGTTTGCCAGTTGGGTGTTGGAGCACCTGGAAGACCCGGCGGCGGTGTTCACGGCCGTATCCCGCATCCTCAAACCCGGCGGCGCATTTGTGTTCATTACGCCCAACGGCCGTCACCCCCTCACGGCCTTCAATCGTGCTCTAGGCCGGGTTGGTCGGTGGCAGGGGCGGCTGGTAGAGTGGCTGTACGGCCGTGCCGCCGATGATACATTTCCCACCTTCTACCGCGCCAATACATCCGCCCAAATTGGGGAATTATGTCAAAAAAGCGGTCTGATTTTGGAAGCTTTACTCCTGATTCCTGACCCCACTTACCTGGCTTTTAACCCCGCCACGTTCCGACTCATGTGTCTATTGGAGGAACGATTGCCCCCTTCCCGAAAACTGCATCTGGTTGGTCTGGCGCGGCTGAGTGGTAGGTGATGGGGAAAGGGGGGAGAGGACACTGAAGCCGCTCTCTTCATAATTCATAATTCGTAATTCATAATTCCCACTTTTGTAGGCTACAATTGAGTATATGCACAATTTATCATTACCGAAACGACTGTATTATGCTTATTTGGGGTGGGCGTATGCAACCACGTACCGTACTACCAGACGGCAGTTTCTTGGTTATGTCCTCAGCAGTTGGCTGAAATTTATGGCCGTGATGCTATTTCTGGCAGCGCTGGTCTTACGATGGGGGCAGCCGGCAATTACCTTAACGTTGTTGCTGGTGGTCTGGATTTATTTCTCTTACTGGCGCGCTGCGCGGCAGGGATATAGTCGCTTTGTGGCTGATAACACGGCCGTCTTGCCCTCCGATACGCCGGTTTTACCGCCAGGCCAGCATGTGCCGCTTTATGCCACCGGTACTTTTGCGGTGGTAGAACGCGAACAATCGGTGCTGCTGCGCCCGGCCGAGTATTGGCTCTCCGGCAATGGCGAACATGGTGTGATGGTCAATGAATATGACAAAAAGTATCTGTATCAATTTTTCCGGGCAGAGACGTTGCAGTCGGTGCAGGCTGGCTGGATGATTTTTGGCAAAAACCCGCTGCGCACCCTGTCCGTCACCTTTTTGCCAACCTGGGGGCCGGACTATGCTGACGATGTTGTCACTTATGTGGTGGGTGGCGGCGTCAATGAAAACCACAAAGGCAAAGGACGTACCATTTACTTTGCCTTTGAAGATACGGCCGTCGAAAACCAGGTGTGGCAGACGCTAAAACAGGTGGCAGGAGGCAGGTAACAAGTGGCAAGCCATTACCTGCAACCTGCCACCTGCCACCTGCCACCTGCCACTATCAGGGTGTTGGTGTTGCTTCGGGCAGGGTGGTGGGGGCCGGTGTCAGGTTGATGAGGACCGTACTCAGCCCACTGATAAACTCATTCAACGTATCGGAGGCATTACCGGCGCTGGCAATGCGGGTTTCCAGATACACGGCCGTCACCCGCAGCGCCGCCATATCCGCTTCGGCCGTAGCCATCGTTTCATTCATCCGGTTGGTGGCCTCATTCATGGCATAGACGGCCGTAGCCTGCTCTGCGGCTAAAGCCTCGCGGGTGGCAACCTCACTGTCAAGCTGCATTCGCAGCGAGACATTGGCAGCATTGTAGGCGAGCAGGCCATTATTCATCCAGGCCAGCAGCGCCAGCGTCAACGCCGCTCCCACGATAGCCCCTAACGCCGCGCCAAAAATGATGGAAAAACAACCGCGCCGTATGGCGCGTTCTTCCAATGCCGGGTCACGCGCTGGCGTGGTGGGCGCCGCTGCTGCCGGGCGGGATGGTGATTGTGGGCGGGTGGCGGTAGATGTGGGCGGCACGGTTGTGGGTGCCGGGGTGGCTGAATCGCTGGCATTTTCTGAGGATGGGGTGGGGGGTACGGCCGTTTTTGTTTCTGTTTCTTCTGTCATCTCTTGATCACCTTCTGCTAAAACTATCATCTTACCGGGCGACTAATAACCACCTGCCACGTGCCACCTGCCACGTGCAACCGGCAAACACTTGACGCCCATTTTTCTCTGTGCTAACCTCTTGCTACGTTTGTTACCAGGTATGGTTGCAGATGCGGTTAATTATGATGAAACAGTTGTTAGCTGACCACAAATCCATTACCTTATCCACCCTCTTATTAGCAGGTGTGAATATGTGTTGCTGGAGCATACAGCCCCGGTCGGCTTAACTCGTTATTTTTCACTCAACCATTAAGCCACAGGCGCTCCGGCCCTGTGGCTTTTTTGTTTTTAGTCTCATGTTTGGTCACTATCATTTCGTTCATTATCTCGTCTTAGGTCGCCCGGCGGGGACGGCCGTAACGCACGGCCGTCTGGCGTCGGGCGCCATTCTCACTGATTACCGATAACCGTTTACCAATTACCGACAAAAACGAGGAACCTGACATGAACAAAAAATACGATTTCCACACAATTGAAAATAAATGGCGCGCTTATTGGCAGGCCATTGACCTGTACAAAACGGGCGAAGACCCGCAGAAACCGGGTACCTACATCCTGGATTATTTCCCCTATCCCTCTGGTGAAGGGCTGTCCGTCGGCCACTGTCGCAACTATGTGCCCTCCTGCATCGCCGCCCGTTACAAGCGCATGACCGGCCACAATGTGCTGCACCCCATGGGTTGGGATGCCTTTGGCCTGCCGGCTGAAAATTACGCCATTGCCCATCACATTCACCCCCGCGAGAGCACGGCCCAGTTTGCCGCCAATTACAAACGGCAAATGCAACTGGTGGAATGTTCCTACGACTGGTCGCGGGAAATCAACTCCACCGACCCAAACTATTACCACTGGACGCAGTATTTCTTCCTGCTGTTGTTCCAGCGCGGGCTGGCTTACCAGGCGGTCAGCAGCCAGTGGTGGTGCGACCACTGCCAGACGATTCTGGCGAATGAACAGGTGGAACACGGCCGTTGCTGGCGCTGCGACTCTCCCGTGAGTAAACGTGACCTGATGCAGTGGCATTTCAAAATCACCGCCTATGCTGACCGACTGATTGCCGACCTGGATAGGGTCAATTGGCCGGAGCGCATCAAAACGATGCAGCGCAACTGGATCGGCCGTTCCGAAGGCGCGGAGGTAGTGTTCACTGTCGAGACATCCGATGTCTCAAAGACATCGGATGTCTACGAGATTACTACCTTTACCACCCGCCCAGACACACTGTTTGGCGTCACCTTTCTGGCCCTGGCCCCAGAACATCCACTGCTGGGGGAGATTGTGAGTACGGCGCAGCACGCAGCCGTCACCGCCTACATCCAATCCACCCGCCGCCTGAGTGACATTGAGCGCCAATCCACCGAGCGCGCCAAAACGGGCGTTTTCACCGGCATCTATGCCCGCCACCCGTTCACCAATGAACCCATTCCCATCTGGGTGGCCGATTATGTACTGCCCGGTTATGGCAGCGGCGCGGTCATGGGTGTGCCCGCCCACGATGCACGCGATTTTGCCTTTGCCCAAACGTATGGCCTGCGCATAGTGAAGGTGGTAGGGCCAGACGAAGCGGCAACGGATGTAGCAGGATGTTTTACGGGTTACGGCCGTCTGGTCAACTCTGGTCCCTACACTGGCCTGGATTCGGCTACAGCGAGTGCAACCATCACGGCTGACCTGGCGGCGCAGGGGCAGGGGGGGCCGCAGGTGACGTACCGGCTGCGCGACTGGCTGATTTCGCGGCAGCGGTATTGGGGTGCGCCCATCCCCATCATCCATTGCCCGGCCTGCGGCTCGGTGGCTGTGCCCGAAGCCGACCTGCCCGTGCGGCTGCCGGACATGGATGATTTTGCGCCGGCGGGCGACGGCCGTTCCCCTCTGGCGCGTGTCTCAGAATGGGTCAACACCACCTGCCCGCAGTGTGGCGGCGCGGCACAGCGGGAGACGGACACAATGGACGGCTTTGCCTGCTCCTCCTGGTACTTCCTGCGTTTTACCAGCCCGCATGAGGCGGCACGGCCGTTTGACCCTGAGGCCGTCGCTCGCTGGCTGCCCGTAGACACCTACATCGGCGGCGCGGAACATGCCGTTATGCACCTGCTGTATGCTCGTTTCTGGACCAAGGTGATGGCTGACGCGGGTCTGATTGATTTTGTGGAACCGTTCAGCGAACTGAAAAACCAGGGCATCCTACATTCGGCGGTGGATGGGCAGCGGATGTCTAAGTCAAAGGGCAATGTGGTCACGCCCGATGAAGTAATCGCCCGGCATGGCACGGACGCACTGCGGCTGTATGTGGTCTTCCTGGGGCCGTTTGATGCCGATGTGGTCTGGGATGATGTGGGCATTCGCGGCACGACGCGCTTTCTGGATCGCTTTTGGCGGCTGGCAAATGGGGAGTTTAACGCGGAGGCGCGGAGGCGCAGAGAGGATTTTGAGCGGGAGCGGCATCGGGTGATCAAGCGGGTGACGGCCGATATGGAGGGGTATCGGTTTAACACGGCCGTTGCCGCTCTGATGGAATATCTGAATTACCTGCACGATCACCGGGATGTGCCCGCCGACCAATGGCAGCAAGGACTGGAGAGTTTTGCTATTCTACTGTCCCCTTTTGCTCCCTTCATTACCGAAGAGGTGTGGCAGACGGTGTGGGGGCACACCGACTCCATCCACCGGCAAAACTGGCCCACCTATGAGGAGGCGCTGACCACGGCCGTGACCATACGCATGGCCGTGCAAATCAACGGCAAAGTGCGCGACCACATTACCATCCCAGTGGATACGGCCGAAGCAGAGATACGGCAACTGGCAGTGAATCAGGTACAGCGGTATGTGAACGGCCGTACACCCCAAGTCATCATCGTCGTGCCGGGGCGGCTGGTGAATATCGTGGTGTCACGGCCGTGACCCGTTATCCGTAATCCGTAATCCGTGAGCCGATGTCCCATCACGAATTACGGAACACGGATTACGGTTTTGCCCCATTTCCCGACAAAGCGGTACACTTCCCCTTGTTCGTAGTAGGCGATTTATCGCCTTTTGACGGCGATAAATCGCCTACTACGAACACAGACAAGGAGGACATGATGAAGCGATGGAAGTGGTGGCAGAAGGGGTTAGCGGGGTTGGGCGTCGTGCTGGCGGTGGCAGTGCTTTACATCTTTTGGCCGCAGGGGGTGTGGCCGTTTGTGATCAATCTGGATGAGATCGCCCCGCCGCCGGGCACGTATGACACCACTATCTTGCGCGACGAATGGGGTGTGCCCCACATCTTCGGCCAGACGGACGCGGACGCGGCTTATGGGCTGGCCTTTGCCCACGCCGAAGATGACTTTGTGACCATTCAAGACACGTTGTTGGCGGCGAATCAGTTGGCGGGGCGGGTTCACGGCCGTGATGCTGCCCCCATTGATTACTTTGTCCACCTGCTGCGCCTTTGGGACACCATTGACGCCCATTATGCCGACATGACCGCCGAAGACCGCGCCATTTTGCAGGCCTACGCCGACGGTATTAACCATTACGCCTCCGTACACGAGGACGAAGTGCTGACGGCCGACCTGTTCCCCCTGACCGGCGAGGATATTGCCGCGGCCAATATGTTGGTCGTGCCGGTGTTTTTTGGGCTGGACACGGCCGTTGGCAAGCTCTTTGCCGGGCCGCCCGAAGACGAAACGAGTACGTCCGGCTGTCTGCCGCCTGTGTGCGTGGAAACGGCCTACGGTTCCAACGTTTTTGCCGTCAGCCCGGCCCGTTCCGCCAATGGCGAGACGCTGCTGGCCATCAACTCGCACCAGCCCTGGAGCGGCCCGGCTGCCTGGTACGAGGCCCATCTGCATAGCGAGGAGGGGCTGAACGTGATTGGCGGCCTCTTTCCCGGTTCGCCGCTGGTCATTTTGGGACACAACGAGCATCTCGGCTGGTCATTTACCGTTAGTCACCCGGATCTGGTAGACACCTACCGGCTGGAAATCAACCCGGACAATCCCGACCAGTACCGCTTTGACGGCGAATGGTTGGATTTGGACGTGCGCGACGTGACGTTGTGGGTGCAAATTATTGGGCGGCTGGTCATTCCCGTGCGGCAGGAGACGCTCTGGTCGGTGTATGGGCCAACGGTGCGGCAGGATCACGGCACCTACGCCCTGCGGTACGCCAGCATGGGTGACGTAAACCTGCTGACCCAATTCCGGCGCATGAACAAGGCCACCAATTTCACGGAATGGCAAACGGCCATGCGCGAAGGTGGCCTGCCCATGTTCAACACCGGCTATGCCGACGAGTCTGGCAACATCTATTACGTTTACAACGCCAAATTGCCGTTGCGGACGGAGGGGTATGATTGGCAGGGAATTTTGCCCGGCAATACGTCAGAAACCTTGTGGACAGCGTATTTGCCTTTTGATGAACTGCCGCAGGTGTTGAACCCAGGTTCCGGTTTTGTGCAAAACGCCAACAGCAGCCCGTTTCAGACCACCATTGGCCCAGAAAATCCGAGCGCGGCCAATTATTCGTCGGTGTTTGGCATTGAAACGTTTATGACCAACCGGGCGCGGCAACTGCTGGATATGTTTGCGGCCGATGACGCCATTACGCCGGAGGAATTCAATACGATTAAGTACAACATGGGCTACCACCCCGATTCGGATGTGGCGCGGGTGGCGGCGCTGCTGGCGGACAATCCCCCGGCCGGTGATGCCAATGTGGCCGCGGCAGCCGCCTTGTTAGCGAATTGGGATTTGCAAGCGACGCCGGAGAGTGAGGCTACGGCCGTCATTGTCATGACTTTCTACTACCTCAATCAATCGGACACAGTGGATTTGAACCCGTCGCGGCTGGTGGACACAGAGATTCCGCTGGCTGTGGCCCAAGATGCCTTTGTGCAGGCAGTGAATTCGCTGGTGGAGCATTTTGGGCGGGTGGAGGTGCCCTGGCAGGAGGTGAACCGGCTGGTAAGAGGGAATGTGGATGTGGGCATGGGCGGCGGCCCGGATATTGTTCATGCAGTGTATGGGCAGTTGCAGGAAGACGGCCGTCTACACGGTTTTGTCGGCGATTCCTATGTGATGTTGGTACAGTGGGGGGCGGACGGCCGTCTCACCTCCCAGAGCATCCACCAGTTTGGCAGCGCCACCTCCCACCCCGACTCACCCCACTACGCCGACCAGGCTCCCGTCTTCGCCAATCGCCAACTCAAACCGGTTTGGCTAACAGAAGCCAACATCCGGGCACACCTGGAGCGTGAATACCGCCCTGGTGAATAAGAGAAATTTACGTGAGGCGTAAAACCTTTTCACGCCTCACCTGCTACTGCGCCGGGCCCCCTACATTTAAGCTCCATTCTCGAACACAATGGGTAATTGAAGGGTGGATTGAGAACGGGCCACATTACATGCCGAGAAGTTTTGCTTTTTGAGCGGCAAACTCTTCTTCGGTAATAAGCCCTTAGCCCAGCAGCAATCCCTCTGCCGCATTGGAGGGTTCCAGATCAGGCAGTTTAACCATACGGAACGAATTGAGTAATCCGAACAGGGCAGCCAGCAGAGGAACCATCAGCGCGACCTGTAAGGCGATATGCCTTGCGTCTGTATTGATGCGAATAATCTCGGCTTGAACATCGGTTGGCTGGCCTGCTAACTGCTGCTCAAGCTGTGTGTTGCTCATGATTTCGGCATCTTCTTCCAATGCCTGTGCCACTTGCACTTGTTGATCAGGGGTCAGTACCGTGCTTTCCTGAGCCATGTTCGTAAAGGAGTAGGCCAGGGCTGCCAGCATGATGGCGCCGGCAAATGCCAGCCCAAAAGAAAGACCAAACGACCCCGATGCCGAATTGACGCCCGCTGCTTCACTGATGCGTTCCTCGGAAATTGGCGACAACGTATAGTTATTAAGCTGAGAAACCAACAAGCCTAAACCAGAACCGGTGATGATCAATGGTATCAAAAAACTTAAGCCAGAATCGGCTCGCGGAATCAGTGGAATCAGAAACAGGACGCCAACAAACAGCGTGCCAAATCCAAGCTGGATGATGCGGCTGGGACGCCGCTTACCCGCTTTGCGCCCTGCCAGGAGGGCGATGGCGAATATGCTGAGGGACATAGGGGCAATAGCCAGACCTGTTTCCATGGCGGTATACTCAAACACCATTTGGAAATAGATAGGCAAGGCAATCATCATGCCCCCCAGAGAAATATTCTGGAGCATCTGCCCAGTAATACCCAGTCGGAAATAGATGGATTTGAACAGGTCAGGATCAATCAAGGTAGGTTTACCTTGCTTTTTGCGCCGCACCAGCCAACTGGCAAACAAGAACATGGCAACCAGGCCAATTGCCATTAACAAACCAACCGCTTCGCCACCCTCCTGCCAAACAAGGATGCTTAACACGATGCCGCCCATCCCCAAAATTGAAAGAATGGCGCCGACAATATCCACATCTCTGGAACCCGTGTAGGGCACATCTTTCACTAATTTGATATTGACCAGTACGATGGCAATGATGACGAACTCGAGAAAGAAACCAACACGCCAGGACAGGTAGGTGGTAATGAAACCACCTAACAGCGGCCCCACAGCAGCGGCAATTCCGGTGGCCGCGCCGACCAACGCATAGGCTTTTACCTGGGCTGCGCCTTCGAAATTGCCATGGATGAGCGACTGCATGGCCGGCAGCAGAAGCGATGCGCCTAAGCCGCCGATAATGGCCCAAAAAATAATAACGGCCGTTAAACTTTGTGCTAACGTCATAGCGATCGCCCCGATGGCATATCCGAGAAGACCCAAGATGTAAGCTCGTTTACGGCCGTACAAGTCGCCAATTTTGCTGCCAATCAAAATGAAGGCAGCCGATACCAGCGCTTCCAGGGCAATGGCCGATTGCACACCGCTCACAGTTGCCCCCAGATCGGTGACAATCGCTGAAATGGAAACATTCATCATGGACGTATCTATAACCAGAACAAACATCGCCATGGCCAACAGGATGGCCAGTCTGGAATTGTTGTTTGCCTTTGTAGAGATATCTGCTTCAGTTTCTTCAGACATATTTTCTCCAACAAACCTTGTCATTGCTCTTCAGGGTTTCGTGGGATCCGCCGTGAAACGTGATGCGTGATGCGTGAGGTCTCTCTGGTCACGCATCACGCATTACATCTGTCAAGCCCCTGAATTCCCAAGGAGCCTTTTTAATATCTCCGCTCAAGCATTTGCAGCCGTTTTGTGCGTCCGGCGTAGGATGAACTTCATGATCTCATACACCACCGTCAACGCCAGGCACAAGCCAATGCACAGCAACCATTGATCGCCTGTTAATTGCACCAGCCCCAAAATACGTTGAGTAACCCCAGCTTCAGTCGCTATCCATGTCAGGAAAAGGGCTAACCCATATAAGCCCACCTGCCGCCGGTCGCCTACTGTGCCCATTTGGAAAACGGTTTCCGTTTCCGAACGAGAGTTGAGGCCCATTGTTACGTTGAACAGCGAGAAGAGAACAAAACCCATCGTGGCGGCAGTTGCCGCATTGGTTGCCTCATAGGTCATTTCTACGGCCAGAGTGCTGATGGCAATGAGCGAACCAACAATGATCAACCGTCCCCACTGTGCCCGCGAAAGAACCGGTTGGCTTAACGGCCGTGGCTTGCGGTCCATCAATCCGGCTACCGGTTTGTCAAAGCCCAAGGCAATGGCAATCGGCACTTGTACCAGGAAGTTGATATACAACACCACCAACGGTTCAAACGGTACACCACCGAGGACAAAGAAGATAGCTGCGCCTAGATAACTGCCAATAAAGGCCACCAGCGCCGTAATCTGGAAACGGATGAACTTGGCCAGGTTGTCATAGATGGCACGGCCGTATTCTACTGCCTTCACAATGGTAGCAAAGTTGTCGTCGGTCAGAATCATCACCGCCGCCCCTTTGGAAACCTCTGTGCCGGTGATACCCATGGCCACGCCAATATCTGCTTTCTTGAGGGCTGGCGCATCGTTCACGCCGTCCCCAGTCATGGCGACGATATTTTGTTTCTCCTGCAACAACGTTACCAGCCGAATCTTGTCTTCCGGGGCCACCCGCGCTACCACGCCAATGTCATCCAGTTGTTGTTTCAGCTGATCATCGGGAATAGCTGCAAATTCCGCCCCCGTCAAGGCGCGCCCTTCAATGCCCAGCTCATGGCCGATAGCAGCGGCCGTTACCGCGTGATCGCCGGTGATCATGCGCACCTGAATACCGGCGCTGTGGCATTTGGCAATGGCATCCTTCGCCTCGGCGCGCGGCGGGTCCACAATACCCACCATTGTCATCAGCGTCAGGCCATTGATCAGATCAATCAGTTTGGCTTTGGGGTCAAAGGTTTGGGGGTCAAAATCTTTATACGCCACCACCATCACCCGTTCGCCAGCGGCGGCCATACGGTCATTTTCCACCAGAGCCAATTTGCGGTTCTCGTCGGTGACGGCCACGTTCTCCCCTTCGGGCATCCAGAAGTAACCGGCGCGACTAATCAGCACGTCGGGCGCCCCCTTGACAAAAGCGCGCACCACTGGCTTGCCCTGGTCATCCTTCAAGTTGTGGAAGGTGGCCATGAACTTGTAATCGGAGTCAAAGGGAACTTCGGCCACGCGAGGGTACATCTGGCGGGCATCTTCAACGCTCACGCCGCCCTTTTCGGCCAGCACAATCAAGGCCCCTTCGGTCGGGTCGCCAATGAGCGCTTCGCCGTCCAGACGGGCGTCAGCGCATAAAGCCATGCCGAGCATCACCTGGGTCAGGTCAATGGTTGGCCCACCGGCGCTTTTGATCTGCCCTTCGGTGGTGTAGGGGGTGGTGCTTTTTTGCCAGGGTTGCCCGGCGGCCAACCCTCGTGTGAGCTGTAGTTCGCCGGCCGTACCGTACCCTTCACCTGTGACCCGATAACGATTTTGGCCGGGGATGGAAAACTCAACGGCCGTCATCTTGTTCAGCGTCAGCGTACCGGTTTTGTCTGAGCAAATGGCCGACACAGAACCCAGCGTCTCCACAGAAGGCAGGCGCTTGACAATGGCGCCGTGTTCAGCCAATGTGCGGGTTCCCATGGAGTACAGCGTGGTGATCACGGCGGGCATACCGGTGGGAATCGCCGAGATAGCCAGGGCAATACCAGCCAGGAAGATAGCGTCGAACTCCTGCCCCTGTCGCAAACCCAAAATGATCATCAAGACAAAGGTAACGCCAGCAATCGCAGCAATGATGATCACCAATCGGTCGAGTTGTTTCTGCAAGGGGGTTTTGTCCGCTTCGGTTTTGTTCAACAAGTCGGCAATGTGCCCCATCTCCGTATTCATGCCGGTGGTGGTGACGATCATTTCGCCGCGCCCGCGGGTGACAGAAGTGTTCATAAAGGCCATATTATGGCGGTCGCCCAACGGTACATCCGCTTTGTCAATCACCTCAGAATCTTTGGAGGATGCAACACTTTCCCCGGTGAGCGCGGCCTCTTCAATTTCCACAGTGGCGGTGACAAAGAGACGGCCGTCGGCGGGCACCCGATTTCCCGCTTCCATCAACACAATATCGCCCGGCACCAGTTCTTCGGCGTCAATCTCGATGGCCTGGCCATCGCGGCGCACGCGGGCAATGCTCTTCATCATCTTTTCCAATGCCGATAAGCTGGCTTCCGCCTTCGATTCCTGGCTCATGCCCAGCACGGCGTTGAAAATTGTCAGACCAATCAAAACTAGAGTCGTACCCCACTCTTGGGTAAATATCTGGTTGACAACAGCCGCGCCCAACAACAGGATTTGCATGAAATCCTGGTACTGGCGCAGGAATGCCTGCCAGCCGGATTCTTTCTTTTTGGCGGCCAGGGCGTTACGGCCGTGCTCCTGCAAACGCTGCTGTGCCTCGGCCGTGCTCAGCCCTTTTGCCGGGTCTACTTTCAGTTGTTGGGCCACTGCCTCCGGCGTCAGACTATACCACTTAGGCTGACTATCAGTTGATGCTGTCATAATCGTTTTCTCCTCTATTTCAAAAGTAACTCAAGTAAGACATCCGATTTTTTGGAAAAATCGGATGTCTGATTACTGGGCGACGGACAACATCGCTGCTGCCAGAAAACCCATCACGGTAAAAAGCCCCACCAGCTTGCCGCCATGTTCAAATGCTTCCGGCATCATGGCGTCGGCCAGCATCGTCAGCATAGCTCCGGCGGCAAAAGCCTGGGCATACAGCCCGTCCAGTTCCGGCCGTCGGTTAATGAGCAGATAGCCAAAGCCGGCCGAAGCTGCCGAAACGAATACCAGCAGCGCCCACATCCAGAAGATATGTTGGCGCGAATACCCGGCGGCGGCCAGATTGACCGTGCCGGCGACGCCTTCAGGCAGGTTGGAGATGAACACGGCCGTGATAAAGGCCACGTTCACCGCCCCACCTAGCGCCAGCCCAATGCCCAAAATGAGCGATTCCGGCACATTATCCAGCAGTGTGCCAATAAAAATAGCCGCCCCAGAGCCGGTTTGTCCACCGGTAATATCCTTCCGATCCGCGCCGCCCCGGTGGTCAACCAGCCAATCGCCCACAAAAAAGGCCAGTGCGCCCGACGCAAACGCCAGCGCCATACCTCGTCCCACCAGCACCGATTCCGGCACCAACTCATAGGCAATGGCGCTGATCAACGCGCCCGCGCCAATGCCCATGATCATGCCAATCGTGCGGTTGGATAGACCACGATTCGCCAGCAAATACCCGATCAACAACGAACCCGCCGCCAGTCCGCCCCACCAGATTGCCGAGAGCATAGCTACCTCAATGAGAAGTAAATTGCCGGAGGGGAGGCTTTAGCCGACATCGTTTCGGCTAAAGCCTCCCCTCCGACACCAGTATCAGTAGATCTCCGGCACAAACCGAAAGGGGTGGTCGGGTTCAACGTAATTGCCCTTGGCCTGCCGTTTGGGGAACTTCACCTGTTCGCGCGGCACTTCTTCATAGGGCACCACACTGAGCAGATGGGAAATGCAGTTCAGGCGCGCCCGGCGTTTGTCGTTGCCATCCACCACATACCAGGGGCTATCGTCGGTGTCGGTGGCGGCAAACATGGCGTCGCGGGCGCGGGAATAGTCGTACCAATGGCTGTAGCTTTTCAAATCCATCGGCGTGAGTTTCCAGATTTTACGGCCGTCGTCATCACGTGCTCTCAGGCGCAAGGTCTGGTTTTCCATGCTCACTTCCAGCCAATACTTGATCAGGATCACGCCTGAATTGATGATGGCCCGTTCCACCGGGGCGGCATATTTCAGGAAGTATTCCACCTGCTCTTCGGTAGCAAACCCCATCACCCGTTCCACACCGGCCCGGTTGTACCAACTGCGATCAAAGATCACTACTTCGCCGGCGGCGGGCAGATAAGGCATGTAACGCTGAAAATACATCTGCGACTTTTCTCGTTCGGTGGGTGCGGATAACGCCACGACCTTAAACACACGCGGGCTGGTGCGTTCGGTGATGCGCTTGATGACGCCGCCTTTTCCGGCCGTGTCGCGCCCCTCAAAGACGATGCAGATTTTAGCCCCGGTGTATTTCACCCACTCCTGCATTTTGACCAGCTCCTCCTGGAGCGGTCGCATCTTCTTTTCAAACTCCTTGTTGGAGAGCGGTTCAGAGGTGGTCACGGCCGTAGCTTCCATCACAACCTCTTTTTCTTTCTCCTTTCCCTTCTTTCCTTTCTTTTTGCCCTTTTCCTTTGCCATGCTCGTCTCCTTCTACAATCAGAGGAGCGGGGCACGAAGGCGTGCCCCGCGTGGGATGCTCACATCCTCCTCGGTTAAATTGCCCAAATTACCAATCTCTCAATCTCCTAAGCTCCCAATCTCTTCCCTACACCGGGTCGCGCCACACCGGGCAGGTCATACAATGACCGCCGCCGCGCCCGCGCCCCAATTCCGAACCGGGGATGGTGAGCACCGTGATACCGGCTTTGCGCAGGCGGGCATTCGTCCACTCATTCCGGTCATAGGCCACGACCACGCCGGGCTGCAAGGCCACCACATTGTTGCCATCATCCCATTGTTCCCGTTCCTGCTCAAACTCATCGCCGCCGGTAGGCACCACGCGCAGCTTTTTCAGCCCTAACGCCTCCTGTACCACGGCCAGCCAACCTTTTTCTTCGACGGTGACATCCATTGTACCTTCTTTGTTGCTGGGCCGATAGCTGATGGGTTGGATGGTGTTAACCACCCGCTCGTAAATCGTTACCAGGTCATGGTCACAGAAGGTGAAGATGGTATCCAGGTGCATACTGGCCCGGTCGGGCGGCATTTTAGCGGCAATAACGCGGGTGGCTGCACCATGTTTGAACAACGCCTGCGCCACCTGCCCCACCGCCTGATAAGTAGTGCGTTCGCCCATGCCAATCAACACCACGCCATTGCCGACGGGCATCACATCGCCACCCTCAACGGTAGCATTGCCATGATCCACATCCGGGTCGCCCCACCAGATTTTGAAGTCGCCACCCTTAAATTCGGGGTGGAACTTGTAAATAGCTGTCAGGTGCAGTGTCTCTTTGCGGCGGGCGGGCCAGAACATGGGGTTGACGGTGACGCCGCCATAAATCCAGCAGGAACTGTCGCGGGTGAAGAGTTGGTTGGGTAGAGGAGGGATGACAAACTCGCCGCCGCCCCAGGCTTTGCGGGCAAAATTGCCCAGTTCGCCGGGCAGTTCGGCAATGGTCACGCCGCCAATCAGGTGCGCCACCAGTTTGACCGGTTCCAGGCTGTCCAACCAGGCGCGAAGTTCTGGCACCACGCCTACGCCCACTTCATTCGCCGTTATTTTGCGGTCAAGGATGTAGGCTCTCCCTTCCGGGTCGGCCACCACTTCTTCCAGTAACTCATGGACGCGCATGACCTTGACGCCCGCTTCTTCGCGCATCAAATCCACAAAAGCGTCGTGGTCTTGCCGCGCCTTGCGCGTCCAGATCACATCGTCAAACAGCAGTTCCTGGCAGTTGCTCGGCGTCAACCGCCGCATCTCCAGCCCTGGCCGATGCACAATCACTTTACGCAGCTTACCGACTTCTGAATAAACTCCAAATTCGCTCATGGTCTTGCTCTCCTTTGGTTTGTTCGTAGTAGGCGATTCATCGCCTTCCGACGGCGATAAATCGCCTACTACGAACGGTTCCTTATTTGACGATGTTGGTCCCGGCCGTGCCGGCCACAATTTGCTCAATATCTTCCAGAGAGCCAATGGCGGCGCGTTTGCCGGTGTTTTCGACGAATTGCACGGCCGCGCTGACCTTTGGCCCCATGGAACCGGCGGCAAAGTTGTAAGACTTCAATTCGGATGCCGAGATGTGGCCCAATTTGCGCTGGCTTTCTTTGCCCCAATCCAGATAGACGCCATCCACATCGGTAGCCATCACAAACAGGTCGGCCTCCAGTTCGCGGGCCAATAGTTCGCTGACCAGGTCTTTATCAATGACCGCTTCTACACCCACCAGGGTGCGCGTTTTATCCGGCAAATACATGGTGGGGATACCGCCGCCGCCGCCACAGATGACGACGGTGTGGTGCTCCAGCAGCCATTTGATCGGCCGCATTTCAAAAATGCGTTTGGGCAGGGGTGAAGGCACCACTCGCCGCCATTTATTGCCATCTTGCTTGAACACCCACCCTTTTTCGGCCGCCAGTTTGTCCGCATCTGCTTTGTCATAGATGGGGCCGACAAATTTGGTGGGGTTTTGAAAGGCGGGGTCGTTTGGGTCTACTTCCACCATCGTCAGGATGGTAGCGAAGGGGACTTCAAAGGGGAGCAGGTTGCCCAATTCCTGCTCGATCATGTAACCAATCATGCCTTCGGTTTGTGCCCCCAGTACGTCCAGGGGATACGCCTCCACATCTTTGTAGGCGGCGGATTGCAAAGCCAACAGCCCTACCTGTGGGCCGTTGCCATGAGACAAGACCAACTGATGTTTTTCGGCGACAGGGGCTAAGGCTGTGGCGGCCGTTTTGACATTGGCGCGTTGGACTTCGGCCGTCATCGGCTCACCCCGTTTTAAGAGGGCATTACCGCCTAAAGCGACTACGATTCTCATATTCAATTCTCCTCTCAGACATCCAATTTTTTAGAAAAGTCGGATGTCTGATGGCTAATCTCCATTTAGCTGGTGCTGCCATACGGCAGCCGGTTCCGGTTGCCGTAACCGCCACCGGCATACATGCCGACATCCATGACAACGGCCAGAGCCAGCCAGACCCAATCGAAGCCAATGATGCCATTGGCGCCGGCGACGGCTACGTACATCAAGGTTGTCCAGGGCAGGAACAAGAAGCCCAGGAACGGCCAGATGAACGTATCAAAAGCTGCCTGCCAACGTACAGGCTGGATCAACCACCAGACCAAAATACCGGCGCGGGGGCCTAAGAACAGTAGGGTCGTGAACAAACAACACATAATGAAATCTCCTTTTTGCACTGTTAAATAAGTTTTCTAAACTTTTACGCTTTCCCTGTCATTCCGAGCGAAGTCTGCGGAGCGAGGAATCTCTCCTGTACAAGTAACAGGGATTCCTCCTCGAAGACTCGTCGGAATGACATGCCGACAACCATTACAAAACCATCTCTTTTGTGCCCCATACCTGCATGAGTTGGGCATAAAATATGACCATACGCGCCATGCCCGCGACGGGGATGCGCTCGTCAATACCATGTTCCAGTCCCCGGAAAGTTTCGTCCATGACCAGTGAGGTGAAGCGAAAAATATCATCACAGACGGAGACAAAGTGCTGGCAGTCTGTGCCGCCCAACATGACGAAGGGGGCGACGGGTGGGTTGTCAAAGACCTGGCAAATCGCTTGCTTGAGACCAGCGTACACGGCCGTCTGATGCGAAGACACAGGCAGCGCTTCATTAAATTTGCCGGGCACGGGGCTGAATTGCACCCGCTCGTCTTTGATGACTTTTTTAATGTGCTGCAACACGTCGGCGATGGTGTCGCCGGGCAGCAGGCGGAAGTTGACAATGGCTTTGGCTTCGGCGGGCACGGTGTTGTCTTCGATGCCACCCTGGATGATGGTCACGGCCGTTGTCGTGCGCATACTGGCATTCATTTCCGGGACGGGCACCAGCCAGCGCCGCAGCAGCGGGTGGAACAGCCAGACATTGGCGAAGGCTACCTGAACGTATAGGGGCGCCGCCCGGCCAATGCCATGATAGAGCGAACGCAAGCGGCGCAGGCGTGGCGGCAAGGGGTGGTTTTCCAGGCGGGCGATGGCTTGAGCCAGAATGCCAATGGCCGTCTGGGGTGGGGGCGTGGAGGAGTGTCCGGGTGTGCCTTTCACGGTGAATTCCACTGTTAGATACCCTTTCTCGCTGACGCCTATCAACGCCACCGGGCCGCGCACGCCGGGGGCCATCCCTTCAATGATGCCGCCGCCTTCATCTACGATGCCCGCCAGATGGATGCCGCGCTCTTTGAGCAGTTCACCCATGATTTTGCAGCCGTTGACGCCGCCGGTTTCTTCGTCGTGCCCCAGGCCAAAGAGGATGGTGCGTTCCGGCTGGTAGCCCTGCCGCAGCAGCGTTTCGGCCGCTTCCATGATGCCGATGAGTTGATTTTTAATGTCCAATGTGCCCCGGCCCCAGATGAAACCGTCGGCGATAACACCGGCGAAGGGGGGATGCGTCCAGCCTTCGGGCGGGGCGGAGACGACATCCTGGTGGGCCATGAGCATGATGGGTTCCAGTTTGGGGTCACGGCCGTGCCAGGTATAGAGCAAACTGTACCCATTGACGACCTCGCGCTCTAACTGTTGGTGTACCAGGGGGTAGGTTTCGGCCAACATCTGGTGCAGTTGGTGGAAGGCTTCGGGGTCAGGCGTGCCGGTGTCATCCAGGGGGGCGGTGGGGCAGCGCACGGCCGTTGCCAGATGGTGGGCTATCTCTGCTTCATCAACGGATACGGCCGTGAACGGCTGCACCGTCCCCTGCCCACGCTGGAACAGGATCGTGCGCACCACCACATACACGGTGGTCAGCAGGAGGATAATCAGAATGGCGTAGAGGATGTTAAGGAGCATAAACGAACTCGAAGTGGCGCGGTTGGAAACCGGCCACAGCAGGTGAGCTTTTAGCCTGCAAATTGCGCCAATGTCATCATCAGGGCAATGCCAAAACCCAGTACCAGGAAAAGCCCCGTTTCGCGCCCGCCATGCTCAAACGATTCCGGGATCATCGAGTCGGTGAGCATGACAAATAACGCCCCGGCGGCAAAAGCGTCAATGGTCGCGCCGGTAACACCAGGGAAGATCTGCGCCAGGCCATACCCTAACATGGCCGCCAAAATACTGAAAACACACACGGCCAGCCACAACTTTGTAATTTTACTCCTGGCCCAGCCGCTGCTGAGCATGCCGGCCGTGCCGCCCAACCCCTGCGGCACATTACTGATGGCCACGGCAAAGATGAAAGCGATGGAAACCTGCGGCGAATGAACCAGCGACAGACCAAGTACCAGCGACTCCGGTACGCCGTCCAAAAGGGAGCCGAGCAAAATACCTGTGCCGGAACCACCTGCCTGGCCGCCGTCTATGTCCAGGCGGTTCTCGCCGCCCATGCCATCCACCCACTTATCGGCAAAATAAAAGGTGAGTGCGCCGGCGGCCATCCCAATTCCCACCAGGAAGGTTGACTGTGCCTCCACGACCGATCCCAGGACAAGTTGGTAAGCGGCGGCGCTAATGATCGCGCCTGCGCCAAAAGCCATAATCAACCCCGTCCAGCGTGGGCCGACTAAATTCCGGTAGGCCAGCACCATACCAATTAACAGGGTGGTTGTGGCCAGTGCGCTCCAAAAAATGGCGGCAATCACATGGCCTCGCTTTTGAGTTCTCTTTTGCTAATGGCCCGCCAGACGGCCTCTACCACCCATGCCAGAATGATGGTGGCGATGAGGATGGCAAAGGTCTGGGGGGCGGTGATGATGGTGTACCAGGCAAAGAGGAGGATAGCCAGAGAAGTGGTGACCAGGGCCAGGTAAAGCATGGCGCGTGAGGCGCCGGTCTCGTTCACCATGCGCAGATGGGCAATGGTGATCAGAACGAAAATGACGAGGGCGACGGCGCTGCCGATAGAGGCGATGGCGCTCACATCAAACAACAGGGCCATCAGCAAGATGAGCGCCCCGGAAATGACCAGCCCCTGCGTGCCGCCGCGCCGCCGCTGCTTGCCAAAGATGGGGGGCAAATGCCCATCTTTGGCCATGGAAAAAGTAGCGCCAATGGTGGCATACAATTGGGAGTTGATCGCGCCGGTAGTGGCAAAGAGGGCGGCGATGGAGATCATGGTATAGCCAAACTGGCCGAAGATGGGTAGGGCGGCCGCGGCCAGGGCGGTGTCGGCATTGGCAATGACCTCATCTACCGTCAGCGTGCCAAAAACACCGACGGCCAGCGCCACATAGAGGGCCATGGTGAATCCGAGGGAGATATACATGGCGCGGGGCAGGTTTTTTCTGGGATTTTCCAGGTCGCCGCCGGTAAAGGCGATCACGCCAAAGCCGAGGTAGGCGAAGAAGGTCAGGGCGACGCTGGCGAAGATATAGCTGAAAGGGGGATAAGTGGCCGGGGAGAGCAGCGATCTATCTAATTGCAGCAGCATGGCGATGGCGAAACTGCTCAAGACAACAAGGACGATGGTGACAACGGCCGTTTGCGCCTTGCTCGCCGCCTCTGCGCCAATGGTGTTGACGAAGGTGAGTAGAATGACGATGACGGCCGTAAAAATCTTGTTCCAGATGGCGGCTGCGTCTGGTCCTAAGAGCAGCGAAGTGGCATAGTTGCCGAAAGAGACGGCCACCATAGCCGTAACGATGACCACAGAAAAGTAGCCCAACATGACGATGCCGCCGGTAAACAGCCCCTTGCCATAACCGCGTACAATCCAATCAATCAGACCGCCAGCCGAAGGATAACGCGCACCCAACCTGGCAAAGGAATATCCCTGCAACAGGGCGATGATGCCGCCGATGAAAAAGGAGACCCACACGGCCGCCCCGGCTATCACCCCGGCTTCGCCAAACAGGGCAAAGATGCCTGCGCCGACCATGGAGCCAATGCCCAAAAAGACCGCCCCGCGCAGGTTGAGGGTTCTAGTTTGGGCTGCGTTTTCCGTGTTCATGTTTCGTCCAGATACTTCGCTTCCAACAAGCCGACGGCCGTTAACGTTTCAATCGCTTCGGTCACGGCCGTCTCTTCGGCGCTCAGCCCTTCCATTTCCATCGCCTGAATCTGCCCATCGGCGCTTTTGCGGGCCACAAAAGCATCAATCAGGCGAATGACACCCCGGCCACGCAGAGGCAGCATCTCGGCCAAAATCTCACCGCGAAACTGGTCATCCCGGTCAAAGCCAAACACAATCACTTGAATGGGGCCAACTTCCATTTTCCCTCTCTGATTGCCCGTTATTCGTGAACCGTTATCCGTGAACCGTTATCCGTAATCCGTAAACCGAAGTCTGATTACGGCTCACGGATTACGGGTTACGAATCACGAATTACCTCAATCACCAAGCGTCGCCACCATAATCGCCTTGATGGTGTGCATCCGGTTTTCGGCCTGGGCAAAGACGATGGAGTGTTCCGATTCAAACACATCCTCTGTCACTTCCAGCCCGTCCAGACCGCTCTTCTGGTAAATCTCTTCACCCACTTTCGTTTCACGGTTGTGGAAGGCGGGCAGGCAGTGCATGAACTTCACGTGGGGGTTGCCCGTCTTTTTCACTACGTCCATGTTGATCTGATACGGCCGTAACAGCCCAATCCGCTCGTCCCACACCTCTTTCGGTTCACCCATGGAAACCCACACATCGGTGTACAGGAAATCCACCCCTTTCACGCCCTCATCCACACTTTCCGTCAGGGTCAGGCGAGCGCCCGTCTGGGCGGCAATTTCACGGCAAGTAGCCACCAGATGCTCCTCCGGCCACAAATGTTTGGGCGCGCACAGGCGCACATCCATGCCCAGTTGACAGCCCATCACCATCAGCGAATTGCCCATGTTGTTGCGGGCGTCGCCCAGGTAGCAGTAGGCGATCTCGTTGAGATGCTTGTCGGTATACTCCGTCATGGTTAGCACATCACACAGCGTTTGGGTGGGGTGGAAATCGTCCGTCAGCCCATTCCACACCGGTACACCGGCATACTGGCCCAACACTTCCACCAACTCCTGCCCAAAACCACGATACTCAATGCCGTCATACATCCGCCCCAGGACGCGGGCGGTATCTTTCATGGACTCTTTGTGGCCGATTTGGGAGCCGGATGGCCCCAGGTAGGTGACGTGCGCACCCTGGTCGTAAGCGGCCACTTCAAAGGCGCAGCGGGTGCGGGTGGAGGTTTTTTCAAAGATCAGAGCGATGTTTTTGCCCTTGAGCCGCTGTTGTTCATAGCCGCCATACTTGGCCGCTTTCAGGTCGGCGGACAGTTTGAGCAAGAACTTGAGTTCTTCCGGGGTGAAATCCAACTCTTTCAGAAAGTTGCGGTTGCGTAAATTAAAAGCCATTTTTTTATCTCCTTGTGTTTATGGTAACCGCTTATGAAGATTAACTTTTTAATTCGGTAATAAACCCGGCGGTTGAAACCGCGCCTACACAAGGCGAAGACCGCCTTCGCGGTCTGGGTGCCAGCCGACGAAGGTCGGCTTTGCCTCTTGTAGCCGCGAATTTATTCGCCGGGTGTGGATTACCAATTTATTTTCTTAACTTTCATTAGCGGTTAAACGACTAAAGTCGTTACTACAAACCAAAACTAGAATATCTGACCAGGGACGAATACACCGATGCTCAAGACGACGGTGTAAATCAGAAACAGGACAACTAACAAGGGCAGGGCAAAACGCAGCCACTTGTCATAGCGGACACGGCCGAGCGCCAGACCACCCATGACGACGGCGAAGGTGGGGTTGACGATATTGAGCAAGCCACTGGCTGATTGATAGGCGGTGACGATCAGGCTGCGGTCTACATTGGCAATGTCGGCCAGGGGGGACATGATGGGCATGGTCACGGTCGCCAGCCCGGAGGAGGAGGGGATGAGGAAACCAAGCGGCAGATAGAGCAGGGACATCAGGTTGATGAAAGCCACGCCGCCCAGACCAGCGACGGCGTTTTCCGCCCAATAGAGGATGGTGTCAATGATCAGCCCGTTATTCATAATGACGCTGATGCCCCGCGCCAGACCGATGACCAGGGCAACACCGAGCATGTCCCGCGCTCCGGTGATGAATGTTTCGGATATACCCGCCTCACCCAGACCGCCGATGATACCAATGAGGATAGCAAAACCGAGGAAAAGGGCTACAAATTCGCCAAACCACCAGTTCCATTGCGGCAGGCCAATGCCCAGGTCTTGCCAGGGGATGACGCTGAAAACCATGATGAGAAAGGCCAGACCAAACAGCGCCAGGATGAGTTTGCGTTTGCCGGTGAATTCGGGCATGGCTTCGCCGCTGCCTTTGAGGAAGCGCTTTTCGTTTTCTTCTTTGAGTTCGTATACAAGGGATTTGGTGGGGTCTTTTTTGACTTTTTCGGCGTAGCGGGTGACAAAGACGATGCCTACGGCCGTGCCCAACACCAATATGATAATCCGCGACACCAACCCATCGGCGATGGAAATACCGGCAAAACCGGAGGCCACGCCGGTGGCAAACGGATTGACGGTGGAGGCCAACACGCCAACGCCCGCGCCGATCATAATCACGGCCACGCCGGTAAAGGCGTCATAGCCGGCGGCAATCATCACGGCAATGATGAGGCCATAAAAGGCCAGCGACTCTTCGGCCATGCCATAGCTGGTGCCGCCCAGGGCAAACACGCACATCAACACGGCAATCATCCACTTTTCCCGCCCTTCGAGGGCGACGGTGATTTTGCCGATACCGGCGTCAATGGCGCCGGTAGCCATGGTCATGCTCAAAAAGCCGCCAATGATCAGGACAAACAAGGCCACATCAATGGCCCCGTACAGTTCACCCACGTTGTAGACGCTGACGGAGCCGTCTTCGGCCTGCAAGCCATACATACCATTCACCGGGGCCATCAGCCCATCGCGGATGATGCGCTGCGGATTTGCTTCCACTTCGTGATAGCTGCCGGGAATGGGTTCGCCTGCTTCGTTTTTATCATACTGCCCGGCCGGAATAAGCCAGGTGGCGATAACCACCAGGATGAGCAAGATGAACAGGACGGTATACGCAGTAGGGAAGGTGAATTTCCTTTTGCTTTCTTCTGCCTTGGTCATTGTTGAGTCCTCCTTCGTAAATAGTTTGTAGTAGGCGATTTATCGCCTGCGGACGGCACTAAAGTGCCTACTACAAGCAGTTTTCATTCATCCCAATCCAGACGTTCCACCGACAAAAGGGGCAACCCCAGGTTATAGACGCTGTTAAGGACGCCCACCAGAGCGGCCTGGTCTTTCAGACGGCCGGTCAGGGTGGTCACGGCCGTGTGCCCCTCCTCTTCCTCACTGACAACAATCGTCATCCCGCCCAACTGTTCTGACCAGCTTTCATCCAAAACGCCCTGTAGCCGCAGACAATAGGTGGCGGGGGTATGTAATCGAAGCAACTGTTTTTTCTGGGCCATGACACTTACCTTCCTCGGTAATCCCCTCATTTGTTAAGAATAGCGCTTCTTCGGGATAGACAATACCGCCTATAAGTTGTAAAAAAGTGCCATATTTAGGATAATGCGCCATCGTATAGAAGGCGTATACCTGAACCCGCGATACATTACAGGCGAGAGACAAAACGAGGCTTGGGCATTGTGCCGAAAAAGAATGGCATGACCGCACCACTGGTGCGCACCAAATTTTACCGCCCGCCGGTGCCAGAAAGTTTGGTGCCACGACCCCGGTTGATCAAGAGACTCAACCAGGCCAGCACACGGCCGTTTACCCTGATTAGCGCCCCCGCCGGTTATGGCAAATCTACCCTGCTGAGCGCCTGGCTGCGACAATGGCCGGGGCCGGCTGCCTGGTTGTCCCTGGACGCCCACGATAATGAACTGCGCCTGTTCCTGGCCTACTTTCTGGCGGCCATCTACACCATGGCCCCCGACATGGGCACGGCTACCGAAACGCTGCTCAACGGGCCGGTGCTGCCGCCAACGGCCGTACTCGTCGCCAACCTGATCAACGACCTGGATGAAATCACCCACGACTTTGTGCTGGTTCTGGATGATTATTACCACATCGGGAACCGGAAGATACATGAGTTGTTCACCGCCCTCTTGCGCCAGCCACCCCGCGCCATGCACCTGGTGATGGCTACCCGGCATGACCCTTTGCTGCCACGAATTTCGCTGTTGGAGCAAGGCAAAATGGCGGAATTGCGCGCCTCAGAACTGGCGCTGACGCTGGCGGAAACGACTGTTTATCTGCAACAAACGCTTTCCATCCAACCAGACCCGGCGGTGACCGCCGCCCTCTATAACAAGACCGAAGGCTGGCTCGCCGGGCTGCGCCTGGCGGTGTTATCGCTGCCATACCAGGCGGACGCCGACGCTATGCTCACGCAATTGCAGGCAAACAACCGGCTGGTTATGGATTATCTGGTGGCCGAGGTGTTGGAGCAGCAGCCGCCACCGTTTCAAGAAGCTCTGCTGCAAACGGCCGTGCTTGACCAATTCAACAGCGATTTATGCACGGCCGTTTGCTGGCCGGATGCGCCAGAAATGAGCGACAAGGGGCCGCAATTTATCACCTGGTTGGAAACAACCAACCTGTTTATTATCCCGCTGGACGAGCAGCATGAGTGGTACCGTTATCATCATCTGTTTCAGGAATTGATGCAGCACCAGTTACACCAGCGTTACAGCCGAGAGCAGATTGCGGCGCTGCACGGCCGTGCCAGCCAATGGTTTGCTCAACACAACCAGCCCGTGATCGCTATCCGACACGCCCTGGCTGCCAACAATATCCAGGCGGCCGTGCAGATTGTAGCTGACCGGCGACACCAACTGATGAACCAGGAAGAATGGCCGTTGTTGAACCGCCTGCTGCACCTGTTTCCGGCGACTCTGGTAAATGAAGAACCAGAATTGCTCATGCTGCGCGCCTGGATTCTGTATAGTCAATGGCGTTATGGGGAAATGCCCGCCCTCTTAGAGCAGCTAGAAAACCTGCTGGCTCGTGCCCCAGAGTCAACGGGCGTTCGCCTCAACGGTGAATTGGCTGCGCTGCGTAGCCAGCAATATTATTGGGCTAATGACGGTGTGCAAGCCGTGGCCTGGGGCCAGCTTGCCCTGGCAGAGGTGCCGCCGCAGTGCGGCTATGTGCGCGGTGTGGCCTGGGTTTTTCTGAGCGGGGGGCGCTACTTATTGGGTGACATACGGCCGTCGGTGGCGGCGGCGCAACTGGCGTTAGAGGCAGAAGCAGGGTTTCATGCCGTGTTGGCGGTGCGTCTGCTGCCGGCGCTGGCCTTCCTCTACCGGGCGCAGGCCAACCTGCCGGAACTGATTCATGTTGCCAACCGCCTGCTCTGGCTGGCCGAAGAGCGGAAATTCCCGGAAAGTGCTGGCTGGGCCCACCACTTTTTAGGTACGGCCGCTTATTACCAGAATCGGTTGCTAGGGGCGGAAAACCACTTTCAAGCAGCCGTCCGCAGCCGCTACCAGGTACACGGCCATGCGTTCATCCAGAGCGGCTTTGGGCTGGCGCTTACCTATCAGGCGCAGGGGCGGTTTGCCGAGGCGCAGGCGGTGGCGGCGGAGATGGCCTCTTTTTTGACCGAGGTAAAAAACGCCAACCAGCTTTTTAAGGTACAGGCCTTTCAGTCACATCTGGCTTTGCTGCAAGGCGACACGGCCGTAGCCGTTCCGTGGATCGCCCCGGCTGCGGCGCGTCTCGGTTCGACCCCCATGCTTGAATTTTATGAGCCAGAATTGACCCTGGTGCGGGCGCTGCTGGTGTTGGGGCAATGGAGTGAGGCTGAAAGCTATCTTTCCCAACTGCAACAGCTACTGGAAACAACCCATAACACCCTCTTTCTGGTAGAGGCATATCTGTTACGCGCCTGGCTGCATCAATTACACGAGGAAAGGGAGACGGCCGTCGCCGTTTTCAAACAGGCACTCACCCTGGCGGCCCCGGCCCGGCTCATCCGCCCGGTTGCCGATTATGGTGCGGCGTTAGCCCCCCTCTTTGCCCAACTATCCCACCAGCACTTTCTGCCTGACTACCTGCCCCACATTTTAGCGGCCATGCCGGCGTTCGACCCGGCTGCCCCGGCCTCCGGCGCGCAAGTTACACTGCTCGATAAACCGCTGATTGAGTCATTGACCAACCGGGAAATGGATGTGCTGGTGCTCATGGAAAAACGGCTGACCAATAAGGAGATCGCCCAGGAACTGGGCATTTCTGTGGTGACGGTGAAACGGCACACCTATAACCTGTCTCAAAAGTTGGGGGTACACGGCCGTCGCGAGGCCGTCAATGAAGCGCGCAAGTTAGGGGTCATTGCGTGACGAGTGACGAGTGACGGGCCATTCCGGTCACGTATCATGCATCACTCGTCACGTATCACGCATCACTCGTCACGCATCACTCGTCACTATTCATACGCCAGCGCCCGCACAATGTCCAGTCGGGCTGCCTGCCGCGCCGGAATGAGCGCGCCCAGGATGCCAAAACCCAGCCCCACCACAATCGCCAACAGTATACCGGCAAATGAGAAGGAGAAGGGCAAGATCATGCCCACCATGCTCATTGCCCCTACCAGGATGTAGCTCAGCCACAAACCGGCGAGCAGGCCAAATAAGGTGCCTGTGGCTGTCAGCAGCAAGCTCTCGGCGGTGATCATACGCCGCACCTGGCGGCGGGTAGCCCCTACCGCCCGCAGCGTGCCAATCTCGCGGGTGCGTTCTAAGACGTTGATCGCCAGTGTGTTGATCAGCGCGATCAGTGAAGGCAGCGCCAGAATGATGAGCAAAACATACATGCCATTAAAGACCGCCATCGTCCTGTCCATTTCTGACTGCCATTCGGCCAGCGAATAGAAGGTGAAGGCCGGATACCCGGCGGCAATCTGCTGCAAACCGGCAGCAACCGGGGCGGCGTCGGCGGATGCGGCCCGGTCAACCATCACCAACATATCCGTTGTCTCGTTAAAATCCTGGGCCAGATTGGCCTGGGAAATGTAACCGGTTGCCAGTTTGAAGTTGAGGAAATCACCGCCGATGGCGGCTACCTGATAGGCTTGCGCGCCGTTCGGTGTTTGTAGGGTGAGTTCATCCCCGACCGACACCGCGTTTTGGGCAGCGAAGATGCCGTTGACGATGATGGCACGGCCGTTGCCCAGCGCCGCAAATGCCGTTTTCTCATCTCCATCAGAAAAGATCAGCCCGGCCATTTGTGGGTAGGTCACAGGGTCAAGGCCAATCACCTGCAAATCGGTGCCGTCAATCTGGCTGGTGGTCAGGCGCAGCGAGGTGGCCCGCTCCACACCAGGCACTGCTTCAATGTCGGCCATCATCTGCGAGCCGGCGCCGATATTGCCGCCGCCCAATACCAGCGAGGGCGGCATGAAGAGGTAATCGCTGCCCAACGTGGTGTTTATCCAATCCGTCATGCCCCCTTGCAGGGAGACAATCAGACTGCCCATGGCCACCAGCAGCGATAGGCCGATGGTAATGACCGAGGCGGTGATGGCCGCCCGGCCCGGCTGCCGGGTCAGGTTGCCCTGGGCAATTTGCCCTTCGCGGGCGAAGACGATGGTCAGCAGGCGGCCAAAGATGCGCGCCAGCGGGTAGATGAGGGCGGGCAGCACCAGCGCCAGCCCCATAACAAAAAGCAGGATGCCCAGCGCTGCTAACCCCACGTTGCCCGGCAGCAGCGTCAGGAAGGCGATGACGATGAGCACCGCGCCGATGATGGCCCCCCGACCGGCGCGGCGGCGTTCCACTTCGGCCAGCGACGGCCGTAGCGCTTCCAATGGCGACACGCGCATGGCTGCCAGCGCCGGGAACAGCCCGGCCAAGAGGGTAATGCCCACGCCCAGACCAATCGCCAGCACAAACACCCAGGGCGCAAAGACGGGGCCGCTGACGCTGGTGCGCATCAAGTTCTCCAATATGGATTGCATCCCCACGAGCAGCCCGGCAGCCATTAGATAACCAAAGGCGATGCCGACGGCCGTGCCGATTACCCCCATCACCAGACTTTCCGTCAAGATCAGCCCCAAGACAGTTTTGCGGGAAGCGCCAATGGCGCGCAACATGCCAATGTCGCGGCGGCGTTCCACTACCACCGTGCGAAAAGTAATGAAGATGATGAAGCCGCCCAGGGCAATGGCAATGACGCCAAACATGTTGTAGATGTAGTTGGCAGCTTCCAGGGCGGCGGTAAATTCTGAGCCGGTGGTGGCGCCACCCACTTTGTAGCTACTGCCCAGGCGGGTCAGGACGGCCGCGCGTACCGCATCGGCGTCCGCATTGGCCGCAAAGCGGGCTTCAATGATATTGATTTGCCCCGGCAAATTGAATGTGGTTTGGGCGGCTGCCAGGGGGATGAAGACCTCTTCGCTGCCCTGCGGCGCCCGACCGGTGGTAATGCCTACAATCTCAAAATTCATTGTGCCAGTAGCGGCGGGCAAACGGAGTGTATCCCCGACACCCAGGCCGGTGTTTTGCGCCAGACTGTTGGCAATAAGGATGGCATTTTGGTCAGCAGCGGTCAGGAGACGGCCGTCGGCCAGGGCGATTGTCTCTACATCTGTAACCGTTTCCGGGTCTACGCCGCGCACAATCAAAAGCACGATGCTTGTACCGTCGTTACTGGCAAGGGCCTGTGAGGCGGGCAGCGCCATCGGCCGTACCAACTGGGGCGAAACAGCAGCGACGCCGGAGATTTGGCGTACCTGGTCGGCGACGGCCGTGTCAAACGGGCCGCGCGTCTCATTGGAAACGGTCAGGTCTACCTCGTCGGCGATGGCCGACAGATTGCCCTGGATGGCCTGTTGCATGGCGGGCAAAATGCCGTTGAACCCAACAATAATCATCACCCCAAACACAATGGCTAACAGGGTGAGCGTGGTGCGTAATTTCCGTCCGCGTAAATAACGTAGGGCTAGTTTGATATTAAACATTTGTATTACCTCCGAATGGTTACCGATAACCGATTACCGATAACCTGCCACTCCCCTATGCCATCACCGCCAGCTTTTCGCGCACGGCGCTTTCTTCGTACTGCCCATCATCGGACAGTCGGGTGTCGTCTACAATGGTGCCGTCCTTGAGGAAGATGATACGGTTGGCATGGGCGGCGATGCGCGGATCATGCGTCACCATCAGCACCGTGCGCTGCCATTCGTGGCTAATCTGCCGCAGCAGGGCGGCGATCTCGTCGGCGGCGCGGGAATCCAGGTTGCCGGTGGGTTCGTCGGCCAGCAACAGGGCTGGCTCGGCCACCAGAGCGCGGGCAATGGCCACGCGCTGCTGTTGCCCACCGGATAGCTCGTCCGGGCGATGGTGCAGGCGGTCGGCCAATCCCATGCGCGCCAGCCACGCCTCGGCTTTTTTGTGGGCGTCGGCCTGTTTCATGCCGTCCAGGATGAGGGGGAGGGCGGTGTTTTCTACGGCCGTGAGCACCGGTATCAGGTTGAAAAATTGAAACACAAACCCGATCTGGCGGCGGCGCAGGGTGGTCAGGTCGTCGTCTTTGAGGCCGGACAACGGCCGTTCGTCCAGCAGCACCCGTCCCGATGTGGGCTGGTCCAGCCCGCCGACCAGATGCAGCAGTGTGGATTTGCCACAGCCGCTTGGCCCCATCACGGCCACAAATTCGCCGGATTGGATGTTCATGTTGATCTGGTTGAGGGCAGTCACGGCCGTTGCCCCCTGTCCATACACCTTCGTTAGTTGTTCTGTTTTGACAATGCTCATTTTACATCTCCAAAAAGGGCAGCGCGGGGCTGCCACTGCAATAAACGTAATCGGTAATCCGTATTCCGTAATTCGACTACCACTCACGAATTACGACTCACGGATAACGGATAACGGTTTACCGCTCACCGCTCACCGCTCACCGCTCACCGGTGGTCGCCCTCTTGGCCGTTCTGCCGGCTCCGGGATCGGCTGGCGGCTGATCTCGTCCAGTCGGGCTTCTATCATTTCCAGCCAGCGTAAATCCGCTTCCAGGTGCATGATTGCCTGATCGAGCAGCAGGATGTAGGCAAGTTGCGTGGCCGGGTTCACCTGGCTGCGCTGGGCGGTCAGCATGTGCAGTTCCCGATAGAGACCGGCCCGCTGCGTGTAAATCAGACGACGCGGGTCGCCATCTTCCACTACCAGGCTGAGCATGAGTTTGAGAAAGAACTCATCCCGGCGCCGGTCGCTGAGGCTCGGTTCGTTAAACCACTGCCGCAGTTCGGCCAGTCCGGCATCCGTGACCATGTAAATGCGCTTTTCCGGGCCGCCATCCTGGGCGACGCCATCTTCCACTACCAGCCCACTTTGTTCCAGCCGGTTGAGGGTGGAATAGACCTGCGCCGGTTTAATGTCCCAATTCTGCTCGCCGCCGACCATGGCTTCAAACGCATCGTGCAGTTCATACCCATGCCGGGGGCGGTGGGCCAACAATCCTAATATGGCGTTTCGTACAGACATACATTTTAGAAGTTCAACTTTTCCAAAAAGTTGAACTTCTGAAAGAAAATTAAATTAGTAAACAAGTTAATAGTTTAGAATTGGGGAAATTATTAACCAAATTTCTAGTTTTGTCAAGAGGGGATCAAAAAACCCGATTTCTTCAAGAAATCGGGTTTTTACTGGCTCACGATCAGGTCAATCACCAGCGGGGGCCGGGAGGGGAGCGCCCTGCACTTCGGCCAGCCAATGTTTGAACTGGCGGTAGACGGAGTCCGCCCCGACCAGTTCCGGTTCGGTGATGGGTAATACTTTGGGATGGAGGATGAACGGCCGTGTCTGATACCCGCCCATACCGCCATGACAACCAATTAACTCTTCAAAGGCCGCCACTTCGTTGGTTTCCACGTTGTAGAAGCTGTTGATGTACAAATCCGGCGCGTCGGGGAACTGGTTATACCGTTTCAGGTGGCGGGCGGCGTTAGGGCCAAAGCCGGCTAACGGATTGTCACCTTCCACACGATCATCGTTCAGGTAGTAACGGCCGTTCTTGCCAACCACCACCCCTTCATATTCTGACGATTGCACCATTACCCAGCCAATGCCTTCATGCTGCACCAGATTGTCCAGCAGTCCGGGGAACAGTTTATCAACTTCCTCCAACGTTATACGGGTGTCGCGCTTGGTGCCATAGACCAGGCCCAAATTGCCAGAAGCCAGCACAATAATGTTCGCTTCTGGTTTCAGGTCGTCGGCTAACTCTTCTTCACCAACCTGAACTTCGCCATCCTTCACATTTTTCCCGGCCAGCCGTTTGATCCATCGGCCCGACTTTTTGTCACTTTTCATCACATCGTTGACGACGACATTGACGTGACCCCAGGACTCATTTGTTTCCATGAAGCCTTGCACCAGAAACTGTTTGGCATGTTGCTGCACTAATTCTTGCAAATCCAGGCCGTAGCGTTGTTTGAAGGTTGGGCCGCCGCTCTGCCCATGATCAGAGAGGACGACCAGGTGATACGGCCGTGCCGCATCCGCCGCCACACTCTCCAACCGGGCAAACTGCTCATCCAGCTTGCGCAAAATATCCAGCGCATCCAATGATTCCACCCCCGAATGGTGCGCCACCTCGTCATAGCCCACAAAGGTGGCATAGGCAGACTTCACACCGCCAAACATATCGCCAATGAGTGTATACACATTCAACTCACGCATGATGATGGTGGTGAAGACGCGCAGCAGCGGATATTTGCCGCCGCGATGATGTTTGTCCATGATGGGCACCACATTTTTTTTACGCGCCTGGCGGAACTGCCACTTTTCCAAAATGATGTCCCATCCCATCAGCAACATGGTGCGGGTGATATTGTAGGGATTGGCAAAGTAGGCGTAATAATCGGTCATATGCAGCCGGGAGAAATCCTTCATGACGCTAGCGGTGACGCTGACGATGGGCGCATCGCCGGAGACCAGATTGCCGCGGCTGGCGCCTTTTTCCACCAGCAGCCCATTGCCATCGGAATGCTCTTTTTCCAGCCGGGCTACTTCGTCCGGGTTGCTGGAAGCCACAATTGTTTTGCGTTTCCGGTCATACCAGCGGAAGGCTGGGATGTCTTTATTAGAACCGTGCAGGATACCTAGCTGGCTGGCGGAGGTTTGTGAGGACATGTCCGTTTCCCACTCCACCAGTTCATAGTCGCCAGAGTCTAGCCAGCGTTTCATATTGGCCGCATAACCGGCAGCCATGGCTTTTTCCAGTACCGGCCTGGCCAGCCCGTCAATTTCCAGGAAGATGATGCCGGGTTTGTCGGTTTCTTCTGGTTTGGCGATCTTTTTGGCGCGTCGTTTGACCACGTTGCGGTAGTAGGAATTGTCGTCGTCAATGGTGAGCAGAGAACTGGCAATGGCATTCACGGCCGTCAGCCCCAACGCTATCCAAATGGCCGTGCCCACACTGGCAACCTCAAAACTGGCGGAAAGCTCACCGGCCAGATAGATGATCACGCCGTTGAGTATTAGAGCGGCAATGCCCAGGGTCAGTACAGCAAAGGGCAAAATGATGTAACTCAATAGCGGCCACAGCAGTGCATTGAGCAGGCCGATGATCGCGGCCGCAATGACGGCCGCGCCAAAACCATTAAGCTGAAATCCATCCAATATGAGGGACATCAAAAACAACGCCAGGGATTCGATGGCCCAGATGACTAAAATACGCCACACCGGCTTTCTACTTTTAGGGTGGGGTTTCGTTTTCATACTCCACTCTTCTCCAAATATGCGACAAAAATGCCAGGCACTTCAATAGTGCCTGGCATTTATCTATTAACTACTGCCCATGCCCGGTATCTGGTTACGATTGCCGTACCCACCACCACCATAGGCTATCACATCTATAACCACCGCCAGGCCGACCCAGACCCAATCGAACCCAACCATCCCCCCGGGGGCAACGCTGACATACATCAACGTGGTCCAGGGCAAGAAAATTAGACCTATGATCGGCCAGAGAGCCGATTCAAAAGCGCCGGCAACACCTACCCATCGTGCTGGCGTTGCCAACCACCAAAAAATTCCGCCGATGCGCGGCCCTAAGAACACTAAAATTGTAAATAAGCAACACATAACGCAATCTCCTTGAAAACGGGCCTCTCAGATTTGTGAATCACGAGAGATAGATGGACGGCCGTATGGCCGTTGATAAACACCCCTACCTTGCCAATTAAACGTTAATGTTTTCTATAGCTTCCTGACTATATCTGGTCTCAATCCATCTTGCCAATTACTCAAGCTACAGGATAGGGCGCGTTTCATCCGCGCTGGTGCTGACGACGAATTGGCCGAAGGCCAGGCGAGTGTCGGGGACACGGCCGTCCAGCCAATCAGTCTCCAGCCCCATTCTCGTTCATTCTCCAGACCCATGTGGACGGCCTTCCTTCCCTATTATACTGTGGGCGTAACCGTTCAGACCTGACAGATTTTTTACTCGTTCAACTTGAAGCTTTGCAGTCCCAAAACCTGTCAGGTCTCTCGATGGGCTGAACGATATCAAAGGAGTATCACAGATGACGAACTACATTTTGGAAACCCATAACCTGAGTAAAACTTTTGGCCGGGTCACGGCCGTAGACCAGGTCAATTTGCAGATCCACCCAGGCGAACTGTTTGGTTTTTTGGGGCCAAACGGCGCGGGCAAAACAACGACCATTGGCATGGTGCTGGGGCTGGTTGCGCCCAGCAGCGGGCAGATTGAGATGTTTGGCCTGCCCGTTACCCCCAACCAGACACGGCCGTTGCGCCGCGTCGGTTCATTGGTGGGTGCGCCTGCTCTGCTGCCCTACCTGTCTGGGCGAGACAACCTGCTGCTGCTGGCCCGGTTGGCCGATGATGTGCCTGACGGCCGTATTGATGAAGTCGTTGCCCGGGTAGGCATGAGCGAGGCCGCCGGCCGAAAAGTGCAAAGTTATTCCACCGGCATGAAACAGCGTATGGGGTTAGCGGCAGCCCTGCTGCATCGTCCTGACCTGATCATCCTGGATGAACCCACCAACGGGCTTGACCCCAAAGGGATGCGCGAAATGCGCCAACTGCTGCGCGACCTGGTGGCTGATGGTGTGACCATCTTTCTGAGCAGCCATCTGCTCCACGAAGTAGAGCAAATCTGCGACCGGGTGGCCGTTTTGAACCGGGGCCAGATTGTGGCCCAGGGCAAAGTCAGTGACCTGCTCGGCCAGCAGCAGATGACGGTAAAAGTTGGCGTGGCCTCCCCCACCGAGGCGCAGGCCGCGCTGCAATCATTGGCAGGTGTGGAGCGGTTATCGGCCAACGGCCGTTACCTGGAAGTCGGCGGCGTCAGCGGCGAAACCATTGTGCGCCACCTGGCCCAACATAACATCTACCCCGGTGAAGTCATCGTGCAGCGGGTAGACCTGGAAAGTCTGTTTTTAGAAATGACGGAGAGTGTATGATGTTTTGGAATATGTTACGCATTGAGCAACAGAAATTGTGGAAGCGCACCATCTTGCGTGTGGAATTGATCATCATGGGTGTGGGTGTGCTGGCCCTGAACGCCCTCTTTTTTGCCATTAGCCGGATGGATGGCAGTAATCCGGCGATGGCCCAACTGGAGCAGACGTTGGTCTGGCCGCTGGGACTGGTGCAGTCGGTGGGGCTGGCTGCCGGCCCCAGCCTGGGCGGTATTTTAATGGTCATCTTGGTGGGGGCGGTGGTCGCTCAGGAATATACCTGGCGGACGTTGCAACTGTGGCTGAGCCGGGGTGTGCCCCGCAGTACATTTCTGGCAGCCAAGTTTGCGGCTCTGTTGCTGCCTGCCTTGCTGTTGGTATTGACGCCACTGTTCTTTGGGGGATTGGTTACGGCCGTGCTCAGCCAGATTATCCTGGGACACATCCCCGTGGATGCGGTGGAGTGGGGTCGCCTGCTGACCACCACGCTGGCAACGGCTTACAGCCTGCTGCCTTACGCCGGGCTGGCCTTCTTCCTGGCGGTGGCTACCCGCTCGGTCATTGTGGCCGTAGGCGCCGGGCTGGCCTACATCTTGCTGTTGGAAGGGATCGTTGTTCAACTGCTAACTTTTGCCGGGGGTGGTTGGGCCGACATTGGCCGTTACTTACCCGCCGGATTGGGCCAGGGCATGTTATCCATTGGTACGGCGACCACCGTTGAGGTTGGCGGGCAGGCTGCGCCAGCTATACAATTTCTGGAACCCGGCGCAGCGGCCATCGGCATTGCCCTTTACAGCGTCGCTTTCGTCGCCCTGTCCATTGTCATCTTCCGCCGCCAGGATTTGGGTGGATAACACCAGCGGTAATCTATATTGGCTGTGGCCGGTTTCTGACCGCGCCACAGCCCGTGTACAAATCCTGAGGCATTCAAAAAGTTGGTACCATGAAAGACCGCGCATTCCTGTCTGTTCTTGGTGGAACCGCTGCCGTTTTTGTGGGCGCGGTAGCCATCAGCTACCTGATACATCAACGGGTAGACTGGTTATGGGCAGTTTCGATTGCCGCTTTTTGGGGCCTGGCCTTTGGTTTCATGTCGTTCATGCGGATGCACAAAAAACGGCTGCAATGGCGGCTTACCTTCTCCTACACGGTGGTGACGGTAGCCGCCTTGTTGGTTCTGGAACTGCTGCTGCTGCTGGCGCTGCTGGTTTTTCTTCGCTCTAACTTTCTGATCGATGCTATGAGTATAGCCCTGTATGATCTCTATGCGGTGGAGGCGCGCCAATATCTGCAAACCGAACCGCCTGATCTGGCAGGGTTGAACAACTGGATGCAGCGGACGTTTGACGGCCGTACTCCAGAAACAACAGCGGCCGACGCTGGTTTTAGCGTTGCCCGCAATCTGGGCGAGCCAGGAAACGGGGGCGATTGGCGCTTTAGTTTTGGGGAGGGGCAGCCGGTTTACCTTCTTGATGATGAGGGATATTTACTGGCGCAAAATTCGCCGCTGCCTGACTTTGTGGCCGGTGAACGGCCGTTTGGTGAACGGCCGTTTGCCTTTGATACCATTCCCCAACTGATTGAGCGGTTTACGGCCGTGCAGCAAGGCGAACGGGAGCTAGACAAACTACGCTACACCTTGCCCGGCGGTTATCTGGTCAATGTCCTTCCGTTGGTTGACGACGATGACCGCCTGCTGGGCGTCCTCATTTTCACCCTGCCATTGCCCGCCCTGAACAGTGAAACGGTTGGACCCTTGTTGACCATGATTTTGTACAGTCTCATTCCATTGGCGCTGATGGCCGGTTTTATCGGCACAATTTTCGGTTTTCTAACGGCCCGTCCTTTCACCCGGCGCATTGGCGCTGTGGCCCAGGCGGCCGATAAGTGGAGCCGGGGGGATTTTACGGCCGTGGCTTCTGACGCTTCCCAGGATGAATTAGGCCAGCTCAGCCGCCGCCTGAACCAGATGGCCGAACAACTGCAAAATCTGCTGCAAACCCGCCAGGAGTTGGCCGCTCTGGAAGAGCGCAATCGGCTCGCCCGCGATTTGCACGACGCTGTTAAGCAGCAAATTTTTGCCACCGCCATGCAAATTGGCGCAGCCAGAACGATGTTGGTCAATAACCCGGAGGCGGCTGCCAACCGGCTGGCGGAAGCGGAAGCGTTGGCCCGGCAGGCGCAGCAGGAGTTGGCCTCGCTGATACAAGAACTGCGCCCGGCGGCACTAGATGGGCAGGGATTGGCCGCTGCCTTGCGTGATTATGCTGCCAACTGGTCACGCCAGAACAACATCCCTGTGGAATTTCAGGTGCAGGGCGAACGGCCGTTGCCCCTGTCCGCCGAACAGGCCCTTTTTCGGGTGGGGCAGGAAGCGTTAGCCAACATTGCCCGCCACAGCGGGGCCAGCCAGGTCACTATGCGCCTGGCCTGGGAAGCGGGCGGCGTCGTCCTCACCATCGCCGATAATGGGCGCGGTTTTGATGCGCAGGCGGCAACCAGCGGCTTTGGCATTCAGGGGATGCGCGAACGGTTGGATGCTTTGGGTGGGCGGCTGCAATTGACCAGCCAGCCGGGAAAAGGGACAATGGTCAGGGCGGAATTATGAACGAACCGATTACAGTGCTGCTGGTGGATGATCATCAATTGGTGCGGCAAGGGGTGCGGGCATTTCTGGACACCCAGCCAGATATTGATGTGGTTGGCGAGGCGGAATCAGGGGACACGGCCGTTGCCCTGGTTAGCCAGTTTGCCCCGGATATTGTATTGATGGATTTGATCATGCCCGGCATGGATGGTGTGGAAGCAACCCGTCGCGTCAAACAAACCAGCCCCCGCACCCAGGTGATCGTCCTCACCTCTTACCACCAGGACGAGCATATTTTCCCGGCCATTCGCGCCGGGGCGCTTTCCTATGTGCTGAAAGACATTGGCCCGGACGAATTGGCGGATACGGTGCGTAAAGCGGCAGTGGGCGAGGCCGTCCTCCATCCCCGCGTAGCCGCCCGTGTGGTACAAGAACTACATGGTGTTTATACTGGCGCTCAAACCGGCGTCATCAACCCGTTTACCGAATTGAGCGAGCGGGAAATGGAAACGCTGCGGTTGATCGCTGAAGGATTAAGCAACAGCGATATTGCCGCGCGGTTGATCATTAGCGAGAAAACGGTGAAAAGCCACGTAAGCAATATCCTGAGCAAATTACACCTGGCAGACCGGACGCAAGCGGCCGTTTTCGCCTGGCGCGAAGGGGTTGTGCGGCGGGAATAGAGGAGTAAATATGACGATTCGTGTAACAATTTGGAATGAGTACCGGCATGAGAAACAGTCGGACAAGGTGAAGGCGCTATACCCGGAGGGGATGCACGCGCCGATTGCCCGCTATTTGCAGGCGCAAGGCATGACCACGCGGGCGGCGACGTTGGATGAACCGGAACATGGCTTGAGCACGGCCGTGCTCAACCAAACCGACGTCCTCACCTGGTGGGGCCACCTGGCGCACGGCGAAGTCAGCGATGAGATCGTTGACCGGGTACAGGCGCGGGTGTTGGCGGGCATGGGGCTGATTGTGCTGCATTCCGGCCACTTCTCCAAAATTTTCCAGCGGCTGATGGGCACTACCTGCAACTTGAAATGGCGCGAAGCGGGCGAATTGGAACGGCTGTGGGTGGTCGCCCCCGGCCATCCCATCAGCGAAGGGTTGGGTGAATACTTCGAGATTCCCCAGGCGGAGATGTATGGCGAATTTTTTGACATTCCGCAGCCGGAGACGCTGGTTTTTGTGAGCTGGTTTGCCGGGGGCGAGGTGTTTCGCAGCGGTTGTTGTTATCAGCGGGGCCAGGGCAAAATTTTCTATTTCCGCCCCGGCCACGAGACGTACCCTATTTATTACCAGGATGAGGTGCTGCGCGTCATTGCCAATGCCGTCAGGTGGGCCGCGCCGGTCAATCGGCCAGCGGTGCAGTTTGGGCATCGGCCACGGCCGTTTGCTGAATAACCCGCGCCGATTACCCGTCACCCGTAGCCTGTTGGCAAATAGTTGAAAAGGGCGCAACTTTGCCTGGATTTGGCGGATACATCATCGCTGGCAGATGTGATAAAATCCCGCCCATGCACACAGAGTTGATCATCATTGGTGGTGGGCTGGCAGGAACCGAAGCGGCCTGGCAGGCGGCGGAACTGGGTATTCCGGTGCGTCTGTATGAGATGCGGCCCCGGCAAAACACGCCGGCCCATACCACCCACTTTCTGGCCGAACTGGTATGTAGCAATTCGCTTGGCTCGGCGTTGCCGGACAAAGCGCCCGGCCTGCTCAAGGCGGAACTACGCGGCCTGGGATCGCTCATCCTGGCCTGCGCCCAGGAAACGGCCGTGCCCGCCGGTTCTTCATTAGCCGTAGACCGGGACCTGTTTGCGCAGCGGGTGACGGAAAAAATAGAAAGCCACCCCTTGATTGAACTGGTGCGGGAAGAAGTCACGGCCGTGCCGCCCACCCCCACCGTCATCGCCAGCGGCCCGCTCACCTCACCCGCCCTTGCCTCCAGTATCAACGAACTGACCGGGCAGCAATATCTCTACTTTTACGACGCCCTTTCGCCCATCGTGCAGGCCGACAGCATTGACATGACCATCGCCTTCCGCGATTCACGGTATGATCGCGGCGAACAGGAAGAAGGCGATTACATCAACTGCCCCCTGACAAAAGAGGAATACCATCGTTTTCAAGAGGCGCTGCTGACGGCCGAAACCATCACCCTCAAACAGTTTGAACAAGAAGACCCGCACTTTTTTGAAGGCTGTATGCCCATTGAGCAAATGGCCCGGCGTGGCGACAAGGCGCTGGCCTTTGGCCCTATGCGCCCGGTAGGGTTGGTGGATCCACGGACGGGGAAACGGCCGTATGCCGTCGTGCAACTGCGCCAGGACAATCTCATCGGCTCGCTGTACAACATGGTCGGCTTTCAAACCAACCTGCGCTGGGGGGAACAAAAACGGGTACTGCGCCTCATTCCCGGTCTGGAAAACGCCGAGTTTATGCGCTACGGCATGATGCACCGCAACACCTACATCAACGCGCCGCAGCTTTTGCACCCCTCGCTGCAATATCGGGGCCGCGCCGACCTCTTTTTTGCCGGGCAAATCACCGGCGTGGAAGGCTACATGGGCAACGCCGCCACCGGCTGGCTGGCAGGTGTGAATGCGGCCCGGCTACTGAAAGGGCAACTGCCTGTCATTTTGCCACCCACGACCATGTTGGGCGCGCTGTGCCATTATGTAACCCATGCTGAAGCCCGGCATTTTCAGCCAATGAAAGCCAATTTTGGCCTGCTGCCCGCGCCACAGCATGATTTACCCAAAGCGGAGCGGTATCGCTGGTACAGCGAACGCGCCCTGACCGCCTTGCGCCGCTTCACCCGCGCTAACGCCATTCGCTATGACAGGGAAGCGATGTATACGTGAGCGGGTATTTACGTGTTCCTGTGAACTGAGGCTGATTACCAGGGATGAAACTCATCCTTCATAATTCATAATTCTTAATTTTGTAGGAGACGCCTCTGTGGCTGAAGGATTGAATTTGTGGTTGCGCCAGAATGCGGCCGTATTGTGCAGTGCCACGCTGCGCCGCGCGCCCAACATGCTGGTGGACGAGGATGACCTCTTTGAGTTCCTGGCGCTGCTGGCGGACAGTGTCACCGCGCTGCCGGAGATGCAGTTAGCCAACGTGCAGTCCTGGGCGCTGACGAGCATTGGGCATGATGCGCGGGGGGCGTATGATTGGCTGGTGGTGCTGCGGGTGCTGAAACAGGAGATTATTGCCCGTGTGGAGAAGCAGTTCCCGCCCCAGGAAACGCTGCGCGCCATGCGCCAGTTGGACGACATTCTCACTTATGCCATCATTGAAGCCTCCCAGTTAGCCACCGACATACAGCGCGCCGACCTGATTGAGCACATGGTGCAGTTGCGCCGCCAGGAAGACCGGCTGGAAGAGACAAAGACGAAGTTTATCGCCGTGGCCGCCCACGAATTGAAAACGCCGCTGACCATTATTGAAGGCTACGCCAATATCTTGCGCGCGGAACTGAAAAATGAACCGCGCCTGAATGTCTATCTGGATGGCTTTAACAACGGTTTCCGCCGGATGCGGGAAGTGATTGGCGACCTGATTGATGTGTCCTTGCTTGATTTGAAGTCATTTGAAATTAAGTATCGGGAAATCAACCTGGAGCGGCTGGTGTTGATGTTGGCGGACAGTTTGAATAAACATTTTGCGGGGCGGCAGGTGGAATTGGTGATTTTGCCCTTTGGCGTCCCCTCCCACACCTTCGGCGACGAAGAAAAATTGAAGAAGGCGTTGCATAAGGTAGTGATGAATGGCCTGAAATATACACCGGATGGGGGACGGGTGACGGTCACGGCCGTGCCCACTCGCCAGGATGAATCGTCCGATGAGATGGGTGGTTTTCTGGATATTCAAATAATGGATACCGGCATTGGTATCGCCGCTGAAAATCTGGAGATGATCTTTGAGAAATTTGGCAGCGCCGCCGACGCCAGCTTGCACTCCTCCAGCAAAACCAATTTCAAAGGAGGCGGCCCTGGCCTGGGGCTGCCCATTGCCAGAGGTATTATCGAAGCGCATGGCGGCCAGATTTGGGCGCAAAGCCCCGGCCATGACGAAGAAACCTGCCCTGGCAGTACCTTTCACATTGAACTGCCGTTATGGTTAAAAGAACCGATGTGGGGAATGTGAGTGAGCGGTTAGCAGTGAGCAGTGAGCGGTAGCCCGACACTGCTCACTGCTTACCGCTTACTGCTTACTTTTGCATAAGGAAGGGACACGATGGATGTGATGATGCAAACGGCCGTAGAACGAGTGGTAGTCTATCCAGACCGGGCGCGGGTCACGGCCGTAGCCGATTGCGAACTGGAAGTGGGCGCCCACCGGCTGCTGGTGGATGAATTACCCCTGGTGCTGGAACCGGAATCGGTGCGCGTGGCCGGGCAGGGCACGGCGCGGGTGCGCATCCAGAGCGTGGATGTGAGCCGCCACTTTTACACCGAGACGCCCGCTGCCCAGGCGCGTGACCTGGAACTGCAAATTGAACAAACGCAGGACGAGATGCAGGTATTGGCCGACGACATGGCCCGCTGGCAGGAGCATGGCAAATATCTGGACGGGCTGCGCGCGGCGACGGTGGAGTTTGCCAAAGGGCTGTCGCGTGGCCGCACTACTGTGACCGACCAGGCCAATTTGCTGGACTTTTTGCGCGACCAGGATGTGCAGATGCGCACGGCCGTGCGCGACCTGAAAAAACAGGAGCGCGACCTGAAACGCCACCTGCAAAAGCTACAAAATGAACTCAACCAGATGCGCTCGGCCCGTCCCCGTGAACGGTATCAGGCGGTGGTGGAGGTTGAAGTGTTAGCGGCGGGTGCGTTCCGCCCCGAAGTGACCTATGTGGTACATAACGCCGGCTGGCAGCCATTGTATGATGCCCGGCTGCGCCAGACGGAAAGCGGGCAAACGGTGGAGTTGAGCTATATTGCCCAGATTACGCAGCAGACGGGGCAGGATTGGACGGCCGTACAACTCAGCGTTTCCACGGCCCGACCCGCCCTCAACCAACGGCTGCCGGAACTGCATCCCTGGTATCTGGATGTGTATATGCCGCCGCCCGTGCCACAGCCCCGTATGCAAAGAGCCGCCGCGCCCATGCCTGCCGCGGCGACTATGGCTGTCGCCGACACGTTTGGCGCGCCCGAAGCAGAATTGCAAATGAAAGAGGCGGAGATTGTCACCGCCGCCATCAGCAGCGAGGGTACGGCCGTGACCTTTCACGTGCCCAATCCGGCCGACATTCCCAGCGATGGTTCGCCGCACAAAACCACCTTGCAGCAGCTTCAGCTTGATCCCAAACTGGACTATCTTTCTGCGCCCAAACATACCGACGCCGTCTACCGCCGGGCGACCGTTACCAACAGTGGCAGCGGCCCGCTGTTAGCCGGCTCCGCCAGCTTGTTTGTGGGGGACGAGTTTATTGGCCGCACCAACCTGGAATATACGCCCACCGGTGGGGAGCTGGAACTGCTGCTGGGCGTGGAAGAGCGCATCACCGTGGAGCGGGAATTGAGCAAACGCGAAGTAGACAAAAAGATGCTGCGTGATGTGCGCCGCACCCGTTTTGGCTACGAGATTGAGTTGCAGAATTTGTTGGGCACGGCCGTTGCTCTGGAACTGCACGACCACATCCCCGTCGCCCGCAACGAGCAAATCAAAGTCCGGCTGGAGAGCGCCCGCCCCACCCCCAGCGAACAGTCCGATTTAAACCTTTTAGAATGGCATCTGAACTTGCCTGCCGGGGCCAAACAAACCGTAGCCTACGAATTTGTGGTAGAACACCCCCCGGCCTTGCGGATCACGGGGCTTTCTGAATGAACCTGACCCGTAATCCGTGACCCGTAATCCGTGAACCGTAGTCGGATTACGGATTACGATTTACGGATTACGAACAACGGAGGCAACTATTACACACAAAACATATCCAACTGTTGAACCGCGTGAGCGGGCTTTTTTAGTCGGTGTGGAGTTTAAGCGGATACGGCCGTTGCTCAACTTGCATGACAGTCTGGAAGAATTGGCGCGTCTGGCTGATACCGCCGGGCTGGACGTGGTCGGCCAGACCAGTCAGCGGCTTGATAAACCGGACAGCGCCACCTACATTGGTGCGGGCAAAGTAGAAGAAGTCAAGGCGCTGGTAGGAGAACTGGACGCCAACGTCGTCATTTTTGACGATGAACTCGAACCGCGCCACCAGCGTGAACTGGAAGAGATTTTTGGCGAAGAGGTCAAGGTCATTGACCGTACTGCCCTCATCCTGGACATCTTTGCCCAACACGCCCACACCCGCGAAGGTAAGCTGCAAGTGGAACTGGCACAGCTAGAGTACCGTGTGCCCCGCCTGACGCGCATGTGGACACATTTGGCGCGGCAGGCGGGTGGCCGCGCCGGCGGTGGCATGAGTGGTGGTGTGGGTGTGCGCGGCCCTGGCGAGACCCAGCTAGAAGTTGACCGCCGCGAAATTCGCCGCCGCATCAGCGCCATCAAGGAGGATTTAGAGACAGTGCGCGCCCGGCGCGAATCGGCCCGCACCAAACGGCAGCAAACGGAATTGACGGTGGTCGCCATCGTCGGTTATACCAATGCCGGTAAATCTACACTGCTCAATAAACTCAGCGACGCCAACGTGTTGTCCGCAGACATGCTGTTTGCCACCTTAGACCCGACGACGCGCAAGGTGGTGATGCCCAACGGCCGTGAAGTCCTCTTTACCGATACCGTTGGGTTCATCCAAAAGCTGCCCACCCAGATTGTGGCTGCTTTCCGGGCCACTCTGGAAGAGATACGGGACGCCGATTTGCTGCTGCATGTGGTAGACACTACCCATCCCCATGTGGTGGCGCAGGTGGAGTCGGTGGAAGATACCCTGGCCGAACTGGAAGTGGATCATTTGCCGATGGTGGTGGCTCTGAACAAGATAGATCAGCTTGCGGCTGACAGCGACATTGAGACGATATTAGATTTAGCCGTACCCACCGTGCGTATTTCTGCGCTCACCGGCGAAGGCATGGATGCACTCTTGTTGGCCGTCGAAGCGGCGATGGTGGCATTATTGACGCCAATCTCGGTGCTGTTGCCTTATCAACGTGGTGACTTGTTGTCTATGATGTATGAACGAGGGCAGGTGGATAGTGAAGAGCATGGGCAGGATGGGGTGCGAGTTTATGGACGTTTACCCCATCGCCTGATACCATATTTTGAACCGTATCAAGTTTAGAATCAGAAGTTCAACTTCTCTAAAGAAGTTGAACTTCTAAGCAAAGTTGGTGGCTAATGAACAAACTACTGGACACATTGAGCGAATTCCTGGCGAAGTATCCGGGTTTGCTGCCGCTAATCGGTTTGGGCTTCATCATCTTAAACCTGGTATTGCAGTTTTTCCAGGGCTTCTGGATTGTGGAGAGTAATTTGTTCTTGCATATCGGTTTGATTATCAGTTTGATCGGTATTTTGTTGATACGACCACTAGGGTAGGGGCAACTCTTGTGGTTGCTCTGTGGTCGCCTGCTGATGGGCGGGCACAAGGCCACGCCCCTACATAAAGACCTCATCTGGTATGAATACGATTTCCACACTGGCTGCACATCCCCCCGTAAAGACCCTGTTAACCGCTTTTCATCAGATGAGTGACCAGGTGATTGACCTGGCGATTGTTATACAGCAAATTCCTGCGCCAACTTTTGCCGAGGCGGCGCGGGCGGCTTTTATTGAGCAGCAGTTCACGGCCGTTGGCCTGCAAGATGTGGCGCAGGATGAATTGCACAATGTGTACGGCCGTTTGCCTGCCGCCAACCCCACCCACCCCCCCGTCATCATTTCCGCCCACAGCGATACCGTGTTCCCGCTGGAAACAGACCTGACGGCGCGGCGTGACGGCCGTCTCGTCTATGGTCCCGGTATTGCCGACAACTCCACCGGCGTGGCCGGCATCATCACTCTGGCGCGGGTATTGCGCGAAGCTGCCCTGGAATTACCCGCCGATCTCTGGTTTGTGTCCAATGTGGCTGAGGAGGGGCTGGGCGATTTACGGGGGATGCGGGCCGTGGTGGAACGGTTTGGCGCCCGTGCTACCTACCTGGTGGTGGAAGGTGGCCTGTATGGGCAAGTTTCGCATCAGGGCATTGGCGTGCGGCGGTTTAAGTTGACGGTGCAAACGCCCGGCGGCCATTCCTGGGGCAATTTTGGGGCGCGCAGCGCCGTGCATGAACTGGCCCGCCTCATCGTGGCTATAGACCGGCTGACTGTGCCCAAAACTCCCAAGACTACCTACAATGTGGGGGTGATTGAAGGTGGCACATCCATTAACACCATTGCCCAGTCGGCCAGCGGTCTGCTGGATTTGCGTTCGGAATCACCGGCGGAACTGGAAGCGCTGGTCACGGCCGTGAGCCAGATCATCGAACAGGCCAATAAACGCAAAGATGTACAGGTGATTATGGAACTCATTGGCAACCGACCGGCGGGCGCGCTGGCAGCGGACGCGCCCCTGGTGCAGTGGGCGGTGGCGGCGCTGCGGACTGTTGGCTGCGCCAATCCACGCCTGACTGCCAGCAGCACCGACGCCAATGTACCGCTGAGTGAGGGGTATACGGCCGTGTGCATTGGCCTGGCCGAATCCCACCACGCCCACCGGCTGGATGAATACCTGGACCCCCAACACCTGCCCAGTGGCCTGAGCCAGTTGCTGCTGCTCACCCTGGCAGCCGCAGGTTACTGAAATTAAAAAACCGGCTCATTAAGCCGGTTTTTGTTTTGTCTACGAGGAGCAACTTGATTTTGCCACTGCCAGCAACAGGGTGTTTTGCAGTTTTAACATCCGCGATTTTCACCGTATTCACGCGGAATACATGAAAAGTGGTAAAGACCACGCAGGGATAATTTTGGTGAAACAGCAACAATTTTCTGTAGGTGAGTATGTACGTCGTATTCAAACGTAAGCGTTCAGCCCCTCTGGAGACCTGACAGGTTTTTAGGCAGCAATGAGTCAAGTTGAACTGGGAAGAAACCTGTCAGGTCTGAACGCTTACCATTGGTTTAATCACGACCCATGCCTATAATTGCACCCATAACCCACTGAATCTGGAGAGTGATTTAATATGGATTTTCAACTGACTGAAGAACAACGCGAGTTTCGGCACGTAGTGCATGAGTTTGTAGCGAAGGAGCTAAAACCCCTGGCGCGGCACACCGATGAGAGCGGGGAGTTTAACTGGACGGCCGTGAAAAAAATGGGGCCGCTTGGTTTGTTGGGGCTGGAAGTGCCGGAAGAGTACGGCGGCGCGGCCGTAGACGCCCTCAGCGCCGCTATTGCCATTGAGGAGTTGGGTTGGGGCTGTGGCTCAACGGCGCTGGCTATCTCGGCGCACAATGGGCTGGCGTTAGGGCCAATTGTCAAATATGGCAGCGAAGCGCAAAAGCAAGAATGGCTGCCCCCTTTGGCAACCGGCAAGGGCAAACTGGGCTGCCTGTCGCTGACGGAACCGGGGGCGGGGTCAGATTTACAGGGCGGGGTGCGGACAACGGCCGTGAAAGAAGGCGACTCCTGGATCATTGACGGCCAAAAAATGTGGATGACCAATGCCTCCGTAGCCGACCTGATGGTCGTTCTGGTGCGCACCGATCCCGCCGGCGGCAGCCGCTCACTTAGCCACATTTTGGTGCCCACCAACACCCCTGGCGTTACCATCGCCCCCGCTGAAAAGAAAATGGGCTTGAAAGGTTCACCCACCCACGCCGTCAGCTTTGACGAAGTGCGTGTGCCCCTGGCAAATCTATTAGGCGCGGAAGGGCGTGGTTTGCAGCAGACGTTAGCCACGCTGGACAGTGGCCGTGTGGGTATTGGCGCGTTGGCGGTAGGTCTGGCGCAGGCGGCCTATGAAGCCGCCATCAAATATGCCCATGAACGGGAGACATTCGGCCAGCCCATCAAACAGCACCAGGCGGTGCAGTGGATGTTGGCCGACGCCGCTACCGAATTGCAGGCGGCGCGGCTGATGGTCTATTGGTCGGCCTGGTTAAAGGGGCTGGGTAAGCCATATACCAAAGAGGCGGCAATGGCAAAATTGTTTGCCACCGAAGTGAGCGAGCGTGTTTGCCGCAATGCCATTCAGGTACATGGTGGCTATGGTTATTCGTCAGAATTTGAGGTGGAGCGCATCTACCGCGACACCCGCCTGATGACCATTGGCGAAGGCACCAGCGAAATCCAGCGGCTGGTGATTGCCCGGCATATACTGGAGTTGTAATTGAGTAATTGGGTAATTGGAAAATTACCCAATTACCTCTTTATCCCCCGGACATGGCGGGCATGAGATGCACATGGTCGCCTTGTTGCAGCAGGTGGGAGGTGGTGGTGTGACGGCCGTGCATCACCACCAACATTGCCTCTTCCGGCAGTGTAATCCCCAGAGTCTTGATTAAGTCAGTAATGGTGCTGCCGGGCGGCAGCGTCACTTCCAGTTGGCGCTGTAGGCCATCCGGCGTTTGTCGCTGCAAAATGGCATAGAGGTGCACGGTTATTTGTACCATAGCGACAAACACTCCTTCAGGAATACGGTTGATGCCTGTTGTCGTCCGAAGTACCCTGGTTTGTTCTCAACACTGCTGCTTATTGTGGGTACGGCCAAAAAGTTGACATAACCGATTGGTGCGCTCAACCCTTCAATTTAGGATGCCGGGCCGCGTCGAGCAGCAGCCAGCCGCCAACCAGAATCAAGATAACGGCCAACATGCCGCCCGGTACCTCTTCAACAAACGGCGCGACCACGCCCAATAGCAGTAACACCGCCGCCGGGTATTTGGCCCAGTCGGTGGGGTACACGTCGCGCCGCAGCCAGAGGAAGATGAAGGGCACGGCCGTGCCCCAAAACGTCACCAGCGCCAGCAAACGCCCACCCCACGATTCCGTCTCCACCGCTCCAGCCAGCAAGGTGACAATCGCCAGCGTTAGCAAAATGCCGCCAGGAATAATGGCCCACCACTGCTTGGGTACACGCACAAAGACAAACAGGAAGGGCAGGCTGATCATCAGCAGCACAAACGCCCCAATCCAGGTCTCCGGCGCCTGATTGACAAACAAGAGCAGCACCCCCAGGCCACACAAAATGGCTGCCGGAATGAGCGCCCACCAGTTAGCCCGGTTGACCAGATAGACCACCAGGAAGGGCAGGCCAATGCCAAACATGACCAGCGATCCGATCAGTTCACCGGAGATGGTCTCGCTGAGCAGGACGACGGCCGTGAGCACCGCAAACACCCATCCCGGAATGAGCGCCCACCAGTTAGCCTGCCGGTCAATGGCAAAAACCAGCCAGAACGGCAGCCCCACCGAGGCCAAAAACAGACTGCCAATCCAGACCCCTTCCGCTCCCCTATCCGCCAGGAGCAAGACAATGGCCAACCCGGCAAAAATGCTGGTGGGGAACAGCCAGCCCCATGCCTGCCAGCCACTTACCACATATGTCACCAGGAAAAGGATGCTGGCAGCGGCAAAAATCCCGCTCCACACCAGCGGCCCCCATTCGGGAAGCCACCCCATCGTTTGCAGCAAGTAAAAGCTGCCAAACAGGATGAGGATAATCCCCCACATCAGATTTGCTCGATTACGGTTCATGATTTTCCTCCTACAGAGGGTAGCGCGATTTGGAAAATCGCGTTACTTCTCTACCACAAATTGATTATTCGCTTCGGCAATGACCGCGCCGTTGGCGTCTTTGGCCCAGACCGTCCAGCTATAGCTGCCCGCTTCCAGCAGCGTGCTGACGGCAAAGATGGTTTCTTTGGTCTCTTCATCGGCAATGACCACCGGCGGGTAGGCGTCATCATCTATCACGACCACATGATACATCGTAACGCCGGGATAGGGTTCCCATTGCAGGATCGGTTGATTGTCTACCGATTCACCGTTGGGCGGCCACACGGCCGTCAACCCACCCTTCACACTGAAGAAACTATGTACCTCGCCAATCACCTCGCCGTTGGCGTCTTGCGCCTGTACCGTCCAGGTGTAGTAGGCCCCTGCCGGCAGCGGCGGCGTTACGGGCATGACGCCTTCGCTCGTCGTTTGCCGGAAAACCGTCTCATTCGTATCGCTGTTGGCGATGATGACCTGGTATTGGGCTGCTTCGGGGAACGCCTCCCATTGCAGCACTGGTTGGGCATCCACCGCTTCATTTGCGCCGGGCCAGATGACGGCCACATTTTGCTGGTCTTCTGTCATATTTCCAGAGGGTTCGGCCTCGCTAACGGCCGTACAGCCGATCAACAGCAATAAGAGTAACAAGCTAAGAATGGAACGAAACATGGTAACTTTACCTCCTGGGTGAATGAGTTACGGCCGTTGCCGCACACTGCCCACCCCGTTAATTTCTTGTGTCACCGTGGGGCTGCCAATGTATTCCACACTGCCCAACCCATTGATGGTGACATCTAAACTATCGCTCACCTGAACCACGGCCGATCCCGCGCCGTTGCTGGTGATGGTGGCTTGCTGGCTGACCAGGTCGGCGGCGTTGTAGCTGCCCGCGCCGCTCAGCTCTACGGTCTGGCTGTTGGTCTGCCCGGAGACGGTGATGCTGCCCGCACCCGGCAGCTTGACGCGCCAGCTTCCGGTGTTCAGATTGCTAATTTCCATGCTGCCGGCGCCGGACAATTCCACCGAATCGAGCGCGGCGGCATCAATGTGAAAAGTCAGCTGAGTAACATCCGTGAAGACGACGCCCTCTGTGTTGCGGATAAACAAGGTGCCGCCTCTGACCTCCGTTTTTACATGTTCCATCAAGTTATCATCGGCCGTCACGGTGAGCGCTTCGCTGCCGTTTTGGTCAATGATGACCTCGCCAAAACCTTGCAGGGACACGGCCGTGAAGCCACTCACCTCTCGCGTTTCCGTAATCACATTGCCCGAACCGGACACGATTTTCGACTCGCCCACGCGCCCCGTTATCCCATTACAGGCCATCAAAAAGATGACCAATAAACCTATCAAAGTCATATAAAAGAAAGTTTTAGTACGCATCATCTCTCCTGTTTTGTCCGCATTTCACGGCTGAATGTCCTCAAAATCATAAGACAGACGGCACGAGAACACCTATCCGCAAGCTAACGGCTGGCAATCTTTCTCCATTGCAGCCTGTCTTATCGGTGAGCCAGTTTAGGGCTGAAGAGCAATAACAGGCCCGCCGCAATCAGGAACACGGGCAGCAGCCAGCTATAGTCCAGTTCAAAAAGGAAGACGGCCGTGATCCCAAAAAACAACAGGCTGCCCAGGAACAAGCCGAGTACCTCACTCGTCCAATGCCCGCCATTTTGCCGATACGCGCCGATGGCCGCTGACAAGACGCCTACACCCGGCAGGAGCAAAAAGAGCGCCCACCAGTTGGTGAACGTCGGCAAATAGCCCATATCTTGCAACAAATAAAGGCCGCCGATGACAATCAACAGCAGCCCCACAAACCAGCCAAAGCCACCAGACTGCCGGGCAGCGCGGCGGTCGGCGCGCCGTTCAGCGCGCCGTTCACGGCGTGAGGGATAATCATCTTCAGGCAGTTCCACTGTTTCATACTTATCTTGCTCAGACATCACATTCCTCCATAACCAACCGCGATCACCGGCGTGATCGGCGGCAGCAGATGTTTACAGGATAGGGTAAAGGGGGTACGGCCGTCCTCTAACTTAAGTTATGCTCAGGGTTATGCTTCAGTTGCCAGGTTAACCGCTGCTGGAAAAAGCAAGGTTCTGCGTTAAAAATGCGGCAATACGCGCCTGATCCTGCGGCCAATCGGTATGTGGCAGCAGCAAGTGGGGAAAGGGCAAGCGGGGCAGCAGCGCCAGTTCGATGGCCTGGCGCATTTCGTAGAACTGCACCAGCCCGTCAAAACCCTGCCAGCCCTGCGCCCGGCCATGCCCCTGCTGTGTGTGGTAGGCAATGACAAAATCGAGCCAGGCCGACGGCCGTTCCCCGGCAATTTTGGTCAACGTGGCCCGGACATCACCGGGATGCAGGTAAATGAGACACGGCCGTAACCCCCGCACCACCTCCGCCAGTTCCAGGATGAACGCTTCGGTCGCCGGTATTGGCTCATCGTGGCGGCCCAGCAGCATCGTCAGCGGGTTTTGCAGGAAGCAGCACTCAAAGATGAAGATTGTTTCGCCTGCGGCGGCTGTTTCGGCAAAACGCTGCCAGCGCCACCGCAGCAGCCGTTGGAAGGTGGGCACAGGCTGTTCGTAAATTTCATACGGCGCCAGTGCGGCGATGAGTAATTCAGGCAGATCCGGGTAGCTTTGTTGCAAGGCGCGATAGCGGAAAAAGTATCCCTCTCCCTCTTCAATCGCCTGGCTTTGCAAAAAGGCGGCGTGCGCCGGAAAGTGCGCCAGCAGCTCTTCATATTCCTGCCTGTCCAGGTAGGCGACGGATTCAAAATCGGCCGGGTGGTTGAGGTCGCCTTCCAAAAACACGGCCGTTTCCATCCCTTGCTTCGCTAACCAATCTGCAATGAATACGGCCGTAGTCGTTTTGCCTGAGCCGGGTAATCCTTCAACAACAAAAAGTTTTGTCTCTGTCATTAACTAAGACTCTGGAACCCGCAGTAATGAATAACAAACAGGTACAAAATAGTTCAACCAAAAAGCGGTGGCTTCCGGGTTAAAAGATTCAAAATTAAGTGCGCAGCAGGTGAAACCACGCACCTCATAATGGCGAAGAGCCGCATCGAGCAGCGCCGCCGCCACCCGCTGCCCGCGATAAGCCGGGCGCACATATGCGCCGGTGATTGTCACTGTCTGTTCCGATTCCACGATGGCGACGCCGTCAAAATCATAACCATCACAGCGGATAAACCCGGCCAATTGATCCCCGTCATAAGCCAACCAGATGCTGTTGTTTGGGCGGGAGACAAAAGCGGCATTAGCGGCTGCATCTAACCCGGTGCGTGGCGTCATCAAGATGGGCGGCTGTGTATAATGCTGCCAATGCTCGCCGTCCAGGGCGGTCAAAGCCGCTGCATCCACTGGAGCGGCCTGGCGAATATGCAGTGCAGTGTGCGGCGGCGTTTCCAATGGCCGCATCGGCCGCACGGCATCCACGACCGCCAGACCAAAACCCTGCCAGAACCAGAACTGTTCTGCTTCCCGGTCTTGAGCGAGCAGGGTAATGGCGTGCACCTGGCAGTTGGCGGCCGACCACTGCGCCGCCGCCGCCTGATACAATGCCCGATAAACGACCGTCTTGTCTTCATCCACCGCCGCGTGACCCCACTCCGGCACGTAAGCGCCCAGGCGAGCCGCGCCCCGAAAGTTGGGTACCAAATACCAGGCGAGATAACCCCGTAAACGGCCGTTTTCCACCGCCACGATTCCCTGAGAAACCTCCACCAGTTGAGCCAATCTGCCCGCCACCTGGTCACTATCAGCCATGAGGTCAGGCAGAACGGGCACAGCCTGCCGCTGCTGCCGGTAACTTTGTACAAACAGAAGCGCCGCTTCCGCAATATGATCTTGCTGGCACACCTTCACATGTAGGGTCATCGTATCTCCCGGTTATCCGCTGGTGTCGGCCACTGGCGGCCAGTGGAAAGTGAGCAGCGCAGCCAGGATGAGCAGGTTAAAAATGAGGGCGGCTATGGCCGGTGAGGTGCCCAATCCCATGCGCCCCCACCACAATTGCCAACACAATGCGTAGCCAATTTGACATAATTCATTCCTTTGTCATTCCGGCGAGTCCGCGAGGAGGAATCCTGTTCCCCACCAACTGATAGAGATTCCTCACTCCGAAGACTCCGTTCGGAATGACATTATGCTGTTTGTGCCATCTGGCGGCCCGGCTGCCGGTTCAGACAGGCTGCGGAAGAAGGCCAGCGTCAGCCAGATGGCAAACGCGCCCAGCACCACCCACGAGCCGATCATGCCGATGTAGACGCCGATGGGAAAGGTGATGCCCGCTAAGGTCTGGAAGAGGGTCTGGCCGATGACGACGACGCCAATGAGGGCGCACAGAATGAGCAGGGGCGCCGCCAGCAAATAACCGACCGGTTCACGCCGCCGCAGGTAAACGGCCGTCAGCACGCAAGCCGGTGCGATAATCGCCATGTCTAGCGCATGTGTGACCATCGTCGTGTACGGGCCTAACGCCTCCGCGGGAACATCGCCTTGCAGCAGCGGGCCGATAATTTCGCTCATCCAGATGAAAAGCACACCCAGACCGGTTACCACCAGGAAAATGGCCATACCCCGGCGGGGCACGTTGGGCGACAGGTGGGCGGCGAGGAAGGTAGGCGGCACGGCCGTGAGCGCATACACAAAGGCAAAAAAGCTGGCCGAAAAGAGGGCGGTGTAGACCAGGAACAGGCTGTTAAACATCATCGAAAGGGCCAGCGACGCGCCATAATACAAAAAATAGCTGAGTACCCCAATCAACAATATGCCCCCTTTGAGCGAGCCGCGCCGGGTGCGCCAGAGGGCAACCAGCAGCAGCGGCAGGCTGACAAACAATGTCACCGCGTCTGTGCCGCGCTGGATGGGCGCTTTGAAGTCCCAATCGAAGCGGTAAAGGCCCTGCCCATCAAGCAGCACGCTCTCACCGTAAATGGTGGTGAAGGCCAGGGGCGCGCCGCCATCCTGCCAGAACAGCCCGGCTCCGGCGGCAATCAGCGCCAGCAGAGCCACCAGCGGCACCAGGAAGTTGAGAATGGGTTGTCGTTTCATCTGCTCTCTCCATAGAGGGCGTGATTACGTGAGGCGTGAGGGCATTCTGGTCACGCATCACGCATCACGGTTCACGCATCACGATTGAATTCCATCTCTGTCGAGGATAATGAGAATGGGGTACGGCCGTCGTCTAACCAAAGTTATATTCCGGGTTATGCAACAAATCTGTCGGAGTCGGGCTAAACGCGCGACCTCGCTCAACTCAGCGCCAGCGCAATCACCTGCTCGGTAGTCATCGTCGCCCCTTTCGCCCATGCCAGTTCATAGGCCACATCCCCAATCTGAGTGCGTGCGCTGGCCAATACGGCCGTTACATGCTTCTGTGCGACTAATTCCAGTGGCGCGCCAATGCGAACCCGCAAGGTTTCGGCCGCTGCCAGGAGTTGAACCGCCTGGTCGTAGCGTCCTTCACTTTCGTTCATCTGGGCGAGCAGTTCAAATGAGTAGGGATAGCCTCGTGGCAAGCCCAAATGGCGGCGGATGCGCAGCGATTCGCAGACTGTTTCTCTGGCGCGAACATAGTCCCCCATCTTATAAGTAGTTTCTCCCAGGTTATGCATGGCGAGGGCGACGCCACGCTGGTAGCCTAGTGATTGATAAATGTTCTGGCATTCCTCGAACGCCTGTCTCGCCGTCACATATTCGTCGATCTCCAACAAGGTTACTCCAAGATTAATAAGGGCACTTGCGAGTTCAAACGGGCTCTCTAATTCGCGCCACAGAGCAACGCTTGAGAGATGATATTGAATTGCTGATTCAGGTATGTCGGCATCGTAAACAATTGATCCCAGTACCCGCCTGGCCTTCGCTATCCCAAAAGTATAGGCGATCTGCTCAGCCATCCGCAGCACTTCTTCAGCCTGCGCTTGTATATTTGTATCTTTGCCAGCAAGCGCGGCCAGATCACAATATCTCAATCGGGCGTCAATCTCCCCGCGCTGATCGCCAAGCTGCTGAAACAACTGCTGCGCTTGCTGAATACACTGCAACCCATAGTCGAAATCGGTGATCGCCGAGGACAGGTCAGCCGCCGCCAGCAAGGCGTGTCCCCGCTGGAGCGAAACCGACCCCTGCGTGCCATCCAAGACACCCCGGAGCCAGCGACGCCCCTCCTGGAAAAAGCCCCCCAGTTCCCAGAAGTCCAGCACCCCCAAATGGGCCACCAGGGCCAGTGCCTGTTCGCTATCGTGCGCCACCAACCATTCGAACGCCTGGCGCACATTATCGTGGTCATCTACGACAGTCCGCAGCCGCTCGGGGAATGGTCGTCCGGTTCGGTTCTCCGCCGCGCGGGCAACAAGCTCCGCATAGTAGCGGGCATGTCGTTCCCGCGCATCCGCTTCCTGATCACTGCCGCGCAACTGCTCCTGGGCAAATTGGCGGATGGTGTCGTGCATCCCGTAACGCTGGTGCCCCGCATCCGCCCCAAAAACGACCAGTGAGTGGTCAACCAGCTCGGCGAGGAGTTCGGCGCATGGCTCCCCTGCTGCGCTGACCGCCTCGGCCGCTTCCAGGGTCCACCCGCCGGCAAAGACGGCTAATTGGCGCAAGACCGAACGCGCCTGCTGGCTCAACAGTCCGTAGGACCAGTCAATCAGAGTATGCAAGGTGCGCTGGCGCGGCAGCGTTCCGGCTACCTGCCTGTTTAGCCAGGCAAAGCGTTGGCCCAGCCGTTCGGCGATGGCTTCGATGGGCAACGAGCGGACTTGCGCGGCGGCAATTTCAATCGCCAACGGGATACCGTCAAGCTGTTGGCAAATACGAGCCACCGCCAGCACATTCGCGTCGGTGAGGGTGAAATGCAACAGCGATTGCGCGGCGCGGTTGGTGAACAACTGCACCGAGTCAAAGTTCAGCGACTCCGCAACCGTCAGTCGTTCCACACCAGTGATGGCGGGGATGGCAAAGGGTTCCAGCCGTACCACATGCTCCTCATCCAGGTGAAGCGGGAGGCGGCTCGTCGCCAGTACCGTCAGCCCGGCGGCTTCGCGGCAGAGGGTTTGGACGAGGCGGGCGCAGGCCTTCACCAGGTGTTCGCAGTTATCCAGCACCAGGAGCATGGTCTTGTCGCGCAGGTATTCCACAATGGCCCCGGTGGACGAGCGGCCAGTGGTTGGCAAATGCAACGCGGCCGCAACCGCGTCGTCCACCGATCTTTCATCCACAACGCCCGCCAGTTCAACAAAACAGATGTCATGAGCGAAAACGCCGGCCATGCGGTGGGCAACCTCGATCGAGAGGCGCGTCTTGCCCACACCGCCTGGCCCGGCCAATGTCACCAGCCTGACCGTCCGGCGTGACAGAAGATCTACCAGGCGCGCCGATTCCTGCTGGCGGCCAAAAAAGCGGGTCAAAACAGGTGGCAGGGCGGTATGAATCGCCTGCGACTTGAGCGACGCCAGGGCGCGGATTTGTTCGGCCAGCCTTACCGTTTCCACAGCCGGGGCCAGGCCAAGCTCGGTTGCCAGCACGCGGCGGCAGGTTTCGTAGGCGTCCAGGGCGGCGCTGCGCTGATCGGCGCGGGCCAGCACGCGCATCAATTGACGATAGGCGGCTTCGTTCAGCGGGTCGTATGCGAGCAGGCGGCGTATGGTGTGTTCGGCTTCAGCCAGATGGCCGGCGCGTTCCTGAAAGGTAGTCAGTTGTTCGAGGACGGCCGTTACCTGCCCCTGGAACTGTTGACGTTGCAGGAGCAGCCACTCATCAAACTGCTGGCAGTTGGGGAGCGAGAATTGGTCCAAAAATTCGCCGCGCACCAATTCCAACGCCTCTGTCAACCGGGCGGCACATTCGACGCAATCATTTGGGTCGGGGTGCGGATGGCGGCGGCAGGCTTCGATTAAGGTGCGGAAGCGGGCCACATCCAGTTCGTGGTCGCTGAGGGGGTTGAAGCGCAAGGTGAGCCGGTCGCCGATCAGGGGCGGCTGCTCGTCAGAACTGCTTGTTCCCAGCATTTTCTGAAGCTGCGCCCAGGTGACGCGCAGGTTATTTTGGGCAGCGGCCGTTGGCAGGTCGGGCCACAGCAAGCCGAGTAAAAATTCACGGCCGTGGGCGTGATCCGACTCGACCAGGAGATAGGCCAGCAGCCCAATCGCCTTCCGGTTGGTAAGGCTGATTGCCCCCAACCGGCGATGCTCAATCTGTAAACGGCCGAGTAAAGAAAAATTTAATCCAGCCAAAATCGTCCCAGGTAATGATGAATTAATGGAGTCTCACTAAAGTGTCAAAAGTATATCACAACGAAAGGTGCGACTCGCTCTGAATCGCATCGCAAGCAATAAAGGAGAACTTAATCATGGATCACACAAATTCAATTCAACGCCTTTATGACCTGATCAACGCCGGCGACATTGATGGTTTCAGCCATCAGCTCGCCGATGACTTCGTTGAGCACGAAGAAATACCTGGCCTCCCGCCGACAAAGGTCGGCGTAATCCAATATTTCCGGCTCATGCTGGCCGCGTTTCCAGACATGCAGATGGATGTCCAGGACTCATTTGCCAGCGGCGACAAGGCTGTTGCCCGTTTGCGAGTGAGCGGGACACACCAGGGTGAGTTCATGGGCATTCCGGCGACGGGCAATCCCGTTTCCGTAAGCCTCATTGACATCACCCGCTTTGGCGATGACGGGCTGGCCCGCGAGCACTGGGGCGTGGTTGACCAACTGTCCATGATGCAGCAGCTCGGCGTCATTCCGGCCGAGGCGCCGGCCTAACCAGCCACAGGCAGTATCTATGCGCGTCAGGCGGTTGGTTCAACAGGAATATTCTGTATAAGTCCGAGGAGTAGCCATGAACAAGCCAAACCAGGCGATTACAGGAATTGCTGAAATAGCGTTGCGTGTCCACGACCTTGATCTGATGAGAAGATTTTACGAGCAGGTGATAGGTCTTGAAGTTCTACGAGAAATCAAAGATAGCAATGGCGCCATTATATTTTATGCCGTCGGGGCAGGGAATGACCACCTGGCGCTTTTCGAAGAGAAATGGATAGATTGGTTCACGCGAGATAAATCTCCTCAAACAGACCCGAAGCTGACTACGCTTTCTCATTTTGCAATCAGGATTGCACTGGTTGATTTTGAGTCTGAAAAGAAACGGATAGAGCAGCTTGGCATTGAGATCGTACATTCAAACAGATCGAGTTGGCTGCACTGTCGAATGTTTTACTTTTTCGATCCCGAAGGGAACTTGATCGAGTTCAACAGTCATGATGAGAGTTTGCAGTGAAGGTGAGCGAAGAAAGGACACCGCAGACAGTGACAGTATTTCTGCATCACGGAGATCACGATGGAAATCACAAATCCGGATACCTTCCTGGTTCGAGCAGGGTTCGTCCTTTTCATACTCGCACTGCTCACAGGGTTTTTAATCCCGGTGCTTCTCAACAAGAAGATGGCCCTCGCCGCTCACGTCACGGGCATTATGAACGCGCTCGTGTTGATAGCGCTCGGTCTCGCCTGGGGCCTCCTCACGGTTAGCCCACTGCAAGCTAATCTCACGCGGGGCGCCTTTCTTTACGGCACATACGCTAACTGGGTTGCTTCCTGCCTTGCCGCTGCCTGGGGAACGAGTCGCCTGACACCTCTGGCAGGCGCCGGGTATAGCGCCGCACCGTGGAAGGAGTCGGTAGTGCAGGGACTTCTGGCATCACTCGGCGTGGCGATGCTCGCGGGGTCAGTCCTGGTGGTCTACGCGCTTCGCTAAAAGCCATCTGCCACGTAGCCCGTGGGTGTGCGCGAGCGGCACGACCGCTCCCGCTATCATCAAGCTTTTCAACCGGTAAGTACCGCGCATAGCATACACAGGTTGAGGAAAACAAAGGGGTACAATCATGTCCCAACAACAGAAGAATGAAACAAAGAAAAAACTAAGATACACCACTCTAATAGCCCTACTGGGGCTGGGACTGGTCGCACTATTCGCCTCCCCGATGCGTGCGGCTGGTATAGCTGGCTATATGCATGTGAGCGCGGCTGGCAACCCCTCGTGTGTTAACCTGCCAACTGTAGTACCAACTGCCACGTCAAATAATCCCAGGCTCTGCACGCCAACGCCAACGGTTACGCCCACGAGTGCAGGGACATTGACACCCATCCCGACGAACACTTCGACGCCAACGAACACAGCGACTGCGACCAGTACAGCGACATCAACACCTACCCCCACAAACACGGCGACGCCAACGGATACGGCAACTCCGACAGAGACGGCGACACCGACATTCACACCCACGAACACCGCAACGCCGACCAGCACGCCAACGGCCGTTCCCTCAGCATCCATTACGGTCTATAACACCGGTTCATTCTTTGTCCAATATTACGTTTCGTACAATCTACCCGGCTTACCTCCCCAAACTCTGTATAGTGGCGTTTTTAGCGTCAACCAGGGTATCACCCTGACAATCCCAGGAGAGGCAACGAATGTTGGTGTGTTAGTTCAGCATTATACGGGCATAACCGGATGGCAAACGACGTGCACTCGTGCGTATGCGCAAGCGACAAGTGTCGTCATCATTGTCAGTGGCACGACGTTTTCGCCAACCTGCACGGGTGGGTAGCTCAAAGGGGAATTGGGCGTTTAAGTTTTAGAATCAAACACAAAAAGGAGAAAATATTATGTCTGCTATTGTTAGTAAGCCCCTTGATACCCGTAGTTCACTGGTTCGAACCATTGTCCTCGGCGGCATGTTTATCTTCATAATCCAAACCATCCACATGTGGATCGTTTACGGCCTCATTCAAAAGACCCCGTTTGTTGTCTCCTGGCAATATATCGCCAGCGGCGCATTGGGCATGGCCGCTTTCGAGGGCGGCATCGCCACCGCTCTGCTCGGCGTCTTCTTTCACTTGATCATCTCCTTTGTCATCGCCGGCGTTTTCATCCTGGCCGCTGATCGCATTCCACTCTTGCGCCGCCATGTCATTGCTGGCTCGCTCCTGTATGGATTTGGCGTTTTCATTGTCATGAACATGATCGTAACCCCTCTCAGTGCCACACCTCCGTTACCAGCGCCAACCCTGCCGTGGCTCATCGAGGCGGTCATCGAACATGTCTTACTCGTCGGATTGGCATTAGGCATCATCGTGCAGCGGAATGCCAACAACACAGCATCTTAGGAGTCACCCATGTCAACAGAGAGTGAAGCAGCCATCAAAGTAATCGTCGAACTCCAGGCCAAACCAGGCCAGCGGACCGCGCTCATGAGTCTGCTCGAAAGCGTGGTGGCGGAACATGGGCCGGACCAGCGTGGTTTCCTGGGCAGCACATGCTACGTGGTGCTCGACAATCCCAACATAGTGGTTGAGATTGCCGATTGGGAGTCGGCTGAGGCACGGGCGGAGGCTATGCAGCAGGTTATGGCCAGCAACGCTTACGCGCCTCTGGAGGGACTTTTGGCCGCGCCCGTCAGAGCTACGGTCATCAGGCAGTTGCCCTGACGGGTAGGAGGGTTTCCGTTGAAAAAGTTACGGCCGTCTATCCTCTCCCTACTCATCATTCTAGTGTGGCTGCTGGCTGCCTGCGGTTCCACGACCCCTAACGAAGCCACCATCACTATTAAAGAGATGGCCTTCGGGCAAAGCGAAATCACCGTCAAAGCCGGGCAGCCGGTCACCCTGCGCCTGGTCAACCGGGACGGCTATGCCCACGCCTTTGATATGGACGAATTCGACATACACACGTCGCTGGCGGCCAATGAAACGGCGGAGTTGCTCTTTACGCCAGAGAAACCCGGCCGTTACCCCTTTTATTGCAGTTCACCCGGCCACGAGATGGCCGGGATGGTCGGCACGTTAATTGTAGAACCGTAGGTGCGACCCACTTCCAAAGTGGGTCGCACCTACCAGGAGAAAAAATATGGTTGGCAACATCATCGTTTTATTGATAATCATTGGTCTGGTCGTCCTGTTTGGCTGGCTGACCTACCGGGCGGTGCGGGCTAAGAAACTCTGGGTAAAGATTGTGGGCGGATTGGCGGCGGGGCTGCTGACGTTGATTTTTACGGCCGTCGCCTTCTATGGCGGCAAGGGCGTCACGGCCATCTATTTCCCCGATGCCCCGCCCGCGCCTGATCTGACGGTAGCGGGCACACCGGAGCAAATCGCCCGCGGCGAATACCTGGTAACGATTGCCTGTATGGGCTGCCACAGCCAGGTGGGGGCCGATGGCGCCCCCTCACGGCAGCACCCGCTCAGCGGCGGCTGGAATCTCTCCGAATATGACGGCTTTGGTTTTATTGGCGATATGGTGACCGAGAATCTGACGCCGGGCGGCAAACTGGCCGGCTACAGCGACGGCGAACTGTTCCGCGTGCTGCGCTACAGCGTTAACCAACAGGGACACACACCGGGCGTGATGTCCTTCATGCCCTACCGCGAATTGAGCAACGAGGATACGGAGGCCATTATTGCTTACCTGCGTTCGCTGCCGCCTACGCCGACTACCGGCCCGACTGGCGACAGGTTTAATTTTCTGGGTGCGATCATGTTGGGCGCCGGCATGTTTGGCGAACCGCCCCCGCCCGCGTCGGCCAATATCACTGCACCGCCGCAAGGGGAGACGGCCGAATACGGCAAATACGTGGCCACTTTTGGTGAATGTCGCGGCTGCCATGGGCCAGATATGACCGGCTCACCGGCCACGTCGGTCAGCCCGGCTGTGCCCAACCCACGGCCGTTTGTCAGCACCCTCACCCTGGAGCAGTTTACGGCTATGATGCACAGCGGCGTCAAGCCGGACGGCCAGCCCTTCCCGGCGGCAATGCCCTGGGAAAACGCCTCGAATATGAATGATGATGACCTGGCCGCTCTGTACGCCTACCTGACAACACAACCCTGATTCGTCATAATAGGACCGTCAAATGGCGTGTTTTTTCATGTGATCTCTGCATAGAGGACGTGATGCGTGATGCGTGACCGGAAAACCCTCACGCATCACGTATCACCCATCACGCATCACGATCACCGCCGCCCAACTCTTAACTCAAGCGCGTTGAAGCCCCGGCGATGAACCAGAAGATAATCACATCCTGCGTGAAATGAATCAGCCAGGGCCAAAAAAAGCCGCGTGTTTCCAGCATCGCTTTGGTCAGCATCCAGCCCATGAAGATGGTCAGCAGCACACCCGCCACCCCATTCACGGCCGAGTAGTAGTGCATGATGGCAAACAGTACGGCCACAATCCACAATGCCTGCCGCGCCCCCACCGCCGGTTCCAATGGGGCCAACGGCGCGGCGCGGTAGGTCACTTCCTCGTTGAAGGCGTTCAAGGCAGACAAAACGATTATCACCGGCATCATGCCCAGGGCGGCGACCAGGCTGTCCAGATGCACTGTGCCGAAGATGCTCAGCAGCGCCACCATGCCGATGCTGAGGAAGATGATCCACTTCGCGCCGAAGTGCGTCCAGGGTTCGGGTTTGGGGAAACCAAGCCACTTCACCGGCGTGATGGGCGCGTCTAGCTGCCCGCGCTCCAGGAAGGCATCCTTGCGCCGGAAACCAAGCGCAAACAGACCGATGAGAACGATCACCGTGCTGCCCAGCTTCCACAACTGCACGCCCAGGTAGTCGCGGGCAAAGGAGCCGTTGATGCGGGCGACGTTGGCCTGCCACACGGCCGTGTCCCGCACCATATTCATCACCTCCTGCGCCCCGGCAAAGATGAGCAGGATGGCGGCATATTTCCACAACGGCCGTAACGGCTGCCAGAGCCAGGAAACGGCCGTTAAGCCCGCCAAAATCACCAGCCGCCCCCACGTCACCCAGGCCACCAGGTCTGGCCTCTGCAAAACTTCATGCAACACAATCTCCGGCAAAATGCTGGCCAGCAGCATAAAGCCCCAGGCGGCTGCCACCAACAAATTGCTCTTGCGTGCTGTCACTGTCATTGTCGCCATGCTTCTTCTCCTACTTGCGCTGTCATTCCGAACCGTCTTCGGTGAGGAATCTTTCACCCGGATAAAGTGGAAGATTCCTCGCTCCGAAGACTGCGCTCGGAATGACACTTCATCGGCCTCTCGTTATTGCGTATATGTTTCCGGCAGGACGGTTTCGGTCATGATGTCGGTGAACGCTTCAAAATGTTCAAAGGCGGGGGCGTGGGCAGAGTTCTCAAAGGTATAGATGCGCTTGATGGGCGCGTCTAGCTGCTCAAACCATTCCAGCGCCAGGTCACGGCGGGCAGACAGTTCGGCCGCCCCATCCAGCACGTAGAGCGGCACGTCCAGCCGGGGCACATCCTGGCGGAAGTCAAGGCCCTGTAACTGTGGGTAGAGGATAGCGGCCGTGTCCAGAAAACCGCGAAAGACATTCACCTTTTCCACAAAGTTGTATTCGCTGCCCAACACATTCCACGGCCCTAAATTGGCCGCCTGCCCTTTTTCCAGGAACGCCTGCGGCGGTGTGTATGGCTTGTACAGCTTTTCATACTGACCCATGACAAAGGCGTAGCCGTAAATGTCGGTATAGGGCGGCTCGCCAAAGGCGCGCATCTCGGCGGCCAGCGCGTCGTCCCCCGTTTGGGCGGCATATTCCAGCACGTCGTAGTAAAGCAGGCGATCCGTTTCGCTCTGGCTGACCATCTGGCCGCTGCCGATGAGGGCGTGGTAGAGGTCGGGGCGCTGCTGGGCGGCGAGCACGGCCAGCGTGGTGCCCCACGATTCGCCGAGCAGGTAGATTTTCTCTTCGTCAAAGCGTTCACGCAGGTAATCGGTGACGGTGATGGTGTCGGCGACCATTTGTGCCGGGGTCAAGGTTTGATGGGGGTCGAGGGCGGCGTAGGATTTGCCCGTACCGCGTTGATCCCAGCCGACGAGAATGAACTCCCGCGATAGGTCATCAAACAGCACGCGCGGCCAGGGCAGGCTGCTCTGGCCCGGTCCGCCGCTGAGGTAGAGCAGCACCGGCTTATTCACGTCGTAACCGCGAATCATCAGGCCGTTGGGCTGGCCGTTGATGTCTACCATCGTCAATTCGGCGATGCTGCCGGGCAGCGGCTGCCCATCTGCCCCCAGGATGGGCGGGGTGCTGGCGGGTTGGAGGATGAGGATGGCCAGGGCGATAACCAGGATGGTGAGTACGGCCGTTGGCAGCCACCTGACCACTGTTTTCATCCGAGAACTGGCGGGGGAACTTCCATCCCATCGCCGCGCCACCTGCACGCCCACTTCCACGCCCAAAATCATGGGCAGCAGCCCCACGATGCCGTGAAAGCCACGCCCCAAAATGAGGGCCAGGATGCTGAAACTGTTGTCCAGGCGAATGGCATCCACCGTAGGGCCAACGGCATCGAGCCGCGCCAGTTCAATGGCGGCGATGTAGGCCAGCGGGGCCAACAGCATGACCCAACGACTGCGCAGGAGCAGCCCGGCGAGCAGCCCCACCGCCAGGCTGCTACCCATCACTACCAACGCTTCAACGGCCGTTGCCGGGCCGCGCGGCATGGTCAGGGCAATCAGCACGCCCAACAGCGCCGTGATACCGACAGTAATGAGCAGGCTCCACCAGCGATGCTGCCACAACAGGGTTAACGGCCGTTGTGCCATTTCCCGGTTTTCTAAAACGATGTTTCCCATCTTCAAACTCCTTTTTCTGACCAAAAAACCGGTCATTCCGAGGAGTCTTCGACGAGGAATCCCTGCGATTAACAAGAGCATGGGGATTCCTCACGCCGAAGACATAGCCTGCCCTGAGGCATCGAAAGGTTCGGAATGACAGGTTAAGGCCCTCTGGCGCGGATGTACTCAGTCACATCCACGTTGTAGACAATCTCTTCGGTGGTGAAGGTGGCCCAGGGTTTGCCCTGATCCTGCCAGGTAGCCGTGCCCACCGTTTCCAGCGCCGCGCCCGCCGCCTCGATGGTGTTGCTGGGCAGGGTTTCGGCCAGCCAGAGGATTTTGTCGCCGGCTTCGTCGCGGTAGCGCATGGCTTCCATCGCCCGCAGTTGGCCTGTTTGCGGGTCGAAGCGCACCACAAACTGCTCTTCCCCCTCGCCAAAGGGCACAATCAGTACGGCCGTCTCGTCATCCACCGCTTCCCAGCGCACCCGCTCATCCGTCAGCCAGATGGCGGGCAGATTGACCGACTCGGCCCACAGCCCCAGGTTGGCGCCCTGGTCCGTGTGCGGGCCTTCGACGGTGCCGATGGGGAGTTCGAGACGGCCGTGACCGTCCAGATACCACTCATTCACTTTCATAATGGGGATGCCAAACCAGGTGGCTTCGATGTAGTGGCGGTACCCCTGCCCGGCTTCGTGGGTGAAGCGGAAGCGGGCGGGCAGGTTAAAGCCAAAGGGGGCTATCGTCGCCCGGCCGCTGACGACGGCCGAGGTAATGACCGGAATCTCGTCGCCATACAACTGGCGGACATAGCGTTCCACCGGCGCAGGCAAACCCTCCGGCAAAGGCACGGTTTGCAAAACCGGCGTCTGCTCTGGATAGGCCGCAAATGACTTCGGCCGTACCCGCAGCCCCAACCAGCCCACCCCCACCAACAGTACCAACCCAATCACAATGCCAATGACAATTTTCATCTCTTACTCCACTGCTCGCGGACGCAGCGTCCGTCGCTTACTGCTTACTATTTCTTCACGCAGTGTCAGTCTGGAGAATAGAGGATGGGGGTTACGGCCGTCGTCTAACCAAAGTTATGTTGGGGGTTATGTTTGGGGGAGATGGAGATACAGGAAAAGGGTTTGACAATCAATAAACCCTCAGATTAAACTTTGGTACTAGAACTGAGGCCAGAGAGTAACTTAATACCTGCTCCATTTGCGATTTGTGCAATTGCGTTGTGAGCGAGAGAATGGGAGATACCAAACAAAATGCAAGTCAACAATTTCAACATAGCCAGAGTTTTTAGTAATGGTGGAAACATCATCTATTTTTTACCCCATTTTCAACGCGAATACGCTTGGGACAAAGAGAATTGGAAAACATTGCTGGACGATATTTTTAATGTTTGTGCCGTCTCAAATCAACAAAAAACAGACCACTTTTTAGGCTCATTGGTTGTTATCAATGACGGCAACCGCGACGGGATTATTCCCGCCTTTAAGCTGGTTGATGGGCAGCAGCGTCTCACAACTATCTCGCTGATGTTGTACGCTTTACATGATTTGGTCAAAGATGAAAAACCAAATCTTGCTACCAATATTCGCCCTTTGTTGATCAATCAATACGCTACTGGCGATAGTTACTTCAAAATCTGGCCTACCAAAAAGTACGATGATAGAGATTCCTATATTACTCTTATTCAAAGTGGTTCTTTGCCTGCCGATAGTAAGTCGAATATTCCTGAAGCATATACCTTCTTTTATAGAGAACTAGGGCATAAACTAAAAAGACAGGAACTTGACCCAGATCAACTCTTTATTGCTATTACCAATCAGCTCTATGTTGTCTTTATAGACTTGGATAATCGAGAACGGCCGTATGAGATTTTTGAAAGTCTGAACGCCAAAGGTAAACCTCTCACTCAACCTGATCTTGTGCGAAATTATGTCGCAATGCGTTTACCAGAAGCTACACAGGAAGTTGTGTTTGATCAGTATTGGTCAAAAATAGAAGAATTGCTGCGAGAAGAAAGAAGCGTTGGCCGATCTCGATTAGGCGAAATAACTGGTTTTTTGCGGCATTATCTAGCCCTTCGTGCAGGTGCATTACCAAGTGAAAACAGCGTTTACGTTCGATTTCGTGATAGGATGGAAAAAGAATTTCCTGAACACGATCAATTCGTTGCGGAAGTTGCCCGAGTTAAAAAGTTTGCTGAGTATTACAATAGATTGCTGCGCCCCGATGCTGAAATGGATGTGACAGTAAGAGAAAAGCTGTCACGTCTGAATATCCTGGAAATAACCACTGCTTACCCCTTTTTGATGGCTATGTATGATGCATGGGATAAGGGAGATATTAGTCGGGATGAATTCATAGCAGGTCTGGATACGCTTGAAAATTATATTGTCCGTCGTTATTTGACGAATGAACCAACCAACTATCTCAACAAAATGTTTCCCACACTCTGGCGAGATATTGATCAAACTCAGTTTTTAGTCTCTTTGCGTCAACTTCTGATTAATCGTAATTACCCCAATGACAGCAAAGTTAAGATCGCGGTAATGGAACAGGAAATGTATGATAAGCGGATCCAGACTAGACAGAAAATTAACTTGGTTTTGGAAACAATCAACCGTCATTTGTCGAAAGGAAGTGGGGGATATACTCAACTTGACGCTAATCCCACAATTGAGCATGTGATGCCGCAAACCCTCAGCGAAGCCTGGAAAGAAACGTTAGGTGAGGAATGGCAAGATACTTACCGGGATTATCTTCATACACTTGGTAACTTGACTTTGGTGACGCAAGAGTGGAACTCCTCTCTATCTAACGGGCCATTTCTTGACAAGAAGAAAAAGCTAGAAAATCATGCCCTGAAATTGAACAGCGACTATTTTTCTAGATACATCCCACAATGGAATAAGTACAGTATTCGAGCCAGAGCAGAATATTTAGCCCAGTATGTTTTGCAAATCTGGCCTGCTCTAGGTGAACCACCTGTTCCTACGGATGGTGCAACCAAGCCGCAAGCTGTTGTTATTTTAGGGGAAACATATTCGGTCAATAGCTGGCGCGATGTTGCCTATTATACGGCTGAGGTTGTCTTACAACTTGCGGATGATTTTACCGCAATAGCCGAAGAACTCCCCAGCTACTTTAGTCATAGCAAGTTCAAGCACGCTTCACGTCAACTCTCTAATGGCTGGTGGCTATATGTCAATTTATCTGGTGACAGCACCAAAAACTTATGTCAACGATTAATCTCGATGGCAAACATCCCTACAGAGGATTGGGAATTAGAGGAAGGGTGACGGCGATTCTCTAAGGTTTCACGGCGTTGATGTAAATGGCAACGGCCGTACCCACACCCACAAATTTGCGAAAACCGAATGGCGGCTACAGCCGTTATTTCTATAGCGCAAGAAGCCATCTTGCGCTTGCGCGACTAGAATCAGTCCTGATGCGCCAATGTCCCATCAGGCCATTTGCGGCAGTGACATCGCCCACCCCGTAATAGGCCGGGCATCTTCTGGCCTGGCTTTCATCCGCTCTTCCATAGCCGCCAGCACATCGGCGTCGAAATAGCGGTGTCCGCAGTTAGGGCAAACCCAGGCCTGTACATTCTCAAAGATAAACCACTGCCCGTGCCGCTGCCGGGCCACCGTAACCACTCTTTCTACTTGCGGCTGGTCGGTATCACAAAATTCACAGGGGTAATTACGTTCGCTCGTCGCTGTCGGGCGTTTATCACCCACCGCCGGTATTTCTGACAGGCGCAGCACCAGCCGCAAGGCTTCGTTCACGGCTTCGGCAGTAGGAAAAGCATTGGCCACATCCGGGGTCAGCAAGACCAGATTTGTCCCTTCACGGTAACGCTGTGCGTATTTGCCGCGCACACCATCTTTCAGCATCGTCAGGTCATATTCAGGACGTAGTTCGTCATCCAGAGGGGGGTCAACAGTCATGCCGTTAGTATAGTCCGATTGGGGATGCTGTTCAATCTGGTGTGGGGTGACGGCCACGGCCGTACTCAGATAACAACTGCACCAGGTGGCCCGACCAGCACGCCCTAGGCCATAATCGCCAGCAGCGATAGCAGTTGAATGCCCAATCGCTCATCACCTTCGATAACAAGCTGACGGCGGGCGTCAGCCGGCGTCAGCCCTTTGGTAAATAGCCGCCAGGCGGTATCTTGATCAAGCTGCACACGAGCATCCGCTTCTGTCACAGCTCCCTGATAAAGCTGCCAACTTTGGCGGCGCTTGCTGAGCGTCCACTCGCCACCGGCTTCCCCGCTGATCGAGATAACCAGATTGGTTCCCGCCGTTGCTGATACATCACGATACGTATGGGGTAAGCCGCGTAAAAAGGTGTCCAGCGCCGGGTACAACCATTGCCGTGAGGTCAAGAGCGGCGCGCCAACTGCTTCACGGATGTGTTGTTGATGGTGCCACTTTTCGGTGTACTCACGGGCAATATCAAACCAATTGGGTGAGGCGCTTTCACCGGCCCAGGCCACGCTGACACGAGCCGGGGCAAGCGGATCGAGCGTTGTGAAGAGGTGGTGGACCTGTGGACCAATAAGGTCCAACAACTCGATCAGGAGCTGGGGACTAAGCCGCTGCGCCGCCCTGACCCACTCGGCATTCAACCGGTTGAGCAAGCCTACCAACTCGCCATAGGTTGCCGGTGGTGGCTCAGTGGCCGGGGGTGTGAACCCGTCACGTTGTGAGGATAGACGACGCATATCCGTATCCAGCAAATGGGCCACCATATCTTTGACTGACCAGGGCACAGCCACAGTGGGCTTGAGCCAATCCTGCGGTTCAAGTTGACGCAACAGTGTGAGAAGTTCAGCGTGTAACATGGGAAACAGACCAACCGTATGGATCGGTTCAACAGGGCGAATCATAAGTATCCTCCGTGAACATACTTGTGCAGGATGCTGGATTCCAGCGTTTGATATTGTAACACGCCGATCTGTCTGTTGGCATCACTTTACATAATTCGAGAAATGGTGAGGACTGTTCGTCACTGTGGGGACTACGGCCGTTTGACAATCAACAAACCATCAGACTAAACTACCAACGACCGCTCGCCCGATCCTTGAAGGAAATAGAGATGCAAAATCCGACAATCAAGCCGACCCCACCACCCACCGCTGGCCTTAGCTGGCGACCCATCAGCGCTGCCGATTTAGAGGCAGTCACAGAACTCGCCCGTGCCTGTCATCTGGCCGATGGCGGCCTGCCCTTTCTGATCCAGCCCGTTCACCTCCAGCATCGCTACTTCCCGGATGCGCCCGGCGCGGCCATCGGCGCCTTCACCCCTGAAGGCCGCCTGGTCGCCTGCGCCGCTGTCTACCGCAGCGGCGATGCCGATACACAGGAAGCCAGGCTTGTCGGCCAGGTGCGGCCTGACTGGCGGCGCAGAGGCATTGGTACCTACCTGCTGCATTGGAGCCAGGAGGCGGCGCGGCGGCTGCTGGCAGAGGCAACGGCCGTCCCGCGCGTACTGCAAATCGCTACCGAATCCCTCACTGCGCCCGCCGACCGTCTCTACCGCGCCCACGGTTTTGCCCCCGTGTTTGAAGAATTGGTCATGCGGTATGATTTGCACCTGCCGCTGCCCGATGCCGCGCTGCCGCCAGACGTAACGCTCACCCACTGGCAGCCCGATCTGGCGGAACAATTTTTCCAGGCTTATGACGCTTCCTTTCGTGACCGGCCCGGTTTTCCCGGTTGGAGCGCGGCCAAATGGCTGGCCTGGATTGTGGACGACGACTTCCGGCCTGAGTGGTCCTTGCTGGCGCTTGTGGCCGGCGAACCGGTGGGTTTCCTGATTGGCGCGGTCGAGCCGCCAGATGGTTTTGTGGTGCAAGTGGGCGTAACGCCGGTCATGCGCCGTCAAAAACTCGGCTCGGCGCTGCTGGTTGAGGCGATGCGGCGCATGAAAGCGGATGGCGCTGCCTCCACCCAGCTCACCGTCAACGCCAACAACCCCGGCGCTATCCAAACCTACACCCGACTCGGTTTTGCCACCATTGGCCGTCGCGCCCGTTATGAACAACGAGAAACAGTATGAAAAGTACTCAACCCAGCCAGACGTACATCGCCTTCGCTGCTACGATCATCATTGGCGGCGCGAACTTTATTGCCGTCAGTTTCAGCAACCAGGAATTGCCGCCTTTCTTCGGCGCTGCCCTGCGCTTTGGCCTGGCGACCCTGCTTTTTTTCTTGCTGACCCGGCTGATGGGGGTACCCCTGGCGCGGGGCCGGTCGGCGGTGGGTGCGGCCGTCTATGGTCTGCTCAGTTTTGGCGTTGCTTACGCTCTCATTTATTATGCCCTGGTTGGTCTGACGGCGGGAACAACGGCCGTCATCATGGCCACCGTGCCCCTGTTTACCCTCATGATCGCCGTCCTGTTCAGGCAGGAACGTCTCTCTACGCACGGCGTCATTGGTAGCATCCTGGTGATCGCGGGCATCGCCATTTTGTCTCTGGGCACACTCGGCGGTGATCTCAACTACGTCTACCTCATCGCCGCCATTCTAGGCGCGGTGGCCGCTGCCGCCTCCAGCGTGGTCGCCAGGGGCCTCCGCCACGTTCACCCCGTGAACATGAACGGCATCGGCATGGCAGCCGGTACGCTCCTGCTGGTATTTTGCTCCCTGCTGGCCGGCGAACCGTGGGCGCTGCCACGCCAGACGCAAACGTGGCTGGCGGTTAGCTGGCTGGTACTCTTAGGCTCTGTGGGTCTTTTCCAACTCTTCCTTTACCTGATCAAGCGGTTGACCGCCTCGGCCACCGTTTACGCCCTGGCCGGGATGCCGCTAATTGCCGTTGTACTGGGGGCCGTTATGCTCAACCAGCCGATCACGGTGGAAGTTGTGGTGGGTGGTGGGCTGGTTATCACGGCCGTTTACATTGGCGCCCTCTCCGGGATGAAAGGGGGGCCACAGCCAAAAACGCCAGCGCGAGCTGCCGGTTCGGCGGAATCGGGAGATAACTGAGGCGGGGAACGGCCGTGACATTTCTCAGGATGCCCGGCATCAGGCACTTCTTTTACACAAATTCAAAACTTTCTTCTTGCAGCCATTCCAGGCATTGCGCCAGCCGCGCCAGCCGGGTAGCGGCTATGTACCGGGCGATGGGTAAGGTGAAGCGATCCTGGATCAATTCTCGCCGCTTCAGCACAGCCCGGCAGGCAGACTCTACATCCTTTGGCCCACGGCCGTACTCACGCACTAACCCAATAATGCCCAGGAAGTCCAGGAAATCGGCCTCGCGCAGCAGCACCGCTTCGGTGGATTGCACGGGGCGGAAGTCGCGGTAGTCGTGGTATTCGATGGTTTCCAGGATGATGGCCACGGCCGTGTCCGCCAAATCCATACGCGGCAAAATCAACGACTCGGCCACCTGGCGGCTGCGTAAGGCGTGTTCCACGCCCGGCTGCTGGAAGCGCGGGTACGCGCCCCAGTCGTGCAGGTAGGTGGCAATGGTCACGGCCGTGTGGTCATGCACCATGTCCTCCCCAATCAGCCCAATCAGCTTCAATACCCGGCGCACATGGGACAATTTCCAGGCGTCCCCCTCGGTGCGGGTCAACTCGATAATGTCTTCCAATGTCAACTGTGGCTTCAATACCAGTTCATTCGTGGTCATGGAAAATCCTCCTGAAATGGGACGTGGATAAACGCGGATGAACGCAGATTTTGGGGATTTCCCAGAAAAAACTGCGGAAATCCCCAAAATCCTGAAAATCCGCGTCTTAATTCCCCCGCTCCGCCCGGCTGCGCAGCGTCAGCAGCATCTTGCGCTCCATCAGGAATTGCATGAAGTAGGTCAACTTAATAGGCAGTTCCGGCTTCATGGCCATGTTGGAGCGCAGCAGCAGGCGGGTGGAACCATCCGTTTGGGGAACCAATACAAACTGCCAGGTATCAATGCACGGCTCTTCGGCTGTGCCCTCCATGCCGAAGCACAATAGCACGGCTTCGTTTGCCACCAACTGCTTCACATACAATCCGGGGCCGGGATTCAGCACGTAATCCTGAGGCGTAAAACGCCAGAAGTCGCCCACCTGCACCTCCTGGTATTCGGGCACAATCCGGTCGGTGGTGTGTACCTTCAGGCCAAAGAGGTTTTCCAGCCAGTCATAGCTGTACATGCCGCCCCGGTCTACACCCAGTTGCAGCAGCCAGGGATAAATAGCTTCCGGTGGCGCTTGTATGGTGATACCTTTGGTCGAGCGCAAATTGGCATTCGGCACGATGTCATCGCCGGGCAGGGCAGCCTCGATTTCATCCGCCGCCGCGCCCCACGTTTTCATCCAGGGCCAGAGGAAGAGCAGGTACACGGCCGTGACTGCTGCCCACACACCGGTAATAATCAAAAGAATGCGCCAGACACGGCCGTGACGATACTGCTTTTGTGGCGATTCCGCTGTCACAGGTAAGGATTGGGTTGCCATAGTCAATCAATCTCCTCCGAGAAAGGTTTGTAACAGGCACTTCAGTGCCTTTAGATGGTGATAAATCGCCTACTACAAACGGCGAAATCGCCTGCTACAAACGAGGATAGCGGATGAAGGACACGGCCGTCCTCTACCTAAAGTTATGCCGGGGGTTATGTTTGGGGAGAGGGGGTATCAGGGAGTGGTGACGGCCGTTGCCAGCAAATCTTCCAGAAATACGCCGTCGGCAAAAATCATTTCCTTCCAGCCCGGCAGCAGCCGATCCAGCAAAACCGCCTGCGCCATGCCGGTGTAATAAAAGCGGCCGTCCCCCACATCATCGGCCATTCGCCTGATCTGATCCACTTCCTGCGTCCAACGGGTATCAAACCCGCGGTATGCGTCAAAATCGCCATCGTCAGCCAGCGTCGCCGAAGGCTGGTAATCGGATTGAGCGGCCTGTCGCCAGATTTCCAACTCCACGTAGCGGGCCAGCCCTTCCAGCCATTCGCGCTGCCGTTCCAAATCAATCTGGGCATTAGTTAGGCCGGCCTCTTGTCTGCGCAATTGGCGTTGGGCCAGGAATTGGGTGGTCAGCACGGCCGTTTCCGCCACCGATTCCGCTGCCAGCGCCGCCGCCAATAAATCCAGTTCCGCCTGCCAGTCAGCCTGTAAATCGGCATCCGCCCACGGGTAATCCGCTTCGGCGGCCTGCGCCATCTCCGCCGCCGCTAACCGTTCCGGTACGGCCGTGCCCTGGAAAGCATGAAACGACTCATGCGCCAGCAAGCTGATGTAGCCATCACTGCCACGCAGCAGCAAACGATTGACCAGCCGAAAGGGGGCAATGGCTGCCAGCGGCGCCGGTAAATCTTCGCGTATCTGCTGGCGTAGCCCAATGGCCGTCCACTCTTTGGTCGTCATGCTGGCGGCCCACCGATCCCCCACGATGACCGTAAAAGCCTGTGGCGTCTCGCCAGTAGCCGGTAAAGTTTGCCGGTAATAGGGCTGTCCGGCAAAGTCATCATCCGGCGTCTGCTGCCAGGGACCGCCGCGCGCGGCCATTTGCGGTACTTTGAACCAGCCGTCCGGTGGATTGGCCGCCGGGTAGTTCACCAGGAAGGCGGTGGCTTCGTTGTACACTACTACCGGGCTTTCCAGTGCCCCCCAGCCTGGCCAGACATTCTCTCCCAACCTCGCCCGCACCTGGAAAAACTCGGCCAGCAGCGCCTTCTGATTTTCGCTGAGATAGTCTACCTGTTCGGATTGGGTGGGCAGACCAATGTTACTGAGAGCGGACACGGCCGTGCCTAACAAACAGAGACCCACCACTCCCACCACCACAAATAACAACCAGCGCCTGCATCCTTTGCCTTTCATATCACTCCTTACTGCTGCACGATGGAGTATAAGGGATAAGGGGCACGGCCGTCCTCTACCTAAAGTTATGTTGGTGACAAAAATTGCCTCTTGACCTGGCCCTTGGGGCAGGGCGTATCATAGGTGCATGACCGAAGCCTAAACAGCGTGTAGAGATTGGTTCAATCTTAGAGATTGAACCAATCTCCACCTCACGGCCGTTTTCGCGTATAATCGGCTCTATGACCATCCAACACGTGACCTTACCCTTACCAGAACATCTTTATTTACGGATCGAGCAGGTGGCGAAGGCAACACAGCAATCGGTAACGGATGTGTTACTTCATGCTGTAGAAGTGGGCAGTCCTCCTGGTTGGGATGATGTTCCGGCCGAATTTCAGACTGATCTGGCCGCATTGGATCGTCTGGACGACAAAACCTTGTGGCAAATCGCTCGCAGCCAGCAAAAAGAAGCCGATATGGATCGGTATGAAGACCTTTTGCAGCAAAACGCAAACGATGTACTGACGGCCGTTGAACGAGATGAACTGGCGCGTTTACGTCAAGAAGCTGACCGTTTTATGCTCCGCAAAGCCCATGCTGCCGCCTTGTTGCGCTGGCGTGGCTACCAACTTCCCCCAGCCGACAAGTTGTAATGAGCGTCTACCTTCCAGAGGAACTGCGTCACCAACTAGAAGAAGTTGATGACCATCGTTGTGCCTATTGCCAGACTTTGCAGGCTAACTCTGGCCAACGTATGGTACCGGATCACATTGTTCCCCAAAGCAAAGGGGGAGAAACTGTGTTTACCAACCTTTGTTATTCTTGCCGCCTGTGCAATGAATTCAAAGGCCCGTTTACTGCCTGGACAGACCCATTAACAGGTCAAACTGTGTCGCTATTTCACCCACGCCAACAAAACTGGCTCGACCATTTCGCCTGGGACGAAAGCGGCGTGAGAGTTGTTGGCCTAACGGCCGTTGGCCGGGCCACCATTGTTCGCCTACAAATGAACCATGAAGTGATCTTACCAGCGCGGCGTAAATGGGTCAGTGCTGGCTGGCATCCCCCCCAACCAAAATAACACCTATTTTTTGCTTATCACACAATCAACAGCCAGGCGGCATAGGGCACAAAGGCCAGCAGCGCCCGTACCGGATGATGACGACGGCCGTCATTCTGACTATCCCAACGAAATAAATCCCAGGCCAGGATAAAGGCGGTCAGACCACCCACAAAGAGCGTCAACAGGCCACCCCAGGCGTAAAAATCGGCCGTGCCGCCCATCGCCAGCCCGTTAAAGGCGTTCATGGCGTAAGTGGAGGGCAGCAGCAGGGCCACCTTGGCGGCGACCGGCGGCAGCATACTGTAGGGCAGCATCACCCCACCGATGATCATGGAGGGCAGGAAGATGGCTTGGGAATAAAGCACGGTCAGCCGCGCATTGGGGGAGATGACGCCAATGAGGATACCCAGACCGGAAAGGGCCACGGCCGTGCCTAACACAATCAATGCAAACACCGGCAAATTCACCGGTAGCGGTGCGTCAAAAAAGATAGGGGCGGTGATGGTGATAATCGTCGCCACCACCAGGATATGCATAATGGTGGAGAGCGCGGGAATCAGCAGGATGTTCAGCGCGGGCACACCGTTGATCTTGTAGCTGCGGAAGATGCCCGCTTCCCGTGCCTGCACCAGCGGGTCGGGCAGCCCCAGCAGCGTAGCCGCCAGGATGCCAAAGGTGATCATGGAGGGGATGATGGTCTCCTGAAAGAGTGGGTTGATGCCGGGCATGATCAGGCTCATCATCACATACAGCCCCAGCGGGAAGAGATAGTTCATCAGCAGCAAATTTTTGTTGCGGATGCCGGTGCGAAATTCAAAAGCAAAATGGGCAGTAAAGGCGTTCATGGGGTTCCTCCGTTCGTCAATTCCAGGAAGCGGTCTTCCAGCGACGGCCGTTCCACACGCAAATCCAACAACTCATCCCCCTCGGTTTCGATGGTGCTGATGAGGGCCGCCACCGTCTGACCGATGTTGGTGCTGAAGTAGATGGCGTATTCCTCCTTTACCAACTGTTGGTTGACCGCCGGGAATGTGTGTTTGTTGTTCAGCAAAAAAGCGCTACGGGTGTTGACCGAAATTTTGGTCAGCCCCGCGCCCGTGGCCGTAATCGCCATGGGTGTGTCCACCGTCACCAGTTTGCCTTGCAGCAAAATGGCCACCCGGTCGGACATCTCTTCCGCTTCGGCCATATCATGCGTGGCCAGGATGATGGTCGTGCCTTTGGCTTTCAACTGGCGCATCAGGCTGTGCAGTTCCACCCGCGAGGCCACATCCAGCCCGGCCGTCGGTTCATCCAGAAAGACGACCGGCGGCTCATGGGCCACGGCCAGCGCCAGCGCCAGCCGCCGCTGCTGCCCGGTAGACAATCCTTGAAACTCCACGTGCCGTTTTTCCGCCAGCCCCAATCTGTCCAACAAATCAAAACGGGGGGCGACGCCGTGATAAGCGCAAAACAGCTTCATCGCTTCGTCGGCGGTGATGCTGGCCGGCAAACCGCCGGACTGCAACTGCACGCCAATGACGTGGCGCAGCTTGGCCGGTTCGGCCGCCGGGTCCACGTCGGCCACGCGCAGGATACCGCCATCAGGTGGCCGCAGCCCTTCCAGGCTCTCCAATGTGCTGGTTTTGCCCGCGCCGTTGGGGCCGAGCAGGCCGAAAATTTCGCCGCGGTAGACGGAGAAGGTGATGTCATCTACGGCCGTAAAATCCCCATACCGCTTGCTAAAATTTCGGACTTCAATCATTATTTCGTTCATAAGATCAACCTCCAGGTTTCGATAGGCAACGACGCTGCAATGCATCCAGATGGGCTTCGGTTTAAGATGGAACAGCTTTTTGATTGACTGGTACCAGCCGGGCCATTGCTGCCAAACCAATGCAGACCAATAAAATAATGAAGGAGAGCTGCGTCTCTAGCCCAATCAATGAATAGTTCATGACCCCGTGGACTAAACCCACCAGCACAATATTCCGGGTCAGGAGAAACAGGTAGGCAAACCCGATGCCCAACAAAAACAACATGACCAGGCTCAACAGCAGCATGGCAATATCTAATTCGCCGGATAACAGCCAGGTTATTCTAACAGGGAGGTGCCAGAGCGAGAAAAACACGCTACTAAGTAGAATGGCCTGAATGGTACGCCGACGACTTGAGCCAGTGGTGAAATACCGCCAAAAAGCCGCCAGAAAATAGCCGCGAAACAGAATTTCTTCCCCCATACCGACAAAGAACCAGGTACTCAGGATCAGTGCCCCAACCTTCCAGACTGGGGTGCTGCGTAAAACCTGAATTTCATCCGGCCACTTGACCACCCCCAGCAGGTGAATGATCAGCGTATACAGCAGCCAACCAACGAATACCCAGCCAATAGCCTGCCCTAGCAGGCGGCTGTTTATGGGCAAGGAGATGTTCTCTCTTTTCAGGCCCCAAAATGCCAGCAGATAAAACGATAGATACAAACCTATCTGGCTGAAATAGACAGGCCAGCCATCTAGCTCCCAATATTCTATCGCGACAAAAAATAGCAGCGGAAGTATCAATGCCGCCACCATAATGCTGGCTAACAACACCTTTCCTTGCTTCTGTTCATTTGATTCCTGAAAATCGTTCATTTTGTTTCCTCAAGAGGTGGCGTCGTGGGCACGGCCGTTTGGCCGCGATTAAAGCCGATCTCATCCAGGTAGACAGCGCCTGCGTCACGGCCGTCAAATAAAAACCGGATGGCGCGTAGCTGGTCGGGTTGGAAATCCGGGTTGGCGGCCTGGAAAACAGACAGCAGGATGGTGTAGGTTTGCAAGACCACTTCTTCGGGTGTGATCTCATCGGGGAAGTTGTTCAGGCCGTACAACCAGTTCGCCTTGACCAGGTGGGCGGGCAGCGGTGATGGCAACGGGGCAAATTCGCTGAGGGGCAGACGGGTAGACGGGCCAACGGCCGTTACCAATTCTACCACCACCTCATCCGGCCCGGCTTCTCCGGGCACATGCGCCAGCGCAAACGTGAGTGCATGGTCTGGCGTCAATGCCCAGGCCGCCACCTTATCTGCGGGCAGCGAGATTTCATACACCGGCTGTGAACCGGCGTCCCAGGCCAGATGCACCGCCTTGTTGCCCTGCTCATTTTCACCATTGCGCAGCTTTAGCGCTTCCACCTTGGCCAGGGTTGTGCCCTGCGCAGTCGCTTCCGCCCCGGTTACATCCGTTGTGGCTAAGGCCGCGCTGCCGCTGTTGGTGTCTACGCGGATGAATGGCTCTTCTTGCAGTTGGGTGACGACGATCCCGGATGGCAGCCATTGAGCGGCCGTACCCGGATTGCCAAACACGGCCCGATAGCCATCTTCATCTTTCAGCGCCGCATTGAGAAAGCTGGTGATCAACGTTTTGGCCGTTTGCTCTTGTTCTGCACCGGTCAACAAGGGGGCGCGGTTGAGCAGCCAGGAGTTGTAGAGGCCGCGATCTTGCGTACCCCAGACGGAATTGAACTGGCCGTGATTGGCCTGGTAAACGTAAGCCAGCGCCTTGAAACCGCCTGGATTCTCATTCAGGCGGGTGCGGTTGTACTGCGGCTGCCCATAGAGAATAAAGGTGTCGCTGTCATGCCCACCCGCCAGCAGCAGGTAGTTGGCTTGATCCAGGGTGGGTTTACGGCCGCCCGGCCCGGCGTAGGCATCGGACGGGGCGATGCTGACAACGCCGCGAATGTCAAAACCAAAGTCAGCGGGAGAGGAAACGGCCGTGACCGGTTCCATCGCCCGCCGGTTCAAATACTCCGCCCAGACCACCGCCTCGCCGCCCCGTGAATGGCCGATGAGGGCAATGTTGTCCATGTCCACTTTGCCGTTGAAGGGGTTGCCGGGCGTCTCGTTCCAGCTTCGCCACTGCGTTAAATGTTGCAGCAGCAGCCAGGCGCGCAGCGGCATTTCCGCAAATTCGCCGTCGAAGAAAAACAGCCCGTTGAGGAAATTTTCGTCCACGGAGACGGCAATGTACCCCTGGCTGGCCAGATGTTCGCCCAAATAGGCGTAGCCAGGGTCGGAGTAGTCACTCATGGGATGGTTGCCATGCACGATGAGGACGAGCGGGAACGGGCCATCGGCGATGGGGCCTTCGCCGTCGGGATACCAGACCGTGCCGTTGAGCGGCAGTTGCGTGAAATCGAAGCCCCAATACCAGTTGAAGAAAGAACCGGCTGCCCCGCCGTAACCGCCAAAGATGGGCGAACCATCCACAACAGGGGTGATCAGGTCGGCTTCGGCGGCAAATGCGGGGCGACGGCCGTCCGTGCCGCTGCCGTAGGTGAGGGTTTGCACGGCATAGGGGCCGGGTTGGCCGGGATTTTCTAACGCGAGAGTGGGGGTGACGGCCGTGTCCGGCAGCGTCACCACATACCCGTCATAACCCGGCTGGATGACCCAGGCGGCCAAAGCCAGGATGAGCAGGGCGGGGATGATGAGGAGGGCGATTTGGGCGGGGCGGCTACGGCCGTGCATGCACGCCAGCGCCGCCATCATCACCGTGAAACCCGTCAGCACAATCGCCAGTTCGCCCACCACCGGCAGGGTGATGTGTTGGAAAAAGCTGTTCGGCCAGAGTAAATCACCCGCGATGTAGATAAAGGCACCGAAAATCCGGCCAATGGGCACAGGCGGGACGGTTTGCAACGCCTGGACGCCGCGCTCGAAATGAAGCAGTTTGCCCAGTCCGCCCAACACTTTCCACAATAAAATGGCGATCCCTTCCCCGGCAAAAATAATGGCAAAACCGAGGAAACCCATGACGGCTGCGGATACGATGCGCGGCACGCCAAAACTAAATTCCAACGATAGCAGGGCCGAGACCACAATGGCCGCCCCCATGACGCCGTTGGCAAAACTACGCAGGGCGATGAGCCAGGTGGACGGCCGAGGCTCGACAACGGCCGTTACAGCCTCATTTTCAACGAGAGATAGGGTAGGCACGGTCATGGTAAAAATCTCCAGTGATACGTGATGCGTGACCAGAGAGGCATCACACACCACTCTTTATACCGAAGCATACCGGCAACCAGGCAGTTCTGTCCTCTAACTTTGGTTACGTTTCCAAAGCATAACCCGGGACATAACCAAAGTTAGAGGAAAGCATCGCCGTTTTCTGCCACACTATTTTCAAGCGGCAATGCCCAATCATTCTGAGGTCTGCCGAAGAAACCTTATATGGTGTCAATGAGGAGGGATTCCTCCTCGAAGACTCGTCGGAATGACAGTTTCAGGAGGCTGGAAATGAAAAAAGTGATCATCCAAACGGTAGATATGGCCTGGCGGGTGTTGGTGGTGGGCGTCGGTTACACCCTGGCGCTGATCGTGAGCGGCGTGGTGTTGGGCATGTTGGGGTTGCTGGCCGCTGACCCGGATGCTAACGCTGCCCCTACTTTTCTATGGATATTCCTGGGCAGCCTGGTCATGGGGCTGACGCTTGGTGTGGTGGCGCGGAATCTGCCTGCTTCGGCCGGCCGCCATGTGCTCATCTGGACGGTGCTGCTTTTTGCCAACATCGGCTCCGTCATCATCGAAGGGTATTTCTTTGTGCCGGACCTGGTATCCAACGTCTGGGTGACGGTGGCGCAGCAGTTATTGCCTTGCGTGGTCACGGCCGTACTCGTTTGCCGCCTCTTTGCCCCCCGACCAGCCCAAACGCCCGTGCTCGCCATTCACCGGCCCTGGTATGGGTGGCTCTGGCGCTATGCGCTCAGCGCGGCAACCTACCTGGCGGCCTATTGGGTCTTTGGGGCGATCAACTTTGCCCTGGTGACACGGCCGTATTACGAAGCGCAAGGTTCTCCCCTGGCCGTGCCCGATCCCCAAATTACACTGCAAGCAGAACTGATTCGGGCTGTCTTGATCGTGCTTTCAGTGCTGCCGTTCTTGCTGACAGCACAAATGCCCATCCGCCGCCTGGCGCTCTGGAGTGGGCTGCTGCTTTTTGTGATTGGCGGCATTGTGCCCCTGACCTGGCAGGCAGGCTCATTGGCGCTGCCGCTGCTGCTGGCCAGCGCCGTCGAAATCTTCTGCCAGAACTTTACGACCGGTGTGGTGGTGGCGCTGCTGCTGGCGTGGCCGACGGCCGTGCCCGCCACCTCACGTCTCCGTCCCGCCTGATTGTTAAGGAGGAATTGCCATGCAAACACCATCATCGGCTTCGCCACTGGTCTATGGGACGGAAACGGCTGTACACCGCATCAGCGACAATATGCTTTTGCTGCTCATCGCCGGCAGTGTGGTCTTGTTCCACATCCTCAGCAACGGTCAATACGGTTTTCATCGTGACGAACTGGACATTTTGATGAATGCCCGCCAGCTAGACTGGGGTTACGTGGCCTATCCGCCGCTGACCCCGTTTTTGGCTCGCCTGGAATTGATGTTTTTTGATTTGTCGCTGGTCGGGCTGCGGCTGCTTCCGGCGCTGGCGCAGGGCATCGTCGTTGTTTTGGTGGGGCTGATGGCCCGCGATTTTGGCGGCGACCGTCTGGCACAGGTGGCGGCCGCTCTGGCCGTCGCCATTTCCCCGATGGCCCTCACCGCCGGGACGCTGATCCAGTACCTCTCCTTTGACTACCTCTGGTGGGTGCTGCTGGCCTTTTTTGTCACCCGTTTACTGCGCACCGAAGAGCCGCGCTGGTGGTTGGGCATCGGCACGGCCGTTGGCCTGGGCATGATGACCAAGTACACGATGGCCTTTTTTGTGGCCGGGCTGGTGGTGGCGGTGTTGATCACCTCCACGCGGCGCTATTTGCGCTCGCCCTGGCTGTGGGCGGGTGTGGGTATCGCTCTTCTGCTCTTTTTGCCCAATCTGCTCTGGCAAATCCGGCATGACTTTATTTCGCTGGACTTCCTGCGTTTCATTCACGCCCGCGACATCGAATGGGGCCGCACCGACGACTTTCTGACCGGGCAGCTTCATACAGCCAACAATCCCTTTACCCTGCCGCTGTGGGTGGCCGGGCTGCTCTTCTTCTTTCTGGCCCCGACTGGTAAACGGTTCCGCCCGCTGGCCTGGATGTTCCTGACGACGTTTGGGCTGTTGTGGCTGACAAACGGCCGTGCCTACTACGTTGGCCCGGCCTACCCGATGCTGCTGGCGGCGGGCGCGGCCTGGGTGGAAAGCTGGCTGCACACCCTCTCGCCGCGCGGCGCATGGTGGGTGAAGGCCGGGCTGACGGCCATGTTGTTGGTGGGGGGCGTGGCGGCCGTCCTGATTATCAAGCCGGTTGCGCCCATTAACTCGCCGCTTTGGGATGTGGCGGCTGAGATCAGCGATACCAACTCGGAAATGGTGGGTTGGCCTGATCTGGCACAGCAGGTAGCCGAAATATACGCCAGCCTGCCCGCCGAACAGCAAGCGAATACGGCCGTTCTTGCTGGCAATTACGGCGAAGCAGGTGCGCTGGATTTGTACGGCCCGGAATTTGGTCTGCCGCCGGTCATCAGCGGCTCGAACAGTTTGTGGGCGCGTGGTTACGGCGACCCGCCGCCAGAGACGGTGATCGCCGTCGGTTTTGAAGCCGGTTATGCCCGCCGCTTTTTTGCCGCTTGCCAGCCGGTCGGCCAGGTGAGCAACCAATATGGCGTGAAAAATGAAGAGACGACCCATCACACCACGATTTTTGTCTGCCAACGGCCGTGGCGCCCCTGGCCGGAGATGTGGGCCGAGATGCAGTGGTTTCAATAAAACAGCACAAGAACGCAATGTGCATAATCGAGGAGCGTGGGACGCCCACGTCTCACGCGGGGCACGCCCTCGTGCCCCGCTCCTCTCAGGAGAATATAAAAATGTTCACTAACAACTATGTGAAATTGATCTGGCGGTTAGCTATCCCCCTGATGGCCTTGCTGCTGCTCGCGGCCTGTTCGTCTACCGGCCTGACAAACACGGCGCCTGATCCTACCACGTCTGCGCCCGTGGCAACGGCCGAACCAGCAGCGACGATGGCGGCCACGGCCGTGCCCGCCACCAATGGTTCGCCGCAAATTTCTCTGGATACGGGCAGCGTGGCTACCGGCTTTCAAACTGAGACAGTCGCGGCCGTATCCGAGGCTGAAGGTGGCCCATATTGGGGCGTGATGCCAGAATATTCGCTCCTGACCTTGCCGGGCTATCCCATCAGCAGCCATCTGATGACCCCGCAGATTTTCATTTATCCTGTTGCTGATTTACAGGCTGTCAATGAAGGCACCGTGCCAATTGTCACTTCCCTGCAAACCCTGCTCCAATCGCCTCAGGAGATCTCCCCTATGCCGTTCCTGCCACTGTTGAATGCCCAGCAGGTCATCCATACCCACGTGCAATACCTGGACTTTCAGGACGGCCAGGGGGTGCGTTATCTGACACAGTTCGATCAAGCCTTTATACCGATCAACAACTATGAGTTGATTTACACCTACCAGGGTCTGACCAGCGATGGGAAATACTATGTGGCCGCCATGTTGCCCGTAAACCATCCCAGTCTGCCGCCGGATGGCAATGTTACCGGCAATGAGCCGCCCGAATTCACCGACGATTTCCCCACCTATCTGGCAAATGTGGTCGCCTCCTTAAATCCGCAAGCTGCCGATACATTCAACCCTGATTTAACCCAGTTGGACGCCATGATGAGTTCGCTGGAGATCAAATGATCCACAGGTGCGACCCACTTCTAAAAGTGGGTCGCACCTGAGACCCAAAATCCGAGAAAGCAAGAATAGTCACGACCAAACCAGTCACATGAGGATATTTGATGAAAGCAACTGTACAACGTTATTCCTTATTCTTCTATTTTGTGCTGGCCTATGGCATTGCCTGGGGCGGTAGTTTGTTCGTTGCCGCTGCCAGAGGGTTCGATCCCGGCAACCTGGGCCTGAGCGACATCTTTATCATGTTTTTGTTCATGTTGGCCGGGCCGAGCCTGGCCAGTGTGGTATTAACGGCCGGGTGCGAAGGCAAACCCGGCCTCAACAATCTATTTGCCCGCCTGAAGGAGTGGCATGTTAGCTGGCGCTGGGGAGCGGTCGCCGTTCTGACCGTGCCCACGCTTGCCACAATCACCTTGCTGCTGCTCAGCACCCTGGCCTCCCCCATTTACAAGCCCGGCGTGACGCTGGCTGCGCTCGGTTTTGGTATTGTGGCCGGTTCTCTAGCCGGGTTCTTTGAGGAAATTGGCTGGACGGGTTTTGCTTTGCCCCGCTTGCAGGCGCGTTACAACCCTTTAGCCAGTGGTTTAATTTTGGGTGTCTTGTGGGCCTTCTGGCACATCATGGCCGATTATTGGGGCAACTTTGCCGCTTTCGACCTTTATTGGCTGCCTACCTTTATTCTTTTTTGGTTTATGCCTCTGACAGCTTACCGCGTTTTGATGGTGTGGGTACACCAAAACAGCCCCAGCCTGCCGCTCATGCAAATCATGCACGCCTTTTACAGCGGCACGTTGGGCGTGGTGGGGCCGACCACTTCGGTTGAAGAGGGCCTGCTGTGGAAGGCGCTCTTTGCTGCCTCGCTGTGGGTGATGCTCACCGTTGTTGTTGTGAGATTTGGCGGTGATTTATCCCGGCAGCGACACGCGCTGAAAACATCGGTAGCATACCAGGGAGATAATTTACCACAGCCGCTCAAACAATGATACGGCCGTGGAACGGCAAACGAGAACCTCATGCCTCAAAACCTTGAAACCTACGATCTATTGATTGAACGATTTACCACCTGGGCTGAACAGGAAGAGAACGTGCGGGCAGCCATCATCATTGGCTCGCGGGCGCGCACGGATCATCCGGCGGATGAATGGTCTGACCTGGACATCATCCTGCTGGCGCATGATCCGGCCGTTTACTGGCAGACCTCGGCGTGGTTGACGGCCGTGGGTACCCCCTGGCTGCATTTTGTAGAGCCGACGCCCGACGGCCGTTCTCAGGAGCACCGTGTCTTGTTTGCCCCCGGTTTGGATGTGGATTTTGCCCTTAGTTCTGCGGCTGGCTTTCGTCAAATGCTCGAAGGCGGTATTCCACCCGATGTGGCCGATACCATTCGCCGGGGCGCCCGTTTTTTGGTGGATAAAGACAATCTGGCCGCGCTGCTGCCTGATTCACCTCCTGCCGCACCATTACCTCAGCCACCGACGGCAGATGAATTCCTCAACCTGGTACACAATTTCTGGTATCACACCCTCTGGACGGCCAAACATTTACGGCGTGGTGAATTGTGGTGGGCCAAAGCGGGCTGCGACATGCACCTGAAGGGTTTGTTACAGCAGCTATTGATGTGGCACGCCAGAGCGACAAAAGGACAAAACACTGATACCTGGCTGCGCGGCCGTTTCCTGGAAGAATGGGCCGATCCCCGTGCGGTATCGGCTTTGTCGGCTGCCTTTGCTCACTATGAAGAAGAAGATGTTTGGCGTGCCTTGTTGGCGACGATGGAACTATTTGCCTGGCTGGAACGGGAAACGGCCGTGGCCCTGCACGTCACTCATCCCACAGAGGGTCAATCCCATACCACTGAACTGGTACACAAATTATTTTCGGGCCGATAAGCAAAAGCAGGGGCCTGATGCCTGGCGAAGTTTGCGAATTTACATGCGGTAACAGTTATTACGGTATCAATCAGGCACATAAATCAGCTTCAGTCCGGGAATCTGTTCCAGGGCCGCCCTGGTTTTCAGCGCTGCTTTCAATGTGCTTAAAGAAAGGCGGGCGTGTTCGCGGGCCAACGCTTCCGCCCGCGCCCCTTCTCGATTCTCAATCGCCTCTATAATGCCTTTATGCTGTTCCTGAGCCACGAAAAAAACGTGCCACGGCCGTCCCAGATTTGCCTGGGCCATCACAAATGCATTGGCCGAAGCAAAAGGAATCGCCGTAATACGGCGCAGCGCCTGTTCAATAACAAAACTTTCCGTCAGGGCAACCAGTTGATTGTGATACACGTCATTCAGGTCAAAATAACGTTTGATATCGGCGTTGTCCAGCTCTGTCTTTTCCAGCAATCTATCAAACTGTGCCAGGCATTCTTTGATTGTGCTTAGTGCCTGTGGATTAGCGCCTCTTTCCGCCGTTAACCGCACGGCCATACCTTCCAGACTACCCCGCGCTTCAATGGCATCCTCAATATCCCGCACCGTAAACTGGCGCACGGCATAACCGCCCCCATTCATTTCTTCCAGCAAACCCTCTTCGGCCAACCGGGTAAGCGCCGTGCGAATGGGCGTGCGCGATACACCCAATCGTTCCACCAGGGCCAGTTCTAGCAGGCGCTCGCCGGGTTCTAGTTTGCCATTCAGGATCTGTTCTTTTAATGTACTCAGGGCATTATTGGCTTGTGACATCATTCCCTCATTCTACAACGTATTCGTCACCGTTATAAGGGTGCGTTGTATACAATGAACATGGGAATTTGGCAAGTTTACCCCACGCTTCTCCTGATTTTGGTCGAATCATGGTCATTAACTTGCAAAATATCACAAATGCTGTATACAATAGCGGCGGCTACAAAAGTAGCTTAAAAAGCATACCCGACAACTCGCTATAAGCATTGATTCAACAAAAAAGAGGAGGCACGGCCGTGTCATTTAGCTATGATTTGCGCATCATTGCCCATGATGATCCCTATCCAGCCTACCGCTGGCTGCGGGACAATGATCCGGCCCATTACGCCGAAACAGCCGACATTTGGGTACTCACACGATTTGCGGATGTCTCCAACGCTTTTAGAGATTGGAAAATCTGGTCCTCCGGGCGGCGCGGCAATCTGATCAATGATCCGCCCGAACGAGTGGGAAAAACCCTGGGCACAACCGACCCGCCCCGGCACACCTTTGCCCGCGGCATCGTCAACAAAGCCTTCACACCACACACGGTGGCCCAGCTTAAGCCCAAAATCCAATCCCTGGCCAGAGAATTGAGCCAGACCGCACGGGAGAAAGGTCGTTTCGATTTCGCCGCCGACATTTCGGCCCCGTTCAACGCCGCCATTCTGGGGGCTATGTTTGGCGTGCCCGATGAAGATTTTATCCGCATCCGGCACTGGCTGGATGATTTCTTTTTGCGCGAGGAACCTAAAGCTGGCGAAGAGCCAAAACACAAAATTGCCATGCGCCACCTGACCGGGTACGTCAACACGCTGGCCGAAGCGCGGCTGGACACGCCGCAAGATGATTTGATGACGGCCATGCTATACGCGGAAGAAGAGGGGCAGCGGCTGGACACGCACACGGTGGTCGTAACCACGATGACCTTTTTGACCGCCGGATTTGAATCCACCAACAACCTCTTTACCAACCTGGCGCATGCCCTGGCTAAACATCCTCCCGTCTTTGCCGAAGTGAAATCCCGCCCTGACCTGATTCCGGCGTTCGTGGAAGAAGGGATGCGTTGGGATGCGGCGGCGCAGGGATTTGTGCGCACGCCCACACAGGACATCGCCCTGCATGGCAAAATAATTCCTGAGAATTCACAAGTGCTGCTGCACATCGGTTCCGCCAACCGGGATGAACGGCAGTTTGCCCATGCCGACGTTTTTGACATTCATCGGGAGAAGCTGCGCCACCTGGGGATGGGGCAGGGCATTCACTTTTGCGTGGGCGCGCCGCTGGGCCGGGAAATGGCCTATGCAATTTTTGCAGAACTGCTGGCTGCCAGCGATACCTGGCAGGTGGATTTTACCGGCGCTGAGCGGGTCAAAACACCTAACTTCCGGGGTTTCTCCAAGTTACCCCTGACGATTGTTAACTGAGATGAACTTCACGGCCGTTAACCAGACCACCCTCCACTATTTGTCCGAAGGCAACGCGGATGGGTTGCCCCTTGTTTTTATCAATTCCTTAGGCACAGACCTGCGCATCTGGGATGGGCTGTCGCCCCATTTCACAGACCGTCACAGAGTAATCCGCTATGACAAACGGGGGCACGGCCTGTCAGATTGCCCCCCGGCGCCCTATTCCATTCGGGATCACGCCACCGACCTGGCCGGGCTGTTGGAACAACTGGCCGTGCGGCGGGCCGTTTTGGTGGGCATCTCCGTGGGGGGGATGATTGCGCTGGATTTTGCGGCGACCTGGCCGGAGCGGGTGCAGGCGTTGGTGTTGAGTGACACGGGGGCGCGGATTGGCACGGCCGTTATGTGGAACGAACGCATCACCACCCTGCGCCAACACGGCATGGCCGCATTAAGCCAGGCCATCCTGGCCCGCTGGTTCGCGCCAACCTTTGCCACAGACAACCCGGCTGCCTATCGCGGTTATGCCAACATGCTCACCCGTATGCCCGTCACCGGCTATACCGCCACCTGCGAAGCCATCCGCGACGCCGATTTGACGGACGCGGCCCGCACTATCACCGCGCCCGCCCTGGTTCTCTGTGGGGTCGAAGATTTAGCCACCCCGCCTGATCTTGTGCGTGGCCTGTGTGACCACATCCCCCATGCCATTTACCGGGAAATCCCCCATGCCGCGCACCTGCCCTGTGTGGAGCAGCCGGGCGTTATGGCCGCCCACATCACCCAATTCTTAGGGTCTGCTCGTTTTTAACTTTGGCGTGTAACCGTTTAGACCTGACAGGTTTTCTGAAACCTGTCAGGTCCCCACAGGGACTAAAGGCTTACTTTGGAGTTGAGGAAAGCATGATGGAGAACAGGTTTGAAGAAGGAATGAGCGTGCGGCGGGCGGTGTTGGGAGATGCCCATGTGGATCGCGCCGAAGCCAACAAGACGGCGTTTGACGCCGATTTTCAGCAATTTATCACCGAAACAGCCTGGGGCGCTGTCTGGTCGCGGCCGGGATTGGAGCGGAAGACACGCCATCTACTGACCATCGTCATGTTGGCCGCCCTGGGCAAAGAACACGAACTGGCCATGCACATCCGCGCCACCTCCAACACCGGTGTGACGCCCAACGAGATCAAAGAGGCGCTGCTGCAAGTTGCCATTTATGCCGGCATCCCGGCTGCCAACACAGCCATGGCCATTGCCAAACAGGTGTATGCCGAACTCGATAAGGAAACTGCACGCGCAGCAGCCCACCGTTCGGCTGAGGCTCACGTTGAAGCCACGATAAATGAAAACGGTTCGCAGTAGGCACTTTAGTGCCGTCAGCAGGCGATGGATCGCCTACTACAAACCATTTACGAAGGAGAGCGGAGAATGACAAAACTGGCAACCTACAACGCGTTGGATTGGGCGGTGCAGCCCCCGTATCTTTACCCGCCCTACACCTCAACGGTCAAACGCGCGCCAGCCCGCCCCTTAATGCCGCTGGCGCAGTCCCTATCGGAATTGACCGGGCCGGTCTACGGCCGTGACGAAATCCACCCGCTGGACAATGACCTGACCAAAAACTCCATCAAAACCGGCGAGCCGCTGGGGGAACGGATTATCGTCACCGGGCGGCTGTTGGATGATGGCGGCAAGCCCATTCCCAATGCCTTGATCGAAGTCTGGCAGGCAAACGCGGCCGGCCGTTATAGGCACAAAGGGGACGAACACGATGCGCCGCTGGATCCCAATTTTCATGGCTTCGGGCGTGTACTCACCGATAAAGACGGCGTTTACCGCTTTACCACCATCCGCCCAGGAGCGTACCCCTGGCGCAATCACTTCAATGCCTGGCGGCCGTCGCACATTCACTTTTCCGTCTTCGGCGTCAATTTCATGCAGCGCCTGGTGACACAAATGTACTTTCCCGGCGATCCCCTGCTGCCGCTCGATCCCATTTGTAACGGCATCCCCGACGCAGAGGCGCGCCAGAGTCTCGTCTCGATCTACGATCACGAAGTTACCCAACCGGGATGGGCATTGGGTTTCCGCTTTGACATCGTTGTCTGCGGCCCGCGCCAGACGCCATTCGAGTAGCGCCCATTCGATTTAAGAAGGAACATACCATGATGAAACAAACGGCGAGCCAGACTGCCGGCCCTTATTTTCACATCGGACTGATTGATAATAACAACAATGTCCAAAACAACCTGGTGCAGGAACACACAGCGGGGAAGCGGATCCGCATCACCGGACAGGTGCTAGATGGCGATGGGCAGCCACTTCCCGACGCGATGGTAGAAATATGGCAGCCCGACGCGAATGGTGTTTTCAACCATCCCGCCGATCCGCTGCATGCCCAGGCCGATCCCCATTTTCGCGGATTTGGCCGGGCAGAAACCCGCCAGGAAGGGGTATACGAATTCCAGACGATCAAACCCGGTAGCCGTGATGGGCAGGCGCCGTACATCAACGTGCAGGTCTTTGCTCGCGGGCTGTTAATCCACGCCATGACCCGCATCTATTTTGCCGATGAACCGGCTAATTCGGCCGATCCCGTCCTGAACGCCGTGGACGGCGCCCGGCGGCACACGCTCATCGCTGCCGCCGCCAAATCAGGCCATATCCCCACCTACCATTTTGACATCCACCTGCAAGGTGATAACGAAACAGTCTTTTTTAATCCAGAGTAACTGGTGGGCGATTTTACAAAATCGCCCTACAACGAGAGGTAAAATCATGTCAAAAATAAACCCACCTTTTCGCGCTGATCACGTTGGCAGTTTGTTGAGACCCGCGCCATTGCTGGCCATGCGGGCCAGGTATCACAATGGCGAAATTACAAAAGCCGAACTGCGGGCAGCCGAAGACGAAGCGATTCGGGATGCGGTACAGAAGGAAGAGAGCGTCGGGCTGCAAAGCATCACCGATGGCGAATTTCGCCGCACGTACTTTCACCTGGACTTTTTGGAACAGGTGGGGGGTGTGACCGTCAGCGGGGCGATTGCCGCCAACCCGGACGCCAAACCAGCCAAAGATGGCTTCACGCCGCCTCGCCTGACCGTGACGGGCAAACTGCGCCATACCCAAAACATCCAGGTTGATGATTTTTTATATCTGAAGTCGGTCGTAAATAAAACACCCAAGGTCTCGATTCCTTCGCCGACGATGGTTCACTTTCGCGGTGGGCGAGCGGCCATTGATATTGACGCCTACCCGGATATGGATGAATTTTTTGAAGACCTGGCGCAGGTTTACCGGGACGAGATCAATGCGCTCTACACGGCCGGTTGCCGCTACATTCAGTTGGACGACACCAACCTGGCCTATTTGTGTGATCCGAAGATGCGACAAGGGGCGATAGAGCGGGGCGATGATCCCAACGAACTGCCACGGACTTATGCGGCGTTGATCAATGCGGTCATTGACGGCCGTCCCCCCGATCTGACCATTGGCGTCCACCTTTGCCGGGGCAACTTCCGCAGCACCTGGTTTGCCCAGGGCGGGTACGAGCCGGTGGCCGAGGTGTTGTTCAATGACTTGAACGTGGATGCCTTTTTCCTGGAATACGATGACGAACGCTCCGGCGACTTTTCGCCGCTGCGTTTTGTGCCGGACAACAAGACGGTGATATTAGGCGTCGTCACCTCCAAGACTGGCGATCTGGAAGCGAAAGATTTTCTCATCCAGCGCATCAAGGAAGCGGCCAACTATATGCCGTTGGAAAATATGTGCCTCAGTCCACAGTGCGGCTTTTCCAGTACGGTGCATGGTAATGAACTCACCGAAGACGCCCAGTGGGCCAAGTTAGAAATGATCGTCAACGTAGCGCGCGAAGTATGGGGAGATTAGGTTCTGTTGACATTTCTTACCTGACCCTGGGAATGGAATTCCCAATTGAAGTTGGGTCAGGCGCTTACTGAAATGACAATTTCACCTTTAGACTCACCCCTGTTTGCCCCGTTGTTTAGCGATGCGGAAGTCGCCGAACAGTTTTCTGACGCGCGCTTTGTGCGCACGATGCTGGACGTGGAGGTGGCGCTGGCGGTGGTGCAGGGGCGGTTGGGCATTATTCCCGCCGACGCCGCAATGCAAATTGAGGCCGGCGCGGCCGCATTGCATGTGGATGTTGACCAGATGCGGGCCGGGATAGAAAAGGCGGGTGTGCCGGTGATCGAACTGGTGCGCCAGTTAAGGGCACAGGTGGGGGGAAATGCGGCCGATTACGTGCATTGGGGGGCGACGACGCAGGACATTGTGGATACGGCGCGGGTGCTGCAAATGCGGGCGGCGCTGGCGGTGTTGGCACAGCGGTTGGCTGAAGTTCAGTCAAACCTGGCAAGGCTGGCCGACCAACACCGGCGCACGTTGATGGCCGGGCGCACCCATTCACAGCAGGCGTTACCGATTCCGTTTGGGCTGAAAGTGGCTAACTGGCTGGCGCCCTTGCTGCGCCATCGGCAGCGGCTAGACGAATTGAAGCCGCGTTTGTTGGTGGTGCAGTTTGGCGGGGCGGCGGGGACGCTGGCGGCGTTGGGGGAGGGGGGCACGGCCGTACAATCCGCCCTCGCCGCCGCACTCAACCTGAACACACCATTGACCCCCTGGCATACCCAGCGGGACAATCTGGCCGAATTTGCCGGCTGGCTCTCCCTGGTGAGCGGCAGCCTGGCCAAGATGGCCCAGGACGTGATTCTGCTGGCGCAGTCGGAAGTGGGGGAAGTGCGAGAAACGGCCGATGCCACTCGCGGCGGTTCCAGCACCATGCCGCAAAAAAGTAACCCCATCGTCAGCGAAGTGATCATCGCTGCGGCGCGCACCAATGCGTCGCTGCTGGCTAATATGCACCAGGCGTTGGTGCAGGAACACGAACGGGCTACACACGGCTGGCAGATGGAGTGGTTGACGCTGCCGCAGATGGTGGGGTTAACGGCCGTGGCCCTGAACAAAGCCTATTTCCTGAGCGAAAACCTGGTTGTCAACGAAGCCCGCATGCGGGAAAACGTTGCCGCCTCCCACGGCCTACTGTTGGCCGAGGCGATCACCTTCGCGCTGGCGCCGGCTTTTATGAGCCGCGCCGCCGCCAAACAGTTGGTGCAGGCCGCTTGCCAGATAGCGCAGCAGGAGGGGCGGCATCTGGTTGACGTGATGCAGGCGCAGACGGATGCGCCGCTGGATTGGCCGGCATTACGCGACGAGTCGGCTTATTTTGGGGCGGCCGACGCCTTCATCAATCGCGTATTACTCTAGCTAATGTAATGGTAAGGGTTCAGTCCCTCTGGAGACCTGACAGGTTTTTGGCCTGTAAAGCCCTCAGTTGAACGAGTAAAAAAGCTGTCAGGTCTGCACGGTTACACTTCGTCTGGTTAGTGCTGGGTGGGGCGCTGGCGGCGCTGGTGGTACTGGTCTATTGTTCCTGGCGGGATAAGGGAGTCTCCTTTATTTTCAGATGAGATACCTGTGCCAATGCGCTGGCAGAGGCTATAATTAACCATAGTTAAATTTTTACGAATTGCTGGCAAAACGTAGCTGTACCTCTGGCGTTTTTGGTGATTTGTAGAGCTTTTAAGCAAAAGTTTTAGGGCTGGAGCGCGGACATCCCTGTCCGCGACAGGCGGGCAAGATGCCTGCGCTACCAAAATCATGATCTGCGTGTTTATAGAATTGTTTTACAGGAGCTATCAAATTCCATGCATGAGAAGATAGACCAAACGGAAGAAAATTGTGCGGAAGTCATCAATCATCTGGTGGAAGATGAGCCGGGGATTGTGCAGGTTAACCTGCACCCCACCGACCATAAATTGAGTATTGATTATGACCCCACTCAAATTGACGCGGCGCGGGTAGATGAGTTGTCACAGGCGATGTCCCCTTTGCTGAGCCAGCGGTGGGAGAAGTGTACATTGCGCTTGGGACGGCAGGGCGGGCGCGCCTGTGAATCGTGCGCCCTGGGGTTGGAGCGGCGTGTGGGGCTGCTGCCAGGCGTGCAGCGTGTTTCCGCCAGCTACATGGGTGGCGCGCTTTCCATTGCTTTTGATGGGGCACAGACCAATACGCAGGACATTGCTCGCCACATCACGCAAATGGGGGTGGAGGTACGGCCGTCGGCAGCCACCGAGATGCAAACGGCCGTGCCCGAAATGGTTACACTCCCCTCCGATCGCCGCCAGATGTGGGAGTGGTTCAGCCATAACACCGAGGCGATTTTTACCATCGTCACGCTGGTCAGCATGTTTGCCGCCCTGCTGCTAAGTTATCAAAACGTACCGGGTTGGCTGGTGATGGGGTTGTATGGCGTGGCCTACGCTTTTGGCGGCTATTACGGCTTTAAGGGGGGCGTGGAGTCACTGCGGCAAAGAACTATTGACGTGGATTTGCTGATGGTGCTGGCGGCCATTGGTGCGGCGCTGGTGGGTGAATTTTTTGAAGGGGCCATGCTGCTGTTCCTCTTTTCACTGTCCAATGTGCTGCAAGATTTTGCCATGGATCGCACCCGGAATGCCATTCGCGCGTTGATGCAGTTACGGCCGTCTACCGCCCGCATCATGCGCGGCGACCGCGAAATGGAACTGCCTATTGAAGATGTGCGCATTGGCGATCTGATGGTGATCAAACCCGGCGACCGCATTGCCCTGGATGGGCTGGTGGTGGCGGGCGAAAGCAGCGTAGACCAGTCGGCCATTACCGGCGAATCTATTCCGGTGGCTAAACAAAATGGCGACCTGATTTTTGCCGGAGCCATTAACCAGACCGGCAGTCTGGATGTGCGCGTTACCAAACTGGCCAAGGATTCCACCATTGCCCGCCTGATTCAGATGGTGGAAGAAGCCCGCAGCGAAAAGGCAGAAACGCAGCGTTTTATTGACCAGGCAGAGCAGTATTATGCTCTGGGCGTCATTGTCCTGACGGCATTGTTTATTGTGATCCCGCCCACTCTGCTGGGGGTGCCGTTTGATGATGCCTTTTATAAGGCGATGACAATTTTGGTGGCGGCGTCGCCGTGCGCCATTGTGATCAGCACGCCGGCGACGGTGCTGTCGGCCATTGGCAATGGCGCGCGGCGTGGTGTGCTGTTTAAGGGCGGGGTTTATGTGGAAAATGCGGCAACGGCGCGGGTGATTGCCTTTGACAAAACGGGTACGTTGACGGTGGGTAAGCCACAGGTGACGGATATTCACCCGTTGGCAGAGGTGACGGAGGATGAATTACTGGCATTAGCAACGGCCGTAGAGTCCAAATCCGAACACCCATTGGCCCAGGCTACCATCCAGGCGGCCAACAGTCGAGGGCTGCTCGTGCCAGAAGTGCGTTCCTTTAGTTCGGTGACGGGCAAGGGGGTACGGGCTGAGGTAGACGGCCGTCAGGTGCAAATTGGCAACCTGCGTCTGTTTGCCGACCAGCAGTTGGCAGGGTTGGAAGAAGCACAAGCGGTTGTGGCACAGTACCAGGACGAGGGTAAGACGAGTGTGGTGGTGGCGACTAACGATGACCCTGCGGCGGCGGTGGGTCGTGTGTTAGGCGTAATTGCCTATGCCGACGTAATGCGCCCGGACGCGCCCCAGGTGATTGCCGACTTGCGGCAGCGGGGCATTGAGCATTTTGTCATGCTCACCGGCGACCATGAACGGGTGGCGCGCCACATTGCCGAGTTGGCTGGCGTGGATGAGCTGTATGCCGATCTGTTGCCGGAAGATAAGGTCACGGCCGTGAAACACATCCAGGAAAAATATGGCCCCGCCATCATGGTGGGCGATGGCGTCAACGACGCGCCCGCCCTGGCTGTGGCCGATATTGGCATGGCGATGGGCGCGGCTGGGACGGATGTAGCTTTGGAAACGGCCGACATTGTACTCATGGGCGATGACCTGAAAAACATCCCTTACGTTATTGGCCTCAGCAAACAAACCCGGCGCACCCTGGTGGTTAACCTGACCTTTGCCCTGTCGGCCATTGTGGTCATGTTGTTTTTCATCATCTTCCGCGAACTGCCGCTGCCGTTGGCTGTGTTGGGGCATGAAGGCGGCACCGTCCTCGTTTCGCTCAATGGGATGCGACTGCTGCGTTATCGTGGCTAGAAGCACATGTCGTATAGACATGGAAGCACACATGGATAAACTGTCTGGACATATCACCATCGCCACTGTCGGCAAGCTGAAATCGCTGCAATATCGTTTTATCCAGGACGACTTTTTGAAGCGGCTGGGCCGGTATACGGATGTGCAGTTGGTAGAAGTGAGAGACGTGGTGGGAAAAGGGCTGCCAGACGAGGCAGCCGTACAGAAGGAAGGGCAGGCGCTGCTCAAGGCGACCGAATTGGCCAGCCGACGGATTGCCCTGACCTCAACCGGGCGCATGTTTGACAGCCCGGAACTGGCGGAATATGTGCGCAATCAGATTGGGGTGTACGGCCGTATCGCTTTCCTCATTGGCGGCCCGGTGGGTCTATCCGTAGAGGTGCGGCAAAATTGCCAGGAGGCGCTCTCCCTCTCCCGCCTCACCTTCCCCCACGAAATCGCCCGTCTTCTGCTTCTGGAACAACTCTACCGCGCCGGTACCATTATCGCCGGCGAGAGTTACCACAAGTAGCTGCCAGGACATCCGATTTTTTGGAAAATCGGATGTCTGGCGCTACCCCGAAAGCGCCCCTAGAATGGTAGGCAGCAGTTGTTTCTTGCGAGAGACCACGCCTTCCGCGCGCAGGGCGCCATCTTCCAGCGGCGGGTAGGGAAGCTGGTCAAGCTGGGGCAGCCGATCGGTGAGCAGCAGGCGGCTGGTCTTGCGCACCACATCCGTCACCATCAGCACCATAAAGTCCAGCCCTTTGCTGTCTCGCAAATGTTTTAACGCTTCTAGCAGCGCCTCCTGGTGTTCGGCCAGTTCATTGAGCGAGGTCACTTCCACCTGGCCCACGCCAAATTTCAGCCCCCCCTCTTCATACAGTTTGAAATCGGCACTCACAATTTCGGCGGGGGTTCGGGAGGCCAGACCAGCGCCCGCTTGCAGCAGCTTCTCGCCAAAAGATTGAATTGTTTCACCGGCGAGCGGCGAGCCACCGACAAATGCCCAACGTTTTAGACGTTCGGCCGCTTTGTGGTCACGGGGTGTGGTGGTGGGTGAGGTGAGGATGAGGGTGTCAGAAAGCAGCCCGGCGAGCAGCAACCCGGCTAAGGGCGGCGGCGCACTCAGCCCGGCTTCGGCGATCTGTTCACAGACCAGGGTGCAGGTGCTGCCCACAATATCCACCGTAAAACGAATGGGGGCATGGGTAGGCGGATTGCCCAACCGGTGATGGTCGAGAATTTCGATCAGGTTGGCCTCGTTGAGGGCGCCGAGCGCCTGGGCCGGTTCGTTGTGGTCTACCAGGATGATGTTGAAACGGGGCGGGTTGAGGGCGTCACGCTGGCGGCAAATGCCCTGGTAACGGCCGTCCTCATCCACCACCCAAAATTCATCTCGTTCCTCATGCAGGATGCGTGACAGCACATCCCGGATGCGTGTTTTGGCCTGGAACTGGGGCACGGCCGTGTCACATGCCTCCGCACAGGGAATATCCAGAATATCCTTGATGCGCGTTTCTTCACTGCGCGTGTGGGCGCTCACCTTCTCTTTCAAGAAGTTAAAGAGGCTTTTCACCGTCATCATGCCGAAAGGTGTGCCGTCCGGGTTGACGATGGGGGCCACGCCGCCAGTAATACTGGCAATGGCCCAGGCATCGCGCAGTGGCGCTTCCGGCACGGCCGTGTCGTAGCGGTGGGCAACCTCGGCAAAACGGGGTGAAGCATCTGGCAGATATTGCGGTGGTTCCAGTCCTAATCGTTCCAACACCCAGGTTGTTTGCGGATTGAGATGCCCGGCGCGGGCAGCAGTGACGCTGGCATTGTCCCTTTCGCGCAGCAACCAGGCATAGCCCATTGCTGAAGCAATGGCGTCGGTGTCCGGGTTAATATGTCCAATAACGTAAGTATCGCTTGAATTCATCATAGAAGGTAAGTAGGTATTTGAGTAATTGGATTATTACATTTTACAAATGAGACAATTCTAATCACTTCCCGGCTCGTTGGCTAACCGGCAAGTTAGTGTTGGCGGCATATGGTACACTACAGTCGTGTCTGCAAGCATGATTTACAAAACGGAGGTTAACCATGTTTACACGATTACGGCCGTTACTCGGCTTACTTTTCCTGATTTTGCTAACAATGGCGCTGACGGGGCGGCCAGCCCAGGCCCAAACAACAAGCTGGCATGCCGAATATTTCAATAATCGCACGCTGTCTGGCACGCCGGTGCTGAGCCGGTTTGAAGACAGGATTTTCCACGATTGGGGTCAAGGGTCGCCCGGCCCGGCGGTGAATGTGGACAACTTCTCGGCTCGTTGGAATGGCAACATCTCTCTCAGCCAGGGCGGCGTTTGGCGTTTTGTGGCTACCACCGATGATGGGATGCGGGTGTTTATCAACAACAGCCCTATCATTGATGTCTGGTATGACAGCCAGGTACACACCGTCACCACCGACATCTATCTGGCGGCGGGTAACTACCCGGTGCGGGTGGAGTATTATGAGGCCGGTGGTGGGGCCATTGCCCAATTTAGCTGGTCTTTGGCAACGACCATCAACGCCTGGAAAGGGGAGTATTTCAATAACCGCACACTCAGCAACCAGCCGGTGCTGGTGCGGGATGACGCCAACATTAACTTTGAATGGGGAACCGGCTCGCCCGCGCCGGGAATTGTGCCATCAGACGATTTTTCAGTAAGGTGGACGCGCACAGTGCAATTTGCGGCAGGCACATATCGTTTTACGACGACAACGGATGATGGCGTCCGGCTGTGGGTGAATAACCAACTGATTATCAACAACTGGGTAGACCAGCCAGTGACGACTAAAACGGCCGACATCTTCCTCTCCGGCGCAGTGCCCATTCAGATGGAGTATTACGACGCGCGGGAAAATGCCACGGCGAGATTAAGCTGGACGGGCGTGTCCACCGCCCCATCCCCCACCACACCGGTCATGCCTACGGCCGTGAACTGGGACGCCACCTACTACAACAACTTTACGCTGGACGGCAGCCCCGCCATGACCCGCATTGACCCACAAATCCATTTCACCTGGGGTTCCAGTTCACCGCAGCCTAATCTGGTGAACGCCAATAATTTCTCCGTGCGCTGGACAAAGACGCTCAACTTCACACCTGGAACGTATACGTTCAAGACAACGGTGGAAGGCGGCAGCCGGTTATGGGTGAATGGGCAGTTGATCATTGACCAGTGGAATCCGCAGTACAAAGTGGTGGAGAGCGCGGCCAATATCACCCTGCCCGGTGGGGCCGTGCCGGTGGTAATGGAGTTTCGCAAGGATTACGGGTTGGCGCAGGCATGGCTGGAATGGGTTGGCGCGAGCGGCCAACCCGTTAGCGGCACAGCGCCGACAGCAACAACGCCGGCACTGAGTGGCAACACGGCCGTGATGACCGGCGCCCGTTACCTGAGCCTGCGTACCGGCCCCGGCGTTGAGTACGAAGCCATTGCCTATCTCTCCAATGGCGAGGTGGTGACGCTGCTTGGTCGTGACCCGTTTAGCATCTGGATTCAGGTGCGCCGGGCCGACGGTACAGAGGGGTGGGTGAGCGGTCGTTACCTGACATCCAACGTGCCCTACAGCACCTTACCTGTCGTCAACCTCAATTGAGTGGCAACAAAAAGCGCCCGCAGGTTTTCCTGCGGGCGCTTTTTTTACACCTGACAGGTCTCCAAAGACCTGTCAGGTGTGACTAACCGGCTAAAAATTCATCCAGTGCTGCTTTGCTAATGCGGTAGGCGCTGCCGATCTTGCGGGCTTTCAAATCCCCGGCTTCGATAGCAGCCATCACATCTTCCGGCGAAACCTTCAAAATGTCGGCCACCTGCTGCGGCGTCATCACGTCTGGCGTGCCGCCTGTGGCTGGCGCTGGCGCTGCCTGTGGCGGGGCTTGCTGCTGCATCGCCTGCTGCTGCTGCATTGCCTGCTGGTTTTGCAGATTTTGCATGGCTGCCATGCCCATCGCGCCAATACCAATTTCACCCATGTTACCACCCGCCGGGTTTTGAGCGGCAGCCACAAACGCATCGGCTTGCTGCTTCTGGGTGTAGCTGGTGCCATAGCCCATGTTGGTCACAACTTCCAATGACTTGGGATGCAGCCCCATGCGGATGTTGAAGTCCACCAGGGCAAAGCCCACCGCATCAAAATCCTGCTGCAAGAGACCGGTCAGCAGTTCGTTCATATCCTGGCTGAAGGATTGCAACTGCGCCGGGCCTAGATTTTTGGCTTCGGCCAGCTCGCTGATTTTGTCCTGCATCATAATACCCATCATCGGGTCGAGGCGGTCTTTCAGTTGCGGCTGGCGCACGCTGTCGCGGAAGGCGTCGAAGGCGTTCAGGAAACGCCAGGGGTCTTTGACCTTGACGACGTAGGTGCCATTGCCCACAATGGCGCTGGCCCCTGGTGACCGGTGCAGATGTTCAATGATGATGGGGGAAGAGGTGCCCCATTTCATGGTCATGTCGGTGGTTTTGAGGAAGTAAACGTCGGCGGTGAAGACGTTCTTGCCGCCAAAGAGACCCCGTTCCAACATGTTGGTGAGGAAGGGGATGTTGTTGGTGGTCAGGACGTGGGTGCCAGGGGTGAAGGTGCCCAACGGTTCACCCTGGCGCACGAACACGGCCGTTTCCCCCGGATTCACAATCAATGGCGATCCCAGCTTGATGTCACCCAGGCCGCCACGCGGGAATTTCTGTACGATCTCATCCATGAGCCATGATTCGATGGCTACGCGGTCAAATACTTTTGCCATGATTTCTCTCCTTGAAGAAGGCAATTGAGTAGTTGGGTAATGACGTAATTACCCAACTACCCAATTACATTTTTAACTGATCCCCATGATTACTTCGTCTCGGCCAGCCCAATCACGGTTGGCTTCCTGGACGGTGTTGTTCAGTTCGCGGATGACACTACCGATGTCACCATTGTCGCGCACGGCTTTGGCCAGGGCGTCTATGTCGGCCTGAATCTGGTCAGCAGCGTTGAGCATATTTTCATCAAAGGCGTAGATGCGTGCCAGGTCATCCTCTTTGACTTTCACGGCGTCAAAAAAACCGGCATACCCTTGCGGTGCGTCTTTGATCTTGCCTGCCAGGCCGCGCAGGCCGGTGTCTACCCGTCCCAACGGCTCCGCATGTTCCATGGCTTTGACAATGTCGCGGCTGAGTTCGGCCTGGATGTTGCCCAACTGCAAACGGGATTGATCCAGACGGGCGGAGATGGTTTCACGCAGGAGTTGGTCTGCTTCGCGCCGCCGCCCCTTTTCCATATATCCAGAGAGGCCGGGAATTTTTTCTAACAGCTTGCCCAGGCCGGTGGATTCACCTTGAATTTTGTCATACAAATCGGGAACTTGACCTTCTTTCATATTATCCTCCTATGTGGGATTTTGATGCCTATCTGGCGGTCATCCAGATAGGGGTGAGTATAACATACCTGCTGTAATTTTGTCTTTATTGGAGATCAAGAGTTTGGGGGATCAGGAGATTTAATCTCTCCATCTCTTGATCTCTCCATCTCTTTCAATGTAAAGCATATAAACGCCCAGCACCAACTGGGGCGCTGCCAGCAGCAGCAGGCCCAATAGTGCGCCAATCACGGCCGTGCCCCCCGCCAACAACCCTTCATCTGCATACAACCACATCAGCCAGATGACTATGCCGCCAACCAATAATCCACCAATAATGAGGGCTGTGCCTAATAATTTGTGCATTCTACTTGCCACCTGCTACCTGCAACTTGCCACCTATCATTCATTCACCCAACCAATGATTGATGATGTTGTCTAGTTTGCCATTGGTTTGCAGGCGGGCCAGACTATTATTAAGTTCGGTTAACAAACGACGGTCGCCTATACGGGTGACAATGGCAAACGGTTCTACGGTGACAGGCACGGCCGTGCGTTTCAGCCCAACCGTTTCCCGCAAAAATAAGCGGCCGCTGATGGCGTCTACCAGCGCGGCGTCGGCTTCACCATGGATCACGGCCGTCATTGCTTCATCGGCGGTGGGGTACGGCACAACCATCAGGTTGGGCAGCCGTTTGGCCCAGGTGGTGGCTTCCACATGGCCCAGTGCGCCTAATTCGACAGCCAGGGTACGGCCAGGTAAATCTTCCATCCTCACCATGGTTTCCTCATCCTGGCGCACAATCAAAATTTCGCCAGCATTGAAATAGGGTGTGCTGTAGGCAAAATCCTTTGTGCGCTCCGGGGCAATGACCAGCGCCGAAAGAAGCACATCTACCTGGCCCGTCGCCAGGGCATCATACAGCCCATCGTAACCAAACAAAACAAATTCCGTTTGTACACCCAGGTCTGTTGCCAGGGCGTTTGCCAGATCAACATCCAGCCCAAACACGCCGTTCGCATCAGCAACCTCAAACGGCGGGTAGGTGGGGTCCAGTCCCACCTTGAGGACGCCTGTTTCTTGAATACGCTGCCAGGCATCATCCTGATGGCGGCAGGCGGACAAAAACGCCAGCCACAACAGGGCTATGACGCATAAATTCACTCTATTATTGCTCATCATACACCCCAACCGATCCCAATCTGATCCCCGAAAGACCTTATGGGTTTCCAAAAACCCTTAGGGTTTTAACGGTTCGTTGCCCGTGTACTCCTGCACGGCAGTGTAAATCGGCTTGCTCACAAATTCCGGCGTCACCAACGTGTAGTAGTCCATAAAACTGCGGGCGGGGGCCGGGAAACGAAACACCCACAGCGCCATCATCTCCACGTAAGGCCAATTCTCCTCAGCATAGGTAAAAGCGTCCAGCGTGTACTGGATGCGCTGCGCCGGGCGCACGGCCATTGTCCAGCGTGGGTGATCGTTCCAGCCCGTTTCGGTGATGTAAATTTTGGTGTCAGCGTCGCCATGTTCCAGCATGACTTGCCGCACCAACTCCACGCGGCGAAAGTTGAGAATATCGGGGGCGGGGTCGGCCGTAGCCGGGAAGGTGAGGCCGTAGGCATGGACGGCCAACCCGTCAAAATAGTCGGCTGCGCCGGCTTCATACAGTTGGGCCAGATATTCCAGGTCGTTTAATCCCCAGGGTGAACCGGCCGGTTCCAGCGTGGGCGCCAGCGCACCTGCCAGCACTACCATGTCTGGGTTAGCCGCTTTGATGGCCGGGTAGACGACCTTGAGCAAATTCGCGTAATCATTAGGAGTTGTCAGCCGGTAGCCCCACTCGTAACTGAGATTGGGTTCGTTGCCGATGATCATGTGCGTCACACGGCCGTGATACCGTGCCGCAAACCGCGCCGCAAAATCCGCATAATCATCATACGCTGTCTCGTCCAGGTAGGTGAGGGGGGTGTCCGGCGGGCGCGCCCACTCTGGCGTCAGGCCAATGCGGGCAATGACCTGTAGGCCCTGGGTATGGGCGTGGCTGATGATCATGTCGGGTCGCCCCCAGGCGATGCTGCCGTCGGCGGCGTGGTAATAGGCCCAGGGGAAAAATTCCACAATCCAGGGTGCGCCCATCTGCCGCACCATTTGCAGGCTGCGTTTGATTTTCCACTCTTCCACTTCGTCGGTGAGGCGGGTGTGAACGCCGACAATGGGGTGTTCGCTGTAAACAGTTTGTGGTGGACCCAGGCTGACAATGGTGAGGTTGGGGGGGATGCGAAGAAGCAGCGCCAGCAGGAAAAGAGTGAGTATGATCCGCGAACGACGCGACGTGGCGCGAAGAAAGGTCATCACCCACTACAATTGGCGGGCGTAGAAATCAGCCCACCATTCCAGGTGTTGGAAGAGGGCGGCGATACGCTGCGGCGCCGGGGTTTCGCGCCCTGGCACTGGGGAAGGTGGTTTGAATCGCTCCACCAGGCCATAACGAACCAGCAGTTCATGCTCTAGCTGAACATTGAGCATCTTGTTTTGGAAGTCGTGAATAATCTTGTGCTGCACCTCTTCCGAAGGTTCCTGAGTCAGGTAAACGTTGGGCAGTTCGTCAATCAAGATGCGGGAGGGGACACGGGCCGAGTAGCGCATGATCTGGCGCGTGGTGGGGTTGAAGGCTGCCAGGAAATTTGGCCCCCAGGTATGCTGCAACTTTTTGAAGCGCAAATCCAACGGCCGTTCAAACATGATCGAAAGGCTCATCTGCTCTACGGTGGTCAATTCCAGCCCGGTTGTGCCTGCGGGTAAACGAGAAGCCAGTTTGCTCCAATCGGTCTGGATAATTTTCTGTGGAGACAGTTCGGTAAATACGAGAACGGTTTTGTTGCCTTCCTTATAAATGGTTTGCAGGCCGGGCAGCAGGGGGGTGGTGGTGTTTTTGGGAACCACTCCGGCCACTTTGCGGGCTGCGGGCAGGGAGGCGATGATGGGGTTGAGGAAGTGCTGGATGCGGGCAAAGGATTGCACGGCCGTTTCCCCTTCGGGCAGCGGCTCCTGGCGTAAACGGCGGGCCAGACGGCGTAAACGGGAGAGGGTGGTTACGGCCGTGTCTGCTGCCAATAGTTCCGGAGCCAGCGCTGCCGACGCCTGCATCGTCTCGGTCACCAGATAGGCATACGCTTCATGTGGCTCAATCGTTGCCACCCGCCTGTCCAGGTACTCAGGTGGGCCAATCAACTGCTGTGCATCACGCACCAACTGCTGGGCCAGCAGCGGATTCAGCCGCAAATGGCGCAAAAATGCCCCTTTTGTGCCCATAAACGGGGCACGCTTCAGCTCATGCTGGTATTGCCACCAGAGTGGGAAAAAGGCTTGCTGCAAGGCCGGAAAGTCCGCGCTGTTACGTACAATGACGAACAGGTTAATATCGGATTCACCAGGGACATAGTGCCCCTGAGCCAGGCTGCCAAAAAGGTAAACGGCTTCTAGCTGGTTGCCCATTTGTTGGGCAAGCGTCTGGACGAGCGTGTCAACGGCTTTGAGCATGGCGGTTATTATACTGTTCTGTCTTACGAGGGCAATTTCCCAGGGGATGCCGCAGAAGTGATAGGAAATATGTACAAAAGATTGACATTATACCTTTTTGTGTATACTATTAGATGCATGATGTACCAACTCACTGTAAAAAATCTGTCAGGTCTGAACGGTTACCATTCGTGACTATTGGAGAAATCTGGCGATGAGCATCAATATCCTGCAAACCTTTTACAACCGCATGATGCCCTTGTTTACGCCACAGGCTGAGCGTATTCTGGACAGTGTGCAGCCCACGGCGCTGCAAGACCTGGCGTTCCGCTACACGTTTTCGGTGGACGCCATGACCAAAATCAGCCACATTATTGAAGATGCGGTCATTCAGACGCCGCGCACGGCCGTGCTTCATGCCTCATTTCAATATCTGTCCCGCATCACACCTCAGCAGGCGCGTTACCGGCAGGTGGCGCAGGCGGCAGAGGGACTGTGGCTCTACTATGCTGCTGATGCCGATCCGGCCCAGGCGGACACCTTGTTAAAAATGCCCCGTGTGTTCAGCATTGATACGGCCGATACGCCACTGGTGAATTACTGGTTTGTGGTTGCCTATGGCGGGGGAGTCCATATGACACTGCTGGCTCAGGAGATACTGTCGCTCAGTGGGCATGAACGGTATTATGAAGGGTTCTATACATTTGAAGCGGACGCCGCCTACCAGATTTTGCACATCCTGCACCAGATTTACCCCGCCAAAGTGCCTCTGCCGCTACCGCCCGATCTGGAGCATTATCGGTAATTATGTAATTGGGTAATTGATGTCCTTCAATTACCCAATTACCCAATCTGCCTATGACTCAGTTTGACTTTTCCTTCACTGTTAACGCGCCGGTCACGGCCGTACATGCCTTCCACCACGATACTCGCATTCTCAAAAAGCTGACGCCGCCGCCCCTGTTTGTGCAAATTCACGCCTTTGAGCCATTGGCCGAAGGGTCGCGGGCAGAGTTCACCCTCTGGTTTGGGCCGTTGCCGCTGCGTTGGACGGCCGTACATCATCATGTTGGCCCCCACGGTTTTACCGACCGTCAGGAAAAAGGCCCGCTGCAATTTTGGGAACATACCCACCGGTTTACGGCCGTGAACACCCACATCACCCACATCCACGAACACGTCCAGTACGAACATTCCGCCGGGCCACGTGGTTGGCTCAGCCGCCTGCTTTTCAGCAAACCAGGGCTGTTTACGCTCTTCACTGCCCGCAAATGGCTCACGCGCTACCATTTGCGGCGCGCTGCCAGGCAACCCATTTTGGAATCATAACACCATGCCCCATTCCCTCATCATTGGCGCCGGCATTGGCGGTTTGACCACTGCCGCTTTGCTGCTGCGGGCCGGGCACCGGGTGACGGTGCTGGAAGCGCACGTCTACCCTGGTGGCTGTGCTGGTACGTTTTTCCACAAAGGCTTCCGGTTTGACGCTGGGGCCACGTTGGCCGGTGGTTTTGCGCCTGGCGGCCCCCATGCCCGGCTGGCAGAGATGTTGGAGCTAACCTGGCCCGTATCCCCGGTGGACCCGACGTGGGTGGTGCATTTGCCAGACGGCCGTACCGTCACCCAATGGGCTGATCCCGACCGCTGGCGGGCGGAGCGGCAGGCCACTTTTCCCCAGGCCGAACCATTCTGGCGTACTCAGGAAAAATTGGCGGCGCTGGCCTGGGACGTGTCGTCACGGCCGTTTCCCTGGCCTCCACAATCCGCCGCCGATTTTGTGATGCTGGCGCGGGCCATACGACCGCAAACAACGCAGGCGCTGCCTTATCTGTGGTCTACCATCGGCCAGATGACCCCCGCTGATGATCCTCTTTTCCGCGCCTTTTTGGATGCCCAACTGCTCATTTCGGCGCAAACCACCAGCCAGGATGCCCATGCCCTGTATGGCAGCGCGGCCCTGGATTTGCCGCGGCGTGGTGTGAACCATGTGCAGGGCGGCATCGGCGCACTGGCGGATACATTGGTGGTCTGGATTCGCCAACAGGGAGGGGACGTGCAGTTCCGGCAGCAGGTGGAGCGGATTGTGGTAGAGAAGGGGCGGGCAACGGCCGCGACCACCCGTAAAGGTCAGCATCTTACCGCCGACCATATCATTGCAAATGTCACTCCCTGGGCGCTGCGCCAACTGCTGGCAGAAGCAGCGCCACCGGCATTGATGCAGGAAACTAAAAATCGCCCTCCTACCTGGGGTGCGTTCACGCTCTATCTGGGGTTAGACGAGCGCCATTTGCCGCCAGACATGGCAACCCATCATCAGGTGATTGTGGACCACACCCAGCCGTTAGGCGAAGGCAACAGCGTTTTCATTTCGTTGTCTGAACCGGGGGATGGTCGTCGCGCGCCGGAGGGGATGCGGACGGCTACATTGTCTACGCATACGGCCGTGACCCCCTGGACGCAGCTTCGTCAGGCGGAATCCCCGGCGGCTTACTGCGAGCGGCGCGAAGAGTACATGAATCGGCTGTTGATGGCGGCTGAACGGGCTATTCCCGGCATTCGCCGGGCCGTCCGGCTTAGTCTGCCGGGTACGCCGATGACGTTTGCGTTTTACACGCGACGGCCGTCTGGCATGGTGGGCGGCTTTCCCCAAACGTCCCTCTTTCGGGCGCGTGGCCCGGCAACCGGTATCCCCCACCTCTGGCTCGTGGGCGACTCCATCTTCCCCGGCCAATCCACGGCGGGTGTTACATTGGGTGGGATGCGGGTGGCAACGGCCGTGTTACAGTCATCAGGCAATACCAGACTGCGTCCGGCCACGCCGGGAAATGGCGTCTACCAGCACCGCGGCTAGAAGCACCAAACCGGTCACCACAAATTTCACACCAGCACTAAGCCCCAGCAGGCCCATGCCGTTGTTGACGGCGGCAATGACCAATGCGCCGAGCAAGGCGCTGATCACCCGGCCCCGGCCCCCAAACAGGCTGGTGCCGCCAATAACCGGTGCGGCAATGGAAACCAGAAGCAAGTCGCCGCCGCCTGCGGCCGTATCTACCGAACGCAGCCGCGAGGCCAACACGATCCCCCCCATCCCGGCCATGACGCTGCAAAGCATGAACACGGTGATGCGAATGCGTGTGACATTGATACCGGCCCGCCGCGCCGCTTCCATATTACCACCGATGGCATATACATAACGGCCAAAGCGAGTGCGTGTCGCCAGGAACGAGAAAAAGGTGAGCAGAATGAGCATGACAATGCCCACCAACGGTACACCCCGGTCAAGATTGCAAACGTGAATGACGCCGGCCGTTGCCAACGCCACCAGGGCAATCTCAAGTACAATGATCAGCATCGGCGTGGCGGAAACACCACGTTTCCGCCTTGAGCTCCAGCGGGAAACGCGCCCCAGGGCAAAAATAACAATGATGGTTATACCCACCAGCCAACTGACATTCACCGGCAGCGTGACGCCGCCTACAGCCAACTCGCGGGGCAAGAAGTAGTTGGCGATATTAACAATTACCTGATCTTGAATAATGACCGTGCCACCCGCGCCAATCAGGATCAAGACCACCCCATTCCAAACCAGCAACCCCGCCAGCGTGACCACAAAGGAAGGAAGTTGGAAACGGGTGATAATCAATCCCTGCACAATGCCAATGAGCGCCACCAGCAGCAAGGCCACACCCACCGCCATCCACCAGGAAAAAGGTTCAACAAGACCTGCCCGTTCCATCAACCGCCCCACACCGGAAATTCCTGTGGGGCCGCGCAGCAACAAGGCTACCAGTACAGCCGCCACCGCGCTGACGTAACCAATGGAGAGGTCAATTTCCCCCAATAACAGCACAAAAACGACGCCAATGGCAATAACGGTAATCCCGGCCATTTGTACAATCAGGTTAACCATATTGCGCGGCGTCAGGAAATTTTCATTGAGAGATTGGAAAATGATGGTGATAAGGACCAGCCCTAAAATGATGGGAATAGCGCCCAGGTCGCCAGAACGCAGCCGCCGCATATACGCCTGGGCGTATTCGCTCAACGACTGTGATTGTGCCTTTTGCATCATCGAATTTTCGGTTGGTGTGGGTAGCTGGGTTTCGCTCATATTGATGCCATCCCTGGTACGTGTTCCAGTTTGCCTGCCGTAATGGCATGGACAACTTCTTGTTGGTTGGTCTCTTTGGTTTTGTAAACGTTGACGCACTGGCCTAACCGCAGCACGGTGATGCGGTCAGCCACTTCAAAAATATCGTGCAAATTGTGGGAGATAATAACGACGGCCAATCCCTTGTCGGCCAGACGGCGCACCAGGTCTAACACCTGGCGCGTTTGGGCCACGCCCAATGCGGCCGTAGGTTCATCCAAAATGACTACCCGCGAATTCCACATGACTGCTTTGGCGACGGCGATGGCTTGCCGCTGCCCACCGGAGAGTTCGGCGACAGCCTGCCGTACCGAACGCACGGTGGTCACAGAGAGAGAGTCCAATGTACGGAGGGCAGCTTCTTCCATGGCGGCTTCATCCAGGCGAAACGGCCGTTGCAGCACCTCCCGCCCCAAAAACATGTTGGCAACCACATCCAGGTTGTCTGCCAGGGCCAGGTCTTGATACACCACTTCAATCCCCAGATGGGCGGCATCGCGGGGGCTGTGAATGTGAACGGGCTGCCCCCCAAACCAGACTTCGCCTTCGTCAAACTTATAGATACCGGCAATACCTTTGATCATGGTAGATTTACCGGCGCCATTGTCACCCACCAGGGCCATAATTTCACCTTCGCGGGTTTCAAAGTCCACTTTGGTGAGCGCCTGTACCGCACCAAAACTTTTAGATACGCCTTTTAGCTGCAAAATGGGCACGCCGTTTTCGGTCATGAAGCCACCTTCTCCTCCTACGCATTCACTGCGCCTGGGGATGCCTGCACCGGCAAGACATCCCCAGGCAAATTATATGGTGAGTTTGCCGGTTTTCAAAACAGACCTGACAGGTTTACGAAACCTGTCAGGTCTCCCTATTTACGGCCGTTTACGGGCAGTATTGCTCAAAATCACCCACGCAGATCTCTTCCCAGGTTCGGAAGCCATCGGCAATCACCGTCGCTTCCACGTTCTCTTTGATCACGGCAATGGGTGTCAGTTTCATAAAAGGAATGTCGTTTGTGCCGTTATCAATGGTATCGGTGGTCAGCGTGGCAGCGTCACCACCACACAACAAAGCGACGGCGGCGGCGGCGGCGGCATCAGCTTCCAGCTTGATCGGTTTGTAGACGGTCATCGTCTGCCAGCCAGAGAGAATGTTCTGGATACCGGCAGCGGTAGCGTCTTGCCCGCTCAAGGGCAGCGGGTCCAAACCCTGGCTCTTAAGGGCGGAGATAACGGAGTTCGCCAGGCCGTCGTTGGCGGCAAAAACGGCGTCCACATCGCCACCGGCAGCGGTCAGGATTTGCTCGAAGATGATCAATGCTTGCTGATTATCCCAGCCAGGTACCGCCTGGTCGTCCACCAGTTCCCAGTCACCGGCGTCATAGTGCGGGCTGGCGACGCTGAAGTACCCTTCGCGGAAGAGGGTGGCGTTGTTGTCGGTGGGGGAGCCATTGAGCTGTACCACCCGCTTGGGATCGGCAGCCAGACCGTTGATGATAGGTTCCAGCGTCTCACCCATGAGACGACCGACGGAGACATTGTCAAAGCTGACGTACACGTCCGCGCCAGGGCCTTCAATGGTCAGGCGGTCGTAGTCAATGACCTTGACGCCGGCTTCACGGGCCTGGGCGATGATGGCGGCGCCGGAACCGCTGTCCAGATTGACTAACAAAATAACTTTGGCGCCGTTGGTGATAGCCTGTTCGGCCTGGGTTTGTTGGGTGCGGGCGTCGCCTTCGGCATTGACGATGGAGTATTCCACCCCGGCTGCATCAAAGGCAGCTTCAAAGAAGCGGCGGTCGTCGGCCTCCCAACGGGCGGAGGAGGCGCTGTCGGGCAGCAATACGGCGATGCTGCCATCACAGATGCCGCCGCTGCTGGTTGTCTCTTCACCTGTAGCATCCGGGCAGTATTGGGCAAAATCACCTACGCAGATTTCGTCCCAGGTGCGGAAGCCATCGGCGATTACCGTTTCCTCGATGTTGTCCTTGGTTACGGCCAGCGGGGTCAGTTTGATGAAGGGGACATCGTTGGTGCCGTTGTTCAGGGTGTCGCTGGTCAGGCTGGCGACATCCTGGCCGCGCAGCAAGGCAATGGCTGCCGCCGCTGCCGCATCCGCTTCCAGCTTAATCGGCTTGTAGACGGTCATCGTCTGCCAGCCAGAGATGATGTTCTGGATACCGGCGGTGGTAGCATCTTGCCCGCTCAAGGGCAGCGGGTCCAAACCCTGGCTCTTGAGGGCGGAGATGACGCTGTTTGCCAGGCCGTCGTTGGCGGCAAAAACGGCATCCACATCGCCGCCGGCAGCCGTCAGGATTTGCTCGAAGATGACCAACGCTTGCTGATTATCCCAGCCAGGTACCGCCTGGTCGTCCACCAGTTCCCAGTCACCGGCGTCATAGTGCGGGCTGGCGACGCTGAAGTACCCTTCGCGGAAGAGGGTGGCGTTGTTGTCGGTGGGGGAGCCATTGAGCTGTACCACCCGCTTGGGATCGGCAGCCAGACCGTTGATGATAGGTTCCAGCGTCTCACCCATGAGACGACCGACGGAGACATTGTCAAAGCTGACGTACACGTCCGCGCCAGGGCCTTCAATGGTCAGGCGGTCGTAGTCAATGACCTTGACGCCGGCTTCACGGGCCTGGGCGATGATGGCGGCGCCGGAACCGCTGTCCAGGTTGACCAGCAAGATGACCTTGGCGCCGTTGGTGATGGCTTGTTCGGCCTGGGTTTGTTGGGCGCGGGCGTCGCCTTCGGCGTTGACGATGGTGTATTTGACGCCAGCCGCGTCGAAGGCTTGCTCAAAGAAGCGGCGGTCGTCGGCTTCCCAACGGGCGGAGGAGGCGCTGTCGGGTAGTAGTACGGCGATGCTGCCTTCTTCCGCGCTTTCTTCTATGGCTTCTTCGGCGGTTGATTCGGTAGTGGTGGCGGTGGGGGGTACGGCCGTAGCCTCTTCTGTCTGCGTTCCACCACAGGCTACTAGAATAAGAGCTGCTGTTATTAACAACAGGAACCAAATTGCACGTTTCATTTTCTTTCCTCCTTGTGGATAAGTTGCGTGCGCATAATAAAATGGGTTGATCTTGATGAGGTCAGGCATTTGTTTTGTTTAGTTTTGGGCGTCACCTCCTGTGTAAATAGGACGCAGATTGACGCGGATAAAATGTTGTGAATAGGCGTCCTGTTTTCATATATCGTGGTGGGCTGTTGCCCGTGAAGTCTCCTTCAATTTTAGATAGGTCAACCGGGTTTTACCCAGCCTCACTGTGATACCAATAAAAAGTTGCGCCTGCATCTCTTTTTCCCCTATTTTCCGGATCGGGATTCCCCTATTTTTATAGGGGGATTTCCCCTAAAACAGGCATGGAGACTACAAAAACCTCAGGCATTATGTGGCGCGCCTTGTCGGTTGCTTAGGGGGTGGCATAATACACGCATGAGACACAGGATTTTGCTGGCGGATGATCATGCCCTGGTACGGGCGGGTATTGCCAATGCGTTGGCGGGATTGCCAGACGTGGAGATAGTGGCGGAGGTGGGGGATGGCCCGTCATTGGGGCCGGCGTTGGCGCGTTGGCAGCCGGATTGCCTGCTGATAGATGTGACCATGCCGGCTTTTGACCCCATTGTGGAAATCCGCCGTATTCGGGCGCAGTACCCTGAGATGCGTGTTTTGGTGGTCAGCGCGTATGATGACGATGTGTATGTGCAGGGGCTGTTGGGGGTGGGGGTGAATGGGTATCACTTAAAAGATCAGCCGTTGAGTGATTTGCGCCTGGCGGTGATGCGGGTGTTGGCCGGTGAACGGTGGATTTCCAGTTCGCTGGTGGATAAGCTGCTGCACCCGGCGCGGGTAACGGCCGTGCCCCCTCTTTCAACACGCCAGCAAGATATTTTGCGCCTACTGGCCGAAGGACTGGATAACCGGGCCATTGCCCAGCGGCTTAATCTGAGCGTGAAGACCGTCGAAAACCACCTGACGCGCTTATACCGGCAAATTGATGTTCAAAGCCGCCTGGAAGCGGCAACGTATGTCCGTGAACACCCGGAACTACTGGCGCATGTGGCCCGGCCGTTTCAGGATGAGCCGCTGCCTGTCTACTTTCCACCCTCTGAACAGGGGGCCATTCTGGTGGTGGATGATAACGGCCGTTACCGCACGCAACTGCGCCGCATTATTGGCAAAATTTTTCCGCAGACGATGATTTACGAAGCGGCTAATACTGCTGATGCTGTGCATCTGGCTGCCCGCGTCATGCCCCAGGTTGCCTTTGTAGATGTGGTTTTGGGGGATGAGGATGGCATTCGGTGTACCCGCCGCCTCAAGGGGCAATCACCATCCACGCGCATCATCCTCATCAGCGCCTACCCGGACCGAGAGTTTCACCGGCTTGGCCTGGAAGCAGGCGCAACCGCATTTGTAGACAAAAAAGATTTGGACGCCGCCACCTTGCAGCAGATTATTGTGGATGTTATTTCCTGATCACCAGGCTCAGGGCGATTGCATACTCAATTCTCGGCGATTAAAATCGCGGCCACAAACAGCAAAGCCCACCTTCGTGGGCTGGTATCCACAAGTGTAAATGGGACGACCATGAGTACCAGCCTTCTCACCGCCACAAACCTTACGAAAACGTTCAGCACATTGACCGTGTTGCAGCATGTCAGCCTGGCTATACAGCCGGGCGAGGTGGTGGGATTGGCCGGGCGCAGCGGGGCGGGCAAATCGGTGCTCATCAAAATTCTTTCCGGGCTGTTGACGCCAGACAGTGGTGAGTTGGTGTTTGCCGGGCAAAAGCTGCAATGGCCGTTTCGGGCGCAGCCTTTGCAGATAGGCATCATCTACCAGCAGCCGGTTTTGGCGGAACAGTTTGACGTAATGGGCAACATTTTTCTGGGGTGCGAACGGGGAAGGTCGTTGGGCCGGTGGCTGCGTTTGCCTGATGAAAAATGGATGGAGGCCGAAGCGAAACGGCTGCTGGCAAAACTGGATGTGCAAATTCCGTCGGTGCGGGAAAAGGCGATGAATCTGACAAGTGAACAGCGGCAGTTGGTGGCCATTGCCCAGGTGATGGCCCGGCCATGCCGTTTTATCATTGTGGATGATCCCGGCCAATATCTGAGTCATCCGTACCAGGAAAAGCTGCTGGCACAAATACGGGAATGGCAGAGTGGGGGTACGGCCGTGCTCTTTAGCAGCCAAAATCTGGATCATCTATTTGCCGTCTCCGACCGGCTGTTGGTGCTGCGCCAGGGTGAACTGGCAGCGGACTTGCGCACAGATGAGACGAACCGTGAAGCAGTGGTGGCGGCTCTGGTAGGTACCGGCGACCGGGCGCAGCGCACCCCCGTCATCTGGGCGTTGGACAGCTATTACCAGGCGCGGCGGCAGGCCGAGACGCTGCACCATAACCAGATGCTCTTGCAGCGTGACCTGGCGGCGCAAGACACCATGAACCGCCATCTGGTGCAGCAGTTGGCCGAGCAGGTGCAGGCGCTAGACAGCGCCAATCTGGCCCTACAAGACGCGCAGCGCCGCCTGCTGACGGAGCGTGAAGAAGAGCGTAAACATCTGGCGCGGGAATTGCATGACCAGTTAATTCAAGATTTGCTGAGCCTTAATTACCAACTGGAAGAGATTGAGGGCAAGGCGGAAGATGATACCCCGGCGCTGGCCGATGAGCTGGCGGAGGTGCGCCAGGTGATTCGCTCGCAGGTGGAAGAACTGCGCCGAATTTGTGGTAATTTACGGCCGCCAACGATTGATAGTTTGGGCGTGGGGTCGGCATTGCAATCCTATTTGCGCACCTGGAGCGAACGCGCCGGTATTCAGGCCACTTTGCATCTGGATGCTACGTTTGGTCGCCTGCCGGAGGAAATTGAACTTTCCATTTTTCGCATCATACAAGAGGGGTTGAATAATACCTGGAAACATGCGGGGGCTACGGCCGTAGATGTGACGCTCAAACACACCTCCCCGCGTATGCTGCTGGTCTCCATTGCCGATAACGGAACCGGGTTGGACGAGGATTTCAATTTATCTACACTGGGCCAAAACGGACATTATGGGTTGTTGGGCATTAGTGAGCGGGTGGCATTATTGGGCGGCCGGCTGAACTTTCAAAATCGCCGCTCCGGTGGCCTGCTCATTCAAGTAGAAATTCCCCATCCCCGTGTGACACAAATGGATGATTGAGTAATTGGGTAACGGGAGAGTCAATCCCCATTACCCAATTACCCGATTATGCCATTACTTACCCATTCACGACCGCCACCGGCAGGAAGGGCTGTACGTAGTTGTAAACCGGATTGTAGTTCCAATCGGCGATAGAGCCGCCATCACCACCGGCGGGGTTGAAGGCGCGGCTGGCGGCGTGCAGGTGGAAGCTATAGGCGCCCTGGGGCTGGTTGCCGAGCAGACGGAACACGGCCGTGTTCGCCACCGCATTATCTCCTGGAGACGTGTGCCAATGTTGGGCTGTGCTGAGCGCCGATTGCAGCGTAGGCACGCCGCCACCGCAACCACCACCGCTGAGGCTGGTAGAGCGCAGGTGGTCGGCCGTTACCTGGTAGCTGATTTCAAACTCAATATCTACCGGATTGCCGCCTGCCAGGGGGCGATGGATGATGGGGCAGACGAGGGAGAGTGGGGCGCTCCACGCGCCGCCCACCGTGCGCCAACGCAGTTGGGTGAATTGGGCTATCGGGCTGCTGTTGTCTACCAGGATGTTGACGGCCGTGGACGTATTGATGACCGATTTGGCGGCATTGCCGATTTCGAGTACGAGGGTATAACGGCCGTTGGGGAATGAATTGGTGGGCCAGTTCAGCAATAGCTGGTTGGGGTGCCAGCCATCAGCGGCGGGAATGATGGGGTACCAGCCGTTTGCATCGGCGGTGGGCCAGTGGGTTTGCAGGACGCCGCTGACCACCCGGTGCAGCGGCCAGGTTAACCCGGTGAAGGGGACAGAAGCGCTGCCATTGAATGCGTAACGCAGCCGGTAATAAACGCCACCCTGTACCTGATTGCAGCCGTAGAGCTGCAAGACGCGGGTATAGGGCGCCTGGGCCAGCGGCAAGGGCAGATCGCCGATGGTCGGTGCGATGTTGCCGGAGGGGTGGGGACGGTTAGGCCGACGGCCGTAGCCCGTGCCCGCATCATGGTAAGGATCGGCCGGCAGCGGCGGGTTGACCAATGGCATCAACCCGGCAAACAGGATGGCAGGTTCATCCTCACACGGGATGTTGGGGGTATGGCAGGTGATACCGGCTACAGCAATGGGGTCCGCTTCCAACGTCACATCGGGTATAGCGCCGGCATTCCAACGCACTTCAAAGAAGTTTTCACTGTAGATCACCTCTTCGTCCCCATCCCCGTCCACATCTTGGGTCACGCGGAAGGTAATGTCGGGCACATCAAGCACCAGATGCCACTCCGGTACAAACACATCAAAACAGCGCCGGAATGGGCCAATAAAGCGGTTGGCGCGGAAGTCACGCAAATACCTGGCTTCCATGTTCAGGTGGGTAGACAAACCTTTGACGTCGCCGGCTTCACCCAATTCGCGTACCTGCTGCGGCAGTGGCGGTTGCATGGCGCGGCTGAAGGCCGGGCTATCCAGAATGACTTCAGCCGCTTTGGCATTATCGCCCAGGGTGGCTGTCAGTTCCAGCGAGGCCAGTTGGCGCACGGCTTCCTGACCAACCAGGTCGGCGACGCGATGCGGCAACATGCCACTTTCGCGCAGGCGGAAGGGCGGGGGATCAGGCTGTGGTCGGGGGTCGTGGATGATGGGGGGGTGGGGGTGCAGTTCTTCCAGAATATCCCGGATGGTGGGGCGCTCAAAGATGATGGGGAAGCAAATGCGTTCGCGCCGCCAGCGCAGAATCCAATCAATATCCCAGCGGGGGATATAGACACAGAAGCGACCACATTCATCGGTCACGGCCGTAGCGATCACTTCGCGGTGGCAGAAAAACGGGAAAAACCAGCTCCAGGGCCAACCGCCGGGGAAGTAACCGAGCAGGTTACAGTCGGTATCTTCCACGTGAACAGTGGCGAAGGGGACAGGATAGAGTTCGCCGGTAACGGGGTCTTTTTTCACCACGCGCCCACAAACGCGGCGGAAAAAGAAGAGCGCAGGGTCAATGACAAAACGGTGGGAGACGCTCAGTTCGGCAACAGTACGCCCTACCAGTTCTTTCGCATTCACACCACTGAGGGCGGAGAGACGATTAGCCTGGATTTGGGTTAACGGCCGTTCGTCTGGTTTCACATCTTTTTTTTGTTTAGCTTTTGCAGCCATTTTTTGTCTCCTTGTTTGGGTTGCTGCCCAGGGCAGCCTAAAGACAACTCGTTTTCAGGACATGTAAAATCAAACGGTCAATCTGGAGCGCGATCACCTCCTTCATGTAGTCTGGACAAGCCGAAATACCGTTACAGAGTGCTATGTCTCAGAGGAACAGGTTGTATGGCTGTGGTGAGGGGAGTGAAGTTATTGGTTTGTGGGGATGGCTCTTTCGTGTCACCCTGGTTGCGTTGGGTTATAAGCAGGCGCATGGTAGCACTTCGGCCAAAGGCGTTTTGTTAAGCAAATAACAGTTAAACAGCAAGAAATCTGTGATCCCGCAACTTTTCACGGTGTATTTATCCCCCAAAATGATCTGCTCAGTTGGGCATGCGCTGCTAGAATTGGGGGCGTCTATCAATTGGGTTTGTTACTGTTAGCCTGGTGCTGGCAGATTTACTTTTGAGGGATCAATGAAAATTACAAAGGCTGTCATTACAGTGGCAGGCAGGGGACAGCGGGCATTGCCACTGCAAACACTGATTGACCGGGATGGGGCAGAAAAGTCTGTGTTGGGCATTCTCATAGAAGAGGTGCAGCGGGCAGGTGTAGAGGAAATTGGATTGGTGGTGAGGTCGGGAGATGAGGGGGCGCTGACGGCCGTGGCTGGCAACCATGCGGCTCATCTCCATTTTATCCCTCAGGCTGAACCATCAGGTTATGGACATGCTCTGTTGTGTGCGCGTGATTTTGTAGGGGATAAACCTTTTTTGCATTTGGTGGGTGATCATATTTACATTAGCCGGGGTGAAAGTGGCTGCGCCCAACAGTTGGTGCAAGTGGCAGAGCGGGAAGCTTGTACCGTTTCTGCCGTGCAGGCTACACGGGAGCATTTGTTGCCATATTTTGGTGTGGTCGGCGGCCGGCCATTACCCAACCGCCCCCATCTCTATCGTGTGGAAAGGGTGATGGAAAAACCCACCCCTACTGAAGCGGAGCAGCAGTTGATCGTGCCAGGGCTACGAGCGGGGCATTATCTCTGTTTTTTTGGGATGCACGTGCTGACGCCAGGAATTATGGAGATGTTGAGTCGGCTTTTGGCGACAGCGGCGGCTCCAAACCGGGTTACGCTTTCACAGGCGCTGCATGAGCTGGCGCAGCGAGAGCAGGTTTTGGCGCTAGAAAAACAAGATTGGCGGTATGACTTGGGCGCACATTATGGCTTGATGATAGCCCAAATGGCGTTGGCGCTGCACGGCCGTGACCGTGACCAGGTACTCACTCACTTGTTAGAATTGTTGGCAGCGCGTGAGCGCGCATGAGCGCGCATGAGCGTGCATGAGCGCGCATAGGCGCGCATAGGCGCATATGAATGCCCGGCCCATTTGAATAAGGTTAACTATGAGCGAACTGATTGAAATCATCACGGCCGTAGACCCCCACACCCGCAACCGTTCCCTGGACGACTTTTGCCAGGCGGCCACCCTGCCTCACCTGCTCGCCGAAAGCGCCGCCCTGGATAAGTTCCGGCGTGAACAGGACAACCTGTACGAACGAGTGCGGGCGCTCTTTTTCCTCTATGCCATCTATCGCTTTCACCTGCCACAGAAGGTGGGGCTGCCCGGCAAAGGGCACATCCCCTACGCCGGTTACGAGCATTTGCTCAACCGCCGTTTTGCCGAGGCCATAGATAGCTTCCTGGCGCAGCTAACGGCCGACGGCCCCAATGACGCCATCGCCAGTGCCTTAGCCGCCGCCTATCACCGCCTCGGCTTCCAAACGTTGGCCGACCAGGTGCGGCGCAGTGTGCGCACCGTGCGCGGCAACCAGTGGATGTTCCGCACCGGCCATCCTGCCGACCACCCGCTGCGCATTCGCCCGGAATTGTGCCAGACGAGCGGCGGCCTCTTTCCCATCCTGCGTGAAAGTACGCCGGTGCGCATGGACCTCACCCACTCTGGCTGGAGCGACATCTTCTTCCTGGGCATGGATTTCCCCGAAGGTGCGCGTGTCCTCAATGTTTCTATTGACCTGGCGGTACGCGAAAGTAGTGCCAGGCACGGGGTAATATCGCCTGGGCATTCCAATGCCGCAAACCCCGTGCCTGGCACTGTCCCCAAACCACCTGTAGAAGCGTATTTGCGCGTCATTGACGAGCCGGTGATTCGGTTGACGAGTGTGGATTTGGGGGCTACGGCCGTGATCATCACCCTCGACGAGATTTTTGACTTTGCCCGCGATTACCTGGGGCTGCTCAAGGCGGCCATCATCGCCGCCGGCATCGTGCCGCCGGGCATGGAAGGGGCCGGGCAGCCGCTTGGCGACCTGCTGGCGCAACTGGTGGGACCGGGGCGCGGGCTGGAACTGGTCAGCAGCGTCAACGGCATCCCCAAAGGGTCGCGGCTGGCCGTTTCCACCAATTTGCTGGCCTGCCTGATCACCGTCTGTATGCGGGCCACCGGGCAGGCGCAGTCGCTGACCGGCCAACTGAGCGAAGCAGAGCGGCGGCTGGTGGCGGCGCGGGCCATTTTGGGTGAATGGCTGGCCGGGTCGGGCGGCGGCTGGCAGGATTCCGGCGGCGTCTGGCCGGGCATGAAAATGATTCACGGTGAACGGGCGGCTGACGGCGACCCGGAATGGGGGATCAGTCGGGGGCGGCTGCTGCCGGGGCATCACATTCTCACCCTGGACGAAGTGTCCCCGGCCACGCGCCAGGCATTGCAGGAGAGCCTGGTGCTGGTGCATGGCGGCATGGCCCAGGACGTTGGCCCCATTTTGGAGATGGTGACGGAGAAGTATTTGCTGCGTTCGGCGGCGGAGTGGCACGGCCGTCAGACCGCCATCCACATTTACGATGAAATCGTCGCCCATTTGCAGTCCGGTGATGTGCCCGCCATCGGCGCGGCCACCCATCGCAACTTTCACGGCCCCATCCGCACCATTATCCCCTGGGCGGGCAACCGCTACACCGACGAACTGATTCGCCGGGTGCAGGCCGAATTTGGCGCCGATTTTTGGGGTTTCTGGATGTTGGGCGGCATGGCCGGCGGCGGCATGGGTTTCATCTTTGCGCCAGTGCGCAAGGCGGAAGCGCAAGAACGGCTGCAAACGATTATGAGCGAGACGAAACGGGGGTTGGAAACGGCCGTGCCCTTTGCCATGGAGCCGGTGGTGTATGACTTTGCCATCAACGAGCGCGGCGCCTGGGCGGACTGGTTGAGCGGAGAATCTGCCCTTATGCCGCCGCATTATTACACCCTCACCATACCCGCCCTGCTGCGCAAAGACGCCTGGGAACTGCCACCCGCCCGCCGCGCTGAATTAGACCATTTTGCCGTTGCGTCGCGCACCCGGCCCGAACTCGGTGGCACGGTGCAGGCGTTGTTTGACCGGCTGCTGCCCGGCGCGGTAGAGGGGGCGCAGACGGGCAAAAGCCTGGAGGCGCTGCTGGCCGAAAATGGCTTTGACCGCATCCAGCATGAGCAGATTCGCAGTGATTTGCGCGCCGGGCGCATTGGCCTGGCGCAAAACCGGCTGCCGGTGCGCAGCCTCATTGAAGATGTGCAGCCGGGTGATGTGCAAGATTTGACCGGCGTGATGCCCGACCATTTCCGGGAGTTGGGATTACAGGCGTTGGCCGATGGGGCGGTGGCGGTGGTCTCGTTGGCCGGGGGCGCGGGCAGCCGGTGGACACACGGCGCGGGCGTGGTGAAGGCGCTCAATCCGTTTGTGGAACTGGACGGCCGTCACCGCACATTCATTGAGGTGCATTTAGCCAAAAGCCGCCAGGCCGGCCGGTTGGTCGGTGTGGCGTTGCCGCACATCATCACCACCAGCTACCTGACGCACGATCCCATCGCCAACTTTTTAGGGGCGGAGGGGAATTATGGCTATGATGGCCCGCTCTATCTGTCGCTGGGGCGGTCGGTGGGGCTGCGGCTGATTCCCATGGCGCGGGACTTGCGTTTTGCCTGGGAGGAGATGCCGCAGCAGTTACTCGACGAGCAGGCGCAAAAAGTGCGCGAGAGCCTGAACAATGCGCTCATTGGTTGGGCGCAAAGCATGGGGGAGGGCAGCGATTACACCGACAATTTGCCGCGCCAATGTTTGCATCCGGTGGGGCATTGGTATGAGATTCCCAATTTGCTGCTGAATGGGGTGCTAAAACAGTTGCTAGACGAACGGCCGTCGCTCCACACCCTCATGGTTCACAACGTTGACACCTTGGGGGCCAACGTGGACCCGGCGGTGTTGGGGGCGCATCTGGCCGCCGGCGCGGCGCTGACGGCTGAGGTGATTACCCGGCGTATTGAGGATCGGGGTGGTGGGCTGGCGCGGATTGACGGCCGTGTGCGCCTGATTGAAGGGCTGGCTCTGCCGCACGAGGAGGTGGAGTTTGCCTTGAGCTACTACAACTCGAACACGATGTGGCTGGATATTGACCAGTTATTGGCCGTGTTTGGCTTAGGTCGGGCGGATTTGGCGGATGGGGCGCGGGTGGCTACGGCCGTGCGCCAGATGGCGGCGCGGATGCCCACCTACATCACCTTGAAAGATGTCAAAAAGCGGTGGGGCAAGGGCCAGGAAGACATCTTCCCGGTGGCGCAGTTTGAAAAGTTGTGGGGGGATATGACGGCCGTGCCGGAACTGCAATGTCACTACCTGGTGGTGCCCCGCCAGCGGGGGCAGCAGCTGAAAGAAGTCGCTCAACTCGACGGCTGGCTCCGCGATGGCTCCGCCACCCACCTGCAAACGTTATGTGCGTGGGGGTGAGAAGGGTCGGGGGAGGGGATACGGCCGTGACAACCATAGGCCTAATGACTTGGTTGAGCCGCCGGGCGGTTGTGGGAAAGAGCTTTTTGCCACTAAACTCACCGCAAGCGCGAGGAGCAATCAAAATGCGCCTAGATCACCCGGCCGACTCGAACTTGGGTTTAGCCGGCGCTTCAACCCTCAGACGGATCATCAGCAAACTCTTGAAGAGTCTCCCAAGCTGCGGGGATGACTTCCCTACACCACCATTCCCAAAACTTGCGACGCTTCGCTTGTACATCAGATGACGAATAATCCCACGTACCTTGAGGGACAAAATAATCTGGATCCTGCTCTTCAAACTCCGTCCAGGTTCCACCTGCATATGCTATTACTGCCCATTTTGCAGTGTCCCCTCGCCACTCAAAGTCAGAGTCTGATGTAGAACTGTCAATCATTACACTTCTGAGTACATCCCACCCTAAAACCTCTTCCAATGCACTTTTGGCCGCCAAGAAAGCACACCAACCATGGTAATAGAGTGAGGTTGGCATCTCACCCGACAGATCATTCATCTCCTGCGCCAGTTGAGCAAGCTCAACTGCCGTATGTGTCCATATCTCAATTGGCTTGGCTTCTGTGCCGTAGATTACTTCAACCTTGATTTCGTGAGCCAGTTCATCGAGTTGTTGCTCACTCAACCCCCCACGCAAACGGGATAGAAGTTGTTCAGCGGTCGAAATCATAAGTCTCGGCATAGTTGGATATCCAGCTTCTTTTGGCATGATGTCGTAAAGATGAAGCACGCGCTGGGCAACTACAACCGATAAGTGTGTGCGAGCTATCCTACCTTCCAATCCAGGGAGAGCATCAAAGAATTGATAGATGACAAGGCGGTAGTAAGGATCAAGGTCAAATTGAGGATGCCTCTGCACCGCAGCAAGCGCGTTATCAATGTGATTTTGGAGGGTCGGTGGCAAACTCATATGTTCATCTGCGCTCAAGTCTGTTTCAGCGGGCTAACTATTTATTGCCCTGCACCGATTGCAGGTTGCAGGATATCCTCTTTCGAGAAAAATACCTTGCCATTTTAAGAGGACAAGCATTGGTTTTTGGGTGATTACTCTGGCGATTATTGTCGGATTGTCGCTCCTTACGAGCCACGCAAAATCTTCTCCATTTTCCGGCCCTTCGCCAACTCATCCACCAACTTATCTAAATACCTGGCCTGCTGTGTCAAAGGATTCTCGATTTCCTCCACCCGGTAACCGCAGATCACGCCGGTGATGAGGTGTGCATTCGGGTTTAGGGTCGCCCGTTGGAAGAATGTTTCAAAAGTTACGTTTTCTTCCATTAGCTCCTGGAGCTTCTGATCATCGAAGGCCGTTAACCACTCAATGACCTGATGCAACTCTTCTTTTGTTCGGCCTTTCTTCTCCACTTTTTAGACATACATCGGATAGACGGAAGCGAAGATCATTTTGGCGATACGTTCATCGTGCGTGTTTGAATTTTTCATAGTTACCTTTAGTCAAATACCGACCAGCAGATGTGGTTCCGCAATCGCTGGTCGTCGAGCACAAGCGCACGAATTGCCTCCGGGAGTTGGTCGCGCTGCCATTGGCACTCAAGTCGGCCGGCGCTCTCGCCCTCTCCTTTCGGCGCGGCCGCACGCACGGCCTTGATCGCATAGGCGGCCGCCCCAAGCTCGTGCGCGGCTACATGGGCGACGACCGCGGCCTGGCCGGCCGCATAGGCAGCATACCGTGGCGCCCCACGCATCTCTCTGGCCGCCGCCATGGCCCAGCCGCCCGCCGTGCGTGCCTGGGACATCGTAATCTCGCCTCGTGCCCAGGCACGTGCCTGCTCAATTGCCTGACGCGGTCGTGAGTCCTCCGGCTGAGCTGACTCGAAGAGGCCAAGGACGTGCTCCGCGCACGATGCCGCCCACAGGGCAAGGAGGTGGTGGTCTGAATCGGTGAGGGTCCCGCCGCGGCGGATTGTGATGAAACGAGGGTCTCGCTCTTTGGGGAGGATCATACGGTACCTATTGTAAAGTATTCTTTCATTGGGGATGATACCTGACCATTTTAAGTGGGCAACCATTGGTTTTCGGATGTTTGTCCGCCAACGGCCGTTGCCAAACCTGCCAAAAGATGGGATGGTAGAGAGGCAAAAATTTTGAAAGTGGAGAAGTGGTGTGACGTATTATGAACTTTATGCCAGGGAATTGACGTGGCCGGTGGACTGGACGGCCGTATACCACCGCCCTGCCCCTCTCCTCGTCGAAATTGGTTTTGGCGGGGGGCACTTTCTGGCCGGGTTGGCGCAGCAGCGGCCAGAGGCCAATGTCTTGGGCGTGGAAATTGCCCGGCCTGGCATTCGGCGCGGCCTGAAAAAGTTGCAGACGGCGGGGGTGAGCAACGGCCGTGTTCTGCAAGCCTCTGCTGAATACCTGTTGTGGGCCTGCTGCGCCCCGGGTGTAGTGAGTGAGGTATACATCAACTTTCCCGACCCCTGGCCCAAAGGCAAACAAACCCACCGCCGCCTGATCAATCCTCGCTTCCTGGCGCTGCTGGCGGCGCGCATGTGCGCCGGTGGGCAACTGCACATCGCCACCGACGTGGCCGACTATGCCCACGCCATTGCCGCCGATCTGGCCCAATCACCCCATTTTGACAGCCTGTTTGAAACGCCATTTGTGACACAAAGAGAGATGCCACACGGCCGTGTCCGCACCAAATATGAGCAACTGGCCCTGGACGCCGGTTCCACCTGCCACTACTTCACCTGGCAGCGCAATGCTGTGCCCGCTGCCCAGGAGTTCCCCATCCCCCAGGAGACGCCCATGCCTCACGCCATTTTGCAATCCCCCCTCAGCCTGCCGGAAATTGCCGACCGCTTCACGCCGTTGCATGAGACAGCCACAGACATTCACGTGCGCCTGCCCATGCTGTTTAAGTCGCAGCAAGAACACCTGCTGCTGGTGGAAGCCTATATCAACGAAGAGCCGGTCTCGCAGCGGGTGGGGCTGCTCATCAAACGGCGCGCCGATGGGCGCTATATGATTGGTTTATCAGAAATGGGTTTTCCCCGCCCCACACCGGGCGTGCAACTGGCGATTGCCTGCCTGGCCCGCTGGATGCGCACCTTACACCCGGACACGGCCATCCTCCACCACAACCTGCCTTACTCAGTAGACCCGTAGTCCGTAATCCGAAGCCCGTAATCCGTAATCCGTAATCTGTAATCCGAAGCCCGATAACCGATTACCGATGACCGATTACCTCTCCAAATACTCTTGCACTTTCTGCACCAACACCTTCATGTTGTAGGGTTTTTGCAAAAAACCGGCTAATCCCTGGCCCACAAACTGGCGGGTGGCTTCGGCTTCATCATAACCTGACGACAGAATAACCTTAACGGCCGGTTCAATTTTGCGTAATTCCTGGAATGTGTCCGCCCCATTCAGCCCAGGCATCGAGAGGTCCAGCAGCACCAGATCAATTTCGTGACGGCGGGCTTTGAATAGATCAATACCGGTACGGCCGTCAACGGCCGTTAACACCCCTATCTCTGCAAAGCCCAAAATATCACAAACCGCTTCCCGCACGGCTTCTTCATCATCAATAATTAGCACAAGTTGACCCATATCGGTTGCTGTCCTGATGATTATTGTACTTGCAGTGGCCGGTTTCCAACCGTGCCACCTCTGGCAAAAATACCAGATTATGACCCTGGCAAGTATCAAACTCACCTGCCATTTTATAGTTGTGCATTACAACAGTGCTGTCAATGATACAGGTTAAGTTCCTGACTTGCCCACCGGCCATTCGTTGTTAGACTTGTTTATACTGGTGGACAGGCAACAGCCAGCATGACGCCAGATTCCACTATTCTGCTTTGGAGGCTAACATGAGCAAACCACAAGATGTTTTACCCCATTGGGATATGCAAACCGTTTTCCCCGGTCTGGAATCAGACGAGTTTGACGCTGCATTTCAATCCCTCATGCAAGAGATCGCCGATCTGGTAACCTTGTTTGATACACACGGCATCAATCGCGTGGAAGCGGCTATTCTCGATGCAACGATGCTCGCTACTTTTGACGCCATTATCAATCGGATGAACGAGATATTGGAGAAGGTCAACACCATACGGTCGTACCTGTTTGGCTTCCTCACTACCGATTCCCGTAATGAGATAGCCCAGGCGCGATTTAGTGAATTGCAGCCCTACTTTTCAAAATTAGACCTCTTAGGCACCCGCTTCACTGCCTGGATTGGCTCATTGGATGTGGATGACCTGATCGCCCAATCAGAGTTGGCCGCTGCCCATGCCTATGTGCTGCACAAAGCACGCCAGGGGTCGCTGCACCTCATGTCGCCCACTGAAGAGGCGCTCGCCAGTGAATTGGGGCTGACCGGTTCCTCAAGCTGGCAGCGCATGTTTAACGATTTCACTTCCCAACTCAAGGTGACGCTGGAACTGGATGGGGAGATACAAACACTGCCGCTTACGGCCGTGCAAAACCTGGCATTTCGCCCCGAAAGAGATGTGCGCGAACGGGCGCACCAGGCAGTTCTAAATACTCTGGAAGAAGCATCTGTACCCCTGGCGGCTGCCCTGAACGCCATCAAAGGCGAAACGCTCACCCTCTGCCGCCGCCGTGGTTGGGAGTCGCCGCTGGATATGGTCCTCTTTGAAAACGCCCTGGATCGTCCCACTCTGGACGCCATGATGGCCGCCTGCCATGACGCCTTTCCCTACTTTCAGCGCTACCTGAAGGCGCGGGCGCGGCTGATGGGCTTGCCGGTGCTGGCCTGGTATGACCAGCTCGCGCCGCTGGGCCAGGGCAGCCAGAGCTACTCTTATACCGACGCCACCCAATTTGTGACCCGCCAGTTTGCTTCATACTCGCCGCAAATGGCCCGGTTGGCGCAGCGCGCCTTTGCCGAAAACTGGATTGACGCCGAACCGCGTGCCGGTAAAAGCGGCGGCGCTTTTTGCATGTCACTGCGGGAGGATGAGTCGCGCATTCTGATGAATTTTGAGTCTAACTTTACCAGCGTGGGCACGCTGGCGCATGAATTGGGCCATGCTTACCACAATGTCGCCCTGGCGCCGCGTACCCCGCTGCAAAAATACCTGCCCATGACGCTGGCGGAAACAGCCAGCACCTTTTGCCAAAAAATCGTGGAAAATGCGGCGCTGCAAACGGCCGTGCCCCAAGACCAACTCATCATCCTGGATGGCCTGCTGGAATATGCTACCCGCGTCGTTTTAGGCGCTACCAGTAACTTCCTCTTTGAACAATCCGTCTTTGAAAAACGCACCCAGCGCGAGTTGTCCGCTGCCGAATTCTGCGCCCTGGAAATTGAAGCACAAAAGGCAACCCGCGGTGACGCCATTCACCCTGACCATTTCCACCCCTACCGCTGGGCCTACGTGCCCCATTACTACATTGCCACGTATTACAACTTCCCCTACATCTTTGGTCTGCTCTTTGGCCTGGGGTTGTATGCCCAATACCAGGCCAACCCGGCCAGTTTCCAGGCCGGGTATGATGACCTGCTTTCCTCCACCGGTCTGGGAGACGCCGCCGATCTGGCCGCTCGTTTTGGTCTGGACATTCGCCAAAAAGCATTCTGGCAGGCCAGCCTGGATGTGCTGCGCGCCGATGTAGACCGCTTTGAACAATTGACAATGAACAATTGACAATTGCCAACGGCCAATTACCAATGGAGTCTCTCACAACCCTCCATACCGAGATGCGCGCCTGCCGCCGCTGTCTGGACGCCGGTTTTAGTATTGCGCCAGGGGCGGTGTTTAGCAGCGGCCCGGCGCGCCGGGTAATGTTGATCGGGCAGGCGCCGGGCGTGACGGAAGCGCAGGTGAAACGGCCGTTTAACGCCGGTAGTGGTCGTCGTTTGTTCCAATGGTTGGGGGAGGCTGGTTGGGATGAGGAAATGTTCCGGACAGAACAATATATGACGGCCGTGACCAAATGTTACCCTGGCAAATCGGCCAATGGCAAAGGCGACCGTGTACCCTCCAAAACCGAGCAAGCCCTGTGCCGACCCTTTCTGGAACAGGAGATTACACTGGTCAATCCCCGCCTCATCATCCTGGTCGGTGGGCTGGCGATCAAGCTGCTTTACCCGGCTAACACCCGGCTGGAAGAGGTGATCGGCACGGCCGTCTACTTCCCCCCCGAATCGCTGACCAACCCGCTCAACTTTAATCTGGCAACGGCCGTGCCATTGACAGACGCCCAACTCCCCTCATTTTTAGAGGCGGCGGGGGACGGCCGTTTCACGGGGGACGGTCGTTTCACGGGGGACGGCCGTTTTATCGTCCCCTTGCCTCATCCCTCCGGCGCCAGCCTGTGGCCCAACAAACCCGAAAACCGCCAGCGCATTGCCCGCGCCGTGGACATCTTGCGCCATTTGCGTGAAAACCTGGGACGTAATCGGTGAACCTTCGCGCCCTTTGTAGATTATTATTGTTGTAATAGTTCAACAAATAAAACCAAAACAACTTGACATAGTCTTGTCTCGTGTTACACTGGCGCATATGCGTAGACAATTTACACGCATCGTGGGGAAGTTGTGGCATTGGGTCACGGCCATCATTCTGGGCTGTTGGCGTTTTATTGGTAGGGTAGGTCTCGCCTTTCGCCGCCTTCTTACCCTGTTTGTCTGGAAACCCCTCACTTTGTTGACGCTGCCTCTCTGGCTGCCGCTGCGCTGGCTCTTTTGGGATTACATGAAAGAGATAATGCCACCTATCTGGCGCTTTATGGGCCAGGTAGGGCAGGCCGTGCGCCGGATGCTTACCCGGCTGGTGTGGCGTCCCTTCTTCAAATTGATCATTTCGCCCATCGTCTGGTATGTGCGCCATATCCTCTGGCCACTGCTGTGCTGGCTGGGGCGGCAGATTCAGTGGATGGGACGACAGGTGCGCCGCTTGTGGATGGCATTGATGGAGCGCACGGCCGTGCGCCGGGCGCTGCTGCGTCGCCGTTACCATTCGCGCTGGATGGTGCGCTGGGCGCGCTGGCGATTGGTTTTCAAACGGCCGTCTCCCCCCGAAAAAGCCGAAATTGCCCCCCCGCGTCCTCGTCTGGCGGCCTACAGCCAACACACCCGCCGGGTACGGCTGGCTACAGCCATTGCCGCCGTCTCCCTGCTCATTGTGGTGGCCCTGCTCAGTTTGCAAGAACGGCCCGGTACGGCCGTAGCCGACGCCGCCCCCGTTACCATCATCCTCACGCCTACCCCCTTGCCGCCTACACCCACACCGGTGCCCACCGTGGCCATCAAACTGACCCCCTGGGCCACCCCTGACCCCACCACGCGCGGTGGGGTGGTCGCCTTTGCCCAGACGGTAAACGGCAACACCGACATCTACGTGCTGCCGGTGGGCCAGGCCGAGCCGGTGCGCCTGACGACTGACCCCGCGCCAGACCGTGACCCGGCCTGGAGTCCCGATGGTTCACAATTAGCGTTTTCTTCGCAGCGTGGTGGGAATTGGGACATCTATGTCTATGATGTGCCCACCGGCCAATTGCTGCGGGTGACGCGCGGGTTGGCCTATGATGGCAAACCCACCTGGTCGCCTGACGGGCAATGGCTGGCTTATGAATCGTATCGAGACAACAATCTGGATATATACCTGGTGCGGGCCGACGGCCGTGAAGGGCCCTATCGCCTGACGTATGACCCTGCGCCGGACTTCAACCCGGCCTGGTCGCCGCGTGGTCGGCACATTGCCTACACAAGCTGGCGCACCGGCAACCAGGACATTTTCCTGCAATCACTGGATGACACCACCGGCCAGACGGTGATCAATATCACCAACACACCGGGGGTGCATGAAGACGGCGCGGCCTTTTCCCCAGACGGCCGTACCCTGGCCTATCAGGACAACAGCGCCGGTTTTCTGGTGATGATGGGGCAGCCCCTTAACGAAAGCAATGCGCCTGATGGCCCGCCGGTGAGCCTGGGACATCAGGGCGGGCAGGCGGCCTGGTCGCCGGACAGCCAATCATTGGTGTATGTGCATGAAAAGGACGGCCGTCATTATCTGGTGGCGGGCAGCGCCGTGGCCTGGGGCATCGCGCCGCAAATGTACGCGGCCGATGGGCCGTTGGTCAGCCCATCCTGGGTGGCGGTTGATCTGTCCCCGGCCTTGTTAGAGAGTCTGAAAAATATAGACGGTCTGGTGGCTGAAAAACCACTATTTGTGGAAGCACTGGCCCGCCCGGAACGGGGCCGCCCGCCGGTAACATTGTTTGAAATGCCGGTCAGCGCCCCTTCGCCTTATCTCAGCGATCAGGTTGACCAATCCTTTACGGCGCTGCGGGAGCGGGTGATAAGCGAAGCGGGTTGGGATTTCCTGGGGCAGTTGGATGGGATGTTTGAGCCATTAGAAGCACGGCCGTTGCCGGGTCAATCGGTTGAGTCGTGGAATAAAGCGGGGCGGGCGTTTGACATGTATTATCGCAAGGCGTTGGGACTGGACCCGCAAGTCATGGTGGTGCGAGAAGATGTGGGGGCGCAAACGTTTTGGCGGCTGTATGTGCGCACGGCCGTGCAAGATGGCAGCCTGGGTGAACCCATGACCAGCCTTAACTGGGATTTCCAGGCGCGCAGCGGCGACGACCCTCAATACTATGAGCAGGGTGGCAAACTGGCTGATCGTGTGCCAGTCGGATACTACATTGATTTTACGGAGTTAGCTGCCAGTTATGGCTGGCAGCGTGTGCCGGCCAATAGCCGGTGGCGTACCTATTTCCCCGATATTCTTTTCTGGCACTTTGAAAACCGCCAATCTCTCACCTGGTTGGAAGCGATGCAGCAGCTTTACACGGAGGTGGAACTGAGTGGGAATCCGTAGGCTGTTGGTTGTGTTCCCTCATCCGTTATCCGTCATCCGTCATCCGTTACGAATGACGGATAACGGATTACGCTTTACGCTTTACGTGTGGCTGATTCTGTTGCTGACGGCTTGTGGTCAGACCACCACGCCAGTGCTGCCGACATTGATTCCGGTGTTGTTTGCGCCAGGGGCGACGGCTACAGCCACGCCCATGTCCGCGCCCCAATTACCGGTTAGCCAACGTGTAGCTGATGTCAGAGTAACGGCCGTGCCCCTTATCATTCCCACGCCCGAAGGCGATGGGGTGCGTCCGCGAGACGCCGAACAAAAATATCTGCCGGATGCCGGTCCCGAACCACCTGCCAACTGGCGACCACCACCCTACGACGTTCCCCTCTCTTTCCATCCTGATGATCATTACTTTTTGGTTCGCCCCATCCCCTCCGGCAAGCGCAATTATGACCTGGAATGGTACCCTTTTGGCAACGACGTACTGGCCTCTGGTTTGCTGCCTTACCGGGTGCATCATGGTATGGATTTCCCCAACGAATCAGGCACGCCGGTGCTGGCAGCCAGTAGTGGCACGGTGGTTCATGCCGGGCCTTTGCCCAGCCCACGTGATGGCGTGAATTATTACGGAAATACAGTGGTGATTCATCACGACTGGCAGTGGCAGGGGCAGGATGTGTATACCCTCTATGCCCACACACTGGAGCTGTTTGTGCAGCCAGGTGATGTTGTGGCGCAGGGACAGTTGATTGCCGGGGTGGGCAGTTCCGGCGAAGTGACGGGGCCACATTTACACTTTGAGGTGCGGGTGGGGCAGAATAATTACAATGCGGCTGTGAATCCATCATTGTGGTTGGCGCCGTATGAGGGGTGGGGCACGATTGCCGGGCGTTTTGTAGACCGGCGGGGCCGGTTGGTGACCAGTGCGTGGATGGAGTTACGGCCGTTGCCCTTGCTCGATGATAGCCAGATTCGCAACCAGCGCACGTACTACTACAGCGCCGTTGCTTCTGATCCGGTCTGGCAGGAAAACTTTGTGTTTGGTGATGTGCCTGCGGGTGAGTATGAACTGTTAATAGACCTGAACGATGGCATTCACCGCTACCGGCGCACGGTAACGGTCTATCCGGGGCAAACCAGTTTTGTCCTGATTTCTGATAATTTTGACTTTTTCCCCACTGCCACTCCCATCCCCACGTCCCTGCCAACCCCCTCGCCGCTGCCCATTTTCATCTCGCCAGAAAACCCTGCACCATAATCGAGTACGGTAGTTATGCCACTATGTCCATCGGATTACCTACTTGGTGCTTTCCACACGCTGCCAGAGGTCGGGCAACGGCCGTTGCCGCACCCGCACCTGCCACCATACCGAAGCCCACAAATGTAACCGGGCGGCAAACAGTTGCAGCGTCCACCACATTTCGCGGGGTGTTTGGGCAAAGGTGAGGGCGTGCCAGAAGCCGTGTTGTATTTCCTGCCGCGCCGAGCGCATCTGGAAAGGGGAGCGCCGCACATAATCCTGCGCGTAGCCACCGGCGGAACGAATCTTTTGCCGTCGCCAATCGGCGTAAGTGGTGGGGTACTTCACATACACTTCGGCGGCAGGCGCATAGCGAATGGCGTGCCCCTGCTCCGCGATGCGGTGGCTGAGGACGGCGTCTTCGGCCAGGGCATCGGCGGGCAGGCGGGGGATGAGCGACTTGCGGGCGGCAAAGAGATAACCAGAACAGAGCAAGAATTGGCCGGCGGCGTCCCGCGCCAGCCGTGCCCGGTGTGCCCCCTCCACCAACAGGTGTGACCAATAACCGAGTTTTGCATCACGAGGCGAAATGCTGACCGGGCGACCGGTGACAGCGCCCACCTGCGGGTCGGCAAACGGGGCCAGCAGGTGGGCCAATGCCCGTTCGCCTACCACCACATCGCCATCGCTCAACACAATCAGGTCACCACGGGCAGCTTGCAGGCCGATGTTGACGGCCGTAGGTTTGCCCTGACCGGGGTCGGGAATGTGGCGAATGGCGGGATATTGTGCGGCGTATTGCTGGATGACGGCCGTTGTCTCCACATCCGGGCAAACCACCACCATCTCGCCATCGGCCGGCAGTTGCGGCAAAAACGCCTCCAGCGCCCGGCCAATGGTGTGCGCTTCCCGGTAGGTGGTGATGAGGATGGAGAGCATGTATCACCTGTCACGCATCATGCATCACGCTTCCGGCGCCTGGTTGTATATAACGGAGACTCCCTTCAATCGGCTGAGTAACCATTCCAGGAAGGCAATGATGACCATGAAGAAGAGGTTGACGCCGATAGCCAGGGAAAAAGCCAGCCCCAGATAAGCAAACATGACCGCTGCCGGCCGGGCCAGGCTGGCAGCAACCACATCAAACAGCCCCAAGAGGTTGAGGATGAGGGCAAAGATGACCAGGGCAATGGCAAAGGCGGGCCAGGCGCGGCGGTCGGATTGGCTGGGCATCATGGCGGTGGCAATGGCAAAAATCAGGTAAAGCCAGAGGAAAAAGTCTGGGGTTTGCAGCAGTTGCTCTAAAGCGACGGTGAGGGCGCGAATCTCGCCTGTTTGAATCAGGGCCGCTAATGCCGGGTAGTTGAAGATGTGGTAGCTGATGAGCAGGATCACGGCCGTGCCTGCGATCAACGGCGCACCACCGATCAAACTCTCCCGCAGCGGGTCCAGCGAGCGGCTTTTGTAATACTCTACATACCCCAGTTGGATGCTGCCGTCCGGCTGCTGCCGGGGGATGACGGAAAATGTGCCGGTGCGCACCCCCAACAGGGTAGCTGCCAACCAATGGCTGGCCTCATGCAAAAAGACGCCAGGCAGCAAAATGATGGCATACAACACCACCGCCCGCCCCGGCTGCCCCATCAACAGGAAGGCAATGCCGTGCAAATGCTGGTGAATCCAGCGCTGCATCACCAATAAAATGGGTAATGTCACCAAAACCCAGAAGAAGGGCATGAGGGAGTCGTTCATCAATGGTCAATGGAAAATGGTCAATTGCCAATGGTCAATGATCGTTGACCATTGACCAGTGATCATTTTCCTGTTGCATGGCGCACCAAATCTACAAAGTCTGGTTTCAGGCTGGCGCCGCCAACGAGGGCGCCGTCAATGTCTGGGTGGGCCATGTATTCGGCGATGTTGTCGGCCGTGACGCTGCCACCGTATTGGATGCGTACCTGCTGCGCAGCCGCTTCGCCGAATAGTTCGGCCAATGCGCCGCGTACACTCAGGCCGATGATGCTGCCTGCTTCAGCGGCGCTGGCCGATTTGCCGGTGCCGATGGCCCAGATGGGTTCGTAGGCGACGATACAGGTAGAGGTTTGTACGGCCGTCAGTCCCGCAAACGCCGCCTTCACCTGCCCACTGACAAACACGTGTGTCTCGCCGGCTTCGTTCTGTTCCAGGCTTTCACCCACACAAACGATGGGCGTCAGGCCGTGCGCCAGGGCAGCGTGGACTTTTTTGTTCACCCCTTCGTCTGTTTCGCCAAAGAAGGCGCGCCGTTCGGAATGGCCCAGGATGACGTATTGGCAGAAGGGGGTGAGCATATCGGGGGCAATTTCGCCGGTGTAGGCCCCTTTTTCGGCGAAGTACATATTTTGCGCGCCGACACCGATGTCGGTGGCCTGCAAGGCTTCATAAACGGCGGGGATGGCCAGGAAGGGGGGGCAGACGACGCGGTCTATGCCTTTGATGTTTTGCAGGGCGTGGCGGATTTCGCGGACGAAAGCAACGGCTTGATCGGCCGTTTTGTTCATTTTCCAGTTACCGGCAATGATTGGGGTTCGCATGGGTTTCTCCTTCAAGCGTAATTAGAGATTACGCCGATTGCACTGATTCAAATAATCGCTGCCTAATTTTACCCATTTTGGTGTGGGTGGGTAGGTAGGTGATGGATAGGGCAGTGCCTGGCACTACTGATGCTCTTGAACGAAAGAGATGACCTGACGGCCGTGCAAGGTCAACAGCGCGGCGACCAGTCCAATGGCAGCGATGGCAAACACCAGGCCGTAGCTGAGGGCAAATGACCAACCAAGACCCAGGTGGAACAGATCACGCAAGAGGCCGCCGGCAAAGGTGCCCAATCCTTTGGACACCAGGATGCACACCGTCCAGAGACCCAGGTAAGCGCCGGCGTCTCTGTCTGGCGACATGGCAGCCATGAGACTGACGCCGCCAAAGGTGTATAGGCCAAATCCGCCGCCAAAGATGAGCAATGACAATTCGAGCAAATGTCGTTGTTCGCTGAGGGATGTGACCGCCAACAGCAGCAGCCCCACCGCCATGATGCCTAACCCGATCTTGGCGAAACCGGACAGCGTTTCTGGGCGGCGTTTGCGCCAGATAACAAACGAAACAATCAGGACAAGCAGAGTAGCGCCACCCCAGTAGCCGGTGAAGCGGGTGGTTTGGCCGGTGGGCATAGCAAATACGTTGGCGCCGAAGGGTTCCAGGATGTTGTCTTGCATCCAGGCGGCGAAGGTGGCGATAAAGAGAAAGGTGAAAAAGCGGCGCACACGGCCGTCTGCCCACACATGCTTGAACTTGCTTATTGTTTCCGCCCAACCACCGCTGCGGCTGGCAACAGCGGGTATAGTCAGAGGACGTTCACTTTTGATGGTGGCAAAGAACCACCAAAAAGCGCAGTAAACGGCCGTGAACCCAATCATGGCGGCGAAGGTGCGCGGATCGTAATGTTCCATCCAACGGCCGTAGGCAATGGCCATGATGGGAAAGAAGGCGATCAACACCGTTTCGGCGACGCCAATGGCGATACCCTGTTTGGCCGGTGGGGCCGATTCGCGCACCAACGCCAGGTACACGCTGCCGGAGAAGAGTTTGCCCATGCCAAACAAAAGAAAACAGACCAGCGCCACTAACCAACCCTGGGTCATATCTCCGTCTTCAAACAGGCCAATGCTCATGCCTAACAGCGGAAAGGAAAGGACAACCAGCCCACGCCCCAACCAGATGTAAGAGACGCGCCGCCGCCCCCATAACGGCCGTGTATCCGAACGGTGCCCGGCCCAAAAACTGATAGGCATGAGCAGGTATTGCAGCGCCAGCAGCAGCCCCACCCAGGTGGCGGGCATGCCCAGTTCGGCAATCATCACCCGGTTCCACACACTGGCGGTAAGAATGTCAGCCGTGGCCGAGCCAATCTGAAAGGAACTGAGCCGTAAGGTTCGCCACATGTTGAACGACACGGCCGTGCCGCTGCCTGTTGTCTGCAAGATGTTTGCCGGTTGATCTATGTCTCTTTCCATGTCCAGACTATAGCAAAATGCAGCAGAACAGACTACCGTGAGTCGTAACCCGTCACCCGTCACTCGTCACTCGTCACCCGTAACCCGTAACCCGTCACCCGTAGCCCGTAAGCCGTAAATCGTGAACGGATTACGGATAACGGATTACCGATTCAAGTAGTCTACCGCTGTTGAATGAGGTATCATCCGCCTCACCCACTGAACCTTGAGAATTGGAGGATTAAAGCACACATGAGCCAGAACGAGCGCATGAAAATAGGTTTAATTGTTGGCGCAGAATATGATTGGCCGGAAGCGTTTATGACGGCCGTGAACAACAGCAATACCGGCGTGACCGCCGAATTGGTTAAACTGGGTGGTACGGCCATGGCCGAAGCCGTGGACTATGCGGTTATTGTAGATCGAATGTCTCACCAGATACCGTATTACCGCGCCTATGTAAAACATGCCGCCGTGCAAGGCGTTACCATCATCAACAACCCCTTTTTATGGGGAATAGACAGCAAGTTTTTGGGCACGGCCGTGATCAACCAGCTTGGCCTCAAAAGCCCACGCACGGTGGTGCTGCCCAACAAACAGGTAGAGTGTGAAACCTCGCCAGACACCTTCCGCAATCTCAAATACCCCATGGATTGGGAGGCGATTGTGGAATATGTGGGTGTGCCCGCCATCTTCAAAGATATTCACAGTGGTGGTCGGCAGTTTGCCGCGCGTGTTCACAACGTGGATGAACTTATCCAACGGTATGATGAAAGTGGTTCACGCACCACCATCTTGCAACAAATTATTGATTCCCATGATCATTTGCACGCTTTTGTGGTGGGACAAGCGGAAGTGATGATTTTGCGTTACTCCCAGGCCAGTGGCGCCTATTTGCCCGGGGTGCTCTCCAAAGAAGAAGGATGGGGCCGCCAGTTAGCCGAAGATGCCAGGCGCATCACCCGATTGTACCGTTATGACATGAATATGGTGGAATTTGTAGTGAAAGGAAACGATGTGTATGTGATCACAGCCAGCAATCCCGCCCCGGATATTGACCGCCAACTGATGACGGCTGAGCAATTTGACTGGTGTGTGCAGCAGATGGCGGCGATAGCAATCGAGCGCGTGCAACGGCCGTTGCCGCCCATCACCCCATTTACTTCCTCCCCGGTTGATTGATCCCCCTCACTTGCATATAATACCGCCATCATTTGGTTGACGCATCAACCATATGGCTGTGGTGTTATAGCCATAGTGGCCGGTTTTTCACCGTGTCACCTCTGGAAAATTAACACACAACCTGATCAATAAGGAAAGGGATACAACTATGACCCCATTACGTGACAAACTTCCCGCCAGGATTCAACGCCTCGATGAACTGGCGTACAATCTTTGGTGGAGTTGGAATACCGATGCCCGTGAACTGTTCCGCCGCCTGGACTATCCACTCTGGCGACGCACCTTGCACAATCCGGTGCAAATGCTGCAAGAAATCAGCCCGGCGCGCCTGCAAGAGGTGTCCCACGACAGCGCCTTCATCCGCGCCTATGAAAAGGTGATGATCCTCTATGACAAGGAAATGCAAAATGGAACCTCCTGGTTTCACACCACCTACCCGGAACTAAAAGAGAAGACCATCGCCTATTTTTCTTTTGAATTTGGTCTGCACAGTTCACTGCCCATTTATTCCGGTGGTCTAGGGATTCTATCCGGCGACCACACGAAAGAGGCCAGCGACCTGGGGCTGCCCTTTGTGAGCGTTGGTTTTATGTACCCACAGGGCTATTTTCGCCAGCGCATCCCCTCTCATGGCTGGCAGGAGGCCATCTACCACCAGCTAGACATGAGCACCGCACCGCTTCAAGTGATGACGGATGAGCATGGGCAAATGTTGAAAGTAAGTGTCAATCTGGCCGGTCGCCAGGTGTATGCCCGTGTCTGGCACATCAATGTGGGGCGCAATCCGCTCTATATGCTGGATACGGATGTGGACGAGAACGATCCCTGGGATCGGGAGCTTTCGGCCCGTCTGTATGCCGGTGATAGTGAAACCCGTATTCGTCAGGAGATGCTGCTGGGTATCGGCGGCGTCCGGCTGCTGCGTCGTTTGGGCATACAGCCGGCGGTGTGGCACATGAATGAGGGGCACTCGGCTTTTCTCATTCTGGAACTCATTCGGGAATATGTGGCCCAGGGCGACAGTTTTGAAACGGCCAGCCAGAAAGTGCGGGCGCAAACGGTTTTTACCACGCACACGCCTGTACCCGCCGGGCATGATGCTTTTGGCCTGCACATGGTGGAACAATACTTCCACGGTTTTTGGGACAAGATGGGCATTAGCCGGGAGCAGTTCTTGAGCATGGGAGGCCACCAGGAACCCTGGGGTATGGCCTTTAACATGACGGTTTTTGCCTTGCGGCAGGCGGGGCAAAGTAATGGTGTCAGCGCACTGCACGGCCGTGTCTCCCGCGAGATGTGGCAAGAAGTATGGCCGGACAAAGCCGTTGAGGATGTGCCTATTACCTCCATTACCAATGGCGTCCATCTGCCCACCTGGATTTCTAGCGAGTTGAGCCGCCTGCTGGATAAATACCTGGATGCCAACTGGCGCACCCAACATGATGACCCGGCCATCTGGAAACGGCTGGCCGATGTGCCTGACGAAGAGCTGTGGGACCTGCATCAGCTTCTCAAGCTAAAAATGCTCAATTATTTCCGCCATCAGGTGCGGCGGCGTTGGGTCAGCGGCGCCAACGATCCCACCCAGGTGCTTACCGGCGGTACCCTGCTGGACCCCGAAGCGCTAACCATTGGTTTTGCCCGCCGTTTTGCCACCTACAAACGAGCGGCGCTCATTTTCCGTGACCTGGAGCGCCTGCAGCGGCTGCTGCTGAATACGCATCGCCCGGTGCAGCTTATCTTCGCCGGCAAGGCCCATCCCGCCGATGAGCCGGGCAAGGCGCTCATCCAACAGGTATATAACCTGGCAAAGCACAATCAACTGGGCGGCCGGGTGGCCTTTATTGAAGATTATGATATGCACATGGCTCGTTACCTGACACAAGGGGTGGATGTGTGGCTGAATAATCCCCGCCGCCCCCGCGAAGCCAGCGGCACCAGCGGCATGAAAACGGCGCTGAACGGCATCCCCAACCTGAGTATTCTGGATGGCTGGTGGGTGGAAGGGTACAACGGGGCCAATGGCTGGGCTATTGGCGACGAACGGGAGTTTGACAACGAACACACCCAGGATGAATTTGACGCCAATGCCTTGTACCAGTTGTTGGAGGATGAGATTGTGCCGCTTTATTACAGCCGGGATCGGGATGGCATTGCCCGGGGCTGGGTGGAAATTATGCGCGAGACCATTCGCTCCAACGCCCCCCTCTTCAGCACCCGCCGCATGGTGAAAGAGTATACGACGGAGTTGTATGTGAAGGCGATGAATGGGGAAGCGTAAAGCGTAATCCGTGAGCCGTAATCCGTAAACCGACGGATTACGGGTTACGGACGACGGATTACGACGTATGAAGCGTTGGCTGCGGCGGTTTGGGTATATGCTGATTGTCATCATCTGGCTGATGGTGATGTGTTTTCCCACGTTTGCCTTTATGTTGGCGATGAATGGGCAGATTGAGGTGGGCAGCAACCCCCGCAACCACTTGCGCTTTTTTATGGTGCAGGAAGAGAATGCGGATGGGATTGGGGTGGAGTGGAAACGGCCGTTGCCCGGCCAACCCGCTTGCGCCAGGGCCAGTGTCACTTATCTACTTTGGGAGAGCGACGGCCAAAACCAAAACACCAGTTTTTGCCAATGTATTGACCCTGTGACTGGTATGGCGTCAGGTGGTTGCGAGTAGTGAGCAGTAAATAGTGAGCGGTGAATAGTAAACAAACCGCTCATTGATTTGAGAGTTTAATCATGAGTAATGTTGCTTTGAAATGGGCGGGACCTGGGAGCAAGTTGTTTTACGGCCGTGACTCTTTCGGTCATGTCGTGATGGCCGGTTCCTGGCCGGATGATGACCCGGAGTGGCAGGAGTGGCAGGCGGTCAAACCGTCTGACCTGCTCATGCTGAGCCTGGCCTCGTGTTCGTCGCATGATGTGGTGATGATTTTGGGGCGGCAGCGGCAAAAACTGAGCAACCTGTATGTGCAGGCGGACGGCAAACAGTTGGCTGAGCCACCCTACATGTTTACCGATATTCATTTGCATTACATTCTGGAAGGGGAAGAGCTAGACCCGGAGAAGGTGGAGCGAGCGATTACGCTTTCCGAGGAGAAATACTGCTCCGTGGCTGCCACCATCCGCTGCGTGGCCAACCTGACACATAGTTTTGAGATCAAGTAAGGTCGAGACATCCGATTTTTCAGAAAAATCGGATGTCTGCGCCGTTGCCGCTGCATTAAGGGTTACGGCCGTTTAGCAGGGGAGTCACTTTCAACCGGCCGGTTTATCTGCTTGCCTAACTGTCTGCATGAGCCGCGCCCCGCGTCGGCTCTATGCTCTGTTAGGCGGCCCAAACATGATTCTGGTTTCATAATCGGCCCAAAATAGGTTGGCATATCTAGGATTTCCACTGACTTGGACAAACGATTTTGGGTATGATATGCATTTCTCATAAAGAAGGTTCGTCGCCATCCATCAAATCGCCAAAGTCAAATAGCTTCATTTCCTCATCAGTTACTTGCGTAAAACCACAATGCCTGCCTTGCGGATCACCGTGAGAACGTGCCAAGTTTCCACGCGGCACCAGCTTTATTTGCCGCTCTGGCGTGGCCACTACAAAATTTACCTGTTGGAAACCCGCCTTTTCAATACCACGCTTGGAAGCGTAATTATCCACACGGTGACCAATCCAAAACTTTTCCGCTTCATATTGCTCTGAGCGTAGGATGGCTTGAAGCAGCTGGGGATAAACCCCACGCCCACGTGCATCCTCCAGTGTAAAGAAATCCCATAGACCACGGTCAGGCGATGTTATCGGCCAAAACATGCTGCCCACTCCTACAGAATTGGCACCACTCCAACCGTAGCCAACAGGCTGATCTTCAATGTAAGCGACATATGCTGTATTCGCGTCGTTTAACCGTGCCTCAATCTTTGCTGGTTCCAAATTATGCAGTTTACTCAACAATGGCACATCCGCTATGCGCTCACAGCGAAAATCGGGCAAGCGAGGCAAAAGAGGGAGTTCATCACCACGCCACCAAGTGTAGGATATCGCTAAAATCGAATGGGACATATTGCTTCCTTTTATGAAATGAAAAGTTTAGTTTGCCGTTCAGTTACTTAAGCTGCGCACTCGTTTCCTTTGGCGCGTCAGCTTTAAGCTGTTGTTAGGGTTGCGTTTTGGCTTGCAGAACGGCCTTAAATTGCCAAGTTTTTCGTATTCGGCACAACGCAACTTAACATAAGCCGCCCTAACGATCCAGGATTGATGCGGCGCGGTCAAACGAAACCTTAAATGACCAGCACCTCAGCCGCCGCATAATCATTGTTGAACTAAGCCGGTCTAGCGCGAAACGCCTGTATGGGATTTAAGCCTTTAAACATTCAGGCATTTGCAGTTGCCAGACTGGTATTGACGGCCATTGTAACAGTTTCTTTTCCAGATGGACAATGTTTTGGACACCGGTTTTAGGCATCCAGGTCAGCGTCAACAGAGATAAGGCAAACCAAATCAGACAGGCGACCCAGTACCTACCATTTAACCAAAAGCAAGTCCCAAAATCACCACTCATGGCTGGTGTCCACGCGGCTTCACTACCGAAATCATGAGGGTACAATGCAGAGGTGCCCCACAGCAGGGGCAGCCGGTAAGCGCGGGCAACTCTTGGCTCAATCTCGCCTGTTTGGGATGAAATTGTTCAACTTAAGGGAAACTCCTACACTCACACCGAGCGGTGGTCGTTTTCTGTGCCTGGCGCGTCCATCAGCAGTTCCAGGGCGTGGGGCAGGACGGGCAGCAGCATCTCCAGGTTTTCCCGCGCCGCTTTGGGGCTGCCGGGCAGGTTGATGATCAACGTCTGCCCCCGAATGCCCGCCATCGCCCGCGACAACATGGCGTGGCGGGTGATCTGCAAGCTCTCCGCCCGCAGCGCTTCCACAATGCCCGGCGTTTCCCGCTCAATCACCCGTTTGGTCGCTTCCGGCGTTACGTCACGCGGGGCAAAACCGGTGCCGCCGCTGGTCAGCAGCAGGTTGACGCCCTCGTCACACCAGCGGGTCAACGTCTCCACTATTGTGGCAAAATCGTCGGGGATCACAGTTTGATGGGTAATGGGCCAGGGAGTGTGGGCGCGCAGAATTTCAGCAATCAGCGGCCCACTGCGATCTTCATACTCCCCCGCCGCCCCCCGGTCGCTGATGGTGAGAATGCCGATGTTCATGGTGATGCGTGATGCGTGACCAACCAATCACTCGTCACTCGTCACGGTTCACTGACGAGTGACGAGTGACCAAAGTATCACGCTCCCTCAATCAGCGGCAGCCAGGCATCATTCAGGCCGCTGTCGGTGACGCCGTAGTAGACGTGAATGGTATCCGCTTCGCGCAGGGCCAGGTCATACCAGACGTTGTCGTCTTTTTCGCGCTTGTTGATCAGGGCGATGTTGCCCTGCCATCTGATCTCTTTGGGCTTGGGCTGCCCGGCTTCCACCTGGGAGATGGCGTAATGCCACAACTTACGCGCGGAAGAGCGGGTGACGTTTTTGATGAGGCTGCCGTTGCGTAAATCGCGCACGGTATGGTAATAAGCGCCCTGGCGTTTTTCACTTTCCACCACTTCTACGCCGGTGCGCGGTGGTTCGATCTGTGTGGTGGGTTTGCTGTCGGGTTTCACGGCCGTTGCCGTTGGCAATGTGGCGGGTGCTTCCGGGACGGGCAGCGGCGGCAAGACGCCGATGGGTTCCGGTGATTCCTGGCGCAGGTTACGTTCCACCAGGCGCACAATTTCATCCCGCACCGCCAGGCTGGTTTCCGCCTCGTCACGCACGTAGAATTTATTGTCGTCAATGGCGTAGGGGGCGTCGCTGCCGGCCTGAACGGTGATGCGCACAATTTGCGCGCCACGAGAGGGCAGGGTGTCTATGTGGATGTGGGGTTCGGGCGTGATGCGATTAGACACGGCCGTTAACAATTTCTCCACTGCCTTGCCCGCTTCCTTCACCCCTTCCGGTTTCATTTTGGGGTCGGCGCTGATGCCCACGTAAATGGCGCCGCCATTGGTGTTGGCCATGGCGCAAATGTCTTGCAAAATGCGATCCTGGTGCCCACCCCGCTGTACCAGACTGGGATGAAATGCCTGGACGATGGATTCCCCCTCTTCTTGGGCCAACTGCACAAAATCAATGGGATTGGCCGGGCCGCGATACGGCCGTGTTAGCGACAAATCATTCCCCTTCAACACATCCGCCAGCGCCGCAAACGTCAGTTCTGGCAGCAAAATCTCCGTCACCCGGTCGCCCACGCCCAGGTGTTTTGGCTGCGCCGGGTCGCGTAACAGCCGGTGCGCATCTGACCCCTGAATGCAGCGCATGGGGCGCGGGTATTCCGGCTTGGAGCCGTCAAAAAAGCGGCGGGTAGTGTAGCCTCGTTTGTCCAGGTCGGTCACTTCCAGGGTGTGCAAATAGAGGTCTTGGGTGTAGGCAATGCGCGTTTGTCCGCCAAAATCCAGCCCGCGCATAGCCACGCCGTTGCCAGAATTGGCATGGGCGGCAATGACAATGCCGCCCGCTTCATGGATGACGCGATAAGCGGTTAATACGTCGCTGGTAGCGCCTACATTGGCGCTGCCCTGATGCAGCACAACCGGCGGCACTTTCAGCGTCAGCAGCAAATGTTCCAAAAAGCTGACGGGCGTTTCCGAGGGGAATATGCCCAAAATGTGGAAGCCAAAGGTGGCCGTAAATTCAAAACCGGGCAGCACCAGGATTTTGGTGAGCAGCCGCCGGTATTCATCCAGCCGCCGTTTTTCGTCCGGCTCAATGCGCCGCCGCTCTTCCAGCCAGAGCAACTGCTCAATCTCCTTTTTCATGGCGGCAAAGCCGGCCATGGTGTTGTGATCGGTAAAGGCGATGATGTCCAGGCCGCGTACTTCAGCCTGGCGTAAAATGTCCAGGTAGTTTATTTCTGGCTGTTGATAATCGTTGGAGCCAGGGGTGTGCAGGTGTAAATCCATGCGCCGCCATTGGCGGGAGGGGGCGCCATTTTTGGGGGTGGTGCGGCTGCGTCGCCGGCCTGTTTTTGTAGCCACAATGTTGTTCCTAATGGGAATTATGAATTATGAATTATGAATTATGAATTATGAACTGAGTAGTGAAGCCAGGAGTTTGGATAACTCGTCTGGTGGGTAGGGTTTTAGCATGAAATGGTTGGCCCCGGCGTCCAGGGCATCCTGTTCGCGGCGGTGGTCGCCGGAAGAGATGATCACGGCCGTGTCCTTTTGCGCCGCTGTTTCTCCCTGCCGAACCGCGCGCAGCAAATCCAGGCCGCTGGTATTACGTTCCAGGTGCCAGTCCACCACGAAGGCGTTGGTGTCGGCGGTGGTCATGGCGAGGGCCTGTTCCAGGTTGGTGCTGGCGTGGACGGTGAAACCATCCAGTTCCAGCAGCATTTGCAGCAGTTGCACATTGGTAATGTCGTCATCAACGACCACGATGTTGGGCATGGTATCAACCTAAACGTGATGCGTGACCAGAAAGCCTTCACGTATCACGCATCACGCATCACTTCTTCTTTTTACTCGATTTGCCATCGGCCAGGGAAGCAATGCCGCGCACAATGCCAATGATGGAGATGGCTAACCCCAGAGCTTCGGCGGTGGAAATTTCCGGCGCATCGCTGCTGCCACTTTTGTCGGCGTTGCGGGTGAACAGCGTGGCCGCGCCCAGGCCAATGAGCGCGCCGGCGATTGTGCCTAAAATCATTGCTTTTGTTTTCCAATTGATGTTGGACATGTAGTTTTTCTCCACGGTGGGAATGAAATGAAGAGATTGGAGATTAGAGATTGGAGATCGGGAAATCTCTAATCTCCAATCTCTAATCTCTAACCACCAATCTCCTTAACGAATCAAGCCAGGATTGTATGTAAGCAAACCAGCCGTTGAACCGGATGATGGGCTGGCTGATGCGCTGGCTGATGTGGCGCAGTTTGGGCAGGATGATCAATAACAAAAAGCTGTCTGCACGCCACAGCAGGGTACGGACACGGCCGTAAGGCGGCGCAGGTGGTATGGGCCGGTCAGCCTCGTCCATGAAGTAGTTGTAATAGACGTAACCGCCGATAACGGCCGTCATCACCAGCCCAAAGATCAATACCACCGGCAGCAGCATCAGAATCAGCACAAAGTCGGCCAGCCCAGACAGGAAGAGGTAAAGCTCTGGCGACGGCTGGAAGATGGCGATGATGAGCAGGTAGAGGGTGATGAGCAGGACAACGGCCGTGACCAACCCCACCGGCAGGTAGATGTAGAGGCGGTTAAACCGCCGCAAAGCCGTTGCCCGCGCCAACTGTTCCGCGCTGGGTTCAAAGCCGGTCGTTATGGATGATAGCGGCGGTGTGCTTGATTGTTTGAACGAGTTCCCTGGGGATGTCATACTGTTCCTGTTACACTTTTGCCTGTCTGCTCAATCGCTGTAAATTGTATCACAATTTCAATCAACGGGCAGTGCCAGGCCAGGGGCTGCGCGGCATCAGATAGCCAAAATGGTTCCCCTTACCCGGCACTGTTCAGGATTTTGTCACCATGGGCAAATAAGAGGGACGGCCGTAGCCACTGCCCCCCACAAAACCAACCACAATCAATAAAACAATGATAATCGGCTGCAACACTCGTTTGCCCTTCATATTCATGTCTCCTATTGGGTTCGTAGTAGGCGATTTATCGCCGTCTGACGGCGATAAATCGCCTACTACGAACGCGGGCCGGCAGTTGCCCCGCCGCGCCGGTTGTCGCCGGCTGCTTCCAAACGGCCGTCCGCCATTCGCGCTACGGAGTGTGCCCCACCAAAGTAGATGCTGCGGTGGGGCCAGCGGTTAACGGGGTAGCCCATCTTTTCCAGTTCGCTTACGGCCGTCTCCTCATACCCCGCCTCGCATTGCAGCACCCCATTCTCCAGATGCACCCGCGCCCGGTTGACGGCTTCGGCCAGCGGCAGGTGGTAATCCAGCACGTTGCTCAACGTTTGCAGGATGGCGCTGCGGATGCGGATGCTGCCGCCGCTGCCTGACACCAGCCGCGTCATACCGTTTTGCAGCACAATGGTGGGGGCCATCATGGTGGGCAGGCGCACACCGGGCGGGCGGCTGTGGAAGCCACGCGGGTGTAAATCTTCTTCGCCCATCATGTTGTTGGGGATGAACCCGGTACCGGGCGCCACGTACCCGGCGGATTCGCCAGCAGTGGTGGTCAGACCGACGGCCAGGCCATCGGCGTCTATGACGCTGAGGTGGCTGGTGTGGTTGGGGCCGTCCGGTTCGGCGGCGGCTGGTGATGGTTGGCGGCTGGTGAGGGCGGTTTCAATTTGGGCGGCATACGGCCGTACAAATCCATCGGCCAGAAAACGCGCAATGGCGGCGGCTGCGGGCAAGGTATCGCTCCAGGTTTCCCAATACGGCCGTGCCCGGTTGGTCGCCATCATCACTTCATACAGCAGTTGCAGGTGGCGGGCTGAATGGTGGGGAAAGTGGCCCATCTCAAACTGGCTGAGTAGTTTGAGTGAAAAAGCGGTCAATACGCCGCCGGTGGAACTGGGCGGCGGCAGCAAAAGCTCATAGTCGCGGTACGGGATGCGGATGGCGTCTACTTTGCGCACCTCATATTGGGCCAGGTCGGTGGCGGTGAGCAGGCCGCCGTTTTGCTGCTGGTCGGCGATGAGGGTTTGGGCGAGACGGCCGTGGCGCAGCACCCCTTCCCCTTCTGCGGCCAATGCGGTCAGGGTCTCGGCCAGATGGGGGATGTAGAGGCGTTGGCCGGGTTGGATGACACGGCCGTTGGGCGCAAAAATGGCGCGCATATCGGCGGTGTGGGTGTAGAGCGGCGAGAGCAGGTCACAGGTGTTGGCCTGGAATGGGTCCATGACCACGCCATCGCGGGCCAGTTGCAAGGCCGGCTCTAAGAGGGTCGGCAGGGGGAGACGGCCGTAGTCCGCCGCCAATTGGCACAACCCAAAGATGTTGCCGGGCACGGCCACGGACGCCCGCCCCAGGTAAAAATCCTGCGTGACCGCGCCAAAATCTACCACCACTTTGGCAAAATCCAGGTGCGCTGGTGGCGTCCCTGCCAGGCCGGGCGTGTTGCTGAAAAAGTCGTAGACGATGGAACGCTGCTGTTGGGGGTCGTACAGGTGGGCGATGCCGCTGCCACCCCAATGCACCACGCCAATTTCAGCAATAAAGGAAACGAAAGCAGCCGCTACAGCCGCATCTACGGCATTGCCGCCCGCTTGCAACATCGCTGCCCCGGCTGCCGCCGTTGCCGGCCCCCCCGCTGCAATGACACCTGCCATAAATTTCCTCCTAACAGGCGTAGGGCGATTTTCAAAATCGCCCTACAAATTCTTCAATTGCCTCGGCCATCAGCCGGGCGTTTTCGCCAAATAACATGGTCATATGGTTGCCGGGAATGGAGACCAGCCGGCAGTGGGGGATGATGGCGGCGGTTTGTTCGGCCAGGTCGGTGGGCACGATGGCGGGCGTGCCGGGGACGCCGTAGGCAACCGGGCCATTGAGCAGCAGGGTGGGTTGGGGCAGGCGGGCCAACATCTCTAACCAGTTCAGTCCCAGCCCTTTACCGGCGGCTTCGGCGATGGCGGCGGGGGTGGGGATGGGCGTAATCGTGTCATCGGCATGTTGTCGCACGTCAGCGCGGTAATAGGCTTCGATGTCGTCATCCCACTGCCCATGCCAGTAGGGGGCTGCTTTGACCGTATCCCGGTATGCTGCCCAGGAGGGATAGGTCTGGCCCAGGCGGGCCAGGGAGGGGGTGATCAATTCGCGTACCTGGGGGTGCATCAGACCGGCGTCTATGATAATGCATTGGCGCACGCGCTGGGGGTGATGGACGGCCGTATATGCCGTCAACAACCCACCAAATGAATGGCCTCCCATTACCACCTGCTCCAATTCCAGCGCATCCAGCAGGCCGATGAGATCGGCGGCGTGGTCGGGCATGGTATAGCCGGAAACGGGGGCGTCACTCTGGCCGCGCCCACGCAAATCTGCCGCCAGCACCCGATAGGGCAGGGCGGCCATCAACGCGCCAAAGGAATGGGCGTTGGCGGTGAGACCATGCGCCAGCAGTACGGTTGGTTCAATACCGGGTTTTTCCAGAACATGCAATTGGATGCCGTTGGTTGTCACAAAATGATTCATGTAATCTCTCATTTTAAGGCGTTCCGGAGGGTTAGATTTTATTTTCCTGGTCGGCCCAATACGGTTCGCGCATGACGCGCTTGAGCGTTTTACCGGCGGTGGAGCGCGGGAAGTCGGCCATGAAGATGACGCCGCTGAGCTTTTGGAAGCGGGCTTCCACACGCTCGTTGACCCAGGCCAGCAGGTCGGCCGCGCTGATGCTGCCCGGCTCATGCAGGATGACGGCGGCCAGGGGCGTTTCCCCCCAGTGAGCATCAGGTACGCCAAAGACGGCGGCTTCACGCACGGCCGTGTGCTGCACCACAATCTCCTCTATATCCCGCGGATACACATTCACCCCGCCGGAAATAATCATATCCTTCTGCCGGTCTACCAGATACAGAAAGCCGTCCTCGTCCAGAAAGCCCAGGTCGCCGGAATGCAGCCAGCCGTTGTGAATGGCCTGCGCCGTCAGGTCAGGCCGTTTGTAATAACCGGGCATGGTCATGGGGCCGCGTCCCACAATTTCGCCTACCTCGTGCGGCGCACAGAGTGAACCATCGGGGCGCTCAATGCGCATCTCCATGAAGGGCGGCGGCGTGCCCACCGAGTTGGGTTTGGCTTCAAAATCTAGCCTGTCCAGGATGGTCATAAAACCTTCGGTGAGGCCATACAGTTCATAAAAACGGCCGGGCAAAACGCGGGCCAACTCTTGTTTGTGTTCCAGGTGCAAGGGTGCGCCCACGGAGCCGAGCATTTCCAGGGAGGCGAGCTTGTCTGGGCTGAAGTTAGGGGCGTGCAGCAGGGCAATGATTTGCGACGGCACCATCTTGATGTGCGTCACTTTTTCGCGGGCGATCAGTTCCACCAGCGTGGCGGCGTCAAATTGTTTCATCAAAATGAACGGCGCGCCCAGAAACATGGCGGGCATAAGAGTGAGAAACGCGCCGTTGAAGACCACCGAACCGGCGTGAGCCATGATGCTTTCCGAGTTCATGCGGTAGGCGGCGGCGAAGGTGGTGCAGTACCAGGCGCGGATGTCGTGGGTATGCACGATGCCTTTGGGCAGACCGGTGGTACCGCTGCTGTAAATAATGTTGTAGGGGGCGTCGCCGCTGATCTCGACGTGTGGCGGTTCGCTTTCTGGGGCGGCGTTTACCAGGTCGTGATAGTTTTGGTAGCCGGGGGCATGCGTATCGGTCAGTAAATAGTGGCGCACCTGGGGCAAATCACCGCGCACTTTGTCCAGGTGGGGCATGAAGTCCTGTTCAGTGAGGACAAGCACGCTGTCAGAGTCGTTGAGGAGGCGGCTGAGGCCGGCGCCGCGCAGCATGGGGCTGAGAGGGACAACGACGGCCCCCGTTTTAGCGACGGCCCAATAGGCTGTCAATTGTTCCAGGCAGTTGGGCAGAATGGTGGCGACTTTGTCACCCTTTTGCACGCCGAGTTGGTGCAAGGTGTGGGCGAGTTGGTTGACACGGCCGTTAAATTCCCGAAACGTCAGCCGCGTTTCCTCAAAAACCACTGCCAGATGGTTTGGGCGATATGTTGCATGTCGTGGTAACAACAGGCCAAGTTGGGTCATCAAGTCCTCCTCTCTGTCTTTTTGTAGCAGGCGATTCATCGCCTGCTAACTAAAGGCACTGAAGTGCCTGCTACGAACGATTTTAACGAGGCAGGTTAGGGGTGGCAAACAGGGTTTGTGTTATACTCCGCACCCATGAAATTAAAGAACGACAAAGCGATTGCGCGTATGCGCGTTTCCGGCCGTATGGTGGCCGAATGTTTCCAATTGTTGGGCGAAAATATCAAACCGGGCGCGAATTTGCGTGTGTTAGACCAGATGGTGGAAAAGTACATTGCCGACCAGGGCGCGGAACCACTGTATAAGGGCTATAAAGGCAGCGCCAACAACCATCCTCCTTTTCCCGGCGTCATTTGTGCCTCCGTTAACAACGAGATTTGTCACGGTTTACCCAATGATCGCTTCCTCAAAGAAGGCGACATCGTGGCCATTGATATTGGCCTGCGCTACAAGGGTTTTTGTGGCGATGCCTGTTATACCTTTCCGGTGGGGAAAATCTCGGCCAGGGCGCAGCGATTACTGGATATTACGCAGGAATGTCTGCGCTTGGGCATTGAGGCTGCGCAACCGGGGCGCTATTTGAATGATATTGGTCGCGTGATTAACGATTATGCAGACAGGCAGGGGGTGGGTGTGGTGCGTGAGTGGGGCGGGCATGGCCTGGGGCGGTCGCTGCATGAATCGCCGTCGGTTTCCCATGTGCGCCAGCCGCAGCCAGGGCCGCGCCTGCGCCCCGGCATGACCTTCACCATTGAGCCGATGATTAACGAAGGAACACACGAGTGGCTGCTGCTGAATGATGGCTGGACGGTGATTACAGCCGATGGCAAATGGTCGGCCCAGTTTGAACACTCCATTGCCATTACGCCACACGGGCCGGAGATTTTGACACGGCCGTAGGGGGTAATTGAGTAATTGCGTAATTGGGTAATTATTTCAGGCCGTGCCTTAAAGATACCGTTCGGCCTGCATCTGGTAGAGGTGGGCGTAACGGCCGTTTTGCCGCAGCAACTCATCGTGACGGCCGTACTCCGTTATTCGCCCCTCTTCTAAAACGGCAATCACGTCGGCCATGCGCACGGTGCTGAAACGGTGGGAGATGAGCAGGCTGGTACGGCCGTCTACCAACTCCGCAAACTGGCTGTAGATGTCATACTCCGCCTGCGCGTCCAGCGCCGCCGTAGGTTCGTCCAGAATCAGCAGGTCAGCCTCACGCATGAACAGGCGGGCAATGGCTACCTTTTGCCACTCCCCCCCGGACAGTTCCACCCCATCCCCATTTTCACCAAACTCCCGGCTGAGCAGCGTACCATAACCTTTGGGCAGTCCGGCCAGCAACGTGTGAATACCTGCCTTTTCTGCGGCCCGCTGAATACGGGGCACATCGGCCGCAAACTGCACCGCACCCAACGCAATGTTTTCCTGCGCCGTAAAAGCGTAACGGCCGAAATCCTGAAACACGGTTCCCATGCGGCCGCGCAAAACTTCCGGGTCAAATTCCCGCATATCCACGCCATCCCACAAAATCTCCCCGGCTGTGGGGTCATACAGACGGGTCAACAGTTTTACCAGCGTCGTTTTACCCGCCCCGTTCAGCCCCACCAGCGCTAGGCATTGCCCCGCCGGAATGAAAAGATTGACATCTTGCAGTACCCAGGGATGGGCCGGGCTGTAACGAAACGAAACGTGGCGCAGTTCTATCCCTTGCCGCAGCTCAGGCACAGGTCTGGCCGGATTGGGCGCTGATATCGGTGAAGGCAGCGCCAGCACCTGCTCATAGGCGGTAAAAAACAGGGTATGTTCATGCAGCGTGGAGACGGCGGAGACAAGCCCCATCAGCGCCCCCTGTATACCGCGCACCGCATTGGTGTAGAGCGTCACATCACCCAGACTTAAACGGCCGGCAACCGCCTGCATCACCACCACCACAAAGGTAGCCGTAGAGACCAGGGTCGCCAGCAGTTCCAGAAAAAGCGACCAGCGCAGTTCCCGCAGTTCCTGCCGCCGCTGCGCCTGGTGAATGGTAGAACAAAGCTGCCGCCACTGGCCCAGAAAATGTTCGGCCAGGCCAAACAGGCGCACTTCTTTGGCCGGGTAAGGGCTGGTGAGCAAATGGCCGTAATAAAACAGCCGCCTTTCGTCGGCGCTGAGGCTAAACGCCAGGCCAAAACGCTGGCGGCCAATTTTAAGCTGGATGAGTAACTGCGGGAGTGCCGCCAGCGCCACCAACACGGCCAGCAGCGGGCTAAAAGCGACCAGAATCACCACAAAACCGGTTAACGAAAGCAGGTTTTGTAACAAACTGGCCAGCAGATGCAGAACATTGGCTGGCCGGAACTGCGCTCCCTGGGTGGCCAGTTGCAACTGATTATGAAATTCGGGATCTTCAAAATAGGCAATACCCGCAAAATGGCCGATCTTCTGGTAAACGCCGCTCTGTATCATCAGAGTCAACCGGCGGCCCAATTCGGCGTTGAGGTAGCCGCTTACCGATGGCATTATCTGGCCCAGCAGCATCAGGAGCGCCTGCCCAACCAGGATCAAAACCAGTTGGCGTGTCTGGTCGGGCGAAAAGTCGCCTTGAATCACCAGCGCCAATAAATCAAACAGCAGCTTGGTTAGCCAGGCGGTGGCCAGAGGCAAAATGCCCTGGACAACGGTGAACAGAACGAGGGCCAGGCAAATAAACGGCTGCGCCTGCCAGGCCAGGCGGAGCATGTGAAACGTGACGGCCGTAAACCGGGGAAATTGTTGCCACCATTGCCGCATTATGGTTTCTCTGGTTCAGTGGGTGAAGGAATTTCCAAAGGAGCGGGCTGGCTGGCGTGTTCCCCCCGGCGTTTCAATTTCATGATCACCAGGCCACATAACGCGCCAAACGGCAGTGGCCCCACAATGCGGGAATCCAACCCCCAGGAATCCCCCTGCACAAAATAATGTCCAGGCGGCACATGCCAGGTACGCGCTACCAGCCGTTCGCTGGCTGCTGCCTTTTGCGGTGCGGGAAAGTGCAGCGTCTCCACCGTCATGGTGTCGCCGGGCAGGCCGGTCACGCGCTTGATGTACTTTTGTTCGCTGAGTGCGTCAGGCTGGCGCGTTTGCCAACTGTCCAGATAATGTGTCACCACAATCTGTCCCCGCCGTAGCCAGCGCCCCGGCCAGAAACGCAGCACCAGCACCCGGTCACCGTGCAACAGCGCCGGTATCATACTCTGCCCCTCCACCTCCACAATAAACAACACCACCCGCGCCAGCCCGACCAACAGACCAACCCCCACCAGACAACTCAACAAAAAATAGAGTGGATTCATGGTGATGAGTAGTGCCAGGCACAGGGCAGAACGGATCTGGTAAACTCAGGTGGTATTGCCCTGTGCCTGGCACTTCCTGAAACCTCATTCATACCGCACCGCCTCCGCCGGGGGCACCCGCGCCGCCACCCGTGCCGGGTAGAGCGCCGCTAACGCCGCCACCAGCGTCGGCGTTAAGACACCCACCAGCCCAATCCAGACCAGGCTGGTGGAAGCCGATTCATAGAGGGCCACAAAAGTAACCAGACCCACCAAAGCGCCGGTCAGCCCGCCCAACAGTCCCAACCAAACCCCTTCCGCCAGGAACAGCCGGGCCACCGTTCCCGTCTGCCAGCCCACCGCTTTGAGGACGCCAATTTCTCGCCGCCGTTCCAGCACCCCGGTTAACAGGCTGTTTGCCAGGGAGAGCGCCGCCAGGCCAAAACCAATGCCCACAATGGCGTAATGAAAACCTTCAATCTGCACCAGGATAAATTCGCCTAAGAGCGTACCGCTCATGGCCCCCTGCCGGTCAACGGTGACGGCCAGCATCAACACCAGCAAGGCCGCCGACAGCGTGGCCGTGAGTGCGCCCAACGCCGAGCGACCCCAACGGCGGGACAGACCGCGCCAGGCAAAACGCCACAGGCTGCGGCTGGGCGCACCGCGCCGCCGGCCGCAGGGGCGTGATGCATATCACCATGTTGTAAACCGGCCACAGGCGGGATGCGGGCGGCCAGCCAGGCTGGATAAACGCCACCTGCCAGGCAGAGGCCAACAATCAGCGCCGGGACGCCCACCAACCAGGATGTTTCCGGCAGCGGCCAACCGGCCAGCCAGGAAATGCCTACGGCTGCCAACGCGCCCAGCCCGGCGGCCAGGAAGCCGGCCAGCGCCAACTGGCCCAATACCTGGCGGAAAACGGTGGCCGAACGCCAGCCCAACGCTTTTTGCAGGGCAATGGTGCGGCGGCGAGCCACCACATCCGCCCAGGCCAGGTCCAGCACAAACAGCCCGCCAATGCCCAGCAAAGTAGCCAACAGCAGCAAATGCCCCGTTTGCACCCGCTCCCGGTAGGTGGCGGTGACATTTTTCTGAATCCACTGCTCTTCCACATAGCCCACGCCGGGCACATGTACCAGTACGTGAGTGGGCGAAGACCCCACCATGATGTCTACGTCCAGCCCCGTTTGCCGGGCAATTTCGCCAGCAATCGTTTCGATTTTACGCTGGTTTTGTGCGGTGAGGGGACAGGTCAGATAATCCTCTTCACATCCTTCCAAAGCTACCCGCACCCGAATCGCGCTGATAGCATCTTCGCCTTGAATCATTTTCGCCGCACCTAAAGGCACAAGGATTAAAGGGGGAGATTGGATATACCCAGCTGTGTTAGATGTAGGTCGTAAAGAGTGCGGCTCAACAGGTTTGGCACTTTCATCATAAAATCTGGTAACTTCGGGAGGAAAATAAGTCTCTAGTGGAATCTGGTTTATGTTGTCGGGTTTAGGAATGCGCTCAATATCATAGATTCCTTGTAACTATTCAGGTGTGAGTTGAGGCATGAGGAGCTCGCCTTCAAAGAGGGAA
>DAOMOK010000007.1:0-15715 GCA_035444285.1 Chloroflexota bacterium
TTGCCTTTCACCTGTTTGTTCAACCTACACAAACATAGGTGTCCGGTAGAGAATACATGGAATCATTACCATATGCAGACTTGTTGTACAACAAATCCCTTGAGTAAATAGTCTTGCGTATGAAAGGGAAGATCAATTTTGTCAAGACTGAAGCAATCTGATGTCCTTCGATATGAAATGGGGCGAAAATCACAAACAACTGTGAGGCGCCATTATATTCAGTGGAGGACTCAGCAAGTTCCTCCTATACCAATGAGGTGTGACAATCACGAATGTGTTTTTCATGCGCACGAATTAGTTTGGAACGGAAAGCCATTGAAATTGGTATTAGATCATATCAACGGAGTGAATGGTGATAACCGTCCCAAAAACCTTCAATTCCTTTGCCCCAATTGCAACTCACAACAAAGCACACATGGCGGTTCAAATAAAGGTAGGGTTATCCAAAGTTTAGGTGGTTTTGGTATTGTCGCTCCCGATGGTAAAAAACACTATACCTTGCCAGTGGAGACAGGTGAGTACAATTTGAAAAGCAATGATACGGATCTCAACGCATAACAAGTCGTTAAGTGAAGTACGCTATGCGCTGCCGCTTAACTTCAGCTTTAGAAGGATGTACGTTTCAATCTGACACGAAGAAGGTTGGGGTCAATGGTGATGATGCCGAGAGTATAGGCGAGGTAGTGGCTACGGCCGTCCCCCTTTTTTATTCCCCTCAATCTCGCAACGGCACAGGGCGGTTGAATTCGTGGGGGCTACGGCCGTTAAACCGGGCATACAACGCCGCCGCCACATTCGGGGGCACCATGCTGGTCACATCCCCACCCAACGAGGCAATCTCCCGCACCGTCGTGCCGCTGAGGAAGGTGTGCTCCTCGTCCGTAATCAGGCTGACCGTCTCAATTTCCGGGGCCAGTCGCTTGTTGGCCAGCGCCAGCCGGAACTCAAACTCAAAGTCAGAAAACACGCGCAGCCCCCGCACAAACACCTGCGCCCCCACCTGCCGCGCAAAATCCACCGTCAACCCGGTAAACGGCACCACGCGGATGTTGTCCAGTTCACCCAGCGCCGTTTCAATCATCTCCACCCGTTCTTCCACTGAAAAGAGCAGCGATTTGGTGGGCATATTGTGGTCATACACCGCCACCACCAACTCATCAAAAATAGCCGCCGCCCGCTTCATCAGGTCAATATGGCCGTAATGAACCGGGTCGAATGTGCCAGGGTATAAAGCGCGTTTGGTTTTCATGGGTGTGGGTCCTTAGGTGCGACGCACTTTCAAAGTGCGTCGCACCTGGCTAACTAATATCCGTCGCATTCTCCCAAAATTGAGCAATGCGTTCTTTGAGCAGGGCGTGTTCCGCTTTTTCAAGCTGCGGGTCATCGGCAAAAATAGCGCGGGCTTCTTGCTGTGCTTTTTGCAGCATTTCCATGTCCAGCAGCGAGGCCAGCTTCAGTTCCGGCAGGCCGCTTTGCCGCCGGCCGAAAAATTCACCCGGTCCGCGCAGCTCCAAATCTTTCTCCGCCAGCACAAAACCATCGTTGCTCTGTTCCAGCGCCGCCAGCCGTTCACCGGCGCCGTTGGCTTCGCTGTCGGAGATAAGCAGGCAGTAGGATTGGTATTCGCCGCGCCCCACCCGGCCGCGAAACTGGTGCAACTGCGCCAGCCCAAACCGGTTGGCCCCTTCAATGAGCATGACGGTAGCGTTGGGCACATCCACGCCCACTTCGATGACAGAGGTGGAAACCAGGATGTCCAGTTCCCCCTCTTTGAAGGCGCGCATCACCGCTTCTTTGTCCGCCCCAGACAAACGGCCGTGTACCAACCCCACCCGCAAATCCGGGAACACCTGCTCATCCAGCCGCTTGTGGTCGTCCACGGCCGCGGGTGCATCCAGCTTGTCCGACTCCTCCACCAGCGGGTAGATGACAAACGCCTGCCGCCCCGCCTTCACCTCCTTGCGGATGAAGGCGTAAGCCCGTTCCCGGTCACGCCCCGGCAGCCAGCGCGTCTTGATCTCCTGGCGGCCCGGCGGCATCTCGTCCAGAATGGAGACATCCAGGTCGCCATAGAGCGACAGCGCCAGTGTGCGCGGGATGGGCGTGGCCGACATGGAAAGCAGGTGCGGATTGTACTTTTCGCCCTGGTTGCTGCCTTTGTCGCGCAGCGCCTGCCGCTGATCCACGCCAAATCGGTGCTGCTCGTCAATCACGGCCAGCGCCAGGCTGTGGAACTGCACCTGCTCTTGAATCAGGGCGTGGGTGCCAATGGCCACGTGGATGGAGCCGTCGGCCAGCCCGGTCAGAATTTGTTCGCGGGCGGTGGCGGGGGTGCTGCCCGTCAACAGGCCGGTGGTGATGCCCAATGGGGTGAGCAAGCGGCTCAATCCCTGGTAATGTTGTTCGGCCAGAATTTCGGTGGGGGCCATGAGGGCGGACTGATGGTTGGCGCGCACGGCCGTGAACATCGCCGCCGCCGCCACCACCGTTTTGCCCGCGCCCACATCCCCTTGCAGCAGCCGGTTCATGGGTACGCCAGAGGCCATGTCGGCGGCAATTTCGGCAATGACCCGCTGCTGTGCCCCGGTGAGTTCAAAGGGCAAGGCTTCCTGAAAGCGGACCAGCAATGCTTCATCCGCTTCAATCTTGATGCCCGGTTGGGACTGCCACTCGCGGCGGCTGCCGGCCATGCCCAGTTGCAGCAGGAACAGTTCGTCAAAGATGAGGCGGCGACGGCCGTTGTGCAGTTCTTGTTGGCTGTCCGGGAAATGGGTCTGCTCCAGGGCCACCGGCAGCAAATCCAGGTTTTGCCGCTGGCGCACACCGGTTGGCAGGGGATCGGGAACACGGGGCGCCCAATGATCTACGGCCGTGCGCATCATCTCGCGCATCTTGTTGCCGTTCAGCCCTTTGGTCAGCGGGTAGACGGGCACAATCCGCCGCGTCTTCAGCGGGTCCAGTTCCAGCAATTCCCAGTCAGGCGAAGTGAACACCAGCCGCCCCAGGAATTGATCCACCGTGCCGCTGAGCACCACCTGTGTACCTGCCTTGAGCGACTCCGTCAGCCAGGGCTGGTTAAACCAGGTGGCCTGGATATTGCCTGTGCCGTCGCTGATGGTGCTTTGCACGATGACCCGGTTGTTGGTGCGGCGGGCGCGCGTCTCCCAAATGGTGCCAATGACCGTTACCTGCTCGCCATATTGCAGCCGGTTGATTGGCTTCATCAGGGTGTAGTCGTCATAGCGGCGGGGAAAGGTGTAGAGCAGTTCCCAAATGGTGGTTGCGCCCAGTTTGCCCAACTGCTCGGCGATTTTGGGGCCAACTCCTTTGAGCGCGGTGACGGGTTGGGACAACCCTTCGGGGTCGGGTTCGACTTGTTTGAAAATGCGTTTGGGGCGCGGCGCTTCTTCCGGTTCGGGCGACGGCGGCTCGTCGGGTTCCGCTTCGGTAATCGGGGGTTCGTGATGCGTGATGCGTGATGCGTGATCGGGCTTTGGGCTTCGGGCTTCCGGTTTCCGTTGTTTTTCGTCCTTTGTCCTTTGTCCTTTGTCACTGGTTTTGCCCACCCGTTCCTCGCGCCGCTGCAACTGGGTGGTCAGGTTGGCGATGGCTTTGGCGCGTGCTTCGGGGCCGGGCAGCCGGTCATAACCGGCCAACACATCGGCAATCTGTTCCACCAGGGCCGCGTCCAGTTCATCACCGGCTTCTTCGCGCGCCTGCCCCACCCAAAAGGTGGCAAACTGACGAATACCACCGACGACGGCCGTATTCTTGTACCCCTGTTTTGCTTCTAAATCTAATACACGTTGTAAACGATTAAATGATCGAGACATGTAATTTAAGCCGCATCCTTTCCTTGTTCGCGCTTGATTTTCGCATGTAATTCGCGTATTTCTTTCCGTAATTCCTCTAGTTTTTTCACGCTGTCCCTAATACTTGAGATCCATTGGCGCTGGTCTTCAGTTAGATTATGTGATGAGTCCTCAAGGAGCAGAAGCTCAGCAAACCCTTGAATCATTGCAAGAGGCGCACCCATATCAAAAGGTATCCCGCCAAGATAAGTTATTGCTGCTTGCTCATATGTTTTATCATTCACCCTAATCACATAGCCAGATTGATTATTCCCCTCATTCTTTAAGGGAATAGCTCGAAAGTAGAAGAGATGGTTGTTAGGGCCGTCTGTCATCCATATCTGCTCATCATCTGGTTCTGGAAAGGGTGACTTATCGAGGGCAAATTCATTAACCTTATTTGTAAAATCAATTCTTTGTTCGTAGGTCTTTAAACCACTTCCGCCAGGCAGCATAGAAAATGAGTTCCCTAACACTGATAAGGGATCTGAAACTTCAAATAGAGTAACAGCTGCAAGATTCATAAATTGCACATTGTGGTCATTATCAACGATAATAATTGCTTCTGGTACTACCAGGAGTGCTTTGCCAAAGATTTCTTCCATATAACTTATTGCACCTGGTTTATAAGTGGTTGAATCTCAATTGTCCACCGCTCAAATATGCAGCACCGGCCGTATCTCCCCAACCCCATTCCCTTATACCAGTGAGGAAAGGTGGGCATTGGGAGTATACGGCCGTTTACTTAACATAAGTGCTGCTTCCTATATCTTTAAGCATACGGCCGTTGTTCAACATATTCCCGAAGCCAATCTTTATTAACTGTCAGATAACGCATCACGCCAGTCTCCAATAGAGTTCAGCATTTTTGCGAAGAACATAGGCCAAAGCCTGCTCAAACTCCTCTTCTGGACGAGCCAGGCGTTCTACGACGCTGGCGCGTACTAATTCTTCAGGAGCAACACGGAAGCGGTTGGCAACTTCTTTCAATTGCTGTAGCTGGTCATCTGGCAACGTAATAGTAATCGCATTCATCATATTGTTCTCCTACCCTGTAGTGTAGCTTTGGATGGAGGAGAACGCTACTCCGCCCAGCAGCCGGTGTTCAACCGTACAATCTGATCTCGACTAGCCCGGTCTACAAACTACCGGCAAACGACCAGTCAATTTGCAGGATAAATCCGGTGTGCGCCACTCATGCATTTGCCACCGCTTCCTTGAGAATCGTTCGGAATTTTTGCGCCGCCGCTTCCTGGCCCAAACCAATAAAGCTGCTGCCGGGCGAGGCAGCGCCGGTGTACAGACCGGTGATGTTGAGCCCGCTATCTGGTATGCGCTGGTAAAACGGGGTCTTCTCGTAATCTTGCACCTGAATATCACATAACCGGGCGGAAAGCACCCCTGGGGGCTCGTTTTCCTTGCCGGCTGCCCAGATCAGCCAGGTGGGGGTAACCAGCACGGCCGTTAACACCACCTCTGTTTTACGACCAAACAGTCCTTTCTTTTGTCGGGTAGCGGTCGTCTCACAGCAGGCCAGCGCAGACGCTGCGACATACCCAAGTTCATATTTTTCAATGTGGGCGCGTATACCAGCCGCCAGCACGGGGTGCCTGGCCTCCACTGTACTTTCGCGGGTGGTGCGAAGATAATCGCTCATCTCATTCCCGGTGCTGCTTACACCAACTCCATCATCACCAGTTGCGTATCGTCTACACCGTCCTCATCCAAAAAACCCAGTACCAGACCGGCTTCCACAAAGCCGCACTTTTCCAGCACCCGGCGCGAGGCGATATTGTGCCGGGCGACATGGGCGTATAACGGCCGTGTCTGCTCATAATGCAAAAATTCCGCCAGCGCCTGGCTGGCAATGCCCTGTCCCCAGAATTCCTTACCCAACCAGTACCCCACTTCGCGCTCGCCAAACTGCTCAAAACTCACCATGTTACCGGCTACCTGTCCCGCAAAGAGAATGGTCTTCTTGATGACACGCTCATTACTCAAGACATTATTCTGCCAGTGAGCCATAAACTCCGCCCATTCTCTGGCCGGAAAAGCGGCCATCTGGGTAGCTTCTGGGTCTAGCTGCTGCTCATAAAAAATGGGCAGGTCAGCTTCTGTCACATCCCGAAGAAGTACATTGTTGCTCATCAGGTACTTGTAATTTAGTAGAATGTCATTCCGAACGGAGTCTTCGCAGTGAGGAATCTCTTGGGACTACCGCAAGGGGATTCCTCGGAGGACCTCGGAATGACGTTTTTTTGGAGATTAACGATGTGCTAATCTCCAATCTTTATCTGGCAGCAATGGCGGCGAAGCCAACTGCGCCCAGGCCCAGGTGGGCGCCAATGGCCGGGGTGACTTCAGCGATGAGGGGTGTTTCGCCGGCCGGGAAGAGATGGACGGATTGCTGCTGTAGTTCTACGGCCGCTTCCGGGGCGCGCACGTGCAAAATGGCAATGCGCTCAAACGGGCCAAACTCCTCCACCAGCCGCAGCATCTCCGGCAGCGCCTTTTTACGGGTGCGTACTTTGGCAATGACGTTGATTTCGCCGGCGCTGATCATCATCACCGGCTTGATTTGCAGCAGCGTGCCGATGCCAAACTGCGCCCAACTGACACGGCCGCCGCGCCGCAGCGATTCCATGGTGTCAATCATGCCAAAAACGCGGGTGCGGGGGACGCGCTCGTTCAGGATTTGGAGAATATCGGGCAGGGATTTTCCGGCGGCAAGGCTTTCTACGGCCGTCAGTACCAACAACCCACCGCCTAACGTGATTTGCTGCGAATCAAAAATGTGGACAGGGCAGGTATTCTCGGCCGCCTCCGCGCCAATGCGGGCATTGTCGCAGGTGGCGCTGAGGGCAGAGGCCAGATGGATCGAAAGGATTTCCGTGGCCCCTTCCCGCGTCAGCCGCTCATACACCTCGGCAAACGTGCCCGGCGACGGGGCAGCCGTGGTGGGGTACGGCTCGTACTTTTCCAGGTTGTCGTAAAATTCCTGACGGGAAAGCTCCACCCCTTCCAGATACCCTTTCTCGCCAATGTTGACATAAACAGGGATAACAGTGATGCCGTACTTCTCTACAATGTCCGGGGGAACATCCATGGCGCTGTCGGTGACGATTTTGATCATGGGGTAATGGGGTAATGGGGTAATGACACACTTACCCAATTACATTTATTCTGCTCCTAAAATATAGTAATAATGCGGTTGGCCGCCGGGCAGGATTTCGACTTCGATGTCCGGGTAGGCTTCTTCAATTTGGGCGGCAGTGGCAGCGGCGGCGGCGGCGGTCACGTCGGCGCCATAGTAGAGGGAAAGCAGTTCACGGTCATCCAGTTCCATGGCCTGCAAGACCGTTTGCAGGAGTTCGGTCATGTCTGACCCAGAGGCGCAGAGACGGCCGTTGACCAGGCCAATCATTTCGCCATCCTTCACCTCAATCCCGTTCAGGTTCACCGAGCGCGTGGCGCGGGTGATTTCACCGGTGGCTACTTCCTGGGCGCTGGCGGTCATGGCTACGGCCGTTTCCTGTAAATCGCCGTCCGGGTCATACGCCAGCATGGCGCTGAAACCTTGCGGCGCGGTCAGGGTGGGGGCTACAGCCACCTCTTTGGGACTTAAATCCCGCGCCGCTTCCGCCGCCAGGATGATGTTTTTGTTGTTGGGCAAGATGATGATTTTATCGGTAGGTACATCCTGAATAGCCTGGAAAATTTCCTCGGTGCTGGGGTTGTTCGTCTGACCGCCATTGACCACAAAGGCGGCGCCCAGGCTGCGGAAAATGTTGGCCAGCCCGCTGCCCGCCGCCACCGCCACCACGCCAATTTGCCCCGGTTCGATGGCCGGGGTTGGCAGTTCGGACGATTGGCCGCCATGCACGATCTCTTCCATTTGCATCTGCATATTTTCCACGACCACGTCGGTGATGTGACCCAGGCTGATGCCGTAGGAGATGGGTTCGCCAGGGTCTTTGACGTGGATGTGGACTTTGATGGTACTTTCATCGCCGACAACGACGGTGGAGTCGCCCATCGCGTCTATGCGGGCGCGCACTTCGGCCACGTTCAGGTTTTGGCCCATGAGGATAAATTGCACGTCGTAGGGGTTTTCCAGATGGCCGCCTTCGGGCATCGCCAGTTCTTGGGCGGTGATGGTGTGGGGTGTGGCGGCTACGGCCGTGGCCGCTTCATCCAGACTGCCCATCTGCCCGTTGACATAACGTAACATTCCTTCCAACACATACACCAGTCCTTGACCGCCGGAATCCACCACACCCGCCTGCTTGAGGATGGGCAGTAAGTCAGGCGTGCGCTCCAATGCTTGTTTACACCGCCCCAGCGTGCGCTCCAGCACAAAGCGCAGGTCAAGGCTCTTGGAAACGGCGTCGGACGCCTCAGCCGCCCCTTCACGGATGACCGTGAGAATAGTGCCTTCAACCGGACGCATCACACCGCCATAAGCGGTATCGGCGGCTGTCTGTAAGGCGTTGGCCAGGTCGAAGGCATCAAAGGTTTCTTTGTCTTTCAGGCCACGCGCCAGGCCACGCCATATCTGGCTGAGGATGACGCCGGAGTTGCCACGCGCGCCCATGAGCGCACCCTGGGCCAGTGTGTCGGCCATCTTGCCCACGTGGGTATCATCCCTGTCCTGGACACGGCCGTAAGCCGAACGCATGGTCAATAGCATGTTCGTGCCTGTGTCGCCGTCGGGTACGGGAAAAACATTGAGTGAATTGACGTATTGGTGATTCTGATCCAGCCAGATCAGGCCGGCGCGCGCCATTTTTTTGTATTGTTGGCCGTTACAATGCAGCCATTTTTCGGGCACGGCCGTCATCTCGGCCGTTGTGGGTTGGGTCACGTGGGTCTTCTTCCTCTCTCTTCTTTTTCGTTATCCGTAACCCGTAATCCGACATCGGGTTCACGGATTACGATTCACGGATTACGATTCTTCTCTGCTCAACCGCAGCCCCTGCACATACACATTTACCTCATGCACGGGCAGGCTGAGGGCTTTTTCCAGGTGAAATTTGACGGTGTGTTGGATGCTTTCGGCCACGGTTTTGATGCGCACGCCATATTCGACGATGACATACACGTCAATGACCACGCCGCCATCGCGGTAGGTGATGTCAATCCCCCGGCGGTTGTCGCGGGAGAGCAGTTTGGCAATGCCGGTAGCCACATTCTTCTCGGCCATGCCCACCACCCCGTAGCATTGGTTGATGGCCTGGTTGGCAATGGTGGACACGGCCGTTGTGGAAATATCTATTGTTCCGTAAGTCTCGTGTTGTACGGTCATATATTTTTTCAGGGGATTGGAGATTTACTCGAATCTCCAATCCCTCAAACTCCTTGCCAAATTGTATCACAAGCCCCTGATTATGGGTTATGCCAGGGTGGTAGCCAGTACACTTTTGGCGCCGGCGGTGAGAAGGGCCTGGCGCACGGCCGTTGCCGTTTCCGGCGTCACCAGGGCAATCATGTTCCCCCCCCTGCCGGCGCCGCTGAGTTTGGCCCCTATCGCCCCGGCTTGCTGCGCGGCCGTGACCAGCCGGTCGAGTTCCCGTGACGAAACGGTCATTTCTTGCAATAAGGTGTGGTTTTCTTGCATCAGCGGCCCCAGAGCGACACCATCGCCCGTTTCAATGGCAGCGCGGGCGGCGGTGGCAATACGGCCGCAGCCATCAAACAGCGCCTCAAACCTTGTCGGGGTTTCCTGCCAGTGGCGGCGCACGTCGCCGACAGCGATTTTGGTGCTGCTGCGCACACCGGTATCGCCCACCAGCAGATGAAGGGGGCGGGCGACGGTAAACGGTTCGATACGGTTTTGCGGCTGTTGGCGCACAAAGTAAACGGGCATTTCATAAGAGACGACGGTGTTATCAATGCCGCTTGGCGTACCATGATGGATTTTTTCCACTTCATAGGTCAACATGGAAACCCATTCGGGCGTAGCCAGGTGGGCCAGCCCCAGGAATTCCACCAGGGCGCGCACAACGGCGGCAGTGATGGCTGCGCCGCTGCCCAGGCCGCTGGCAATGGGAATTTGGCTGCTGACGGTGATAATCATGTTGGACAAGGTGGGTAGGCTAACGGCCGTTTGCACCTGCCTGATCACCGCCGCAATTGGATCATCCGGCGCGGCGTCACTGAGCAGCATGTTCTGGCCCAGGTCAGGGGCAATGAGGCGAATGCCGGGTTGGGTGGATGGGGTGACGACGGCCGTGGCCCGCAGTTGGGAGAGGGGAATGGCAATGGCCGGACGGCCGTAGACCACCGCATGTTCGCCAAAGAGAATGATTTTGCCAGGGGCAGTAGACATAGGGTTGTGTGATGCGTGATGCGTGAGGTTTGTCACGTATCACGCATCACTAAAAAATATAAATCACAACAAAAACGGTTAGGGCAAAAAGGACAATCGTCACCTGCAACGGCCGGTCGCGCAGGGCGATGTCTTCGGGCGCGCCCCCTTCGTGGCGCACATGGATCAGGTACATGTAGCGAAAGATGCCATACATCAGAAAGGGAATGGTGAGCATCATCGTGTGGTTGGTGGGCAGCCCTTCGGCCAGGAAGGTATACAGACTGTAAAAGACCAGGACGCTGGTGGTCACCAATCCTAACATGCGGTCAATGAGGTCCAGGTTGTATTCTTGCAGGATTTTGCGATGTTTGTTGGCATTGTTTCCCAGCAGCACCAGTTCGTGCCGCCGTTTGCCCAACACCAGAAAAAGCGCCAGAAAACCGCCAAACAAGTAGAGCCAGGGGGAAAACCGCTCCACTTCAATGACGGCCACGCCGGAGGCAATCCGCAGCACAAAACCGAGCGCAACGATCAGCACGTCAAACAGTACCACGTTTTTCAACCAGAAGGTGTAGGCAATCTGGCTGAGCAAATAAGTGAGCAGGATGAGAGCAAATAAGGGGGAGAGAAAATACCCGGCGATGAGACTGCCTACCGCAAAAATGACCGCAGCCAGAGCGGCTACAGTGGGGCTGAGTTGGCCGGCGGGCAACGGCCGTAACCGTTTGGTCGGGTGCTGACGATCACTTTCAATGTCGCTCAGGTCGTTCATCAAATACACGGCGCTTGACATAAAGCAAAGTAGGACAAAGGCAGCAATCGTGCGCCCTAAATACAGCGGGTTCAATAATTTTTCATCAAAAAAAAGCGCCACAAAAACAAAGCCGTTTTTGGGCCATTGGCGCGGTCGCATCGTTTTAAGCAAAGCAATCAGCACATCAACCTCCTATGAGCGGCAATCGGGCCGACAATCGGGCTTCGGATTACGAACTACGGATTACCGTTTACCGATTACCGATTATATGGCACGGCCGTACCGCGTGCATCATTTTTAGATTCCCCCGACATCTCCTATAATCTCAGGGTTGACCTTAGCAGCTAAGCAATGCGTTGCCTGATCAAGAGGTGGCCTGGTTGATGCGAGAAACAAGATGAACGAGCATAACAGCATCACACGCGCCATTCATGCCGGGTCGGAAATACTGGTAGTGGATGATGTGCGGGAAAATTTGCGGCTTCTGGTGCGGATGTTGGTGGAACGGGGATATAAAGTGCGTCCGGTGTCCAACGGCCGTATGGCCCTCACCGCCGCCCAAATTGCCCCACCCGACCTCATCTTGTTAGACATCCTCATGCCCGAATTAGACGGTTATCAGGTATGCCAGCAGCTCAAAGCAGATGAAACCACCCGCCACATTCCCGTCATTTTCATCAGCGCCCTGCATGAACAGATGGATATTGTGCGCGCTTTTGCTGTGGGCGGCGTGGACTACATTACCAAGCCATTCCAAACAGAAGAGACGTTGGCCCGTGTGTATACACACCTGACCATTGGCAAATTGCAGCAAGAATTGGCCCAGAAAAATCAAGAACTGCAAGAGCAGAATGAACAACTGCTGGAGGCATTGGCCAACGTAAAAACCCTCAGCGGTTTATTGCCCATTTGCGCCAACTGCAAAAAAATCCGGGACGATAGTGGTTACTGGCAAACGGTTGAGGTGTACATCCGTGACCATTCCGACGCCATTCTAAGCCACGGCATCTGCCCGGACTGCATGACGGAGCTTTACCCTGACTACGACAGGTGATTGATGCGTGTGACGGCCGTGCCGGGCACATTAGAGTTCGTGGACAACCTGAGCCAGCCGTTCAACAGCGCGTTCCAGGTCGCTTTGGGCGGTGGAGATGGCAAAGCGCAGATGCCCTTCGCCGCTGCGGCCAAAGGCGCTGCCGGGCACGCTGGCGATCTGGGCCTTTTCCAGTAAAGCGTCGGCCAGTTCCAGGCTGGTGCGGCGGGTCTGTGTGAAACGGGGGAAGAGGTAAAACGCCCCTTCTATCGAGCGACATTCGATGCCTTCAATTTGGTTTAAGGCTGCCACCATGAAGTCGCGCCGCTGCTGGTAAGCGGCGCACATGGCGGCAATGTTGTCTTGCGGACCGTTCAGGGCAGCGATGCAGGCGTGCATGGTGAAGGTGGCGGCGCAGGAGACGGTCTGGCCGTTCAGGCGCGTGGCCAGGCGGATGATCTCCGGCGCGGCCACCAACCAGCCCATGCGCCAGCCGGTCATTGCGTAAGATTTGGTCAGGCCGCCCATGGTCAACGTCCGTTCGGCCATGTCAGGTAAAGCGGCGAGGGAAAGATGGACACGGCCGTCAAACACCAGTTTCTCATAGATTTCATCGGCAATCACATACAGGTCCGCTTCCAGAGCGACGGTGGCAATCGCCTCTAACTCCTCTCTGGTCAGGACGCGCCCGGTGGGGTTACAGGGGTTGTTCACCATGATAGCTTTGGTGCGCGGGGACAGTTTGGCTCGCAGACGTTCGGCCGTGACGCGGAAATTGTCTTCGCTGGGCAGGCTGATGGGCACGGCCGTGCCCCCCGCCAGCGTCACCATTGGCGGATACGAAACCCAATGCGGCTCCAAAATCAGCACCTCATCGCCGGGATTCAGCACCGCGCACAGACCAAGATACAGCGCCCACTTACCGCCCGGCGTCAGGATGATCTGGTGGCGCGGGTCAGGCACAGGCACGCCATTTTCCCGCTCCATCTTGGCCGCCACCGCTGCCAACGCCTCTGGAATGCCCACCATCGGCGCCGGGTAATGGGTATGGCCGGCGTGCAGGGCAGCAACGGCTGCCTGAACGATATGTTCCGGCGTGTCAAAGTCCGGGTCGCCGCCCGCCAGGGCGATCACATCCACTCCGTCGGCCTGCATCGCCTTAGCCTTGTCATTCACTGCCAGCGTCATGGAGGCGGGCAGGTTCTGTAGTTTTTGCGAAAGTTCTTTCATGGTACTCTTTTTTCAACCAGGATAAGGCATTATATCAAAGCGGGCAGAATCGGTTATACTTGCGTCTAGATGAAGCAGCAAGAAACTGGATGATTAAGGTGATTGATTAAGGAAGGAAAGAGTATGAGTGATCCCTTGATAGAAGCAATTGGCAAGTGTGATCCTGAGGAACCACTATCGCCCGGTGATCCGCGCTGGCAAAACTTTGATCCAGTGCGTGGCTCAAACCTGCACAAACGGATCAGCCGCCGTTTGCGCAGCGCCGAATCTGCGCACAAACATAGCCATATCGCTCTTTCTGGTCATCGTGGTTGTGGCAAGTCTACTGAACTCAATCGCATTATGGACCAGGCCCGCCAGGATGGGTATTTGCCGCTTTATTGTGTGGTGAACGAGATGGCCGATCCCAACGAGGTGGGCTTTGGCGATGTGTTTATGCTGATGCTGCGCCTGTTGGATGACGCCTTCCGCGAAGACCCTCACCTCAAGCCCTTGCCAGATAAGACGGTGAAAGTGGTCACGGATTGGTTCAGGGAAGTCACCCATGTAGAGGAAAAAGAGTTGGAGCGGGCTATAAGCTACAGCGGCGAGGTCAGTCTAGGGCCAGAAACACCATTGGCAAAAATTTTGTTTGGCCTGAATGTGCTGCGCAAATCAACTGGCAAACAACGCGAAGAAATCAAACGGGCTGTTGAAAAATACCCCTACCAACTGCGGCAAAACTTGAATTTGTTGTTGGATGATGCCCGGCAGCAAGCACAAAAAGCATACCCTCGCGGGTTTCTGTTTATTTTGGATAATCTAGATCGATACCCACCAGAGATGATTGACGAGGCCGTACTGAAACAGGGTGAACTGTACAATGGGGTATTTGCTCATATTATTTTTGTGGTGCCAATTTCTTTGTTATACAAGCCGCCGGGAGAAACAGTGGAGGATCGTTTTGAGCCTGAAACAATGCCCATGATTACGGTTTATCCACGCGGCCAGGCGGAACAAACAAATGTGGTTGCCTGTGACGCCCTGGCCGAGGCGATTTACAAACGGGTGGATGCCAACCTGTTTGCCACACCGCTGCTGGCGCGGGAGATTGCCCGCCTGTCTGGCGGCTGCCCACGCGACCTCTTGCGGTTGGTGAAGGAGGCGTTGTTGGAATCGGACGGGCAGGTGAATGGATATGCGGTGCAGCGGGCGGCCAGTATTGTGCGTGCAGAAATGGCGCGCAAGCTAAACCAGACTCATTATGCGGCGCTGGCCAAGGTGTTTCTGGATGGGACGATTGACGCCGACGAAACGGGGAATTTTTTGCTGTTCCGCCGGGCAGCGCTGGAGTATAACGGCGACCGTTGGGTAGGGGTGCATCCCTTGTTGTGGGAGTCGCCGGAATTTAAGAAGGCGTTGGCCGCTGAAAAAGAGGCACGCGGACTTTCTTTAGGTGCGTGATGGCTGTGGATGAAGCAGCGCTGGCGATGCCACACAGCACGTCGCGGCTGGGGGAGTTTGAGCGGTTGCACCGTTTTGTGCGGGCACATCGCGGCCGTTTCACATTGGGACTGGTGCGGGTGAATGACCCCAAACAGCGAGACGGTCTGCTTGCTTCGTTGCGGGATGTGCTGGCGGCCGATGGCTTGAAGCTGGTGATGGTTGATTTGAGCAACCGCCACCCAGAAAACTTGCGCCACGCACTACAACAGGATGACGAAGCGCGCACCGCGCTGCAACAACCGGGCCAGGCAGTGTTGGGTGTGGTGGGGCTGGAACATTTGATTGAAGCTGAAGCCGGGAGGACGGAACGACCCCCGTTTGCGGCTGCTTTGAATGCGGAACGTGACGCCTTGCGCAAAGAGTTGCCGTTGCCATTGCTTTTGTTTTTGACGGATCATGCTATGGATAGGCTAGACCTGGCGTCGCCCGATTTTTTTGATTGGTACAGCGGTGTCTTTCGTTTCCGGCCGGCGCAGGCAGCTTCTGGCGGATTTACGATACCGCTGGCTATCCCTATGCAAAGCCAGGCAGCGATAGGCGATGATGACGATCCCGATTTGCCACCAACGCAGGCAGCGCGGCTGGATTTGCTGGAAGACCGGCTGCAGGCGCTGCAACATGAAGGGGAAGGGGCGCGGCTGGCCCAGGTGTTGCAAGAGATCGGCGAAATCCGCGCCAGAACAGCGGAATATAAAAACCGGCAACTGGCGGTGCCCTATTTGAAACGGGCCGCCGAAATTTTTCACGAGCAAGAGGATAAGAGCGCCGAAGCGAACACCCTGGAAACCCTGGGTGATGTCTGTTATTGGATTGATGATTATGCGCAGGCCAGTCGCCGGCTTGAGGCGGCGTTGCCCATTTACCGGGAAATCGGGGCCAGGCTGGGCGAAGCCAACTGCATCCAGAGGTTGGGGGATGTGCATGTGAGGCTGAGCGAACTGCCGCAGGCGCGGGCGCGCTATGAGGCGGCGCTGCCCATTTACCGGGAAATCGGGGACAGGCTGGGCGAAGCCAACTGCATCCAGAGGTTGGGGGATGTGCATGTGAGGCTG
>DAOMOK010000007.1:15815-305414 GCA_035444285.1 Chloroflexota bacterium
CCGCAGGCGCGGGCGCGCTATGAGGCGGCGCTGCCCATTTACCGGGAAATCGGGGCCAGGCTGGGCGAAGCCAACTGCATAAAGAGGTTGGGGGATGTGCATGTGAGGCTGAGCGAACTGCCGCAGGCGCGGGCGCGCTATGAGGCGGCGCTGCCCATTTACCGGGAAATCGGGGACAGGCTGGGCGAAGCCAACACCTATACTGGCCTGGGCGATCTGGCGCTGGCCGAAGAACAATACCCGGCAGCAAAAGAGTGGTATGAAAAAGCGTGGGCCATTTACGAAGCCATTGGCGAACGCCACTGGCGCACCTATATTGCTTCATATCTGGCAACGGTTTACTTGAATCTGAATGAAGTTGAACGCGCCGGTCAAGTGTTGGACGAAGGGGCAGCCCTGTCGCGTGCCATTGCAGGTCAGCCTAATCTCTCCTCGATAGCCTGGGGGTTTAACGATCTAGGTAATATGTTCGATGAGAAGGGGGATTGGGCGGAAGCGACAGTCGCTTACACAGCCGCGATAGACACGGATAAGGTGGAAGCCGTTTTTTACCGCAACCGGGCCAGCGCCTTGATCAGCCTGAATCGACTGGAGGAGGCACAGGCAGATTGTGAGATGGCTTCGCAGTTGGCGGCCGACCATGCCTATACGCACGGCCGTTGGGGAGACCTGCATCTGGCGCGGGGTGAATGGTTAGCTGCGGAAAGACGCTACCGGCAAGCCATGGCCCAATCCCATGATCCGGGCGATTGGCGGTTTGATCTGGCCGTTGCCCTGTGGGGGCAGGGAATAACAGCAGAGGGATGGGCTGAATTTGAGGCAGCCCTGCCGCTGGCTGATGCTGAAAAGGTGAAGACGATGGTGCGAGAATACGGCCGTATGCACACCCTTTTCCCCTCGTTATCTCCCCTGGCCGAAGCCCTGGCGCGGCTGCAAAGCGTGGCCGCTTAGTTTTAATGCGGTTCGGCTAAAGCCTCCCCTCCTGAGAAAAAGCCCTTCGTGGATCACTGCCCCAGGTACACGGCCGTGCGCCACACGGCGACCACACTTTTCGCATCTTGCAAACGGCCGTCTTGGGCCATCGCTGCCACCTCTGCCAACAACATCGGCGTCACTTCGATGTTTTCATCCACGTCGCCGGGCAGGGGGTCGGGCGTCAGCTCTTGGGCCAGGAAGATGTGCATCACCTCGTCCGTCAGGCCGGGAGCGGGCCAGATTTCGCCCAGGCTGGTGAAGGTGGCGGCGCGATAGCCCGTCTCTTCGCGCAGTTCACGTTGGGCGCATTCCAGCCAGGCTTCGTGCCAATGGCGTGAACCTGCGGGCAGTTCCAGGATGGTCTGGCCTAATGTTTGCCGGTATTGGCGCAGCATCAGCAGTTCGGGACCGGCGGGCGACGGCCGTAGTGGCACCAGCACTACCGAACCGGGATGCACCACCACGCCGCGGGTCACGGCCGTGCCATCCGGCATGGGCAGCGTATCCACCCGCAAATGCCAGGAGTCACCTTGCCAGACGATTTGGGATGACGCAGGAGGCATAGAGGAAATTGAGTAATTGGGTAATTGGGTAATTTTGTAATTACCCAATTACCGAACACCCTCATTAACAATCAGGCGGGATGCGAATTTGTTGGCCGACGAAGATGGTGTAGGGGTAGACAATGCCGTTGTAGGCAGCTAATTGGTCTACGGTACAGCCATAACTCAGTCCAATGCGGAAAAGGTTGTCACCGGCTTTGACCGTGTAAACCTGCTCGGTACCGGGCGCCGGCGTTGGCGGAACAGTGACAGAACCGGGGGCGGGAATCACAAGCTGTGTGCCCACCACCAGGTTGTTGGGGTCGGTGATGCCGTTGGCAGCCATGATCTGGTCTATGGGAACGCCATATTGCTGGCTGATGCTGAAAAGCGTGTCACCAGGAGCGACCACATGCACGGTTTGACCATCACTGGTGGGTGGGGACTGGGGTTCGGCCGTAGCCTCTGTGCCTGGCTGCGTTTCCGGTTCGGGCGTAGGCTGGAGGGGATCAACTGTTGGGGGTGGGGCCGTGGGCAGAACCACCGGATTTTCAAGGGTGGGCGCAGGGGCGACGGTGGCTGGAAGTTCGTCGGTGGGTACCGGCTTCACACAGCCTACCACCAGAAGGGCAATTGCCAGAAGACCCACCCAGGACAGTCGCCGATAAGTGGTTAAATAATTCATGGGATTCTCCTCATCATCAATGGGCGAGACGGCCACCAGCAGTAACCCGGCACAGACCGTCTACCGCGAGGGGCATTGTTATGTCAAACATGAGTAAACATAACGCAGTCTACCATAGGCGACTATGAGCGTCAAGAGAGGGTCATTCACCGACCATTCACCCACCTCTCTGCTTTGGCTATAATTCCGCCGCTATGTTAACGACTGGACGGATGCGCAAAGGGCAGGGTAGAGGCAAGGCAGTGGGCTACCATTTGCCGGATGACGAAGTTGATCGCTCTGCAACTGCCTTGCCCCTACGGGTGGGTATCAATGCCCATTTGCTGTCCGGGGAAGCGGGATACCGTCGCGCGGGCATTCACCACTACATTGCCCAGGTTCTGCGCCACCTGCCGGCAGATGGGGGGCTGGAGTATGTGGTCTTCACGCGGCATGAAGCAGATTTTTTGCAGCGGCAGGGCATGACGGCCGTGTCCACAACCTGGCCTACCGAAAAACGGGCCGCCCGCATTATCTGGGAACAGACGGCCTGGCCCTGGCAGGCCCGGCGGCGCGGCCTGCATTTGCTGCACAGCACGGCGTTTGTCACCCCCTTGTTTTCCCCCTGCCCGGCGGTGATCACGGTGTATGACTTGAGCTTTTTGCATTTTCCGGATCGTTTTCCGGCCGGGCAGCGCTGGTACCTCACCAGCCAGACCCGCCGTTCTTGTCACCGCGCCCGGCGCGTGATCACCATTTCCGAATCGGGGCGGCAGGATGTGCATCGTTTTTTTGGCGTGCCGCTGTCACAGATTGATGTGGTGTATCCGGGAGTGGATGGGATGTATCGGCCCTATCCTGTGGCAGAGGTGAATCGGTTTAAGGCAGAGAAGGGGTACGGCCGTTACCTTCTCCACGTAGGCACCCTGCAACCACGCAAAAATATCCCCACCCTGCTAGAAGCCTTTGCCCGGCTGGCAGAGCCTGACCTGCACCTGGTTCTCATTGGCGGTAAGGGATGGCTGTATGAGGAGATTTTTGCCAGGGTGCAGGCATTGGGGCTGGCCGAACGAGTGCATTTTACCGGTTATGTGCCGGATGACGAACTGCCGCTGTGGTACAACGGCGCGGAATTGCTGGTGCTGCCCTCGGTGTATGAAGGGTTTGGTATGCCGGCCATAGAGGCGATGGCCTGCGGTGCGCCGGTGGTAGCGGCCAATAGCTCCTCGCTGCCAGAGGCGGTGGGGGAAGCGGGTTTGTTATTTGACCCGATGAATGTGGATGAACTGGTAGAGCGGCTAACGGCCGTGTGTCACGATTCCCAATTATCCGCTAAAATGCGGGCGCTGGGACTGGCCCATGCCGCCCAATTTTCGTGGGAACGCGCCGGGCGGGAAACGGCCGTTGTTTATCGTTTAGCGATAACGGCTGCCGGCGCTGTGGAAGAAGGATGAGTAAAAGGAAGATACGCTTTGTCACCATTGTTGGTGATCTATTCCTCATGAATGTGGGTTTTGCCCTGGCATACCTCATTCGTTACCAGTGGCAGTGGCTACGCTCCATCGCTTTTTATGAACCCTACACCGATTATCTGGGACAGCAGGCGGCGCTGATCTTGCTGCTGGTCTTTACCTATTCACAAATGGGGGTCTGGCAGCGACGGCGGGGTGAAGCCTGGTTGGATGAGGCCGCGCGCGTCTTGTATGCCACAGCAGCCGGCATTGGCTTGATGGTGGTTCTTACTTTTTTTGTGCAGCCCACACCATTTTCCCGGCTGCTCTTTTTTTGGGCCTTTGTCATCATTGTGGCGTTAATTGGCCTGGCGCGACTGCTGCGCCGCTGGCTGCTTTCGCTGCTGTACCAGCAGGGCAAACTGGCCGACCGGGTGCTGGTTTTGGGATCGGGAGAAGTGGGCCGCAGCGTCATTCGCACTCTGTTGGCCCGCCCAGACCTGGGATTCCGGGCGATTGGCTATCTGCACGACGGCCGTAGCGAAAACAATATCGGCCTGGGGCGCATTCCCAACCTGGGCGCTTTTGATGATCTGGAACGGGTGTTGCAAAGTGAGCCACAGGTGCGTACCGTTTTTATTGCCCTGCCCGGCGAACAACACCAGGAGATTGCCCGGTTGCTGGAAACGTGCCAGACGCACAATGTGCGGGCGCAGGTGGTACCAGACCTGCTGCAACTGAGCATGAACCGGGTGGAAATGATCAATATGGCCGGGATACCCACCCTGCGGGTACGGGAAGCAGGCATCAGTCGGGGGCAGCAGCTTGCCAAGCGGCTGATGGATTTGAGCATTATTTTGCTGCTGTCTATCCCGACGTTGCTGGTAACGGCCGTCATTGCCCTGGCGATCAAGCTGGACTCACCCGGCCCGGTGCTGTATACGGGGGTGCGCATTGGCAAGGATGGACGGCCGTTTCAAATGCTCAAGTTCCGCTCGATGGTGGTAGACGCCGAAGAGCAAAAAGTGACGCTGTTGGCCTTTAACCAGGCGGATGGCCCGCTCTTCAAAATGAAGGATGACCCCCGTCTGACACGGGTGGGTAAATATATCCGCCGCACCAGTCTGGACGAACTGCCCCAGCTTTACAACGTGCTGCGTGGGCAAATGAGTCTGGTTGGCCCCCGCCCGCCGCTGCCGGAAGAGGTGGCCCAATACAAAGGCTGGCACAAACAGCGGCTGTCCGTCATTGGTGGCATTACGGGGTTGTGGCAGGTGAGCGGCCGTTCTGACCTGACCTTTGATGAATTGTGCCTGCTGGATATTTACTACATTGAAAACTGGTCGGTGGGGCTGGACATCCGTATTTTGCTACAAACCATTCCCCATGCCTTGTTTGGCAAGGGAGCTTATTGAGCCGTGAACCGTAATCCGTAATCGGTAATCCGTGAACCGTGAACCGACGTCGGATTACCGATTACGGATTACGGACTACCGGCTGCTTCCGTCAAGGCTGCCACCAGTTCGCGGCAGAAAGCGGGGATGTCGGCGACGACGCGGCCCCAGACCAGGTTGCCGTCACGGAAGGCGGCCTCATCTACCCAGGTGGCGCCAGCATTGACCAGATCATCCTTGATGCCCAATGAGCCGGTGGTGGGACGGTCGTTCACAATGCCCGCCGAAATGGCCACCAATCCGCCATGGCAAATGACGCCGATGACTTTACCGGCACTATTCATATTGTGGATGAGTTGGGTTACGGCCGTGTACCGGCGCAATTTGTCCGGCGCCCAGCCACCAGGTATCACCACCGCAAACAATTCCTGGCTGTCCAACGATTCAATCGTTGTGGTCGGCGTCACTTCCAGCCCATTTTTACCTCGCACCGGCTTCAAATCCAACCCGGCGGCTATTACCTCCGCCCCCTCCTCTTGCAGCCGCATCATCGGCACATAAAACTCCAAGTCCTCCACCCCCTCTGCCACAAGAATGGCGATTTTCCTACCACTTAAGCGCATCATCTTACTCCTTCGCGGGTGGTCTGGCATCGGCCACCTGCCACCTGCAACTTGCTACTCTTCTTCAAACCCCTGCGGTTGATCAATACTAATCACGTCGCCATGAAAGTTGATGGTGACGCGGAAGCCCATCATGCCCAACATTTCCCGCGCCTGCTGCGGAATGCCCTGGGCAATGATGTCATCCATGTTGATGTTGCGCAGCGAAGCATCTATGGCTGCTTTGGTCATCAGGTCGTCTTTACCCATAAACTTCATGGCCTGTTCTACAGCCATGTCCTGGTTTTCATGGAGTTGCTGCAGAAAAAAATCCAATACCTGCCGGTCAACCTGTTCGGCGCTGACGTGACGCATAAAACCGGCGTCATCAATGACGTAATTGGCTTCACTGCCGACAACGGCCGTGTCTACCAACCGTCCTTTCTCGTCATAAACCAATCCTTGAAATAATGCTTGTGTGGTCATCGTTTTTCTTCCATACTGTTGCTGGTGAATAAAGTGGTGAAAATACGCATAATCTACCCTTGATCGCGCGCCAACTTATCCCGTTCTCAGGAATTATACTTGAATGAGTGGCAAAACCGGGTATTTTGTGGGCAAAATTGGAGAGGTTCTCACGGTTGGTTATAATCCCCCCCGCATATTGGTAGGGGCGAGGCAGTTGGGTAATGATTTTGCCACCAGCATTATTTCACACCCAACTGCCTCGCCCTTACGGGAAGAGAAGGATCAGGTAACTTACATTGTTTAGACCACTTGACTGGCTTTTGGGCCTGTTTTCATTAGATGTTGGTATTGACCTGGGTACGGCCAATACACTGGTTTACATTCGTGACAAAGGTATTGTCATCAATGAACCGTCGTGGGTAGCCATTAACCGGCGCACACGTGTGCCGCTGGCCATTGGCGCCGAGGCGCGGGAAATGGTGGGGCGCACCCCGGCAGATATTATAGCGATACGGCCGTTGCGCGATGGTGTGATCTCCGAATTTGAGATCACCGAAGCCATGCTCAAATACTTCATCACCAAATCACACGAGCAAATGATCGTGCCGTTTCCGCGCCCGCGCGTGGTAGTGGGTATCCCCAGCGGCGTCACCGAAGTGGAAAAACGGGCGGTGTATGACGCCGCCATATCGGCTGGCGCCAGAGAAGCCCACCTGATTGAAGAACCAACAGCGGCAGCCATTGGCGCCGGGCTGCCGGTGAATGAACCACGCGGCAGCATGATTGTGGACATTGGCGGTGGCACCACCGAAGTGGCAATCTTTGCCATGGGCGGCATTGTCGTCAGCCGCTCCATTCGGGTAGCCGGTGATGAGATGGATGAAGACATCGTGCAATATGCCCGTAACAAGTACAACCTGTTGATTGGGGAGCGTATGGCCGAACGGGCCAAAATTGGTATTGGCTCGGCATTCCCACTACCCGAAGAGCGCACCATGACGCTGCGGGGCCGGAACCTGATTAACGGCCTGCCGCAGTCTGTGGAGATTAGCAGTATTGAACTGCGTGAGGCGATGGCGCCTTCTGTTAACATCATCGTAGACACGGTGCGCGATGCGCTGGATGAGACGCCGCCGGAACTGGTAGCCGACCTGATGGAAGTGGGCATCTGCCTGGCTGGCGGTGGCGCCCAAATTCGCGGTCTGGCAGAACGGCTGGAAGATGTGGTCAAAATGCGGGTGTGGGTCGCCGAAGACCCTATGACCTGTGTGGCTCGTGGTGCGGGGCGTGTCTTAGAAAACATCGAACTTTGGGAACGCTCGCTCGCCGGGCTGCATCGTGGCAGCACACACCATTAGAAGAAATTAGGAATTATGAATTATGAATTATGAAGCGGCCTTCATAATTCATAATTCATAATTCATAATTGACTATGAGTGAGGCGCAAAAGCGGATTCGTTGGGTGACATTTGCTGTTTTGGTGGGTGTGGCGTTGCTGCTGACCTATCTGGACAGTACGGGGAATTTGGGCGGGGCTTTAGCGGTGGTGCGGGATCCATTCACGGCCGTTCTCTCTTTTACCTCTACCCGCTCTGAATCTGCCGCCGGCTTGTTGGAAGGCCCCCGCGATCTGCAAACGGCCCGCATCGAAATTACCGACTTGCAGGCTCGCGTGGCCGAACTGGAACGAGAAAATGCGGAACTGCGCGAAATTGAAGGGGAATGGCGCATTTTACAAGACCTGTTTAATCGCGCCCGCCAATCGCCAGAGTTTACGCGGCAGATCGCTTCTGTGATCGGGCACGATACCAGCCCATCTGTGCGCAGCATCATCATAGACAAAGGGACAGCCGATGGCATTCGCGTCGGTATGCCGGTAGAAAGTTCACGGGGGTTGGTAGGCATTATTTTTCGGGCAGCGCCCAACTCTTCCCAGGTGGCGCTCATTACCGATAACGCCAGCGCCATTCCGGCCCGGTTAGGGAATTCACGCGCTACTGGCATCCTGAGCGGTGGTGGACTGGGCGGGCCACTCACGATGGATTGGGTGGATTTGAAGTACAATCTGGAGATTGGAGAAGTGGTGCTGACATCTGGTTTGGGTGGTAGTTTCCCCCAGGATATTGTGGTCGGCCGGGTGATCGAAGTGAATCGCAGCGAAGCCAGCCTGTTTCAACAGGCTGTGGTACAGCCGGTAACGGATTTTGAGAATCTGGAGATTGTTTTTGTGATCACGAACTTTCAACCGGTCAATACGGCTATCTTTGACAATCCATAAGAGCATCAAGTGGCGAGTCTGTCCTGAGCCTGTCGAAGGATGGTAAGTGACAATCCTGACCGGTCACCGGATTTACAGACAGTTCTCAAACATGAAAGCATCTATTTATGTGGCAATTCCGGTAATGGTGGCGCTCAGTTTGCTGCAAACGGCCGTGTTGCCCTATTTCTCTTTTCTTCGCCTGTCGCCACAGTTGCCGCTGTTGGTAGCACTGGCCTGGGGACTGCTGCGCGGTCTGGATGAAGGCATGATCTGGGCATTCATTGGTGGGATATGTATGGATTTGTTTTCCATCACCCCCATCGGCTTAACAGCATTGGGATATATGGCGGCGGTTACGGCCGTGCTCTGGCTGCAACAAGCATTCCCCCCCAGCCACATCATCATGCCCATGTTGCTGGCGGCACTGGCCACCGCCATCTACCTGATTATCAATCTTCTATCACTGCGCTTGTTTGGTTTTATTTCCACCTTACAAGCAGTTACCAGTCTGTGGCCGCTCATTCTGCTAAATGCCGTCGCCATGCTGCCCATTTATTGGTTGCTCTATGGTCTGGACCGCCTGTTGCGACCACGCAACCTTGAGTTCTGAACTGTAATCCGTAACCCGTGAATCGTAATCCGGCTTTGGATTACGGATCACCGATTACCGATTACGGATTACCGATTACGGAGTCACTATGTCACGCATTGGATGGGATCGTCCCGAAGATCGAGAAACATCGGCCGAAGATATTGGTGTGCGCGGCCGTTTATATTTCCTGCGCATCCTCATCGTCATCATTTTTGGATTGCTGCTTTACCGCGTCTACTACATTCAGCAAACAAGGGGAAATGAACTCACCGCTTTAGCTCAAGAAAACCAGTTTGCCACCTTGCGTACCAAAGCCCCTCGTGGCGTCATTTTTGACCGCAATGGCCAACCTCTGGCCGTTAATCTACCCAGCTTTAATGTCACCATTACCCCTGCTTTTTTGCCGGACACTGCTGGCGACCGTCAGGCCGTTTATGAACGTCTCTCCCTGTTGACCGGCGTCCCGGTTACTAATACCACCCAACAGCAGCAGCTCATTGCTGAGGCCGACCCTACATTAGTAGAGACCTATACCCGCCTTGCCGGTGTCTTTGGCACGTCGGCTCAAGAAACATTGGACAATGCGGGCGTCGTCAAACAACTACCCAACAGTATTCAAGGTATTGTGATCGAAAACAGCTTTGCGCAATATATCCCTGCTGTCATCACTGCCAACGTTCCCATTACCCTGGCTTACCGGGTTGAGCAAGAAAGCATCTTTTTGCCTGGTGTGCGTGTTATTCCCGTACCCTTGCGTTATTACCCTTCCGGCGAATTTACAGCCCACATCCTGGGCTACATGGGGCCAATTCCCAACGAAAACTGGATCAACGTGCTGGGTTATCAACGGGATGACCGGGTTGGCTGGGCCGGGCTGGAATCTTCTATGGAACTGGAATTGGCCGGGCAAAAAGGAGTGCGTACCATAGAGGTAGACTGGACGGGCCGCGAGGTGCGCCAGATTGGTCTGGCACAGGATCCCCAAGCCGGTCTAAATTTACACCTCACCCTTGACCTGGATTTACAAATCATGACAAGTGAAATTCTGCGGCAGGTCATGGAAACACGTGAATCTGTGCTTTCCCGCGATCCTATCACAGGCGAAGAATCGTTTGTTGAGGTACGGCAGGCAGCGGCCGTAGCCATGAACCCCAAAACGGGTGAAATTTTAGCCCTTGTTAGCTTCCCCACCTTCGACAATAATCGCTTTCAAACTTCTGTGCCCGTAGAATATTATCTGGGTTTGGCCCGGAACGAATACACCCCCCTGGTCAACCATGCCATCAGTAGTGAATATCCACCCGGATCAACGTTTAAGATTGTGCCCGCGGCCGGCGCTCTACAGGAAGGGTTGATCTCCCCTAACCGCCTCTTGCGTGCTCCCGGTCAGATCACCATTCCCAACCGGTATGCACCCAATGACCCTGGCCGTGCCCAAACATTTGTCTGCTGGGTACAGAACACACCCACCGGCGAACACGGGTATATGAATGTCACCACCGGTCTGGCTAATTCTTGCGACATCTATTTCTACAAAATCAGCGGTGGGTTTAACCAGGATGGCGAATTCGTAGAAGGGTTAGGGGTAGAGGGTATTGCCAAATATGGAGCGCAGTTTGGTTTTGGCCGGGTGCAGGGTTTGGAACTGCCATTGGAAGCGGATGGGAATCTGCCGCCAGACCGGGGCTGGAAAGCGCGTTTCTACGGCGAACCCTGGTCTACCGGCGATGATTACAACCTGGGTATTGGGCAGGGCTTTATGACCTCATCACCCATGCAGGTAGCACAAATGGCGGCGGTTATTGCCAATGGTGGCTTTCTCTATAAACCAACGATCATTCACCATATGACAGACGAAGACGGAAATGTGGTCATTGTGGACGCCGACAGCCGGATTGTGGCCCGTGCCCACCCAGGGCCAAATGGGGAAACCATTCTCATGGATGCGGATGGCAATCCCCTGACTGATCCATCTATCAACATTCGGTTTGATGAAAACGGGCAGCCCATTTACCAGCCAACAGTCTTAACCGCATTGGACGTAGACCGAGAATACATTCAGATCATAGCCAATGCTATGAAATTGGTAAACACCTTTGTCAGTACGGAAGAGTATTACACCGGGGCGACTTATACGGAATGGCTGGATAATGTGGGCATACCTACCGCCGGGAAGACGGGTACGGCCGAGTTCTGCGACAACATCGCCATTGAGAAAGGATGGTGCAGTTATGATGACATCATCCAGCGGCGGGTGCTGCCTACCCATTCGTGGTATGTGGGTTATGCGCCGGCCGATGATCCTGAGATTGTGGTCGCGGTCTTTTTGTACCATGGCGGCGAAGGATCTCAATGGGCGGCCCCGGCTGCCTGTAATATCATGGCCGCCTACCTCAAGGTCGGCCAATATGCACCGCCGCCTGAGTTAGCCGAAGGGGAAACGGCGCCGCCGGTGGTGCGTACCTGCCCCTCGCTCTCTTTTAACCCCAATATACCACCTGACTTCTTAGAACGCGCAAAGGCAGAAGGAACCATATTACCGCAAAATGAGCGGTCTATCTTTGATCGCCTGATGCCGTGATGCGTAATCCGTAGTCCGTGAATCGTAATCAGATTACGAACTACGGATTACGCGAGATCATTTGCTTTTCCACACGGGTGGGCGTTTCATCAGGAAACTTTGTGCGCCTTCCATGAAATCTTCGGTGTGGAATAGCTGGCTTTGTGCCCATCCCTCTAACTGCAAACCGCGATCAATGTCGTTGAGGCCATCAATCACCCGTTTGGCCATGCCTACAGCCAACGGCGCGCCCTGGCATATTTCGGCCGCCAACTCTTCTGCTCTGGCTGTGAGCGACTCCTGGGGAATGACGTAGTTGACAATGCCCCACTGTTCGGCAATCTCTACATCAAACTGGCGTCCGGTGAAAATCAACTCTTTGGCGCGGGCGGGGCCAACCAGACGGACCAGGCGCGTTGTGCCGCCCACATCGGGAATCATGCCCAGGCGTGTTTCCGGCAGCCCCATCATTGTGCCGGCAGCCGCCAGACGGATGTCACAGGCCAGCGCCAACTCCATCGCTAATCCCAGGCAGTAGCCATGTAACAGGGCAATGGTCGGCAGTTCCAACCGTTCCAGGCGGGTGAGGACGCGCTGGAAGTCATCGGTGATGGCGCGCATCCGGGTCTGCCAGTGGGGGCCATAACGATCGGCCATGCCCAACAGGGCGCTGACATCAATGCCGGCGGAAAATGCTTTGCCTTCACCGCGAATGAAAACGGCGCGCAAGCCGGGAGTACGGTTAGCTTGCTGCACGGCCGTGTCAAACTGCGTAAATAGCTCTATATTGATGGCGTTTCGTTTGTCGGGCCGGTTGAGGATAATTTCAAAAATGGCATCACGCTGCCGGGTGATGACGAGATCGTCCATAGGATACCTCCGTGGTTGGGTAAGTGGGTAATCGCGCAATTGCCCCATTACTCAATTACATTCACGATAAAAGGAGGCGATATTTTAACCCGCTGCCGGTATTAAAGACCAGAATGCGTTCGTCGGGGTGCAGCCAGTTTTGGGCGACCAGGTCTTGCAGGGCGGCCACGGTAGCGGCAGCTTCAAAGGAGACAAAGATGCCTTCGCTGCGGGCCAGCAATTGTTGCGCTTCAAAGATACGGCCGTCGCTCACCGCCACGCCTGTCCCCCCACTCTCCCGCAAGGCTTGCAGCATCAAACGCCCACCAATGGTGACAGGCACACGCAGACCCCCGGCCAATGTGGACGCATTTTCCCAGGGTTTAGTAACTTCCCATCCTTCCTGGAAGGCTCTGACCACCGGAGCGCAGCCGTCAGCCTGGACGGAAACCATACGAGGCCGGTGGCGGCCAATCCAGCCCAGTTCTTCCATCTCGGCAAACGCTTTCCACATACCAATCAGCCCGGTGCCGCCGCCGGTGGGGTAGATGATCACATCCGGCAGTTCCCAGTTGAAAGCAGCCGCCAACTCGTACCCCATGATTTTTTTGCCTTCCACGCGGTATGGTTCTTTGAGGGTAGAGACGTCGAACCAGCCACCGACGATGGCGTCAGCCGCCGCTTCCCGCCCGGCGTCATTGATCAGGCCATTGATCAGGCGCAGGTCTGCGCCGGTCATCTGCACTTCGTTGATGTTGATGAGGGGGGCGTCTTGAGGCATGTAGACGTGGGCGCGCAGCCCGGCGCGGGCGGCGTAAGCGGCCAATGCGCCACCGGCATTGCCCGCCGTGGGGATGACAAATTCGGTGACGCCCAGTTCGCGGGCGCGGCTAACGGCGGCTGCCAGCCCTAACGCCTTAAAGCTGCCGGTGGGGTTTTGCCCTTCGTCTTTCAGATAAAGCTGGTTCAGGCCAAGCTGTTGACCCAATTGGTCAAGTTTGAGGACAGGCGTGCCACCTTCGCCGAGGGTGGTAATGTAGTGTGGATCGCGCACAGGCAGCAGTTCACGGAAACGCCACATGTCACACGGCCGTAACAGCAATGCATCTCGGTCTACTTCAGCCGCCGCTTTGGTCAGGTCATACCGGGCCAGGAGGGGCTGCCCGGCATCGCTGAGGCGGATGACCTGGTCGGCGTCATACCACTGCCCGGTCAGGGAACATTCCAGATGGGAGAGGTAGCTCATGGGAAATTAGGAATTATGAAGGATGAATTATGAATTATGAATCAGAGGTAGATAACGGTGACGGCCGTGCCGGGTTGGGTGGCGGGGGTTGGTTCACCCAGGTATTGGCGCAGGATGGCGCGAATCTGGCGAATGTCAGCCGGTTTGCGCAAGAAACCATTGCAGCCGGCTTCCAGGGCTGCTTGTTCTGCTTCATCGTTACCAAAGGCGGTGAGGGCAACAATGGGAGTGTGGGCAAAAACAGGGTGCTGCCGCAGTTGGCGGGTGAGGTCAAAGCCGGTCAGGCCGCCAGGCAAATGTAAATCCATGAAGATGAGGTCAGGGTGGTGGGTAACGGCCGTGTGCCAGCCCGCTTCGGCATCGGCTGCCGCTAAAAACTCCAACCCTTCTGCCTGTACAATGCGCTGTACCAATAACCGATTATTGGGATGATCTTCTACGTACAAAACCCGCTTGCTCATCATGACGACCTCCGTGTTCGTTGTCCGGTAAACCGGATGCATCTCCCCCTCAAATTGCCACAGCAGGCAGATTATCACAAACGTTTACTTGCCTCAAGGCTATATTAGCTATAGCTCTTATAGAAAATTTTGATAATATAACACGGCGACCTTATAGGGATTTGGGGCTATCAAACGCTTGTTTCGGGCATTCTGAGCTATACTAAAGGTCATCACTATGGAACTAGGACAGATTGAAGCATTTTTAGCGGTAGTACGAGAAGGCAGTTTTACAGGGGCCGCCTCTCGGCTAAATCTGACACAACCATCGCTCAGCGCCCGGATTCAGCAGTTGGAGCATAGTCTGGGTGGAGAGTTGTTTTTTCGGGATCGCCGTCCGGTGCAGTTGACGCTGATGGGGCGCACGTTTGTGGATTATGCGGAGCGGGCGCTGGGGATTTTGGATGCGGGCTACACGGCCGTGCGCGCCGCCCAGATTGGCACGGTGGGCAAGGTAACGGTGTGCTGTCCTTTTTCACTGGCAACCTACTTATTGCCGGAGGTGGTCAACCGGTTTGGGCAGGCGCATCCACAAGCAGAACTGTATGTGGAAGCGGGTCATTCTGATTTTGCGGTGAATCAGTTGCTTGATGGTGTGGTCAATCTGGCCATGGCGGCGGCCTTTCCCCGTTATGCCGCCCAAACGCAAACGCTGCTGCGGTTGCATGATGAGATGGTGGCGGCGGTGTCACCGGAACATGAACTGGCAGGAGCCACGGCCGTACCCATTGCCCAACTCTGGCAATACCAACTGATCATCATCCATTGGGGCGCCGCGTTTGACGCCTATCTGGAAAGTTTGCGCCAGATCAGTGTAGCCACCGGCCCCACCGTGCGGGTGCCGCTGCCCGCCGCCCTGCCCATGGCCCAACTGCCAAACAGTGTTACCTTTTTGCCGCGCCGGTTGACGGCCGTGTCACACCTGGTAGAACTCAATGTGCCCGACTTCCAATTTGCTTGGGATGCCATTGTCATTACCCGCCGGGAGCGTCAGTTGACCGAACTGGAGCAATCTTTTGTGGATATTGTGGCGGCTGTGTGGCAAAGCTCACGGCCGCGATAGGGAAAATGGGAAATGCAAGTAAGACGAATTGAACCAGGCCCAGGGCAAGAATCGGTATGGGATTACCCGCGCCCGCCGCGCCTGGAAGAGTGTCACAAGCATATTCAGATAAAGTTGAACGACGTTACCATTGCGGATACCCACCGCGCCAAAAGGGTGTTGGAAACCAGCCACCCGCCGGTCTACTACATTCCGCCGGAAGATGTGGAAATGGATTATTTGATCCCCCGCTTTAATCGGTCGTTTTGTGAATGGAAGGGGGAGGCACATTATTATGGCGTCATGGTTGGCGACCGGGTGGTAGATATTGCCGCCTGGTATTACCCCTCACCCACACCGGCTTTTGCGCCGATTCGCATGTATATCGCTTTTTATGCCCAGTATATGGATTCTTGCACAGTAGATGGCGAAGAAGTGACGCCACAGCCAGGGGGTTTTTACGGCGGTTGGATCACCCCTGATGTGGTTGGCCCATTCAAAGGGGATGCGGGGTCGGAGTTGTGGTAATGGTGCTTCAAGCACCCAATTACCCAATTGCTTTTCAAGGCTGGGTTAAGGGCAACCTGACCGTAAACGTACTACCCGCATCTACTTGGCTGTCCACGGAGATAAAACCCAGGTGCGCTTCCACCAGGTTTTTGACAATTGCCAGACCCAGACCGGTGCCGATGGCTAAGTTTTGGTGTCCTTTTACCCGGCTGTAGCGGTCGAAAATGTATGGCAGTTCGTCTTCTGGAATGCCATAGCCGGTGTCTGTAATCTCGACCAGAGCGTAACGGCCGTTTGCAGCCACCGATACGCCCACCGCTCCCTCTTTTGGCGTATATTTAATCGCATTTGAGATCAGGTTGGTCAGAACCCGCTCGATCTTCTTTTCATCGGCCGTAATCAGAATAGGTGTAGGTACCGGATCGAAATTCAGGACGATTTGTTTTTCCAAAGCCTGCGCCTGCACCGTTTCGGCAGTAGTCTTGGCCAGCAGCGCCAGGTCAAATTCTGACAGGTCTAATTCTAACCCGGCGCCAGAAGTCATCTTTTCCAGATCGAGAATGTTGTTCACAATCTCCAGCAACGTTTCTTGACTGCGCAAAACCACATTGGCAATTTGAACCTGCTGCTCGCGGGACAATTCACGGTCACGCAAGATACTGCCATACCCTTTGATGCTGGTGAGCGGCGTGCGCATATCATGGGTCAAAACGGCCAGAAATTGATCTTTTTCTTTATTCAGCCGTTCCAATTCATCATTGGCTTCCGCTAATGCCTGGGTGCGCAAAACCACCAGGTCTTCCAGATTATCCATCTGTTTCTTGGCATTGTTCACGGTAACGCGGAACGAGTAGGCAGAGAGAATAATGGGCAGCACAAAGATGGCTAAACCGAGCAGGCCAAAGAGGGACACGGCCGTGTACACCAACCCGCCGCCCACTGCCATCACCGTCACATTCATCGGCACCGCCCAGCGATTGTCGTGCCACATTTCCAGCGGCTTAATTCCATGCGCCAGAAAGATGATCAGAGCCAACAACCAAAAATTAACCTGATCGCCAATCACCGCTCCCACCAGCCAGGGCACGGTACGGGCCACAATGGTGTCGCCACCTAACAAGCTGTTCGTCACATAAAAAGCAGCGCCAGCCAGACAGATGGAAATGGCCTGCATACCGGCATTAACCCCCAACCGCTCTAATTCAGCTTTCCACACGCGCTGGCCGGAACGCAAATTAACAATCCACAACCCAATTTCGGCAATCGCCGCCACCGCCCCACCAATAACCGGGTCATACAAACCGACCACCGCAAAACTCATGGCCCCACTCACAGAAACGCCAAAACGCCCTCCCACCATATAGGTCATCGTACTCTGGGCCGCAATCGCAATCAGCAGCAGCAGAAGCAACGTAATCTTGTCTTCCGTATGCAGGAATAGCCAGGCGCCCCAAACAACTATTGTTACCCCGACCAGAGTAAGAAAGCCTGAATAGAAATTGCGTAACTTAAACATAAACAAGTATGAACACACAAGTCTTCTGTAGCCAGTTTGTTACTACGTACCAACTTTAAAAGAAAAACCCCATGATGCCCATAGGAGATCATGGGGAATGTGCAGTTTATGTGGTTGGTCAATGACGGCGGCTGCAGCCGCCAGCTATTGAGTACGGTTAGTTGTCATAATCGGCCAGACCTGTCCAGGAGTAGCCACCCGTCCAGGAGTAGCCACCTGTCCACGAATAACCACCTGTCCAGGAGTAACCACCCGTCCACGAATAGCCACCCGTCCAGGAGTAGCCACTTTGCCATATGTCGCCGTCTTGCCATTCTTGCCAGTCGGTGCTGCCTGTCCAGGAATAGCCACCTGTCCAGGAATAACCACCCGTCCAGGAGTAGCCGCCTGTCCACGAATAGCCACCTGTCCAGGAGTAACCGCCTGTCCACGAATAACCAGCCGCGTCAGACAAGGGCTGACCATCTTCATCCACGATGACAAAAACGCCATCCTGGAATGTGGCCGGGCCAACATACATCTGGCCGGGGGTCATGTTGGCATTGGCTTCACCGGTCGGGGGATTGAGTACGGCCGTAGCCGCATCCACCCGCCCCGCCCCTTGCTGGAAAATAGACCAGGTCAGGTCGCCATCAGCATAAGCCGCCGGTCGCGCCGCGGCCATGAGGGCATATTTTGCCTGGTTGGGCGTCATGGTGGGGTTGGCCTGTAACATCAGCGCCACCACGCCGGAAGTAACGGCCGTAGCCGATGATGTGCCCGCAATCTGGTAATACTCACCCCGGATGCGGGCGTCCCGGTGATCATGCACCCAGGTCGTGCCAGCTTTGGTCATAGCCGTCATGTGCGCACCTGGCGCAACCACATCAGGTTTGACAAAACCCGTCTCGGTGGGGCCGGCGCCGCTGAACGGCGTGATGTAGTCGTCACTTTCATCCGTCGGTGTGAAATTGTCTGTATAGGCGCCAACGGTAATCACAAACGGATCATTGCCAGGTACAGCAATACTCATCGCGCCTGGCCCATCATTCCCGGCCGCCGCCACCACCACAACCCCAGCAGCCCATAAAGCCTCAACAGCCTGGTTGATGGGATCGGCCCAATAAGGACTGTCAATGCCACCTACCAGCGACAGGTTTACTACACGAATGTTGTAGGTATCCTTGTTTTGCAGAACCCAATTTAGCCCTTCAAGGATGTCTGAGTAAGCGCCCTTGCCCTCTTCATCCAGCACACGTACATCAATCAGATTAACGGCTGGGGCGACGCCTATGGTACCGTTTGAATCGGTGTGATCATTCCCGATCAGGCTCGCCATCATCGTGCCGTGCCCATGCGGGTCTGCTTTGTGCGACCCATTATCCAGGGCATCGTAGCGGGCCACAATGCGTTGGCGATTCCAATTCATGGGGGCAATGCCCGTGTCTACAACGGCCACGCCAATGCCTTCACCGTGATACCCGGCAGCCCACACCTCGGCAGCGCCCATTACTTCGGGAGCATCCATCTCTGGCGCATTACCGGCGGTCTTCACCTGCCCATCTACATAAATGGCAACCACCTGGGCATCACCCGACAAAGCCGCCGCCTGATGGTCGGACATTCTGACCGAAACGGCGTTAATGATGTCCAGTTCTGCCTGAACCTGTCCGCCATATTTTTGCGCCAGGTCGCCGGCCATCTGGGCATTGGCGGCCTGAACCACAAATGCACGAGTTGGGGAAGAATTGGAGGGGATGGCGCTGAAAACGGCCGTTAACAAAACAAATAATGTAACAATACCAAACACTCGCTTCATGATACTACTCTCCTACATTGTATTTCTGCTTGTGACTTGAAGCTGTTTTGGGGGATAACTGGTAAGTAGATTGAACTCCCAGCCCCCTGCTAACCATTATTGAAGATTGCCCCCCGGTTCCTCAATAGGAAAAGGGGTGAATGACCATTTTCCCATTGTTGTTTATGAAATTTTTATTGTTGCGCGTAAGACAGGCTTTAAGGATAATGGGCTACAAATTTCACGTAATGTAATTTCATTTGTAGTACAGCAATTGAATATAACCGACCAGGGTGAATTACCACATCATGTTTTGTGGTGTGTGTTGTTCTTGTGTTGTGATGGTGTCCTTGCCGACCTGTCGCAGCGCAGTTTATTGTTGTTGGGTTAACCGGATTTTAGGAAGGAGTGTGCAGCATGAAAAACGGTTATTCTTGGACAGGTTAGTTTAGGATTGGCAACAATCCGGTAAGGGACACGGCCGTGTACGGCCGTGTCCCTTATTCTCGCAATCATTGGGCAAACATAAAAAGGGGAGAAAACCATATGAGCAGCGCCCTTTCCTCATCTGAACCCATTGTTCCACAACGCCATGTATTAGCATCTCGCAATTTTCGTCTTCTTTGGCTGGGGCAGGCCATTTCCACGTTTGGCGATAAATTCAGTGAAATCGCCATTCCCATCATGGTTTACGCCATCACCGGCTCGGCCGTTCAGTTGGGGCTGGCGTTTCTAACACAAACAGTGGCCGCCCTGATATTTGGCCTGTTTGCCGGGGTCATCGCCGACCGTTGGAACCGCCAGCAAACCATGATCTGGTCAGATGTCATCCGGGCCGCACTCATTTTCGCCATCTTATTCGTGCCCCTGCTGCCCCTAACAACTGCCGGGCAACTGGTGGTGCTATACACCTTGAGTTTTATCATTGCCGCCGTAAAACAGTTCTTTTTACCCGCAAAAATCGCCACCATTCCCGAAACCGTCAGTGAAGGACAGTTAATGTCCGCCAATTCTTTAGACCAATCCACCATGACACTGATCGGGTTTGTGGGGTTTGCCGCTGCCGGTTTGCTGGTGGAAGGGGTCGGTGTGCAAAGCGCATTTGTGATTGATGGCTTTACCTTCCTGGTATCTGCTTTATTCATTGTCCTGATGCGGCTGCCCCAGGCAGAAGAAACAGCGGCTGAGGCGGCCCCCAAACCCGATGTACTCGCCGGTATTCGCGCCGGTTTTGCCCACGTATGGAATGTTCCCATCTTAAAAGGCACCGTCCTGCTAAGTCTGGTAGCGCCCCTGGCCGTCGGCGCTACCCAGGCATTGTTGCTGATATTTGCCCGGAATGTGCTGAATGCGGGCGCAATTGGATTTGGGCTGCTAGAGGGCATATTTGGCCTGGGCATAGCCTGTGGCGCTTACATTTTGGCCCGTTTTGCGGCGGATGCTCCTCGTGGCCGATTATTGGCCTGGGGGGTCGTTGGCATGGGCGTGGGCCAGTTTCTAGCTGTACTAATACCTTTATTGTTAGTCACATGGCATGAGGCGGAAACCATCCTCTTGATGGCGGTTTCGCTGCCGTTCTTTTTCCTGGGCGCGGTTTGCAATGCCGCTGTGTTCATCGGTATCCGCACCATTGTACAGGAGAATGCACCCCGCGCCATGATCGGCCGTGTGTTCAGCGTGATCATGGTGGTCAGCAGCATGGCCATGGCGGCCGGGGCCAGCCTGGCCGGGTTGGCCGATTGGCTCGGCGTGGGCACGATGTTGGTCGTCTGGTCGCTGGTGCTGGTTGTTGCTGGCCTGTCCGCTCTGGCCTGGAAAACATTTCGGGAGGCATAAATGTTGACGATGCCGGCAGCAACTGGGGTGGATGTAGCTGATTACCAGCGCCGGGCTGAGGGTTTCTGGCAGGCAGAAGTTTCGGCACAGTATCGGGCGCAGGCGGGTCTGGCAACTGAAGTGGAATTAACGGCCGTTTACGAGGAATATGCCAACCTGTTCTCTGCGGATGTGGTGCGGGAACTCATTGAAACGTCGCGTTCTCACGCTGGTGAGGAGTGTCGCTCACTGGCGGCTTTTGCCGCTTTGCGCTATTTACGGCAGGTTTCTTTGCCTTGTGATGAGGCGTTTGGGCAGCAGTTGGGCACGGCCGTGCTGCCCTGGGATGGGAAATCGTTACCCTTTTTTGCCACAACCCGGCTCCTTGGCACAGAAGTGGACCCGGCGCGGCGGCGGCTTTTGTACGCAGGGCGCAGTGACCTGGTGGCTAAAAACAACCGGATGCTGCAAGAACGGTGGCAGCATGTGAATGCCGAAGTCGGCCGGCTGGGTTTTGCCACTTATCATGCATTGTGTAATGAACTATGTGGTCTGCAATTAGAAAATCTTGAACTGATGGCGCAAACGTTTTTGCGAGAAACGGCCGTGCCCTACTTCCGCGCCCTTTCCCATTGGAGCCAGTTTGTTTTGGGCACACCGCAACCCGATGCCGCCGACATGTTTTATCTGCTGCGCGGAAGTCAATTTGACGACTTGTTCCCGGCTGAGAGGCTGCCAACGGCCGTTTACGAGACCGCCCGTATGCTGGGTTTTCCGCTGGCAGAGACAGCCGGTTTAGAGATTGATCTGGAGGCAAGAGAAGGTAAGTCGCCACGGCCGTTTTGCGCCTTTGTTCAGGTACCGGATGACATCAAGCTGGTCGTCAACCCAATGGGCGGGCATCAAGATTTCAAAGCAGCGTTCCATGAACTGGGACACGCTTTACACGGCCTGCACATTTCCAGGCAGTTGCATTTTGCCACCCGCCACCTGGGTGATGATTCGGTGGGGGAGGCTTTTGCCTTTTTGTTTGAGCAGTTCCCGGCCAATGCAATCTGGCTAAAAGAGATGTTTGGAGCGGCGGATTACAGCGCCTATGTGGATTACATGCGTTTTACACGGCTGCTGTTTGCCCGGCGCTGTGCCGCCAAAGTGTTGTATGAAAACCAACTGCATACAGGATTGTCTGATCCGGCCCGTTTTTATACGGCCGTCCTCCAGGAACACCTCGGCCTCAATATCTCCGCCGCTTACTATCTGCTAGATGTAGACGATGGTTTCTACAACGCCCAATACTTCCGCGCCTGGCTGTTAGCGGCCCAGATCGCCGCCCGGTTGGAACTCCAGTTCGGTAAGGAGTGGCTGCTTTCCCCGGCAACCGGCGCCTTTTTGCAGTCATTGTGGCAAAAAGGCCAGCCAGCGGCGGAGACGATTTCCGCTCTGATAGGGGAAAGGCGACTGAATCCTGAAGCGCTGATTCGTAGTTTTGTGGCTTAGCCGCCGCAGACCCTAAGGGTTTCTGAAAACCCTTAAGGTTTGCTCTGTGATTATTTTCCTTTAATCTTTCAGTCAAATAGTTGACACATCAACCATTGTGCTTATAATGGGCATAGTCCTGGCGAATTTTTAGACCAGGAAGTATGTTTGAAAATAAAGAGCCGCTCCCTAATGGGCGGCTTTTTCTATGCAATTGGAGGTTCTACAAAATGGTTAAGAAGAAATTTTTCAAAACAAGTGAAGAGTGTGAAGTCACCTTTGAAGTGAACAATGCGGATGCTCAGGAAGTGGTGTTGGTCGGCGAGTTCAATGGGTGGACGCCCGTTGCCATGAAACCGGTCAAGAATGGCCCGTTCCGCGCCAAAGTTCGTCTGCCCAAAGACGGCCGTTACCAATTCCGTTACCTGGTCAATGGGCAAAACTGGCTGAATGACGAAGCCGCCGATGCCTATTGGCCAAACGAACACGGTGGTGACAACAGCGTCATCTTCACTTTCTCTGAAAACTAATTCGGATATCCGCGAAGGGCGCGAGGACGCGAAGATGGGAAGAGGGCAGGCTGAACAGCCTGCCCTCTTTTTGTTTGCCAGGGTGTATGGTTCGCTTACGGCTCCAGGCTGGCAAGCCCCTGGCGTAGGGCATATAGGGCTACCTGGGTCCGGTTAGCCAGGTGCAATTTACCCAAAATGTTGCTCAGGTGGGTGCGCACGGTGCGCTCGCTGATGACCAATTGGTCGGCAATGTCCTGGTTGGTCAGGCCACGCGCCACTAATTTTAAGACTTCCACCTCCCGTTCTGTCAACGGATCGGTCGTGAGAGGGAGATCGGTTGGCGGCTTATTGAGTTCTTGGATGACTTTGAGGGCAATATCGGGGTGAAGGGAGGCGCGGCCCTCATGCACATGACGAATCGCCTCCATCAACTCTTGTGGGGATGAGTCCTTGAGCAAATAGCCCATGGCCCCCGCTTTGATGGCGGCAAAAACGGTGTCATCATCACCAAAGCTGGTCAGTACCAGGATGTGAGCGTTTGGGTGGGCCGCTTTTATTTCGCTGATGGCCGCAACGCCGTTTTTACGCGGCATTTGAATGTCGAGCAGGATGACATCGGGCAAAAGCTGGTCTACTAATTGCACCGCTTCTACACCGTCTACGGCCGTGCCCACCACGACCATGTCCGCCTGCGTTTCAATCAATGCCTCCAGCCCTCGCCGCACCACCGCATGATCATCGGCCAAAAAGACCCGAATGCCCCCACTCATATTGTTACCCGCACCGTCGTACCCTCACCGGGGGCGGTGTGCAGTTCTAAGGCGCCCCCGATCATCTGCATCCGTTCACGCATACTGGTTAAGCCTAATCCACCGCTTTGCACGGCCGTGGCCACATCAAACCCACAGCCATCATCCCACACCGTCATCTGCACATGATCCCCCTCCTGGCACACCATCACCCGCACCGCGGTGGCATGGGCGTGTTTGATGGCGTTGTTCAACGCCTCCTGGCTGACGTGATAAACCGCTTCCTCCACCTCTGGCGGCAGGTGAATGTCCCCTTCCACAACAAGCTGATGCTGAATACCGGCGCGACCTTCCACCGCATTCAGCCGGCGCTGCAATGCCTGTACCAGCCCATCCTTTTCCAAAGCCGACGGCCGTAGCTTATGCACCAACAAACGCATCTCTTTTAACGCCTGCTGCCCGGTTTCCAATATCTCCGCAAAGTACCAGGCAGCACGCTCAAACTGGCCGTTTTGGGCCTGATTACGCCCCGCTTCGGCAAACAACGTGACGCTGTAAAGTGACTGCGTCACCGAATCATGTAGTTCCCGCGCCAGCCGGTTGCGCTCTTCCATCACCACCACCTGCTCGGCCTTGCGCGCCTTCTCCGCTAACTGCTGCTCCAATTGACGAAACGCCACCATGCGCCGCGTGTGGTCGCTGACAAAACCCTCCATCACTACTGTACCATCTGGCTGTGTGGCGGGGCGCCCTTTGTCCAGCACCCACCGCTGCTCCCCGGCAGCGGTGGTAATACGATAAATACAGCGATACGGCCGTGCTTCGGTCACGGCCGTTGCCAGTTCCTCATATACCCCTTCCCGGTCACTTTCCCGGATCAAATCGGCAAAAGCCGGTGGGCCGTCTGCCGCCAGCGCCGCTGCCGGATAGCCGGTTAGTTCCAAACACCCCTCGCTGGCAAACAACAAGGTGCGTTTTGCATCGTGGCAGCAGCGGTAAACCATGCCGGGCAGGTTGTGTATGAGGGAAATCAGGCTGGACTCTGGTTGCTTATTCACCGGAGAGGAGATGGGGAGATTGGAGATTGGAGATTGTCGAACTCTAATCTCCAATCTCCAATCTCCTCTACCTTATTCAGGGCACGGCCGTTTCCGGCTCTGCCTCGTTCACAGGCGTGCCGGCGGTTACTTGTTTAAGCGGTATTTTGGCCTGCTCACCTTCCATGGCGCCCACGCCCAGTGGCTGCCATTTGGCCGCCAGGTCGCCGCTGCGCAAGCGGTGTTCGCTGCCACCCCGTGCATGGGTACTGCCAAAACCCTCCGGTTCAATGGTCATGCGCTGCCCTTCCAACAGGCCAAGCACCCCTTCCTGCCCCGGTTCCAGGCGGCGACGTACTTCATACTGCTGCAACTCCACTTCATGCGGGTCATAATCCAACGGCTCGGCGTAAGTGGTAATAAACCCTTCAAAGTTGCGCAGCACGGTTTTACCCGGCGCTTGCGAAATGATGTAATTGGGCATCACCGGAATCTTGCCGCCGCCGCCGGGCGCATCCACCACATACGTGGGCACGGCATAACCAGAGGTATGGCCGCGCAGTCCTTCGATGATTTCAATGCCCTTGCTGACGCTGGTGCGGAAATGGCCGGCCCCTTTCACCAGATCGCACTGGTAGAGGTAATACGGCCGTACCCGAATCTTCACCAACTCATGCACCAACTGCCGCTGGATATGCACCGAATCATTCACGCCCGCCAACAGCACACTCTGGTTGCCCAGCGGCACACCCGCCCGCGACAACCGGTCACAGGCCGCTGCCAGTTCCGGCGTAATCTCTTTGGGGTGGTTCACATGGATATTCATCCACAGCGGGTGGTACTTTGCCAGCATCTCGCAGAATTCGTCCGTCACCCGCTGCGGCAAAAAGACGGGCACCCGCGAACCGATGCGAATGATCTCGATGTGCGGAATGGCCCGTAAACGTCCCAAAATCATATCAAGCTGCTTAGGCGCCAGCACCAGCGGGTCGCCGCCAGAAAGCAATACGTCCCGAATTTGTGGCGTTTGCTCGATATAGGCAATTTGGGCGTCAAACTCCTGGCGGCTGAATGTTTCGCCGGGGTCGCCCACAATGCGGCTGCGGGTGCAGTAACGGCAATAACTGGCGCATTGGGTGGTAATCAGCATCAGCACCCGGTCCGGGTAACGATGCACCAGGCCTGGCACGGGCGAATGTTTATCTTCCGCCAGCGAATCTTCCATCATCGCTTCAAAGGGCACAATTTCGCGGCTGGTGGGGATGATTTGTTTGCGCACCGGGCAGTGAATGTCGTCCGGATCCATCAGGCTGGCGAAGTAGGGCGTAATGTCTACACGGAACAGGTTATTGGTCTGCAACGCCTGGCGCTCACTGTCGGTCAGATTGACGACCTGAGCCAGTTCGTCCAGGCTGTTCAGGCGATGGCTCATTTGCCAACGCCAATCGGTCCATTTTTCGGCGGGTATGTCTTGCCAGAAAGGGGCGCGGGTGTGAATGGTGGGGGTCAATTCATTCATAGTTAGTCCTCGTCAATAGTGGTTGGATTTTTACAGTTGTGGCGCGGTTGGAAACCGGCCACCGCAAGTATAGTCCATTATCCTCAAATTGGGGGACGCTGGCATTAGTACCAGGTAACAAAAGAAAGGAGAGAATGTTTGTAGTAGGCACTTTAGTGCCAACGCAGGCGATAAATCACCTACTACAAACGGGGTTAACGAGAATGAGGGGTGGTGCGGGGGAGCAGGAGGGCGGGTTCGGCTACGGCCGTGCCCCCCAATTGATGGATAACCGGGCGTGGCAAATTAAACCGTTCCGCCGCCAGATACAAAATTTCGGTGATGAGCGTCTCATAAGGCATGCCCTCGGCGCGGGCCATAATGCATACATCACTCACCGCCGGGTTCAGACCTGGCAGTGTGTTAATTTCCAGCAGCATGGGCTGTCCGGCGGCGTTCAGGCGGAAATCTATGCGCGAAACATCACAGGCGCCGATGGCTTCGGCGGCCTGCCGGGTCAGCGTATACAGTTGGTCGCGCAGATCATCAGAAATATCGGCCGGGCAGAGGTAGGCCGGCGCGCCACGTTCGTCCAATTCCAGCGATTTGGCGGCATGCCCGTAGACGCCGGGCGTCACACTGCGGCTGGCGTCAATTTCCAACACGGGGAAGAAATGGTAGCCTTCAAAATTGTAGAGGTACGGCCGTGTTCGCCCCCCCGGAAAACCACGATTGCCAATGTACCCCACCGTAAATTCACGCCCGGTGAGCAGCTCTTCCACCAGCGCCGGCTGCCGGTACGTTTCAATCACCCAGGCCACCCGCGTTCGCAGCTCCGCCTCATTGCTTACGATGGATTGTGGTCCCATGCCCATACCGGTGCCTTCGCAGGCCGGTTTCACAAAAAGCGGATAAGGCAGCGCCGGGTCAATGGGCTGGTCACTGCTGGTAAATTCTTGAAAGCGCGCCGTTGGCAGCCCCATGCTGTGCCAGATGCGCTTGGTCTGCGTTTTGTCCAGCGACAGGGCATTGGTCAGCACACGCGAAGCCGTGTAAGGAATGCCCATCAATTCACACAAGGCAGGCACATGCGCTTCGCGGGCGTCGCCACCCATACCTTCGGCAATATTGAAGACAAAATGGGGGCGTAAGTTGATGAATGTTTCGGGTAAGGTATGGTCGGCCATACAAATGTGGACAAAATGACCGTCGGCTTCCAACGCGGCGGCAATGGACTCCACCGTTTCGCGGGCGTCAAATTCAGCGCCGGCGTCTGGCGGCTGCCCTGGCTGCCAATACATCTGGCTCTTGAGATTGGCGGTGAGGGCAATGCGCCAGGGAGGTTTGCGCGAGCCACGTTGAGGAGGGTGTCCGTTGATCTGTAAATTCTCGTAATAATCCATCGTTAATGAGTCTCCTTGAACTATAGGAATTTAGAGATTGGCAATTGATCAATCTCTAATCTCCAATCTCCCAAAAATTAAGAGCCATCTACGGCTCTTGGCTCAGTGGATGGCTCTTGCCTCTTCTTCTTCATGTTGCGGGCAGTGGTCACCACATCGCTGACCATCACCGATTTCTACGCTGTATCATAGGGTATGGCGGCGTCATTCTCATCCGCAATTTGGTGGATTTTTGGGGAGGATGACTACGTCATTTGACGTAGAGTAAATTTGGTTAAAGCAGGACGGCCGTGCCCCAAAACCCGTTGGCACGGCCGTTCTTCTCCGTCATTTGTCGTAGCCCGGTGTGCAGTTGAGCCAGTTAAGCAGGTCTGTTACAATTGGCTCGCTTTAACATAAACCGTAACCAACTAACAAAAGCAGCAACGTATCAGGCAAATGGTTAATGACGAATTCAGCGCCCCCTTCTTACCGTATTCTGGTTGTAGATGATAGTGAGATTTCTTTGTATACCGCCGAGCGGTATTTACAAGATTCCGGTTTCCAGGTGATGACGGCTAATTCAGGCGAGGATGCGCTAACCATCATGGAACAAATGGGGCTGCCACACCTGGCGCTGGTGGACATTAACATGCCCGGCGGTATAGATGGTTTTGAGTTTTGTGACAAGATGCACCAATTTTGTGATGTGCCGGTGATTATGCTCACGGCCGTAGACGAAGAAGATGTCATTATCCAGGCCATTGAAGAGTATGCTGAGGATTACATCAAAAAGCCGGTCACGCCGGGTGAATTGGCCGCCCGTGTCCGGCGTGTACTCTACCGGTTGGGAGATTTTGCCTTTCCACTGGAAAGCTACACCCAGGCTGACGCAAATCTGGCTGTTAATTTTGTGCGTGGTGAAGCCATTGTGCGCCAGGAAACGGTGATGCTCACCCCCACCGAAACCAAGCTACTTTACCTGCTCATGCGCACGGCCGGTCGGTTGGTCACTTCGAACTACCTGATCCGGCGGCTGTGGCCGGAAGACTCGCCCAAATCGCATGAAGACCGACTGCGCGTTTACGTACACCGGCTGCGCAACAAAATTGAACTGTCGCCCACCGAACCCCAATACATCCTATCGCGGCGCAATAAAGGGTATATTTTTACATACGAGGGTTCTAAACATGAGTAATTCTTTGGAAAATGGCGCCAGGATTCTGGCAGTGGATGATGACCCATTTAACCTGCGCATTGTGCAACATGCGCTGGAACAGGCGGGATACCGCGTCCATACGGCGCAATCGGGGGAAGCGGCTCTGGCCCACCTGTCTGAAAAAGGGCTGCCCCACCTGGCGATTGTGGATATTCACATGCCGCCAGGGATGAGTGGCTTTGAGTTTTGTTATAACCTGCACCAGTTTAGTGATGTGCCGGTGGTGATGCTGACGGCCGTGAACGAGGAAGAAACCGTTGTCCAGGGATTGGAAGAACACGCCGAAGATTACATCACCAAGCCGTTCAAGCCGGGCGAACTGGTGGCGCGGGTAAAAGGCGTTTTGCGGCGCATGGGTACTTTTGCCTATGACCTGGACGCGGTGACCCGCGTAGATGAACGACTGCACATTGATTTTCCGCGTCGCCAGGCGTTGATATATGGCGAACCGGTAACGCTAACCCCCACCGAGACCAAACTCCTGTTCATCCTCATGCGGGCTGCCGGGCATACCGTCAATACCGACTTCATTTTGCGGCGGCTCTGGCCTAACGAACCGGCATTTGAAGACCGGCTGCATGTACACCTGCACCGCCTGCGCCGCAAAATTGAGGATACAGACAAATCACGCCCCCGCTACATTACCTCGGAACGTGGGCTGGGTTACGTCTTTCGTGCCTCTGCGGAAATGGTTGCCCCGTAATCCGTGAGCCGTAATCTGTAATCCGTAATCCGCAGAGCGTCGGATTACGCTTTACGGATTACGGATTACGCCCTATGTCCTCCATAACTCTCTCCCACATCCAGGCGGCGCTGGCGCTGGCGTCGTTTGACAGCCAGGCGGCCCATTACCTGATGGCGCCGTTAACCCGCCAGGCTAACCGCCCGGCCGATTTACCGGGCGCAGCGCGGATTGGCAGTGTGCTGCTGCTGCTGTATTGCCATCAGGAAGAATTGCATCTGGCGCTGACACGGCGGCGGGACGATTTGAACTCCCATGCCGGGCAGGTATCCTTTCCCGGCGGGCGGGCGGAGGCGGGCGAGACGCTGGCGGCGGCGGCGCTGCGGGAAACAGAGGAGGAAGTGGGGGTACGGCCGTCCGCCCTCACCATCCTCGGTGAACTGACCCCCATCTGGATTCCCCCTTCTGACTTTGAGGTGCATCCCTTTGTGGGTTGGGTGCATAGTGGGGTACGGCCGTCGTTCCAATTGGCCGAAAATGAAGTGGCCGAACTACTGGAGACGCCGCTCAGCTATCTGCTGCACCCAGACAGCCGCCGCGAAGGGGTCGTTGAACGGCAGGGCTACCGCCTGACCGTACCCTATTTCGACGTGGAAGGCCACATGGTGTGGGGGGCCACCGCCATCATCCTCAGCGAATTTTTGGAACGCCTGCGTTTCGTCATTCATAATCCGTGACCCGTAATCCGTAATCCGATGACCGAAGCCCGACTCTCCCTTCACTTTCCTCACCTTTTCACCACATTGCGGCCGTGCGATTGGTTGAGGAGGGTACGGCCGTATAATTCCAGCGTGTACGTTGCGCAAAACAGGGGTGGCACGGCGGTGACGCCGGCCACAGCAACCAGCGAAGACCACGCCGGAGCAGTCAAGGCCCTGTTTTCCGGCGTACCACTGTTGCCGTGAAATGTGGGGGATGCAAAACGGCCGTACACGACAATGTGGTGCGAGAGGAAAATGGAGTGGTACGGCCGTGTTTTTTGTGTGAGGGGGTGGAGGGCGACGGCCGTTGCCCCACCGCGCCATTGCAACGCTTCCTGGCCGTGAAATGCAAAAACAAAGTCGGGCCAGCCAGGACGCGATAGAATGCGATGAGACCCCCCGGATTGTCGTTTGACGGTCCAACCAATGCGGTTCAGGGCGGCTAACAATCGTTTGGCTTTAACAGAAGGCCACTGGCTCATGTTGAGGCGAAGGTGATCGAGGTCAGATTAACCAGGCGTTGGTTTTCGTCTAACTGGTCGGCTAAGATCCGTAGAGCCAGTGCTTTGACTCTGGCAATAGCCTGTTCTGGCGTATTGCCATAAACCATGCAGCCGGGAATGTCGGTTATTTCAGCAATCCAACGGCCGTCCGTTTCTTGTTCTGTTTCAATGTGAAAGTCCATCATTCACCTTCTGCCAGAGGCATTGGTCACTTGAATGAAAGGCGACCAACGCCAGAGTAGTTACATACGCCATTGTACCACAAAAAAGTCGACTGCTACGGCTAGGTCTTCCTGGATCGCTGTGGCTACCTCTCAGCCCGTAGGGATGCTGTTACCACCGCGCCACATTCGTTTGCCGGTCACCAGCCCGTTTACGGCCGTACCCCTTTCATCCCTTCGTCCGCTCACTCCCTCAACGGAGAACGGCCGTCATGGTATAATGTTGCTGCTTCTGAACAACATAGATACCGGCAGAAGAAAAGGTGTGCTGATGTTAACAACATACGAACGGATTATTACGGTAGAAGAACTGGCAGAATTGGCCTGGCAGGCGCAACAAACCGCGCCATGATGCAGGTCCTCTTGTCTGATTTAGCAGTTGAGCAATTGCGCGCCATGCCCGCCGCACCTGGGCGAAAGATGCTTGACGCCTTACAACAGTTGCGCACCTTCCCCTATTCCGCTCCACCGGTTACGTTGGAAAACTATGAATCCTATCGCCAATTGATTGTACGGCCGTACCGCGCCATTTACCGCTATCTGGAAGAAACCTAAGAAGTGCGTGTTTACTGCATTCTCCATCTACGCCGAAACCTGCCTGCTCCCGAATTTTTAACGCATCAGATTTTTTAATTGGTCACCTACAACAAGCAATAAGCAGAACGGCCGTACCTCCCCCATACGGCCGTTCCGCCCATTTGCTGATTCCGATTACCGATTACCGTTCACCGATTACCTCTTTTACTCCGGCGCTGCCGCCACGATGACGGGCAGGTACAGCGTGTAACCGTCGGTGACGATGGGGGCGATGACTTCCACTACGGCCGTAGCCACATCCAAACCCACCGCATTACTGACGGTCAGGGTGACGGTGAATGTACCGGTGGTGGCGTAGGTGTGGCTAGGGCTGGTTTCTGTGCTAGTAATGGTATCACCAAAGTCCCACCAGAAGGAGAGGTCGCCGCCGGTGGAGGTGTTATTGAAGATGGTGGCGCTGCCCAGTTCGGTAGGAGTGGTGGCGATAAAACCGGCCTGGGGCATGGCTAAGACGGAGACGACGGCCGTAGCCACATCACTGCCCACCGCGTTTTGTGCCGTCAGGGTGACGGTGTAATCCCCTTCGGCCGCGTACAGGTGGCTGGGGTTGGTCTCGGTGCTGGTGTCGCCGTCGCCAAAGTCCCACAAGAAGGTCAGGGCATCGCCGGTGGAGGTATTGGTGAAAACGGCCGTTTCCCCCAACATGACGATGGGCAGCGCCGAAAAACTGGCCTGGGGCGCTTGCAAAATTTCGACGACGGCCGTGGCCACATCACTACCCAGATTGTTGGTTGCCGTCAGGGTGACGGTATAGCTGCCCACAGCAGCGTAGGTGTGGCTGGGATTTGCCGCCGTACTGCCGCTGCCATCGCCAAAATCCCAGGTGAATGTTAGTTCTGAGCCGGTTGAAGCATTAGCAAACTGCGTCGCCTCGCCCAATACATCTGGGCTGGATGTGGTAAAGTTGGCATGGGGGGCCACATAATCCACACAGGCCGGCCCCGCCGCCCGCAGGCGAATATCATCCACATGCCAGCCATCAGCCACCACGGTCACATCAGATGTAAAGCGGAAGCGGATACGGGCGTTGGCCTGGTTGTCCAACATGGAAGCGTTCAATGTGATCTCTTCCCATTGGCTGTGTGGCCCATCGAAGCTGGCAATCTCGTTCCAGTTCGCGCCGCCATCGCCAGAGACCTCAACACGGCAGTAGTCGTAGCCCGTTTCCGTATCACAGATTTGCCAATAGGTGAGGATGATGTTTTCATAGCCGGTCAGGTCTATGACGGGTGAGGTGATAGAGACATTGCGGTTGTTTGCGTAATTGCCGCCGGGGCTGTCCGTCCAGGAATGGGTGGGGCTGTGAGAGGCTTCGGTGGTGATGGCCCAGGGAGACTGCGCCGTCCAGCCATTAATGCCCGATTCCACATCATCACTAAAAACATCACAGTACGGGTAAAGCTGGAAATCCTGGATAACGGTCTGGCTGTTTTGGGCCACAACGCCGCTGACGGTGGCGCTGGCATAGTTGGGGTCATCGGACACAGCCGTAATCGTATACGTATCGCTAATCACCTGCATCTGGTAGATACCGGTGAGTGGATCAGTCTGGGTCTGGAAGATGGTGTTGGCGGTGATGGTAGCCGCCAATGGCAGGCCGGTATCGGCTGCCGTTACGTCGCCGCCCAACACCGGAGCAATAGCCGGGTCTACAATGAAGAGGAAGGCGGCGCTAAAGACGCCCCACTGGCCGTTGGCATCTTGCCCACGCACGTAAATAAGGTGACGGCCGTCGGCCAGCGCCGAGGTATCAATCACCGCCCGCGCCGCTTCCACGGGGCTGTTGAAATTGCCATCTACGGCCGTCAGGGGCAGCGCCACCGGCGTCGTTTCTGTAATCCAGGGCGGCGTATCAATGTAATATTCGCCGGCGCTGACGTTTTGGGTGGGTTCTGTACCATTCTGGTTGTTATAGCGGGTGTCATTGAGCACGGCCGTGAGCGTCACCGGCGTGCCTGCCTCCACAATGACGCTGCTCACCGCTACATTCAGCGCCTCCGGCCCGGCGGGGGCCAGATACGGTTCGCGCACCGCTTTAGCGGCGTAGACGAGGGCGGGCATGTTGCCGGGGATGATGTTGTTTTCAAAAAAACCACAGCCCTGGAAAAAGGCGGTGCCCAGTTCAAAGGTGTAAGAGGGCAGCCCTACCTCGCCATAGCCAAAATCATCGGTGGTGCCATCGGTGGGGTAAAGGCCAATGGCTTGTTCCGGGTAATAGCCGTTGAAATAGGCAAATTTGCGCCCCAGCGTTTGCAAGGCAGTTCCATTAGCGGTCGGCGTGGCCGTAAAACCCCAAGACCACAACACCAGTTCACTGTAGCTGTGAATGTCCAGGTAGATGCCGGTGGTGGTGACGGGCGCAGCTGCGTTTAGAGGCGGTTCGCGCAGGTCGGGGTAGTTGGCAAAGATGTAATTTTGCACCGCCTGCACTTCCGGCTCGGAGGCAGGCGAGGGGCCGCGATAGGTCTCGCTGCACTGATTGCCACTGGAGCCGCCGCAGCAGCCCCATTGGAACTGAAAGTTGCGGTTCAGGTCAGCCCCCCGACTGGGGGAAGTGGGGCCACAGTAATTCTGGTTGGTGTTTTTGCGCCAGGAGATACCGGTTTCGGCCTGTTTACGGCCGTCTGGGTTCGTATGCAGCATCAGATGCACTTCATGGTGATCCAGCAGCCAGGTGGCATCGGCATCTGTGTTATAGGCGTAAATCAAGTATTCGGCAAAGCGCGTCATCAATTCGGCAGTGGTGTATTCGCGGGCATGAATGGCTGAGGTGACAAACAGTTTAGGTTTCTCTTGCTGGATCAGTTCATTGGTCAGTACCAATACCTGCATGTCATAACCACCCAATCCGGCTGTCTTTTCCCAGGAGTCACCTACATCCAGCCATTCGGCCAGGTGGGGATAGTTATCTGCCAAAAATTGGGCGGTAGCAAATGTCTCCTCCACCGTGCGGTAACAGGGATAACCGGGAATACCACTCACCTGACCGGGCAGCGGCAGCCGGATTTTGTTGATCTCGGCGGTTAACTCTTCATCCACTTCCAGCCGCAGCCCCAGGCGCTCCAACTCCTGGTACTCGGCCGCGTCTACTTCCAACACCATAAAATTCTTGTGGTAATCCACCTCCCACGGCTCCTGGGTACGGGCCACCACCGCCACCAGGGCCGGGTCATCAAAATAAGCACGCACCACCACAATCTCGTGTTCCAGCGTGGGATGGTTGGCAGCCGGCGCCGGGCTGGTGGTCAGCCAAAGGGCCGATCCCAATCCCGCCATCAATAAAATCAACAGCAAACTTACTCTTTTCATGATCTTTCCCCTTATGTAAACAACATGGTGTTTTTGTGTTATACTTCTACCCACCTTGTTACCGGTTTGTAGTGACGGTTTCAGCCGGTTTAGCCCGTTCAAACAGCCACTACAAACAAGACCGCAAAGGGCATTGTCTACCATTCTTGACAGTTGGTCAATGCAAATTTGTAGAGCGATTTTCCAAATCGCTCTACCCATGAGGAGGAAGGATTATGAGTGCAGCACCAATCAGTCATCCCCACCAGCGATATTGGTGGCTGGTGGTCTTACAGGGAATCGCCGTCATCATTTTGAGCATCTATTTGTTCCTACGGCCGTCCGGTACCGTTTTTCTCATCAGCATCTTTTTGGGCCTGTACCTGGTCTTCAATGGACTGGTGGATATTTTGTTTGCCTTTTTGGGGAAACATGTGCCGGACCGTTCCTGGAGTTTTCTGAAGGGTGTTGTCAGCGCCTTTGTGGGTGGCCTGATTCTGCTGGCGCCCTATATATTTGCCCAGGGGCTAACTTCGGTATTTTTTCTGTTTGTAGCCTTAAGCCTGCTTGTGTTGGGTGGAACACGTGTTTTCTTAAAGCGTAAGGATATTCACAAACGCCGCATTTCTGACATCCTGGTAGGGTTGTTGATGCTCTTGCTAGGGCTGCTGATGCTGGTGGCTCCCCAGACTTCTCTGGAACTGTTGGTCGTTATGCTGGCAGCCTGGGCTGGCGTGACCGGAGTGCTCATGATTATTGATGGGTTTGACTTGCGCATGAATTATTGATCCGCAAAGGGCGCGAATAAGCGCCAGGGGCGGGAACCATCGGGCCTCAAGGAGAGGAGGGTGGAGCGGCACAGGGCTGGATGGCTAAGCGGAAAGCATTGTCAGGCAGGGGATGTTGCGTGGCGTCAACGCCAGGGCTGCGCGCGCCGGACACATAATCATAGAGGCCAATGAGCAGGGTAACAGGCACACCTGTGTGGCTATCTGCCAAAGCAGCCGTCCCCGCCACCTCTATTTGGCGATGATCCTGCACCCACCAGCCTGGGGGCAGCGCCAGCCAATCGGGGCGCAGTTGCAGCGGCGGGCCGTCGGCCTGTCCCAGCAAACGGCCGTCGCCGTCCAACACCTGCACAAATACCGATGTGGTGGCAGCAATGGTCGCCAACTGCCAGGTGAGGTCTGTGGTGATCTGCCCATCACAGGCAACGGCCGTCCCATCTAACAACGCTGTATCACCCCAGGTAGCCTGTGGGGGCACAGCCGTATCCTCCGCCGGAAAAAAACGGCCGCTGAATTCAGTGACCATACCCGTTTCCGTAAACCGGCTGATAAATACACTGGCCCCGGCAGCCGCCCAGTCAGCCGGGTCGCCCAGATCAGGCGACTGCACAAGCAGGCCATAAGGATAGTCCACTGCCTGGCGCAGTTCGGGCAATTCCACCGCCCGTACCGGGCGCACCTGGTTCAAATTTTCCCAGACCAGCTCTTCGGCAAAAATATGGTCGCCCATGAGGGCCACATGCTCCACCCCCACCGGGAACGTGTTGTGCGCCGGGGCCGCCCAGGCAGGCAAATTAACCAGTAGCACACCTTCGGCCAACGGCCGTGCCGCCATTTCCGCCTGCACCACAGCTACTGGCGCACCCAAATTTGCCAGCGCCGCCACCCGTCCGCGCACAAAAAAACCACCAACCAGCAGCAGCAAGCCCAGCGCCATTGCCCATAACAGCTTTTCCACCCGTCCCCGGTCAAACAGTGAGTCCAGCAGCACCGCCCACAGCAGACAAACGCCCACGCTGCCCAAATAATGCAGGCGGGGGCCGTGCAAAATGTAGTTAGTGGGGAGTGTGATGGTGAGGAGCACGGCCGTTACCCCCCACCAGCCCCATCCCAGCAACAGCGCCAGCCGATTTCCCGGCTGCCGCGCCGCCAGTCCCGTCCAGATCAGTATCAGCAACAGGCCCATCACGATAATCAATGGCGCGTTTTGTGGCAGCAGCCGCGCCCCCAGCCGGGCCAGGGGGTACACCAACGCCTGCCCAAAGTACAACAGTTTTAGCGCCAGCCAGTTGTCGCCGGCGGATTGTGGCGGCGAGGCCAGGGGCAAAAACTGGTAGCAGACGATGTAGATCGCCCCGGCCAACAAGAAGAAGAGGTAAGGCGAAAGGACAAATGGCGACGGGTCACGTTGCCAGCGCCACGCCCGGATTTCCAGGCGGTCGGTATAAGCCCACTGGGTCAGCGCCGCATAAACGCCAAACAGCACCATCAGTTCATGGGCGAGCAGGCCAATGAGAAAGAGCACGGCCGTGACCACCCACCACCAACCACCTTTCTCTAGCGCCCACAAATAGGCATGCAGCGCCAGCAGCGTCAGCAGCAGCAACAGCAGGTAGATGTTATTGCCAAACACAGCCACAGCCTGAAAAGAAAAGGGATAACAGGCCAGCAGCAGCCCGGCGGCCAATGCCCGTGACCCACGCCGCCACAGCCGCCAGGCCAAAGCCGCCACCAGCGCCGCATTGGCCGCGTGCAGCAGCCAATTCAGGCCATATAAAAAAGGAGCAGGGTAATGACCAAACAGGCTATTTGCCAACATAACCGGCAAAAACAGCACCGGGCGGAAATAGGCAAAATCAGTCGAGGGCAGCCAGACAGTGGCGTAATTCAGCCCTTTTACCAGGCGAATATGCAGCAGGTCATCAAAGGCCAGGGGCAGTTGGCGGATGGGCCAATAGAGGGCAAGAGCGACGGCGGCAGAGCAAACGGCCGTCGCCAGCAGCACGTGGCGGCGCAGCACACTCATGGCACCACAATGACGGGGATAATGTCGGGCACAGCCGGGTAAAGCAAAGCCACGTCCGCGGCAGGCAGCCAGCCACGAGTCATGCCATCTTCCAGTTGCAGCAAGTACCAGTCGCCGGTCTGGTTGCGACCGACAGCATAAGCAAATGTGCCCCGCGCCAGGGGCATGATGCTGCTAAATTGGGGGCCAGGGCCGCTGTACAGGCTGGTATTGGGGGCGCGAATGACCATCTCTACCAGTTGTTGGCCGGGGGCAAGCGTGGCCGTGGGCGGCGGCATGGTGGTTACGCTGAGTACAGGTGAAGTGACCGTTTCTGTTTCCGGTGTGAGCGGCGGATGGGGCAGCGTCAAGGTCTGGCCTGTGGTCAGCGAGTCAGTGGTCAGGCCATTTATGGTCATGATCTCATCCAACGTCAGCCCATAACGACGGGCAATGGTAAACAGGGTATCCCCGGCCTGAACGGTATAAATAACGGGGCCGGCGGGTAATGGCGTTTCGGCAACGGCCGTTTCGCTGTGGGTAGCGGTAGCAAACAGCAGCGCCGCCGCATTGGCCGTTTGTTCGATGACAGCGCGCGTCGCCGTACCTTCCAGGGCGATGGTGGTTTGGGTAGCAGCTACGGCCGTGAAGACCATCTCCGCTTGCAAGGTAGGCGCAGCAGCGGCAGCTTCCTCATTGCCAAACAGAAGCGGCCAGATCACAATGATAACCCCTCCCACAAACAACACAGCCGCCGCCACCCAAACCAGCCAATGTACACGCGGCAAAGCCACATCGGGGCGGTTAGTGTTGGTGGTGACGCGCGCCGTGCGTTCCAGATTGGGGGGAGCAGCCGGTGGTGAAAAACCAGCTAATTGGATACCAGGATAAGCGCCGGTTTGACTATGTACATAGCCGTTCCAGTGGAACAAAATGGCTTGCAGTTGTTCACGTTGGTGGGGGTTCTCTACGTGGGCGCTGGCGGCCTGCACCTGATCCATCAGCGCCATGACTTCGTTCATGTCCACAGCCTCTGGCACTTCAGCGGCTTTATTGCGCAATGTTTGGTGCTGTACTACCAGTTGGTCTACGATCATCATGGCTCACGTACCTGACCTGACAAGGTGAATATCAGCGAATCATAACACTCTTCAGAGCGGCTAACAAACGAGCGTAACCGCACTTCCCTGGTAAATTTCCGCAAGGGCAACTTCGGTGGGTGGGAAATAGCAAGTGGCAGGTAGGCCATTTTCACAGGCCATTGGCAGCAGACTCCCCCTAAAAAAAACAGCCGTCTGTTAAGACGGCCGTTCCGGGCTTTGACCAACACAAGGAGGGGATGTCGCTACCCTCTTCTTACCCAACCAGTTGTTCCAGTCGCGTTTCTTTTGTGCCAGTTTTAGGGGAGGTGACGATGGTGTTACCCATCGCATGTTTTCCTTGTGTTGTTGATTGGATAAGAATACTTCTATGATAGCCGATTTTAACGGCCGTGCAAGTAGGCAATTTTGAACCAGATGCACCACTTGCTTGACAAGCCAATTTCTGATCGTGTAGAATGTGACCGACCGGTCATATGACCGGTCGGTCACATTTATTGCGGTGAATAAAATGCCTAAAGAAACCTTTTTTAACCTGCCCGCCGAAAAGCGGCAGCACTTTCTGGAAATTGCCCTGACGGAATTTGCCAGCCATGATTACGACAATGCTTCCATTTCACGCATTGTGGCCCAGGCCGGTATCGCCAAAGGCAGCTTTTACCAATACTTTGCCGACAAAGCAGACCTGTACCGCTACCTGCTGGAGCTGGGGGCGCAGGAAAAGGCGCAATTCATGACCACGCCGCCGCCGGAAGCGGACATGGATATTTTTGCTTATCTGGCCTGGCTGGGGCAGGCAGGCATCCAGTTTGAACTGGCGCACCCCCAGCTCAGCCAGATTGGCTACCGGGCTGTGCGCAGTGGCGAAATGCCATCTGAGCTGATGCAGCAGGCCAGGGCCGGGGCGTACACTTTTTTTGCGCAGTTGGTGACGCAGGGCAAGGCGCAAGGCAACATGGACCCCCAAATAGATGAAGAACTGGCGGCGTTTATCTTCCACACCATTTTTACCGAGTTGGGCGGTTATCTGCTGAACCGGATGGGGGAAGATGCGGCCGAACAGTTGGCACACGGCCGTTCCTTCTATGATTCACCTGCCGCAGCCCTCTTCAACCAGACCATTCACATCCTGCAATTTGGGATGGGAAAACGATGACAATACCGGGCAGGTTTTCTGAAACCTGCCCGGTCAAAAAAAGGAACACCATGAAAACCCTCATTTTAACTATTGGCTCTCGTGGCGATGTGCAGCCGTATGTAGCGTTAGGCAAAGGGCTGCAAGCTGCCGGGCACAACGTCACCATTTGCACCGGGAACCTCTTCCAGGAAATGGTCGAGGCTCATCAACTACCGTTTCTACCCATGGATGACGAGATGATCCGTCTGACGGAAACGCCTGAAGGCAAAGCGATGATCGAAGGCGGCGGCTCCGCTTTCAAGGCCATTAGCCTGGTGAAGCCGATGATCGCCCGCATGGTGCGGGATGCCTGGGCCGCCGCCCAAAGCGTTGCACCAGATGTGATCATCTACCACCCCAAAACCCTGAGCGGCTACCACATCGGCGAAAAGCTGGGCATACCGATCATCCTGACGATGGCGCTGCCGATGTATACGCCTACACGCGCTTTTCCACTGCCCATTACCAACTTCTCGCTGGGCGGCTGGTTTAACCGGCTAACGTACCAGATGGTGCCGATGATTTCCGCGCCATATGCCGATGTGATTGGCGCCTTTCGGCAGGAGTTGGGCCTGCCCAAACGGGGACGCTTTTTGAATGAGACGCGGCTGCCAGACGGCCGTAACACCCCCACCCTCTACGGCATCAGCCACCATCTCATCCCCCGTCCCGCCGATTGGGCGGATGCCGTGCAAGCCAGCGGTTACTGGTTCCTGGCGCAGTCGGCGAATTGGCAGCCACCAGATGACCTGGCAATCTTCTTACAGGCGGGGCCGCCGCCTGTGTACATCGGTTTTGGCAGCATGGCGGGAAAACACCCAGATAAGCTGGCAGCCATCGCCGTAGCGGCGCTGCAACAAGCAGGGCAGCGGGGCATATTGGCTACCGGTTGGGGTGGTTTACAGCCTGGCGATTTGCCGGACACCATCTTCCAGCTAAAAGAAGCGCCACACGACTGGCTTTTCCCACAAATGGCGGCGGTGGTGCATCATGGCGGTGCGGGCACTACCGCCGCCGGGCTGCGGGCCGGTAAAGCAACCCTGATTTGCCCCTTCCTGGGCGACCAGCCATTTTGGGGTGAACGGATGTACCAATTGGGTGTAGGCCCCAAACCGATCCCACAAAAGAAACTGACGGCCGATAATCTGGCGGCGGCGCTCACTTCGCTGGTGAACGACCCATCCATCCAGCAAAAGGCGGCCTCTCTCGGCCAAAAACTGCGCGCCGAAGATGGTATTGGCGCCGCCGTAACGATTGTTGAAAAGGTGGGTCTTGGTTTGTAGGTGGCGATTTATCGCCGTTGGCGATAAATCACCTACTACGAACGAAGGAGGCTTAGAGGTCTAGCAGTGTTCCCAGCCCCATTTGCGCCGCATTTTCCAGGGCAATGCGCCCGGCAATGGCATCCTGCACGGCCGTGCCCACCGACTTAAACAGCGTGATTTGCTGCGGGTGGGTACGGCCGTCCTTTATGCCCGCCACAATCTCCCCCAACTCGGCGTGGATGTGGCCCGCCGTAATCAACCCCTGCTGGATGGGAATGAGCAGATCACCCGTTTCGGCCAGTACCCCTTCCCGTGAATCTACTACCAGCAGCGCCCGCTGCACGGTGATGGCGTCAATTTCCTGCACTGTTGGCTGGTACGAACCAATAGCGTTGATGTGCGTGCCTGGTTTCAGGTCACGGCCGTCAAAAACGGGCGTGGCTGAGGTAGTAGCGGCACAGATGATGTCGGCGTCATGCACGGCCGTAGCCGCATCCGCCACCACCCGTACATGGGCGGGAATCGGCCCCACGCCCGCCATCTCGGCGGCAAAGGCTGCCGCTTGCGCCTGATCTGGACTGTAAACGCGCACTTCGCTGATGGCGCGCACCGTGCAAACCGCTTCCAGTTGGGTGCGCGCCTGGACGCCGCTGCCCAAGATAGCCACAATGTGCGCCTCGCGCCGGGCCAACAGATCGGTGGCGGCCCCGGAACCGGCCCCCGTGCGAATGGCGGTGAGGGCGCTGCCTTCCAGGAGAGCAGACGGCCGTCCCGTTTCCGCATCAATCACCAGCACCAGCCCATTGATCACCCGTTCGCCGCGTCTGGCGTTTTGGGGAAAGACGGAGACCACTTTCACCGCCAGCGCCCCATCCTGCGGCAGATAGGCGGGCATTACCAGCGTCGTGCCCTGGTGGGGGGTGATGTCCAGGTGCGCACGCAAAGGGGCTATCGCCAACCCGGCTGACAGTTGGGCATACGCCGATTTCATCCCGGCAATGGCGGCGGCCATAGGCAGGGCTTTTTTTACATCCGTAGCCGACAATACCCGCAAATTCATACTCTTGTGATAGCTCTTTGAGAATTCAGAGAGTTGACAACTTGTGATGCGTGATGCGTGACCAGAGAGAATTCACACATCACGCATCATAGCTCCATTCCTAAAGAGCCTTTGTTATTTTACTGGATGCCCAGATAGAGGTTGCGCACTTCGGCGTTGTTTTGCAGGGCAACGGCCGTGTCGTTCAGCCGAATCTCCCCCGTTTGCAGCACGTAGCCGCGCCGGGAAACCTGCAACGCCTTATGGGCGTTTTGTTCCACCAATAAAATGGTTGTGCCCGTCTTGTTAATATCGGTGACGGTGGCAAAGATCAAGTCTACCAGCACCGGCGCCAGCCCCATTGAAGGCTCATCCAACAGCAGCAGACGCGGCCGAGACATCATCGCCCGGCCCATTGCCAGCATTTGCTGTTCGCCGCCGCTGAGCGTGCCTGCCACCTGGGTGCGCCGTTCGGCCAGACGGGGAAACAGGTGATACACCTTCTCCTTGTCCTCGTTGATGCCCGCTTTGTCGTTTCGGGTGTATGCGCCCATTTCCAGATTTTCTTGCACCGACAGTTTGGAAAAGATGCCGCGCCCTTCAGGCACCATAGCAATGCCTTTACCCACCAATTGGTGCGCGGCATAGTGGCTCAAATCCTCGCCATCGAACTGAATGTTACCGCCACGCGGGTGCAGCAAGCCGCAGATGGTGCGCAGCGTAGTCGTTTTGCCGGCGCCATTACCCCCAATGAGGCAAACAATTTCGCCTTTTTCTACCGTCAATGAAACCCCTTTGAGGGCATGGATGTTGCCATAATAGGCATGGATGTCATTAACTTCTAGTAGCGCCATGTCGGACCTCCGCTTTTTTACTGTAATCTTCCAGGGCGCTGCTGCCCAAATACGCTTCAATCACACGCGGGTTCTTTTGAATTTCGGCCGGCAATCCTTCGGCGATCTTTTTGCCAAAGTCCATGACGATGATGCGTTCGGAAATGCCCATCACCACCCGCATGTCATGTTCGATGAGCATGATGGTGATGCCCAATTCATTGCGCAGCGTCTGGATAAATTCGGTGGTTTCGGCCGTTTCTTTTGGATTCATCCCGGCAGTGGGTTCATCTAGCAGCAGCAGTTTGGGTTGGCTGGCCAGGGCGCGGCCAATTTCCAGACGGCGCTGGTCGCCATAGGGCAGGTTTTTAGCCAGCAGGTCGCCTTTGCCGCGCAGCCCCACAAAACGGAGCAGGCGGGTAGCTTCTTCAGCGGCGGCGGCTTCATCTTTTCGGGTATGGGGCGTGCCAAAGATAGCGCCTAACCAGCGTGATTTCAGGTGGCGCTCCTGGCCGACAAGCAGGTTTTCAATGACGCTCATGTTGTTGAAGAGGCGGATATTTTGGAAGGTGCGGGCAATGCCCAGGCGAGTAATCTGGACGGAGGTACGGCCGTTCAGCCGCTTGCCATCAAAAATCAATTCCCCATCATCAATCTGGTAGAAACCGGTAATCAGGTTAAAAAAGGTCGTCTTGCCTGCCCCGTTGGGACCAATGATGCTGACAATAGAGCCTTTTTCAATATGAAAATCCAGTGAATCCACCGCCACCAGACCGCCAAAACGTTTGGTCATTTTGTTGGCTATCAGGATGTCCTCACTCATAGTTGTTATCCTTTCTTTTCCGTAATCCAATCCGTAGTCCGTAATGCGTAACCCGTAGTCTGATTGCGGACAACGGATTACGCATTACCAGCCTCAATCCATCTTCGGCGGTTCGGCCGTCTGCCCATGACTGATCACTTCTGAATGCGCGACGCCCAGGTCGGCAGTCGCTTCCATGGCGTCATAAAGTTCGCGGCGGCGGGTGGCGGAAGGCCACAGCCCTTCGGGCCGCCGCAGCATAACCACAATGAGCAGCGCCCCGTAAATGAGCAGCCGGTACTCCTGAAATTCGCGCAGCAGTTCAGGCGCGCCAATGAGCAAAAAGGCGCCCAACACAATACCAGGAATGCTGCCCATGCCACCGATGATAATAATGCTCAACACGTTGATGGAGACAAACAGGTTGAAACTCTGTGGAAAAACGGTGCCCAACTTGGCGGCAAAGATGGCCCCGGCCACGCCACCGGCAGCGGCGCTGAGGGTAAAGGCCAGCAGTTTGGTGAGAACGGTGTCAATACCCATGGCGGCAGCCACATCTTCATCTTCGCGCAGCGCCATCCACTGCCGGCCGGTGCGGGAATTGTTCAGCCGTACCGAAACAAAGAGCATGGCGATACAGGCTACCAGAATAATGTAGTAGAAATGCTCCGGCCGCGAAAAAGCGAAGCCGCCAATGGCCGGATTTTCCAGCGCCAGAATGCCTTGCGGCCCGCCAATACGGGTCGCCAGCCAGTCAGACAGCACCAGCACACGAATGATTTCACCAAAACCCAATGTGGCGATGGCCAGGTAGTCGCCACGCATCCGCAACACGGGCAGGGCCAACATGAAGCCGGTAAACATGGCCGCCAGCAAGGCAATGGGGATGACAAACCAGAAGGGAATTGGCCCGATGCCGTACTGGCTGGTGGTGGTGAGCACGGCCGTGACATACGCCCCCACCGCAAAATTGGTCACATACCCCAGGTCAAGCAGCCCGGCCAACCCCACCGCAATATTCAACCCCAGCCCCATGAGGATGTACAGACCCACGTTGTCCAGCACCTCGCTGAGATAAGTGCCCAGTACCCAGGGCAGGATCAACAAAATAATGCCGCCGATGCTGACGCCGCCCCATCGTACCGGTCTTTGCCGGGGGGCCGCAAATTGCTGCCAGCGACCCCGCACCTGCGCGCCGCGCTGCTGCCAGAACAACACCACGCCAAAGGTGATGAGAAAAATGCCAACGGCCGTGTACCAACGCATGACCCCGCTCTGGAAAAAGAGGCGGGCGAAGTTGTTACTCACCCGTTCGCGTAAAATAACCACAAACAATTCGCTCAACAGGGCAATGCCCAGCGCCGTCACCAGACCAATAACCAGCGCCCGCCGCCAACGGGGGTTCAGCAGCGCCAACCCGCTGCCAGCCACACCCGACGCCAGCAGCACCATCAGCAAAATCAGAACACCCACCACCACACTCTCACGGCCAAAGGTCAGGATACTCACCAGTTGCGGCGAGATATTCACAAACATGACCCGGATGTTGGTGTTATTCGCCAGAAAAATAAGAGCAAGGAGGGGGAGTATGTCTAATGCACCAATGGCGGCCCCTGCCGCCAGAATCTTACCGCTGGACTGCCCGGCCATTTTACGTGCGGCAAAAAAGGCCATCATCAATGGCGGGGCAATCAGCAACACCTGCCCCAGCGTGATGTAACCCGCAATAACCTCCCGCTGATTAAACGTGGCAATCATGCCAATTGCCGCCACATACGCGGACACCACCCCGGCCAACAAGCCATACCGCAGCAGGGCACGGCCGTCGAATTTTTTCTCATCTATTCCATGTGACATTGCCATTTGTGCCATCATTCACCTGCCTTATGCTTTCTTTTCGCTCAGCCGTTCACCCAAAATACCTTGTGGCCGGAAGATGAGCACCAACACCAACATTGTAAACGCAATGGCATCCTTCAACTGATTGGCGCCAGCAATACCCAGTCCTTCCAAAACCAGGTTTGGCCCCACCGATTCAATTACCCCCAGAAAAAGCCCACCTAACATAGCGCCGGGGACGCTGCCAATACCCCCCAAAACGGCCGCTGTAAACGCCTTGATACCCGGAATAAAACCCATATAAAAGTACACACCTTGTGGCCGGTATAGTCCATTGATGACCCCGGCCGCACCCGCCAGCATCCCGCCCAGGGCAAAGGTAGTGAAAATGACTCGATTAATATCAATCCCCATCAACGCGGCCACTTCTTTGTCTTCAGACACGGCCCGCATAGATTTGCCCATTTTCGTGCGTTCTACCAGCCAGTACAGACCCGACATCAAGAGCAACGCGGCAAAAAACACAAAGACTTGCACCACCGGAACTGATATGTTGCCGATGTTAAAAGTGCCGCTCAACACCGTCACCGACGGATAGGATTGAAAGCCAGAACCATAAAAACCACGAAAACTATATTGCAGGAAAAAAGAGGCGCCAATCGCGGTAATCAGCGGTACCAAACGCGGCGCGCCACGCAGTGGCCGATACGCGATCCGCTCCAGCAGCACCGCCACCGACATGGAAATAAATGCCGCAAACGCCATTAAAATTAAAATAGCCAGGAAAGGATAGGTATTTAGAAAACCAATCCGATTAAAATAATTGGCAAGAAAAACAGTGGTAAACGCCCCCGCCATAAACACTTCCCCATGCGCAAAATTGATCATGAGCAGAATGCCATAAACCAGCGTATATCCCAGGGCAATCAACGCATAAATACTGCCCTGAGCCAGGCCGGAAATGCTCAAACTAATCCAGGTGTTGATCGTGTATTTGCCGGAAGTAAGTGTATTAAAAGCCCCCACTACGATCAATAAGATAATGACAATGCGCAGCCCCCACAGAAATATGTCCACCCACGATACCGCGTCAAACCGGCGCTGCAAATCTTCCCTCATATAACCACCTCTTCCTCGATTTACAGAATGAGCCAGGGGAAGATTCCCCTGGCTCATCATGGTTGTTGTTTCATTTACCTGAAATCATCCCGTTTTCAGGAAAGATGACTACGGCGTCCAGACAACGGCGGGCGGCCAGGCGCCGCCACTCACTTCCGCGTCACTCACCCGGTAAATGCCCAGAGCTTCACCGGTGGCACAGTCGCCTGTAGCGTTGCAGGCCAGTGTGCCCGTGACACCGCGGAAACCGGCGGTGGCGGTAACGGCATCACGCAATGCCTGACGTGGTATCAGAACGGTGCCATCGTCACCTTTGATAGCTACCTTTTCAATGGCGTCTAACAGAATGTTGGTGGCGTCATACGCATGGGCATGGAAGCCGCTGGGGGGGGAGCCGCCAAACTTGGCATCCCATTTTGCCAGCAATTGTTGATAGGCGTCACCTTCTACATAGGGGCCGGACAGATACATGCCGACAGATGCCGGGCCGGTGTTTACCGGGAAGCTGGCAGACAGCAAACCATCCGCGCCAAACAGATTGGTGTTCTCTAAACCGGCTACTTCTTTGGCCTGGGCAGCGATGAAGTTGCCTTCCGGCTCAAAGATGGGGAAATAAAGGACGTCAGGTGAATCGGCGCCGATGCTGGTGAGAATGGGGCGCATGTCGGTATCACCCACATTTACCGCGCCCTGGAAGGTAACGGTGCCGCCCAATTCCTTGAAGCGGTCGGCAAACACGCCTTGCAAACCATCGGCGTAGGGGCTGCCATCATGGATGGTAGCTGCGGTACGGGCGCCCAGTTCATTGTAGGCGTAATCGGCGGCGACACGGCCCTGGAACAGGTCATTGTGGGCGGTGCGATAATAACCGGGATGCCAGGTGCCATTGGCGTCTGTGAGCGCTGGGGCGGTGTTGGATGGAGAAATCATCAACATACCCGCTTCGCTGATGGTGGGCAGACCGGCAGTGGCTTCACTGGAGCAGCTGGTGCCAATGATGCCTACAATCTGCGTATCGGCGGCGATCTTTTGGGCAGCGGTCTGCCCGCCTTCGGCACTACAGCCAGTATCTTCACCGGTCAGTTGAATCGTATGATCCAGCAGCTTACCACCGCGATCATCAATGGCAATTTCAATGCCACCACGGGAATCTTCGCCCAGAAAGGCGGTGGCGCCGGAGATGGTGAGCATGTAAGCAATGCGAATGGGTTCATCGGGGGCAATGGTGACGCAGCCAATTTCGTCTTCACATTCTGGCGCGCCGCCGCCACAGGCAGACAAGGCCAACGCAAAAAGCATGGCAGCTAACAACAATAAGAAAATTCGTTTCATGGGGTTCTCCTCCTACAAGAGTGTTGGTTGAAACTTGAAAATGGTTATTGAATCACTATGGACACTATTTCCGTTATTCATGCAGCTTGGGCATCGGTTATACGTTGTCTGCACCACCTCCTTCCTCAGGTTTGAAAACGGGTTGAGGTATAGATGAGATGAGGATTCTATTAAATTATTGTGGGTTGTCAACTTCGGCTACGGCCGTGTCCTCACTTTTCTCCACTTTTTCCGGTATTGCATCCTCAACCGTCTCCACAAATTCCCCCGTACTCATAAAAATAACGCGCTCCGCAATGTTGGTGCAGCGGTCGCCAATACGCTCCAGATTGTGCCCCACCCATAACAGATACATAGCTCGGCGAATATAGTCGCTATCTTGCATGGCCAGCACACTTTCCTGGTACAGTTTGCGATACTGTTTATCCAGTTTGTCATCCCGTCTGACCAGGTCACGCGCTTCGGCCGGATTGTTGTTCACATAGGCGTCTATGCTGGTCTGGAGCATTTTGCGCGCCTGTTTTTCCATCTTGGGCAGTTTATACAACGATTCGATTTCGCTTTCCCCTTCCAGTCGGGCTACCAGCCGGGCAATACCGGCGGCATGGTCACCCATGCGCTCCAATTCTACGGCAATATGAATGGCGGCAATGACGGTGCGCAAATCTCTGGCAGCCGGCGCCTGGGTAGCCAGGGTGGTCAGACACTCTTCTTCGATGGTGTAGCGCAGGCGATTGATCTCATCGTCACCGGCAATGACCTGTTGCGCCAGTTGTAGATTGCGCTGATGCAGGGCTAACATGGCGTCGCCGACGGCCGTGTCTACCAGGCTGGCCATACGCAAGATATTTGTTCTGACATCGTTGAGTTCTTTGTCTAAGAGGGAACGGCTAGTTGAAAAGGTCATACGTTTCTCCTTCTGTAAAGCGATTTTCCAAATCGCCCTACAAAAGTCAATTGTCAATGGTCAATGGTTAATTGTCAATTACGATCCAGCGAATTCTACGCCATCGGCCAAAGCGCCGGCCTGTTGGTCAAAGGCGGCCCGGATGGCCTCATAATCAGCGACGGGCAATTTAGCCCGGCCCTGCTGCTTCAGGAAGCCTTTGACCTTGGTGTAGTGCAAGGCTGGAATGGATGACCCTTTCAAATCCAGGTCTTTCATGCCTTTGGTAGTGAAGACGATGAGGGCGCCAATGGGCACTTCTTCAACTTGTGGTGCATTTTTTTGCAGAAAGTGGGCAATAGCAGCCACGCTGTTTTCAGCCTCTTTGGTAGGGTTGCCAATACCCTCCTGCCCAAAAAAGCGGCGTAAGCCCATGCCGGTCTGTTTCCATTTGTCGTCTTGCACGCTGATCTGCCCACCCTGGTATTTGGCGACGATAACGATGATGCCGGAAGGCAGCAGCAGCACGTGGGGGGCGGGCAAGATGTAATGGTAGATACGGCCGTCCTTGCCCACCTTCTCCAGCGCCTCATCCAATACCTGGTCCGGGCGCGGTTTACGCACATACCGTTGGGCAAAATAGATGCCCACTTGGGACAACATCCAGCCCACCAGCAGCGCCGCCAACTGCCAGTAAAAGACCGTTTGCGGATCGCCCACAAATATAAGCGCCATGCCTAAAATCAATGCCCCCATCCCCACAAAGCTGGCCACCTGGCCAATGAGGCGGTAGCGGGCAATTTTTTTGTCGTCGCGGATGATAATCATAATTTGTCACTGGCAATTGGGTAATTGGGTAATTGAGTAACTGCTCAATTACCCAATTACTCAATTACGATATTTCCCCACCACCAGGCAGGCATTTTGCCCGCCCAGGCCAAAGGAGTTGGAGAGAGCTACATTGACTTCTGCCGGGCGCGGAGCATTGGGCACATAATCCAGGTCACATTCTGGGTCTGGCGTCTCATAATTCCAGGTAGGCGGGATGAGGTCGTGCTGCAACGTGCAAATGCTCATAATCGCTTCAACCGCACCGGCGCCACCCATGAGGTGGCCCAAAACAGATTTGTTGCTGCTAACCGGAAGTTCATAAGCACGCTCACCAAACAGCCGTTTGATGGCGTAGGTTTCGGTACTGTCGTTCATGGGCGTGCCGGTGCCGTGGGCGTTGATGTAGTTCACATCGGCGGGGCTAAGCCCGGCATCGGCAATAGACCAGCGCATGGCCCGTACGGCGCCAGCCGCATCCGGGTCTTGGGCCGCTACGTGGAAAGCATCAGAGGAGGAAGCGTGGCCCATCAGTTCGGCGTAGATACGGGGGGCGCGCCGCGCCAGGGCGTGATCCAGCCGTTCCACAACCATCACCCCGGCGCCTTCACTGAGGATGAACCCATCACGGTCTTTGTCAAACGGCCGTGACGCCCGCTCTGGCGACTCGTTAAAGGCGGAAGACAACGCCTGCATCCGGCCAAAGCCAACAATGGCAGCTTCAATAATCAGCCCTTCTGCGCCGCCACACACCACCACATCCGCCCGCCCACTGCGGATAAACTCCATCGCCTCGCCGATGGCCTGAGTGCCGGTGGCGCAGGCGGCGTTGACGGTGGCAATAGGGCCTTGTGTTTGCGCCAGCAAACTGACGTGATAGGAGGGCATATTGGGCAGGAAGCCGGTCATGGCAAAAGGATTGACGCGGGTATAGCCCTTGGCCTTCAGCACTTCCCACTGCTCAAAAGCGACATCAATGCCACCCACCCCCACACCAATGGCCGTGCCGCCCCGTTCCGGGTCTGGCACTTTGCCATCAGGCAGACCGGCGTCGGCCAACGCTTGCTGCGCCGCTGCCACCGTTAGTTGGGAAACACGCGCCATGCGCCGCGCCTCTTTGAAATCCATATACGCTTTGGGGTCAAAATCCTTCACTTCCCCGGCCAGCCTCCAGGGGTAGGGGGAGGCGTCGAACTGGGTGATGGGGCCAATGCCGGAACGGCCGTGAATCAACCCCTCCCACGTCTCGGCTACCGTATGTCCCAACGGCGTCATGGCCCCCATACCCGTCACTACAATACGTGGTCGCCCTTTGGCGTCGTAATAGTTGATTTCCATATCCTTTTCTCTAAGTGAGCGGTGAGCAGTCAGCAGTGGCTACTTTTCACCGCTCACCGCTCACCGCTAACTGCTCACTAAACATCTTCCTCATCTCAGCCACCACGCCACTCTGCACCACCAGCCGGGCCTGGCCAACGGCATGTTTGATCGCCAGCGCCCCGGAACGGCCGTGACCGATAATCACAACCCCCTGCACCCCCAACAGTGGCGCGCCGCCTACCTCTTCCGGGTCTAGCTGCCGCCGCACCCTGGTAAAGGCCGGACGCGCCAGCAGCCCCCCCAGTATGGTGCGCGGCCCGGCCATCATCTCTTCACGTATGGTGTCCGACATATATTTAGCGATGGCTTCCGACGTTTTCATGATCAAATTGCCGGAAAAGCCGTCGGTCACGGCTACATGGGCGGCGCCGTTCATAAACTCTTTGGGTTCAATATTGCCCACATAGTTCAAACCGCTTTCTTTCAGCAACGCCGCCGCTTCTTTCACCAGTTCCGTGCCTTTGCCTTCCTCTTCGCCGTTGGATATGAGGCCCACGCGCGGATTTTCTATGCCATGTACCCGCGCCATGTAGATGCTGCCCATGATGCCAAATTGCAGCAAAAACTCGGCTTTACAGTCCGCATTAGCGCCGCTGTCAATGAGGAACGGCCGTTCCTTAATCGGAAACACCACGCCCAATCCGGGCCGTTTGACGCCGGGAATGCGCCCCAGCCCCACACCGCGCAGGGTGGCAATGGCCAGCACCGCCCCGGTATTGCCGGCGGTGACAAAGGCGTCGGCTGCGCCATCCCGCACCAGCCCCAGGCCGACGTGCATGGAAGAACCGGGCAGCCCTTTGACCACTTCGGAGGGTTTGGCGTCCATGGGCACGGCCGTGGCCGCATGGCACACTTCAATGGGCAAACCGGCCGTATCTTCTTTGGCCAGTTCCGCCTCAATGAGCGCCTGGTCGCCCACCAGGATGATCGTTTCTTCAAATTCACGGGCCGCCCATACCGCCCCGGCCACATCTGGCCCTGGCCGGTTGTCGCTGCCCATAGCGTCTACCACAATTCGCATATGTCCGTAATCCGTGATTCGTAACCCGTCATCCGTCATCTGATTACCGATAACGGTTTACGGATGACGGACAACGGTCTAGCTGCAAATGGGGCGGATTCTATCGGCGGGGGATGCTTGGCGCAACCTGCCATTACCGATAACCGATTACGGATTACCGATTACGGGTCACGAAACTAACCACGGGTGTCAGTGACTAAATCAGCAAAGACCACAATGCGGTGGGTGTTGATGCGGTAGGGATAACAGGAGATGAGAGTGGCGCTGGCATGGTCGGTGGGGGCAAGTACGTGTACGTCTGTCGGCAATACAATGTCAATTTTGGTGACGACATAGGTGTAGGCGCGCTGGTTGGTTTGCACCACAATCTCATCACCGGGGCTGAGTTGGTCGAGGTGTTGGAAAATAGCGCCGTAGACATCGTTGTGGGCAGCCATGACCATGTTGCCCACCTGCCCCGGCTGCGCCGAGCCGATGTGGTGGGCCACACCCCGCTTGAGCTGCTCCCAATCATAAGCGCCTTCGACGACAGCATTGTTTACACCGATAGCCGGTATCTGAATGACACGCGCCTGTTCGGGGCCGGGCGTGGGGATGGGTGGCGGCTGGTATGCCTGTAAGACGGGCAGCAGATGGGCAGGGATGTCGCCCGATTCCACCGGTTCGGGCGAGCGGCCTTCAATGTAGCGGTGGCCGGTGGGCAGCACCACCAGGTCTATTACCGGCAGGGGGGTGGCGGTGGGCAGCGCCAATCCGACAGCTTCGGCCTGCTGGACGACGGCCAATTCCTGGTTTAGTTCACGTTGGGTAGTCCACAGGTTGAACAGGATGACGAGCAGGCCGATAACGGCCGTGATTTCCACCAACAACAGCCCCTTATTAGCGATACGGCGGCCCAGGCTGGGTGGCGGGGGCGGGGTGTGGGGGAAATTGGCCTGGAGCGCGGGCAAAACGGCCGTGCCTTGTTGGTCGGGCGCGGGCAAATGGGCTACGTCAACGACGCGCCCCATTTCGCGCAGCCGCCGCAGTCGCAGGCGGCGCTCGGTGCGCTTTTTGCGATAGAGTAGATGCTCTAGCTCCCGGACCGATAGCTCTTCAATGGGCTGTTTGCCGTTTCTTGCCATGCCCCAATGATAATTCGCTTTCAACAATATGTAAAGTTGTGCAGCGGACAGGTTATGGATAAGCGGATAGTCCAATCAGCCGATTCGCTGCCCTATGCATGATGACATAGCGGGATGTAAGAATTACCCCCTATCGCCTATCTATACAGGTGATTGGATTAGGCAAAATAATGGGGAGAGATAAAATCCCAAAGAACAGAGAGAACTGAGATTAGAGATTGGCGATTGCCGACGACCAATCTCCCAAATTTATGTCGAGGAAGATTATGCAAAAAGAACGAGTGATTATTATTGGATCAGGGCCGGCCGGGTTGACGGCGGCGCTGTATACAGGGCGGGCCATGCTCAACCCGCTGGTGATTGCCGGGATGCAGCTAGGCGGACAGATTAGCCTGACCGGTGAGGTGGAAAATTACCCCGGTTTTTGGAGTCCCGACCACACCCCCACCGGCCCGGAACTGGTGGAGGTGATGCACAAACAGGCGGAACATTTTGGGGCGCGGTTTGTGTATGATGAGGTGACAGAGGTGAATTTTGGAGTACGGCCGTTTCGCATTAAAACCTACAGCGACGAATACCTGGCCGACAGCGTCATCGTCACCGTGGGTGCGTCGCCCACCAAATTGGGCGTACCTGGGGAAGCGGAATACGTGGGGCGCGGCGTCAGCTACTGCGGCACCTGCGACGGTTTCTTCTTTCGCGGCAAAGATGTGGTCGTCGTTGGCGGCGGCGACAGCGCCCTGGAAGAGGGCATCTTCCTGACCAAATTCGCCAACAAGGTGGAAGTCATCCACCGCCGCGACCAGCTACGCGCCGGGGCCATCCTGCAAAAACGAGCCTTCGCCAACGAAAAAATCTCCTTCATCTGGGATACTGTGGTTGAAGAGATTGTGGGCAACGGCGTGGTGGAAGGTGTGCGGGTGAAAAATGTCAAGACGGACGAAGTCCGCCAGGTGGAAACCGACGGCGTCTTCATCTTCATTGGCCATGACCCCAACAATCACTTTTTGGTGGGGCAGTTGGCGCTGGACGAGGAAGGGTACGTCATCACCGACGAACATTACCGCACCAGCGTACCCGGCGTTTACGCCGCCGGGGAGATTCAGGACCCGCACTTCCGCCAGATTTCCACCTCCGTCGGCCAGGGCGCCGGCGCGGCCATTGAATTGGAAAAGTGGCTGGCGGAGCAAGAGTGAATGGTTGTCCGTGAGCCGTAAACCGTAATCCGTGACCCGAAGTCGGATTACGGATTACGGTTTACGATTTACGAATGCCATGAATAGGTGGCGCTACATCAAATCCTACTGCCTCTACACCTGGGGGGGGCTGCACCGGTATTTTGGCAACCAGAATACGATGCCGTCGGAGCATGAGAGGGCGGTGCATTATTTCACGCGGGCATATGAAGTGGACCCCACGTTTCGGATGGCGCGGTTGAGCCGGGCCATCTTGTTGGGACGGGAATTGGGACAGACGCAGGAGGCGTTGGCGGATTTGGATGCGCTATTGGCCGAAGACCCGGAGTTTGCCCCGGCGCGGTTGAATCGAGCGTTGATCTTGCAGGGAGACGGCCGTTACCGTGAAGCCCTCTCCGACCTGGAACAATACCTGGCCCAACCCCACTGGCGCGAACACCGCCAGGAAGCCGAACGCATCGTCCCCCTCCTGCGCGAGATTTTAGCGGAGATGGATGATGAATTGTAGGGGCGAGGCAGTTGGGTATGAACTTGTCTCGCTAGACGAGTTAATTCCCAACTGCCTCGCCCCTACGCGCCACCCTACCCCCCTGTTATTTCCCGCCAGATACGCTCCAAATCGGCGCGGCTGCGGATGGGGGTGATGGTGTCCATGAAGGCGCGCAGGGAGGGGCTGTGGGCACGGATGTCTTGTAGCATGGGGCCGGTGGGGTCGCTGCCGGTAGCGCCAGGGCGGTCGGCGTAGGCTCCGTAAAAGGCAAAATAGGCTTGGTTCAGTTTGCGAATCTGGTAGCCATTGGCCACAAACAATTGCCGCCTCTCCTCCATATAATCTTCCGCTTCTTCAATTTTGCCCTCGGCCAACAGTTCGTCCACGCGGATGCGGGTGGCGGCCATTTCGGCGTTGAAGTTAAACGGTGGCGGATCGGCAGGGGGTGGCGGTGCTGCGGCCTCCTCATCCACCGGTTCTGGCGGCGGTGGCGGCACAAATTCTGGGTAAAAGCGTTCGATCACCGCAGCCCCAATCTCCACATCAATCAGCGAAGCGATGGTTTCATTGATGACGCGCACTTCCGGGTCATTGTAATAAATACCCACCGGGTAAAAGCTCATCCAATGATGCCCCCATTCATGCGCGGCTACCTCCGTCAGCCAGCGAATGTCGCTGGTTTCCTGCACCATGGCCGGGTACGTGCCCATGCCGCCAATGGGCACAACCAGGGCAGAGTGATCGAGGCGGTCGGCTACGGCCGTTTCCATTTCCTCTTTGTCCGGCGTCGTCAGCCCCGGCTCCAAAGTGCGCTGGTAAATGCGTTCAATGCGGTCACGAGGGGAGACGATCATGACGGTGGGCAGGGGGGTCATGTGCATGAGGACGGGCGGCCACGCCTGGCGCAGTATGTCAAAGCCTTCATCGGCCAGCACGGCCGCTACCTGGTCTTGCACAATCGCTTCAGCCAGGGGTTGCACGGCCGTGATTTGTTGGCGCACGGCCGTTAACTCAGCCAGCAGATCAGCAGACGCGGTTGCCGGGTCGGTCACGTTTGGGTCCACATACAGGGCATTGATTTGCCCGTCTAGCTCCTGGGCGCGGCGCAGCAGCGCCAGATAATCCAGCACCAGTTGTTTACGCTCGTCGTCGTTCAGGTAGAGGTGCCCGGCGGTCAGCGCGGCTTTGGCTTTGACGGCAAACGCATTGGCCTCCCACACCAGAAAATCAAACTGCTCCTGCGCCACAATCGCGTTCAGCTTTTCCTCCTCCGTGCCCAAGGGGGGCCAATCGCGGGCAAAGAGCAGCAAACCGAGGGCGACGGCGAGCAGGGCATTGAGGCCAAAAGTAAGGCGGCGCATAAACATGGGCGAATGTTACAGGTGGCAGGTGGCAGGAGGCAAGTGGCAGGTCGCTGTTATCAGCACTTTATTACCTGCTGCCGACCAACCTATAAAAAGAAACGGAGAACCAGCGCCGCCAGTGCCCCACCCAGCACTAACCAGACGGAGTTGATCTTGAAGCGGAAAAGGAGAACGGCCGAAACGACAGCTAACACGGCCGTCAACCAATCCACTATCGCCGCTTCAGCCAATTGCCAGGTGACGGCTGCCATCAGCCCCAGCGCGGCCACGTTCACCCCGTCTAACAACGAAGCCAGCAAAGCTGAGTTACGCATCCGGGGGATGAGCGGCCCCAGAAAGGCCACAAACAGGAACGAGGGCAGGAAAATGCCCACCGTGGCCACCACCGCGCCCGGAAAACCGGCCACCACATACCCCACAAAGGTGGCGGTGGTGAAAACCGGCCCCGGCGTAAACTGGCCGATAGAAATGGCGTCCAGCAGTTGTTGATCGGTCAGCCAGCCCAAATTTAGCACCAGGTCATTGCGCAAAAAAGCGAGCAGAACGTAGCCGCTGCCATAAAGCAAGGCCCCCACTTTGAGGAAAACCAGGAATAATCTATCCAGGCTGACCGGAACGCTCTGGGCCAGGGTAGTGGTAGCGGCTAATCCCAGCCAGGGCAGAAATGTGGGCAACGGGTTCTCGCGGTTTTGGAGGTGGCGACGGCCGTACTGGATCAACATCACCACAAACCCCGTGCCAAACAGGAGCAGCAGTTCATTGATGCCCAGCAAATAAAGCACAAAATTGAGCACCAGGACAGCGCCCAGAAACACCCCTTTAATCGCTTTGCGGCCCAGGTTCCAGAGCGCCTGCAAAATAATGGCAATGATGACCGGCTTGATGCCATAAAGCAGCCATTCGGCCGCTGGCGTCGTACCATACTGCACGTAAAGCCAGGCCAGCGCCAGCACAATGAGGAACGCCGGCAAGATGAAGCCAATACCGGCTGCCACCAGCCCGGCATAGCCGGCGCGCACATGCCCCATGTGCATCACCATCTCCGTGGAGTTAGGGCCGGGGATGAGATTGGTCGCCCCCAGTAAGTCCAGAAATCGCTGCTCGCTAATCCATTTGCGGCGGATCACCACCTCATCATGCAGCATGGAGATGTGCGCGGCCGGGCCGCCAAAGGCAGTAAAACCCAGCTTGAGCGCCAGCCCGGTCACTTCGCGGACAGTACCGCGTTCTTCGTCATTCAGTTCACTTGTTTTCGGCGTACTCTGATGGCTCATGTGGCTATTGTACCGTCTTTTGGCAAATGGGAGTGCCCAAGCAGCCAGCTACCTGCCACCTGCCCCCAAAAACGGTATCATTCCCCCATGCGATTTTTAGTGACAGGTGGCGCGGGCTTTTTGGGCACGGCGCTGGCGAACCGGCTGGCGCGCAGTGGGCATGAAGTACATGTGCTGGATGATTTGAGCCGGGGCAGCCGAGAGGGATTAGACACGGCCGTGCAGTTTACCCAGGGCGACGTGGATAATGTCCCTCTGCTCTGGTCGCTGCTGCGGGGGGTGGATTGTGTCTATCATCTGGCGGCGCAGGTATCCGTGGCCGAGTCCATTTTACATCCGCGTGAATACAGCCGGGTGAATGTGGGCGGCACGGTCAGCCTGATGGAAGCGATGCGGGATACGGGGGTGCGGCGGGTGGTATTGGCGTCGTCGGGGGCGGTGTACGGCCGTCAGCCACAGCAGCCCGTCCACGAAAATGACCACCCCCAACCGGACTCCCCGTATGCCGTCAGCAAGTGGGCGGCCGAGCAATACGTCCACACCATCGGCCAGTTGTGGGAAATTGAGACGGTGGCGCTGCGTATCTTTAATGCGTATGGCCCAGGGCAGCCATTACCGGCCTCGCACGCGCCGGTGGTGCCCCGCTTCTTGCGGCAGGCGCTCAGCGGTGGGTCGGTAGTCTTGTTTGGCGGTGGACAGCAAACACGCGATTTTGTGTACATCACCGATGTGGTAGAAGCGTTGGTCAGCGCCGCTACAGCCAGCGGACTCAACCGGCAAATCATCAACATTGGCCGGGGCGTGGAAACAAGTATTGCCGCGCTGGCAGATGAGATTGAAGCGGCCACCGGCCATAAGCTGCACCGTATTCACAATCCGGAAAAATCGGGCGGTGTGCCCCGCCTGGTAGCCGACATCAGCCGCGCCAAAATGCTGTTGGGTTTCCGGCCGTTGGTGGGGCTAGGGGAGGGATTGGGGCGGATGTTGCGGGAGGATGGGCGATTTCGTGATGCGTGAACCGTGATGCGTGAGCCGTAATCCGTGAACCGATAACCGATTACGGATTACGAATTACGGGTCACAGATTACGGGTCACGGATTACGGGCTTGCTGGTAGCGTGAAGTAGAAGGTGCTGCCCGCGCCGGGTTCGCTCTCTACACCCACTGTGCCGCCCAGTTTGTCCATAATGCGGCGGACGATGGAAAGACCCAGGCCGTGCCCGTCGGCGCGGATTTTGTCGAGGCGGGTAAATTCCGCAAAGAGGCGGGTTTGTTGTTCGGCCGTAAGGCCAGGGCCATTGTCTTTGACCCAATAACGTACCGTACCATCTGGCAGCCGGTCCGCGCCCAATTCCGCACAGGGGGGCCGCCCGCCATACTTGATGGCATTGCTGAGGTAATTCACCCACACTTCTTCTAGCCAGGGAGCATGGCCCGAAGCCATCGGCCATTCATCCGGCAGTACAATACAGGCTTCGTACTCGGTCACCATCAGGCTGAGCCGTTTCTGGGCATTTTGTACAATGCGCCCCATATTTACCGGCTGCAAAGGCACATCTTGTTTACGCACACTGGAAAGCAGCAGCAGTTCATCAATGATGTTGACCGCTTTGTAGCCAGACTTCAGCACATTTTGCAGCAGTTCGGCGCGCTGTGCGGCGGGCATGGTTTCGTTGTCCAGCGACAGCAGTTCGGTAAAGCCGATGATAAGCGACAGGGGGTTTTTCAGGTCATGGGCGACGGTATGGGCAAAGGCGTCTAATTCGGCAATCTGATCCAGCAGGTCTTGCTGCAAGCTGCGGATGGTGAGATGCGTCTGTACGTGGGCCAGCACCTCTTCGGCCTGGAAAGGGCGGGTGATGTAATCAATGCCGCCAGCGGCAAAAGCGTGGGCTTTGTCAAACGGGCTACTGAGGGCGCTGATGAAGATGATGGGCACATTGCGGGTTGGGGGGGCCGCTTTGAACTGGCGGCACAGTTCGTAGCCATCCATCTCCGGCATCATAATGTCTAGCAGGATCAGGTCGGGTGGGTCAAGTAGGGAAGCATGGAGGGCGGCACGGCCGTCGCCCACTACCTGCACCCGGTATCCGGCGCGCCCCAAAATTTGCGATAACAGTTGCAAATTTTCCGGCTTGTCATCTACCACCAGAATGGTAGCTAATGGTGACTCTTCCATGCCGTATATGATAAAACGACTACCCCCTTATTGCCAATGGGAGGCAGGTAGCAGGTGGCAGGTACTAAGTACCTGCCACCTGCTACCTGCCACTTGCTACCTGCGTAGTCACCGATCCACCGATAACCCGGCGGCTTGCCAGGCCAGGATGCCGCCTTCCATATTGTGGACATTGTCATAGCCCTGGGCGCGCAAGAATTCTGCAACCTGCCCGCTGCGGTTGCCGCTGCGGCAGGTGACGATGACTTCTTTGTCGGTGGGGATTTCACTCAGGCGGGCAGCGACTTCATTCATGGGCATGAGGGTGACGCCGGGAATATGCCCTTCATCATATTCCCACTGTTCGCGCACATCCAATAACAACACGTCATCCCGATCCTTCACGGCGGCGACGGTTTTTACATCTATTGAGGCGGGTAGGGTAGCCGGGTTCAGGTCGGCGCTAACGACAGATGCTGTGGTTTGCCCACCACACGCGGTCAGTAATACGGCCGTTAACAACACCATCAACAATACCAGTTTCTTCATCATCATCTGCACTCCATATACATAGACCTGACAGGTCTGCGTTAGATTGAAAATAAAACTGGTCTGATTGTAATGTAAACGGCCGTTCTGTGTGTAAGGAGCGCGTAAGGATTTAGTCCATTGTTACCGAACCGACATTGATTTGAATAATCAGGTCAACACGGTCGTCGGCCGTTTTATAACCGGCCGTTTGCCACACATTCTCTTTACCGGCCACCGGCTGCAAGGCGGGATTGTTAGCCGCAAAGCTTCCCAATGCCTGGTTCACCGTTACCTGCGCGGCCATACCGGCGGGCAGGTGCAGGGTCACAGCGCCAGCATTCACCTGCAAATCAATGGCATGACGGCCGTCCGCCGGCAGCGTAATCTCCGTGCTGGTGGCATTGTTCACCAGGGCGGCGTCATAATCGCCGCCGGGCAGCAGCAGTTCCGCTTCGGCGGCATTGGTAGTGGCGGTGAGCGCGCTCAACTGGAGATCACGCAAATCTATGTGGGCGGCGCCGGCTACCGTTTCCAGCGTGAGCGCCGCCAGCACTTGTGGGCTGATGCCGATCTGCCAGCGGTTGGCCTCGCCATACTCCTGCCAATAGTTGGGCCAGAACACCCATCGTTCCGAACTTTCCTCAGGGGCCAGCCGGATGGTGGCCGCGTCCCCTTTGACGTCGGTTTCAAAGAGGTAGTCGTCCTGGTAATAAACCGTGCCCGCGATCAATTGGCGGCTGTCTTCCAGCGCGTACAGGTCGGCGCCGGGCGGCCCAATGGTGATGTGGTACACGGCCGTGTCCACCCCAGGCGCGGCAAATTGAACCGTATCACTCTGCCAATCACCGACGGTCTGGCTGCTGCGGCTGCCCCACCATCTGCCGCCCAGCCCATACAGCAGCACATACCCAAAGACCAACACGGCAATCACGGCAATCAAACCACTGAGAAAAGCGCTGTACGGCCGTGGCGCTTGCAGCACCAAAATGTTCAGCCCCAGGAAAACGAGCATCAGCGGCCACAGCCGCAGCACATCCAGCCAGTGCAAATCCGTCACCGGATTTACCTGGTTAAATAAAAGAAACAACCCAATGGCAATCAGCACAATCGGCCCAAACAACGACCGATGCTGGCGTTCTTCATGTTTTAACTCAGCCATCCTAAACCTCCTTTAGCACCGTTTTTTATCTGTGAAATCTGTGCCATCTGTGGATTTACGCCTTATGCCAGTTGGCGCGGAAATTGCGCAGCAGCAGCACAAAACCCAGGCCAATCAGCAGCAGCGGCAGGGCATAGGCGCCCACGCCAAAACCGTTGATGCCGATGACCAGTTCAAAGAAGATGGCCGCCACCACAAAGATGCCCAGCCCCACTTTCACCAGGTCTCTGCCGGACTTTTGCAGGTCAGCCCGCTCCTTCACGCTGCCAAAGAGCCATAAGCCAATGCCCACCCCCGTGGGCGCCACCAGCGCCCAGGTGTAGGCCCAACTGGCCCAGGCATCGGTGATGCTTTGCACCAGTAATATCAACCCCACCATCGTCACAATGCCGCTGACCATAGCCACCGCCTGCCCCACTTCCTCGTCGAGCATCAGCGCCCCCAGAAACAGCATGATGCCGGGCACAATGACAAAAAAAGGCCAGATATACTGCCCGACAGCAATATCAAACAGTTCCCCAACCAGAAACACAATTCCCAACACGATCAACGCCGCGCCAAAAACGGCATTTGTGCGGGCCAACCCTGTTTTTTCACTTTGTTTGTCCATTTGATTCGATCTCCTCTAATTGTTTGTCACCCGGCGAATAAATTCGCGGCTACATAGGGCGAAGACCGCCTGCGCGGTCTGACTTATCCGGTTGTTTGTAGCATAGGGGAGCAGGGGTACGGCCGTCCTCTAACTTTGGTTACGGTTGGGGTTATGTTTTGAGGCAGGCGGCTGGCGGCAGGCGATTACCTGCCATCTGCCGCCTGCTTCCTAATCCACCTTGTTAGCCCTCGCTCATTTGGGTAGACTGTGTTTTGGAGGAAAAACGATGGAAACGGATGGGCGTTTTTATCTGGGAAAATTGGTGAATGAAGCGGGTGGTACGCCGTATCTCTACCCTTCGGATGATCTGACCACTCATGCGCTGGTGGTGGGTATGACCGGCTCTGGTAAGACCGGGCTGTGCCTGAACCTGCTGGAAGAGGCCGCCTTGCAGCACATCCCGGCGCTGATGATTGACCCCAAGGGGGACATTACCAATGCGCTGTTGCACTTCCCCAACCTGGCCCCGGCCGATTTTCAGCCCTGGGTGAATCCGGTGGAAGCGCGGCGGGCCGGGCAGACGGTTGAGGAGTTGGCGGGGAGCACGGCCGTCACCTGGCGCAACGGTCTGGCGGAATGGGGCATCGAGCCTGCCCGCCTGCAACAACTGGCCGACAGCGCCCATTTTGCCATCTACACCCCCGGTTCGGATGCCGGGCTGAAGGTGAGCATCCTGGCCTCGTTGGCTGCGCCCAACCTGCCCTGGGAAGCCAACCGGGAACTGCTGCGCGAACAGATCAGCGGCACGGTCACGGCCGTGCTTGGTCTGATTGGCCTCAAAGATATTGACCCGGTGCGCTCGCGGGAACACATCTTGCTGGCGAACATCTTTGAGCATCACTGGCGGCAGGGGCAAGACCTGGATTTGGCCGCGCTCATCCATGAGACGCAGACGCCCCCCTTTGACCGGCTGGGCGTCTTTGATGTGAATACCTTCTTCCCCGAACGTGAACGGTTTGAACTGGCGATGCTGCTGAACAATATGCTGGCCTCACCTGCTTTTCAAAGCTGGTTGGAAGGGGAACCGCTGGATATGGCCCGGCTGTTGGTGGCGGCCGACGGCCGTCCGCGCCACACCATTTTCTACATCGCCCACCTGCCGGAAGCGGAGCGCATGTTTTTTGTGACGCTGCTGTTGGGGTCGGTGGAAACGTGGCTGCGGCGGCAAAGCGGCGCGGCCAATTTGCGCGCCCTGCTTTATTTTGACGAGATTTTTGGCTACCTGCCGCCGGTAGGTAATCCCCCGGCCAAGCCCTACCTGCTGCGGCTGCTGAAACAGGCGCGCGCTTTTGGTCTGGGGCTGCTGCTGGCCACGCAAAACCCGGCCGATATTGATTACAAGGCCCTGTCTAACATGGGCACCTGGTTTGTGGGCAAACTGGCCACTGACCAGGACAAACAACGGCTGCTGGATGGGCTGACCATGGCCGAAGGTGGCCTGAACCGGCGCGAATTGGACGACCTGCTCTCCCGGCTGGATAAGCGCGTCTTTCTGGCGCGGAATGTGCATCAATCTGAAGCCGCCCTCTTCCGCACCCGTTGGGTGATGAACTACCTGGCCGGCCCCCTCACCCGCGAACAAATCCCCGCCCTCAACCAACTCGCCGGCGCGCTGCCAACGCCCGAAGCCGGATCACAGATTACCGATTACGGATTACCGATTACGGACAACGGCTCACGCATCACGCATCACGCATCACGTCCCTCCCTGCCCGCCGGTATCAGCGAATTTTTCTGGCCGATGGATGAGCCGTTGGAAGGACCGATACTTTACCAGCCGATGCTGCTGGCGCAGGCGCACATCACCATGCGCAACCGGAAGTATGGGGTGGACACGGCCGTGACCCGCGCAATTTTAACGGCCGTGACGGATGCCGACGGCCGTGTTGCCTGGCACGAAGGGCAGATTGAGCCGGTCAGCCGCGAGCATTTGCCCACCACTCCGCTGCCAGATGCCCAATTTGCGCCCCTGCCCGCGCCGTTGGGTCAGACCGTCACCATGCGCCGGATGCAGCAGGATTGGGTGGAATGGCTGGCGCAGCACACCGAGGTTTTGGTGCAGGCCAACGAACAGCTAGGGCTGTATGCCGGGCCGGATGTGCCCGCCGGGCAGTTCCGCCAGCAATGCCTGGAAGCGGTGCAGCCCAAAATTGAGACGGAGATGCAAAAAGCAGCCATCCCCCATGACCGCCAGATCAACGCCCTGAAACAAAAGCTGGCGCGGGAGCAGCGGGAGCTGGAAGAAGATCAGGCCGACCTGTCTCATCACAAACAAAAAGAGGTGTTCACCCACACCAAAACAGCGTTGGGCATTTTTGGCCGGGGCCGCAGCAAACGCATTGAACAATCCCACCGGCAACGCCGCCTGACGGAAAAAGCAGCCGCCGAGGTGACGGAATCACAAGAATCACTGGCGGCTATGCAGCAAGAACTGGCGCGGCTGGAAACAATTAAAGCCCAGGAATTGGCGGCGGCGCGGCAGAAATGGGTAGAGGTGGCGGAGAGGGTCACGGCCGTGGCCATCACCCCCTTCAAAAAAGATATTGCCGTCACCCTCTTTGGCGTCGCCTGGATTCCGTATCAGAAACCAGATTTCTTGGAGAAATCTGGTTTCTGATACAATTACCGCATTAACTCACACCCCAAAAACGGGAAGCATATGAATCGAGAATATCATCGCTGGTACAGCCCCTCACTGGGGCGGGATATGGAGCTACTTATCTTCGGCCACGCCGGGGCGCGTGTGCTGGTTTTCCCCACCTCTAAAGGCAAGTATTACGAATGGGAAGACCGGGGCATGATGGGCGCGCTGTGGGAACACCTGGAACGCGGCTGGATTCAACTATATTGCGTGGACAGCGTGGACGCGGAAAGCTGGTATGCCTGGTGGAAATGGCCCGGCGACCGCGCCTGGCGGCAGCAGCAGTATGAAAATTACCTGCTCCACGAAGTGCTGCCCCTCTCCTGGCAGAAAAACCGCAACCCCTTTCTCATCACCGTGGGCGCCAGCTTTGGCGCGTATCATGCCGTTAATTTTGCCCTGCGCCACCCACATCTGGTCGGCCGTACCATCGGCATGAGCGGCATTTATGATATTTCGCGCTGGGCGGACGGCGACAGCAGCGAACACGTCTATAACCACAACCCGGTCTGGTATATTCCTAACGAGCATGATTGGGGACGGCTGGCGGCGCTGCGGAATCAAGACATTATCCTGGCGGTGGGGCGGGATGACAGCCTGCGCGGCAACAACGAATACCTGTCCGGGCTGCTGTGGGGCAAAGGCATTGGTAACGCCCTGCGCCTGTGGGACGGCTGGTCACACGACTGGCCCTATTGGATGAAGATGATTCGGTTGTATATCGGCGGGCATGATTGAGAATTATGAATTAGGAATTATGAATTATGAAGGAGCGCCTCTTTTTCATAATTCCTAATTCATAATTCCCCAAAGGAGATATGGATGACAAAGAAGATTGGTCTGCTGGTCGGCATGGAGTGGTCTTGGCCGCCGGCGTTTATTGACGAGGTGAATAAACGGGAGGCGGGGGTAACGGCCGAGTTCGTGAAAATTGGCGGCACACGCATGAATGAGCCGGGGGAGTATGCGGTGATCATTGACCGCATCTCCCATGAGGTGCCCTATTACCGCTCGTTCCTGAAAAATGCCATGTTGCAAGGGACGCACGTGATCAACAATCCGTTTATGTGGACGGCCGATGACAAATTTTTCGGCGCGTCGCTGGTGACGAAGCTGGGCATTGCCAGCCCCAAAACGGTGGCGCTGCCCAATAAGGATTACATCCCCGGCATTGACCACCAAAAGAGCCTGCGCAATCTGCAATTTCCCATTCCCTGGGAAGAGTTGGTGGATTATGTGGGCGGTTTTCCCTGTGTGTTGAAGGATGCGCATGGCGGCGGCTGGAAAGAGGTGTACATTTGCCACGACTATCAGGATTTGTGGCACAGCTATAACCAGTCTGGGCTGCTGACGATGGTGCTGCAAGAGTTCATCAAGTGGGACAATTACATTCGCTGTATGTGCCTGGGGCAGGAGGAGGTGCTGGTGATGAAGTATGACCCCAACAGCCGCCGTTATATGCACCATGACCTGTCGCCGGAACTGTATGACCGTATTGTGGCTGACTGCCTGACGCTGGTGCGGGCCTTTGGTTATGACATGAACACAGCCGAATGGGCGGTGCGTGATGGTGTGCCTTACGCCATTGATTTTATGAACCCGGCGCCGGATATGGACGTGAATTCATTGGGCTATGAGTTTCATCGCTGGTGCGTGGAGCATATGGCCGACCTGTGCATCCGGCTGGCAAAAGAGCCAAAGCCACAGGTGGCGGAGTTAAGGTGGAGCAGTTTGTTTTGAGCAGGTGAAGGGGTGAGGGGGTGAATCACCTGCTCACCCTTCCACCTGCTCGCCTGCTCATCTACTCAGGGAAGGGAAAGATGGCGCTGAAAGAGGCAATACGGACGTACCATGATTTGTTGACGGAGGAGCTGGCGGCGGAGTCGCAAGGACAGCTAACGGAGCAGATGCAGATGCGGGGGCTGTTTTTTGGCAATCGGCCATTATGCACGGTGCTGCGGCCCCGTTTTTTGCTGCCGGAACAGTATACGTTTTTGCGCAAGGCAATACGGCCGTTGCTGGGCGCCTTTGACAAAATTTCCGAATTGGCGGTGCAGAATGCCGACTTCCGTAAACAGTTTGGGTTGGTGGATTGGGAAGAGGAACTCATCCGGCATGACCCCGGCTACCGCGGGCACACGCCATTGACCCGGCTGGATGCTTTTTTTGTGACGGACACGGGCGAACTGAAGTTTACGGAGTATAACGCCGAAGTGCCGGCTGCCTCTGCTTACAGCGATGTGTTGACCGAGGTGTTTTATGGGCTGCCGGTGATGGGCATGTTTATGCGGGATTATGTGGTACGGCCGTTGCCCACCCGCCACGCCGTGCTGCATGTGCTCATGCGGGCGTACCGGCAGTGGGGGGGTACGGGCAAACCCAACATCGCCATCCTCGATTGGAAAGAAGTGCCGACGTACAGTGAATTTGAACTGTTCATGCACTATTTCCGCTCGCAAGGGGTGGCGTGTGAGATTGTGGACCCGCGCGAGGTGGAGTATCGGCACGGCCGTCTGGTGCATGGCGATTACCCCATTGACCTGATTTACAAGCGTGTCCTCATCACCGAATTGATTGAGCGGGGCGGACTGGACCAGCCGGTGGTGAATGCGGTGCGTGATGGCGCAGTGTGTATGGTCAACCCCTGGCGCTGCAAAATCCTGTATAAAAAGATGAGCCTGGCGGTGCTGAGTGACGAAGAAAATGCCCACCTGTTTAATGAAACGGAAACGGCGGCCATTCACGCCCACATCCCCTGGACGCGCACGGTGGCCGAGCGCAAGACGGTCTACGGCGGCCTGCCCATTGACCTGATCCCCTTTATGCACAAATACAAAGACCAACTGGTGCTGAAGCCGAATGATGATTATGGCGGGCATGGTATTGTGTTGGGCTGGCAGACAAATGCGAGCGGCTGGGAAACGGCCGTGCAACAAGCCTTGCAATCGCCCTATATCGTCCAGGAACGGGTGGTCATCCCCAGCGAGCCATACCCCAGCCTGCTGGACAATGGGCTGCATATTTATGACCGCATGTTAGACACAGCCCCCTTTATTTTTCATGGCAGCTTTGTGGATGGCTGCCTGACGCGCCTGTCTACCGACCCGCTGCTAAACGTCTCGGCCGGCGGCGGCTCGACGGTGCCCACCTTTGTGGTGGAGAAGCGGTGACATAGGACGCGGATTTTCAGGATTGGCGCGGATTTTTGATCTTGAGAATCTCCAAAATCTGCGTTCATCCGCGTTCATCCGCGTTCTATCTCCAAGAAAGAATGAAACAACCCCCACCGATTGATTTACTCCTGCTGCTTGTCCTCATTCCGGCGCAGATCGCGCTTTTTTGGTGATTATTTTTTGGTGATACTGCTGCTGCTGTATACGGCGCTGACCATCTGGCAGCCGTTGTCTGATCTGGACACACTGCCGGAACAGTTTGGCGCGGCGCGACTGGTATTTTTGCTGCGGCTGCTTATCCTCTTCCTCATGTTGCTGGTGACGCCCATTGCCGTTTCTGCCCGAAACATCCAACTACGGTTGCAGGCGGACGCCGGGCAGGGGGAGGTCATGGACGCCTATTTGCGACTGCATGATGGCGCGCTGCAACTGGAATTGGCGCTGGCCCATTTGCAGAACGGGGTGAATCCATATGCGGCCACCTATGACCATCCGTTGATGAGCATATGGGACCCGGCGATTGGCGTGAACCCGGCCACGGAGCATCTGATTTACCTGCCGGGGCTGTTGTTGGCATCGCTGCCGTTTCAGTGGGTGGGCACGGCCGTACTCGGCTTTTACGACCAACGGCTGCTCTATTTGCTGGCCTTTGTCCTGGTTGTTTTGCTGCTGCCGCTGACCGTGATCCGGCCGACCTATAAACTGGCGCTCATCATCGGAGTGGCCTTGAATCCCTGGCTGGCGCAGCCGGTGGCCTGGGGCATGAATGACATCCTGGTGGTGCTCTGTTTGTTGGTGATGGGGTTGCTCTTGTGGAAAAAACATCCGCTGTGGGCGGCGGTGGTATTGGCGCTGGCCTGCACCATGAAACAGAGCGCCTGGTTGTTTGTGCCCTTCTTTTTGCTGGCGGTCTATCTGGCGGCGCGGCCGGAAAAGAGATGGCGGGAAGTGGCTACGGCCGTACTCCTCATTGGCGGTATCATGGCTCTCATCATTGGCCCGTTTGCGCTGTGGAACCTGCCCGCGTTCATGGACGATACCTTCGCTTATGCCAGCGGTACGGCCGTCAGTCTGAACTACCCGATTCGTGGCTACACCATCGGCCGGCTGCTGGTGCTGTTGGGGCAGGTGGAGTCTGACCTGGACTATTACCCATTCTGGATGTGGCAGGTGGTCATTGGGCTGCCGGTGTTGGTCTTGAGCCTGTATTACCAATGGCGGCAGCGCACCATCGCCGCCATGTTTCTGGCGGCCAGCCTGTTCATTTTTACGCTTGGTTTTGTCTCCCGCTATTTTCAGGATAACTACGTGGGGTTTGTGATTACGCTGGCCTTTTGGGGGCTGTTTCCCACGTTTGCCGGGAAAGAGATTGGAGATTAGAGAGTGGAGATTAGTCAATCGCTAATCTCCATTCTCCACTCTCCAAACAGAGATACCTATGAAAGACACGAGTGTGACTAAGCGACAGTGGTTTTTGCCTTCGGTTAGCGTGTTGGTTTTTATTCTGGTCTTCTGGATCAGCCTGCTGTTTATGCCGCAGATGTTGAATGGGGATGGGGATTTGGGGCGGCATCTGACGGTGGGGCGCTACATTTTGGACAACGGAAGCATCCCCACCACCGATATTTTTTCACACACGATGCACGGCCGTTTCCTGGTGCCGCATGAATGGCTCAGCCAGTTGGGTTTTGCCCTGGTCTATGGCGGGGCGGGGTTGAACGGTATTGCCTGGCTCACGGCCGTACTCATCGCCACCACCTATGCTATTACCACCATCACCTTGCAGCGGGTGGGGGTGCGGGCGCTGCTGGCGTTGGCGGGTGGTCTGTTTACTTCCGTGGTGGGGGCCATTCACACCCTCACCCGACCGCACCTGTTCACCCTGCTCTTTTTTGCCCTGGCGCTGCTCATTTTGGAAAGCTATCGGCGGCAGCCTAAGACAAAGATATTACTCTGGCTGCTGCCGCTCATGCTGGTGTGGGCGAACACACACGGCGCGTTTATCAGTGGAGTTGTGCTGGTGGGGCTGTATGGGGCGGGGGCGGTGTTGGGCCGGGAGTGGCGCACGGCCGTGACCCTGTTTATTGCCCTCTTGCTGCTCATCCTCATCGCCGCGCTCAATCCGGTTGGCCCGGTGATGCTGCAACACAGCTTCGCCTATTTGCAAAACGACTTTCTGGTGAACATCACCAACGAATACCGCAGCCCCAATTTCCATCAGGTGAGCGCCTGGCCGTTTGCCGCCCTGCTGCTGGGGTCGCTCGGTTTTGGCTGGCTGAGTGGGCGGCGGCTGGCCTGGACGCCCCTCATTTTGCTAGTGGTGTGGACGGCTTTTGCCCTCTATTCGGCGCGGAACATCCCCTTGTATGCGCTGGTGGCTATTGTGGTGCTGCTGCCGGAGGTGGATGGCTGGATAGATGGCGTGTGGCCGCGATTGGGCCAATTTCTGACGGGCACGGACGCCGCCGCCCGCCCCACCTGGGGCTGGATGTGGGCGGTGGTGGTGGTGATGGGCGTGATGTGGGCGCAGGCGAATGGGGCCAGGATGGATATTTTCCGGGCGGGCCATACCTTTAGCGAGCGTCACTTTCCCATCGCCGCCGTTGATGCGATTCGTGACGATTTGCCAACAGGGAACATGTTTAACGAGTTCCATTGGGGCGGCTACCTGCTGTACCGGCTGTGGCCGGAGCGGGAGGTTTTTATGGATGCCCAGACCGACTTTTACGGCGAGGCGTTGACGCGCGAGTTTATCCAGATTGCCGACGCGGAAGCGGGCTGGGAAGAACGGCTGGCGGCGCGGGATGTGCAGTGGGTGATATTGCCCCCGACACGGCCGTTGGCGGCCTGGCTCTCGCAATCGGGGGAATGGGATGAGGTGTATCGGGATGATACGGCCGTGATTTGGGTCAGACAGCAAAGTGATTGAGCGCGATGAAAGTTGTATTCGTAGATGAATCTGGAACACCCGCTCCCGGTCGTGATGAACGGTATTTTGTTGTGGCTGCATTGGTCGCAGACTCCACCCGACCAATAACCACTCAATTGAAGCGTATCCGGCAATCGTTGGGTATTAAATCCCGCCAGAACGAATTGAAAGCAGCGCGCAGTCAATCAACGGTCATTAAACGGGTTTTGAAGTGGTTGGGGCAAGGGCATTTTGAAGTCTACATCGTCATTATTGATCAAAAAGAAGCGCCAATAGAGAAAGGGGAAGTATTGTACCGGTTAGCACTAGCACGTGTCGTCTCTCATTGCCTGAGCAAACATCCCCAGTTGCATGTCTATCTTGACCGACGTTATACAAATCGTCGTCAGGCGGTACGGTTGGAACAAGCCATACGGCAGGAGGTGAGCCATATCCCAGAGCAGGTGCTTATTATTGAGCAGGTAGATTCAGCCATTCACCCTGGTTTGCAGGCAGTAGATTTTGTGGCCTGGGCTTTGCGGCAAAAATATGAACATGGTGAATTTTGGGCTGCGCAACTGATAGAAAATGTGATTGTGATGGAAGAGGTGATTGGGGCAAAAAAAAGCGGCCCGCCTGGTAGCTGATAACCACCGCTCTGAGCGGAGTGGGGCGTTCTCCGAACGCCCGGCTGATCCAGGACTTACAACGCCGCGTCAATCAGAATTATAAACTGGTCTACTGGGTTTATCAACACGCACAAGGTTATTGTTAACGTGGCTGAACAATCTGAGACATGGAGAGGTGTTTCGTGATGATACGGCCGTGGTGTGGATGCGGCGGGGAAAGGATTCAGATGGGGAGGATAGTCGTTAGACTAAGAGTGATTTTCCTAGCATCCCGTTCAGTAGTCACGAGAAAAACCGAGACATACGCTGCCAAACCTACTTCAAAAAAGCAATAACTGCTAGACGTACGTCATGGAATTGAAACTTTAAACTGCTCATAGCGCCAGCTTAAGGCTTCTCTACTTGGCCTTTCTGTTTGTCGCCAAGGTAAGATAATTTTAGTTTTATGAAGTTCCTGCAATCCGTGCTTGAGAATCGGGCCATCTACTTCATCTAAAACATCCTCACGCACAACAATAAGATAATCTGGTGTCACACCTAGCAAAAAACTATCAAATGCAGCATGATGTAGTTTGCATAGTGCCATTCCGTTATTCACTGTTGGCTGCCCCCCCACTTCCTGATCCGGGATAATATGGGATGCATCAAGTAGCTCTCGATGTCGCAAACGGCAAAAAGCACATTGTGTGCGATAAGCTGCAAGGACTTTTTCACGGAAACTTCGTTGATGTAACCTTTGTTTTACAGTCGCCGTCAAATAGGCTCTCTTTAATTCCGATTGTTCTGCAACCATATAGACTGATTCAGAATCCACCTTAACACTCGCCATGTCATCAGCCGCAATCCTAAACGATAAATTTACTGGATCATCGCTAATAACATAGACAGGCCATACAGCCAAATACCTGCCGGGCACAATCCCATGGAAATAGACTAATGGACGGTTGCTTTCAATTGTCTTTCGAAGGGCAACGTTATCTCTATGAGATGGATCTGTGCCTCGATATTTATAGACTAAGAACCCATCTTCACTGAAACTATCATTATAAGGGCCATCAGGAGTAGTCGTTATCGAAAGCGGTAGATCTAAAAATTTAGGCTTGAAAATTCCTTGAGGGGATACTAAGGGTATTTGAGTTTCTTCAAAAGTAAATCCTGCCTGAAGCAACGTTCTCGGTAAGACATCTCCATGAACTTTGGTCTGGACTGATAACCAATTAAAAGCTGTAATCCGTATTGCCAAATCTATATCCATTACAACCTCATAGCTTTTACGATGTTTCGGCGTCCAGCCGTGTATTATGGTGACTCATTACACAATAAATTGTTATTATCCACCAACTGACGGCCTTTCAATAGCAGCTAGTTTACTGCAATCTGCCTATTGCTCGCCAGTATCCTGAAAGGGGTGTGCAGCCGCCAAACATCGGCCCGGTAGATGAGGCGCTACGGCCGTTCCCGGACTCCATTCGCTGGCATCGTAAAGAGGTGTTTCACGGCCGTTAGCGTATCATTGTGTTATAATCACCATACCATGTTCAAACAATTCCAACCATCCGATCTCGTTACAGAAATGGTAGGCGGTGAGCCTTACGAATATTATCCATTGGGTGAACATATCGTCATGGCTCCTGGTATCTGTGGCGGTCGGCCGACTTTCAAATACACTCGCCTGGAAGTGCGCGTCATTTTATGGTATCTGGCTGAAGGGGATGATATTGACGAAGTGCTTTACCAGTACCATCGCAGTAACATATCCAGAGAAGCCATTTTAGAAGCCATTGTGTTAGCCAATACAGCCCTGGAACAAGCCACCATTGACCTGGTACCGCTTGCTGTTTGACCAGCCATGATTGTTCTGGACGAGAATATCTGGAACCCGCGCATGGAAGATGCGTTTCGCGTCTGGTATCGTGGGCAGGTCATCTCTATCAATGCGCTGCGTCCCATCACCTTGATCAAGGACGATAGCATTCCCCAATTGCTCCATAGGGCCAACTATCCTACATTCATCACCATCAATGCCACTGATTTTTGGCGGCGTGTGCCAGCCCATCGCGGCTATTGCATTGTCACATTTCCCTTTCCCCACGAGCGGCTTGATGAACTGCCTGAGCTATCGCGTCAACTATTCAGGCTGCGCGAATTTGCCAGCAAGGGCACACGGATGGGAAAGATTGTTCAAGTGACCGGCGCCCAAATTATGTATTATGGCCTTGATCGCCAATTGCATCGCGTTGGGTGGTAGCTATTCTTTGCAACACGGCCGTTCCCGGACTCCATTCGCTGGCATCCCCGCGCAGGCGGGGACCAAGAGGTCTTTCACGGCCGTTAACCTTTCTGTGCTTAACGTTGACTGGCATGTAATACCGTAAAACCGATAACCTCTTCCCCCTCATAGCGAATAATGACATCATCATCGGTCAATTCACTGTCGGTAGCAACGCCCGGTTTCTTAAAGTTGATGTACATTACATCAGCTTCTTGATCGTAGGCCATCCAAACTGATTGTTGGGGCGCATTTTTTACCGTTGGCAAGAGTTTCTAACACCTCGATTTCCATAGCCGCCAGTTCGCCATGTTCTTCTGTGATGTGTTCCCAACGTTCATCCGTAAGGCGAATAGGAACTTGATTCACGGACGTGACGACACGGGACATTGTTTACTCCACTTTGCCCGATTGTACCAATAGCCTGGGAATTATAATATAGCCTGACAACGACCGGTTTGGCCCATCTACAAGGTTATCATCCAGGCAAAATATCCCCATCCAACTCCCACAGCCGCACGGCCGTGTCCTCTCCCCCCAACGTCGCCAAAATCGGCTGCACGGGATGGAAGGCCAGCCCGGCAAAAAGCGTACCCGAATGCGGTTCTGGCAGCGTGACCACCTTCGCCCAATCGGCGCAGCGCCACAGACAGACCGACCCATCGGCCGACTTCGACGCCAACCAACGGCCGTCCGCCGCAAAAGACAGCCCCGTCACCGCCCCCGTGTGCCCCGCCAGCCCACACACCGCCGACCGGTCGGCCACGCGCCAGATTTGCACACGGCCGTCTTGCCCCGCCGAGGCCACCATGGCCCCATCCGGCGACTGCGCCAGCGCCAGCACCTCCTTTTTGTGGGCGGCGACCTGGTCAATGGCTTGCCCGTCCGGGATGCGCCAGAAACGCACCTGCCCCTCCGCGCCGCCAGACACGGCCGTGACCCCATCCGCCAGCGCCAGCGTACAATTCACCCGCCCCTTATGCGCCGCTATCTGGGCAGTGGGGGCGTCCGTCGCCAGATTCCAAAGGACCAGGTTGCCATTAAAATCGCCGGTCACGGCCGTCTGGCTGTCTGGCGTGATGGCGACGGCGTAGAGGTAGTCGTTGTGGCCGCGCAAAGTGCGCGGCTGGCCGTCGCCGGTCAGGTCCCACACCTTTAAGGCATTTTTAGAAGAGGAGAACAGGGTACGGCCGTCGGGCGCGACCGCCAGGGCAAATACAGAACTGCTGTGGCCGATCAACTTGCGTATTTCCCGGCCATCAGCCACATCCCACAACCGCACCGTCTGGTCATACGAAGCGGTAGCCAGGGCCGCCCCGTCTGGCATCCAGGCCAGCCGGGTGATGTGGCGCTTGTTGGCGCTGAGGGTGCGCAAGAGGGTGAAACCAGGGGGAATGTTGTTCATGGTCACTAAGACCCTAAAAGGCTACTAACAAATAAGCTACCAACAAAGCGGTGAACCCACCAGACAGGGAAGCCAGAAAGTTGACCAGATCATTGTTCACCCAGGCCCATCCTTTCAACGGCCGTGTGGCCTGCCCACAATGCACCCGTTTTTCTGTCTCCTTCTGGCAAACCACGCAAACGTAAATTTGCTGCACGGTGGCCCCCAGCAAACTGTCAAATAACGAGCCAAACAGGCCACCCAGGCCCCCGGCCAACAGCAGCGCCCACTGCCCGGTGAGCAGCGCCGCCGTGCCGCCAATGAGCAGACCGCCACCAAAGGACACGGCCGTGCCAAACACCGAAATCCCACCAGACGTACCCACCGCCACCACTTTGCCACTGGTGATCAGGCGCGGCGGGCGTTTACTCAGTGTGCCCAATTCGGTGGCCCAGGTATCGGCCGTCATCGCTGCCATCGCCCCCACAAACAGCGCCAGCCAGACGGGTGATGGCGACACGGTATTCATCAGCGCAAAAAATGCACCCGCACCGCCATTGGCAAACACCTGCCAGATGTCCCGGCGATGCCCCTTGTCAAACTTCTCGGCCACCGCCTTCTTTTCGCGTTCTTTGTAATGGGAAAGCAAACTGGAACTGATGAAAAAGAGAGCCAGCAGCACCCCCCACTGCCAGCCACCGAAACCGAAGGTCACGGTACCCACAATCAAGGCCCCCACTGCGCCAGAGTTCGAGAGCGAACCCCGCCAATAGGCTAAGGCGACAATGAGGACGCTGAGAAAAAATGCCAGAAATAACTGTTGAGCCATGCTGCATCCAGAGATGAAGATGGCCGCAATTTTACCTGAGGGGAGGGCAAATGGGTAATGAGGTAATCAGCAATTCTCAATTTTGTTTGCGGCGGCAGATAAATCTGCACCGACAAGAGGCGAAGTCGGCCTTCGCCGACTGTCTCTAGCCGACGAAGGTCGGCTTTGCCTTTTGTTGCCGCGATTTTAATCGCCGGGCTTTGCCAAATTGAGAACTGCTATTGAGGTAATTGAGCAATTACTCAATAATGCCCAGGTCAATCAACATATCTTGCGTCCCTTCCAGGTCGGCCAGGTCGGTTAGAGAAATGTCCAGCGCCATTTCATCCAGTTCCGCCAGTGTTGGTTTCACCTGGGAGGTGACGCCTTCAATGACAGGATACTCAAATGTCTGCGCGGCAAAGTATTGCTGGCCTGGTGCGGAGAGCAGAAACTCGATAAACCGTTCCGCATTTGCCACATTTTCCGCCCCCTGCAAAATGCCCACGCCGGATACCATGATCAGCGACCCTGGGCCGCTTGACGGCAAAAAGTAGTTGCGCGCCGCAAAGGATTCCCCCTGCTCATTCAGGAAGCGATACAGATAATAATGATTCACAAAACCCACTGCCACCTCGCCGTTGGCGACGGCCTCAACGATGGGCGTATTGCCTTCAAAAACGCGCGGATTGTTGGCTTGAATGCCTTGCAGCCATTCGCGGCTCTTCTCTTCACCCCAAACGGCGCGCATGGCGGTGACCATAGCCTGGAAAGAACCATTGCTGGGCGCCCAGGCGATACGGCCGTTCCATTCCGGCTCGGTAAACCCCCACATATCGTCCGGCAGTTGTGTGGTCGGGTCGGTAATGGCATTGGTGTTGTAGACCACCGTGCGCGCCCGGCCCGAAATGCCTACCCAGGAGCCATCATCGGCAGCAAAACGAGCCGGTACCTGGTCTAAAACCGAGGCGGGCAACGGCCGTAACAATCCGGCCTGCTGCACCGCGCCCAACCCGCCAGGGTCCTGGGCATAAAAAATGTCCGCCGGGCTGTTGGCCCCCTCTTCCAGCAGCACCCCGGCCATTTCCGAAGTGCTGCCATACCGCACCTGCACCTCAATGCCGGTGGCGGCGGAAAACTGGTCAATGATGGGCTGCACCAGGCTGTTGCTGCGACCAGAATAAATCACCAGCTTGCCGCCGGTCGCCTGAGCACTTTCTGGTTGTGCGGAGGCAGGGTTGGTGGGCACGGCCGTTGTCCCACCCGATTGGCAAGCGGCCAATACCACCACCAGAGCCAACAGAATCAAAATAAACTTGCGTTGCATGGGTAAAATCTCCTTTGATTTATCGTCATCTGTGCCCTTAACATCGGTCAAGGGCACAGGCGATGATTATGAGGATTTGGGAAGGGGGAAACAAGCCCAGGGGTTCATTTGCAAGTTGACGGGGGCTTAAACGGCCGTTGACGGCCGTTAAACAAATGACGGTGCTGGCGTTAAGTTCAGGATTAACCGATGTTCACACTCACCGATTACGGATTACCGATTACGGATTACCGATTACCCCTAACTGCCAATCAGCCGGTGAATTTGGGACACGGCCGTGCCCGTATCATGGTCCGCCACCACCACGCTGATACTGCATTCCGACGACCCCTGGGCAATAGCCACCACATTGACGCTGGCGTTGCCCAGCGCCATAAACAGACGACCGGCAATACCCGGCGTGTGCCGCATCCCCGCCCCCACCACCGTCACGATGGAAACCGGCTCCAGCGCCCAAATACGGTCAATGTCTTGTCGTTTAAGTTCCTCGGCAAACTCCGCCTCCAGGCTGCCGATGATCGTTTTGGTGCCGCTTTCCGGGGCGGCAAAACAGATGGACTGCTCCGACGATGCCTGGCTGATGAGCAGCACACTCTGGCCGCCGCGGGCCACCGCGCCAAAGGTGCGGGCAGCAATACCGGGCACACCCAGCATCCCCTTGCCCTCCACCGTAATCAGGCTCAGACGCTTGATGGCCGTCACCGCTTTGATGCCGCCGTTAGCCGCTGACGTATCGGGCACAATGACGGTGCCAGGGTGTTCCGGGTTGAAGGTATTTTTGATGCGCAGCGGGATGTCGTTTTCGATACACGGCCGCATCGTTTTGGGATGCAGCACTTTGGCCCCGTAAAAGGCCAACTCAGACACTTCGCGGTAGCTCAGGCTGGGAATGCTCTTGGCGGTGGGCACAATGCGCGGATCGGCCGTCATCACGCCGTCCACATCCGTCCAAATCCACACCTCATCCGCCTGCAGCGCTTCGCCCAAAATCGCGCCGGTATAATCAGAACCGCCGCGCCCCAGAGTGGTGGTGATACCGCCTTTCGTCGCCCCAATAAAGCCGGTGACGATGGGGATGGTATTAGCCGCCAGCAACGGCCGTAGCCGCCCCCTTGTCTTCTCATTCGTCTCTACTTTCAAAGGGGAGGCGTTCAAAAAGTTATCGTCGGTCACAATCAATTCGGTGGCGTCAATGGCCTGAGCGGGCTGCCCCTGCTGCCGCAAATAGGCCGCCAGAATGCGCACCGCCATCTGCTCACCCATGCCGCCGATTGCATCCAGCGCCCGTGGGCTGAGTTCACCCAGGACAAAAACGGCTTGACATAACGCCTCGTAGCGATCAATGAAACGGCCGTTCTCCGCCAACACCACCTGCCGTTCCCCGTCTGGCTCCAGCAGCTCATCAATCGCCGCCATATGAATCTGGCGCATCAAAGCCGCATTCCGCTTAAAAGTTTCGCCATCGCCGGCTGCCGCCGCGTGCGCGCCGTTGAGCAGCAAGTCGGTCACTTTCTCCGGCTTGCTGCCCATGCCGGAAGCCACCACCACCACCTGCCCCCACGCCTGTTTCGTCTGGGTGATGAGCACGGCCGTTTCCCGTATCGCCGCCGCACTCCCCACCGATGTGCCGCCGAATTTCATTACCAGTGTCATTTTCTCTCCGAAAAATGGTAATCGGTAAACGGTAATCGGTTATCGGTCAACCACCGATTACCGATTACGGATTACCGATTACGGCTAACGCCTGTTCCAAATCCGCCACTATATCCGTCGTATCTTCAATGCCAATGGCAAATCTGACCAAATTATCTTTGATGCCAATTGTCAATCGTTCCTCCGTGGAAAGCTCGTAAAAAGACATGTACGCCGGCTGCTCGATCAGGCTTTCCACGCCGCCCAGGCTGGGGGCGATGTAGGGGATGGTCACGGCGTCAATAAACCGGGAGGTGGTATCGGCCGGGTTTTCGCCGGGGATGGGGGCGATCTCAAAGCTGACCACCCCACCAAAACCGCTCATCTGCCGCCGGGCGATGGCATGGTCGGGGTGCGACGGCAGCCCCGGATACCAGACCCGCGCCACGCGGGGATGGTTTTCCAGGAATTCGGCCACCGCCTGGGCGCTGGCGTTTTGCTGCCGCACCCGCAGCGCCAACGTTTTCAGGCCACGCTCCACCAGCCAGGCGGCGTGAGGATCGGCTACGCCGCCCAACATGCCCTGGCTCTGGCGCAGGGCGTGCAGCAGGCCGGCGTCGCCCACCACCACCCCGGCCATTACGTCATTGTGCCCGCTCAGGTATTTGGTGCCGCTGTGGATGACCAGATCAATGCCGTAGCTTAACGGCCGTTGGTTCACCGGCGTGGCAAAGGTGCTGTCAATCATCGTCTTCACCCGCTTGTGCTGCCGGGCAATAGCCGCCAGCCGTTCCAGGTCGGCCACACGCAGGTAGGGGTTGGTGGGGCTTTCGCTGAGGATAATCCGTGTTTCCGGGCGAATGGCGGCCGCCAGCGCCTCATAATCGCCCATGGGCACGGGGGTGGTTTCAATGCCCAGCCGCGCCAGGAAGGTGTTACAAAACTGGCGGGTTTTGCGGTAACAGTCGTCGGTCATCACGATGTGGCTGCCGGTGGGCAGGATGGAGAGCAGGGTGTGGGTGACGGCCGTCATGCCCGTGGGAAAGAGCAGGGCATCACCACCCCCTTCCAATGCGGCGATCCGTTTTTCCACGCTGCGCACGGTGGGGTTTCCGTAACGGCCGTATTCGCCCCGTTCCTCGCCGCCGCCCCACATTTTCGCCTCCATAAAGGCGCACAAATCGGCCGTATCCTTAAAGGTGTAGGTCGCCGTCTGGGTGATGGGCGTCGTCAGGCTGTGGTGGGGCTGCCAGCTTCGCCGGGCCACCTCCCCGTGGACAGCCTGGGTGGAGGGGCCAAGAGGAGGTGGGGGTGGTACGGCCGTGTCTGCTTTGTTCCCATTGGATGAAAAAGCAATTGTGGTCATGTTTACTTCCTTGAGATGAGAGATTGGAGATTGCCACATCTCCAATCTCCAAATAAAAACGCCCTTCCTGGCAGATTCAGAAAGGGCGTCCGGGTATCATTCCTGTGCGCCACTTGCTCATCTCCCAGAAGCATTGGTAACGTATCTCGCTACCCTTCTGCCGGAATTAGCACCATTTCCCTTTGGCTGTGCCGCCGGGCGGTTGCTGAGGTGTCATCGGGCCGGTCCCTCGACCTCTCTGGATAAGAAGTGTTTGATGATATTATCTATTCAGTTGTGCGCCGGAATGGTAACAAATGACTTATTGCTTGTCAAAAACAACGGTACAATAACTCACGATGATTGTTTTGGATTTGAAACCGGTTCTTTTTATTGCGCTGCTGTTGCTAGGTTTGTTTGTTGGCGGGATGATTACGGCCGTCACCCGCTACCGGCGCCAGAAACAAACCGGCCTGAACGTCATTGCCTCACCCAATTTGAACCAACAGTTAGATACGGCCCCATTCGGGCTTCTCATTTTCGACCACAAACAAACCATCCTCTACCAAAACCAGATGGCCGGCCGCCTGTTAACCGGCGAGGCGCTGTCTGTCTTGTTACGAGATGTGGCGCTCATTGACGGCCGTACCCTGGCCCATACCCGCCTGTTAACCTTGCCAGAAGATCAGACGCTCAGTTGGTGGCTTTGCCCATTGGAACATGGCGCCCTGGTTTGGCTGGAAGACCTCAGCGCCCAGCGGCGGTTGGAAAAATCCACGCAACTGTTCCTGAACAGCCTATCCCATGAACTACGCACGCCGCTGACGGCCGTGCTGGCCCACATTGAACTGCTGCGCGCCCCCGACCTGCCCGACGCCATCCGCGAAAACTCGCTGAATCAGATACACCAGGAAACCAACCGCATGGCGCGGCTGGTGCAAGATTTGCTGACGCTCAGCCGCCTGGAATCGGCCGGCCCCCCGGAAATTCGTCCTATTGATCTGGCGCTGTTGGTCGAATCGGTGGTATCGGACTTCATCCTCATCGCCGAAGAAAAAGAAATACTGCTTTCTCTACAGGTGGAATCAGCACTGCCCCCCGTTTTGGCCGACCCAGACCGGCTGCGGCAGGTGTTCATCAATGTGTTGGACAATGCGGTGAAGTACGGCCGTGCTGGAGACAAAATTACCATCCAGTTAAGCCATGTTCCCCCACACGTATCCGTCTTGGTTCAAGACAGCGGCCCTGGCATCCCGGCGCACCATGTACCCCAAATTGCTACTCCTCTCTACCGCGCCCGCACCGATGTGCCCGGCAGCGGACTGGGCCTCTCTATTGCCGCCGAAATTGTGCGCCAACACGGCGGAGATTTGCAGATCAGCAGCAGCACAGAAGGGGAAACGGGCACGGCCGTGACTTTTCGTTTGCCCACACCGAGTGGAAATTAACTACGACCAGACATCCGATTTTTTGTAAAAATCGGATGTCTAATCGGATGTCTAACCGGCGTGGCGGTCAGGCCAGCAGCGCTGCAATGAGGGCGGCTTCTAGCGGCTTTTCCTCAGGCAGCAACGGCCGTACTTTGGCCGGATTGTTGCTGCTGATGGTATCTACCCCCCACGACAATAACGTCTCGTAATCCCAGTAAAATCCGCCGGGGCTGCACGCATAACCGGCAGCCTGGATCATCTTCACCTCATCCCGGCACAAAAAATCAGTGGAAGGGCTTAACACGTCTACCTCAAACCGGGTGATCAGATCCAGTGGATTGCAGAACCGCCCCACGTAAATGAGGCTGGTGGTAATAGTCGGGTTCAGCCGTTTCACGCGGCGCAGAGCAAACTGATCAAAGCTGGTGACAACCACCTCATCCACCATGTCATACTTTTCAATCAGCGCCACCGTGCATAAATCTAGTTCCGGGTTGAAATGGGGCGGCGTGTGTTTTAGCTCAATCATCAAAGGGATGCGCCCTTTGGCCCAGGCCAACACTTCTGCCAAAAAGGGCATCCGTTCCCCGGCAAAATCGGCATTAAAGTACCGCCCCACATCCAGGGTGCGCAGGTAGTCAGCCTTGTATTCGGCAATCTGGCCGGAGACGGGCGTCTTCAAACGCAGATCGGTGTCATGGAAGACAATGACTTGTTTATCTGATGTAAGTTGTACATCCAGTTCCAGAATATCCGCACCGCCAGCCAGGCCGGCGCGGAAAGCGGACATGGTGTTTTCGGGGGCTACGTCCATGGCGCCACGATGACCAACAAGAAGGGGACGGCCGTTTGTGCTTTGGCGTAAATCAAACATGATCAGGCTCCTTACTACTAAACCTGCCAATCATAAATCGCTGTGGCCGATCGCCAGACCGTGCCACCATTTGTATTAAATTAGGTACTACTCAGGCGTATTGTTTGCTATGTTGCTGCGCAAGACGGGTGTATGCTACCAGCAAAACCCGTCAATTACAATGGCAAATCAACCAACGTTTGCAAAACGGCGTTGGTTCAAGTGTGCGCCTTCTGGGTGACAAACGCCACATTGTTCACAAAACATCTCAGCTTCACCGGGGCGGCTCAGCCCTAGCTGCTGACGAATCAGCAGCAATTTTTGCACATCGGCCGGGGGCATGGGGTTATGGACGCCTAATGTGGCTAACAGGTAAGCGATGAAGGCGTGGCGTTCCAATGTTTCCAGGCGCATAAAGGCCTGCATGGGTGAATGACCCACCGTCAGCGAGCCGTGCCGCTGCAAAACCAGGCCATCATGCTGGCCGATGAGTTCCCGCACCACCTGCGCGTTTTCGGCGCTGGATGGGGTGGCATAAGCAGTCGTGGGAATGGTGCCCAGAAAAACAACCGCTTCCGGCAGCAAACAATCGGCCATAGAAATTCCGGCAATGGAAAGGGCAACGGCATAAGGGGGATGGGCATGGACAACGGCCGTGACGTCCGGGCGTTGGCGGTAGGCTTCCAGGTGCATGGGCAGTTCACTGGTGGGGTGCAGATGGCGCGGCCCACCCACTTTCTTGCCCGCCTCGTTGACAATGATGAGCTGGTCTGGCTCCAACATGCCCTTGTGCAGGCCGGAGGGGGTGAGCAGGATACGGCCGTGCCCCAACCGTGCCGAGATATTGCCATCTGAAGCCAAAATCAGCCCCTTGTCATACATCAGGCGGCCAATTTTGACGATCTCTTGTCGCAGTTCTAATTCGTGGCTGTACATACTTCGAAATCCGTGATGCGTAATCCGGGATGCGTAATCCGTAATCCGAAGTCCGATGTCCGACTTCGGATTACGGACTACGGATTACCGGTTACGGGTTACGGGTTCTGGTATTTCTTCACTTCCGCCATCAGCCGCTGGGGACGGCCGTCAAACTCCCGCCAGTCTAATTCTTCCCGCATCAGCTTGACCAGGATGTCGTTCAGCGCTGCGTTCACGGGGGTAGCAATGCCCAACGCCTTCCCCGCAGCCGCTACCGCCCCATTGTGGTAAATGACTTCGCTTTTGCCCTTGCCGGAAGTCAGATCAATCTGGAAAGAAGGCATTTTGTCACCACGCCCGCTGGTGACGGCGCTGACCATGCGGCCTTTGAGCATGGAGCGGGGCAGTCGCCGCACGCCAAACGCCAGCTTTTTGGCCGAAGAACCGGGCAGATCAATGACCGGCAGCTTTTTAGCCTTCATCACCGCCAACGTTTCCTGTAACATCTGCACTTCCAGATTAAAAATGGCATCCGATTTGTACAGGACGCCTGGTTTACGATTCAAAATAGCGGAGGTAGCATTACCTACCATATTCAGCAGCGCCTTTGACCATTTCATGGCCTGGTAATTGCTTTCCAGTTGGGTGGCGATGCCCGCTTTTTGGAACAGCACACCCCACTGTTTGATGTTTTGTTTGGGTTGGGTGGGGGCCAGCGCCAGCCCACGCCCCTCTTTTTGCACCACAATATGATCGGAGGTTTGTTTGCTCAGGGGGATGGTGACGGAGCCGGCAATCACTTTTTCCGCGCCAAATTGGGCCACGAATGGCTCTTCAACACCGATGCCGTTGCCGGACACAAGAATAGGAGGCGGCTGCGGACAGAAGGCGACGATGGTATTCATCGCTTCTTCCAAATCATACGACTTCACGCCCATGATGATGAGGTCATATTGACGGCCGTCCTGAAACGCCGCCATCGCCGAGGTAAGAACGGTGGGTTTCACCCGTTCTCGTTCGCCACGTTCGGTAATGCTCAGGCCATTGAGGTTGATCAATTCGGCCGTCACCTCACGCGCGATCATCGTGACCCGGTGTTTTTGTTGTAACAATTTAGCGCCCAGATAACCACCTACCGCGCCAGCACCATAAACGAGTATTTCCATAATTTCGCCTGTGGAAATCAGGAGATTACGAAACTGGGAGATTAAGCAGTCTCGCAGTCTCCCAATCTCTCAATCTCCCAATTTACTACCTACCATATCAGGATGACCACGCAAAAATTCGGCTATAGGCATGGCCTTTTTTCCCGCCAACTGTACTTCTACTAATTGTAAGCCGCCTGTGCCGCAATGGACAAACACACGGCCGTTTACCGCCACCACCTGCCCCAGCGTACCCGCGGGAATGGTTTCCCGTGCCGAAGCGGCCTGCAAAATTTTCAGCGTCTGCCCTTGCCAGGTAGTAAAGGCGCCGGGCCAGGGGGTCATGGCGCGGATGTGCCGGTCAATCTGCTCACGGCTTTGCTGCCAATTTATAACGCCCTGCTCCTTTTTGATCATGGGCGCATAGGTGGAGTGGGCGTCATCCTGAGGGCGGGCAGGCAGTTGACCGCTGAGGATAGCGGGCAGGTATTGGCGTAGCAGCGCCGCGCCCAGGTTTGCCAGACGGTCATGGAGGGACACGGCCGTGTCCTCGACCCCAATCGGCGTGGCCTCACAGGCATATACCGGGCCAGTATCCAGCCCCACATCCATACACATCAGGCAAACGCCGGTCTGCTCGTCTCCCGCCAACAAGGCGTGCTGAATGGGCGAAGCGCCGCGCCAACGGGGCAGTAATGAGGCATGCACGTTGAGACAGCCATGCGGTGGCAAATCCAGCACATGCGGCCGTAAAATCTGCCCAAAAGCGGCGACGACAATCACATCCGGCTGCCAGTCGCGCAGGGGCGCAGCGGCTTCTTCACTTTTTAGCGATTTGGGCTGGTAAACGGGGATGTTGGCGGCCTGGGCGACGAGTTTAACGGGCGACGGCCGTAGCTGATTACCCCGCCCCGCCGGTTTATCCGGCTGCGTCACCACGCCGACGACCTGTTGCGTTTCAATAAGAGTTTGCAGGCTGGGCACGGCAAAATCAGGTGTACCCATAAAGACAACTTTGTGCATGGGGTCATTCTAGCCTGCTTACGGCCGTTTGCAAATTGGTTGACGCGCCATGAGGATGACTTTACAATCTTGCCGGTAGTCCTTCACTTTATCAACTTAGTTCACACCTGAAACACAGGAGAAAAAAATGGACATTGGAAAAGCTCTCACTTATATAACCGAAGACGAACGTTGGGTAATGAAATTTTTGATCGCCCTGGCAATGGCAATTTTCTCGTTCTTTATCATTCCAGCGATCATATTGGAAGGCTATATGGTGGCTATTGCCCGCAATGTGATGAATGGAGAGGAACGGCCGTTGCCCGAATGGGATGATTGGGGCGGTTTTCTTCGAGATGGTTTTAACCTTTTCGTCGCCCTCCTGGTATACACATTACCATTCTGGTTGTTAGCGTGTATCGTTGGTATTTCCACGATTGGTTTTAGCGGCTTGAGCAACATTAGCGAAGATGCCGCCGCCGCTGGCATTCTCGCCACATTTGGTCTGGTAAGCTGCCTGGCCCTTATTTTCTTGTTGGCGCTGCTCTTTGTGAGTCCGGCCGTGATCGTGCAATATCTGCGCAATAACAATTTGGGGTCTTGCTTCCGTTTTGGTGAAGTGTTCGGTATTGTGCGTGACCATATTGGCGACATTGCCATTGTAGTTGGGGTTGTGTTTGCGATTATGTTTGTAACAGGCCTTGTGGCTAATATCCCTTGCATTGGTTGGATCGTTAGCTTCCTGATTGGGCCATACCTGGCGGTTGTGTGGGGCCATTTGTATGGGCAAATTGCCGCAAAAGCCGGTGGCGCCAGCAAAGAGGAGAAATTTGCTGCGTAGCCTTTCTCTGGCTGTGGCCGGTGTTACCACCGGGCCACCGCGACCGGCTCGGTCTGAAGACCGACCATTGCTGAACAGTTACAAATAAAGAAAAGAGGCGCTCATTTGGTGGAGCGCCTCTTTTCTTTAAGAAGGGGAAGAGGAAGGCCATTGACAATTGGCGATTATCAATTGCCAATTGTCAATTACTTTAAGCGGATATCATCGTCGGGCAGGGTATTGAGCACGGCCGTGACCTTGTCACTATTCTCCACCGGCAAAATGCGAATGCCTTCATCCAGCACGGGGTACGGCCGTGTGCCAAACTTCGTCAGCGCCACCGCCCCCAGGCCAACGCAGGCAATCAGGAATCCGGTCACCTCTTCGCCCCAAACAAAGGGAATGGCGCCCAGTAAACCCAAAGTCAAAGTTAATGTGGCTGTACCTACGGCCGTCGTCCACGGCAATGAACGGTTTTTCATGTTCAGCCATTCCGCCATCCGTTGGCCTAAGATGCTGCCAACCGCAAACCAACCCACGGCAATGGCCGCGACATAGCTCAACACCAACCCCGCCGCTATCAGCACACCCAGCCCACAGACAAAAGCCAGCACAAACAGAATGGGGCTTAACAGCAGCAGCAAGATAGGGGCCGCCAATGCGGTCAAAAAGCCAACCGTACCACTGGCAAAAGGCTTTTCGCGCACCGCTCCTTCCGCCCGCGCCAGGTGACGTGGGAATAGAGTGGCAGCCACAAACGCCAGCGCCCCAAACAACAAACTACGGAAAATAGCGCCAAACACCTGACCAAAAAATCCTCCGCCATCATGTGTTTCTATTTCCACTGGCGGTATCGGCGGCGCAGCAGGCGCGGCTGGCGCAGCCGGAATAGGTGGTATGGCCGGGAAATTGTTAAACAGCCCGCTCAATGCCGGAGCAACGTCTTTAACATTCGTGCAGTTTAATCCGGCAGTTGTCTGATCTGTAACTGCGCCCGCCATGATGACACAATCGCCGTTGATAACGGCCGTCTCCGTCGTCACCAGATCGCCACTAAATAACACCACCGACCCCTTCACCGTGCCCGCAATGGTGGCGTCGCCATCAAACAGGACAACATCTCCCCTCACGGTACCTCCCGCTTCCACCGTCAGGTCGCCTTCAAACAGCACCACTTCCTCGGCCGTTTCGCCAGCAGCCACTGTGACGCCCTGGCTTTGCGCCAGAGCCACACCGGTGGGCATCAGCACCAGGAATAAAATTAAACTAAGAAAAAGTAGAAATCGTTTCATCGTTAAGCTAACCCCCAATTTCAGGAAATTTGTCGCCGGGCCGGTGAACTGAGTAACTGCCGGTACACGCCACTCCACAAGAAGACAATACCGACCATCACCAGCATCCAGCCCACAATAGATGGTTGTTCCCATATCAGGCGCGATGCGCCTGTCAACAAAGCGCCGGCTACCACGCCAGCGATCTGCAACCCTTTTGCCAGCAATTGCAGCCCACTGCCCACCGCCGCCGGTTCACCAAATGAAGACGCTAAGAGTACGGCCGTGCCCACCACCAACAAGAAAGGCAGCAGCCCCGCCGCCAACAACGCCACATACACCAACCCCATCAGCCACAACCGCACCCGGCGGTTGGGCAGCCGCGCCAGCGTCCGCTGCGTAAAATCGGCTGCCGGGCTGAGCATCGGCGACCGCCGGAATAGGGCATCAATGGCGCTCATCGCCTGCCACTCCCGCATACAGTCAGGACACGCGCGCAGGTGAGATTCCAACAGCGTTTGTTCGTCTGCCAAAAGCTCACCATCGAGCGCGTCCATCATCAGCGTATAAATCTCTTCATGCTCCATACCATTACTCCCATTCTCTGAATTTCTCATACCACCACCATCAAACCTGACAGGTTTCTAAAAACCTGTCAGGTCGTGTGCCTCACACCACCATGCCCGGAACGTCAATCGGTTCTAAACCGGCAGCCACACCTAAATCCGCCAGATAGCGGCGGGCGCGGAACAGCCGGGACTTAATGGCGCTTACCGTCGAATTGGTCACTTCCGCAATTTCCTCATAGGAAAGGTCATACCAGTAACGCAAGATCACCGCCTGTCGGTAATCCGGTTCCAGTTCTGCCAGCATCGTTTGCACCAGCCGTTGTTCTTCGCTCTGCATCATCTGACCTTCCGGCCCGGCCGACTTTTCCGACATCAACGCCGGGTGGGGCGCTAACGGTTCGTCAATGGACAACAAAATTGCCCGCCGCTTGCGGATGATGTCAATACAATAGTTGGACGTGATGGAAAGCAGCCAGGTGCTAAATTTGCGCTCCGGGTTATAACTGTCCAGCCGGGTGTAGGCGCGAATAAAGGCTTCTTGGGCTGCCTCTTCTGCTTCGTGACTATTGTTGAGCATACGATACGCCAGGTTATAAACCGGCCCCTGGTACGCCTCTATGATATGACCGAAGGCTTCTTTATCACCTTCCATTGCTCTTTCGAGCCAGACAACTTCATCGTTATTCAACGTTTTCTCTCCTGACTGCCCATCCATACGCAGTATAACAGGAAAGGTTGCGACCGTTGCCGGTAATCCGTAAACCGTCACCCGTAAACCGTTGTCCGTAAATCGTTGTCCGTAAATCGAAGTCCGAAGTCGGGTTACGGATTACCGATTACGAAATTACGGAATGTGGACTTGACATCGTGGCTATCGGTTTTATAATCAGCATCTCACAATAGCACCTTGTAACACGATGATTGGGACGAGTAGTTAGCCGGTAGATGACAGAGAGTGGACGGCCGTAGGCTGTGAGCCGCCACCATTCGCCACTAACCAAAACCCCCCAGGAGTGGTTTTCTGAATGGTATGGGCAAACTGTATTGTTTGCCCTCCCCAGGGCAGACCATGCGTCTGCCCTACTTTAAACTGAGTAAGAAAATCCGGTTGGCCCCGTTAACGGCCGTCAATGAGAGTGAACAGTGTGCAGTTAGCTGTAAACAGTAAGCGGTTGAATGGGACTACTTACTGCCAACCGCTAACTGCTAACTGCTAACTGAATTTGGGTGGAACCGCGATACGCCATCGCCCCAATGTGGGTGATGGCGTTTTTATTTTTGGGGATTTGAGATTAGAGATTGGCGATTGGTTTCAATCTCTAATCTCCAATCTCAAATCTCAAATAGCTGGAGATTCATTATGTCTGAAACAAACCACATTCCCTACGCCGAATCGGAACTGTACCGCATCCGCCATTCGGCCGCGCACGTCATGGCTGAAGCGGTGCTGGACTTGTTCCCGGAGGCCAAATTAGCCATTGGCCCGCCCATTGAAGATGGCTTTTATTACGACTTTGACCTGGGTCAAGAAAACGGCAAATCGCGCACCTTTTCCGAAGAGAACCTGGCGCAGATCGAGGAACGCATGAAAGAATTGCTCAAACAAAATGCGCCCTTTGCCCATTCGGCCATGAGCATCCCCGAAGCGCAGGTCTTTTTTGCCGACCAGCCCTACAAACTGGAACTGATCGCCGACCTGGCAGCGGGTAAACTGGACGAGAATGGCGAGCCGACGGCCGTGCCCGCCCAAGAAGTCAGCATCTACACCCAGCGCAACTTTGTAGACCTCTGCCGCGGGCCGCACGTCAAATTCACCAAGCAAGTGAAAGCCAACGCCGTCAAGCTGCTGCGTACCGGCGGCGCCTACTGGCGCGGCAACGAAAACAACCCCCAGTTGCAGCGCATCTACGGTACGGCCTGGCACAACAAAGAAGAACTCGACGAATACCTGCGCCTGTTGGAAGAGGCTAAAGCGCGTGACCATCGCCGCCTGGGAAAACAGTTGGGGCTGTTCCACATTTCGCAACTGGTTGGCTCCGGGCTGCCGCTGTGGCTGCCCAAAGGCGCGGTGCTGCGCGAGACACTGGAAAACTTCCTGCGCCAGGCGCAGCTTGAACGGGGCTACCTGCCCGTCATCACACCCCACATCGGCAAGCTGGATTTATACATCACCAGCGGGCACTATCCCTACTACAAAGCCAGCCAGTACACGCCCATAGACGTGGACGAGGAAAAGTTCATGCTCAAACCCATGAACTGCCCGCACCATATCGAAATTTACCGCAGCGAAGCGCGCAGCTACCGCGACCTGCCGCTGCGCCTGGCCGAATTTGGCACCGTTTACCGCTATGAACAAAGTGGTGAATTGACTGGGCTGACGCGCGTGCGCGGCTTTACAGTGGACGATTCCCACCTCTTTGTCACGCCCGACCAACTGGAAGAGGAGTTCATCGGCGTGGTAGACCTGATTCAATTTGTCTTCCAAACGATGGGCTTCCACGACTTCCGCGCCCGGTTGGGCACCAATGATCCCAACAGCGACAAATACGCGGGCGCGCCGGAGATGTGGGCGAAAGGGATTAACGCCATTCGCCAGGCGGCTGATAAAGCAGGCATGAACTACACGATTGAAGAAGGTGAAGCAGCGTTTTACGGCCCCAAGTTGGACTTCATTTTCCGCGATGTACTCAAGCGGGAATGGCAGTTAGGCACGGTGCAGGTAGATTTTCTATTGCCAGAGCGGTTTGACCTGGAATATACGGGCGAGGACGGGCAGAAACACCGCCCGGTGATGATTCACCGCGCCCCGTTTGGCAGCATGGAACGGTTTGTGGGCATTCTGATTGAGCACTTCAACGGCGCGTTTCCGCTGTGGCTGGCCCCGGTGCAGGTGATGATGGTGCCCATTGCCGACCGGCACAATGACTATGCCCGCCAGGTTGCCAGCCAACTGCGGGCTGCCGGGATGCGGGTGCAGGTGGACGACAGCAGTGACCGCATGAACAAAAAAATCCGCAACGCCCAACTGCAAAAAATCCCCTACATGCTGGTGGTGGGTGATAAGGAAATGGAAAACACGGCCGTCGCCGTCCGCACCCGCGACGAGGAAGATCGGGGCGCGCTGCCCGTGGCTGAGTTTATCAGCCATACCACTACCAAGATCACTACCAAGGCAATGGAGCTATGAGCGGCTTGAGTGAGTGAGCAGTTAGCAGTGAACAGTAAGCAGTATCAGAGGCCGCTCATAGGAGCGGCCTTTTTGTTTAACTGTCATTCCGAGCGAAGTCTTCGTAGCGAGGAATCCTTCTCACGCAAGAGTGAACGGGATTCCTCCTCGAAGACTAGCCTGCCCTGAGGCAGCGAAGGGTCGGAATGACAGTTGGTAAAGGAGAATCTCATGTCTGAATTGAATCAACAACCCTATGAACAGTCGGATTTGTATCGTATCCGGCACACGGCCGCACATGTGTTGGCGCAGGCGGTGCTGGCCTTGTACCCGGCGGCCAAACTGGCCATTGGCCCACCCATTGACAATGGCTTTTACTACGATTTTGACCTGGGCGTGGATGGCGATGGAAGACATCGCACCTTCAAACCGGATGATCTACCCTGGCTGGAAAAACGGATGCGCCAGATTATCGCCGGAAAATTTCCGCTGGTGTACCGGGAGGTCAGCGCCGCCGAAGCCCAACAACTATTCCACGACCAGCCATACAAACTGGAGTTGATCGAGGAACTGGCAAAAGCAGGTGAACCTATCAGCACGTACCGGCAAGACAGTTTTGAGGATCTGTGCCGGGGGCCGCACGTGGCCCACACGGGGCAAATTGCCCCCGACGCCTTCCAGTTGCTGAGCATTGCCGGCGCCTACTGGCGCGGCGATGAAAACCGGCCCATGTTGCAGCGCATCTACGGCACGGCCTGGCCCAACAAACAAGAACTCAAAGCGCATTTGCAACTGCTGGAAGAAGCCCGGCAGCGCGACCATCGCAAATTGGGACGCGAACTGGAAATTTTTATCATGGATGACGAAATTGGGCCGGGCCTGCCGCTGTGGCTGCCCAATGGCAATATCATGCGTAAAGAGTTGGAAAAGCTGGCGCGAGAGATGGAAGACGCCGCCGGTTACGTCCACGTCAGCACGCCGCACATTGCCAAAGAAGCGCTCTACCTGCGCAGCGGCCATTTGCCTTATTACGAAGACGAAATGTACGCCGGCATGGAGCGGGAAGGGGCAACGTATTACCTGAAGCCGATGAACTGTCCTTTCCACCACAAAATCTTTGGCAGTAAACCGCGCAGCTACCGCGACCTGCCGCTGCGCATATCGGAGTACGGCACGGTGTATCGCTATGAACAGAGCGGTTCGCTGATGGGTCTGCTGCGGGTGCGCGGGCAAACGCAAAATGACGCCCACATTTACTGCGCTGAATCCCAGTTGGTGGCCGAATTTAGTGCGGTGCTGGCAATGTACCGCCATTACTTTGACTTGTTTGGCGTTAAAAAGTACGTGATGCGCCTGAGCAAACACAGCAAAGCCGGGCTGGGTAAAAAATATGTGGACGATGAGCCCATGTGGCTGAAAATGGAAGATTTGATCCGCCAGGTGATGATAAGCGAGAATGTGCCCTTTGTGGAGGCGGATGATGAAGCCGCCTTTTACGGGCCAAAGATTGATGTGCAAATCTGGAGCGCCATTGGCCGGGAGTTTTCCATTGCCACGAACCAGGTGGATTTTGCGCAGCCGGCGCGGTTTGACCTGACGTTTACGAATGAGCAGGGCTTACCGGAAATGCCATTTTGCATTCACCGCGCGCCGTTGGGCAGCCATGAACGCTTTATCGGCTTTCTGATTGAGCATTATGCCGGTAATTTCCCGGTCTGGCTGTCGCCGGAACAGGTGCGGGTGATTCCGATTACAGATGCACACCAGGAATACGCAGCGGCGTTGGCGGCGCGGCTGCGAGCGGCGGGCATTCGGGCGCAGGCGATGCTGAGCAGCGAACGGATGAACGCCAAAGTGCGTCAGGCGCAGCAGATGAAAGTGCCCTATATGCTCATTGTGGGCGACCAGGAGGTGGCTGAGGGTACGGTATCGGTGCGGGAACGCAGTGGTGTGCAGCAGCAGGGCGTGGCCGTAGCCGCATTTATCCAGCATATGCAGGGGGTGGTGGACGGCCGTCAGCCTCAATTATGAATGGGACGCGAATGAACGCGGATAAACGCAGATTTTGGTAAGGTAAAAATCCGCGTTTATCCCGCAAATCCGCGTCCCATTTTCTGCTCTTATGGCGCAACTTCAAAGATGAACACGCCGTCTTGGGCATAAATCGAGCGCAGACCAGGGTTGCGGTTGAGGGCGGCGGGGTTGAGGAAACCACCCCGTTGGCCGACGAAGAGGTGGGTGATGCCTTGTTCCCGCAGCCACACGGCCGTGTCCAGAGCCGCCCAATCGGTCACGGCCGTAGCCGCCTCGTTAAACGCCTGTACTTCCTGGGCTAACGCCGGATTGTAGATGTAGTCAGCCGGGGGTGTGGTCGTGGTGCGCGGTGGCCCGTTCAGGGGAACGATCCAGGCGCCGCCATCATTACCAGCCCACGTTTCGCCCAGCCATTTCCAGCTATTGACGGCGATTGCGGCGTCGGCGGGCACATTCTCGTCCAGCCAGGCCAGCGCGGGCAAGTCGGCGGGACGAACGAGAATGGTGTCCGGGTTGAGAATAGCAATTTGTTGGCGTAGACCAAAAAGGGTCACGGCCGTGACCAGCACGCCCACCGCCACATAAGCCCACACCAGCAAAACCCAATGCGACCACAGCAGCCAGCGCCACATCTGATCCAACATGACGCCGAGGAAGATTGCCAATGGCAAGAACAAGGTGATATACATGCTGTTCAGGTTGACCAGCGAGGTGCTGGGCAGCCCCAGATATTCCCCTGCCAGCAGCAAAAAGAGCAGCCCCACCCAGAACAACAGCACCAGCGGCAGCGCCGTCCAGCGCCGCCGCATTATCAGACCAATCAGTAATGGCAAGAGTAGCAGCCCCGCCAGCCAGATAAACCAGCGATCCCAACCAGAGTTGACATAAGTCCAGGGGAACTCGTTGTAATTGGGCAGGTTGTAGCTAATGGCCTGCACCGGCTCGGTAACGGCCGTCAGCGTCAGTAGGCGTGGCAGGGTGAGCAGAAAACCAACGACGCCACTCAGCAGCAGCCAACGGCCGTGCCGCCCCCAACTCCACAGCCACAACACGGCTACAAAGGGCACATAAAACAGAAAAACACGGAAGTGAATGTAAAAAACGCCCGCTGCCAGCAGCGCCACCACCCACCAGCCCCGTTTCCAGCGCCGCCCGCCGCGCACCAACAGCCAGGTAAAAGCCAGCAGCAGGGGCATGACCAGCATAGCCGTAAGTTGGGTAAAACGGCCCCAGGTAGCATAGTAGACCGGGAAAAAGAAGGGGATGGCGACGCAGAAGGCCGCCAGGATGGCTGCGCCTCGTCGCCGCGCCATCAGCCACACGGCCGTGTACACCGTCAGCGGCACCAGCGCGTTCAACAACTGCCCCAACACCAGCAGCAGCCGCTCCAACGGCCAGCCGGTCATCAGCGCCAGGCTGGCCGAAATGGTGTGAAAGCCAAAGTGGTAGGGGAAACGGTCTACCGGCAGGTAGGGGGCATAATCAGAAATGGTCTGACCATTGGCAACCATCACGGCCGTGATCAAGGCATGGCGGCCGGCATCCACCCAGGGCGGCGCCGCCAGGTCACGCATGGCCAGCAGCCGGGCGGCGAAGCCGGTGAGCAGGATGAATAGGAGGATGAGATGATGGGGTGATGCGTGATGCGTGATGCGTGATGCGTGATGCCTGACACCTGACACATAAACACGTCCCCACCTGAACACTAAAACACCCAAACACCCAAGCACTACCGCCCACAGCAGCCAGCCGGTGAGATGGCCGCCGAGCAGGGTGAAGGCGTACCAAAGCAGGGGCCACACGGCCGTGCCCAACGCCAGCGCCGTACCCCACCAGGCCATACCGTCCCAGCCACGCCAGCGCAAGGGGGGCAGGGACATGAGCAGCAGGCCGGGCAGAGGAATAAAGAGCAAGGCCAATAAGATGATGACCCCGTCGCGCCACACCTGGTTGGCTAAGGTAACAAGGGCGGCCTGGGGCATCAGTTGGTAACGGGTGATGAAACGGAGGTCTTGCACGGCCGTACCTGGCGTCTCATTTCCCCCTTCCGCTACCACTATCATCTGCCCGCTGCCCATCACGTCCAGATCATACCCCCATACCGTCATGGGATTCGTTTCGTTACCGCTCAGTTCCAGCACATAACGCCGCCCGGCGGAGGCGGCCTGTGCCGGAAAGGTAAAGGTGTAGGTGTGGTTGTGCTGAAAACTGCGGGTGAGCAGCGTGCGCTGGCTGATGGCGCTGCCGGTATCATCAAAGAGGGTGAGGGTGAAACGGCCGTCTTCCTCTGGCTGTGGCTCGCCATTGCGGGCCAGAATCAACTCAATTTCGCGCAGGCCATCGTGCCAGGCTACAAAATCCTGCTGGATGCGCCAACCATCTGGCCCGCTGCGCGGCGACGGCGGCACCGCATTCAGTCGCCCCTGGTTAATGTCAACGGCCGTAATGGGAGAGTGGACGGGTGAAAGGGTGGACGGCCGTGCCGGTTCACCCGCCGCCACCCACCCCACCGCCAGCAAAATCCCGGCCAGGGCAAAGAGCCAGCCTCGTTTTTGGATACACGCCAATGGAGTCATTCGTAAACCGTAATTCGTGATGCGTAATCCGTAAACCGTAATCGGACTTCGGATTACGCATCACGGATCACGAGTCACGCATCACGGCTTACGCAAATAAAAAACCGCCCCTCACGGAGCGGCTTCTGGTCCCTGATGGCGCCAACTGGATTTGAACCAGTGACCTAGGGCTTATGAGTCCCTCGCTCTAACCAACTGAGCTATGGCGCCTTCTTAAGCGGCATGAATTATAGCGAACAACCCGGGCGGCGACAAATGAGCGAATGGCCTCATTTGTCGTCCCTCTCAAACCCCCACACTTGATCAATCAGATATAACGGCCGTCCCTTCACCTCATCATAAATCCTTCCTAGATACTCGCCAATGATGCCCAGGCAAATGAGCTGCACCCCGCCCATAAACAAAACCGCCACCAGCGTAGTGGCCTGCCCCAGCAAGGGCGCCGACGGTCCCAGCAGCCGCACCAACACCACCGCCACAATTGCCAGTGCCGCCAGACCGGCCATGAAAAAACCCAGATACGTCGCCAGTTGCAGCGGCAGATAGGAAAAACTGGTAATGGCATCCAGGGCAAAAGGCAGCATTTGCCTGACGCTACTAAACTTCGACTCCCCGGCATACCGGCTGGCCCGTTCGTAAGGCACACCCGTCTGCCGGAAGCCAACCCAAGGTACCATGCCCCGCAAAAAGCGGTTGCGTTCTGGCATACTGCGGATGGCCTTGACCACCCGTTTATCCATCAGCCGGAAATCTCCCGTATCCAGGGGAATATCAATTTTGGTGATGCGCCGAATCAAACGATAAAAAACTTTCGCCGTCCACAGTTTGAAGCGGGTTTCGCCTACCCGACTGGTGCGGACGCCATAGACCACATCAAACCCTTCGCGCCACTTCTCAATCATTTGTGGATACAGTTCAGGCGGGTCTTGCAAATCCGCATCGGTCAAAATCACCGCCTCGCCGCTGGCAAAATCCAGCCCGGCCGTGACGGCAATCTGAAAGCCAAAATTGCGCGAGAAACTGATGCCTTTTACACGCGGGTCTTGCTGGTGTAGGTCGGCAATGACGCCCGCCGAGCGGTCACGGCTGCCATCATTCACCAGCACCAATTCCCAGGGTTCACCCAAAGCATCCATCACCTCAGCCACACGGCGGCGCAGTTCGGGCAATGCCTGTTCTTCGTTATAGACGGGAGCAACAATTGAGATCATAGTTTGTGTATACAATTTTGGCTAAATTGGCCGCATCTGTCCAATGAGCGTGGTGATGACCTGAATCACCCACCCATTTTGAGACTATGACCTAAAGTTCGATGGTAGCAATGAGGCCCACGTGATCAGACGGGTAAAGGGTGTCATCATCGGGCGCAGGTTTATCGCAAAAAATGGCGGCGGTGACGATGTGGGTGATGACCGGGGTGGCAAAGATGTAATCCAGGCAGCCCGCCCAGCCATCAGATGATGCATCCGACAGGGCGGTGGGAAAGGTTGCCAATGGATCACGGCCGTGCCGTATTTCATACACCGAACGAAAATTTTGCTTCATTACTCGCGTTGCCAGGCCGTCAGGTAGTTCATTAAAATCGCCGGCAATGATTTGCAGCGGCGTAGGACGTATATCGCGCAGCCAGCCAACCAGCCGCAGCGCCTGCTCCTGCCGGGCTTCATAGTCATGGGTCACATGATGGAAGTGAGTGGTGACAAAATCCAGCGTCTGGTGATCGGGCAGGGTGATATTGGCGCGGAGGGCGACACGGCCGTTGTAGCCAAGATTAACATAATCTGTGTACATTATGGGCAAATTGGTGAGGATACCCACCCCTTCACTGCGGTACTGCCAGTGCTGTTTGCGCTTCTGCACCAGAGTATACGGCCGTTTCCCTTCTGGCAGCCGGGCATTGATCTGGTTACGCAGCCAACGCCCCTGGCCGATGGAAAAGCTGATTTCCTGTAAAGCAATCAACTCCGGCGTGACATCCAACAGTTGGGCTACCAGCAAATGCCGCCGCTGCCGCCAGCGGTCGGCGCGATTGCGCAAGTTGATAGTGGCGACGGTTAACTGGGTCACAAGTTATGTCAAGTCAATGGTAGTGGTGCCGGCGCTGACGGCCGTTTGTAGATTTTGGGCCGCATCCCGAATGACCAGTGTAAACGGTGTGTTGCTGGTTAGCGTCACCTGGTGACGATCCCCCACTACGTCCAGCAAACCATCTGCGCCCAGAGGATAACGGCGCACACCGTAAACCTGCCCGGTGTCCAGGCGACGATCCCAATAGACACGCCGGTGCGGCCAATCGGTACTCAAGCCAATTACATCTTCCAACAGCAGGGCAATGGGTGTGATGCAGGCGGTGAGCGCATTTTTCCGGGCCGGTTCGCCAGGCATCACAGCCTCAGGCGCATAATTGTCCCAAAAATAGCCGGTGTTTTGGTACACCTGGTATACGTGCTGCACATGGTTGCAGGCAATGGCATGGGCCAACACATGTTGCCCCACATTGCGCAGGCCACGCAGCACCATAAAATTCATGTCGGGCCACACCCCGCCGCGCCAGCGATTACCCGATTCGGCGTTATATGCCTCGCTGTCGGCCGAAATGCTGGGGATACGATGCGGCAAGTTAAAGGCCCAATTTTCTCGCAGCGCCTGCACAAAGGCGTTTAGACGTTTTTCTGGCACCATGCTGCTGTCAAACAAAGCCCAATAGGCGCCGATGCTTTTGATGCTGCTGAAACGGCCGTCTGGCGACACATCCTGGTAAAATTGCGCTTCCTCGTTCCACAGCCGCCGGTTAATCCATTCTACCAACTGTACATGTTCATCTTTTAAGGTGGCAGCCAGATCGGTCTCGCCCAGGTGGGCAGCCATCTGCGCCAGACAGTTGCAGTTGAGCGCCGCCTGCATGGTGGCGTCTACCCACGTCCAGTGACGATGATGATCCCGGCTGTTGGGCACACGCGGCTGATTATCCATCTGGCTGCTGAGGCCGGTGGCCCAATAGCCGCCGCCGGGCCAGGTGCGGTTGTCGCGGTACCACTGGTGCAGCGCCAACAGCGGCCAAAACACATGGGGCATACGGCCGTCATCCCCGCTCAGCCGAAAATACCGCCATTCAGCACAGGCCAGAATGTTGGGGCCGGTGCTGTTGGGGTCAAAGGGGAAATAACCATCTTGCCCGGTTTGCTGATGCGCCGCCCGGCAAATAAAGCCGTCATCCTGCTGATGGGCATACAGGTTGTCGAGTGTGCTCATAAAGTTAAAGGCGCGACGGCCGTAAAGCCCCGGCTGAGTCAACATAGCAGCATCCCACATCAGCAAATAGTCGCTGTCACTGGCAGACACATAGGGTGCTACAAACCCGCTTCCCGGTGTAGGCGGGCGCAGACTGGCCCACAAAATTTCCCAGGCGCGCCAGTAGAGCGCCGTCCAGCCTTCGTGTTCCGGCAAGACCGGTTCTGGTAAAAGCGTCTTTATCTCGGCCAACGATGGGATAGAGACATTCTCTTCTGGCAATGCCTGTTGCCGGAAGGGATTGCGGTCAACCAGCGGATTGAGCGGGCGAGGATGGCGTGTGTGCAACATGGTTGGTTAGCTCCAGAAGACCCTATGGGTTTTAGAAACCCTTAGGGTCTTGCTGTTTCCGGATAGGTTGGTTCGGCCAGCCACAATTCGGCTGTGCCCCCCAACAATACATTGTCTTCATCAAAGCTAATGACCCGCAGGTTGTAGCGTACATTGACATTAGGGCGCAGTTGACCAATCCAGGTGACGGAATCCCCCTGGGCATAATCGGTGAGGCCGGTGAGACCGGAAAATCGCGCCAGCCGCCGGCTGCCTTCGGCAACCTGCCCTTCATATTTCAGGGTAGAGGCGGGCATGGTTTCACCCACCGCCAGGTTATGATCCAACAGGATGTTGCTGAAGTAAAGGGCATTGAGGAGTTGAGGCAGCACGGCCGTAGCCACCGGCTGCCAGTCTAATACAGTCAGAGTCACGCCGCCCGTCACCGGCAGCGGCCCCAACAAGGCGGAGGTCAGCCGCAGGTTATATTCGCCAAACACACCGGGGGCAATCACCCCTGACCAGGCAAACGAATCGCCTACTCGCTTTAATGCTTCCTGCCCGCCAATCCGCACCCGGTAGGTATCCCCCTCCTGTCCCAGATATTCCATTGGCGCGCCGGGAACCCGCCCGCCCGGATTCATGGAGATGGTGTAAGCCGGGGCGATGATGGAGAACCTGAGGAAATTGCCCACCGGGGTAGCCGTCGCGTCAGACCCGGAACGGCCCGGCAAACCACAGGCCGCCAGCAGCAACATCAAGAGCAAAGCGCCAATGGGTTTGTATCTATTCATGTTCTTTCTCTGGGAAGCAAATTGTAGAGATTGGATATTAGAGATTGCCGGTCTCTAATATCCAGTCCGCTACTTTTCTTCAATTGTAATCGTCACCATGCGGTCGCCATCTGGGGCAGTGGGGTCTTGAGGATCGCGGGGGGTAATGGCGCTGACCACGTCCATACCTTCAATGACACGACCAAAGATGGCATGACGGCCGTCTAAATGTGTCGCCGGTGCAAACGTAATAAAGAACTGGCTGCCGCCGGTATCTGGCCCAGAATTTGCCATGGAAACCACCCCCGGCCCATCATGTGACAGCGTCGCGTCAAACTCGTCGGGAATGGCATACCCTGGATCGCCCATACCCAGGCCGGTGGGGTCGCCTGTTTGCGCCATAAAACCGGGGATTACCCGGTGGAAGGTGACGCCATCATACCAGCCTTCCCGCGCCAGAAAGACAAAGTTATTCACCGTTTGTGGCGCCGATTCGGGCAGCAGTTCAATGACAATCTGGCCGCCGTCTTCCATTTCGATGGTGGCAATGTAGCTCTTTGTCGGGTCAATGGTCATGGGCGGGGCAGCCTCATACTGCCGGTCGGCTAATGCCATCATCGCCACTTGCGCCTTCACATACCCTTCCCACAGGCTGTAGTCATTCGGGACGCCGGGCAGCAGTTGCCCATCCAAAATGATGCTAGGTGTACCGGGCATACCCAGCCCGATGGCTTCTTGTTCAGATGCGGCTACATAAGCCGCGTATGTATCATTGTCCAGATCACTGGCGAATTGTTCGGCATCCAATTCCAACTCGGCGGCCAAAGCCACCAGATAATCACGGAAGGCTGATGTGTTTAGGGCTTTCCAGCTATCCATGTTGGCAAAGAGGGCGTCGTGGTACTCCCAAAATTTGCCCTGCGCGCCGGCGGCTTCAGACGCTTCGGCCGCTTTTTGGGCATTGGGATGAATCTGATTCAAAGGGAAATGGCGATAAACCAATTGTACATGTTCCGGGTAAGCGTCTACCAGACGCTCTAACGTGGGAGAAATAGCCCCACACGCCGGTCATTGAAAGTCGCCATATTCAATAATGGAAACCAGGGGATCGGTGGCGCCTTTGGCCCAGTCTGTTGCACGCACCTGAGCAGCCTCGGCGACGCTGCTGGCAATGACATACGACCCGGCCTCGGCCGGCGGCGCGGCAGCGGGCGGGTTATCCACTGGCGCTTCTTCCGCTTGAGCGGGTGGTTGAGTGGCAGGCACGGCCGTAGCCGGGGCATTGGTAGGCTCTCCCACACTTTGCCCACAAGCCGCCAGCAAACCCGCCAGCAGCAACAATAAAAACATTTTTTTCATCCTATTACTCCTTGTCTTGAGAAGTTCAACTTTTCGCAAAAGTGGAACTTCTTTTTTTATCAACAGACCGCAAAGGTAGTTTGCCAACGTATGAGCATTCACCAAACACCTGGCGGTAGCTCTCGCGCCCCAGATGTATTTTGCTACAATCCTGGCCTGTTCGCAAAAACCTTAATAAGGAGAAACACAGTGAAACGACTTACTTACCCCCTTATCTTGTTATTGTTGATGCTGCTGGCGGCGTGTGGCCCCAGCAATGTGCAATCTGAACCAACCAGTACGCCCGCGTCATCCCCGAATGTGCAGCCAGAGGGAGACATTGTACCGCGCCCGACAATTACGGCGACGGCCGCGCCCGCCGACGCTTATCCTGCTGCCCCCACGCCATCCAATGCCTTGCCGGAAGGCTACCCGGCCCCAGAACTGGCGCCGGCCTATAATCCTTATCCCGGTCTGGAAGCAGCCGATACCCAATCGGTGATGATGATCGCCGCTGGGGTACAGTGTGAAGACGTTCTTTACCCCACCGAACAAGATGCGGTGGCAGCGTTGGAAGCCGCTGGCATCCCGGTGTATGAATCGGTTACATTTGAACTGCCGGTGGCTACGGTCTGTGGCGGCCCCACCAGCACCCATTATCAGGTGATCATTGACGCCGATAAACAGGCAGACGCCGAACAAATGGGGTGGGAATTCGCAGAATAGCCTGGTAGGGCGATTTTGCAGAATCGCCCCTGGATACTAAAACACCCGGTCATAAACAGCGCGGGCAATGCGGCCAATGAGTAAAACACCGGCTGCATCCGCGCTCCACAATTCGGGGGCCGGGTCGCCATCGGCCATCACAGTAATGGAAAAGCCGCGCCGGTTTGCGCCGGCGCCGCGCCAGACAACGGCCGTTTGCACCCGGCACCCCTTCAACGACCCCGTTTTACCCGCGAGCCGTAGCTTTTCCTCTTCCGGCGTGTCATCACCATAAAAGGCAAAAGGCAAATAGCGTCCCACTCGTTCGCCGCCTACTTTATCCATCATGCGCAGCATTTCGTCGCAGGCGGTGGGGGAGAGGATGTCGTGGCGGAAAACGGCCGTCATCAACCGGTTCAGCCCTGACGGCGTGGCTGTACCCAACTGGGTAATGTCCTGCGCCAATATGCCAAAATCAATCTTGCGGTGAATTTGCACATCCGCATATCCATTTTCTGCCAGCCAGTTCTGAATGTAGGCCAGCCCCACATGATCAATCAATACGTTGGTCGCCAGGTTATCACTGATGTTCATCATCAAAAAGGCCCAGTCGCGCACCGGCATGACCATGCCCGGCGTGAGGAATTGCAGAATGCCACTGCCGCTGATCTGGTCAGCGCGGCGCAGCATCAGCGGCGCTTCCAATGAATACAGGCCATCTGCCACCTGCTGCATCAACGCCGCCAAAACCGCCAGCTTGATGGCGCTGGCGGTGGGAAACAGTTCGTCGGCACGGTACAAAAACTGTTCGTTGGTGTGTAAATCCAGAGCGGCGATTCCAACACGGCCGTCAAAATCCGCGCACAATTCGGCTAACCATTCCATATTTTTATCAATCTCCTTTTATGATGGCGGCTGGTTACTGGTGGTTGGTGGCCTTCACCAGCAACCAGCCGCCACAATTATCTGCACATACCCTAACCTGCCAACTGCCCATTAATGATGAGCAATGGTTAAAATGATGCCTGATAGTAGGGAAATCACCGCCTGTTCACCCTGACGGCCGTAGGATAATAGATATAATCACGTATTGCACACGGCGTATCACGCATCACGTATCACGCATCATCGGTTACTGATAACCGATTACCGATTACCGATTACCGAGGGATCATATGTTTCGATCAAATCAAAGTCTATTACCCGGCTGGTTGGCTTTTGCCCTCACCGCCGCCTTTATCTTCTCCGGCGTTGCCGTTCTCATCTTTGCCTTTTTAACCGTGCAAGTCATCATGCAGCGGCCCGTTAATCCATTGGAAAACAGCGGCATCCAGGTCGCGTCCGTCAACCTGAATTACGATCAGGCTGCGCCGCCTGTGGTACCCACCATGCCCATCGGCCAGCCCACCCCCACCCTCGTCCCCACCAACGAACCCTGGCAAGGCTCAGACCGCGTCAATATTCTGCTGATGGGTATTGACCGCCGCCCCGGTGAGGCGTTTATCTCCCGCACCGATACGATGATGATTATTTCAATCGATCCCGACACAGAAGCCGTATCCATTTTGTCGGTACCGCGTGATTTATATGTGGCGATTCCCGGTTTAGGGCAAGACCGCATTAACACCGCTTTTGTGTACGGTGCGCAGGGGAATAATCCTATTGGTGGCGCGGCCCTGGCTATGCAGACGGTGGAATATAACCTGGGTGTACCCATTCACCATTACGCATTGGTAGATTTTAGCGCCGTGGTTAACGGGGTGAATGCGTTGGGCGGCATTGACTTGAATGTACCCTATACCATTAACGACCCTGAATACCCCGACATGAATTATGGGTATGATCCCCTCTATATTCCGGCGGGTTTGCACCATATGGATGGGGAACTGGCACTGAAATATGCCCGCACCCGGCACGGAGATAGCGACATTCACCGCGCCCAACGGCAGCAGCAAGTCATTCTGGCGCTGCGCAGCAAAGCGCTATCTCTGGGTATAGGCGAGTTAATCAAACGTGCCCCCATCCTGTACCAACAGCTGGAAAGAGGGATTATGACTGATCTGAGCCTGGATCAATTGATTAAACTGGCCGGATTGCTCAGCGAAGTGACCACGGAAAACATCCAGAACGAGGTGCTGGGTTTTGACTATGTTTCCAGCTACCGTACCCCCGCCGGTGCGTCTGTGTTGGTGCTAAACAACCAGGCCGCCGCCCCCCTGATCAACCGCCTCTTTTTCGACACAGGGCATAGCAGTAATTAGTGGCGGGTGGCAAGTTGCAGGTGGCAAGCAAAGACCTGCCACCTGCAACCTGCTACTTACAACCTTTCAGGAGGCGTATGAACCGAGAACAGTTTTGCCAGCTTTTGGGGGAACGGCCGTATCTCTTAGACGGCGCCATGGGGACTTACCTGCACGGCCGGGGGGTATCGGCTGACCACAGCTTTGAAAACGTCAACTTACAGCAGCCGGCCCTGGTGTCCGAAATCCACCGGCACTACATTGAAGCGGGCGCGGACATCATTGAAACCAACACTTTCAGCGCCAACCGATACAAGTTGGCCGAACATGGGCTGCAAGAACAGGTAGCCCAAATCAACAGCACGGCCGTAGACATTGCCCGCCGCACCATTGAAAGCAGCTTCAAACCGGTGCTGTTGGCCGGTTCGGTGGGGCCGTTGGGGGTGCGCTTAGCTCCACTAGGGCGCGTCTCTAAAGCGGAAGCAGAGTCCGCTTTCCGTGAGCAAATTGAGGCATTGGTGTCAGCCCAACCACGCGGCGTAGACTTGCTGGTGCTGGAAACAATGTCGGATATGTATGAGGTGGAAACGGCCGTTGCCGCCGCCCGCGCCATTGCCCCCGAACTACCCATTGTGGCTACCCTCACCTTCACCCGTGATGACCGCACCCTGTTAGGTTACACCGCTGATGTGGTGGCCCGCCAGTTAGCCGAACTGGATATTGACGTGATGGGCGTCAATTGCAGCGGCGGCCCGGCGCAGGTGTTGCGCCTGGTGATGACCATGCGCCAGGTAACACCGCACCGTCTGCTGGCAGCCATGCCCAACGCCGGCTGGCCGGAAATGACGGCTGGCGGGCGGGTGCTTTACCCGGCCACGCCTGATTATTTTGCCGAATACGCGCTGAAACTAACGGCAGCCGGGGCCAGCCTGGTCGGCGGCTGCTGCGGTACCACCGAAGGGCATATTGCCGCTATGCGCCGCGCCCTGGATGGGCCGCGCCCGGTCACCATTGATCTGCCCACCATTGAGGTAGTAACGCGGGATGAACAAACAGCGGCTGTCAGCCATCCCCCTACCCAATTGGCCCGTTATCTCAAAGATCAGACCTTTGTGGTGACGGTGGAAATGCGTCCACCGCGTGGTGTGACCGCCCACCGCCTGCTGCAAAGCGCCCGTATGCTGCAAGAAGCCGGCGCCAACCTGCTCAACATCGCCGACACACCTGTGGCGCAGATGCGCATGAGCGCCTGGGCCGCCGCCTATCTGGTGCAAAAGGAAATTGGGCTGGATACGGTGCTGCATTTTCCCACGCGCGGCCGTAACTTGCTGCGTATTCAGGGGGATTTGTTGGCGGCGCACGCTCTGGGCATTCGCAACCTGTTTGTGACCATGGGTGACCCCACTCGCATTGGCGACTACCCGGAGGCGATGGACAGTTATGACATTGTGCCCACCGGCCTGATTCAACTGATTAAGCAGCGCTTTAATACCGGTTTGCAACATTCAGGCGCTTCCATCAATGAACCCACCAGCTTTGTGGTGGGCTGCGCCCTATCACTGACACCGCCCGACACGGAAAAAGAGGCCAAACTGCTGCACAAAAAAATCCAGCATGGGGCCGATTTTGCCCTGACGCAGCCGGTATTTGACCCGGCAGCGGCAAAAGAATTTGTGGGGGTGTATGAAACGCTGTATGGGGCGCTGCCCATTCCCATTGTGGCCGGGTTGTATCCGCTGTATAACGGCCGTAACGCCGAATTCCTACACAATGAGGTGCCTGGCATGGTCATCCCAGACACCCTGCGCCAGCGAATGCACGACGCCGACGACCCGCAGCAGGAGGGGGTGATCATCGCGCGGGAGATATTGACAGGGATACGGCCGTTTGTGCAGGGAATCTATCTTATGCCCGCCTTTGGCCGTTATGATCTGGTAGCCAATGTGCTGGATGGGATGGAATGATCAATGGTCAATGGTCAATGGTCAATTGAAAATTGACCATTACCGGTAGAGCATGGGGCCTAACGGCCGTCCGCCCACCAGATGCATGTGCAAATGAAACACTTCCTGGTGTCCGTGGTTGCCACAATTCACAATCAACCGGTAGCCGTTTTCGGCAATCCCCTCTTGCTCGGCTATTTTTTTAGCCGCCAGAATTAACCGCCCCATAGCGACTTCATCAGCTTCCGTCACTTCATTAACGGTAGCAATTTCCTTGTTCGGCACGATCAAAATGTGCGTGGGCGCTTGGGGATTAATGTCCCGAAACGCTGTCACTAACTCATCCCGATACACAATGTCCCCTGGAATCTCCCCGTCAATGATCTTGCTGAAAATGGATGCCATTGTTTTTGTCCTGAAAATAGGAGGTGGTTGCTGGTTTCTGGCCAGAAACCAGCAACCAGCAACCAGCAACCACCTCTGTTAACTAGCCTTCTTTTTTTCTTTCTTTTCTTTCTTTTCTTTTTGGCTTAACTTGGGCTTATTCTTTTTACCGTCTTTGCCTTTTTCTTGTCCTTTTGACATTCTGATATACCTCCATAACTGGTTTGTGGCAACGGCTTTAGCCGGTTCCCGGCGCAAACGGTTACGACAAACCCTAACTCAATAACGCCATAATAATATAATCAGTTCTGCACCAGAGGCAAGCCTGTTATAATCGAGCGCATGGACCAACCACCATCCCCTCCACCTACTGGCAGCCTGCCTTTGCGCAGCATCACCCCCACCATTGACGTGTACATCAAGTTAGCCCAATATCCGGTGCTGACCGAACGCATCCGGGTGCGTATGCGCGAGGAATTGTTCCGGCGCGGCATTATTGACCAGGAATCGTTTGAGCGCGAAGTGAAAGAAAAAGCGATTGAGTCGCAGCGCCGTGAGGGGCTTCATGACCCTTTTGGTCAGGAGCAGACAAATATCTGGCAAAAACGCAAAGGCCGCATACGTGATTTTCAGACCGACGCTTATTTTGCCAACAACCTGAGTATCACGTTGCTTGACCAGATCATTGAAGAACTGCGCCAGATACAACCAGGCCATGGCAATTCCATCGAGCTGACGTTTAATCCAGAAATTGCGCCCTGGGAGATGCTGTTTCGCCAGGGTGAACTGTATGAATCCCTGCCACCGGCCGAGCTAGAATCGGTGAAACATCATCTGGAGGAAATCAAGGTGGTGCTGATCAAAGGTATGATCAGCGATCAACTACGGTTTATTGCCGTGGCCAAAAAGATGTTCAGCATTGATGATTTGCGCCGTATTTACCGGCGGCGGATTGGCGGTGGTAAGATTGGCGGCAAGTCAGCCGGCATGACGCTGGCCTGGAAGATTCTACGCCAGCCGCCGCCAGATGGTGAACTGGATTTGCGTGAACTGGTGGAAATCCCCGAATCCTTTTTTATTGGCAGCGAGGTGATTTATGACTTCCGGCTGATGAATAACCTGGAATGGGTGATGAACCAGAAATACAAGACGCTGGAAGAGATTCGGGCGGAATACCTGGCTATTGTGGAGGCCCATTTACGCGGTGAGTTTTCGTCTGATGTGGTGGAGCAACTGCAAATTGTGCTGGAGCGGATGGGGGATGATCCGCTTATTGTGCGCTCATCCAGTTTGTTGGAGGACAATTTTGGTTTTGCCTTTGCCGGGAAGTACCAAAGTTATTTTTGTGCCAATCAGGGCACACCGGCGGAAAATCTGAAGGATTTGATGGATGCGATTAAGCGGGTGTATGCCAGCACGGTGAACCCGGATGCCATTTTGTACCGCCAGCATCATGGGCTGCTGGATTATGATGAACGGATGGCAATTTTGATTCAGCGGGTGTGGGGCAAGCGCTACGGCCGTACTTACTTCCCCACCCTCGCCGGCGTCGCTTTTAGCCGTAACCCCTTCCGCTGGCACCCCAAAATCCGGCGCGAGGATGGCTTCTTGCGCCTGGTATGGGGCCTGGGCACCCGCGCCGTAGACCGCGTAGATAACGATTACCCCCGCCTGATTGCCCTCAGCCATCCCCATTTGCGCCCGGAGACAACGGCTAAAGCCATTCGCCAGTATGCGCAGTGGCAAATTGACGTGGTTGACCTGGCGGAAAATCACTTCAAAACCCTGCCCATTGGTGAAATTCTGGATCATAACTACCCGGAACTGCGCTACATTGCCTCCCTGGATCGGGGCGATTATTTGCAGAAAATTGTGTCCATAGGTGGTCTGACGGCCGATGACCGGTATGTGCTGACGTTTGATTACCTGACCAAAGATCAGAAATTTGTAAGCCTGATGCGCACGGCCCTGTCACGTCTGGAGAAAACCTACAAAACGCCGGTAGATGTGGAATTTACGGTGGACATCGTACCCAATTATCCCCACCCGGACTATAAGCTGAACTTGTTACAATGCCGCCCGCTGAGCCACCGCCAGGAGCAAATAGTGACCATTCCCCAAGATGTGCCGGAAGTGGATATTTTGTTTGCCTCGCAAGGCCTTATTCCCGATGGGCTGGCAAAGCAGGTGGAACTGGTCATTTTTGTGGACCCGGAGAAGTATCACCAGATTCCTGACAATGCTACCCGGCTGGAATTGGGGCGGGCCATTGGCCGATTGAACAAGCTATTGGAAGGACGGCCGTTCATCCTGATTGGGCCAGGCCGCTGGGGCAGCGCCAACCTGGATTTAGGGGTGCGGGTAACATATGCCGACATTTACAACACAAAGGTGCTGGTAGAAATGGCGGTGGCGAAGGATGGTAAACCACCGGAACTGTCGTATGGCACCCACTTTTTCCAGGATTTGGTAGAGTCGGAGATTTATTCACTGCCGCTGCATTTGCACATGCCGGGCAGCTATTTTGATTGGGGCTTTTTCCGCGAGTCGCCTAACTGTCTGGCGCGGCTGCTGCCGCATGATGCCGGGCTGTCAGAATGGCTGCGGGTGATTGATGTGGTGGAGGCCAGTCACGGCCGTGTCCTGGACATTTACATGGATGGCACCGCCGATGAAGCGTTAGGCTTTTTGACGGCGCGGGTGGAGGGGGCGGGTACGGCCGTGAAAGACCACGCCTCGATCAGTATTCCCACATAAATCGGGGATCGGTTGACGCAAATCGGTGAATCTGATGAAAAACACGCGCACAAACGGGCTAGTTCGACCTATGTTTCCTGGGGTGTGAGCAGGCGCTCGCCGTTGCTGGCGTCTACCAGGCGCAGATGCTGCCCTTCAAGTTGCAGATAGAGGCTCGTCGGCAGCGAGAGGTTGGCAACGGCCGTCATTCTTCCGTTCATTCAGGTGTAATTGCCAACATTGCCATATGAATTTCTCCTCGCTTCTTTTCACGCTGGAGTACGAGCAGGAGTATAACACACTGCCTGATTCGGTTATGCAATCAACTTTGCCAGCAGCGCCCGTTCGCCGGCTGCGTCTGTGACACGGCCGTCCAGCCGCGCCGCCAGCAATTCATCCAAAATGGCGCCAAACCGGGGGCCGGGTTTCAGACCCAGGGCGCGCAGGTCGTTGCCGGTCACGGCCGTTTTCACTCCCTGCCACTCCCGCACATACCGCTCCAGCAGGTCAATCAGCCGCTCGTCCGTCAGTAAAACACGCACGACCAACAGTACACGGGGGTGGTACGGCCGACATGCCTTTTCCACCTGACTGGGGCGCGCGTCCGGTGGCAGTTGTGTCAGCGCCGCCCACGCCTGCGTACACGCTTGTACATCCAGCCGCGTCATTTTGCGCACCCGCAGCCGTTCCATCAATTCCGATTGCGCCGGTTCCAGCAGCGGCGCCACCCACAGGGCAAAATAGAGAAAGGCGGGCGTTTCGTCTTCTTGAAAGTTGTGCCAAAACGGGTCTGCCAGTAACGGCCGTAGCCGCCCAAACGCTGCCTCATTTTCCACCGTCCAGGTTGCCGCCAGATGTAAATGGGGCAATATCTGCAATTCTGCCAACCGCCGCATCACCGGCGCCGGGTCGCTTTCCCGGAAAGCCAGTTCAAACTCGTGGCGAATACGCGAACCGGAGACGCGGTCCAATAGCGGCAGCGCATTGGCGATCAACTCTGCCGTGCGCGCTTCAATATGAAAACCCAGGCGCTGCTCCAACCGCACCGCCCGCAAAATGCGCGTGGGATCATCCACAAAACTCAGACTGTGCAACACACGAATAATCCCTTGCGCCAGGTCACGCTGCCCGCCGTAAAAATCCAGCAACTGTCCCAAAAACGCGCCATCCAGTCGCACTGCCAGCGTGTTGATGCTGAAGTCACGCCGGTGTAAGTCCAACTTGATCGAGCCATGTGTCACTTCCGGCAGGGCAGATGGCTCACGGTAAAACTCGGTGCGGGCGGTGACGAAGTCTATGGATGAGAGAGTGAGGGCGGCAAGGACGCCGGGGTCAGGGGGTGAGGCGGTGACATTTTCTGCGCTTAACACGGTTTGCCACACGGCCGTGTCCAATATCCATTTGGCCGTGCCAAAACGGCCGTGGGCATGAATCTCTCCACCTATCGTCTGTTGTAACTGTCGCGCCAGGCGGATAGCGTCTCCTTCAACCACCATATCCAAATCCGTGGGTGACTGGCCCAATAACAAATCACGCACAATGCCGCCCACAAAATAGAGGGGCAGCCCCAACTCCGCCGCAACCTCACCAATAGCACGCACCAACGCCCACAATGGCGAAGGTAATTTTTCCATGAGCAATTGACGCAGTTCCGGTTCGGCCAGACGTGGGCCAGGTCTGAACAGGTAGTTGAGCAAATCGGTGCGGGTGACAATACCAATAGGAACGCCATTGGCCGCCAGATCCCCTTCGGCCAACACCGGAATTTGCCCCCACCCCTCGCTGAGCATCACGTTTTGCAGATGATCAATGGAATCAGACGGCCGTACCGTCACCGTGCCCGTCTTCATAATACGGCTGATGGGCACATGATCCATATTGTGACTCAACGCCCGGTCAACCGCCCGGCGCGTCAGCAACCCCACCACCTGTTTGCTTGCCGGGTCCAGCACCGGATACCCCTCATAGCCAAAACGACGGATAACTTCTGCCGCTTCCACAACCGTCACCGTCGGGCGCAAGGTCTGCAAGCCATAAGACATGAGGTCGGCCACCTGTGCCAGTGGCTTCACCGCCTGTGGCAGTACATGCAGGATATCGGCCATAACGGCCGTGAGCGACTTCCCCGCCACTCGCGCCGCCGCCGCCCGGCTGTGCCCCCCACCACCCAATGACTTCGCCACCACCCCCACATCTACCTTGTCACTGGAACTTCGCGCCACCACCTGCACATCCCGCTGCAACTGCACCAGCATAAACAGCGCCACCGGCGTTAGCGCCTCGCGCAGCCGGTGGGCAATGCCGGAGATTTCTTCGTCAAAATCATCAGGGGCCGCCGCCGCGGTAATGGCGACTGACTGCCCATATACATCATGCCAGGTCACGGCCGTGAACAACTGGTCATACAATGCATACTGTTTTTCCGTCAGCGGCAGGTTCAAAAAGCGGCGCGCCACTGCCAGCACCGCCCCCTGGTCCAGCAACCAGGCCGCTGCCGATAAATCACGTGGCGTGGTGGTGTCATAGGTCAGCGCCCCCGTATCTTCATAGATACCTAACAACAACAACGTTGTTTCTTCCACTGTCAGAGCCAGTCCCGAACTCTGTAACTGTTCCACCAGCAGCGTGACCGTGGCTCCTACCGGCTCCACCTGGTAATGCCAACGTTCGTGCGGCTGGTAATCGGTGTGGTGGTCAATGACATGCACAAACGGCCGTTTCACCACGCCCCTTACCGAATTTAATGCATGGGTATCCACCAATAACACCTGGTCAATTTTGCGTTTGTGCCAGTCAGACGGCCGTACAAAAGGCAGCGCATCCCAATACAGAGTCAAGAACTGCTCCACATTGCGGTTCACCCGACGCGGCAGCAGCGGTATCGCTTGCGGATACAGCCGGTGCGCCGCCAACAACGAAGCAATGGCGTCAAAATCAGCGTTCTCGTGGGTCATAATCAGTTGCATGAGGGAATTATAACAGGGTTGCATGTGGCAAGTACCGGCAACCTGCCACATGCTACTTGCCACCAGCATGTGACACCTACTGCCACAAATGAGAAAGTTCCTGCTTGACTATGTAGAACACGTGTGCTATTTTTCTACATTAGAACAGATGTTCCGCACACTTTTCTACAGGGATTAGCCGGATGCGCCCCCGGCTATCCCTACCCTGCATACACCTGTTCACCCATCTGTCAGCTACCCTGGATGGATGAACGGTGAAAAATGAACGAAAAAAACATGATCCATTGGGTAGCCATGTGAAGCCTCTAGCAGAGGGGCATTAGTGGAAAAGAGGATAAGCCATGAGAAACAGTCAATATTTTCAGTCCAAAAGTGCTGTGGGCAATCGGCTCTCTGATTTGGGAGCCGCCGTGCCTAAAAAATTCCTGGTCGGTATTGTTTTGCTGGTAGCATTGGTGGCTTTTGAGATTTTCAATTTTGACACCAGCCAGTATGCACTCCGCAATATCTTGGGTGATATTGAATTCTTGGGCATTGCCTGGGCCACCATCCTGGCGCTGGCTTTTTGCTCCATTGACTTTGCCGGTCTCATCCGCATCTTCACCCCCGAGCGGGGCGTGGATGAACCCAAGGAAGTGTGGTATCTCACCGGCGCCTGGCTGCTGGGGGCCACCATGAATGCCATTCTTACCTGGTGGGCCGTCTCCCTGGCGCTGCTAAACCACAACTTCGGCAATGAGGTGCTCAGCCGTGAACAACTCTTGCTGTATGTGCCCATCTTTGTAGCCGTGCTGGTCTGGCTGACCCGCATCTTGTTCATTGGCGCATTTTCTGTCGCCGGTGAGCACATCTTTGACATGCACAGCATGGGAAACACCAACAACAACTACGCCCGCCCGGCACAGAAGCGGCCTGCCATTCAACAACAGCCAACGGCCGTCAGCCGCCCCCCCGCCACCCCACAACGCAGCCGTGTCAACCGGCCCGCACCCAAACCGGTCTCTGCGCCCATGCCACAGGCAAGTTTCACCGAGGAACTGCAATACGAACCCATCATGGCCAAACCGGCGCAGCCCAACCAGCCCGTTACGCCGCCAACACCCTCCGCCCCTTATGTCTCGCCTACGTCCCGTGTGCGGCAGCGCCCACCCCGCCCCGAAGTCGCCCGTCGTCCGCCCATCACCGGCGTTCAGGCTCGCCCCCGTAACCGGCAGTAGGGAAGTGGTAATTGGGTAATTGCACAATCAGGTAATTACCCAATTACATTCTTCAGAGGCAACCATGACTGTTTACGAACAACGTTATCCGCAAAGACAACCTGTCGTCCGTAAAGCGCCGCCGATTACCATACTACCCGCGCCAGAATATGATGAGGTACAGGATTATTGGATCGAGGATGAAAGATTGTGGCATGGTGAGTATACTGGACACGGTATGCACCCCATTCAGCAACGCATGATGATCATCCTGGCCTTTGTGGTCGTGGGCACATTGTTATTTGTAGGGCTGGCTGCGCCGCGCATTCAAGGCAAGGGTGTGGCCGGCGAAGGGGCCACCACTGGCGCCGTCAACACCGCCGCCGTCGCTTCTTTTAGTGGCGGCGGCATTGCCCCCCTTTTTACACGAGAAGTCCAGCACTGGACGCCGCAAATCATGGCCTGGGCGGCCGAACATGGGCTGGACCCCAACATGGTGGCGACGGTGATGCAGATCGAGTCTTGTGGCGACCCGGCTGCTCTGTCTATTGCCGGGGCGCAGGGGCTGTTCCAGGTGATGCCCTTTCACTTCCAGCCGGGTGAAAACGCCTTTGACCCCGATATGAATGCGTTCCGGGGCATGTCTTTCCTGGCGACGCTGGTGAAACAGTTTGGCGAGTCCGGGCTGGCTTTTGCCGGGTACAACGGTGGGCCGGGCAATGCCGTGAAGGCTTATGATAACTGGCCGGCCGAGACCAAACGATACTACTACTGGGCAACCGGCATCTATGAGGATGCGATGGCCGGTCGCGCTGAGAGCGCCCGCCTGAATGAATGGCTGGCGGCTGGCGGCGCCGGCGGCTGTGCCCGTGCCGCCACCAGTCTGGGACTGCGCTAGATACGCCCCTACAGACATATCTCTGTTTTTCTGGCTTAATGGCGCAAACGGCCGTCTCCCTTGAGACGGCCGTTTTCTTTTCCCCGTCGTTTGACGCCCCCTAACTTGCTCCTTATACTTGCCTTACGGCATATCCTGATGAATTATGGAGTCTGCCATCCACCTGCCATCCTTCATAATTCATCCTTCATAATTCCTATAGGAGGTTCCCATGACAATTTCCATTACCTGGCACGGACATGCTACTTTTTCGCTCGACGTGAATGGCACGAAGCTGGTCGTAGACCCCTTTTTTGCGCCCAACAATCCGGCGGCAAAAACGGCCGTTGCCAACATTTCCGCCCATTACATCCTGCAAACACACGGCCACATGGATCACATCGCCGACACGGTGGCGCTGGCCAAACGCACCGGCGCGCAGGTCATCAGCAACTTTGAAATCGCCAACTGGATCATGAAACAAGGGCACGATAACTGCCACGCCATGAACACTGGCGGCGGTTACAACTTCCCCTTTGGCCGCGTCAAGATGACCCCCGCCCTGCACAGTTCCGGCTTGCCGGATGGTAGCTATGGCGGCGATCCCGGCGGCTATTTGTTGAGTGTTGACGGCCGTCACATTTACATTGCCGGCGACACCGCGCTTTTCTCCGATATGGGTTTGATTGGTGTGGTGGGGTTGGATGTGGCCATTCTGCCCGTCGGCGATAATTTCACCATGGGGCCGGATGATGCACTGCTGGCGTTGGAATATCTGAACCCCAAAGTGGTCATCCCCGGCCATTACAACACCTGGCCGCCCATTGCCATAGACGTGGACGATTGGGCCAACCGGGTGCGGGCAAACACGGCCGTGACCCCCATTGTGCCGGTGGTAGACGAACCGTTTATGGTGTAATTGGGTAATCATCTCAATTACCCAATTACTCAATTAACAATCCCTGCGCGGCGTCACGGCCGTGTCCCTTCGGTGAGGGGGTGAGCAGGTGCAGGGGTGACGGCCGTGTCCCCATCCGTTTATCCGCTGCCCCATCCGCTGCCGCAAAAAAGACACGGCCGTGCCCAAACCCCTCTGGCCGCCGGTGAAAAACGGGCTGATGACTGGCAAGGGAAGGTGGCGTGGGGGGATACCGGCCGTAGCAACCCAACAAGACCACGCCGCAGCAGCCAGGGGTTGGGTGGGGGCGCTGCCCGGTCGGTAGCCGCTAAAGAGCCAGCCCTGAGCCTGCCGAAGGGGCAGGTACCAGGTGCGGCTGCCCGCTACGGGATTGTTACGGCCGTTTACCAACAGGCTGGCGCTGCCCGGCGCAACAAACGCCGCCAGAATGTTAACGAGCGAAACCAGCAAGCCGCCGGATTAAAAAAAACACACCAAAAGCAACCCAAAACGGGCTGTAAACTGGCAAACACATGTGGCACAGTGGGGACAGCATCCCTTCGAGATGAGAGGGACTCCAGCGAGGGGCTGCCGGGGGCGTTGTATTTGCAGGTCCAGTTGCCCATGTTCGGGTCGTTCATGTTGGTCTTGCGCCCAAAACCATCATACATGGGGTCTGGCGGCGTTTCCTGGGCATTTATGCCATATGCTGACCGGCGACTCCACGCAACTTGGGCGGTAATGTAAAGTGTTGGCATGTTATTGGCAAGGGTCAATTTTGCATAAAAATTCAAGCTCGCAATTATCCCATTACCCAATTACTCAATTACCAATCACCACCTCTGGCGAAAAGAAACTAATACGGCCGTTGCGCGTCAGCGCCGCCATACTCACTGCATAATTCGTGCTGGTGTCCAGATTGGTCAGCGCCACATTCCCAGACTGTTCCGAAAGCACATAGCTAAACGTCGGGTAATTTTCTGACTCCATTGGCCGAAAAGAAATCACGTAACCGGCCGCATTCGGGTCGGGCAGCCAGCTAATCAAATAGGCCCCCGGCTCAGACATAGCAGCAATGGTGGGAGAGGACGGCCGTGTCGGTGCGCCCGCCGCCGTCGCCGCCACCGCCACTGCCAGTTGTGTCACCTGTCGCAAATAGTTGAAATCCATCACGGCCGATACATCGCCACTGTTGTGCTGAAGAGTGGGGTCTTCTTGCGATTCTGTCAGGCGCACCGCCGGAATACCGGCGTGCAGAAAGCTAAGATGATCTCCCCAACGTCCCTCCCGATCTTCAGCGTTCAAGTGTTCCAGCCCAAACTGGGGCACATAAAAACCGCGCACCAGGTCCATATACCGCACCAATTCGCGCGTAGCCGACGAAGCATCACCAGGTGTGATGGCGCGCACCAACTGTGGTATCCCCGGCCGGCCGCCCACAATATCAAAATTGAAGACAGCGTTTATTTTCATTCCCTGCAATAGCATTTGCGTCACAAAATGCTGGCTGCCATAACGCCCCTGCTCCTCGGCGGCAAAGGCCACAAACACAATCGTCTGGTTCCATTCCTGGGCGCTGAGCAGGCGGGCCGACTCCAGCAATACTGCCACCCCGGAGCCATTGTCATTGGCGCCAGGAGCAAAACTAGAACCATCATTGGGATCAAAGGTGCGGGAATCGTAATGCGCCGACAGGACAATGACGCCGGCATTGGGGTCGCGGCCGGGCAGGGTAGCCACAATGTTTTGTTGGCTGGTGGTCACGCCGCCGCTGCTATAGGGGAATTCGTCAGCTTCAACCAGGAGACGGCCGTTACCCACCCGAATAAACTCATTAAAAATCCAGCGCCGCGCCGCACCAACGCCGCGCCCCTCCACATTGGTGGCACTAAACGTATTGCGCGTATGAAACCCCTCCAACGTCTGCACATACGCCACCAGATTTTGCTGCGAGACGCCGCGCACCATATTCAGAATGTCCGCATCCGCCCCGGCAATGAGATTACTTTGCGGGTTGATCACCGTATCTGCCGGCAAATCCTGTACCACCGGCAGTGGCGTGGGTGGAGGCGGCAAATTCAACTGCTGCGGCCCTTGCAGCAGCGCACAAGCCATAGAGGGCAGGGATAAAACCAGGAAGAGAAGAAATGTTCGGCGGCGCAAGGAGAGAGTGAAAAAGGGCAAATCGGCCGTTTGTGGGCCGATTTGCCCAACTACCTATTCATTAGATTTTGGTTTGTCGGATTTTGGTCTATCCCAGGCCTGCATAAACTCAGAAATCAGGTCAATGGGAATGGGGAATACAATGGTGGTATTGTGCTCCACGCCAATTTCCGTCAGTGTTTGCAGATAGCGCAGGGTCATTGCCCCTGGTTCGCGTCCCATAATCTCGGCCGCTTCCGACAGTTTCTGCGACGCCTGGAAATCACCTTCCGCGCTAATGATCTTGGCGCGGCGATCCCGTTCCGCTTCCGCCTGCCGGGCCATGGCGCGTACCATACTCTGGTTCAATTCCACATCCTTGATTTCCACAATGCTCACCTTCACGCCCCAGGGTTCGGTGGCTTCGTCAATGATGTGCTGCAACGTTTCGTTGATTTGTTCCCGGTCTTGCAGCAGTTGATCCATCATAGATTGGCCAATGACATTACGCAGGCTGGTCTGGGCAATTTGCCAGGTGGCCCGGCGGTAATCCTCCACCTGCACCACGGCCATGGTCGGACTTGTTACCCGAAAGTAAACGACGGCATTGACCTTGACCGTTACGTTATCGCGCGTGATCACTTCCTGAGCGGGCACGTCCATCGTCACCGTGCGGGTGTCAATTTTTATCATTTTCTCTACCCAGGGGATGAGCAAAAACAGGCCCGGCCCTTTGGCGCCAATGAGACGGCCGAGGCGAAACACAACGCCGCGTTCATACTCCGGCACCACACGCACCGACATGAGTATCAATATCACCAGGCCAATAAGCACTACACAAAGTAGCGGTGTTAACACATCAAAAATACCCATCACTTACCTCCTTTTTGTAAGTATCCTATGCCGGATTATACCGGCAAAACAAGTATTTGGGTTTGTAATAACGGTTTTAGCAAATTCTTGCGGCTAAAGCGGTTGTTACTAACCAGCAGTTAAACATAATATACGGAGGAACACAGGGAAAGTTTTGGGCAACGGCCGTTTGCCAACACACCCCGTTAACGATATGGTATGGGTCTACAATCCACTGTTTGTAAGTTCGTAGTAGGCGATTTATCGCCTATGACAAACCGTAAATGAAGGAGATGCAGCATGGTCAGCACAGTTGTTTTGTTAAATGTAGACCCACCCCAAATCAACCAGGTGGCTCAGGCCATTGCCGAAATTGATGGCGTCAGTGAGGTCTTTTCCGTTGCCGGGCGCTTTGACCTGGTAGCCATTGTGCGCGTGCGCGACAATGACACCATGGCCCAGGTAGTCACCGAAAAGATGCTGGAAGTCCCCGGCATCATTCGCTCCGAAACATTGATCGCTTTCCGCGTCTTCAGCAAACACGACCTGGAAAGCATGTTTTCATTGGGCATTGAGTGATCAACGACCATTGACCATTGACCATTGACCAATAACCAATGACCAACGATCTGGATGCTCTTTTTGACGAATTCCCGGTCTTAACGACGGAACGGCTGGTATTACGGCAGGTACGGCCGTCCGACGCCCCCGCCCTCTTTGCCATCTTCAGCAACCCCGAAGTGACCCGCTACTACGACCAGCCCACCTTCACCGAACTGGCCCAGGCGGAAGCATTAGCCGCCCGGATGCAGCAGCGGTTCGCCGAAAAACGCACCATCCGCTGGGCCATCACGCGGGCAGATGATGACCAGTTGATTGGTACGTGCGGCTACGCCGAGTGGAAGCGCCACTTTCATTGCGCAGCCGTGGGGTATGAACTGGCCCAAAGCGCGTGGCGGCAGGGGGTGATGACGGAGGTATTGACGGCCGTGCTCACCTTCGGCTTCACGCAAATGCAGCTCAACCGCGTGGAAGCCTACGTGATGACCGGCAACGATGCCTCCATGCAACTGCTGCACAAACTTGGCTTCCAGGAAGAAGGCCTGCTGCGCCAATACGGCTACTGGCAAAACGCCTACCACGATCTACATTTGTTTGCGCTGCTGAAACGAGAATTTTTCAGGTAGCAGGTGGCATACAACAAATCATCCATGAGTCCCCCAAACCAGACCGACCAGCAATTGATAGAAATGTGCCGTCAAGGGCAGCCGAGCGCCTGGCAACAAGTGATTACCCGTTATGAACGGCTGGTCTTCTCCATCCCCCTGAACTACGGCCTCACCCGTACCGACGCCGCCGACATCGCTCAGCTCACCTTTACCACCCTCGTTGAACACCTGGATCGCCTGTATGAAGACAGCAATTTGGGCGGCTGGCTGGCCACCGTCGCCCGGCGACACACCCTGCACCACCTGCGCAAACACAAACGGGAATTCCTGGGGCAGGACAGGGACATCGCCGAAAGCCACTTCCTGCTAAACACACCCGCCAGTGACGCCACCACCTATTGGGAACGTGTGGATTGGCTCAATCAGGGGCTGGATTTATTGGATAAACGCTGCCGCGAACTGCTCCTCTTGCTCTACTTTTCCGAAGAACCGCCCGCTTACGAAGAGGTAGCCGCCCAGTTGGGGCTGCGCGTGGGCAGCATTGGCCCCATTCGTGGCCGCTGCCTGGATCGGCTGCGTACCATTCTGGTGGAGCGCGAGTAGACCCAGACCCTAAGGGTTTCAGAAACCCTTAGGGTCTCAAAAATTGCTGTATTTATTGTTACCAGTTCTGTCTTTTATCTGTCGAACAGAATAAGCAGGCATAACATACAGGATGGATATGATGGCAGATTCTCAAATTCCCGATACCGCCCAATTAGCCGACTGGTTGGAAGGCAAACTCTCGCCGGAAGACACGGCCGTACTCACCCAACGCATCGCCGCCAATCCCAGCCTCCAGGAAGAGGTCGCCTGGCTGCGTGACTTCTGGCAACTCAGCCAGACCACCACCCTGGCCGACCCGCCCGCCAGCGTGCGCCAGACCGCCACCGCCGCCTTTGCCGCTTATGCCAAAAACAAACGGCCGGCCGGCCGGCTGCAATCCCTCATCGCCACTCTCACCGCCGACAACTGGCAGCGCCCCGCCCTGGCCGGCGCCCGCTCCGGCGCCCGCCACGTCAGCCTGCGCAGCGAGCCGCGCCAACTCATCTACAGCAGCGACCTGGCCGACATAGCCTTGAACGCCCACATGCGCACCGACAGCCAGCACATAGACCTGGACGGCCAGGTCTTCCCCCTGGACGACAGCGATCCGGCCGACTTTATCATCCAACTACTGCAAAATGGCGTCGAGCGCCACCTGACCTTTGCCGACACCCTGGGCAAATTCAGCCTGATCGGGCTGCCCCCCGATCAGTACACCCTTCTCCTCAGCCGCACCGGGGCAGAAATCGAGATTGGCCCGCTTGACCTGGGTTAATTCATGTCCGAGCCGCCACTCACGCCCCCACCGCCGGAATTGATCGCCGACTTGCTGGCTGCGCCCACACAGGAAGCCCAGGCCGAACGTTTGCGGCAGGCCAACCTGTGGCACGAGGCCGGGTTAACTACCCTGTTGGAAACCGGCGGCCAACTGCTCAACCGCGATTTGCCCCAGGCGCGGCAATTGTTTGACCTCTGCCTGGCTTTCGCCCCGGCATTGGCCCCCGCGCTACAGCCCCAGGCCGTCTACCTGCGCGCCCAAACCTTTGCCCTCACCGGTGAATTTGAACAGGCGCTGGCCGAAATTGCCCTGGCGCAAACGGGGTACCAGGAAATGGGCCAAACGGCCGCCGCCCTGCGCACCAACGTCGGCCGGATCAACGTCCTCATCCACCTGGGACGCTACGCGGCGGCGCTGGACACGGCCGAAGCCGCCCTGACCGCCGTCAGCCAGGCCACCGATCTGCCCCCGGAAACGGCCGTCCTGCTCACCGCCCACCTGCAAAACAATCGCGGCATCTGCTACAAATTCATGGGCCGTTACCGCGACGCCCTGTTTGCCTACAAAAGCGCCGAAAGCCAGTTCCAGGCCATCGGCCAGGTGGAAGACGCCGCCAACATCCAGATGAACCTGGGCGTCATGCTAGCCGAACTGGGCTACGGCCACGAAGCCCTGGCCGCCTACGAAACGGCCGCGGCCATCTATGCCCAGACCGGCAATCAGTGGCGGCAGGCACAAAACCTGGAAAACATCGGTGAAGTCCACCTCTGGCTGGGCAATTACACCCAAAGCCTGGAAGCGTTTGCCGCCGCCCGTGACCTCTTCGCCACCTTAGATGCCCCCCTGGAGCAGCACATCCTGGAGCGGCTGACGGCCGACGCCTATCTGACCCTGAACCTGCTGCCGGAAGCGACCGCCGCTTACCGCCAGGCCATCACCGGGCTGGAAGCGGATGACACGTCGCCCGATGTGCCCCATTATTTGGGCGGGGCGCTGTGGGGGCTGGGAGCCACGCTGCTGCGTCGTAACCGGCCCGCCGAAGCCGCCGCACTCCTCGGCCGCGCCGCCGACATTTTTGCCGCTGCCGGGAATGACCATTTGCGTTCGGCCGTTTTGCTGGAACAGGCAGCGCTGGCCGAGGCGCAGGGGGATCGGGACACGGCCGTACAGCAAACACAGCAGGCGCTCACCCTCATCGCCGACCAGGATTGGCCGGTGCAGCGGGTATACGCCCTTATGCGGCTGGCCGATTTGCGGCTGCCAGATGTGGTCGCGGCCGAACCTCTGCTGCAAGAAGCGCAGCAAATCGCCGCCGGGCTACCGCTGCCGCAACTGCGCGTGGGTGTGCAGCAGCGGCTGGGGCGGCTCTACCTGCAACAGGGGCGGGAACAAGAGGCGGAGACGATGCTGGCCACGGCCGTGGCCGAGATTGAGCGGCTGCGCGGCGCGCTGGCCCGGCAAAGTTTGCGTACCTCATTTTTGCAAGACAAAACGGCCGTGTACGCCGACCTGGCCCGCCTCTATCTGGCCCGCGGCGACCAGACCAGTTTGCAGCAGGCATTCAGCATGACCGAACAGGCCAAATCCCGTGCCCTGGTAGACCTGCTCAGCAATGACATCGCCGCCCAATTGCAACAAAACCTGTCACCCGACCTGGCAGGGCGGCTGCAAAACCTGCAAACCGACCTGCACGCCATCTATAACGAAGCCCTGCGTGACAATCAGGAAGGCGACCGCGCTGCCTGGCTCATGGAGCTAAACAGCCGCGCCACCGAACTGGAAGAAGAGATCAGCCGTCTCCGCTTACAGGCCGATGAGACCACACCCACCCATGCCCTGGCTCAGGCCGCGCCCTTTAACACCCTGCAACAGGCGCTGCCGCCCGACCTGCCTTTGCTGGCTTATTATGTACTCGATGACGAACTGCTGGCGTTTATCTACCGGGATGGCGACCTAAAGGTGGTACGCCACCTCAGCCAGATGTCTGTCATTCGCCAACACCTGGCGGCATTAACCATTGAGTGGCAGCGTTTCCAGGCCGATCCGGCCTTCATCCAGCGCCATCTGCCCCGGCTGACGCACTCCGTCCAGCAAGTGTTACAGGCGCTATATGAGGTACTCATAGCCCCACTGCACGGCCTGCTGGCAGATTGTTCCCGGCTGGCCATCATCCCCCACAGCCTGCTCCATCACGTTCCTTTTGCGGCGCTGTTTGACGGCCGTACCTACCTGGCAGACCATTTTGAACTGAGCATCGCCCCCAGCGCCACCGTACTCACCCTCAGCCGGCAACGGCCGTCGCCCCGGCAGGGCGCAGCCGCCATCTTTGGCGTGGCCGATCCGCTCATCCCCTTTGCCGGGCAAGAGGCAACGGCCGTGAGCCAATTCCTGCCCCACGCCCGCCTGCACCTGGGCGAGCAGGCCACCCTTGCCAATTTGCAGCACGCTGCGACCGATTGCACCCTGCTGCATCTGGCCTGCCATGGCCTCTTCCGCCGTGACAACCCCTTCTTCTCTGCCCTCAAGTTGCATGACGGCTGGCTGACCGCCGCCGACGCGCTGCGGCTGCAACTGCCCGGCGCCTTCGTCACCCTCAGCGCCTGCGAGTCGGGTCGCAGCGAGGTGATTGGCGGCGATGAACTGCTCGGTCTGGTTTATTCCTTCCTGGGCGCGGGTGCATCCGGCCTGTTGGTCAGCCTGTGGTTGGTGGAGGATGAAACCACCGCCACCTTGATGACCGGCTTTTACCGCCACTTCGTCCAGGGCAGCAGCCCCGCCGCCGCCTTGTGCCAGGCGCAGTTGTCCCTGAGAGCCAGCCACCCCCACCCCTATTTTTGGGCGCCCTTTGTCCTGATCGGGATGTAATTTTGGAAAACCTGACAGGTTTTCTTTAACCTGTCAGGTCTCTGCCTCCATATTGGTGTATTTTCAAGCTATGTCGGAGCTTATATCTTATATAGTAGTGCATGACTGCTCAATCAGATCAGATCGGGACAATTCCAAAAATCACCCTATAGATACGGAGGATTAACTGATGAAATCAATTTTACAAAAAACAATTTGGGGGCTGGCCTTGCTGCTGTTGTGTACGGCCGTACTTCCCCGCACCTCTTCGGCCAGCCCAGAGCAAACAGGCGGCGCTCATTCCATTTACCTGCCCACCTTGCAAAGCAGCCAGTTGCCCGGAGCCGCGCCGGACGAGGTCATTGTGAAGCTAGACCCAGGGGCCACCATTACCGCCATTAACCAGACGTATGGCACCACGACCATACGGCCGTTGTCCCCCACCCGCGCCATCTACCTGCTCCAGGCTCCGGCCGGCGCGGACGTGGAACAGTTGGCGGCGGATATGAACAACGACGGCCGTATCCTCTACGCCGAACCCAACCGCATCACCGACGCCCCCGAAGCCATTGGCCGCGAGGCGTTTTCCTGGGGTGGGCAAGATAATGGCCCATATACAGGGCAATATGCGCCGGAGATGCTCGGCTTGCCCGCTGCCCATGCCATCAGCCAGGGCGCAGGCATGGTGGTGGCGGTCATTGATACCGGCGTCCAGTTGAACCATCCGGCGCTGGCAGCCCATTTGACGGCAGCGCGCATTGACTTTGTGGATGGCGACGATGAGCCGGAAGATGAATTTAGCGGCGGCACGGATTATGGCGCGGGGCATGGCACCCACGTCGCCGGTATCATTCACCTGGTTGCGCCACAGGCCCAAATCATGCCCATTCGCGTGCTGGACACCGACGGCCAGGGGTACTCCTTCACCGTCGCCGAGGCCATCCTATTTGCCTACGAAAATGGGGCGCACGTCATCAACCTCAGCCTGGGCATGCCGTTTGCCTCCGAATTCCTGAAGGATGTCATTGAAGATGTAACGGAAGAAGGGGTGGTGGTGGTCGCCGCTGCTGGGAATTTGAACAGCACCCAGAAGCAATACCCGGCGGCCACGGAATGTGTGTTGGGGGTCACGGCCGTAGACGCCGATAAGGTCAAAGCCGATTTCGCCAGTTACGGAAACTGGGTTCTGCTTTCCGCGCCTGGCGTGGGCATTTACAGCACACTGCCGGTAGATGGCTATGGCAGTTGGAACGGCACCTCGATGGCCGCACCTTTTGCTGCCGGGCAGGCGGCGCTGCTGCGCAGCCTGAATACCAACCTGAACGTGGTGCAGGTGGCGGATTTGATTGGCGGCACGGCCGTTGACCTCAACCCCTTCAACCCTGGTTATGTCAACCAATTGGGCGCTGGCCTGCTGGATGTGGCCGCCAGCCTCAACGCGCTGCAATCCGGTAATATCCCCAACCTGGGGCTGCTGGATGACGATTGCGCCGACGATGACGCAGGCGATACACACTATGCCGGCGACTACTTCCTGTTTGCCAAAGCGGCCGGGGATGGCGGCACGTCAGACCCCAAAGCGTATGAACCGGTCTGCGACGACGCCAACGACAAACAGGCGGATGTCAGCGGCAGTAACAGTGATTATTACGGCCGTATCCACAGCAACGCCGATTTAGCCATCTCTGGGGCGGATAACTGGTTCCGGGACGCACCTTCTCCGAACTCTGAACTGACCTATGGCGTCAATGACGGGCCATCTTCGGCCTGCCAGCTACAGGCTGAAGCAGCCAATACCTATGACAGCGGCTGGCCGCTCAACATCACCGGCAACGGCAACCCCGGCAGCATTCACGGGCCATACCAGATCGGGCCAAAGGGCTGGCCGGGCAACCTGGGGAATTACCTGGATGCCAACGGCATGACCTTTGGCAACGACATCACCCAGGTCTTGCCGGGTATCACCTGCGACCGCGGCTCCTTGACCCACTCCGGCGTCATCGAAATTACGGCCGCCGATCATGGCAAAGTCATCTGCAACGGCGGCGACCCGATCAAGATCAGCGACTCCGGTCTGGGCACGGCCAACAACCCCTTCCGCATCACGATGGTTTCTCATGGCCTGATCGAGATCAGCGGCTCTGAGCATTATCTGGCCCCGGCCGTCTATGGCATTTTGGCCTGGACTGACCAGCGGTTCAGCGACGAAGCGTCCAGTATCAAGATTGCTGGCAGCAACGTCAACATAGTGCAGCGGGCCATCCTCTTCTCGCCGCGCAGCGGGCAGGATGTCTCTGGCTCCAACAATGCGCTGCTGTGCATCCAGATGATCGGCCAGGGGGCGCTGAAAGCGGCTGGCAGCAATTCGATCTTAGGCCCATTCGCGCCCGGCTGCCAGAACTGAGGCGTTGGCAGAGCGTAAGCAATTACAGAAAGTTAAATCCCTCAGAAATAGTGGCTAGTGGCTGGTATCAGTCACCAGCCATTATTTTCATTTATCACAGTGGACAGCTCAGGGTAATTCCAAAGGGGCACAGTTGTTGGCGGCGTCAACATCGGGTAATGTTGGCTTTATGACCGAGTTTCACTTTGCCAAGTACACGGCCGTCGGCAACGATATGATCGTCATAGACCCGGCGCATTGCCCCGTAGCCATGACGCCGGAGAACATCCGCCTGATTTGCGACCGGCATTTTGGCGTGGGCGCGGATGGCATTTGTTATGGGCCGTTGCCTGATGCCCCCTTTACCATGCGCTTTTTCAACCCGGATGGCAGCGAGGCGGAACGCAGCGGTAACGGGCTGCGCATCTTTGCCCGCTATTTGTGGGATGTGGGCTACGTGCGCCGCCCGGATTTTGTGATGGGCATGGGCGAGGACACCATTCCCACGCACATAGACGCGAACAGCGGCCTGATTACGCTGGAAATGGGTGGATTGCAACTGCTGTTTGCCGACCAACCATTGAAAGTGGGCGAGGAGACAGTGCTGGCTACGGCCGTGACCATCGGCAACCCCCACTGCATCATCTTCACTTCCGAACTGGATCGCGTCCACACCTGGGGACCGCTCATCGAAACCGCTCCTCAGTTTCCCAATCGCACCAATGTGCAACTGGTCAATGTGTTGGACGACCACACCATCCAGATTGAAATATGGGAACGCGGCGCGGGCTACACGCTGGCCTCCGGCACTTCCGCCAGCGCCGCTGCCGTCGCCACTGTCCTCACCGGGCGCTGCGCCTCCCGCCAACTCACCGTACAAATGGCCGGCGGTAAATTATCGGTGGAAGTGCTGACTGAGGGGGTGCGATTGACGGGGCCGGTCACGGCCGTGTACCAGGCCACCTTCGCCGCCGACCTCCTGACCCAGCTCCTGCCCGTAATCGCTAATCCGTAATCGGTAATCGGTGGGAAATGACGGGTTCGGATTATCATTTGCTGATAACCACTGCCAGTTGATTGTCGCTGCCTGCCATAGTTGCTAAATTCAGACCAAGACCCTAAGGGTTTCAAAAACCCTTAGGGTCTGAAGAGCATTATGAACGAAATCATCCAGGTTCAACACGTCACCAAAACCTACCCCGTCGGCGAAGGGGAGATTACCGTGCTGCGCGAAGTGTCGCTCGCCATTGGGCGCGGCGAATTTGTGGCCATTGTGGGCGAATCCGGCAACGGCAAATCTACGCTGCTGAACATGATCACCGGCATTGACCACCCCACCAGCGGCGATGTCATTGTCAACGGCCGTAGCCTGCGCCCCATGAGTGAAAATGACCTGGCCCTCTGGCGCGGCGCGGAAATGGGCATCGTCTTTCAATTCTTCCAACTCCTGCCCGCCCTCAACCTGCTGCAAAACATCATCTTGCCCATGGACTTCCTCAAAAAATTGCCGCGCAAAGAGCGCAAAGAACGCGCCCTGCACCTGCTCGACCTCGTGGGGCTGGCCGACCAGGCGTACAAATTGCCCAACGCCGTCTCCGGCGGGCAGCAGCAGCGGGCGGCCATTGCCAGAGCGTTAGCCAATGACCCGCCCCTCATCGTCGCCGACGAACCCACCGGCAACCTGGACGCCCGCACCGCCAACGAAGTGTTCGACCTGTTCAGCCACCTCACCGACCAGGGCAAAACCCTGGTCATGGTCACACACAACGAAGAACTCGCCCGGCAAGCCCGCCGCATTATGGAAGTCAAAAACGGCCGTATCATCCGCGATGAATGGCTGGTGAAAAGGGCGGCGAACGGCCGTGTACCCGTAGTTCGTAACCCGTGACCCGTAATCCGTAATCCGACAACGGTTCACGGATTACGAATTACGGATTACGTTCTTCAAAATGGACGTCATTTGGTACAAAGTCTGGCACGATTTATGGCACCACAAAGCCCGCACCCTGCTGGTCATCCTCAGCATCGCCAGCGGCGTCTTTGCCATTGGCGCCATCTTTGGCATGGTAGACCATCTGCTCGGCGGCATGGACAGCGCCCACCAGGCCATCAACGCCGCGCACATCAACATCTTCCTCAACACACCCATTGACCGGGACACGGCCGTGAGCCTGACCAAAATCCCCGGCGTCGCCGGCGTAGAACCCAACAACCGCCTCAGCATCCGCTACAAAACCGACGCTAACGGCGAATGGCAAGATGGCACCATCACCATGCGCGACGATTACGCAGAGCAACAATTCGACCTGCTCACGCTCAAAGCAGGCGCATGGCCCGCAGGCCAGCAGATTGGCGTGGAACGGCTGACCAGCCAATCCTATGACCTGGACATGGGCGATCAGATCATCATTGAGATGGACGGCACCGATCGGGTATTTACCATTAACGGCCGTATCCGCCACTCCTTTGTGGAACCACCCCTCTTTGGCGGCGAAGCCCACTTCTTCGCCGACGCCGCCGGTTTAGCCAGACTGGGCATGCCTGAAGGCCAATTTGCCAGCCTGCTGGTGCAGGTGCAGCCCTACAGCCGCGCCCACGCCGAACAAATCGCCGGCGACATCCGCGAGCGGTTGAGCAAACAGGGCTACAACGTGGCTGTCACCATTTACCAGGAGCCAGAACGCCACTGGGGGCGCGATTTTGTGGATGGTCTGATGATTGTGCTGCGCGTCATGGCCGTGGTCTCCTTGTTCCTGAGTGTGATGCTGGTGGCCAATACATTCACGGCCGTCATCACCCAACAAACCGACCAGATTGGCGTCATCAAAGCCATTGGCGGCAGCAGCCGTCTCATCGCCCAGACCTATCTGGCGGGGGTATTGCTGGTCAGCCTGCTGGCGCTGGCAATCGCGTTGCCGTTGGGGGCGCTGGTGGCCTTTGCCAGCAGCCGCTGGTTTTTGAACCTGTTCAATGTGGATTTTGAGATATTCCAATTTTCGCCGCAGGCGGTACTGTGGCAGGTGGCGGCAGCGACGGCCGTGCCCCTCTTCGCCGCGCTCTGGCCCATCCTCAAAGGGGCCGGGCTGACCGTGCGCGAAGCCATTGCCACCTACGGGTTGGGCGGTGACTTTGGCAGCAGCCGTTTTGACCGTTGGCTGGATCACCTCAGCGCCCGGTACCTCTCCGCCGTCTATGCCGCCGCTCTGGGCAATATGTTCCGGCGCAAAGGGCGGCTGGCGTTGACGCAGCTTGTCCTGGTCATCGCTGGGGTCATGTTCCTGGTGGTGATGACGCTGGTCGCGTCCACCAATTACACGCTGGACAATGAGATGGCGCGGCGCGGTTATGACGCCCGCATCGGCTTTGTGCGTGACCAGCGCCGCGAGCGGCTGCTTAATGCAGCGTTGGCCCAGCCAGAAGCGACGGCAGCGGAAGTATGGTACACCCACAGCGCCACCATTTTGCGCGAAGGGGAACGGCTGCGCGATTCCGCCGGACTGGGGGCGCAGCTGACCGGGCTGCCGCCGGACAGTCCTATGCGCCGCCCGCTCATCGTGGACGGCCGTTGGTTGCAGCCGGGCGACGGCCGTGTCATTGTCATCAACGCCGACTCCGCCGAAAAGAACGGGATCGCCATCGGCGACGTAATTCGTCTGGACCTGGGCATGTTGGGTGACGCCGCCTGGCAGGTAGTTGGCACATACCGCAACATCTCCGGCGCGGACTTCACCACCGAGCCGATTTACGCGCCGCTGGACGCGGTGGTGGGCGTGACCAAGCAGGCCAACCGGGGCACGGTACTCTACCTGCAAACCCGCGATCCCTCATTGGCGGCGACAACGGCCGTGACCGAGCGGCTAAAAAACGAGTTTGAAGCGCAGCACATGGATGTGGCCTTGTTTGTCACGGCCGTGAAACCGGCCGAACGCGCCGAAATTGACACCCAGTTCGCCAGCGTTGTCACCATCCTGCTCAGCCTGGCCAGCCTGATGGCGCTGGTGGGTGGCATTGGCCTGATGGGGGCGTTGGGCATCAGTGTGGTAGAGCGCACCCGCGAAATTGGCGTGTTGCGGGCCATTGGCGCATCATCACGCAAAATTATGCTGCTTTTTGTCATGGAGGGGGTGTTACAAGGACTGCTCAGTTGGTGCCTGGCCATTCCCCTGGCGCTGCTGTTTAGCCGCCCGCTGGCTAACGCCCTGGGTCAGGCGATGACGGGGACAAACCTCGATTTTGCGTTCAGCGGCACGGCCGTTGTCATCTGGTTGGTCGTTATTCTGGTGGTCTCGGCGTTAGCCGCCATCATCCCCGCCCGCTCTGCCACCCGCATCAGCGTCCGCCAAAGTCTGGCGTATGCGTGATGGGGTAATAGGGTAATTGATCACCCGTCACCCCGTCACCCCATCACCCACTCACCCACTCATCCCCCCAACCGATACATCTCCGCTCCCTTGGCGGGCAGGCGGGTGAAGGAGGTGCGCAGTTCGGAGTAGCGGTCGGTGCGACGCTGCCAGACGCCGCCGATCAGGTCAAGCATCTCTTCGTCAGTGGCGCCGGCCCGCATGGGAGCGCGTAAATCCGTACCGTGATGGGCAAAGAGGCAGGTGTAATACTCACCGGCGCCGGAAAGGCGGGCGCGGGTACAGCCGCCGCAAAACGGTTGGCTGACGGAAGCGATGAGGCCAATTTCGCCGTCACCGTCCAGATAACGGAAGCGGTTAGCCACTTCGCCGGGATAATTGGGCGGCACGGGTTCCAGCGGCATCTCCCGGTCAATGCGGCGGATGATTTCTTCGGCCGTGACTACATCATCCATCTTCCAGCCGTTCAAATTGCCCACATCCATGTACTCGATAAAGCGGACAATATGCCCGGTACCTTTGAAGCGCCGCGCCAGGTCTACGATGGTATGGTCGTTCACCCCGCGTTTGACCACGCAGTTGATCTTGATGGGGTAGAAGCCATCGGCTTCAGCCACGGCGAACCCGGCCAACACACGTTGCACGGAGGATTTACGGCCGTTCATCACCGCAAACACCTCCTCATCCAGCGAATCCAGACTCACCGTCAGCCGGTGCAGCCCCGCCTCTTTGAGCAGGTGGGACATTTTGGGCAGGTAATAGCCATTGGTGGTCAGCGCCAGATCATCAATACCAGGCGTTTGCGCCAGGCGGGCGACCAGGGCGGGCAGGTTCGGCCGCAGCAGTGGTTCGCCGCCCGTCAGCCGGAATTTGCTCACGCCAATCTGGGCAAACAGCCCCGCCAGCCGCACAATTTCATCGTCGCTGAGCAGTTCATCTTTGCTAAGAAAGTTGTAATCGGCGCCAAAAATCTCGGCCGGCATACAGTAGGGGCAGCGAAAGTTACATTTATCAATGACCGAGATGCGCAAATCCCGAATCGGGCGGTTAAACTTATCGGTCAGGGGAATGGTCATACGTTTACTCCAGGTTTTTTCAACGCAAAGGTGCAAAGGGTGAAAGGGCAAAGAAGTGTTCGTAGTAGGCGATTTATCGCCTTTTGACGGCGATGAATCGCCTACTACGAACGGTGCGGTTACTCTTTTAAGAAGTTGCGCAGGACGGTGTGCAGGATGCCGCCGTTGCGGTAGTAATCCACTTCCACGGGGGTGTCAATGCGGCAGATGGTCTGGAAGGTCACGGCCGTGCCATCACTGCGCACTGCCTCTACTGTAATCTCCTGCAACGGCTTCACCTCATCCGTCAGATTGAGTGTGCTGTACGTTTCCGTTCCATCCAGCCCCAGCGTCAGAGGGTTTTCACCCGGCATGAATTGCAGCGGCAGCACACCCATGCCCACCAGATTGCTGCGGTGAATGCGCTCATAACTCTGGGCGATCACCAGGCGCACCCCTAACAACAATACACCTTTGGCCGCCCAGTCACGGGAACTGCCCATGCCATAATCATTGCCCGCCAGCACCACCAACGGCGTACCATCCGCCTTGTATTTCAGCGAGGCATCATACAGGGTGGTCACCTCATTCGCAGGCAGATACGTAGACCAGCCCCCTTCCGTGCCGGGAGCCATCTGATTACGCAGGCGCACATTAGCAAAAGTGCCCCGTGTCATCACCCGGTCATTGCCCCGCCGCGAGCCGTAGCTGTTGAAATAGGGCGGCTCGACATCGTGATCCAGCAAGTATTGCCCCGCCGGGCTGGTGCGGGAAATGGAACCGGCTGGCGAAATGTGATCGGTGGTCACCGAGTCACCCACACTCACCAGCACTCGCGCATTTTCGATGTTGGTAATCGGTTTCACTTCTGGCGTCAAAGTGGTGAAGAAAGGCGGCTCTTGAATGTAGGTGGAGTCAGGATTCCATTCATATAGTTCGCCGCCGCGCACCGGGATTTTGTTCCATTCCTCATTGCCATCATACACGTTGGCATACTGTTCACGGAACATCTCGGCCGTCACCGTTTGCGCCACTGTTTCTGCCACTTCCCGGCTGCTGGGCCAGATGTCGCGCAGGTACACCGGCTCTCCATTCTGGTTCGTGCCAATTGGCTCGGTGGTCAGGTCAATGTCGGTGCGTCCGGCCAATGCATAGGCCACCACCAGCGGCGGCGAGGCCAGATAGTTAGTTTTGGTCAGCGGATGTACCCGCCCTTCAAAGTTGCGGTTGCCGCTGAGAACGGCCGAGGCCACTAAATCCCCCTCGCGGATGGCCGTCTCCACCGCTTCCGGCAGCGGCCCAGAATTGCCAATACAGGTGGTGCAGCCAAAACCGACAATGTGAAAACCCAACTGTTCCAGATAGGGCAACAACCCGGCTTTGTGCAGATAGTCCTCTACCACGCGAGAGCCGGGGGCCAGACTGGTCTTGACATACGGCGGCACAGTCAGCCCCGCTTCCACCGCCTTTTTGGCCACCAGCCCGGCGCCCAACATCACATAGGGGTTGCTGGTATTGGTGCAGGAGGTGATGGCGGCGATGACTACCGCGCCATGCCCGATTTCTGTTTCGTGGCCGTTGCGGACAACGGCCGTGCGTCCCAACTCTTCCTCACGCAGGCCCATGCCCTGGGGGCCGGCCGGGGAAAGCAGCGTCTTGGTGTACTTCTCCTTCATCTCGCTGAGCAGGATGCGGTCTTGCGGCCGTTTTGGCCCCGCCAGGCTGGGCAACACCGTGCCCAAATCCAGTTCCACCACATCCGTAAAGTCTGGGTCGGGCGTGGCGTCGGTGCGGAACAGCCCTTGGGCTTTGGTGTATTTCTCTACCAGGTCAATCAGGTCAGACGGCCGTCCCGTCTGTCGCAGGTAACGTAATGTTTCCTCATCCACCGGGAAGTAACCCACCGTCGCCCCATATTCCGGGCACATATTGGCAATGGTGGCCCGGTCGGCCAGCGTCATGCTGCTCAGGCCAGGGCCAAAAAATTCCACAAACTTACCCACCACCCCTTTCTGGCGCAGCAGTTGTGTCACCACCAGCACCAGATCAGTGGCGGTGGAGCCTTCCGGCATCCGGCCTATCAACCGCACGCCGAGCACTTCTGGCGTCAGCATGTAAATGGGCTGGCCCAGCATCACCGCTTCCGCTTCAATGCCACCCACGCCCCAGGCCAGCACCCCCAGCCCGTCAATCATCGTCGTGTGTGAATCGGTGCCCACCAGGCTGTCTGGGAAAGCGACCAGGCCATCTCCTTCCGGCGCCGTCATTACCACCTTGCCCAGGTATTCCAGGTTCACCTGATGCACAATGCCGGTGGCCGGCGGCACAACGGTGAAGTTTTCAAACGCTTTCTGCCCCCACTTCAAGAATTCGTACCGCTCTCGGTTACGCACAAACTCTTTTTCGGCGTTGATGAACAGCGCCGCCGCCGAACCAAAGGCGTCTACCTGCACGGAGTGGTCAATCACCAGGTCAACGGGCACGATGGGGTTGATCTTCTTGGGGTTGCCGCCCAGCCGGGCCATGGCGGCGCGCATAGCCGCCAGGTCTACCACCGCCGGCACGCCGGTGAAATCTTGCAAAATCACGCGGCCCGGTTTGAAGGGTAGTTCATCTTGGGCCGGGCTTTGGGCGTGGTAGCGGGCCAGCTTTTCTACGTCGGCGGGGGTGACGACGTAGCCATCACAGGTGCGCAGCAACGCCTCCAGCATAATTTTGATGGAGAAAGGCAGCCGGTCAATGTTGGCCAGGTAGCTTAGTTTGTCCAGCCGATAATAATAGACATCGGTTCCGGGCAGTTTGGCGCGAGCGCCGAAATGGTCAAATGTGTTCATAACAGGTACCTCTTACTTTGGGGTTTGAATTCGAGATTAGGAGATTGAATCGTTTAATCTCCCAATCTCTCCATTTCTGTTTTTGGTGAAGGTTTTAATGAGCCTCTTAGGGAACCGCAGGCGTAGGATGACCTATGTTGAAGGTGACGCTGGTCAACTCTTCATTGGCCAATACACGGCTGGCAAACAGAATTTCCAGACCAAGTGGCAAACCATTTTCATCCACGTCTACATAGATATATTTATTGACCTCTTGGGTATCGTCTACATTACCTGGGCGAAAATGAATGTAAAGGGCGTCAGCCTGGGGATCATAATCTATTTGCATAGTTCACCTGTTTTGCACACGGGGTTTGATAACCGTGTATACAACAAAGACATCGTCTGACTGTTCACTATAGACAACTCGTACTTCACGTTCGTGGTAACGTCGAATTGCTATATCGCCACCATTATCACCTGATATGATTTCATCTGGATCAACGAGTGTTTCTTCGACTTGCCGCTCCGTCACCTTGCGTTGTTTCATTCGTTGTCGTGCGTGACGAGTGTAAATGATTTGCATGGTTTCAACGGTGAAACAAACGAGAGATGCAGTCCGGTTATTGCGAAGGGCAGAGGGCGGACACGGCCGTACCTGGCGATAATATCTCCACGATCAAATCGGGCGGCCCTTCAATGCTCTTTTCACGAACAATATACAAACGGCCGTCGCTCACATACAAAAAATCCGGCTGTACGGTGGAAGAAACGCCGGGCAAATTGACATCTACCGGCGCCGCCATTGCCTCGCCGCCAAACTTGTGTTGCTCCAAAAAATTGCCCACGAGTTTGATGAGATTGAACAGAATGCGTTGATGCTGAATGGTTGGCGCAGGCGACATGAACAACTCTCCTTTGATAATCTCATAGCGAAAGCCATTGTCCGGCAGGCGCAAATAATCTTCATAGCGCCAGGCCCCCTGCGGCGGCGGCCAGGAATGTTTTGTTTTAGTCAGGTTTTTTACGGCCGTTATCTCCATCACCATGACACCATCTCCTCTACGTTCATTGAGTGGTTGGTTATGAGGGATATTATAACGGAAAAGGGCGGGGGTGGCAGACGGCCGTGCCTATCCACCCTCGCCCAACGTTAAAATAAAAGCCGCAGCCCCGCTCCAGGGCTGTCTTTACTGCGTCAGGGAAGCCACCTTAATCGTCAAATCATCAAACGAAATATCCGCATCCCCGCCATCAAAAGCGGCGGCAGCCAGGCCAGCGTAGCCGCTAGTGTAGGCGGTATCATTGGTCTCGGCCACAAACTTGTCATTCACCCACAGCCCCAGGTAATTCCCGGCGCAGACCGCCCGGATTTTGTTGGTGGCCTGTCCTTCGTTGATGGCCGAACTTTCCTTCCAATCTATCAGCGCCACCACATCATCCCCTTCCCCTTTGCGGATAGAGTAAAAGCCATCGCCGCTGACGAGGAAGTAATAACCATCGCCGTCGTTGCTGGTATCGGCGCGGCACATCAGGCCATAGGCATTGTTATCATGGCTGGAAAGCTGCCGGGCGGTCACTTCCATTTCCACGTTGCTATGCTCCGCTTCGTTCAACCCCCAAATATAACCACCTGGCCCCGTCTGAATGTGATAAGCGCCATCACTCACCTGCAAATCTGAGTCATCGCTGACAAAGACTTCCCAGGCGTCGGCTTCGCTAAACGTTTCGCTTAGCAACACATCACCCGCCGCATACTTCGGCTCCGCCTCGCCACACGCGGCCAACAACAATACCATTGTTACTAAAACCATCAGTAAACTAACTCTTCGAGACATGATCTGCTCCTTCATATAGTGTTAACAAAATGACCTGATCACCTTTTCACCCTGTCAAACAGAGGTCTTCATTGTAAACAAAAGGGGAGTACACGGCGACAAATCACACTGGTACCTTTGTTTTAGGTATAATGACCAAGTGAATAGGCAAAGGCGGTGGATGCTCTATGCGGTGATGGTGGCGTTGGTGTGGCTGGTGACACGGCCGTACTCCCCTGCCCTCGCGCAATCCTCCCCCACCGACAGCGCCTACTGGCGCTACTCCGCTGCTCGCCGCCTGACGCACGTTATCCCCGCCGACATGAACGGCGATGGCGTCATGGAACTGCTGCTGGCAGCGGAAAACGGCCGTGTAGACCTGCTCAACGCGCACAATGCCTTGCTACATTGGAGTTACACTGCCGCCGCGCCCGTGTTAGCCCTGCACCCCATCAACAGCGACAGCGCCGACCATCCCCTGTTAGAAACCGCATTGGTAACAGCCGACCGCCAATTGATCTTGCTCAATGAACAGGGCGAGGAAAGCTGGCGTGTGCCGCTGACCTTTACTGCCAGCGACAATCCCCTGCCTACGGTGCGCCAGTTGATGCCTTATGACACCGACGGCGACGGCCGTGATGAAATCCTCGTCCTTTTTGATAACGGCCTGCTGCATCTGTATGACCAGACCGGCCATTTACTGCGCCGCCTGGATGACCATACCAGCGCCAGCGGCGACACCGGGCCACAAATGCAGATAGGGGATGTGAACGGCGACGGCCGTGATGAAATTTTGCTCGGCCTGTTCAACCCCAGCAAACGATTCAGCGAACTATTTCTTTTTGACGCCGATGGCCAGACGCTATGGGAAGACGCGCCCGCCGTTTCCGGGCACATTACGGCCGTAGCCCTGGCCCCCTTTGGCGAAAATGGCGCGCTGCAAATCGTTGTCGGCACCGATTGGGGCCAGCTTCATCTGTATGACGCCAACCGGCAGCGCCCCTGGTGGCCACGCACCCTGAACAAACCGATCACCGCCCTGGCAGTGGCCCACTTTCCTGAAGGGCCGGCGCTGCTGGTGGGCACCGATGTGGGCATGGTGGTGGCGTATGCCGCCGACGGCCGTCGCTTCTGGACGCGCCGCCTGACAGCCGACGCCGGCCGTCCCGTACTCAACCTGACGGCCGTGCCCTACACCCCAGACGCCCGCACCCCCATTCTGGCTGCCAACCTGGGCCCACATGCCACCGCCGGCGGCAACCAGCAGATCAAATTATTAGACGCCAACGGTCTGGAAGTAACCACCGTCGCCGCCGGAGAGGGCAGTACCCCCCTCTCCTTTTTGGTAGACATCAATGGCGACCGGCGCAGCGAGCTGGTTCTCACCCGCTTCGCCACCGTTGAACTGCAAGGGCTGGGATTGGGCGCAACAGAGATTGCCCGTGAATGGGATTATTTGCTAGACGCCGACCCAGGCGCCGTGTTAGTGGTAGATTTTGACAACGACGGCCGTGACGAACTGCTGCTGGGAGCACAGAACGGCAAACTCCACTACCTGGTTAATGGCAATGTGCTGGAATGGCTGCACGCCCCCGGCGGCGCCATCACCCAACTGGCCTACCTGGAACGCACCGGACTTGCCGAACCGGCGCCAGCCGTGGTGGTGGGGCGCAATAACAGCGACGCCGATGCCGATGGCCCAACGGATGTACAAAGCTGGGTGGAACTGCGCCACACCAACGGCGAACGCATCTGGGAAATAGAACTGGATGCGCCCCTGACCGACTTGCTGGTAGAAAACGTCAACCGGATGGGCGACCCGGAAATCCTCGTCAGTACCGCCAAAGGGGACATCATTCTCATCAACGCGGCCGGCGCCATCACCTGGCGCGCCAATTTGGAGCAAACCGAAGATGACGACCACCCCATCCAGCAGTTGCTGGTGCTAGACACACCCGATGGGGAACCGGTGGTTCTGGCCGCCACCGCCCACCATCTATACGCTCTGACCGTTGGCTCCCGTTTACAAGCCCTGGCCATCGCCACCTTTGCGGACGCCCCGGTGCAATCCATGTTTAAGCTGAACCAACCCGGCGTGGAATTAGCCAATCGCATCCTGGTGCTGGCAGACCAGTCCTATGGGTTGAACTGGCGCGGTATTTTGCTGCCCCCCTGGCCCCAACCGCTGAACGGCCGTCCCCTGGCAGTTTTTCCCACAAATGAACTGGTGCAAGAAGCCTTTTCCCGGAATACGGCCGAATCTTTCCTGATCTCCACCGACAACAATGAACTGCTGCACCTCACCGTGCAAGACAATAAACCAACCATCACCTGGGCCTTGAATGGGTTGGGGCAAATGACATCGCTCTATTGGGGTGATCTGGACGGCAACCGGCTGGCTGAATTTGTGGTGGGAGATGCCGACGGCCGTGTCCGCCTCTTTACCAACACCTCCCCCAAACCACAGTTTCTGGACGAACTGAACCTGACCAGCGGCGTATCTACCCTGACCGCCCTGCGGCGCGGCCAGGAAAACCGGGCCGATCTACTGGTTGTCACCGAAAACGGTGAAGTCCAGTTATTCAACACAAAAGAAAATCGTCCGCCGCTGCTCACCAACCCAACCACAGAAGTCAGCCCCGGACAGTATGGGTTTAGCGTGGCCGTGATGGACACGGAGAACGATGTGGTGCAGTTGCGGCTTGATCTACAAGACCCAGAAACAGGGGAATGGACGGCCTACCGCGAATCGGTGCTAAATAATGGCAATGGCCCGGCAACGTGGAATGTGGTCAACCCACCTGCCTTTGCCGAAGGCGTCCGCTACCGCATTTATTACAACGACGAATCCCACAGCGGCTTTATTTATCCACCCCCCGGCCCACAACCCATAGCCGCCCTGCTGCCGCCCACCAATACCACGACCATCTCTTTGCTGGCGGCGATATTCGTCGGGCTGGTAGGGTTGGTTGCCTTACGGCAAGTGCAGTCACCGGCCATGCGTACCCGCCGTTTATACTGGCGACTCAAGCAGTGGCCGGCGGAGACATTGGTGCGGTTAGAAAACCGGTATATTGGCACCGGCGGCTCACCCGATTTTTTGCTGGCGCTTTCCGGGCTGGCGCGGCAGCGTCATGATGAACTGGTGAGCAGTCTGGCGGATGGCCTCTTTTTACTGGCCGACCGGCCCCAGGCCGGACTGCCGCTTATTCTGGGGGCGCTGGATAAGGCGTCCCCCCTGGAGCCTCGCTGGCAGGCGTGGGAACGCTGGCAGGCGTTATTCCAATCCGGTGCGAAACTGCTGGCTGCGCCCACACTAACGGAACTGAGCCTGGAATGGCCGCAGTTACAGCAATTGCTAGAGTCACTAGATGAATGGGGCTATTGGTCGCCTTCCTTACACGCCCTGTTACCGGCGTTGACAACCATTCGAGACAGCGAGCGGGTGGAACGCCCCGACGACCGGTTGGTGTATTTGCATGAGGCGGCGCAGCGGCTCACGGCCGTGCGCCAGGATTTACGCGACTACGATACCGCCCTGGAAAAACCGCTGGCGCTGGCGCTGGCCGAACGCTGGGCCGGGTTGGTCACCGCCACCATGGAAGAGTTGGAGGGGCGCGCCGAACTGGTCATCCGGTTAAAAACGCGGCGCATTGTGCCCCACGCCGCCAGCCAATTGACATTTGAGATGAGTAATCACGGCCGTGCCCCCGCCGAAAACATCATTGCCGTCCTCAAAGAGGACCCGGCCTACGCCTATGCCGGTTTGCCCGAAACCATCCCCTTTTTGCCGCCCGGCCAGACGCGCACCGTCACCTTTGATATTCGCCCACATGTGCTTGACCGCTTTCGGGTAGAGCTAACAGTGACGTTTGACGACCGCCACCAACACGACCGGCTGGTTGCGTTTGGCGACCGTGTGTCCATCCTGACACCCTCCCATGAGTTCACACCCATTCCCAACCCTTACCGGCCCGGAACACCCTTACGCCAGAACAGCACAATGTTTTACGGCCGTGAATGGCTCTTTCACTTCATCGCCGAAAACGCCGGCGGCTGGTCACAGCGCAACGTCCTCATCCTCATCGGTCAGCGGCGCACCGGCAAAACCAGCGCCCTGCTCAATTTACAGCAGCACCTGCCGCCCCATCTCATCCCGGTTTACATTGACTGCCAATCACTGGGCGTCGTACCTGGCATGGCCGCCCTCTTCCATGACCTGGCCTGGCTGATTGCCGATACCCTGGCAGCGTGTGGCATCGAACTGGCAGTGCCGGAACTAAACGCCTGGGAAGTGGACCCCACCGGCTTGTTGCAGCGCCACTTCCTGCCCACCGCCCGCAGCCTGCTGCCGCCGGAATCCACCCTCCTGCTGGTGTTTGACGAATTTGAAGTCTTTGAACATCTGGTGGATGATGGCATCTTGCCCCCTACCTTCTTCAACTTCCTGCGTCACCTGATGCAGCACAGTGAAGGCTTGAGCTTCGTTTTTGTGGGTACACGTCGCCTGGAAGAGATGAGCGCCGATTACTGGTCGGTGCTGTTCAACATCGCCCTCTACCAGCGCATCACCTACCTGCGCGAGGAAAGCGCCATGCAGTTGATCACCGAGCCGGTGGCCCCCCATCTGGTTTATGACGATCTGGCGCTGGATAAAATTCTGCGCGTCACCGCCGGACATCCTTACTTCTTACAGTTGGTCTGTTACACGCTGGTACAGCAAGCCAACAGCCAGCGCAAAGGATATGTAACTATTTCCGACGTAAACACGGCACTGGATGAGATGCTCACGTTGGGCGAGGTGCATTTTGCCTATTTGTGGCAGCGATCCTCCTACACCGAACGGGCGATATTAACGGCCGTGTCCCACATGCCCGAACGCCACCACCCCTTCCACCCCCAGGAGTTTGTGCAATTCCTGGATCCCTATGGCATTCACCTGCAACCGGCGGAAGTGACAAACGCACTCAATACCCTGGTTGCCCGCGAAATCATGCGCGAAGTGCGCGATGGGGCCACCGTGCAATATGAGCTGCGCCTGGGGCTGGTTGGCCTCTGGGTGGCCCGGCAAAAGAGCCTGAGCAAACTATACGCGCAGGATGCGCCCCCACCCGCCCCGGCCAACGGCGCGGCCCAAAACGGTCAGCAACGGGCGAAGGTGGTAAAGGAGTAAGCAGGAATCAAGCCATGAACACCATGATCTATAAAGGGTATGCCGCGCGAATTGAGTATAGTGATGAGGATGGCTGTTTTATTGGGTATATAGCCGCTATCCATGATGTCATTGGTTTTCACGCAGAATCGGTAACGGAGCTACGGCAGGCTTTTGAAGAAGCAGTTGATGATTACCTGGAAGCGTGTGAAAAAATCGGCCGGGCGCCACAGAAACCCTTCTCAGGCAAACTGATGCTGCGCATACCACCGGAGACCCATGCGGCCGCCGCTACGGCCGCGGAGGTGAGCGGCAAAAGCATCAATCAATGGGCCATCGAAACCTTCAAGCAAGCAGTACATCAATAAAAGGGAGAGGGTCAGGGAGTGCGACGTGACGTTTGGGGGCGGTGGCAGGTATTTTTGTTTGTCGGCGGGGTCGTTTATGGCGGGGGATATGCTCTTTGGGCAACGATGCACACCGCCGTACTCGATGCCCTGTTTGATCTGGTTATGGGACGTCTTTGGCTGGCATTATCCTGGGCAGTTGTTAGCTTTGGCCTCATCTGGCGGCAGAATATAATCCAGAGCAACTCCACAGTAGAAGACAGTTCTTGATCTTTATGAGGCGGTTCGAAGGTTAACTGGTGATTGCAACATCTTAAATTGGATTGATTCCATAATGGAATCTCTCAGAAATGCAGTTGCGTTTACTATTTCTACACCAATCAGTTCGCCTTTCTCGTTCAACTCCGCCGTAATATTTGGTCCCAACTCGATGCTGTTTGACTCTCGTTCGTCAGTAAAAACCAGATGCAGAATGTCCTCTTTTTCAAAATACCGGATACTTGTTTTACTCATTGATAAATCTCCCTGTTTTCAGCCGAAAGTTAATCTGTTGTCGAGTAGTCGTATGTACTGTTATTGGCGTAATCACATTCTCGGCTGTTTCATAGGGCAAAATGACCAGTTCCCTGTCATGTCGCCCAATAACCACTGCTCGCCCTGTTTCCGTGTCATAGTACCGTTCTGTGGAATGAGCCACATTCTCCTCCAGCTTTACCAGGTCAAAACCCCTTAGTTTGGCTCGGTATTGCATGTAATCTGTCCAGATGATTTTCACAGTCAAAATTCATTCCTTACAATAGCAGCCTCCCAGGCATTGTATCAGAGAATGGCAGTTGGCTCATCCACGGCTTATCATCACGTCATTCCACCACCCCGTTGGGCACGAATGGGCAATGCAAAGCTAAACATGCTGCCTTGCCCTGGCCCGGCGCTCACGGCCGTCATCCTTCCCCCATGCGCCTCAATTATCGCTTTGGCAATGGCCAGCCCCAACCCTGCCCCGCTCTGGTCGCGGCCCCGGTCGGCTTTGTAGAAGCGGTCAAACACATACGGCAACTGCTCCGGGCTGAGGCCACGGCCGTTGTCCTGCACCCGCACCGCCAGCGAACCATCCTCTTTTTGCAGTGTCACCACCACCCGCCCCCCATCCGGTGTATGGCGCAGGGCGTTGTCCAGCAAATTGAGCATCACCTGGCGCAGCCGCGCCGGGTCACCCTGGATGGCCGGGATCGCCCCCAATAGTTCCACGTGCAGGTCAATGTTACGGCCGTGTGCCAATGGCTGATACACGGCCGTCGCTTCCTTGACCACATCCGCCAGTTCCATCTCCTGCCGCTGTAAGGGGAGCTGGTGCGCTTCCGCCTGCGCCAGATCGTGTAAATCCTGCACCAGCCGCGTCAGATATTGTGTCTGGTCAGCCAACCGGGCGATCTCCTCTTTGGACAGCGGATACACGTCATCCAATATCGCCTGCAAGTTGCCCTGCAAAATGTGAATGGGATGGCGCAGTTCGTGGGCCACATCGGCCAGCAGATTTTTGCGCAGCGTTTCGGCCTGGCTCAGTTGGGCGGCCATTTCGTTAAAGGCCGTGGCCACGGCCACCAGTTCCCGGCTGCCATGCGCCGGTACTTGCTGGTTCAAATCTCCGGCTTTGATAGCGTTGGCGGCCTGTTCAAGCTGCTGCAACGGCCGTGTCAGCGTCCGCCCCACCCACATCCCTGCCAACAGCGCCGCCGCGGCACTCACCACCACATACGCCGTCAGGCTGGCAACCAAATCCGCCAATATAAACTGCACCACCCGCTCGGCCGTTTCCGGCGGCAATGATTCCAACACTTCAGGGAAGAATCTCTCGCGCCCCACCAACTCCGGCCCTACCAGCGGATAAATAATGCCACGCATAAAAAACGGAGTGATGATCACAAACAAAATCACTCCCAAAATAATCAGGCTAAACCGGACCCAGAGACGATTCATCACTCACCAACCGGTACCCCACCCCATGCACCGTCTGGATAAAAACGGGCTGTTTAGGATTGGGTTCAATTTTCTGGCGCAGATTGCGGATGTGGCTGTCCAGTGTGCGATCCAACCCCTCATAATCCGCACCCAAGCCTCTGGCAATCAACTCACTGCGTGTAAACACATAGCCCGCCTCCGCCATCAACACCCGCAGCAGGTCAAACTCCGTCACAGTCAGGCTAACGGGTTCACCCCCCACCAGTACCTCGCGCCGGCCGATGTCCATTTGCAGCGAACCAACCTGGAGAATTTGCGGCCGTAACACCTCCGGTTTACGCAGCCGGGCGCGCACCCGCGCCACCACCTCACGCGGGTTATACGGCTTGGTCACGTAATCATCCGCCCCCATTTCCAGCCCCACGATCTTGTCTGTGTCATCCACCCGCGCCGTGAGCATGATGATGGGCACGGCCGTCAGCGCCGGATCCGCCCGCACCATCCGCGTAATCTCAACCCCATCCCGGTCTGGCAGCATCAGGTCGAGCAGCAGCAAATCCGGCCGTTCGCGGCGGAGATTGTGCAGCGCCGTCTCGCCGTCATACGCCACCAGCACCTCATACCCGGCCTGCTCCAGATACGCCCGCAGCAGCCGCACCACTTCCCGATCATCGTCCACCACCAAAATCCGTTCTTTCACCGTCTATAATTCCGGTTCGTGATGCGTAACAAGAGACCTCACAGGTCACGCATCACGCATCACGGGTCACGTATCACGCCTACTCATACCGCAGCGCCTCAATCGGCCGCAGGCCCGCTGCCCGCCATGCCGGGTAGATGCCAAAAACCAGCCCCACCGCCGCGGCAAAACCCGTAGACAGCATAATCGTACCCGCATCCACCACCGTCGTCACATCCAGCGCCAGGCTGGCAATCTGGGCGATACTCCAGCCCAACGCAATCCCCAACAGGCCGCCTAACACACTCAGCACCATAGATTCCAACAAAAATTGGGCCAGAATATCCCGCTTGAGCGCCCCCACCGCCTTGCGAATGCCAATCTCCCGCGTCCGTTCCGTCACGCTGACCAGCATAATGTTCATAATACCAATCCCCCCCACCAGCAGCGAAATCCCGGCTATTGACCCCAGAAAAGCGGTCAACGTGGCCGTAATCGTGTTAAATGTTTGCAGCAAATCGGCCTGGCTGAAAATCTGGAAATCATCATCGGCCGCGTAGACAATGCCATGCTCCCGGCGCAGTGTTTCCGTGATCTGGGCAATAGCTGCATCTGTTTGCGTTTCGCTGGCGGCCTGGGCGATGATCTGGTTGACCGCCCGTTCGCCGCTGCGGGTGCGGTTGGTATACAGCCGCGCCAGCGCCGTATTCAGGGGAATGTACACATCGCTGTTCCCACTGCCAAAATTACTGCCGGAAGCGGCCAATACACCCACCACTTCATAACTGACGCCATTGATGCGCACCGACTGGCCGATAGGAAAGGAATTGGGGAACAGGGAAGTGGCTGCGTCTGAGCCTAACACCGCCACCCTTGCCCGCGTCTCTTCATCCGCAGCCGTCAGCCCATCGCCGCTTTCAAATTCATTGCGGTTATTGACCACAAAATAGTTGGGCGTCACCCCGGAAACGGAGGTACGCAGCGATTGGCTGCCGGCAATCACTTCCTGTGTACCGGCCACAACGGCCGACACCTCACTCACGGCGGGCACATTGAGCGGGTCTGACAATGCGGCTACGTCGTTGATGCTGAGCGTCTGGAAACCATCACTGTTATCAAAATTGGTGCCGATACTGAGCAAATTGGTGCCAATCGCCTGAATTTCGCTCGTCACCGAAGCCGTCACCCCGTTGCCGATGGACAACAAGGCAATGACCGCCGCCACGCCAATAATCACCCCCAACATCGTCAACACCGAGCGTAACTTGTTGGCCCGCAAACTGTCTAATGCTGTAAGAAAACTTTCCCAAATGTTCATAATGCCACTTGTGTAGTTCGTAGTAACGAATTAATCCGCCACTACAAACCTACGCATGATGCTCCTGTATCACCCCGTCCCGAATCCAGATGGTGCGTTGGGCTACAGCGGCCACATCGGGGTCATGGGTGATGACCACCACAGTGATCCCCTGGCTGTTCAGTTGCTTGAAGATGCCCAGGATTTCTTCGCCGGTCGTTGTGTCTAATGCCCCGGTTGGCTCATCGGCCAGGATGATGCTGGGGTTGGTAGCCAGAGCGCGGGCAATGGCCACCCGCTGCTGCTGTCCGCCGGATAATTCATCTGGTTTGTGATCCATGCGGTCGCCTAATCCGACGGCCTCCAATGCCATGCGGGCGCGTTTGATGCGCTCTGCCCGGTTGAGGCCGCCATACATGAGCGGCAAGGCCACCTGCTTCAGGGCGGTGGTGCGCGCCAGCAAGTTGAACTGCTGGAAGACAAAACCAATGCGCTGGTTGCGTACCCGCGCCTGCTGGCTGTCGCTCATCTGGCTCACGTCTACGTCATCCAGAATGTAGGTACCACCGGTGGGGGCGTCCAGGCAGCCAATGACGTTCATCAGCGTGCTTTTGCCAGAGCCGGATGGTCCCATGATGGCCACAAACTCCCCTTTTTCCACCTGCAAATCAACGCCGCGCAGGGCATGAACTTCTTGGGTGCCCATGTGGTAGGTCTTGGTGATGTTTTTCATTTGTATCATAGTGAACTCCCAGACCTGACAGGTTTTGCAAACCTGTCAGGTCTTACCGGTCTAACCGCCAAACGGCCCGCCGCCCGACCCATTACCGCCGCCTGGCCCAAATGGGTTGACGGCCGTCGGGTCAGGAATGAGCAGTTGGTCGCCGCCTTGAATGCCGCTCATGATTTCGGTGTAACGGCCGTCGCGCAGCCCAATCGTCACCGGTACCGTTGTGTATACGGGCTGTCCCTGCGCATTCGTCTGCACCAGAATGACACTGTACGCGCCGTTACTGCGGTCTACCTGGATGGCCCCGTTGGGGACCAGCAGCACATCCTCGCGGCGGGCCAGTTCCAGGGCGGCATTGGCCGTCATGCCTACACGGATGGGCAAATCCGTTTCATCCAGGCTAATGGTGACGGGGAAATTAACCAGGGAACTGCCCACTGTGCTGGCGGCGGTTGGGGCCACGGCCGTTACCCGACCTGGCATAGGGTTGTCCGGCCAGGTTTCTAACGTCACCAGGGTCTCCTGGCCGACGGCAATCTGGCGCAAATCCACTTCGTTGACGTTCAGAACCACTTCCAGGTTGCGGTTATCACCCATCTCCACCAGGATGCCGCTGGCGAGTTCACCGGGTTGCACGTGTACGGCCGTGATCACTCCCGCAAACGGCGCTGCCAACGTGGCATTCTCCAGATTCAGCCGGGCGCGTTCCAGACTGATGCGGGTATTTTCCACCTGCACTTCGGCCGCGGTTCGTTGCGCCGCCGTGGGGCCGCGCCGCAGTTTGTCCAGGTTGGCCTGGGCCTGCGCCAGGCTGGCCTCGGCAGAGGCAATTTGGGAGGCCGAGGCCGGGGCCAGCAGCAGGTCATATTGTGCCTGGGCCAAATTGCGTTGGGCTACGGCCGTGGACAGACTGGCCTGGGCGGTAGCCACATCGTTGGGGTTGCCAGTGCGCAACCGATTCAGCGTCTCCTGAGCGGCGGCTAATTGCGCATTCGCCTGCAACACATTCACCCGCGCCGCCAGTTCGGCGTCATCCAGCAGGCCCGCCGGCGCGTTACCATCCTGAATCGTCGCCAGAATAGTGGTGTGCTGCTCGGTGGCCTGGGTGGCCGCCACCTGCGCCTGATCCAGGGCAATTTGGGCGGCTTGAATCTCGGCCGCGCCGGCCCCATTCCGAGCATTGTTGAGGCGGGTTGAAGCCGCCGTCACATCGGCCTGCGCGGCAGCGACGCTGGCGGCGGCAGAGGCAATCTCGGCTTCGGTGGGGCCGGCCAACAGGCTGTCCAACTGGGCCTGGGCGCTGGCGACAGCGGCTTCGGCGGCGGCAATGGCTACGGCCGTGGCCGGTTCCTGTAAGGCCGCCAAATTCGCTTCTTGAATGATGAGCGCCTGCTCCGCATTGGTGACAGCGCGTTCCAGTTCGGCCGTTTCCAGCCGCAGCAGGGTATCACCGGCCTGCACTTCATCCCCCACCTGCACCAGCACTTCGGCCACCGTGCCGCTGCTGGGCAGGGTCAGCCGCGCCGACTGCCCGGCGTTGACCTGCCCGGTGGCTGTCGTGCCCGCCGCCAGGTCGCCCACAAAGGCGGTAACAACTTCACCCGTCCCGGCAATTTGCGCCTGCGCCTGACCAATGCCGTTGCGCACCAGCCAAAATCCGGCCAGACAGAGAATCAGAATGACGCCTCCCCCCATAAGTATCCACATTCGTTTTTTACGCATGATGATCATCCTTCATGATGGGTGATGCGTGATGCGCGAGAAAACTCTCTGCTCACGTAACCGTTCAGACCTGACAGGTTTTTTACTCGTTCAACTTGAACCTTTACAGGCTAAAAACCTGTCAGGTCTCCAGAGTGACTGGACGCTTACCTGCTCACGCATCACGTTTTACGTCCTACTGCCCCGCCCCAAAATTAAACCGGGGGACATCGTTGCCAATCACCACCTGATCTCCGGCCGACAGGCCGCTGGTAATCTGGGTGTATTGGCCGTCGCGCAGGCCGATGGTGACGGGTATCTGCTCGGTAGTCTCGCCGTTCACCCGGTTGACGCTGTAGGTGCCGTTGGCGCGGTTGACCTGAATGGCGCGGTTGGGTACCAGCAGAATGCCCTCGCGCTGGCTGGTGATCAGCTGCACGTTGGCCGTCATGCCCACCCGCGCCGGCAGGTCGGTTTCGCCCAAACGCAAATGCACGTCATAGGTGACCAGGGAGGTGTTGTTGGCGGCGTTGGGGGCAACCTGCGCCACTTCGCTTTCAATCTCTACTTCCGGCCACGTCTCCAGCGTGATAACGGCCGTTTGCCCGGCCTCAATCGCGCCAATGTCAATTTCATCCACGGGCACAACCACTTCCAGTGTATCGGCGTCCAGCATTTCAATGACGATGCCGCTGGCGACTTCACCGACGTTGGTAAACACGGCCGTGACCACCCCGGCAAATGGCGCCCGCACCATCGCCTTATCCAGCGCCGCCTGGGCATCGGCCACGGAGAGACGCGCCTGCTCTACCTGGGCGACGGCCGTTTGCCAGGCCGCCTCGGCCGGTTCGGCCAGCAAATCGGCCAGCGTGGCTTGAGCCTGGGCTAACTGGGCTTCGGCGGCGGCAATTTGCACGGCCGTTGCGCCCCCGGTGTTCCGGCTGAAATCCGCTTCTGCCCCATCCAGCCGCGCCGAAGCCGCCGCCAGGCTGCCCTGCGCCGCACTGGTATCAATACGACGCAAGTTGTCTAGCTGGGCCTGAGCGTTTGCCAATGATTCCTGGGCAGCGATCAGCGCCTGGTGGGTTTGTTGATTGGTGTTTTCTTCATTGATCTCACGGGCACGATCCAGGTTGGACTGGGCAACGGCTACGGCCGCTTCCGCCTGCTGAATTTGTGCCTGGCTAACGCTGTTGGCCGCACTCTGATACTGCGCCGAGGCCGAATTGAGCGACGCGGCGGAAAGGGCCAGGGTAGTTGAATAGACAGCCATTTGCGCCGGGCTGGGGCCAGCCCGCAGTTCATCCAGGTTAGCCTGGGCGCTGGCGACATTGGCAGCGGCGGCGGCCACATCGGCGGCGGCTGGCGGCTCAGACAGTGCCGCCAAATTGGCCTCTTGCAGCCGTAAATTCTGCTGCGCCGCCGCCAGGTTGAGTTCTAGCTGCGCCGTCTCTAGCTGCACCAGGGGAGCGCCCACCTGCACGCTGTCGCCGACATCCACATATATTTCGCTGACGCGCCCCGGCTGGCTGACGGCCAATGACGCCGTGCGCGGCGAGACCACCTGGCCGGTGGCGCTGGCGCTGGACGTCAGATCGCCGATGAAGGCGGTGACGATTTCGCCGGTTTGGGGCACGGCCGTTGGTTGACCGGCACAGGCAGCCAGTAAAAGTAATACGACCGTCAACACCGGCCAGATCATTCGTTTTGGTTGCATCATAGCTACTCCTATTGTCAGGTACGGCCGTTTGCATCCTTCGGCAAGTTCAGGACAAGTTCTGAGGATGCAAACTCCGCCATGTACTCATTCTAGGGGACAAATCTGCAAAATTTGTGCAGAGGGAATGGAATTTTAGGGAGACTGCAAAACAGTGTAGAATAATGGTAACCGTTCAGACCTGACAGGTTTTTTACTCGTTCAACTTGAAGCTTTGCAGGCCAAAAACCTGTCAGGTCTCCAGAGGGACTGAACGCTTACGAATAATGGCCGATGAAGTTTGAAATTATTGGCGACATGACGGACATTGAAGTTATTGCCGCCGGCTCATCTATTCGTGATATAGAGCGGTTACGTGAATTTTATGGCGACGGCCGTTGGCGAAAAATGAAAGGTGTGGCGACTATTTTGTTGGCTAACGGCCGTGTGCGTCAGGCAGAACTGCATTGGTACGAAGCGCACGGTATTGGCCGCAAAGAGTTCAAGCGAAAACGCTATCTGGATTGATACTTATGAAAGAAAATCCCCCCCAATATGCTATTTGTATTGCAAATGATGAGTACCCCGCCTCTTTGGAATTGCACAAAGTCTATCGCCTGATGCCAGATGAAGAAGCTGCGTTAGATGGTGATGTGCGTGTCATTGACGAAAGCGGTGAAGATTATCTTTATCCGGCCGACTACTTTGTGTTGATTACCTTACCTGAAGAAAAAGCACTTATTTTGCGGGACTCTTTTGTGCCTTATTCCACCTGAACCGCTGTCATATTGGTTCAACCTTCAAGATTGGATCAATATGGATTAGTACCCCTGTTCCTCGGGTTCTTGCAATCGCCGCCAGATACGCCGGTAGTGACGGCCGTCCATCAATTCCAGGCTGTTCTCGTCCGGGTCGCGGAAGTAGAGGGAGTGGGTGCCCACCGACCAATCTTGTTCGTGCTCAATAGCCACGCCGTGTTCGCGCAGCCGTTCGCGCCAGGCGTCTATCTGCTCTGGTGGAATGGAGAGGCAGACGTGCCCCCGTCCCCGCGCCCCATGCCCTGGTATGGGGCTGATGCGCTGCTCTAGCTTGTTGATGTCAAACAAGATCAAGGTGGAATTCTGGCCTGTTTGCAGAAACAGGGCGTCCTCAAATTCGTTGGAGACCGGCAAGCCTAAGACTTGCGTATAAAACTGTTTAGCGCGGGGAATGTCGCTTACGTACAGCACGGCTTCGGCCACGCGCAAAATCTGGGTTTCGCCCCGTTTGGCGAGTTGCGCTTCCTGGACAATACGCACGCCGTTGCTGGTGCCCAGCCGGTTGGCCCCGGCAGCGATCATGCGCCGGGCGTCATCATAAGAACGCACGCCGCCGGACGCTTTGACGCCCATTTGTTGACCAACGGTGTGGCGCATCAGGGCCACATCTTCCACTGTGGCTCCACCGCCGCTGAAGCCGGTGGAGGTTTTGACAAAATCTGCCCCGACTTCTCTGGCGATCTGGCAGACGCGCACTTTTTCGGCGTTCGTCAGGTAGCTGGTTTCGATGATGATTTTGCAGAGGGCGTGGTGGCGGTGGGCGGTTTCGGTCACGGCCGTGATCTGCGCCCGCGTAAAACCATCATCCCCGCCCTTGACCGCACCGATGTTGATGACCATATCAATTTCCGTGGCCCCGCCGGCAATGGCCTGTTCCGTCTCCGTCACTTTGGCGGCGGTGGTGGATGCACCCAACGGGAAGCCAACAACCGCGCATACCTTCACGTCTGACCCGGCCAACTGCGCCGCCGCAAAACGGACATGGGTGGGGTTGACACAGACAGACGCAAAATGATATTGCCGCGCCTCTTTACATAACTGTTCGATCATCGCTTCGGTGGCGTCCGGTTTGAGCAGCGTATGGTCAATCAGCCCGGCTATGCGCGGCGGGTCGGTATCAATCAATTGCAGGAGTTCAACAATGGGGGTAGAGGCCAATTCGTTCATGGCCTGAGTTTAGCAAGCAATCCAAGTGCCAGGCAAGGGGCAAAAGCAATTTGGCTGACCAGAACTGCACAGCCCCTTGCCTGGCACTTACAGATTAGGGGCTACATCCACCACCAGGCCAAAGATGCCAATGGCGATGAGCAAGGCGCCGGAAAAGCGGGTGAGCATTTGGTAATTCGTACCCGTCCAGCGGGTGAAGCGGCGCTGCACGGGCAGGGCGGCAAAGGGCAGCACCACCAGTGGCCAACCAAAACCGATGCCAAAGGCGATGAAGTAGGCGATGCTGTTCGCCAGATTGGTAAAACTACCCGCGCCCAGCAAAAAGGCGCTGACGACCAACGGCCCGGCGCAGGGCAGGGTCATGGGGCCAAGCAGCAGACCATAGACGAAGGCGGCGGCGAAGGGATTGCGCAGGACGGGGGTTTGCACGGCCGTGAACCGGGCAAATGGGTTACGACCGCTCAGCATCAGTAGCCCCATCACAATCACCACCCCATAAATCACAGGGAGTAGCCAGGGCAAAATCGCGCCAAACGACTGCCGGAAGAGATACATCACCAGCCCTACCAGCAGCATCAGGCTCAATACACCCGCCAGCACAAAAAAACCAAGCCATTTGGCGGCGTAGGCGGTGCGCTCGTTGGCCGCGTTCCCGGCCAGAAAGGCGATCAGTCCCGGATAGAGCGGCAGCACGCAGACATTGGTGAGAATAGCGGCGTTGCCGAGGAGGAAGGCTTCGGGTAGTTGATTCATGCGTAATCCGTGACTCGTAATCCGTGACCCGTAACCCGAAGTCCGATCACGGGTCACGGATTACGGATTACGGTCTTAGCCGCCCGCTTCTTGCAGTTGGCTGATGATGGCGTCGGGAGATTTGATACCGGTGGCCAGGTCGGTGTAACTGCCGTCCGGGCGGATGACAAAGTGGGGGGTGGAGGGTGGATTGGTAATAGATTGTCCAAAGACAGCCGCCAGCTCTTGCAGCATTGCTGGCGAAGCGACGGCAAATGTCCAGTCAAAGCCGGTTTGTTCGGTATAGTCGGCCAGAGCGGCGTCGCTGATGTTGGTTTCCACGCTCAGGGCTACAAATACCACATCTTCCCCGGCCATCTGACCGCGGGCAGTGGCTACATTGCCTAACAAGCGGCGGCAGTTAGAACACCAGGTCGCCATTGTTTCCACGAACACGGTTTTCCCGGCAAAATCAGCCAGGGTGAAGGTCTGGCCGGTGCGCACGTCGGTGAGGGCGATGGTTTGCCAGGCGGGTTTGGGCATCATGGCGTCTTCGGCCATATCGTCCGCCATCATCGCCTCGCCTTCTTTCTCTTCCATCATGGCGTCGTCAGACATCGCCATGTCGTCTTCTTTTTCCTCCGTCATGGCATCATCGGACATGGCGTCGTCGCCTTCCTTCTCTTCCATCATGGCATCATCGGACATGGCGTCGTCGCCTTCCTTCTCTTCCATCATGGCATCGTCGTGTGGGTCGGCCATCTCATCGGCCATAGCGTCTTCTTGTTCTGCCATGGTGGTTTCGGTGGTGGTCTGGTTCACGGCCGTGTCCGCGTCCGGTTCTGCCCCGCCCGCCGCATTGCACGCTGCCATGAGCACTATAAGCAACAACAACATCCCAACGTAGATTGTCTTTTTCATCATTCGTCTCCTTATGCTTATGTTTGTAGTAGGCGATTTATCGCCTTCCGCCACAAGCAGGCAATAAATTGCCCACTACGAACGAGGGTAGTTTACACAAATTAAGGGGATGTTCGGAAAGAATTACGAGTTTGTTACAGGCGAAGAGCGTAATCCGTGAACCGTAATCCGTTCACGGATTACCGATTACGGATTACGGATTACCGATTACCGGAATAGGGGAAAGCACATCCACATGCCCGGTGAGGTCATAGGCCAAGGCCCCATCTATGCGGATGGGCACGAGTTGGCCGGGGGGCAGTTCGCCGGGGATGAAGACCAGGCCGTCAATTTCCGGGGCGTCGCGGTAGCTACGGCCGACCGTCACATCATCGCCATACCCTTCAACCAGCACCGGCAGCACCCGCCCCACCTGCGCCTGGTTGCGCGCCAGGGAGATGGACTGCTGCAACTCCATTAACTCGTTGCGACGGGCTTCTTTCACTTCTTCCGGCACCTGCCAGGAGACGGTGGCGGAGGGGGTGGAGGCTTCATAGGAGTAGGTAAACACCCCCACCCGGTCAAATTGCAGGTCACGCACAAACTGTTTGAGGCCGTCAAACTCTTCCTCTGTTTCGCCGGGGTAGCCGACGATGAAGGTGGTGCGGATGGCGATGTCCGGCATGGCCGTGCGCAGTTTTTCTACGGTCTGGTAGACCCATTCGATATTGGCCGGGCGGCGCATCCGCTTGAGCGTTTCGCGGTGGCCGTGTTGCAGGGGGATGTCCAGGTAATGGGTCATTTGCGGCAGCGAGGCCATGGTTTCAATCAGTTCATCGGTGACGTAGCCGGGGTAGGCGTACATCAGGCGCAGCCAGGGGATGTCTGGGGCGGCCTGGGCAATCTGGCGCAGCAGGTGGCTGGTGCCGTTTTTCAGCCCCAGGTCGTGGCCGTAGTCGGTGCTATCCTGGGCAATGAGGATGAGTTCTTGCACGCCGGCTTCTTGCAGGGCGACGGCTTCGGCCAGGATAGAGGCCAGGGGGCGGCTGACGTGCGTGCCTTTGATTTGGGGGATGGCGCAAAAGGCACACGGCCGTCGGCACCCATCAGCAATTTTGAGATAGGCGCTGGCTCCTTGCACGGCCGTGCGCAGCACCCCTTGTTCGTCCAGCCCCACCGTTTGCGCTTCATCGGGCAGGTGGTAAAGGGGTTGCGGCCGTTTGCGGCGGCGCAGGTCGTGGATGAAAGGCACAATGTCCATCCAGCGGCGCGTGCCAATGACGCCATCAATGCCGGGCACCCATTCGACCACTTCACGGCCGTAACGCTGCGCCATACAACCGGCGGCAATTAACACCTGGTTCTTCTGTTTGAGGGCTGCCAACTCTTGCAGCGCGGCAATGGATTCCTGCCGGGCGCTTTCAATAAAACCACAGGTATTGACAATGAGAACCGAGGCGTCATCGGGATCGGCCGTGCCGCCAAAACCGGCCCGTTGCAGCAGCGCCGCCATGCTTTCCGAATCCACCGTATTTTTGCTGCACCCTAAGCTGAGCAGGTAAAAGTTCTTTTTCTTTGGTTGTGTCATAGAATTGGGGAGATTGAGAGATGAGAAGATTGAGAGATTGGGAATTATCTACTCTCTTAATCTCCCAATCTCCTCATCTCTTGTGTTTACTGCGTGGTCGTCCACACTTCTTCTTTATATTCGCCTCGCTGGCCCATGAAGCCCAATTCCGTGCCGTTGACAGTGACAAAGACGCCGGCGGCGTTGCCCGTCAGCACTTTGGCCTCGTTATCCGCCTGCCACTCATACTTGGGGTCGGTGGGGCGGGCAATGCCGCTAAAGACCACCTCGCCGTCAATGGTCACTTCCATCCAGGTGCGCTCAGAAATGAGCAATTCCAGCAAGATGGTATCCATGGTGGCAGGAAGCGGGGGGCGCGTAGGGAGTGCCGTGGGTAGTGTGGTGGAGACGCCGCCGCTTTCGGTAGTAAAGTCATTGCGACCGGTGGGGTTAATCAGTTCGTCCGGGACTAATTCGGGAGTGTCGGTGGCTTCAGGGGTGGGTGTGACCTGGTTGAGCAAATTTTGCACCGCGCCCTGAATGTCTTCGGTCAGCCGCTCGGTGCCATCGCCGTTGCCGGTGAGAAGGGGGATAAAACGCTGCCCGGCCAGATAAATAAGGCCAATGAGGGCAGCAATGATGACCAGACGCAAGATGGTTTCAGAGCGTGGCCCACCGGCGCGGCGACTAAACCCGGCATCCACCTCCATGTTGACCGGCTCAAAAAATGGCTGGTCGGACGGCGGTTCTTTCAACGCCGGGGCGACAGGTTGCTGATTGCTGAAGGTTTCGGTTTTTTTCTTGGGACGTTTGCCCTGGCCGTATTCGTAGCGGTCGAGTAGGGGTTGGGGGTCTAGCCCCAAAAAGCGAGCATAGTTGCGCAAAAATCCGCGCACATGGACGGGCGTGGGCAGCCGGTCGTAGTCGCCATTTTCCAACGCTTCCAGATAACGGCTACTGATGCGGGTTTCCGCCTGGACTTCTTGCAACGTCAGCCCTTTGGTTTCACGGGCTTCACGCAAAATATGACCCAGTTCGTCCATATCAGTTAAAAAGCGGGGCGATAGATCACCCCGCTTTCCGTTTTTCAGGTGTATTGGCGGTTACGGCCGTGCCCACAAAACCGGTTCAGGCTTCGTCAACTTCGGCCACTAGTTCATCCGCGGTGGTAACAACCGTTTCCACGACGGCTTCTGTTTCCTCTTCATTTTCGATGACGGCCGTCAACTCTGGATGAAATTCGGCGCTCAGGCGCACCACCACTTTGTGTTCGCCTAATTGACGCAGTGGATCCACGCCTACCTTGCGGCGATCAATTTCAGTACCCAACACCTCATTCAACTGGTCGGCGACCATGGCTGTGGTAATGGAACCGTACAACTTACCGCTTTCGCCGGCGCGGGCCTTGAATACCAGGCGCACCCCCTGAATTTGGGCGGACAAGGCTTCAAATTCGCGACGCTGCTCGGCGCGGTGGGCTTCCGCCTTTTTGCGCCAGTTTTCGGCCTGTTTCATCGTGCCCGGTGTAGCCATCAAGGCCAGCCCTTTGGGAATGAGATAGTTACGGCCGAAGCCATCGCTCACGGTACGCACTTCACCGGCATACCCCAGATTTTCTACATCTTGCTTTAACAGCACCTTCATAGCTGCACTCAACTCCATTTCTTAGAAATTTGCAAGGGTGGATGTTACCAAAGCGGTAAGATTTTGACAAACAGTTTAAGCAGGCGCTCAAAAATGGATGATGTGATGCTGGGGTAGACGGCAATAACTGCGGGAAGCGGTCAAACGGCTGACACAGGTGTATCAGGGACTCCGAGAGCCTGTGGTAGTGTTGATTCCACAAGGGTAGGGAGCTATGAGAGAGTCAGTAGTGATAACCATCGTGGACGGACGAGTATTCACCAAGTCTTTGCTGGCATCTGGTGCATACAGACATAGGCGCGGCGTTAACACGAGATAACCAAGTCGCAAGAATTGATTGGCCCACATTGCTTGCGGCAAGGGATTGTCCGCCTGCAGCAGGTATTTTCCCCAACCCAAAGTCTGCAATCCCAGATTCCATGAACCTTTCAACCCATTCCACACCACGGTTTCACAGGTTGGTTCATCCACATACATCAGACTTTCCACATTGTTGAGCGGCGTGAACAGACTTTGTGTTTCCAGCCATATCCAGAACGTGGTAGCGGCTTGCGGCCGTAAAGCAGAAATCATGGCCGGATAATGGGGGATAAGAACGGCATGTCCCAGCAGTTCCGTGCCATCATTGGGTGGGCTTTCGCCACCTACGCCAAACGGCTGGTAAATTTGGTCAGGGAGTACTGCCGCAGGGTCTGGCACTTCGGCCGCACTCAGCCCAAACAAATCTGGCGCGTAACAGGGATGGGGCGGTTGTTGGTAATAGGCAATCTGGGTGTCGGCGGCCTGGTTACGATATTCATTCCACCGGATGTTCCACCGGTCTCTGTAGGGAGCCGGTAAAAAGAGCCAGGCCAGCTCGTCAATGAAGCCGCTGCCGTTGAATGTAGGCGGGGTGGCATCCATTTCCGCAAGATTACCGGTCGCGGCCGCATAGCCAAAATTGGTCAGCCATGTTTCTGTGCCAAAGTCATACCAGGCATGGGGCAGCGGTGCGGTGCAGCCATAATCGAAGCCATGGCTGACCCGGTTCGTTGGGGTCAGTAAAAGGGACCACTCTATCTCTTGCCAGGCCTGGATAACGGCCGTGGCATTTCCTTGTAGACCCAGAGCTGAATTAGCCTCTACTAAAGCGAGCATTGCAATGACCGTATCCAGACTGGCCCATTCCGTATTTTCGGTAATTTGTCCATCGGTAACGAAATGGGGCCACAGGCCATGGCAGTCAGGCAGAGACAAGAGGGCGGCCGTAGTCTGGCTGACGATTTGGGTGGCCGATTCCTCGGAGATGATGCCCAGTTGCCAGGCTTGCACGGCCGTAGCCGCCTGCAAACCGCTGGCCGACACGTTATCAAAATCCCCTGCCGGAAAGTTGGCGCGATCACGAGTCAGGCCGGAGGCCGCGTCCCAATTTGCTAACAACATGCTGTAATTCCACAAAAAAGCCCTCTCTGGTGTGGTCAATGACGGGGTATTCACTTCCAATTCCACTTTGTCCATCACCACAAAGTCGCCTACCTGACCTTTTACCAGCCAGTTCAGGTTACGAATCTCCCCTATGGGCGGGTTGTCAAAAAACAACGTCTGCGGCCCACCCGTCAGATTGACCGTTTGTGACCACACCAACGATTGGTCTGGCGATTGAAACTCTACCTGCAACTGGCCTGAGCCATCCAGAATAACCAGACGCAGTCCGGTCACGTTTCCCTGGAACTCAGGCCGGATTTGCGCCGGGAAAATGGCGGAAAAGTTAAGGGGGATATTTTCGGCAATAACGTGATTCAGCGATGTCCAGACGCCGACCCAGGCTTCGCTGCCCTGCGTCTGGGTAATGGTGGCAGTGGCGGTTCCCTGCCCCCACGTTACGCTGCCACCGCCGGGATAGGCGCAGGGGCAGCCAGGATCCCACCAGCCATCTAACTGACCCCGATCTCCCCCCAGGCGATTGTAATACCAGACGCTTTCCCCCATCAGCGGCTGCGGGGCAAAATCATCCACCAACACCACCCACTGGGGCTGCTTTGCCAGACGCCGGGGTTCTACCGCATCTGACACGTCTTGCCCCTGTGCGTTGACAAGCGCAAATAAGAGAAAGAACACCACGATCCCCCCCATACCGAGGGATAAAGAGAGTTGTTTTAATCTGGTCATGAGTCGGCCTCCTTTTCTAAGGATTATAAGCAAATCTCTAACTGTCACGAGTCGCGCAGGATGACGGGCAGGTAAATGGTGGAAAACGACGTCCCTGGTGGAGGCGTGGGTAGGGCAGTGGGAAGTTGTCGCGATGACGGCCGTGCTTGACACCGATCTGTTCACAACCAGCCTGCCGGACGGGGACAGCCTCATCTACTTTGTGCAGGCGCTGGATAATGCCGCCAATGTCAGTGTGGCGGATTACAAGGCGTACTATCACGGGCCTGGCGGCGGGCCGGTGGATAGAGCCGCACCGGTAACGCAATTAAACACACAGCCAGCGCAGCCCAACGGCCACAATGGCTGGTATGTCTCCCCCGTCACCGTCACCCTGACCGCCAGTGATGATTTGTCCGGCGTGGCGTATACGCAGTACCGTTTGCAAGAGGGCGCATGGCTGACCTATACCGCACCATTTGTCCTCGCTACCGAAGGGGAAACGGTCATCGCCTACCGCAGTGCTGATCTGGCCGGGAATATCGAGGCCGTGCAAACGCACACAGTCAGCATTGATAGCCTACCGCCCACCACAGCGCTGCACTTGCCACCGCCAACACTTTCGGGTTGGTACACGGCCGTTGTCACCGTGACTTTAACGGCCGTAGACCTCACGTCCGGTCTGGATACCATCTTTTACCAGTTGAACGGTGGTAGTTGGCAGCCGTATGCCGGGCCGGTGTTATTGGCCGATAATGGTGAATATGTGCTGGCGTTTTACAGTGTGGATGTGGCTGGTCGTGGCCAGCCAAAACCCGGTTTATCGTGTGGGGCAACTGATTCCGTATCAACCGGATATAACCCTTACCTGAGTGACGTTGTTGCCTGTGCCTGATAAAGTCGTTTCCCAAAGACACACATAAAGTCGTCATGCGCCTGCCTCTTTTGTAACAGGAACGGCTGCTCGTCTGCTTGTTGGTTTAACAAATCAACAAATGGATAGGAAACGGGGTGCAAAAAGCCGACCGGTTTTGCCGCCTGGCACATCTGCTGCACCAGCAAATGGACGCGCGGGTCGGTGAGCAATTGCCGGCCGCAGGCCGAACCACCGGCCAGCAACAAACCATCGGGCAACGGCCGTTGCGCTTCTTCGCCAATAAACGAGGAGATGAGCACCTCCGCCGGTACAGTGCTCCCGGCGGCCCCAGCAATAGAACCTGATTTCAATCCCAGAACTATCGGTGCAATGCCTGCCCGTTGCAGCCACGCCACCGCCTGTTGCATACTCGTCTCGGCATAACCCGCCGCGCATAAGAGGTAACAATTCCCGTGCAATTGTCCTCATCCTTCTAAAGCCAAAGGCCAGGCGATAAAATCATGGTTTTACCGCCTGGCCCGGCCTCCCAGTTTTACTGCAAAAAACGCCTGACCAACACTATACTAGAGATCAAGAGGCTGGCCGGGCCAGTTTGGGCCGGCTACGTCAATAACCGGCGAAAAGGTGCGGAAAAGTGCAAAAAAGGGCATCATCTGGCAAAATGGGGCGCGACTACAAACGATTTTCAGAGGACGCCTGTTTCTATCATTTTATCCGCGACAATCCGCGTCCCCTTTACAAAGGATTACCTATGGAATCCACAAACGAGCTTTCCCGGCCCAGGCTGAAAACCGATGTCCACACGGCGCTCAAACATTGGCACACCGTAGACGACCATGCCGAATCTCTGCTCGGCTACCTGCTCCTGGTGCAAACGTATGCGCATGAATTGGGGCCGCCCACACCCACCACCACCCGGTTGGCGACCAATAAGGCATTGCTGGCGGCGCTGGACTTGTTAGAAAAACAGCAGCCCCAGGCCGCCGACCTTCTCAAGAAGCGGTTCCACGACCAGGAAACCATCCAGCGTGTCAGCCAACTGCTGCACCTGAGCGCCGATCAGGTGAAACATAAACAAAACCAGGCGTTAACGCTGCTGGCAGATATCCTCTATGCCCAGGAAATGGCGGTACGCGCCGCGTCCATTACCCGCCAGGAAGGGCAGTTAGAAGCCCGGAGTTACACCCATCTTTTTGGCATTGAGGCATTGGCCGGGCGACTGTTATCGCTGCTGACAACGGCCGTCTCCCCCTGGGTCATTTCGCTGGTGGGCATGGGTGGCATCGGCAAAACCTCGCTGGCCAACCATGTGGCGCGCCAGACCATCCACCGTCTGTATTACGAAGAAGTCCTCTGGCTCAAGATCGCCAATCCGTCGGCAAAGGCCCGCCCGCTGGCTGCCCCGGAGCAGACCTTTCAACAACTCATTAGCCAACTGAGCCAGAAGCTGCTGCCCGCCTTACCGCGAGACACTCTCTACTCGGAACGGTTGCGGCAGGTGCAGCCGCTTCTCAAAAGCCAGCGTTACCTGGTTATTGTGGATAATCTGGAATTAGAAGCGGACACCGCCTACTTGCTGGCTGAATTGGTGACGCTGTCCCAACCCAGCCGTTTTTTGCTCACCTCGCGCACGCCGCCCACCGATCATGCCGGTTCCCTCTCCATCAGCCTGCCGGAACTGAGCCAGGCAGACAGCCTGGCCCTGATTCGCCATTATGCCGCCGAAATTGGCTTTACCCAGGCAGCAGCCGCCGGGGATGCGGAGTTGTTGCCCATTTACCAGGTGGTGGGCGGCAATCCCTTTGCCCTCAAACAGATCGTGAGTCTGGCTAAAGTACGGCCGTTGCCCACTCTGCTCGCTTCTTTGCGGCAACGGCCGTTGACCGAGGGCGAAACAATTTACCAACATATCTTGCGCCAGGCATGGCTCACCCTCAGCCACGACGCCAAAGCGGTGCTGGCCATCATGCCCCTGGCCGCCGAGGGGGGCATGGACCCAGAGCAGATTGCCCACCTGAGTGGGCTGCCAGAAGCCCAACTCTGGCCGGCCATCAATGAGCTGCTCGGCCGTTCCCTGCTGGAAGTGCGCGGCAGCCTGCAAAGCGGCCTGCAAAGCGGCCTGCAAAGCGGCTTGCAAAGCGGCTTGCAAAGCGGCTTGCAAAGCGGCTTGCAAAGCAGCCACCTCTGGGAACGCTTTTATGGCATTCACCGCCTGACCGAGTTATTTGTGCGTTCGTTACTGGAAGATGATGAAGGGGTGTGATACGGCCGTTCGGGGATTTAACCGCAAAGTACGCGAAGAACGCAAAGAGGGCCGCGTTTCCTGCTGATCTTTGCACCCTACTTCGACTTTGCTCAGCACAAGTCTGCGTCCTTTGCGGTGAATTGTTGTGATGACTTTTGACGTAAAAGCCCACTATCAACAGGCGGTAGTCGCCAATGTGCGCCTGTGGCGGCAGCGACTGCTGGAAGAAACACAGCCGGATCGCTGGCAGGCCCAACAGGAGGCGGTCTGGCAGGCAGTGGCCGCCGGGCTGGCCTCGGTTCCGGCGCAGCCTGAGGCGGCCCGCCTGGCGGCCGAGCTAATCCCCACCATGGAGCGTTGGGGACGCTGGCTGGAATGGTTGCCCTTGTTGGAAACGGCCGTGACCCTGGATCTGCCGCCCGATTTACACGGCCGTTTGTTACTGGCACAGGGCCGCATCTACTTTCTCAATCGCAACTTCAGCGACGCCATCCGCGTGCAAGAAGCGGCCCTGGCTCTTGCCGAAACACACCAACTGGGCGAACTGGCGGCGCTGGCGCATTATCATTTGTGCAATGCCTTTTTAGGTGGCAAGCAATACAACCAGGCGCGGGCGCACGGGGTGGCGGCGCTGGCATTGTTATCGCCCACACAGGCAGTAACAGTGGCCTCGTGTCACACCTCACTGGGATTGATTGAACTGGAAACGGGTTCGTTTGCCGCCAGCGAGGCGCAGTTCCAACAGGCACTGGCCCGCTGGTCTCTCTTGCCTGAACCTGCACTCTATGCGCGCACCTGGCTCAATTTAGGCGCGGTGTACTTCCGGCAAAGTCGTTGGGCGGAAGCAAAACGGTGTTATGAGCAGGCGGAGGGGATACTGGCGGCTACTGCCAGCGTGGTGGACAGGCTGAAGGTGCTCAATGGGCTGGGAACGCTGCATTATGTGACCGGCGCGTATCGTGAAGCAGAGGCGGTATTCCGGCAGGGGTTGGCGGTGGCACGGCCGTTGCCGGGCTTGTTTCATCTGCGGGGATCGCTGACGCATAATCTGGGAAATACGCTGCTGGCCTTGCAGCGTTGGGGGGAAGCGCAACTGTACCTGGAAAAGAGCATCACCTTGTGGCAGCAGGCTAACGACGAAGTGGAACAGGCCAACAGCACGGGCACGTTGGCGGAGTTGTATGAACAGCAAGGGGAATGGGACACGGCCGTGGCCTGTTATGATGCCGCCCTGCGCCTGTTGGCCGCTTACCCAGACCACCAGTGGGCGCAAAAGCTGATCACAAACTTTCAAACGGCGCGGCTAAGGTGCGCCACCCAAAACAACACCGATAGGGTGTAATCCGAGTGGCACATCTTGTGCCGAACACCTTAACAGGTGCCGGCTTGTACGGAACACTCTCCTTGAATAGTAGCTGGGGGTGTGGGTGCAGAGAACAAGGCCAGCAACAAGCCAATACCGACGACAACATGAACTACCTTTTTCTGAACTTTTGACGACATCTGAGACCTCCATCAGGTTGGAGGCTCATGTGTCAGGCGTGCCCAGGGTTGCCCCTCTTCATAAAGGCCACAAGAGCCGGGAAACAATACATTCGCTAGCTGATGGCCTCAGCACAGCGTCAGACGGCGCTTCCCGGATGCGAGGCGGCGGTCACAAGTTCTGAAATAGTCCGTTTGTAAATTTGTTGTTTGAGAAGTGAAACTAACAGAAGGGTAGCGGCGGGCGCACACCGAGGCTGGTAGGCAAATTGACACGACAATCACCTTTGTCCCGCTGCTGATGAGCAAGGGGACAAACCGCGCCTGACACGCGGATTTACCAACGTAAGTGATAGTACAACTCGTTCCAGCGCAATTCCTTTTGGAAATCGGCCAGCGTACTGTCCTCGTCAATAACCATCATCTCCAGTCCGGCCATTGCCGCAAAATCTGCCAGATGCTCCACCGTGAGCGCCTGGCTAAAACCGGTGTGGTGCGCCCCGCCCGCGTAGGCCCAGGCCGCCACCGCCACTTTGAGGTTGGGCTGGGGAATCCAGACGGCGCGCGCCACCGGCAGTTTGGGCAAGGGTTGATCGGGGGCTACGACATCCACCGTATTGACCACCAGGCGGAAGCGGTTGCCCATGTCTATCATCGTAGCATTCAAGCCGGGGCCGGGTGGGGTATCAAATACCAGGCGCACCGGGTCTGCCTTGCCGCCAATGCCCAGGGGATGGATTTCCAGCGAGGGACGGCCGTTGGCAATGGTCGGGCAAATTTCCAGCATGTGCGCCCCCAATACCTTCATGTTGCCCGGCTCAAAATGGTAGGTGTAATCCTCCATGAAGGAAGTGCCACCCGGCAAGCCTTTGGCCATCACCTTCATGGCCCGCAGCAGCGCGGCCGTTTTCCAATCCCCTTCTGCACCAAAACCATAACCGTCCGCCATGAGCCGCTGCACAGCCAGGCCGGGTAACTGCGCCAGACCGTGCAAATCTTCAAAGGTGGTGGTGAACGCCTGGAAGCCGCCCGCTTCCAAAAACCGGCGCAGCCCTTGTTCAATACGCGCCGCTTCCCGCAGCGATTGGCGCTGCGCCCCATCCCAACGCAAGGAAGGAGCGACGGTATATTCCGTTTCGTACCGTTCAATCAGGTGGTCAATTTCGGCGTCAGGGACGGCATTGACCACCTGCACCAGATCGCCCACGCCGTAGCCGTTGACGCTGTAGCCAAACTGCACCTGGGCGGCCACTTTATCCCCCTCGGTGACGGCTACCTGGCGCATGTTGTCGCCAAAACGGGCGATTTTGGCCGTTTGCCAGTCGGCCCAGGCGGCGGCGGCGCGCACCCAGACGTTGATGCGGGCCAGCGCTTCTTCATCCTGCCAGTGACCGATGACGATTTTGCGTGACTGGCGCAGCCGCGCCCCCATAAACCCAAACTCCCGCCCGCCGTGCGCGGTCTGGTTCAGATTCATAAAATCCATATCAATCGTGTCCCAGGGGATGTCCCGGTTGAACTGGGTGTGGAAATCGAGCAGCGGTTTGCGCAACACGTTTAGCCCGGCAATCCACATTTTGGCCGGGGAAAAGGTGTGCATCCAGGTAATGAGGCCAATGCAGGCCGCGGCGCTGTTCGCTTCCAAACAGAGATTATAAATCGCTTCGGGGGTAGTCAGCACCGGCTTAAAAACCAGCCGGACGGGCAGTTTGCCAGCGGCATTCATGCCTTCCACGACCACCTGCGCGTTGGCCGCCACTACCTCTAATGCCTCCGGCCCATACAAATGCTGGCTGCCGGTGATAAACCACACTTCCTGATCTTGATACATTTCCATTTCACACACTCCTTCGCAAATGCGTTTGTAGTAGGCGATTCATCGCCTTCTGACGGCACTAAAGTGCCTGTTACGAACGGTTTTCATTCATCCTGGCTGGTTACTTTCCCTGGAAACCGCCCTGGGGACAGATTTCATACAGGAATAAATGCGCGTTCGTTAACGATAACATTTTAGCACCAGCAGGCAGTAAGTCAACGCTGTTTTGGCCCGACTTTGCCAGCTTTTTGCGCTGAAAAGGGGGCAAACCTGGCTGTCAACCGGCGCATTTGCCAACAATTGACGCCGGTTTCTATCTATGTTACACTAATTTTCGTTATCGTTAACAGTAGCGATGGCGTGGAGAGTGGCGTGAGGGATTTAAGCCGTAAACGAGTGACCATTAAAGAGGTGGCAGGCGCCGCCGGAGTGTCTACGCAGACGATTTCGCGGGTAGTGAACGGCCGTGCCGATGTCGCCCCGCATACCCGCCAGCATGTGCAACAGGTGATCGAGTCGCTGGGTTACCAGCCAAGCAAAATTGCCCGCAGCCTCATCCAGGGGCAGAGCCATTCACTGGGTATCGTCACTTTTGGCATTGGCTATTATGGTCCGTCGCAGGTGTTACAAGGGATTCAGGAAGCGGCCGTAGAGCAGGGCTATTCGCTCATGCTCAATATTTTGGCGGACGCGGAAATGTATGACGCCCGCTGGTTGCTGCAAGAGATGTTGGCCTACCATGTGGACGGGATTTTGTGGGCTGCGCCAGAAATTGGGCAAAACCGGGATGGGATTCAACAGGAACTATCGCACCTCTCCGTGCCCATCGTTTTTTTGAGCGCGCAACCGCGGCCGAACCAGATGACGGCCGTGATTGATAACCGGGCCGGCGGACGGCTGGCAACGCGGCACCTGATTGAACAGGGGCGGCAGCATATTGGCCTGATTACCGGGCCGATGAGCTGGTGGGAGGCGCGGCAGCGGGAATTGGGCTGGCGCGAAGAGTTGGCGGCGCACGGCCGTGACGTAGACGAAAGCTACATTGCTTACGGCGATTGGAGCGCAGGTAGCGGTGAACGCTCCTTGCGGCGGCTGCTGGAATGGCGACCAGAGATGGACGCGGTATTTGTGAGCAATGACCAGATGGCCTTAGGCGCGTTGAAAGCGGCGCGGCTGATGGGGCGGCGGGTGCCGGAAGAATTAGCCTTGATTGGCTTTGACGATATTCCCGAAGCGGCCTTTTTCTATCCCGCGCTGACCACCATTCGCCAGGACACGGCCGAATTGGGGCGCGAAGGGGTGCGGCGGTTGCTGGCAATGATCAACGAGCCGGAGACCGTCAGTGATGAACCAATCCGGTTGCAGCCGGCGTTGGTGGTGCGCGAAAGTACATTGTGAAGAGGAGATTGGAGATTAGAGATTGGGGTCGCTTCAATCTCCAATCTCCGATCTCCAATCTCTCAGGGAGTGAAAACGATGGCGAAGTATGCAATTGGCGTGGATTATGGTACAGAGTCGGGGCGGGCGGTGTTGGTGAATGTACAGACGGGGGAAGAGGTGGCCACGGCCGTGCATCCCTATGCGGATGGCGTGATTGACGAACATTTGCCGGGCAACGGCCGTGCCCTACCCCACGATTTTGCCCTGCAAAACCCACAAGATTACATTGAAGTCCTCAAAGTGACCGTGCCGCAGGTGCTTCGGGAGGGTGGCGTGAGCGCGGATGATGTGATCGGCATCGGCACCGATTTTACGGCCTGCACCATGCTGCCGGTGCAGGCAGACGGCACGCCGCTCTGTTTCCTGCCAGAGTGGCGGCATAACCCTTACGCCTGGGTGAAGCTGTGGAAACACCACGCCGCCCAGCCGCAGGCCAACCAATTGAACGAAACGGCGCGGCAGATGGGCGAGGAGTGGCTGAAATGGTACGGCGGCAAAATCTCCTCAGAATGGCTCATCCCCAAAATTTGGGAGACGGCCGATAAAGCGCCGGAGGTATATGCAGCGGCCGACAAATTTGTGGAAGCGGCCGATTGGATTGTGTGGCAGATGACGGGGCAGGAAAAGCGCAATGCCTGTACGGCCGGCTACAAGGCGATCTGGCACAAACAAAAGGGGTATCCACGCCATGAATTTTTTGCGGCGCTGCACCCCGCACTGGCGGATGTGGTGGAGGCAAAGTTGTCGCGGGAGATTTATCCGTTGGGCGAGAAGGCGGGCGGGCTGACGGCGGAGATGGCGCGGCTGATCGGGCTGAATCCGGGCACGGCCGTGCCTGTGGGCAATGTGGACGCGCATGTGTCGGCGCCGGCTTCGGCCGTCACCCAACCGGGGCAGATGGTGATGATCATGGGCACCAGCACTTGCCACATCCTCATCGGCGACCAGGAACGGGTGGTGGAAGGCATGTGCGGCGTGGTGGAAGATGGCGTGGTGCCTGGCCTGTTTGGTTACGAGGCGGGGCAGTCCTGCGTGGGCGACCATTTTGCCTGGTTTGTGGATAACGGCGTGCCCCTGGCCTATTACGAAGAGGCGCAGGCACGCGGTCTGACCATTCACCAACTGCTGGAAGAAAAAGCAGCCGCGCAAAAACCAGGGGCGCATGGTCTGGTGGCGCTGGATTGGTGGAATGGCAACCGCTCCATACTGGTGGATGTGGATTTGACCGGTCTGATCGTGGGCATGACGCTGGCGACGAAGCCGGAAGACATTTACCGCGCCCTGATTGAGGCCACTGCCTACGGCACGCGCATTATTATCGAGTCGTTTGAGAAGAGCGGCGTGCCGGTGACTGAACTGGTGGCAGCCGGTGGGCTGCCTGGCCGTAACAAACTATTGATGCAAATTTATGCCGATGTGACCGGGCGAACACTTAAAGTGGCGGGCACAGAGCAGGCGGGCGCGTTTGGCTCCGCCATGTTTGCGGCGGTGGCCGCGGGTGCGGCCGTCGGCGGGTATGATTCGATTGTGGATGCGGCGGCCAATATGGCCCGGCTACAAGATGTGGTTTACACGCCCATCCCGGAACATCAGGCCGTTTACGACAGACTGTTCGCTGAATACCAGTTGTTGCATGACTATTTTGGCCGGGGCGCGAATGATGTGATGAAACGATTGAAGGCGTTGAAGGTGGAGGTTCAGACCTGACAGTTTTCAAAACCTGTCAGGTCTCGAAAAAAAAACATGCTAGAAGAACTCAAAAAACAGCTTTTTGCTTTGCATCTGGAACTGCCGAAGAATGACCTGGTGAAGTGGACGGGGGGGAATGTGAGTGCGCGGGACCCGGAAACGGGGCTGGTGGTGATTAAACCGAGTGGGGTGCTGTATGAGGATTTACGGCCGCAAGACCATGTAGTGGTTACGCTGGATGGCGAGATTGTGGAAGGGGAGTTGAAGCCGTCATCGGATACGGCCAGCCATTGTTACATTTACCGCCACCGGCCAGACGTAAACGGCATTGTGCATACCCATTCGCCGTATGCAACGGCGTTTGCGGCGGTAGGCAAGCCCATTCCCTGCTGCCTGACGGCGATTGCTGATGAATTTGGCGGCCCCATCCCTGTAGCCGGTTTTGCCCTGATTGGCAGCGAGGCGATTGGGCAACAGGTGGTGGAACATATTGGCAATTCCCCGGCCGTGCTGCTGCAACAGCATGGGGTGTTCACGGTGGGCAAGGATGCGACGACGGCAGTGAAAGCGGCCGTGATGGTGGAAGATATTGCCCGCACTGTCTGGCTGGCGATGCAAATTGGTGCAGTGCAGGAACTGGGCGCGGCCGATGTAGCCAGTTTGCATCATCGGTATACGCATGTGTATGGGCAGTGAGGAAGATTGAGATTAGGAGATTGGAGATTGCCCAATCTCTAATCTCCAATCTCCAAAAGGGAGGTGCAACGTGTCGTACAAGGTGTTCCTCGTTGAAGACGAAATTGTGGCCAGGGAGGGGATACGGGATAAGGTGAATTGGGCGGCGGCGGGATTTGAGTTTGTGGGTGAAGCGCCGGATGGGGAAGTGGCGCTGCCGCTCATTGAAAATCTGCAACCGGACCTGCTGATTACCGACATCAAGATGCCGTTTATGGATGGTTTGCAGTTGAGCCGGATTGTGCGCGAGCGGATGCCCTGGGTGAAGATTGTCATTCTCAGCGGCCATGATGAGTTTAATTACGCGCAGTCGGCTGTGAAGCTGGGGGTGTCGGAGTATTTGCTAAAGCCGATCACGGCCGTGGAAATTCACCAAGTCTTGCAGCGCATTGCCACCCTGCTTGACCAGGAGCAGGAAGAACGCGCTCGGCTCAAACAACTGCAAAACCAGATTCAGGACAACCTGACCTTGCAGCGGGAACGGCTGCTCTTCCAACTGGTGGTGGGCGGCGTCTCCTCCACGGAGGCGATTGAACAGTGTCAGCAGTTGGGGCTGAGTATCATTGCCCCGTATTATCTGGTGGCGCTGCTGAAGGTGAAGGTGGACACGGCCGTGCCCCACCTGGAATACCGCGATTACCAACAAATTCGCGCCCTGGTCGCCAGCCTGACCTATGCCCATCCAGGCACATTCCTGACGCAAAAGAGCGCGGAGGAATTGCTGCTGATTTTGACCGGCGATAACCCGGAGCAGCTACGGCAGGATGGCGCGTTTTTAGCCCAACTCATTGCCCAGGATGTGGCCGGGGGGTTGCCTTGCACGGTTGTCGCCGGGATAGGATCGCCACAGCAGCGGTTGACGGAGATTTCACAATCCTTTGCTGAGGCGTTGGCCCAGGTCAGCGGCCATAACGGTGGGCAAAACGGGGGCAACGGCGAATCTGAAGCGGCATCGGGCCGTGCGCCCATCGAAAAGTTGAAGCTGGATCAAACGGCCGTGGAGCATTTCCTGAAATGTGGCCTGATGAGCGAGTGGGATACCTTTTTTGCCACCCATTTGCGGCCGCTCTGCCAGGCGGCGGTGCAGTCTGACCTGGTGAAGCATTATTTGTTTGTGGATGTGGTGGTCACGGCCGTGCAGTTTATCAGCGATTTGGGCGGCAAAGCGGCGCAGATCATCCCCGAAGCGCAAGACCTGGAAAAGCTGCTGGTCGGTTTGCACACCGTAGAGCAAATGCGGGAGATACTCGGCCAACTCTTTGACCAGACCATCGTCTTTAGAAACAGCCAGGCCGCCCACGAACGCACCCGTATTGTGCATCAGGTGAAAGCGTTTCTGGATGCCCATTACGCCAATCCTGACTTGTTGCTGAACGAAGTCGCCGCCCGCGTGAATTTGAGCGCCAGCCATTTCAGTGTCATTTTTAGCCAGGAAATGGGCGAATCGTTCAAAGATTACCTCACCCGCATCCGCATGGAGCGGGCCAAAGAACTGCTGCGCACCACAAATCTCAAATGCGCGGAAATCGCTTACCAGAGCGGCTATAATGATCCCCACTATTTCAGCCACGTTTTCCACAAGCGCATTGGTCTACCCCCCCAGCAGTTCCGGCAGCAATCGTATTAAATCAAAGACCCTAAGGGTTTTCTGAAACCCTTAGGGTCTTTTGGGAACAGCTATGAACGCCGAACTGATTGCCAGTGAACCTGTTTATATTCCCCGGCATATGGGCCGGTTTGTGACCCTATTTGCCAGTGTGCGGTTGTCGCTGCGGGCCAAAATCTTGCTGGCGTTTTTCACCGTCATTTTGCTGCTCACGGCCGTGAACGTCATGCTGATCTGGGAGGTGTTACGCTTCAACCGCCAGTATGATGTCCTGATGACCAATATCACCACTGCCAACAGTCTTAACGGCTACATCAAACCGGCTATTGACGCGGAAATGTGGAACATTGTTTCCGGTAAAACGGAGTTTGCCGAAGGGAATCAATACCAGATCATCGAGCAGGTGAATGACCAGCTTGATTTTCTGGCGGCCAACGCCCGTTCTGACCGGTCCCGGATCAAACTGGAAGTGATCCGGCGGACGATGGGCACGCTGACCCATTACGTAGACGTGATGGGGCAGCAAATTGAGCAAGGCAGCCGGGTAGCGGAAAATGAAGCGGTATTGGACAACATTCGCGGGGTCACGGCCGTGGCGGAAGACAGCGTGCGGGACTACATGCTCTTTGAAGTCAACGAAGCAGAGGAGCAGTACAAGGCAAACCAGTCCCGTTTCACCCGCCTCTCCCTCCTCTACATGATTTTGTTGCCCGGCGTCATTGGCTTCTCCGTCCTGGCTGCCTGGATCATCTCCGCCAGTATCTATCTGCCCATCAAAAAGCTGCACGACGTGACCACCACCATCACCGGCGCAGACTTGCAGGCACTCGTGACCACCAACAATGTAGACGAAATCACCGAACTGGGCATCAGTTTCAACATCATGATCGGCCGAATCCGCGAACTGCTGCACGCCAAAATTGAGGAGCATGACAACCTGAAAAAAGCGGAACTCAAGGCGCTGCAAGCACAAATCAACCCCCATTTTCTCTACAACACGTTGGATACCATTGTCTGGATGGCCGAAGCGAACAAAAGCGCCCAGGTGATTGAGATTGTCTGCGCCCTGTCTAGTTTCTTCCGCATTGCCCTGAGCAAGGGGCAGGAGTGGATTCCACTGCAACAGGAGCTTGAACATGTGCGCAGCTACCTGACCATTCAAAAAATGCGCTACCGCGACATTCTTGATTACCGGATTGAAGTGGATGAATCACTGCTCCACAACACCATTTTAAAGCTGACGTTGCAGCCGTTGGTGGAAAACGCGCTCTATCATGGCATCAAAACAAAACGAAACGGCGGCCTGATTGTGGTGCGCGCCACCCGCACTGACGATGACATGCTGCTTTTGCAGGTGGTGGATGACGGCGTGGGTTTTACGCCGTACAAACTGGCGCAAATTCAGTCCACGCTGACCGAGGAAGGCGGCGCCGGGGACGGTGGCGCCGGGGACGGCGGCGAAATTTCGATGAAGGAGAGCGGTTTTAGTGGTTTTGGCCTGGAAAATGTGAACAAGCGCATTAAGTTGTATTACGGCCGTCAATACGGTCTTTCCATCCAGAGCCAGTATCGCGGCGGGACGCAGGTAACAGTGACCATCCCGCGCCAATTAGACACAGCAGCGCCGCATGGGGAGGGGGTACGGCCGTGAACCACCCCTTATACATTAAATTAACTGCGCTCCTGTTCAGCCTTCTGTTGATGAGTTGCTCGACTAATTCCCCGTCACCAGCACCCGCCAACACCCCCGAACCAGACGATGGCCTGAAAACGTATGACGAAATCGTCGTCGGTTACTCCCAAATTGGCGCGGAAAGCAACTGGCGCACGGGTAATACGGCTTCAATTAAGGAAACGGCCGAAAGCCTGGGGGTCGAACTCATTTTTGATGACGGCCAACAACGGCAGGAAAACCAGATCAGAGCCATCCGCTCCTTCATCGCCCAGCAAGTGGATGTCATTGGCGTCTCCCCCGTCGTCGAAGATGGCTGGGAATCTGTCTTTCAGGAGGCCAAAGATGCGGGTATCCCCATCATCCTGGTTGACCGCCGCGCCAATGTGCCGGAAGACCTCTACACCGCTTACCTGGGGTCTGATTTTCTGGAGGAAGGCAAAAACGCGGCGCGGGTGATGGTGGATTTATTAGGCGGAGAAGGCAAAATCGTAGAATTGGTGGGCACCGTCGGTTCTGCGCCGGCCATAGACCGCGCCGCCGGATTCCGCGAGATCATCCAGGATTACCCGGACATGCAAATCATCGCCTCCGAGACGGGCGATTTTACCAGGGCCAAAGGAGAGGAAGTGATGGGCGACCTGCTGCAACAATACGGCGAGGAGATTGACGCCGTCTACGCCCACAACGACGATATGGCCATTGGCGCGATTAAGGCGATAGAGGCATATGGCCTACAGCCGGGGCAAGAGATCAAAATTGTCTCCATTGACGCCATCCGCGACGCTTTCCAGGCGATGATTGATGGCAAATTAAACGCCACCATTGAATGTAATCCACTTCTGGGGCCGCAATTTTTTGATTTAGCCTTAAAGGTGGTCAATGGTGAGCCGACGCCCAAATGGATCCCCTCCGAAGAGAGCATTTTCTTCCCCGAAGACGCCGCCGAAATTATGCCCAGCCGCCGGTATTAGAGATTTTGGCTCTTGGGGAATTCAGGGGGTTAACGATCTGTGATGCGTGATGCGTGATGCGTGACCAATGACCAAAGAGGATTCACGCATCAGAGCCTGCCCTGAGGCTGCCGAAGGGCATCACGCATCACGCCAGCACCCACGCTACCCTGGATACCAGGTGATGCGCGGGTCATTGGCCGCCCGCCGGTACTCCCAGGCGGATTCCGTCATTTTTTGCAGTGTATAGGTCGGCCGCCAGCCTAGCAGAAATTTGGCTTTGGCATTGTCCAGCCAGGTGGAATGGTAAGGGGTTTGAATTTCAACGGTTGGTACCCCTTTTGTTTGCGCCAGATAAGCAGCCAATTCGCCATAGTCAACCGGCTCATCCATGCAAATGTTGAATGTTTGCCGGTACGCTTTGGGGTTATCAATCGCCAGCATGATGGCGCTGGCCAGGTCTTGCACGTGGACAAAGTTGCGTTTCACCGCCGTGCCGTCGGCCCCCACCATCACCGGCACTGTCCCCAGGCGGGTATACTCGTCAGCCTTTTCCGGCCCTACCAGGTCACGCCAACGCGGACCGCCAAAAACGTCCTCGCCAAAAGAAAGCTGATATTTGAAATCATCCTTTTCCATAATCCAGGGAGCGCGCAAACAACAACCATTCAGGTTATATTGCAGGATGTATTGCTCCAACATCACCTCTTCCAGCACTTTAGAGAGGGCATAACAGCCGGGGTAGGCGCTGTGTTTTTGGGTTTCCGTCACCGGGATGGGGTGGGGATAGAAGAAATGCCCCACGCTGGCGTCACCGCCAATCAGGATGAACTGCTGAAATGTGGGGCTAACGCGGCACGCTTCCAGGAGCCAGAACAGCCCTTTGACGGCCACGTCCATAATCGTTTCCGGGGTTTCTTTGCTGGTAGCCAGGTGTAACACGTGGGTCACGTCGGCCAGAGCCACTTCTACCAGCGCCCGGTCTTCAATGGAACCACGCATGAGTTCTAAACGGCCGTGCCCGTCCAGCAGCCGATTGTGGCACAAAGCGCGCACCACAAAATGGTCAAATGATGGCTCGGCCAGAAAACGTTCTATGAACGTCCGCCCTACCTTGCCGGTCGCCCCGGTGACCAGGATTCGCTTCGTTTCTATCACGTAGCACCTCAATAAATTAAAAATGTGGGCTGAGGAGAGCAGCACGCCCTCGTGCTGCTTGTTCGCACGTGGGCGTGCGAACTCCTCAAATTCATGCTGGCGCGGTATTAACTTTTGCGACGGCGACGGCCGTAATCAAACGTAATCGCCAGCAGCAGCACAAAGCCGATCACAATACGGTGCCAGAACGGGTTGATGTTCAGCATCACCATTTCATTTTGCAAAACGCCAATGAGCAAAGCTCCCACCAGGATGCCTAACACTGAGCCTTGCCCGCCCATCAGGCTCAGGCCGCCCAGAATACAGGCCGTAATGGCCAGCAGTTCAAATCCTTCACCCGCCGCCGGATGCCCCAGGCTCAGTCGCCCAGCCTGGATAATGCCCACCAGGCTGGCGCACACCACAGAGATGATATAACACAGGATAATACGGGCATCTACATTGACGCCAGATAGGCGGGTGGCCTCTATGTTGCCCCCGGCTGCGTAAATTTGCCGCCCCACGTAGGTATAACGCAGCAAATAATGGGCCAGCAGCGCCACTATCAGGCAAACAACAACGGGCATGGGGATGAGGCCAAAAAGAAAACCTTGCCCCAAAAAAGTGAAGGAATTGGGTACGCCGGTAATGGGAAAGCCGTTGGTCAAGACGAGGATCGCGCCGCGCGCCACCCCCAACGTCACCAGCGTCACCAAAAAACCGTGCATCCGCAGCCTGGTCACATACAAGCCATGAAACGTGCCAATCAACACCGCCACCGAAAAGGTGAGCAGCATAGCCACCCCCATGGGCAATCCCATCCTGACGACGAAATAGGCGGTGAGTACACCACCCAGACCAATGATGGAACCGATGGAAAGGTCAATACCGGCGGTGATAATGGTGAAACCGACGCCAATGGCGGCGATGGCCAGGATAGCAGTGTCACGGGTGAGAATTTTCAGGTTTTCAATGCCCATAAAGCGGGGATTGACGACCGCGCCGATAATAAACAAGATGATGGCGACGAGGAAAATGAGGAATTCCGGGGCGGCAAACAGTTTTTTCCAGCCCGAAAGAGCATGGCCGGAACCTGATTTAGATTTTGTAACGATGTTATCCATTTTCATCTCCTCCAGTGTTCTCCGTTGTCAGCAACGGCTCGGCAAGCTGCCGCTCAGCCTCTATGCTCAGGAATTTCGTGGCGCAGGTCATAATCTCTTCCTGGTCGAAACGGCCGTCGCCAAACTCCCCGGTTATTCGCCCCTGGCACATCACAATCACCCGGTCGCTCATGCCAATAATCTCCGGCATCTCCGAAGAAATCATGAGGATGCCCATGCCTTGCTGCGCCAACCGGCTCATCAGTGCGTGAACTTCCGCTTTGGCGCCGATGTCAATGCCGCGCGTCGGCTCGTCCATGATGAGCAGTTTCGGCCCCATGCTCAGCCATTTCGCCAGCACCACCTTTTGCTGATTGCCGCCGCTGAGGTGGCGCACTGTTTGCCCCAGGCTGGGGGTGGCGATAGCCAGCGTCTGCACATATTCGGCCGTAATTCTTTTCGCTTCCCGGTCTTTTATGCCCCCCAGTAGATTAGAAATACGCTGCAAGATGGTCATGGTGGTGTTGTCTTGTACATTCATACCCAGCACCAACCCATGTTGTTTGCGGTCTTCAGGAACCCAACCGATGCCCTGGCGCACCGCGTCTTTGGGCGATTTGATGTGAACGGGTTGGCCTGCCACCAGGGTTTCGCCCTCGGTGACTTTATCAACGCCACAAATGAGGCGCGCCAGTTCGGTACGGCCGGCGCCGATCAGCCCGGCCAGCCCCACAATTTCCCCTTTGCGCACCGTCAGGTTAACGTTTGCCACACCATTCTCACCGCTCACGTTGCGCAGTTCCAACACTGGCTCGCCAATCTCTGCCTTTTCTTTGGGGAAAAGGCCCACATTCCGGCCCACCATCAGCCGGATAATCTGTTCTTCGCTGGCTTCGGCAATGGGGAGTATGCCCACACGACGGCCGTCGCGCATGATCACCACTCTGTCCACGATCTGCCGCACCTCCTCCAGCCGGTGGCTGACAAAAACCACCGCCACCCCCCGCGCCTGCAACCGGCGCATCAGGGCAAACAGGGCGTCCGCTTCTTTGCTGGACAGGGCTGAGGTGGGTTCATCCATCAAAATTAGCCGGGCATTTTGGGAGACCGCCTTGGCAATTTCCACCATTTGTTGCCCGGCTACATTCAATTCGCGCACCGCTTTTTTGCCAGGAATATCGGCGCCCAGGTCATGCAAGAGGGCTTCCGCCTCCTGGTTCATGCGCCGGAAATCCACCATGCCCAACAGCCGGCGTGGTTCCCGGTTGAGGAAGATATTTTCGGCTACGGAAAGGTAGGGGATGAGGGCTAACTCCTGGTGAATGGTGCTGATGCCCAGGCTTTGTGCTTCTTGGGGCGATTGGGGGGAGATGTCACGGCCGTTGAAGCGAATTGTGCCCGCATCCTTCACGTAAACGCCGGACAAAATTTTGATGAGCGTAGATTTGCCCGCCCCGTTTTCGCCCAGAAAGCCAATAATCTCGCCGGGGTACACCTCAAAATCCACATCATCCAACGCCTGCACCCCAGGGAAACCTTTGGCAATATGCGCCATTTCCAATAACGGTTGCTGTTCCATGACCACTACTCTTAGACCTGACAGGTTTTGGAAACCTGTCAGGTCTAATCACTCACTCAGGCTCTACTGCGAAGCAATACCGACGGAATCGAGATATTGTTTGTACAGGTCGAGCGATTCAGCTTTGATAACATCCACACCTGTGTTCAGGCGGATCTTACCTTCGTCGCCTAAATCGTCGAGATAGGGCGCTAAGATGGCCATCGTCTTGTCTACGCCTAAAACTGACATAGCGTGCATGACATACCCGGCCAGATAGCCGTAGAAGTAAACGCGCTGCCCGATCATCGCCTGCACCACACCTTCTTCCATGCAAGCCTGCGTTTCCGGCTCGGCGTCGAAGGCAATGATCTTCACATCGCCAGTCAGGCCAGCCTGTTTCACCGCCTGGCAGGCGGCGGGGCCATCGTAGGAGTAGAAGGTAATAAAACCGGCCAGGTCATCGCCATATTTCTGGATGGAGGTCTGGGCGTTACTCAGGGCCACTTCCGGCTTGATGTCATCAATGAGCACTTCCACCAGTTCCATGTTGGTGCCCTCAAAAACATCGTTCACGCCGCGGATGCGGTCCTGGGCATTTTGGGCGGTGGCAAAACCCACCAACCCCACCACTTTGCCTTCGCCAATGATTTCCAGCGCGGCTTCGGCGGCAGCGCGGCCGGCGTCATAGTCAGACATGCCAATGTACATGGCGCGGTCGCTGCCGGTGGCGTCTGAATCCATGGTGAGCATGATGGTGCCCTGGTTGACCGCTCGTTCAATGATGGGGGCAGGTGCTTGCCGGTCTATGGCCGAGAAGGTGACGCCGGTGTAACCATCATTAACGAAGGTTTCTAACATGGAAAGCTGCTGGCTGAGCAGGTCAGAGGCGGTAGGGGCCTGGAAGGCGATAGGCACACCCAGCTCTGATGAGGCGCGGCCAACGCCAATTTGGGCGGCCGTCCAGAATGGAGACAGATTGTTAGCCAGAAAAGCAAACTTGGCTCCGGCCGGGGCGTTTTGCCCGGCGGTGGCGGCCTTCAAATCTTCCACAGCCGCAAACAGTTCATTGGGGCGGTATGGGTTGTCTGTGGCGGGGGGCATGGCTTGGGTTTCAGCGGTGGCTATCACGGTAACGGTGACGGTTTCTACCACTGTCTCCGGGGCGGTGGTTGGTGAGGCTGTTGTGCCAGAGCAAGCAGCCAGGATGAATAGGGCAACGGCCGTGAGCAGCAACAAACCAATTTTCAAACTATTCTTTGTTTTCACAGGGATCCTCCTCGCTTTTATAGTCGCGCACAATAAAAGAGTTGATGGCTTCGTATGCGCGGTAAGAAAAAGCAAATCTTTTAGTCGGTTAATGGAATACAAAAGGGTAATAATGGTTATTTCTTCTCTATTCTTCTCCTTTGCACCTCCTTTGGCAGGTTGGTAGTAGGCGATTTATCACCCTTGCACAGCACGAAAATGCCTACTACAGACGACCTTGTGAATCGTCTACAAAGGTGATAAAACTACCAGGCGGATCAACAACAATGGGGTGTCTGTATCCCGGTAAAGTTTTCTTTGCCGGGCAAACCGGGTACCTATTCAAGATTGATCTGGCGATTCAGGAGAGGCTCGTCACATCCGCGATGCCGTCACGCTTGTCGGCTGGGCGAGCCTCTTACTACCGGTTAGCCTGTTTCCCAGGCCCAATTATTTATCCGCTCGCAGGGATCACCTTTTTACATGACTTTCTCTCCAGCAAAGACGTACTCAACAGGTACGTTCTCGGCTTATACTCTTTTGGTGATGACGAGATTCGGCGTAACAATAATTCAACCGATAATCTGGCCATCTCCTCCGTGGCAATGTCTACGGTGGTGATGGGGGGATGCCACATGCTCAACCACTCAGTATCGTTAAAAGCAGCCACCGATATATCATCCGGGATACGGATATTTTGCTCGTTGAGAACCTTTAGCAGACCCAAGAGGATGCGGTTGCTGCCGGCCAGAATGGCGGAAGGCGAACCGGCAGCGGCTTCGGGACGTGCGCCAAGCTGCAACAACTCCCTGGCCCCAGCTTCACCATGTTCTTGAGTGAACGACCCGATGCGAATTAACGCCGGGTCAATGGGGATTCCCGCCTCATTGAGGGCATGACGATACCCGGTCAACCGATTCTGGCCTGTCGTCAACTCGCTCTGGCCCATGATCAGGCCAATGCGCTGGTGCCCCAGACCAATCAGATAGTTTGTAATCTGGTAAGCGCCCTGCACATTATCGGCCAATACACCATCCAACAGGTCTTCTTCGCGGCGGCGGTTGAGTTCAATAATGGGGATTCCCTGTTTAGCTAAATCGCGCACAAATGACGAATTGCTGCCGCCCAATGGATGAACGTAAATGATGCCGTCAACATGCTTTTCCTTCAGGGCTTTCAAATACCACAGGTCAACCTCAGGGTCTTCATTGTTGATACACAGCATCATGCCATAGTTGTTTTGGTGAAGCATAGTAGAGACGGATTGGATGATCAGATTGTCGTACAGGCTGGATACTTCGGGCACGATTAGCCCAACCAGACGGGTGGGCTGGCCTTTCAGCCCCCTGGCTAACCAGTTTGGCTGGTAGCCCAGTTCAGCAATGGCCTCATCAACGCGGCGTTGGGTTTCGGCGCTGACGTAACCGCTTTGGTTCAACGCCCGCGAGACGGTGGCCTGGGAAAGTCCCGTGTGTCTGGCGACATCTTTAATAGTGACGGTCATAGTCTTAAAACGGTCTTAAGGCATCTGCAAAAGCAGTGGAACAGTTGTGGAAATTTCACCACACCAATTGATCTGTTTTTCTCCAGATGCACCATATTTCCTGAGGAATAGGTCTAAATAATGTTGATTAATCGGGTTTGAATGTGGAAATATGTGAGAAATATGTGGGAACGTTTCCACATTTTGCAGAGATTATATGGTTGTTGATTTGTTTTGTCAAAACGAAAAATAAGCTGGCGTAGAAGCCCAAAAGCTCAAAAAAGATGGCGAGTAAATCAGTATTAGCGGTAGATTTGGGGGCTGAATCGGGGCGGGTGATGGCGGTGCAGTTCAACGGCCGTGCCCTCCACCTGACCCCCCTTTACCGCTTCCCCAACCAAACGGTCTCTCTACAAGGCACGCTCTATTGGGATGTGCTGGATTTGTGGCGGGAAATTCAGGCAGGCATTGAAAAAGCCAAACCGCTGCATCCGGCCAGCGTGGGCGTAGATGGCTGGGGCGTGGATTTTGGCCTGCTAGACCGGCAAGGTCATCTGATCGGCAATGTGGTGCAATACCGCGACGGCCGTACCCAGGGCATGATGGAGTTAGCCTTTGACCACATAGGCCAGGAATTGATCTATTCCCAGACCGGCATTCAATTTGCCCGCGTCAATACCCTTTACCAGCTTTTGAGCATGGTGCAGCGCCAATCCCCCCTATTGGAGATCGCCCACACTTTTTTAACGGTACCTGACCTGTTTCATTACTGGCTTTCCGGCACGGCCGTGTGCGAATTTACCATCGCCTCCACCACGCAACTGCTCAACCCACGCACACAGGAATGGGCCGCCGACATTATGGCAGCGGCCCATATCCCCTCCCACATTTTCCCCCCGGTTGTGCCACCCGGCACGCAGTTGGGGCAGTACCAGGGCATTCCAGTCATTACCCCCGCCAGCCATGATACGGGCAGCGCGGTGGCGGCTGTGCCCGCCGTGGCCGTACCGGCTACCCATGCCCATTTTGCCTACATCAGCAGCGGCACATGGAGCCTGGTTGGCTTGGAAGTGAGCCAGCCCATCATCACCGAAGCGGCGCTACGCGCCAACATTACCAATGAAGGCGGCGTTTATGGGAGCATCCGTTTGCTCAAAAATGTGATGGGTTTATGGTTGGCGCAGCAATGCCGCGATAACTGGGCCAGAGCGGGCAGAGCATACAGCTATGGTGAACTGGAAACGCTGGCAACGGCCGTGCCGCCCCTGCTCTCCCTGATAAACCCGGATGACCCCATTTTTCTGCCCCCCGGCGATCATCAGGCGCATATACGCCACTACTGCCGCCAAACCAACCAGCCGGTGCCCCAATCGGCCGGGGCCACCATGCGCTGTATTCTGGAGAGCCTGGCGTTGGCTTACCGCGACGCTCTGGGAAAGTTAACGGCCGTTTCCGGCCAACAGCCACAGGTGATTCATATCGTTGGCGGCGGCAGCAGAAATGCCTTGTTGAATCAGATGACGGCCAACGCGACGGGGCTGCCGGTTATTGCCGGGCCGGTGGAAGCCAGTATCATCGGCAATGCCATTGTGCAACTGATTGCCTTGGGGGAATTGCGAGACTTAGCAGAAGCGCGCCAACTTTTGTCCGAAATGCCAGATTTACAGCGATATGAACCGCGGGACACGGCCGTGTGGTCAGAAGCCTATGATCGCTATCAAAAGCTTCTCACACATGCACCCATCACAAATTTTTCAACTTCCATCTAAAAAAATTACACCTGCCGGCTGATGATTGCCCTTGTGGCCGGAAAATCAAAATTTTTCTCCAAAAACCTCCTGAAAAAGTGGATTGAGTGGCACGCCGGTTAAGCCCTATCATTTTGTTCAATAAATCGTTTCATGGGTTCTCTGGGATTTCGTGGGGGTTGTGCGTAAAGCGTAAAGGCTGCGTTCTACCACCCCCCGGATTTCCCAAAGACCCGTTTTATTGAGACCTGTAAAAGGAAAGGAGAACGAATAAAATGAAAAAGCTCAGTTTACTTATTATTTTTCTGCTGCTGTCAGTGGTGATAGTGGGCTGTTCCTCCACCGGAGGGGAAGAAGCGGCTGATGAAGCCAGCGCCAAGACAATGGAAGATCTGGTTGTTGGGTATGCCCAGATTGGCGCGGAAAGTGAATGGCGCACAGCCAATACCGCCAGCATCAAAGAATCAGCCGAACAGTTAGGCGTTGACCTGCGTTTCTCTGACGCCCAACAGAAACAAGAAAACCAGATCGCCGCCATTCGCTCCTACATCGCTGAAGGCGTGGACGTGATCGGCTTCTCACCCGTTGTGGAAACCGGTTGGGAAACCGTTTTGCAGGAAGCCAAAGACGCCGGTATCCCCGTCATCATGGTAGACCGCCGCGCCGATGTGCCCCGTGAACTGTATGCCACTTATTTGGGGTCCGACTTTGTGGAAGAAGGGCGCAAAGCAGGCAACGAGATGAATACATTGCTGCCGGAAGGTGGCAAGATCGTGGAACTGGTGGGCACGGTCGGCTCTGCCCCGGCTAATGACCGCTACTCAGGCTTCCGGGAAACACTCAATGACGACATCGAAATCGTTGCTTCCCAATCCGGTGATTTCACCCGCGCCAAAGGCAAAGAGGTGATGGAAGCGTTCTTGAAGAATTACGGCAACGAGATTGTGGGGCTGTATGCGCACAACGATGATATGGCCATTGGGGCCATCCAGGCAATTGAGGAGTATGGCCTGAAACCCGGCGAAGACATCAAGATCGTCTCCATTGACGCAGTACGTGGCGCCTTTGAGGCGATGATTGCTGGCAAGCTGAACGTAACAGTGGAATGTAACCCGCTGCTCGGCCCGCAGTTCTATGAACTGGCCCTGCGCGCCGTCAATGGCGAACAACTGCCGGATTGGGTACCCTCCAAAGAAAGCGTTTATTATCCTGACAATGCAGCCGAACTGCTGCCGGAGCGGAAGTATTAAGAACTAGCAAAGTTACCAGTTGTCATTCCGAGCGAAGTCTTCGGAGCGAGGAATCTTTGTCATTAACTGGCAAAGATTCCTCCTCGAAGACTCGTCGGAATGACAGTTTTAGGTGAATCTTATGCCCGAAAGACCTGACACTCCCCTCTTGACCATGCAAGGTATCTCGAAGGCTTTTCCCGGCGTACAGGCGCTGGAAAATGTGGATTTCGCTCTGAAAGCGGGCGAAATTCATGCGTTGGTGGGTGAAAATGGGGCCGGGAAATCTACGTTGATCAAGATTATTACGGGGGTAGAACGGCCAGATCACGGCCGTGTCACCCTCAACAATCAACCGATACAAGTCAAATCGCCGCAGCACGCCCAAACGTTGGGCATCAGCACCGTTTACCAGGAAATCAATCTATGCGACAACCTGTCGGTGGCCGAAAACATTTTGATCGGCCGGGAACCACGCAAGTTTGGCCGTATTGATTGGCGCGGGATGCAAAAACGGGCGCGTGAGATTCTGGCGCGCCTGGAAGTAGAGGTGGATGTCAGTAAAGATTTGGGGGAGTATTCGATTGCCCTCAAACAGATGGTGGCTATCGCCCGCGCCCTGGAAATTTCCTCCGCCAAAATCCTCATTCTGGATGAACCCACTTCCAGTCTGGACACCCATGAGACGTATAATCTTTTTCAGGTTTTGCGGAAACTGAAAGAAGAAGGGCTGGGCATTGTCTTCATCACCCATTTCATCAACCAGATTTATGAAGTGACCGACCGGGTAACGATCTTACGCAATGGCAAACTGGTGGGGACATATGAGACATCCAGCCTCCCCCGCATGGAACTCATTGCCCTTATGCTCGGCCGTACCGTAGGCGACTTTAGTGATATGGCCCAGATCAAATTGATGAGCGGCCAACATCACCAGAAAGAACCGATATTGCAGGCAAAGGGATACGGCCGTAGAGGTTCCATCCACCCCTTCGACTTAGAGTTACACGCCGGGGAAGTGTTGGGTTTTGCCGGGCTGTTGGGTTCCGGGCGTACCGAAACGGCACACCTGCTCTTTGGCGTGGATAAACCGGACAGCGGTTCTCTCACTTTTGCCGGGCTTGAGGTACATAAATTTTCCCCATCTGAATCCATCGCCAGAGGCATAGCCTTCTGCCCCGAAGATCGCAAAGCCGACGGCGTCGTTGAGGATTTGACCATCCGCGAAAACATTGTCCTGGCCCTGCAATCCAATAGCGGCTGGCTCAAGCGCCTCAGCCAGCAGCAGCAACAGCAGATAGCCGACAAATTCATCAAAATGCTTAACATCAGCACCCCTTCGGCCGAACAATCCGTCAAAAACCTGAGCGGCGGCAACCAACAAAAGGTCATCCTGGCCCGTTGGCTGGCGACCAATCCGCAGGTTCTCATTCTGGACGAACCTACACGCGGTATTGACATTGGCGCCAAGGCGGAAATCCAAAAGCTGGTGCTGGAACTGGCCGAAGAAGGCAAGGCGTGTATCTTCATCTCCTCCGAACTGGAAGAGGTGCTGCGCACCAGCCACCGCATCGCCGTCTTGCGTGATCAGCAAAAAGTGACCGAATTTTCTGGGGAAGTTGACGAGCATACCATTATGCAAGTAATGGCCGGAAGCGGCGGCTCAGCCGGAAGCGGCGGCTCAGCCGAAGGCGGCGGCTCAGCCGGAGGCGGTGCAGGGAGTGAGGCAACATGAACTATTCACGATTTTCCTGGCACCGGCTGCGCGACAGCCAGTTATTTTGGCCTTTGTTAGCCCTGGCTTTGATCATGCTTTTCAATTTGTTCTTCACGTCGGGCTTCTACAACATTGAAATTAAAGACGGCCGTCTCTCCGGCTTTCTCATTGATATTCTCAATCGTGGCTCAATTTTGATGCTGCTGGCCATTGGCATGACGATGGTCATTGCTACCGGTGGCGTTGACCTGTCGGTAGGCGCGGTGGTGGCCATCTCCGCCGCCACGGCCACTGTGCTCATCAACCCGGCGCTGGCACGGCAATTGATTAGCTCCGAGGAACTGATCAAGGATGTCACCTACACGCCTTTGTGGTTGTGTATTCTGGCGGCGCTGCTGGTATCCACTGCCTGTGGCTTTTGGAACGGTCTGCTCATTTCCAGGGGTAGAATCCAGCCAATGGTGGCTACGCTGGTGCTGATGGTGGCCGGCCGAGGCATCGCCCAATTGATCACCAACGGCCAGATTATCACCGTGTATTACAGCCGCTACTTCTTCATTGGCAATGGCTATCTGCTGGGGCTGCCCTTTGCGCTTTTTATTGTGGCCTTTGTCTTTTTGCTCACCTGGCTGCTAGCGCGGCGCACGGCATTTGGTTTGTTTGTGGAGTCGGTGGGTATTAACGGCCGTTCCAGCTATCTCAGCGGTATCAGTGAAAAAAATATCAAGCTGATCGTATACACCATTTGTGGCTTTTGCGCCGGTGTGGCCGGGTTGATTTATAGCTCCAACGTCAAAAGCGCCGACGCCAATAACGCCGGCTTAAACCTGGAACTGGACGCCATCCTGGCGGTGGTAATTGGCGGCACCTTGATGACCGGTGGCCGTTTTTCACTGTTAGCCAGCATCATTGGCGCGCTGGTCATTCAAAGTACCACCACCACCATGTACGCCCTGGGCGTCCCGGCCATGGCGGCTTCGGCCATCAAGGCGCTGGTGGTGCTCATCGTCATCCTGCTCTATTCCGACCAGACGAAGCTGGTATTGGGCCGGGTATTCGAGCGAAAAGGGGTGCAGCCATGATGGAACGATTGAAGATTGACCGCAAATTTATGCCCCTGTTGGCAACGGTTGGCGTCTTTGTGATGCTGTATCTGTATGGGTATCTCCAGTACAAAGGGATGCGCCAGCCGCAAGCGTTCTTGAATCTGTTTATCAATAATGCTTTCCTGCTTATTACCTCCATTGGCATGACGTTTGTGATCTTGTCCAAAGGCATTGATCTTTCAGTGGGGGCGGTGATTGCCCTGACTTCAGTGGCTTCGGCGGCGCTGTTGGAAAAGGTGGGCTTAAGCCCGTACATCGTCATCCCCCTCATGCTGCTCATGGGTACGCTGCTGGGGGCGACGATGGGCGCCATTATCCACGTGTTCAAAGTGCAGCCGTTTATCGTCACGCTGGCGGGCATGTTTTTTGCCAGGGGTATGTGTTTTTTCATCAGTCTGGACGCCATTCCCATCAGGCACCCGTTGTACCGGGCGATGGCGCTGTACCGGCTGCCGATTCCGGGCCTGGAGCGGGGATTCATTAACCTGGGGGCGCTCATTGCGCTCACTGTGCTGGTGGTGGGGATATATGTAGCGCATTTTACGCGCTACGGCCGTTCCGTTTATGCAATTGGCGGCAGTGAACAGTCGGCTCTGTTAATGGGTCTGCCTGTCGGCCGTATCAAAATCTCCGTCTACGCCCTCAACGGCTTTTGTTCGGCGCTGGCGGGCATTGTCTTTAGCATCTCGCTGCTTTCCGGGCATGGGCTGTATGCCACCAATGTGGAATTGGACGCCATCGCCTCGGTAGTCATTGGCGGTACGCTGCTAACCGGGGGACAGGGGTACGTCTTTGGTACGCTCTTTGGCGTCTTGGTGACAGGCTTAATCCAGATGCTCATCCAGTTCAACGGCAACCTGAGTTCCTGGTGGACGCGCATTGCCGTGGGCGCGCTGACATTGATTTTCATCGGCGTGCAAAGCTTGTTTACCAGAGAGCGACGGCGGCACACCATCACCAAACCACCAGGCAAAGAGCCTGTCAGCCATACAAGACCCGCTGTGAAAGATTCCTTGACGGCCGATCCAGTTTGACTCAATTTTAAGAGTTTATGCTATATTCCCTTGTGTGCTGTAAGGGCGATTGTTGGAATATTGTTAGTGTCATTAGTTATTCGCCACAACTACAACGGATAAAGAAATGAACGGATTCCCCCCTGGAAATTTGTCCGCTTATTTCTCCATCCGTTGTAGTCTTAAGGGGGGTGAAAACTTCGTGATACTAACTGAAATAGATGTTTCTACTAACCAACAATCCGAAAAGGTAAAGACCGATGCCAAACGCTGTATGATTCATCAAACTACGAAATCTTGCCTGCATAGGATTTGATGTTTTTGATGCAGCAAACCCCAACCCAAATGAGGGTTGCATGATGAAGAACGGCCCAACTACTGTGACGACTCCGAAGAGCATTGCGGGAACCAGCGTTGGATGTTGAAGCCAATTCTTACCTGCTAATGCCACAAAAGTAATTGCAAACATAACGCCAATGAGATAATGTGCGATCCATCCTACCCTGCACTCTGCGCTCTTTTGTGGAGCAGATACAATATTTGAATGTTTAAAAGTTCCTTCTGGCATATATCGAAGCCAGCGGCCAACTAGACAGATGTTGGATGATGGAACTTTAAAGGCATGTTTGAGAAACAATGCCCAAAGATCAAAAGTGAGCGTTGCGCCAAGTCCAATGAAGATTGAGCTAATGAAGGAGTAAACCAGATCATTCATGAGTTACCTGTTTAGATGCATCTTGTGGGGCAGAGCCAACGGAATTTACCGAAAGCAATGGCATTCCCAAGTCACGCACTTTCTTAAGTAATCCATGTAGAGCAGCTTGATCACATACTGGGCCAGTCAGGAGCGTATCGCCATCTTCTTCCAGGCTGATGGTTAGCCCCTCAAACCAGTTCGTCCACTGGCAGCCCAGATGGCCTTTGATTCTGATCTGATAGACCATGCACTGCTCTGCATCCCTTTTGGGTCTTCGTTTATTTGCCATTTTTCTATCCTACGGTAATGACAACGTTCCCTCGTTTATGTCCCGTGTCAACATACCGGTGCGCCTCGACCATCTGTTCCAGCGGATAGCCTCGGTCAATAACCACTTTGATCTCCCCTGCCTCGATCAGCTCTCTGATGAAAACCAGATTTTCCATGCTTTCTTTCGTGCTTAACCTGGCCATTGTTATATAGGTTCCGTTTGGCGCGAGAACTTTCGAGTATTCTGATTTCGGAAATTTTGCAACCGTATCGAAGATGACATCATATCGCTCCGTCCTTGATGAAAAATCTTCTTTTGTGTAATCAATGACATGATCGGCGCCCAGAGATTTCACCATGTCCAAATTGGACGTGCTGCAAACGCCGGTCACTTCTGCTCCAAAATGCTTTGCAAGCTGGATCGCGTATGTACCCACACTACCAGATGCGCCGTAGATTAAGACCTTTTGTCCACGCTGGATATTTCCTTTCCGCAGCAGCCGCAGCGCTGTAGTCGCACCGATGGGAACAGCGGCAGCTTCCTCAAAAGTCATATTTGCCGGTTTGACGGCCACCATACCCTGTTCAGGAAAACACTTATATTCGGCATAGGCGCCAAAATTCTCCGTGAGGGTGGATGCGAATACCTGATCGCCCACCTTGAACCGGGTTACGTCCTTGCCGGCAGCTTCCACTTCCCCGGCGAGTTCCATTCCGAAGATCGGCTGTTTTGGTTTTGTGATCCCCAATGTGATTCGAGCGGGAATCCAGAACAGGGGAGGAACGGTAAAGCTTCGCATTCGAAAGTCCCCGGCTGTGACGGTCGTTGCATGCACTTTAATCAGTATTTCATTTGCTTTAGGCGTCGGTTTTTCGACCTCTTTGAGTTGAAGAACTTCAGGTCCGCCGTATTGAGTTGCCACAATTGCTTTCATTTTAGAATCCTTTCTTTTTATAAATAATGAGGCGTGAATAACATCACTGTAAATCGGAAACAACAAAAGATGTGGTGTGGGCCTGATTGGCTGGTCGCTTGCGGATGACCCATTCAGCCACAGCAAGATTGATCATCCAGGCTGCACCCATCAACAACGCATTTTCAAACTCATTGGGTGTACCCAAGATCAATGCCCCCATCATCCCGGTCAGAACCTGCGTGCCTGCACCAAGCCCAATGGCATAGGCGCGTGTCATCCAGGCGCGGTGCTGAGTGATATTGCGCCGTCGGATGGCAGCGTAGCCGAGGATGATCGAGAGAACCATGCCCGTTCCGAACACGAGCCGAAAGGCGAAGAGGAGGTCGCTTGCACCTTCCGGGCGGGGATAGAATATGGTCATCCACAGCCCTGAAAGTCCAACCAGAAGTCCAAATGGAACCAGGAGCCGCCCAACCCAGCGGTGCCAGCGAGTCCCCCGCTTCCAGAGGCGGCTCACGAATTGGAACGCACCCAGCAGGGCGTAGACCAAGGCGGTAATAATATGAATGACAACGGGCGCGGGTGATGCAAAGAAGCGTGCGTTGGCTGGCGTTATTTCTGCACCACTCGCCAGTTCATTGAGGCGGACGATACCGAAAATGAGAGGAATGATGCTGAGCAGGATCAGACCAGCGGGCGCCCACCACGCAGTTCGAGCTTTTTTTGCTGGTACTTTGATTTGATCTTTATCATGAGTAATCGCTTTCATCTTTAACTCCTTGTAAAAATATTCTCAGTTCGAGTAGACAAGTGGTCGTACAACCACTTGTCTACTTCATACCATTTCAGGCGACCTTACTCGGTTCCGGCGAAGCGGTTCTCTGGTCAGGCACGGCTTGCAATGATTTCACTCGCCGTTCAGAAAAGAGTGTGTATCCCAATAATGCGACAGCAATCCCTACCGGTATCCCAGCAAACCGCTGGATTGCGTGAGGAAGCAGCGCAGCCGCGGGGGTAACCATAGCCGCGACAGCAAGCAGACCAGCCGCCCAGCGCGGCAGGATGGCAGCGCGGAAGGTGGCGATTCCAAACAGCAATCCGCCGAGCATATACAGGAGCCCTGCCAGTCCATACACAGCGGGGAGCGCGCCAATGTTCATTTCACCGGGAAATCCATTCACAATCCCCAGGAAGCTCTCTACAAACTGCGGCGACGGGACCACCAACACGGGCAGGATAAAAGTTTCGGCGAAGATGAAGGCTGCCTGGAGCACCCAGGTGACGCTTAACATGAGAAAGCCAGCCAAACCAAGCCAACCAGTCTCCTCCACCTGGCGTGCATAAAGCCCTGCGAAACCGAGCAGGAAAAGCAGGCACATCAACAACTTCACGGGCATGATTGTTGCCCATGCCGTGGTGGTGACTGAGGGAAGAAAGTCAGGCGGATGGATGGGCTGAATGCCTGCAAAAATGATCCCTGCTGCCATGGCAGATACACCTGCCAGCCGCATGAGAGCAGATGTGGTCATCTTTGTTTTGCTCTCCTTGATCGAGATCTTTCCATTAATGTTCATTTGTTTGTCTCCTTTTTGAACCTGCAAAATTAATGTCAAGTTTTAACACCCGGCATCGCCGCCTGTTTGGGTTCGACTGAAGACAATATACAAATGAATGTGGGGAGAGGTCTTCCCCACATGTGGGGATTTGGTGTGGGGATATTTGGAGAGGATGCCAAAACCCCGCCACAGAAATATGGCGGGGTCTATGGAATACCTGTTTAGCCGTGCGCTTTCGCTTTGGGCTTATATCAAACCAAGTTCAATGGCCCGTTTAACAGCCCCCCGGCGGCTATTGACGTTGAGTTTGCTGTAAATGCTCTTCGTATGCGTACGAACTGTACTTAGAGCGATGACAAGTTCCTGAGCGATCTCGGGACCGGACAATTCGGTCTTGAACAAGCACAGGATATCCAATTCACGCTGGCTGAGAGGCTCGATCAGGGACGATGAAGTTGGGGAGGCGGAAGGAGGCGTTTCCTCCCCTATTCCTTTTCGCTCCGCCTCAAACGCCGACAACAGCCTGCCCGTGTAGTCTGGCATAATCTTGTTCGCAGCAGCTTTGCGGAGTAACGTTTCCATAGCTGCGCCTTCATCTAGAAACAGGCGGACATAACCCTCTGGCTCAGCCAGTTTCAAGGCTCGTTCCAGCGCTGACAGAGCAGAGGAGATGTCCTCGTTCATTTGGTGAACAAGCGCTTGCAAGATCAGGATTTCGATCACACTTCCATTTCTGCCGCCTGCTTCCGCTGCTTTCAAAAGACGTTCCAGGCACCCCCTTGCATCATGAGGCGAACTGTCTGAATGGCCGCTTTGATACTGAGACAACAATATTCTTGCGAACGTGATTTGTTCGAACTCCCGCAAGTAGCTGGGTTCATCCTCGACAGAAAACTTCCGTTCACGTGCCCAACCAAGCGCCTTCTCCAACTCAACTTGCTTGATCCATACTCGCGCCATCAGCGCTCGAACAGGACGGGCATTCGGGGAGAAATCACTAAGGTACAAAGGTTCTGCCTCGTTGAGCATATCAAGCGCACCGTCCAGATCCCCGTGAGCCTCGTGTATTCGAGCCATCGCAACACGCCAGCGATATGGGTTTTTGGGTAACCAATTGAGTTCGCCAAGTTCTTTGCTTTTTAAGAGGTGTTGTTCGGCGGTGATCAAATCGTTATGCTCGCGGTAGAGATCGCTCATGCCTACATGCATATCTGCTGCGCCGCGCAGGGCTGGCGCGCCCTGCTTTGTGGCAAGTTGTAATCCTCGCTCGTAGATATTCATAGCTTCCAGCAGACGACCTTGCATGATCCGTATATCTGCCAGAGTCACAGAGCCGCCGATCACATCTGAGATGAAACCAACTTTCTGCAAGTGAGCCATCCCATCGGAAAACATTCCGTGCGCTTTATCGAGATCTCCGTTTGTCCAGAAGGCAAGTCCTAAGAGCGACGATGCCGCCCCGCGCAGTAAATGGTCATCCTCACGCGCCAGGTAAAGCACCTGTTGGGCATATTTCATGGTGTCCGCTATCTTGCCGTGCATCAGGGCAATTCCAGCATGGTACATCGCAACCAAACCAGGCAGGCGCTGAAAATCCTCTTCATCCACGTAAATGGGTTGTTCATGAATCTCTTTATCCAGCCATCGTTCGGCTTGCTGTAATCGCTTCTCAACATCATCAAGTTGACCAGTTTGCAGCAGCGTGCCTGCATAGTGAACGCTGAGTACAGGTCTATACTGGATCACTTCGTCAGGCAGTGCCTTAAGCCAGCCTAGTAGTGTACTCTCCTGTCTGTTCCGCCGCGCTTCCGGCACGGCTCGTTCGATGAGATTCGCCGCTTGCTCGAAATCCCTTGCCTCCAGCGCGTGGCGGATCGCATCCGCTGTTAAGTTATTTTTCCCATACCACTCGCTCGCGCGATGGTGCAAAGTAGGAACTAGTTCGGATTGCTCCATTGTCAGGTGCATACGAAGCACATCGGCAAAAAGATGGTGATAGCGGTACCAATCCCGTTTGTCATCCAATGGAATTAGGAATAGATTGCCCCGCTGCAAGCCTTCCAATCTTGCCCTGCCCCCCGATTGAGAAGTAACGGCATCGCAGAGCGGACCGTTCAAGCGATCAAGGATGGACGTTTGCAGCAGGAAGTTTCGAATAGCTTCAGGCTGGCACTGCAACACTTCCTCGACCAGGTAGTCCACAATATAGCGGTGATCTCCAGCAAACGCCTGAATGAATTCGTGGACATCTTCTTGTCCCTTCATCGAAAGGGCAGCGAGTTGCAGACCGGCAATCCAACCTTCAGTTCGGGCTTCCAGCGCGGTGATGTCATCCACTGAGAGGCTTAAGCCCATTACCTGGTTGAGAAATTCGGCAGCCTCGGGGGGAGTAAAACGCAAGTCTGTGACGCGCAGCTCGGTCAATTGATTCCGGGTACGTAAACGAGCCAGGGGTAGATTTGGGTCCTCACGGGTGGTGATCACCAGGTGCATCTGCGAGGGCAAGTGCTCAAGCAGAAGGGTCAGAGCCTTGTCTATCGCTTTGGAATCAAGCATGTGGTAGTCATCAAGGACGAGGATGAAATCATCCGGGATGGTAGTGATTTCATTGAGTAGAGTTGTCAGTATCGATTCGATTGGCGGTGACTGAGAGGATTGGAGCACATTCAACACGTCTGCTCCAACATCCGGCGCAATCGCCTGCAATGCAGTGGTGAAGTAAGTTAAAAAGCGGGTGATGTCTGCATCCCCTTCGTCTAAAGAGAGCCAGGCAAACGGTAGTTTTCTATCAGTAAGCCATTCGCTGACTAAGGTGGTTTTACCAAAGCCGGCCGGAGCGGAGATGAGTGTTAGTTTGTGGTGCAGCCCCTTGTTGAGTTTTTCGATGAGGTGCCGGCGGGGAACGAGGGACGGCCGTAACCGTGGCGCATACAATTTAGTTTGTAACAAGACGGCAGACATGGTCTCATTCATGGGGCCATTATAGTTGAAAGGAACGTGGTGGCGAGAAACAGATAAGGAGCCGTCGTATCTAAACTCTCGAAATCCCTATCTAAGGTGGCCCGGATTGTCAAGACAGATTTTGGAGCAACTTTAAGGTAGGGTAAGTTCCACATAATCGGCCATACCCGTTTGTAGGCGTTGGCCGGTTTGCGGGTCATAGAGGCCAACGCGCAAGGACAGGGGGCCGGATGATAGTTCGGCAGGCAGGGTGAGGGTGTGGGCATCGGTGATGTATTCGCCGGGCAGCCAGCCGGTGGTGGGGCGCGTCCAGTTGGCCGGTTCGCCGTCTGATTGGGCGATGATTTGCCCGCTTTCGTCTACCAGATGAACAAAGACGCGGTAGCTGGTGGGGAAGACGGCGTCGGCGCGCCAATAAAGAGAGATTGAAGATTGGGGACTCTGTCCTGAACTTGCTGAAGGAATGGAGATTGCGTAACCAATGAGGGTGGCGAGTGGGGAGCCGCCAGGCTGGTGGAAGGGAGCGTTCACGGCCGTGTCCATTGCCGGCGGCGTCATCACCCGTTCCGGGGCGTGGATGGTCAATTCGCCCAGAGCAGTATCACTTTCAATGCGCCATTGGTAACGGCCGTCCGCCAGATCAACCGGCAGACGCAGCAGGTGTTGGCTGCGGAGACGACTGTGGTTGGGTAACGTTTGAGCGGGTACGGCCGTGGCCACAAACGGCAGTTCCCACGCGCGCACTTCATTTCCAGCCTCATCTTGCAAAGTCAGGCGAAAGTGGTCGGTGGGGGCCGCATTGCGTTCCCAAAAGAGCGTCAGCAGAAACGGGTCGCCGGGTGCGGCTTCATCCCGATCCTGGTTGTAACCGAGCAGCGTCCAGCCCATGCTGCCGATGGCGGCGGCGCGTGGGAATTGGGGCGAGAAGGTCGGTTTGTCGTCAGTGGTGGTGACTTCAATCTGCCCCAAGACGGCCGTTGGCCCCACCGCCTGCCCGGCTGCGTCTTCCAATGTCACCGGCTGCAAGGTATCCCGGTCAAAAAGGGTCAGCACCAGCTCATACACACCCGGCGGCGTGCCGGGCAACACCTGCACTTCGCGGCTGTCCCAGGCCCATTGGCCCGGCTGCCAGAAGAGGGTGGGCGGCGCGTCTTCATACAGGCGCGGGCGGAAGGTCTCTTTTTCGCTCCATAGCAGGCCGTCCGGTCCGGCAAGCCAGAGGTTGGTCTGGTATGGGGCGCGGGGGTAGTCTACGGCCGTCCAGGCCATATCCACATCAAACGTGCCACCGCTCTCTACCGTGTTGGCCGACAGATTGAAGCCATCCAGCCGTAGTTCGCCGCCTTGCAGTACGGCCGTTGCCGCCACCGGCGGCGGCGCGGGGCGGCGCAGGGGGTTTTCGGTGCGGCTGATGAGCAGCGTCAGCGCCAGTGTGAGCAGGGCCAGGGTTATCAGTAATCGGTAATCGGTAATCGGTAAACAGTCGGGCCGCGTTGGCAGTGACCGATTACCGAACACCGATAAGCGATTACCAAAAATCGCCAACAGAATAGTTGACATAAAAGCGAGAATACTGACGGCCGTTAACGCCGCGCGCAGCGGTGTGCTTCCCCAGCGCACTTCGATGGTGTGACTGCCGGCGGGCACGGGAAAAGTGATCAGGCCATCGGGGCGGCTGGGGGTGATGGGTACGGCCGTGCCATCCACCAATGCCTGCCAGCCGGGGAAAGCGAAGGAGAGGTAGGTAGCGGTAAGCGGCTGCGGGCTGGTCAGTTGGGCGGTGATTCCGCGTGGTTGCGATACGATTTCGTCTACCGCTGCCCCTTCTGGCAATGACGTTATGTCAAATCTTTGTGGGGGCTGCCCGGCCTGGTAAGCTGCCTCAAGCGGTGAACCGGTGGGTCGCTGGAGAACGGAACGGGGGAAATAACTGCCTTCCGGGTCTACACCCACCAACCCGGTTTCATGTTCATATTGGTGAACGGTGAGAATGGTGGGGAACGGCTCTTCACGGCATTCGTTGGGGTACAGGTTGGGAATGGCTTCCAGGATGAGGAGGGGGATGGCGAGGAGGAAGAGGATGCGTAATCGGTAATCGGTAATCGGTAATTGGTAATCGGTTTTTATGCAGGTGAAGGGGACGCCGGCGAGGAGGGCGATGGGCAGGGCGGCGCGGCCAATGAAGCGCCAGGGGAATTGGGTGAAGTCAATGAGCGGCAGGTTTTCCCAAAGAAAACGGGAGGTGGAGAGGGACATAAAAAGGTATACGGCCGTTGCCAATACCATCAATACAATATGCCATTGCTGCTCTTTGAGGGGAGGTTGGAGAGTGGAGATTGGAGATTGAGTTAATCTCCCCTCTCTAATCTCTAATCTCTTCAGCCAAAACCAACTCAACGCGCCCCATATTGCCAACGCCGTCGTCACCCACCCCAGGCGGAACAGCAGCGGCGGGTTGAGCAGGGTGGGGTCTTCAGGGGCGATAGGGGCAAAAATTTCGGCCAGGGTAGCAAAATTGTAGTGGAAATCATTGTTGCGGGTGCTGGTGGACTGTTGCAAGGTGACGGCGTCCATTTCCAAAACGGCGCCAACGGCGTAGAAACTGGTCATACCCAGCCCCAGGCCAAAGAGCAACGCCAGTCGCAGCACGGCCGTGCGCCAGGCCATTTTGTGCAAAAATGCCAGTGCCAGTAGATAGACCAACAAGGTGGGTGTGAAGATGAGCAGAGAGATGTTGTGGCTGAGGGAGAGGAAGGCCAGGCTGAAGACGGCCGTGACAAACCACCGCCGCCCACCTGTCAGCAGCCAGCGACGGCTGAGCCACAGCAGCAGCGGCAGCAGCGGCAGCGCCAACGACTCCGGCGCATTGCCGCGCACCAATGCATCCACCAGCACATAGGGTGCGCTCATATACGCCACGGCGCTGACGATGCCGGCTCGCGCGCCAAAGATGTCCCGCGCCCAGAGAAACATAAACCAACCGCCTGCCAGAATGCAAAGGGCGTAAAAGAGATTCTCGGCGGCGGGCAGAGGCAAACCGAGCAGGTGCGGCAACAGCACGGCGTAGAGCGGCGCCGGTTCGCGGTAGACAAAAAAGGGGTAGCCGTAACCAAAAGCCAGGTCGGGCAACCAACGGGTGAAGTACAGCCCATTTTCCCAGGCGTAGCGTAGGGCGGCGACGCGGTGGTAATGCAGATGTCCATCATGGGTGCAGGCCACGGCCGTGCCCAGCACGGCCGTCCACTTCAACAGCGGCGTGATCAGCGGCAGCCCCAAAAGGGTAACGACCAGTAGTTGCCAGAATGTGGCTGGCAGTTTGCGCCAGATAGACATGGGGAGTAAGTGTAACGTGGACGGCCGTTGCTATCAAAAGGGGTGAGAGGGAGATTGGAGATTGAGAGATTGAGAGATCCTTCAATCTCGCCCAATTCTTCCATTCGTGCTTTAATTTTGCCGGTATGAAGAGACAACAAAGTGATAATGGCATTGTGTATTTTCAGTTTGAGTCGTTGGCGGGTAACGGCCGTGAGGCACACGACGGCCGTATCCAACACGCCATCTTTTCGCGGCAGGGAGGGGTCAGTCCGGCGCCCTTCCACTCCTTAAATTTGAGCGTATCGGTGAAGGACGACCCGGCCCATGTGTTTGCCAACCGCCGCCGGGCGTATGGGCTGTTTGGGCGGGACAATGACACGGCCGTACATGCCCACCTGGTGCATGGCAATACCGTTACCTGCGTCACCGGCGCCAACAACGGCGACTACACACCCCATTCCGATGGGTTGATTACGAATGAACCCGGCTGCGCCCTGACCATGAATTTTGCCGACTGTACACCCATCTTGCTGTATGACCCGGTCAACCATGCCATTGGCCTGGGTCATGCGGGCTGGAAGGGGGCGGTGGTGGATTTGCCGGGGGCTATGGTGCGGGCGATGCAACGCGCGTTTGGCACGAACCCGGCGGATGTGTGGGCGGGCATTGGCCCGTGCATCGGTTGGGCGCAGTATGAGGTGGATGAGCCGTTGGTGGGCGAGGTGCAAACAGCGTTTAGAGATTGGACACAGTTATTAAGGCGACCAGATGGACGGGGCAACGGCCGTTACCACTTTGACCTGCCCGCCGCCAATCAACAAAGGCTGCAAGAGGCAGGCGTGCGCCCTATTGAATTATCGGGATTGTGTACGGCCGAACGCACCGACCTCTTCTTCTCCCACCGCGCTGAAAAAGGGAAAACCGGCCGTTTTGGGGCGATTTTTGTTTTGCAGCCTGTGTGATGTGGATGGGTAACGGCCGTCCCCCTTATCTCCCCCCATTGAAATCATACAAATGGCTTGATCCGTCTTTGCCGACTGCCGTTAACACATCACAGTGGCGCAAAGTATAGGTGAGGCGCTGCGCCAGGTGGGGGCGAATGGTCAGCGTCTGCGCCAGTTGTTTGTTGGTGAAAGGGTGAGGCAGGTCAACCGGGAACAGCGCCAAAAAATCGGACGGTTGGGTAAAAATGACTTCTTCGCTCACAGCCAACAAACGGCGGTCATGGATGCTCCACCGTTTGCGCCGCCAACTGCCACGGCCGTCATCCCGCCAGATTTCTTCTTGTTGCGTCAGGAGGACGCCCATGCTCAGGTTGGGGTGGGTCAGCAAATGGGGGATGTGTACCAGTTCATCAAACACATCCACCACCTGCCCTCGTTTGGGAGATTTGCGGCGGCTGAGGGGATGGCCGACGGCCGTTTCGCGCACAATCCACTTTTCCTGGGCCACCGGATATAACAGATGAATGGGATGATTTTCCAACAGCCGCCCTAATTTAGACTTGAGCGCGGTAAAGTTGCCGGTTTGAATTTCAATCAACCGCGCACCGCGCACAATGTCTACCACGTAGCCATCTACGGGCATTTCGAACTGGTCAGAGGCACGGCCGTACCACTCCTTGATACCTGCGTGCAGCCCTCTCTCCCGCAATGTGCCAATGTTACTCATCAACCTGTTCTACCGGCGCTCCCACCGGGAAGGTGTATGGTATGGTCGGTGGCACATGGTTCGCGGCAAACAGGGCCGGCTGCCCATTGCCGGTATAAACGCCGGGTGGCACCCCCAGATCATCTTGCCGCCACAGCCACCAGTCATCCATAAACCAGCCATTATTCTGTATGGCATACCGGCCACGTATGGCGATCCTCATTTGCGTCAGCTGCGCCTCTGATTGGATAAAAACAAAATAGTAGGTGTTTTTGTCCAGAAATGACGGTAATACCCAACCAGAATTCGTGTTACCGGCGCGAAATTCTACTTCGCCAGACAGTGGGTCAGGCGCAGGGATTTTGTTGCCTTCATCGTCATAGCCCACAACCAGGTCTGGAAAGACGCTGATTTCCATGACGTAGGTTCCCGGTTCCAGCCATACCTCTTGCTGCAAAATATAACTGATAGCGCCGTACCCCTTGAACACTTTTAGCGTATTGTTGCCATCCCAAATAAACAGCGGATGTTCGGGCGGCGGCAATAATTGGGCCGGGAGTACCCTCACCTCCGGCCGAATCCAGGCGTTCCACCAATCATCTGGTTCGGGCGTGAGGGGATTGTCACAGACGGGTGGTTGGCCACAATCACGGCCGTCCCACTGGTTTTCATAATCAAAGACCCAACGGATGGGAATTTGCAGTTCCGGTATATCACCCGGATGATACCAGCAAAGTTCGGGGTGGGGCGGATTGATCTGGCAATCACCTTCACCTTCAAACGATGGGTTAAGCAGCAGATTATTGCCTCGTGTGAATACGATGGGGCGGCTGATGAGCGGCAGGTAGATGGTATGGTCGTCTTGGGCGGTAACTGACCGGCTCTGGTTCGTGATGAGAGTGAATAAGATAGCTGTGCCTGCTAACAATAGCATTAGTCGCCATATCGTTTCTGGCTTTCTGGAGGACATGTCTTTTTTTCTCCTTCCGTGCCGGGCCATTTTTATGCCCGGCGTACTCCCATAAGTGCCAGGATTGTAGCAGAGTTTGGGGAGGGGATACGGCCGTGCAACTCACAATTGACTTAACTTTCACGAATAGTCCAATCTTGACCAAAATGAGGAAGATTGTTACTATTTTATGTAAATTGCTAACCCACCCCAAATTGGGCAGGAGGTAGTACCGATGAGCAGTGATTATCCCGAAACAGATTTTGATGATTTAGAGCCAGACGAGTCCCCCGCGACTAATGCGGATACACCCGCACCGTACCAGAGCGAAGTACAACAAATAGTAGATGCGCGCCTGTCGGCTATTCAAGACGAGAGCGCCGCGCGGCGGCGGCGGATGGAGTATCTCAAGTTTGGCTTTTTGGCTGTAATCCTGTTGGTGGTCGTCATCGCGATTGCGCTGGCGCAGCCCTTGATTTTCGACCGTATCGTGCCCGCGGTAATGGGAGGAGAGGGCAGCACGGCCGTATTGGATGACAGTCAGCCGGCCGATACACCCGCCTCTGGGCAAGATAGCACCACCGCTCCCCAGGACAACACCCAAAACCTGCCCATCATTTCTGTGCCCGGCAGTGATGGCATTGGCACAGGGGGGGAAGGTGAGGATACAGGTGGCGCAGAAGAAGCAACGGCCGTGCCCGCCCAAATCTACGTCGTCCAACTGGGAGATACGCTCAACAGCATTGCTCGCCAGTTCAACACCACCGTCGAAGCCATTGCCGCCGCCAACAACATCCAGAACCCCGATGCTTTGCTGGTAGGCGCTACGCTCATCATCCCCCAGCCTGTGCAGTGATAAAAAGTGAGCAGTAAGCGGTGAGCGGTGAGCAGTGTGTATTTACCGCTCACCGCTCCCCACTCCCCGCTCACTGCTTACTACTCTTCCGCCGCGAGGGCTTCACCCCGCCCCGATAGCTCGGCGCTTCAATCAGGAAAAAGGTACAGCGGCTGCCATCCAGCATCCGCGTCGCCAGGCGCGGGTCAATTTCGTCTACCGGTGTGGCGGTGGTGATGACGGTAGGCAGGCGGGCATTGTAGCGGTAGTTGAATAGCTGGTACAGCTTCTCTCGCGCCCAGGGCGTGGCGCTCTCGGTGCCTAAATCGTCCAGCACTAACAATGAAGCAGTCTTGATTTCATCAAACAACTTGTCATAACGCTGGCCGCTCGCCGGATTGAAAGTAGCCCTCAAGTGATCCAGCAGGTCTGGCACCACAATGAACAAGACCGGCTCCCCTTGTTTGGCTACCGCATTGGCAATACCCGCCGCCAGATGGGTCTTGCCGTTGCCATAGCCGATGCTGTTGAAGACCAGCCATTCTTTGGGAGATTGGGCGAAGTCTACGGCCGTTTCCAACGCCCGCCTGAGATTATCTGATTGCGACTTGGGCAGCTCCCGCTCCCGCAAATCAAAATTATCCAGCGTCTTATCGTGGTGCAAACTCAGCGTGGACAGGTCAGATTGGTCTTGATCCACCCCCGTCCGGCGGAAGTCGGGGGCAGCGATGTGGATGATTTGCACCAGACTGGGGTCAACCATACGCGAGCGAATGCGAATCTCAATCCCCTCTAACTCCAGGTTGGTGGTGATGATGGTGGGCAGGTGGGCGTTGTAGCGATGGTTGAAAATCTGGTACAGCTTTTCCTGCGCCCATTCGCTGTTGCTTTGCGCGCCCAGGTCATCCAATATCAGCAGCCGCGCATTACGCACCTGTTCAAAGCGTTCATCGTAGCCGGTGGTGGCGTTTGGGCCAAAAGCCGCCCGCAAATGATCCAGCAGATCAGGCGTGTTGATGAACAACACGGGATGCCCCATGGCCAGGCGATAATTGGCAACGGCTGCTGCCAGATGGGTCTTGCCGCAGCCATAGCCGCCTTTGAAGACCAGCCAGCCTTTGGGGTCCTTGGCGTAGGCCATAGCCCCTTCGTAAGCCATTTTCAGGTTGAGTTGTTTGGATGGGGTCAGGCCGTGGCCTTCAGCCAGGAAAGTCTCGAAGGTGCAATGTTGCAGCGCGCCAATCTGGCTGATGCGCTGCAACTTTTCCATGCGCGTTAGCTCCCGCTCCACGGCGCGGCAGGCGCAGGGCACAGCCCGACCAAAGCTGGGGTGGATGGGCGGCACATCGGGCATGACGTAACCCAGTCCACCGCAGTGCGGACAGTCTGGTTTGCCCAGGCCGTCAAATTCCTCGGCAGCCGGTTTACCGCTTGATGATGTCTTTGAGGTCATCGGGGATAGGTTGGCGTAACTCTTTTTGAGTATCTCGCCGGCCGGTTCCATGTTGTTTTCCTTCTTGCCGCCAGCGTTCCAGGATGCTGACGACGTAGCGCCATTTGCGGACGTTGTTTTCCACGGCCAGTTGGATGGCTTCTTCAATCCAACGGGGTGGGTAGGTTTGCTCGGCGTCGCGTAGTTCATCGGCGATGACGGGCGTGAGCGGGCCAATGTTTTGCTCGTACAAGATGAAGATGTTGGGCCGTTCCACCATCAGGGTGATCGGTTCGTCCTGGTCGGGGTTGGGCCGCCATTCGCCGCGGGTAATGCCGTCTACGGCCGTGCGTCCCTTCTCCGTATTCAAAAAGTACAAATCCATCTTACCGTCCGCGCTCTCGATATTGATGTGCAAAAAAGTGCCCCGCGCCACCGCCCGCTCCACGCCATCTAGTAAATTTTCAGTGGCTATCTGCACGGTTGGCCCCAACCCTTTCACAAATTCCGTGTCATTCATAAAATCGGTCAGGCGCAAATAGCGCACCCTACCTTCTTTCTGCCCCAACGCCCAAAAGGCATACAGCGTTACCTTCAGTTCTGCCAGGTTATCAATAATCGGCAGCAGATCGCTGAAAAACAGATTGGGAATCTGTGTAAGGCGTAATTTACCTTCAGGGAAACCAGGGAAGCCTTTCATAATTCATAATTCATAATTCATAATTTACAAATTGATCTCCTGGCGTTGCAGGTTGCGGAAGGTTGCCAGTTTGCCATGCCAGTACAGGTCTATACCGCCGGTGGGTCCGTTGCGGTGTTTGGCAATGTGGATTTCGGCGATGTTCGGCCGTTCGGTGGTGTCTGGGTTGTAATACTCGTCGCGGTAGATAAACATGACCACATCGGCATCTTGCTCAATGCTGCCAGAGTCGCGCAGGTCGGAGAGTTGCGGCCGTTTGTCCTGGCGTTGCTCCACAGCGCGGCTGAGTTGGGCGGCAGCCAGCACCGGCACATCCAGTTCCCGCGCCAGCCCTTTCAGACTGCGCGAAATCTCGCTAATTTCCTGTACGCGGTTATTGGTGGCGCGTTCGGCCTGCATCAACTGTAAATAATCAATCACAATCAAATCCAGCCCATGTTCGGCATACAGGCGGCGGCATTTGGTACGAAGCTGGTTGGAGGTGATGGAGGGGGTATCGTCAATAAAAATGCGCGTCTCGGAGAGGCGGCCAATGGCTTCCATGAAGATAGGCCATTCCTGTTCTTGAAGCTGACCGCGCCGCAACCGCTGCGAATCTATGCGCGTTTCGGTGGCGATCATACGCTGCACCAGTTGTTCGCCAGACATTTCCAGGTTAAACATGGCCACCCGTTTGCCGTAGCGCGTGGCAGCCGTCAGGGCTATCCCGGTCTGTAGGGCGGTTTTGCCCATACCCGGTCTCGCCGCCAGAATAAGCAGGTCGGATTTGTTCAGGCCGCCAAGCAGGCGGTCCAGATCGGTGAAGCCGGTGGGCACGCCAATAATGTCGTCGCCGCGTTCGTGCAGTTTTTCAATGCGCTCCAGATATTCGCGGGCGATTTGTTTGACGGGTACCAGGTCGCGGGTGGTGCGCTGTTCGCTAATGCTAAAGAGCGCTTGCTCGGAGCGGTCTATAACGATGTTGACATCTTCGGCTTCGTCGTAGGCCAGGTTGGCAATGGCGCTGGCGGCAGCAATCAGTTTACGGCGGAGGGAGGCGGCTTCCACGACACGGCCGTAACTCACCGCATTGATCGCCGTCGGCACCGCGTTGATCAGGCTGATGATGTATGCCTCGCCACCCACTTTTTCCAATTGCTCGCGCCGCCGCAGTTCTTCCGTCAGCGTGATCAGGTCTAGCGGTTCGCGCCGGTCGGTCAAGGACAAAATGGCATCATAGATCGTCTGGTTTTGGGCGCTGTAAAAGGCATCCGGGCGCAGGAAAGTAGCCACGTCAAAAATGGCATCTGGGTCAATGAGCAGCGAACCGAGGATGGCTTCTTCGGCTTCCAGGCTGTGAGGGGGGAGTCGGTCAATGGTGGTCATGCGGGCAATTGTATCAGAAAGAAAAACGTGAAACCGGAGCGTTTCACGTTGAACTGCATAGTATTGAGTTGTATAGGCCCTAAGGGTTTGACCGGAGTAATAGACCAGATGAAACGCAAAACCCTCAGGGTCTTTGCAGCGGGTTACTCGTCAAAATCCTCAAAATCCAACGAATCCACAAAATCAGAAAAGACATCCAGCGTTTCACCTTCCGCCTCTTTTGTTTCTTCTTCCAATATGTCCGGTTCCGGCAGCACCCCTACTTCATCCATCACCGCTTCATTCACAAAAATAGGCACTTTCACCCGTACCGCCAGGGCAATGGCGTCTGATGACCGGCTATCAATCTCTTTCAATTCGTTTTTCATATCCACAAACAGGCTGGCATAGAAAACGCCATCATGCAGCGCCTTAATCAACACATGAGACACTTTGCCACCTAATGCCGCAATAACATTTTTGAGCAGGTCATGTGTCACCGGACGCGACACTTCCACATCTTGCAATTCAATGGTAATGGCATCTGCTTCGTAAGGGCCTATCCAGATAGGTAACTGACGTTCGCTGTCCACTTCCCGCAACACCACAATACGATGCTGCGAAACCAGGCTGATACGGATGCTGTCTACTACCACTTCAATCATGAGATTCCTCTTCTGCACTTGCTTTTCGTCACTTGGTCAATCCCACTATTAAGCGGCATTGTAGCATAAAAGCCAAAATGATCCATTCGCAGTGACAGGCAAGGGGCAGAACCACTTCGATTAACCGAGAGCAAACAGTCCCCCTGTCTAGCACTTAATAACGATCACTGCGACAAGACCCAATTGCTGCCAGAAAGGACAATGGTCAAATTTGTCAGGTTGACGCCATTGGCGGGGGTGGCTTTAACCACAGCCCGGCTGCCGTTTAAGGCGACCTGCTGTACTTCAAAGCCAGCTTTGTCAGCCGCACGGACCACTTCCAGGTAGTTGCGGGCCAGGGGGTCAATAAATTCGCCACTGTTGAGGACTCGTTCGATGCTGTCGAGCAGGATGTTGGCCTGGTCGTAATTGCCGGTGCGCACGGCCGTGTCCGCTGCCTGCAACATTACTTCCAACGTCACATTCACTTCAGCACGGGGACGCCGGGTGAGATCCGCCGGATTTCCCTCTCGCTCCAATGTTTCCGGGTGCGGCAGCCAGGCCGTCAGGAAATAAGCGGTGGGGTCATAAAGCTGCTGATAACGGCGCATCACGTTGTAGAAACGAATGGTGGCTTCCAGATCAGACCTTGTGGCCGCGTCTGGCGGCTGCTGCGCCAGGAATGCCAGCCATTGACTCTCCACTTCGGCAAGCGTCAGGTTAAAATGCTGCTGTAACTTCAAATCCACTGCGCCGGACAGGGTAGAGGCGTCACCGGCGCGGACGTCACTGTAAAAGTCGCGGAAGCGCCGCCAACCATAGTTGTCAATGAGGTACTTGACGAATCCGGCGGCTTCCAGGTAGCCAATTTCGTGCTGCACCGGGTAGAAGTTGTCAAAGAGCTGCGCCAGCGGCACATATTGGCCAATGGCTACCAGAGCAGCAGCGCGCCGGTCTATATTTTCCGGCTTGTAATGTCCATCACTGGCCCACACAGCCACGCCTTCGGCTAACGAATTGATGCGCTCTGGGGCAAACTGACGGTCGAGAATGTGGACGGCTTCGTGGGTCATGATCTGGTGAAAGCCATTGCTGGCATAGCTGCGGTCCAGGTAAGAGATAACCACAGAGTAACCGGCATATCCCCCCTGGCCGATGACCCGGTCAATCAGGTAGACATCCAGTTTGCGGGCGGGTTGTTCACCGAGGCGGGTGGCGGCTTGCTGCACGGCCGTTTCCACCGCTACTTTCAATTGGGTTAAATCCCGTTCTGCGGCCGTGCCCCGCACCACGTGCAAAACACAGCAGGCGGTTTCAGCCGTTATCCAGGCGGCGCTGCGTTCAGGATGCGACAGCGCCGCCGGGTCCAACACCGTTACCTCCAGCACCGCCTGATTATTGTCCCGGTTTTCGTCGCCAGCTTGAATGGCATCATACCGGTCTAAAATGATATGCACCAGATGGTTGCCGGCCGCGCCGCTGGTGTCCCAGGCCCACTCAAACAGGCCAATGCCGCTGCCTTGTAAGTTGGAAGCGTTTAGTGTACCACTGACCACATCCTGGTAATTGACCAACAAATGCACGGTGACATCCGCCGGATTTACGTTGTCCGGTACGTGCGCCAGGATTTGAAAGGTCACTTTTTCACCGGCGTAAATGTCCGGAACGGGATACAGGCGCACATCTTCCGGGCTGATGGATAAATCAGGTGGATACGGAGTGTCGGTGGGGGCAGGCACGCTTGTACTGAGCAAAGTCGAAGTAGCCGTGTCGGTGGGAACGGCCGAAGGTAACAACGTGGGCGTAGGCACACTAGTAGCGATGGCGATAACAGCCGTGGGCGATGCTGGCGGCGCGGCCGTGACCAGGGTACAACCGGAGAAAAATAATATGGCAAGACTAACAAACAGTGGACGAATCATGCGTTTTTCAATTGAGGCGCTTCTCACTCCATAAATTAAGCAACAAGTTGCATTGGCGCTATTTTATACCAGGCAAAAGCAGAGAATTGGCTCTGGCCCGCACCTATTCAGGAATTGCTTAAGTAAGGCAATTGAGAAAATTGGGTAAGTTAGGTCTACCAATTACCGAATTACCAACAACACCAGCATTAGCAAAAAGGAGATCAGCGACAGAACGGACGGCCGTTTGCACAAATACCACACACGTGGCGGGCCAAAGAGCAGCAGCAGAGCGGGCAGCAGAAAGTACCAGGGCAGGGAGAGGGATTGGAACACGGCCGTCAACAAGACCATCATCCCATTCACCCCCACCAACCCCAGCGCCGCCAGCGGCACATACCGGCGGCTGTTTAGCAAGATCGTCTCCCGCGTCGGCGCGCTCAGTACCAATATGTAGAAGAGCGACGCCGCAATAAACGCGCCCGGTGCATACACAAAAAACGCCGACGACTCTCCGGCCCCCAGGCGACGGTCATCCACAATAAAAATGGACTCCCAATAGCCCAACTGGTTGAGCAGCAGCACCGCCAGCGTCAGGCCAAAGAGGGCAGCCAATACGGTCATAGTGGGTCGGGCGGTCAGCCATTCCGGAATCGTTAGCTTTGCTTCAGCGGTTGGTGGCTGAGGCTCCAGCTTGCGAATCAGGTACACGGCCACGCAAAATGCAAAATAGATCAGCGTCAGGGCAACCACATTTGTCACCTGCCGCTGCGTAAACCAGGCGCTCAGGTCTGCCAGAAAGAAAAAGCCGAACAACACGGCCGTGCCATCCACCACCGGCGCCAACGCTTCTAAAACCACATTTGATTGTTTCAACCCATCTCCTTCAGAATTATGAATTATGAAGGATGAATTATGAATTTCATCCTTCGTGGGGTAATCTCCAAAATCTTTTCTTGAATCCATTGTACGTCAGGTTAAAAAAGGTGGCAGGTTATTGATGATTCGCTCCTCCAGACCAAACGATGCGGCGGCGCTCACGGCCGTACACAACGCAATCTTCCCGCACCAGCCTCACACCCTTCAAAGCTGGGCGGCGCATGTGGATGGCGTTTTGCGGGCGAACGGCCGTGCCTGGACGCTCACCCATGACAATACCCCCATCGCTTACGCTGCCATCCTGCCCGTACCCGGTCTGCCCGGTCTGGTGGAACTGGAAGGGTTTGTGGCCCCCGCCTACCAACGGCGGGGCTATGGCACCCAACTGCTGGCGCACATCAAGTCCGAATTAGCAGGCACCTCTGTTACCCAACTCTCCTACCCCGTCCCCCATCTGCACGCCCCCGCCGCCCACTTTCTACTCAAAAACAACTTCTTCATCGAACACGAAGAGCAGATGATGGAATTGTCAATTGACAATTATCAATTGACAATTGTCAATTCTCGCCTGCCACCCTTCGACAGGCTCAGGGCAAGCCTTGCCACCCGCCACCTGCCACTTGCCACCGCCATCCCCCTCTTCTGCCAGCTTTACACCACCTGCTTCACCGGTCTGCCCTGGAACCAGCCTTTCACCGAAGCCGAAGTGGCGGCGACGCTGCAAACTGGTGAAGACCTGCTTTTTTTCATGGAAGATGACACGCCCATCGGGTTTGTCTGGCTACGGCCGCAGGCAGACCACACCGTCCAGTTAGAACCCATCGGCGTTATCCCGGCGAAACAAGGACAGGGCTACGGCCGTACCCTCCTCCACCTGGTCTTGTCTCAATTAGCCGAAAAGGGGGTCACGGCCGTTAGCCTCGGCGTTTGGGCTAACAACAAACCCGCCGTTCACCTCTACCACAGTTTCGGTTTTCGCCAGACGGAGAGCATCATTTACCTGGCTTATGACCTACATGTAATTGGGTAATTGTGAGAGTTACTCAATTACCATTCCCTCTTGCCTTTCCCGTTTTCCGTTCTACAATCAACAACAGGTCTGGCGACTTCCCAATTACTGAACGAAGGTCTAGGGTGACAAATGGGATACGGCCGTTACAATAACTGCCTGAGTCCGCCCAACCGCCCAAAACCCTTTGCGAGCTTCGCGTACTTCGCGGACACAATGGAGAAACGAGCATGTTTAAAAATATAGATGATGTCAGACAGCAGTTAGGCCGCCAACAATACATCGCCTCCGCCGAGATTGGCACCGTGGTTTATCTGGCGCACGCCCTCTGCAAACCCGTTCTGGCCGAAGGCCCGGCCGGCGTCGGCAAAACCGAACTCGCCAAATCCTGGGCCGCCGCCCTGGATATGCCCCTCATTCGCCTGCAATGTTACGAAGGGCTGGACGAGAGCAAAGCCCTCTACGAATGGGAATACGCCAAACAAATGCTCTACACCCAACTGCTGCGCGACACCCTGCGCAACATCCTGGGTGATGTCAACAGCCTGGCCGAAGCCGCCAGCCGCCTGGCCCAGGAAGAAGATGTTTTCTTCTCCGAAAACTTCCTCCTCCCCCGCCCCCTGCTCACTGCCCTTACATCCGACCAGCCCGTTGTCCTGCTCATAGACGAAATTGACCGCGCCGATGTGGAATTTGAAGCCTTCCTGCTGGAAGTCCTCAGCGATTTTCAGGTGAGTGTGCCTGAACTAGGCACCATTTCCGCCAGACACCAGCCCATGGTGCTGCTGACCAGCAACAACACCCGCGAACTCAGCGAGGCGCTCAAACGCCGCTGCCTCTACCTCTATGTAGACTACCCCAACCAGGACGCCGAACTGGAAATTGTGCGCCTGAAAGTGCCCAACCTGCGCCCCGAATTGGCAAAGCAAGCCGTCGCCGTCGTCCACCAACTGCGGCAAATGGATTTACGCAAAACCCCTAGCATCAGCGAAACGCTGGATTGGGCGCGGGCACTGGTGGCCCTCAATGCCGACCAAATTGACGAGCAAACACTCACCAATACCCTCACCGTTCTACTGAAATATGAAGCCGACGTGCAAAAAGCGCGCCGCATGATGGGCGGCGGTAGCGATACGGCCCGGCGCGGGCGGTATAACCGGTAATTCGTAACCCGTAATCCGTGAACCGTAATCCGTGAACCGTCGGGCTACGGATTACGGCATACGAATTACGGATCACGGAGGAAAGATGGACAAACGAGTGGTCGAATTTATACGCGGCCTGCGGGCCGCCGGGGTGCGGGTGTCGCTGGCGGAATCGGTAGATGCGCTGCACGCGGTGGAGCGTTTGGGCGTTACCGATAAGACACTCTTCCAGGCCTCATTGCGGGCTACCCTCATCAAAGAAAAAGAAGATTTCCAGGCGTTTGATGAACTGTTCCCGCTCTACTTTGGCAGCGGCGGGCCGCCGTTGCAGAATGCGATGGAAGACCTCAGCCCGGATGAGCAGCAAATGTTGCAGGCGGCGCTGGCAGCTATGAGCGGTCGTTTCCAGCAGCTACTCGATTGGCTGACCAGCGGCAATGGCCCCACCAAAGAAGAGCTGGAAGAGATGGCCAACCGCGCCGGGGCGCAGTGGGCCAATGACCCACGTGAGGCGCGCTGGGTGACACGGCGCATGTTGCAGCAAATGGGCATGGGTCATCTTGAAGAGCAACTGCAACAGCTAATCGAACAATTGCAAAAGATGGGCATGAGCCAGGAAGCAATTCAAAAATTGTTGGGGGTGGTGGAAGCCAACCGGGAAGCATTAGAGCAGCAAGTGGCGCAGCAGGTAGGCGCACAAATTGCCGAGCAGCGCGCCAATCGCCCCAATGATGAACTCCATGGCTCTGACCTGATGCACAAGCCACTGCAATCGTTGACGGAAGAAGAGGCGAATGCGCTGCGCAAAGAGGTGCAGCGGCTCATTACCCAACTGCGCAGCCGGGCGGCGCTGCGGCGCAAAAAAGGCACCAAAGGCCGTTTTGATTCCAAGTCCACCATTCGCACCAACCTGCGTTATGGCGGTGTGCCCATGGAGTTGAAGTGGAAGAAGAACAAACTGAAGCCCAGTCTGGTGCTGATTTGTGATGTCTCGACTTCCATGCGCTCGGTGGCGGAGTTTATGCTGCGGCTGACGTATGAACTGCAAGACCAGGTAGCAAAGGCGCGCAGTTTTGCCTTCAATTCGGACATGCACGAGATCAGCGTGACGCTGGCGGGGGCGCGGGCGGCGGAGGCGGTGACACAGGTGCTGTACAACATTCCGCCCGGTTATTACGCCACTGATTTTGGCAACAGCCTGGATACGTTTTACCATAACTGGCTGGAGGCGGTAGACGGCCGTACCACTGTCGTTGTCCTGGGTGATGCCCGCAACAACTACAATTCGCCGCGCATTGACTTGATGAAGGATTTGCAACGACGCGCCCGCCGCCTCATCTGGCTGAACCCGGAAAACCAGCAGCAGTGGGGCACCGGCGACAGCGATATGTGGGATTATGTGCCGGTGTGTGACGAGGTATTTGTGGTGCGCAACCTGGCGCAGTTGGCTACGGCCGTAGACAAACTCCTTACCAATTAATTGATCCGCGAGGAACGCGAAGATTTATGCGTAGGGTGATTTTGAAAATCGCCCTACGTCGCTTATTGCCAGTCATTTTCCTCTAAAACAAATCCATCTGCATATTTCACGTTGTCTGTTCATTTTTCCTGTAAGCTACGCGGGCTAAAGTGGCGGCAAGTTTGTGTTAAGTTTTATGGGGTTGTGTTTGTTGCCAGACAGAACCCCATGAATAACAAGTACAAGAAGTAGTGTAAATTCATACTGATCATGTGTTTTTATTGTAGCGCACCAAACCAGACACCGTTGCCTTTGTAGGGCTGGCTTAGTCGTTTGACTATGCCGGCCCTTTTTGTGTTCCGGTTGTGCCCATCGTAGAAAACGGAGGAAAATCTGATGAAACGTGCCAGTTCGGGAATGTTGTATTTCTTGAATATCATACTGGTTGCCACCTTGTTGGTGGGGCCGCTGGCGGGAACGGCTCACGTGGCCGCTGATACCTACAGTGCGCCACCTACTCCCCAAGACTACCTTCCTACCAATCCCAAAGAGCGGTTTGGCCTGACGGCCGGTCAGACAGGGGATATGTTTGACCCTACCAATCCGTTGGCGACCATAAACCCGCTTTCTGCCGGTGGGGGACTGTTTTCGGATGAGCGGGGGTATTGGCCTGAATATGCCGCGCTAACCAAACGAGCGCCCTGGTCACGGCCGTTTCGCGGCGTACTCGCGGATTGGTGGCAAAGGTTACAAGATGGGTGGAATCGGCTGTTGCCAGAGCAGGCAGCCATTGCTGATATACCCCCGGCGCCAGAGGTTGAAGGATTCCATCTAGCTTCGGTGCAGTCGCCAGATACACGGTATGCCGGGCCATTGCCGTTAGATCAGCCTATGACGCTGCGTGTTCCTACTGCTGGCCCAGGTGATCCGCAGGCGATTTACCTGCCGTTGATACAGACGCCGCCTTTTCAATATAGTCAGTGGATTCCGGTAAGCGGCGGCGTGATGAGTGTGCCCGGATATGGCCTGGTGGTGCAGGTTCCGGCCAGTTATTATGCCGAACCGCTACGCTTTGTGTTCACGGCCGTAGCCCAACCCCCCAACATGAACGCCCTGACCACCCCTTATAATTTCCATCTCAACGCCTACACCGCCAGCGGCACGGAGGTGACACAGTTTAGCCAGGAGTTAACGCTGGTGCAAAGCTATAAGGAAACAGTGCTGGGCCAGGTAGACCCGACCAGCCTCTATCTGGCCTATTTTGCCGGGGAATGGGTGGCGCTGCCGTCGGTGGTGGATGAAGAGATGGGGACGGTTACGGCCGTAACCGATCACTTCACCCGCTTTGCCATTTTGGGGCCTCTTCCTAGTTGTGCCCCAGATCCCGAAGTCGGCGAATTTGAGATTATGTCTTCATCTGCAACTCAAAGAATCAGAACCGCTTATGAAGCATCTCCGCTTACAGAATGTCCATTGGATTATGCTTATACCCTGACCACAATAAATAACATTGACTACGCTGCACAGGAATTTCCAGGTGGTGCGGCAATTGTAGATAACCCAAATTTAGAGCAGGCATTCTATATCCCGCCTGAAATATGGCTAACCTACGAACAGGAAGCTTTTTTGGTTGGCGGTGTCTGGCTGCCAGAGCAGCCAAGCGCCCCTGAACACTTTATTGATGAAACTGGTAACAACTTCCGAGAGCAAGAAATCTGGTACTTTGAATATGGATTTGCTTCTGTAAATAACGGTGAGGAATGGGAAACCCATCAGTATTTCCCCAAATTCCCGGCAGGTATGTTTGCGTGGGAACAGGCGGAGCTGGATTCTGAAGATTACCCGCGTTACCGGTTACGGTTCCAATCTGATTTTGAACCTAGCCCGGCTGCCGAAGGAGTAGAAACATCTTACCCAACGCCAACACCAGTCACTGTACAAATGACCATACTGGATGTAACTGATGACACCATCTCCGAGACTGTACCGATTTTGTGGAACGGAACCATGGCGGCTGAAGGGGCCAGCGACTACGATTACTACATCACCCAAACATTAAAGGTCTATGTAGCTGGAATTCGTGAGGATTTGATCGGTTACACACGCTGCAATTATTATGAGCCAGAGCCAGATGCTCGACGTTACTATTATCTTACGCCCACTTATCCTGGGCCGCATAACTTTGAGCATAACTGTATTGGCGGAGGAATGGCCGATACCACGCCACCTGATATTGAGATATTGCAGGTCTATGGCTCCGATGTAGACCCCAACTCTAAATGGCTAGAAGCTACTGTTGTTGTCAGAATTACAGATGATTTTGGCATAGCGTCAGCAGCTATTCAGACATCGCATGGCATTGTGACCCAAGAATTACAACCCTATCTTTCTATCACATATCAAAACGATCCTGATGTTTATGCAGCCACTTTTACGGAAATTCCTGAACACACTACTGTAACATTTACCATTGAAGCCACCGATAATTCCGGGCTTTCGGCAAGTGAAACAGCAAATGGTTATTTTGCCGATGGACAAAGCTTTGGTTTCAGTGCTTGTTTTAATCCATGTAGTTCCCAACTCATGGGACATCAAGGCAAGGCCAGTCCTAACCCCATCTCCGATTTTGGCGCGAAAACAGAAGTGTATCCTTTGCTGGCAATTCCTGGCCCTGGTGAAGCGAATGTCGTGATTATGCCGGTTTACAACTCAAACAGTATTCGTACCGGTATTTTTGGCGCGGGTATCTCGTCTGATCTGGAAACGCATCTAGTGATGCTATATAACCCGCTGGTGAATGGGGTGGAAGTAGTAATTGGCGATGGGGGGCGGTTCCGCTTTGAGGATAATGGGGATGGCACGTTTACGGCCGTTTCCCAGGGCAATGAAGACAGCCTCATCCAGGATGGTGACGGCTACGTTTATACCACCCGCGATCAGCGCATTTACCGGTTTGACAGTAACGGCCGTCTCGCCAGCAAAGAAGACCGCAATGGCAACGCGATCACCTACACCTACAGCGGCGAGCAACTCACCGACATCACCAGCGGCGGCCGTACCGTCACCCTGGCCTACAACGGCGACGGCTACGTAGAAACCCTGAGTATTGGCGAGAAAACCATCACCCTCAGCTATGACGGCGACAAACTGGTTGGTATAGAAGATGCGATGGGTGGCGACTGGGAACTGACCTATGAGAGCCGCGAAATTGGTGAAATCATTGACGAACGCGGCGAGGAGTTTGCCTATGTGGCCTATAACCACTTCCTCACCAGCGTCACCACGCCCGCCAGACGTATTAAAAATGTGCAGGATTATGACGAACAAGGGCGGGTCATTCACCAGATCAGCAGCCTGGCGGGGGAACTGCTCTTCAGCTATGTGGAACATGCCGACGGCCGTCGTGAAACCCACATCACCGACGCCCACGACCGGACAGAAATCCATTATTACAACACGCTGGGCCAACTGGTGCAGGTGCATAACCGCGACGGCCGTGATGAGTATTACCAGTATGACGATAACTTCCACCTGATTCACAAAGTAGATTTCAACGGCTATTCCTGGGAGTATGACCGGGACGAAAACGGCAACATTATCGAACTGTACGGGCCGGAAGGGCTGCGCCAAAGCTGGACATACAACGAGTTTAATGAGCCGACTTTCTACCGCGATGGGGATGGCTTTGCATGGACGTGGCAGTATGACGACCGCGGCAATATGATTCGGGCTGACCAGCCCACGCCAGACGGCCGTCATATGACCGTCACCTACGACGGCCGTGGCCTGCCCACCGACATATACGACTACAACGGCAACCACATTCACCTTGAGTATGACCCCTTCACCGGCGATTTGCTCGCCACGAAGGATGGGGAGAACCTGGATGGGGTGGTGACGCGCTTTGAATATGACGAGTACGGCCGTCGCATTCGCATGATCCTCCCCCTGGGTAACGTATGGGATTACACCTATGACCTGAATGATAACCTGACACATGTTTATGGCCCCCTGGAGTACCACGCCGAATTTGAGTATGACGACGATAACCTGCTCATCCGGGAACAGGACGCCGACACCTACGAAACCACCTACACCTACGACGAACGCGGTCGTCTCGTCGAGACGCGCAACGGGGAAAATGAACCTATCTCCTTCACCTACGGCTCCATGAATGAGCTGCAAACGATGGCCAACGGCCGTGGCGCAGTGACCACCTTTGCCCATGACGAACTGTACCGGGTCATTGAAATTCGCGCCCAAATCAATGCCACCGACTGGGTGACGGAAACGTTTGAATATGATGGCTTGGGCAATGTGCTGTTCGCCACCGATGGCGAGGGGCGGGTAACGGCCACAACGTATGATGGCCTGAGTCGGCCGTTTGCTGTGGTGCAAAATTACATTGAAAACGGGCCGCAAAATGCCGATACCAATGTCGTCACCACCTTTGGCCACGATTATCGCGGCCATGTCATCACTCTCACCAATGCCCTGGACGGCGTGCGGGAATTTGGCTTTGACAGCGTGGGCTATCCGGCCTGGGTGGAAAATGAAGAGGATGAGCGCACAATTCTGGACTATGATCCCAACGGCAACCTGGTACGCACCCAATTCCCGGAAGAGAACTTCATTGAATTTGAGTATAACGGCCGTAACCAACCCCAGCTCTTCCGCGACGGCGAAGGCTTTGAGTTTACCTACGAATACGACGCTAACGGCAACCTGACCCACGCCATTGACCCCGACCTGACCACCCTGCGCTATGACTACAATCAACTAGACCAGCGCGTTTTGCAGACGGCCAATTACCAGTTGGGCGGCCCCTTCAACCATGATAGCAACGTGACCACCCATTATGATTACAGCCCGGCGGGTGATCTGCGAGAAGTGATTGACGGTGAGGAGTACGTGTTCGCGTTTTTCTATGATCGGGCACACCGCCTTGTCCGGGAAACAAACCCGGAAGGGGAAAGTGAATATATTTACGATGATGCGGGGAATCTGGAGCGGCGCATTGATGCCAATGAGCATATCTGGCGGTTTGAATATGATCTGCTGAACCGGCCGATTACGGCCGTCAACCCTGAAACACACGCCTTCACCTATAAATACGATAACGTGGGCAACCTGACGGCCGTAACCGACCCCCGTAACAACACCACCCACACCACCTACGACGCCCTCAACCGACCCGTTGATGTGCTCAATCCGCTGAATTACCACACCACCTTCACCTGGGACGCCATCGGCAACTTGCTGGCGCAAACCGACGGCAACGGGCACATCACCCGCTTTGAATATGACCTGGCGCAGCGGTTGACGGCGCGTGTGGATGCAGAGGGGTTCCGCACCGAGTTTGCCTATGACAACAACGGCCGTCTCAGCCAGCGCACCATCCCCTTTGCCGACCCCGCCCAAACCATCGTGGAGCAGTTTGCTTATGACGGCCGTGACCTGCTCCTCAGCCACACCAACGGCGAAGGCGAAATCACCCAATACGGCTACAACAGTGTGGGGCTACTGGCCGCCAAAACGGAAAATGATGGCGTCATCACCGCTTATGGCTACGATGGCCTGCGCCGCCTGAACAACGTCACCCTCAACCACGACAGCAGCCAGCCCGCCATAGACGACTGGAACGTGGCCTACCACTACACCTATGATCGCGTGGGCAATCTGGTCAGCGTGGTAGACCCGCTCGACCATGAAACCCTCTTTGACTACAACGGCCTCGGCTCCTTGGTCTATGAGCGCAACCCCATCGGCAATGAATGGACCTACACCTACGACCCGGCGCAAAACCTCATCTCGCGGCTAGACGCCAACAACAACCTCACCCAATACAGCTACTACGACGACAACCAACTGCATATCATTGATTATACCCACGATGCCGACGTGGTCTACAGCTACGACCGCAACAACAACCCCATCACCATGCATGATGGGCTGGGCGAAACCAGTTGGGAGTATGATGCGCTGAACCGGGTCACGGCCGTGACCGACTCCCTGGGCCGCACCATTCACACCACCTACGACGCCGTCAACCGCACCGCCATCACCTACCCCGATGGCCTGACCGTCAACTACACCTATCTGGACAACGACTGGATGTCCACCGTCACCGACCCCGTCGGCGGTCTCAGCCAGTACAGCTACGACGCCGCCGGGCGCATCACCGGCATTGACCACCCCAATAATACCTTTGTCACCCGTACCTACGACCGCGCCAACCGGCTGCTGACTCTGGGCAACTACCAGGACGGCGGCGACATCCTCAGCGCATTCGCCTATGAATACGACGCCGTCGGGCAGCGCGTCCAGGCCACCAACAGCTACGGCTGGCAAAATCCGGCCGTCGTCACCGAAAATTACAGCTACGATGGGCTGCGCCGCCTCACCGGCGTGGCAGACAGCGAAGGCATGGTCGCTAGCTATGGCTACGACCGGGCCGGCAACCGCACCCTCTGGCAAACCAATGACGACCCCTTCGGCCAGTCGCCGCAGGATGGCTTCACCGCCACCTACAGCTACAACGCCGCCAACCAGCTGCTCACGGCTGACATCCAGCGCACCCCACCCGCGCAAAGCGAATCCATCACCTACCAGTACGACGGCAACGGTAACCGCATAGACCGGCTGGTGCAGGGCAATGGCGCCGACCAGGGCATGGCCTACACATACGACGACGAAAACCGGCTGGTCAGCGCCTACAGCTACCAAGTAGGCGGCGGCGGAAACATCAACTGGCAGGACGAAACAACGATGGCCTACGACGGCCTGGGGCGGCGGCTGGTGGAAACCTACGACCCGCACAGCGGCGGCGGCGGCCTGAAACGCACCGAATACAGCTTCGACGGCCTCGACCCCATTGCCGAATATGACCTGTGGGACGGCCACCAGCGCAACTATTACCGGGGCGCGGGCAACCAGTTGATCCAACTGCACCACTTCCCGGCGGGCAGCCAGGGGCAGCAGTATTGGCACCACCACAACGGGCATGGCGACGTGGCCGGGCTGACGAAACAGCTAGGCCAATCCACCCACAACTACCGCTACGACGCCTACGGCGGCGTCATCCCGGACAACGGCAACTGGCTGCAACCACACAACGAATACGCCCTCACCGAAAAAGCCTTCGACACCCACACCGGCCTCTACTACTTCGGCGCGCGGTATTATGATGCGGGTACGGCCGTGTGGATTACGCAGGATACATATCGTGGGGGGGCAGGAGATCCTCTCAACCTACACCGCTATAAATATGTATTTAATTCTCCTACGAACTATTTTGACCCCTATGGTTTCCAAGGAAAGGGTTTTTGGAGAGATGTACAAGATCTGATTGAGATCAAAATAAACCAGCATGCGATTGGTTTAAATGTCACAAATGCAGAACGTGATCGCATTTATGCTCAAGAACTGTACATGAGTACAGCACAAACAATACGTGCAGTAGAAAAAGCATTAACTAGAGAACTTAATAAAGATGAGCTAGATTGTCTTGAAATCAACAGGCTTTTTGAGCAATTAGTAAGTCTTGGAGGAGATCTGGAGCTTTTCCAACAACAGTATTTTGCAGATGGAAGTAATGATCTAAGTTTTATCGACAGATTTCAAACTTACCTTGACGTAGCTGGTTTGATTCCAGTAGTGGGAGAGCCCATTGACTTAATAAATGGGTTAATTTACCTGAGTCGTGGCAAGTATTTAGATGCAGGTCTATCATTAGTGGCTGTAATACCAGTGATTGGGAGTGCTGGAACTGGAGGTAAGTTAGCAAAGGGGGCTGTTAAGGCATCTGATGTTATTAACATTGTAGATACAGCTGGCGACACAGCTAGAACTTTAAATAATGTAAGTGTTTACCGCTCTATAAATAACGCAGGTCAAGTTCAATATGTTGGAATAACAAATGATTTCTCAAGACGTGCTGCTGAGCATAGCGGCAGATTTGACATCAAGGAAATTCCAGGATTAACTAACTTATCCAGACAAGATGCCAGAGCAGTGGAGCAAGTACTCATAAACTATCATGGGTTTGCAGATGATGGGGGTACACTACTAAACAAAATTAACTCTATAAGTCCAAATAACCCTGTGTACAATTCGTCTCTCTCACAAGGAGAGCAAATACTACTAGAGGCAGGCTACACACTTAATAAATAGAGCAACCCATGAAAAAGAAAGGAGAAGCAAGACTTCAAATCGGTGATATCCTTGAAATTCTAACTTCTAAAGGTTTCGCTTACATGCAATATACTCATAAACACCCTGTTTACGGATACTTGGTTAGAATTCTACCCGGATTATATGAATCCCCTGTGTCAAGTTATTCGGAAATAGTATCGTATCCAGAACGTTTCTTTGTGTTTGTTCCTTTATTGCTTGGTTTAAGACAGGGAAAGACAAAAATTGTCCATAACGAGCCTGTTCCTTTTCATGCTCAAAGATTTCCTCTAATGAGGGTGGAGGGGTGGATAGATAAGTCTGGAAAAGTGCAGGATTGGTGGCTATGGGATGGAGAAAGAGAATGGAGAATTGAAAATCTAACTCAAGAACAAAAAACCCTTTCCATTCGTGGGGTCTGGGGTTTTGAACTTTTAGCTGAAAGAATTGCCTCTGATTGGATACCTCGTAATGTAATATGATAGCTGGTTCGTGTCCGGGAACACGGCCGTAACCACACCAACAAATGAGTACAAGCGAATGGCCCCCATCCATTCGCTTGTTACTTTCATTCGTGGTCGTCGTGGGGGAACACTGCCGTACCCCCTCACCAAAGCACACGGCCGTAACCACACCAGCGCATGAGGGTAAGCAACCGTTTACTCTCATGCGTTGTTGCTGTTGGGGGTATACGGCTTCTTGTTCAAACCCATTTCGTGCTACACTTTGGCCATGCTTATGATAAATCACGGAGGTTAAGATGCTACCCGTTCGGACAATTTTAGAATCGGCACAAATCGTTCTCGATAGCCAGGGCAACCGCACCGCCATCCAGTTGGACTGGCAGATGTGGGAGCAGTTACAGAGCTTGCTGGAAGACCTGGAGGATGCCGCCGAGATTGAAATGGCACGTCAGGAAGAAGACGATCTGTTTGATTGGGAACAAGTCGTCGCTGACTATCAGGCGCAACACGCGGTCAATTCCGATGTATGAGATAAAGGTTCGCGGGCAGGCACGAAAACAAATTTTGCGCATCCCGCCACCCCATTTTGAGCGCATCCACACCAGTATTGCCGCCCTGGCACAACAGCCACGGCCAGCCGACGCTAAAAAACTTTCCGGCCAGACAGGTTATCGCATTCGTGTTGGTGATTACCGGGTGTTGTATGAAATTGACGATGACGCCAACAGGGTAACAGTTTATCGCGTCAAACACCGGCGGGAAGTTTATCGAGATTAGCCTCATTTGGAGTTGGCAAACGGCCGTACCCCATCACCAAAGCACACGGCCGTAACCACACCAGCGCATGAGGGTAAGCAACCGTTTACTCTCATGCGTTGTTGCTGTTGGGCGAGCACGCTGTTTAGGTTGGCAGACCCTTTGCAAGTGCCTGTCACCTGTGTCACTGTTTTATTTTGTGTCATTATGGTGGTGGGCATACAGCCGTTTCTTTTGCCTGTAGTTATTTCGTGACGAATGATGGAAACGGCCGTTTCTTTTCGCTATACTCTACCTATGGCAACGCTGATCAAAACCCAACTAACGGCCCATGATCTCTACAACATGCCCGATCATGGCGGTCGCAACGAGCTTGTAAAAGGGGAAATCCTGCCTATGTCACCAGCCAGTACCAAACATGGACAGATCACGTTCCGCTTGGCGTTTAAGGTGGGCTTATTTGCAAATGAGCATAGCCTGGGCGAAGTCTATGCGGCGGAAACAGGATTTACCCTTTCCAAAAACCCAGATACCGTTCGCGCCCCAGATGTGGCTTTTATTGCCCATGATCGTATTCCGGCCAAAGGGATACCTGATACCGGCTTTTGGGAAATTGCTCCCGATTTAATCGCTGAAATCGTCTCGCCCAATGACCGGATGAGTGATGTTCAAGATAAGATAACCGATTACTTGAATGCGGGCGTACACCTGATATGGTTGGTTGATCCCAAAACGCGGACTGTTACTGTTTATCAATCACGCCAGCAAGTGGAAATTTTGATTGAAGGTGATCAGTTAACAGGTAAAGATGTTTTGCCAGGTTTTCAACTAGCCCTCACAGAGCTTTTCTAAAACCTCGTGGGATTTTTCCGGTTTCGTTATTTGGGGAGTAGCAGAAGAACGGCCGTAGACAAACTCCTCACCAACGGTTAGGGGATAGGGGAGATATGGCCACACAGTCAATATCCCCCTAATCTCAATTTCTCTCCTGTAACGCGATTTGGCGAATCGTGTTACGACCAAATCTTCCCCAAATTACCCAAAACTGAAAATTGCCTGTTATAAATGGGCGCATGGCGGCGACATAGCTGTAGACACAACGAAAAACGCTCGTCAAAAACTTCATGAAGCAGATAACAGCATTCGTTGCCTGCAAGACCTGACAGGTTTTCGAAAACCTGCCCGGTCTGAAAAAACACTCTGGAGATCATGCATGAACACCAGCTCGCCGACAACGGCGTCCCAATCAATGCTCTGGCTGATAGCCGCCCTGGCTGACGCGCCGCCCATCCTGGCAGATGATACGGCGTTGGTCCGGCAGGCGCAACAAGATTTACAAAAGTTTACCGAATTATATGAACGCTACGTGCCCCGTGTGTACCGGTATTTGCTGGTGCGCGTGGGCAATGTGGCGGACGCGCAAGATTTAACGTCGCAAACGTTTATCGCCGCGATGGAGAACCTGGACAAATACAAAGGACAACGGCCGTTCCTGGCCTGGCTGTTTGGTATCGCTCACAACAAAGCCGCCGACTATTACCGCCGCAGCCGCCCGGAAACCGACCTGGAAGAGGCCGAAACCGTACCTGACTCCGACGACCACCCGGATGACATCGTAGACCAACGGCTGAGTATGGAACTGGTGGCGCGCAAGCTGCAAACCATTGCCCCCGACCGCGCCGAAGCCATTTCCCTGCGGCTGATTGCCGGGCTGGAAGTGGCCGAAGTGGCCCGGTTGATGGACAAAAATGAACCGGCGGTACGCATGTTACTCCATCGCGGTCTGCGCGATTTGCAAGCCCAACTCTATCCAACAGGGAAGAATGGTTTGGAGGATGGATCATGAACAAGACAGAACAACAGTTAGCCGATGAATTGGATCAGATGGTCACGGCCGTCATGCAGGGCAAAGCGGCTGATGAAACGCCCACCAACGAAGCCCGCCTGGCTGCCAACCTGATTGATCTGTCTGCCCAGACCAATCCGGATCCCAGCTTTGTGGCGCAGTTGCAGCGACGGCTCTCAGCCAGAGCCAACCAACTAAAAAAAAGTAGAGCGGCGCCAGAACAGGCATCATTCTGGCGCGACCTAACTCAGATGCTTAAGGAAGGATTTACCATGAAACGCACACTCGCGCTTGGCGCGGTACTTACACTGATACTTTTGTTCGGGGCAGTTGCCCTGGGGCGCGGTTTTCTGCCGGGTAGTGATACCCCACAGGTGGCCGAAGTCACGCCGCTTCCCGAAGAAACCTTAACAGTAACCGATACACCCACGGAAATGCCCGAGGAAACCATCCCGCCCACACCCGCCGCAGAGCTGGCCCAACTGCCACGCTTTGATGCGCCCGCAATGGGCATGGGCGGCGGCGGTGGCGATGGTACAGATGCGGCTGCTATGCCCATGCCAATTGAGGAATTCGACCTGAAAATGATGGACCCGTTTTCCGGCACCACCTTTACGCTGAATGCCACGCTGCCCCTGGATCCCACCAGCGGTCTGGTGCAGTTGCGGCAGCCAGAAGTGGCGCTGACCCCGGAACAGGCGCGCGCCATTGCCGACCAGTATGGCTTCACCGGCCCATTGTTTGTGGAAACATACCCCTCAGACGTGCCGGAAGATGCGCCGCCGCCCGTTTACATCGTCTTTGATGGGCCGCGCAACCTGCGCATGGATTCCTGGGCCATTAACTATGCAGATGAAACGGCCGTAGCTGGCTTCGATTACGAAAATCCGAACTTTACCATTCGCCCAGAGACGGTAGCTATCGCCGAGGCTTTCCTGGCGCAGCGCGGGCAGCTCAACTTCCCCTATGAGGCGGAAGCGCAGGTGGGTGACAGTGTGGTGTTCTACCGGCTGGTAGACGGCCGTCGGGTCACCGAACCGGAAATCTCCGTCAGCATCAACCCGAACAACGAAGTGGCTTATGTCTGGGACAATACGGCGACAGAATGGACGGCCGTAGGCAGCTACCCGCTCATCACCGCCGAACAGGCGTGGCAGCGGGTACTGGGCGGCGTGTTTGAAAACCACATTCAATTCTATACCTTTATGCCCGACCCTGGCGTAGAGATGCCGGTGGAAGAACTGCCCGCTCACCTGGCTGACTATAAGTATTGGGGCCGTGAGTTCACGCCCAACAGTGAGGTACACCTGTATGAATGGCCGGTCGTTTACCGTCCGGTAGATGGCGGCACGCCGCTCGTTAAAATCCGAGGCTTCAACGTCGCAGCCGATGACGCCACGCTCAACGCTCTGGCAGCCGCCCGCGATAGCCAGATTCATATCTGGGGTACGCTGAATGAGGACAAGACCCTGTTCCAACTGGCCGGGTGGGAAGCGTTGACCGAGTACAACCCCATCTTCCAGACCGGTGTGGTGCGGCGGCAGGGTGAGCAGTTGGTCTTCTATGGCGAAGATGGCAGCATCTACATCCTGCCCAACGCCCCGGCTGACATTGCCGAAGGGCTGAAAGTTAACCTCTTCGGTTACGGCGTCCGTGACACAGGGCTGGAATACCCGGTGTTGGATTGGGAAAGCATTGACAAATACATCGAATACCCGGAACCGGAACTGCCCATTGAAGGTGAAGGTTATCCGGCCGATGGTGATGTCAGCATCCTGCCCATTGATGGCCCCTTTGCTCCCTTCCGGTATGGGCAGGTGACGGTACACAATGTGGAACTGGTCTTCTTTATCACCTACGCCTTCCCGGAAGTTCCTGAAGGCGAAGAGATGACCTGGCGGCCATCACCCACCATCTACCTGCAACCAGCCTGGGCCTTTACCGGCACGGCCGACAACGGCGACACAATCAAGTTGTTTGTGCAGGCGGTAGCGGATGAGTATTTGCAGCCTTAAATCGTAAAACGTAATCCGTGATTCGTAAGCCGTAATCCGTAATCCGAAGTCCGTCATCCGAAGTGCAAAATCGGATAACGGATAACGGGTTACGGCTTACGTTTTTATCGTTCCAGCGTGATGATCCCTTTTTCCAGGGCAACAGTGACGGCGGCGGTACGGCCGTCAACCCCCAACTTGTTGAAAATGTGAATGAGATGGCTCTTGACGGTGGCGGTGCTGATATGCAGTTCTTTGCCAATTTGCTGGTTGCTGGCGCCTTTGGCGACCAGTTGCAGCACTTCAATTTCGCGGGCGCTCAGGTTTTCTTCGGCCGGGGCGCGCATCCGGGTCATCAGCCGGGAAGCCACGGCTGGGGACAGCACCGATTCCCCTCTGGCGACGGCGCGGATGGCCCGGAACAGTTCCTCACGCGGTGCGTCTTTGAGCAGGTAGCCGGTGGCCCCGGCGGCAACAGCCCGCACAATGTCCGCATCGGAATCATAGGTGGTGAGGACGAGGATATGGGCGTCCGGTTGTGCTTTTTTGATCGCTTCGATTGCGCCCACACCATCCAGACCGGGCATGCGCAAATCCATTAAGGTGACATCGGGGGAGAGGGAGAGCGTGAGGGTCACGGCCGTACTCCCATCTGCCGCCAGCCCTACCACCTCAAAATCATCCTGCCCGGCCAACATCCCGGCCAACCCCTCCCGCACCACCGGGTGATCATCAGCAATGAGAATACGAATTTTTTCCATGTTTGGGTAATCGGTAATCAGTGAACGGTAATCGGTATACAAGACCATTTACCATTCACAGCTCTTTCCGGTAAATGTGATAGGCCTGCACGGTTTTCATGCCTACGCTTTCGTACAGGTGGGGGGCGTTTGTCAGGCTGCCAGAGTCCACATTGAGCATCACTTTAGCAACGCCGCGCTGGTAAAAATGGACAAATGCGTGAAGCAGTAGACTCTTACCCAAACCCTGGCGGCGGTACGGCCGTCGTACACCCAAATGATCAATCCAGCCCGTACTCAGCCTATAAAAACAGAGACAAACGGCAGCAATTTCATCCCCCACCCAGGCCAGATACCACCACGATGGATCAAAATCATCCCTGTCTAGCCCCATACGGTCACGCCAATCGGCAAACAACAGTGGTGTGTGGTAGCCCTTGTCTTGCGAGGCCTCCTCGTCAGCCAGGTAGGTTTTATGGGCGTCCTGGTCGAGGTTGTACGGCCGTACCTCAATTCCTTCCGGCCAATGGGGGGGTGGCGGTGGACTGGTGAGAACGATTTCCATGTTAGAAAAGGTGAGTCCGTGCCGGTAGCCTGCCTGTGCATACAGTTGTTGCAGTGTCTGGTTTTTGTCGCTGATTTGGGCGATGAGCGTTGTGCCGTCGGCCACACTTTGCTCAGCGCGTTGTAACAATTGGATTCCCGCATCAGCATAGGCGGTATCTGACAGAAACAACATGGGTACGGAGTGGGTGCGATCCAGATCGAGGTAGGCGACGGCCGTACCCTCCACCAGCGCTAACCATGTGTCCGTTTCCAGGTTAAATCGTTGCCAGCGTTCTTCCAGGTCGGCTGCGGTAAACGCCATTCCCTGAAAGTCGGCTGTGAGTTGGGCGGCGATCAGGTGGGTTACGGCCGCTAAATCATCCAGTACTGCCGGTCGAATATGCAAATCCGAGAACATGCTCATCCCTCAATCAGCCCTGTCAGGTCTACAGGAATAGACACAACAACGGTTGTGCCCTCGCCAGGTTCACTTTCGATCTCCACAGTGCCGCCGAGTTGGGTGGCGCGTTCGCGCATGGCTGTCAGGCCGTAGCCACCAGATAATGATGAGGGGGCAGCGCTGTTGATGCCCACGCCGTTGTCCTGCACATCCAGGATGACCACATCGGCCATGTAGGAGAGGGTGATTTGCACGGCCGTTGCCCGCGCATGTTTGCGGATATTGCTCAACGATTCTTGTGCCGCCCGCAGCAGCGTCACTTCCACATCAGGATGGAGTGGGATGGGCGCCCCGGTAATGGTGGTGACAGCCGGAATGTTGGTCTCGTCTTGCCAGCGCACGGCCGTGCGCTCAATCGCTTCCGATAATGACTGCTGCTCTAGCAATTCGGGGCGTAAATCTTGCACCACTCGCCGCGCCTGTTCCAGGCTGGCGCGGGCGGTTGTGCGCGCCTGATCCAGATGTTTCTGCACCGTTTCCGGGTGGTCGGGCATCGCCTGATCGGCCGCTTCCAGGTGCATGACGATGCTGGTGAAACCCTGCGCCAGCGTGTCATGAATTTCCCGCGCCAGCCGCTGCCGCTCTTCCAACATGCCTTCGTGCCGCTTGGTGGCCGCCAGTTCCGCCTGTGCCCTTTCCAATTGCTCAATCAACTGCCGCCGCTGCGTACTTTGATCAATGATGGCCGACATCCAGACGCCTAACAAAATGCTGGCCGCCCCGGCAAACAGATAAATCCAGACAATGGGGGTGCTCAATGAAATGGGCTGTCCCATGTCACTGGCCTGCTGATAGATGATGGAAGTAATGAGCAGCAATGTCGCGGCAATGGCATAGGGAATGGGCAAATGGCGAAATATCTGGCTGAACAACCCGGCCAAAACGAAGTAATAGGCCTGTGACAGGTTAACCAGCACAAACCAGAGAGCGATGTCACCCAGCATGACCACAAATTGCAGATACGGCCGTGCCGCCCGATCGCCGCTGCCCCCATAAGCCAGGTGCAAACCAATGCCATGCCATAACAGCAGCACGGCCGTCAGCAGCAATGGCCGCCAGATTGAACCGTCACGGCCGTCATCCACCAGCATGAACAAAGTGGAAACGGCCACCGACGCATAAAAAATGGTCGTCCACAGCCAGTCCCATTTGATCCATACATCTGGTTGTTGGTGATGGTTTGTACTTGACATCTGTTTTCAGGTGCGACGCACCTTGAAGGTGCGTCGCCCTTAGTGTAACACTACTCCCAACGAAAGGTGAACCGGGAAATGATGAGGCCGAGGATGAGCACGGCCGTAATCACCATCACGGCCGTCACATTCCACACCCCGCGCAGCCACAGGTCTTCCAGCAAAATGACCACCTGCGTCAGCGGCAGCACTTTGGCAATCTCTTGCAGCCCTTCCGGCATAATAAAACGAGGCATGGCCGCGCCAGAGAGGAAGAGCATGGGGAAAAACAATGCCATGCCCACCGCCTGGGCTGTGCGTGGTGTGGGCATCACCCCTGCCAGCACAAATCCGATAGCAAAAAAGCTAAAGGCGCTCAACAAAATCCCCGGCAAAATCATCACATCGCCGCCGCTGGGCAGGCGCAGGTCAAACAGTAGCAGCCCGGTAATCACCAACAGCACGATGCCCAGCAGAGCGATGATCGTTTGCGCCGCCACCTGTGACCAGAGGATAGATTTGGACTGCACCGGCGTGGCTCGTAAACGGCGCAATACGCCATTTTCCCGGTAAGTGGCGATGCTGAGAGGAATACTCAACATACCAATGGTGCCGATGATCATGCCGATGTAGCCGGGCACCGACAGGTCTACCTGTCCATACCCGCCCAGAAAGCTCTCGGCCTCGTTGCCAAAGATGAGGCCAAACAAGACCATGAGCATGACGGGAAAGGCCAGCGTGAAGAACAGCCCTACTGGTTCACGCAGTTGCAGTTTTAGTTCTGTGTAAGTGAGTTTGAGAAAAGGTTTCATGGTTGTCTCCTGGTGGGGCGACCCGACGGATCGCCCTACACACGAATGTTCCGCCCGGTCAGGGCCAGGAACACGTCTTCCAGATTGGCCTGCTGTACACGCAGGTCATGGGGGGCAATGTTGTGTTGGGCCAGGGCGGCGGCGACGTTTGCCAGCAGCGGCCCGCTGCCGATGACGGTGACTTGCTGGCTCTGTTGGTTCACGGCAGTGACCCCCGCTACCTCACGCAGCACACCGGCATCAAACCCATTTGGTGTGGTGAAATGCACCTGCGTTTCACCATGTAGTTGGGCAATCAGATTAGCCGGGGTGTCTAAGGCCAGGACACGGCCGTGATCAATAATCGCCACCCGATCCGCCAGCGCTTCAATCTCGTCCATAAAGTGGGTGATCAGCACCACCGTCTTGCCTTTTTCCCGAATGGCGCGTACCAGCTCCCAGGTGGCGCGGCGGGCCTGCGGGTCTAGTCCCGTTGTCAATTCGTCCAGAAAAACTATCTCTGGATCATTGAGCAAGGCCAAGGCGATAAACAGCCGCTGCTTTTGCCCGCCGGACAGATTGCCAAACTGGGCCTGTTGTTTGTCTGCCAGCCCCCATGTTTCCAGCAACGGTTGCCAGGGTACGGTACGCTCATAAAACGAGGCATACAAATCCAGCGCTTCCCATACCTTTATCCGGTCGGGCAGCGCGGCTTCTTGTAGCTGCACGCCAATGCGGTTGCCCAGCTTTTTGGGTTCGGCCTGTGGGTTCATGCCCAGGACGGAAACTGACCCGCCATCTGGTTGGCGCAAGCCAATGATGGACTCGATAGTGGTCGTTTTGCCGGCGCCGTTAGGGCCAACGATGCCGAAGATTTCACCCGACTGCACGGTTAAGGTGACATCTTCTACGGCGATGGTACGGCCGTAAGCCTTACGCAGGTTCTTTACTTCAATGATGTGGTTCATTATGTTATCCTCAGGGGTGGGGCGGCCACAAGGGCCGCCCCTTTTTTAGCGGCGGTTGCCTAACAAGATGGCAATGCCGCCAAAGATGAAGCCCAACGGCCACAACCCACTCCAACTCAGGTTAAAAAGGAAGACGACCATGAGTACCAGGGTAGCCAACCCACCGATGAGAGGGCCGGTGCTTCTGCTGGTGAGACGGCCGTGCGCCTGATAATCAGCCCATACATTCCGCAGCATGGCGATGGCCGGTATGAGCATAAACAGCGCCCACCAATTGTTAAACGAGAACTGTGTAAAATTGCTGGCCAATAGACCAATGCCCACCACAATCAAAACGAGAGCCATAAGCCAATTGCTGCCTTTGTCTTCGGCGGCCCCGCCTTTTTCTTCATCTTTCAAGTCTTTGAATTCGTCGCCCATGATTTTTTCTCCTGCTGCAACTTTGCCCTGGGCAAAATGCAGGTTGACGGTGGCAGACCTTTTGCAGACGCCTGCCGCCTGAATTTGATTAAGATGGGTACAGCTTACCGGGTGGCGAAGGGAAAGTAAGCAATCAGGGGATTGAATTGTGATTATCAGGGGGTGGGTTGTGGGGTCAGTCGGGTGGCTACGGCCGTATCAACCATTCGGTTGATAGAAATCGCTGTATTGACACAGCTAGAAAATGAAGGGTCATAATTCTTGCACGGCGTTGTCTTTTTTTTGGCGGAAGGCGCTTATCTTGTTACGCGAGAATTCCAGACCCGCCGGTACAAACGACAGAATAACAACAGCCAGGAGCATCAGGCTGAAATTGTCTTGCACAATAGGGAGGGAGCCAAAGAAGTAACCGGCAAAAAGGAACGTGGAAACCCAGACTATGCTGCCAATAATGTTATAAGTGAGAAAACGGCCGTAATCCATTGCCCCCGCTCCAGACACAAAAGGCACCAGCGCCCGCATCAGCGGCACATAACGAGCCAGGATGACGGCCTTACCGCCATGCCGGTCAAAGAACGCCCGTGCCTGCGCCAGATGTTCTGGCTTCAGGTAACGGAAACGGCCGTCAAACGCCCGCGCCCCAATCACACTACCCAACCAATAATTGAGTGAATCCCCTAAAATAGCAGCCGCTATGAACAGGAAAAACAAAACAACGATATGGAGCAACCCCACTCCCCCCAAGGCGCCGGCCACAAATAAAAGTGAATCGCTGGGTATGATGGAAGCAATGACCAACCCCGTCTCGCAAAATACCGCCAGAAACAGCAGCAGATAGGTCCACAAACCAAAGATGCCCACAGCCTGCGCCAGGTAGGCATCCAGATTAGCCACCAAATCGAGCAATAAGTGCAATAGTTCCATAAACTTTCCTGGCTTTTTGATAACTGGCAAGGCTAACAGATTCTATTACGTGTTGCACCAGGTGACATTGCCACTACCAAACCATTAAAAAATAGCGCCCACAGCGCCCATTTTGGGGATGAACCCTGCATCGAGCATTAAGAGCGCGCTGGGCAATACGTCAGTAGGCTGCATCATCTAGCGCCTGGTGTTCTTCGCGCAGACGCAGGTAGCTTTCATATCGTTGGGGGGAGATGTCGCCGCGCTGCACGGCCGTGCGCACCGCACAGCCCGGCTCATGATGATGGCTGCAATCACTAAAGCGGCAGTTGGCCACCAGGGGGGCAATCTCGCGGAAATAAGCGTCCACCTCGCCCGGTTCCAGGTCATACAGCGCCAGGCCACGAATGCCAGGCGTATCGGCCACATAGCCGCCGCCATCCAGCGCCAACAGTTGGGCAAAGCGCGTCGTATGGGTCCCTTTGCCAGAATAGCTGCTCACCTCGCTCACTTTCAGCCCCAGACCGGGCTGGATGGCGTTCAGCAAACTGGACTTGCCCACGCCCGATGACCCGGCCAATACGGAAATTTTGCCTTGCAAACAGCGGCGCAGTTCATCAATCCCCACGCCCGTTGTGGCGCTGGTGTAAATGACCTGGTAGCCAATCTGGGCATACACATCAAACAATTCGTGTGCTTTTTCCGGCTTTACCAGGTCTACTTTATTGGCGCAGATCACGGCCGTCAGCGCATTCATCTCCGCCACCACCAGGAAACGGTCCAGTTTGCGCAGGCTGGGAAAAGGGTCTTTCACGGCAAATACAAACACCACCTGGTCAACGTTGGCTACCAACACCTGTTCCTGGTCACTGCTCAATTCACGGTCGCGGGCCGACGGCCGTGAACGGGACAACACGCTCTTCCTTTCGGCCACCTCTTCAATGGTGCCCGTCCCGTCCGCGTTCAAGGCAAGGCTCACCCAATCCCCCACCGCCACAAGAGAGCTTTCCTGCCACTCCTTCTTCAACCGCCCCGGCAACTGCGCCACAATCTCGCCGCCGCCCGTTTCCACGGTGAAGAAGCCACTAATCGCTTTGATGACACGGCCGTTTAACGTTTCCAGAAACCATTCTCCAACTGGTGTTTAACGCGGAGGTGCAGAGATGCAATCCCTCTGCATCTCCGCGTCTTTGCGTTGAAACAATCTCAATCTCCCAAAAACGTCCGCGCCCCGGCGAACCTGTCCCGCAAATGGGGCACGGCCGTGACGTCATCCACAAACACCCCATTCCGGCTGCGCGACGAGTGAATCATCTGCCAGCCGCCCAGACTCATGCCCACATGGGAAATGCGCCGGTGATCGCCTTCGCTGCCAAAAAAGAAGAGGTCGCCAGGCTGATAAGGTGGTTCCACCGGCTGCCCGGCGGCAAACATCATATCCGCGTCACGGGGCAGGGTCACACCCGCCAGCCGGTAGAGCAACTGCACGTAGCCGGAACAATCTATGCCATAACCAGAAACGCCGGCCCACAGATAGGGGACGCCGGTAAAACGGGGCGCATCGGCGACGAGTTGGGCGCGTTGGGCGGCGGCCGTTTGCGGCAAGTCCGCCAGCGGACGCAGGTGGGCGGCGGGCAGCCAGCCGCCGGGTAGACCGGCCCAGGTGATCTGCTGCCAGTCATTTTGTTGATTGGTGACGGTCACGGCCGTACCCGCCAGCACCCGATTCTCAATACCTGCCTGTTCATCTGGCCCCGGGCGCAGCAAAGCCACCGGTTCACAAACCAGGTGCGTGGGCGCCGCCAGCGGTGCATCGCCCAGATAGGGGGCATAGGCCCAGCCCAGGTAGCCATCTTCCTGGCGCACAAAGAGCCAACGGCCGTCTGTTTGCAGCGGCTCCAACAGCATCCCATTCAGCAGATAGCTGCCCGGTTCGGACAGAAAACCGGGGCTGTTGTGCAGGCCGGTGATGGTGGTACACACGGCTAATTTGGCGCGGTCTGGCTGGCGCAGGATGGTCACGGCCGTGGCTTCCAGCGCATACTCTGGACAAGACGCCGCCAGATGGGAGAGCACGGCCGTCAGCGTATTTTCATCCAGCACTGTCCCAGCCAGGGTGATACGGCCGTCGGTTACATCGGTAACTTCCACCCGGCAAACGTGTATCCGCTTGTCGCCAAATTGTGCTGCAACCGCAGCCAATGCCTCTTTAACCTGCTCATCCATCATTACACCTTCTGTTAGGGCGAGGCAGTCGAGTCAAAAGCACTCTCTCAAAACCAACCGTTCACCCGACGGCCGCGCCCCTACGTTTACGTCATCAATCCGCCAACTGAATGCCAGCTTCCTCTAACCGTTCATGCACCAGCGCCAACAAGCGTGGGCGCATCTCTGCACCCATGCCGAACCGGGCTTTAGCCAGCAGCGTCAGTTCCGTTTGCTGCCCCATTTCGCCCGACTCGCTAATAATCCGCCAGGGTTCCACCAGATTGGGCAGCAAGATGACGGCCTCCTTGCCCAGTGCTTCCAGCACCGGCAACGCCTCTGGCAGGTCGCCGGCTGCCAGTTTGAGCGTAATAGTCGCCGGCGAAAAGAGTCCCCGGCTGAAGTTGCGCACCAGGCGGATTTCACCATTGGGCACCACCAGCAGTTCACCGCTGGGGGCGCGCAGTTGAGTGGTGCGCAGGTTTACCTTTTCCACAACCCCTTCCACATCCAGCAGTTCCACCTTGTCACCCACGTCAAAAGGGTCTTCAAAAAGGAAACTGATGCCGGTAAGAAAGTCGCTGATCAACGGCCGTGCCCCCAACCCAAACGCGGCGCTAAACAAACCAACCATCCAGATCAGCGTTTCGGCCCTGACAAACTGGCTGAGGGTGAGGATGAAGGCCGTGAGAAATGCCAGAAACGCAATGATGCTGGCGATGAGGCTATGCAGCGTCTGGTACCGTTCCGGACGCATCTGCCGCCCCTGTTTAGAAAGGCGGCCTACGTGCAGCAGCCGACCGGCCAGTCGCCAGGAAAGCCGATATACCAGCCAGGCCAGCAAAAACAACACCGCCGCCCGCAGCAGGTAACTCCACCAGGTGGGGGTTGTCCAGAGTGTGAGGAAGGGGTCGAGCATAACAGGGGAACAGTAACCCGTAATCCGTAACCCGTAATCCGTAATCGGATAACGGATAACGGGTTACGGGTTACGGGTGAACGGCCGTCACCGGCAAACAGACAGTAAACGTTGTCCCTTCGCCCAGGATACTGGTGACTTCAATACGGCCGTGATGCTCTTCCACAATCTTCTGGGCTACCGACAGCCCCAACCCACTGCCCTCGCGTCGTTCGCTGCCGGGGATGCGGTAAAAGCGTTCAAAGAGATGTTCCAGGTCTTGTGGCGAGATACCAGGGCCGGTATCGGCAACACCAATGTGCAGTTCTTGCTGGACACGTTGGGCGGTGATGGTGATACGGCCGTTGTCCTTATTGTATTTGGTGGCATTACTCACCAGATTCAAAAGCACTTGTTTCAGCCGGTCGCGGTCGGCCAGCACAACCTGGGCGCTGCTTTCGGTGGGTAGATCGTCGGCGCACGCTGCCTCAATGGTAATCCCCTGTTCGGCTGCCTGTGACTGCGAAATATGCATCACTTCATCCACCACCTCAGCCACGGCCACCGGAACCATTTCCAGCCGCGCCCGCCCCGATTCCAGCCGGGCAAAGTCCAGAAAATCGCGCGTCATCTTAGAGAGGCGCTGCGACTCTCGTTTGATCATGGCAATCAACTGTCCGTGCCGTTCCACCGGTACTTCCGGGCGACTAAGCAGTTCCGCCGCCGAGCTGATAGCCATGAGCGGCGTCTTAATTTCGTGCATCACCTCGGCCAGCAGATCGGATTGACTGAAGAGGTGGGCGTTCACAATGGCCACCGCCGACTGCGAGGCCAAGGCTTCCATCAGGGCCACATCCTGGCTGGTGTAGGGACGGCCGTCCCGTTTATTCAGCACTTCCAACGCGCCAATCACTCCTTTGGGCGTCACCAGGGGCACAGCCAGCATGGAGCGCGTATTGAACGCCAGCTCTTCATCCACATTGGCATAATGGCGGTCATCCTGGCGCACATCATCAATAATCAGGGAACGGCCGTGCCGCACCACCCAACCGGCAATACTGCCATCCAGGGGTACGGCCGTGTTCTCCGGCACCGAACCACTGGTTGAGGCCACAAAATGAAGCTGGCCTGAACCCCGGTCTACCAGCAAAATAGAGGCCGCCTCCGTGTTCGTCAGTTCTGTAGACACGTCCATCACCAGACTGAGCAGTTCGCTGAGCCGTAACGTGGAACTGAGCCGGGTGCTGATTTCCAGCAGGCGTTGCAGCCGTACCGGGCCTAACGCCTCGGCAATAGCCTGCCCGCCAAATTCATGTCCGTGGAAAGATTCGTCTATCTTCATATGAACTCAAAAGACCTAACTAGATGGGGAGATCGAGAAGTTGGAAGACTGAGAGATTGAATCTCCCCATCTCCTAATCTCTATCTTTAACCGCCGCCGCTAACTGCGGCAAAATCTCCACCACATCCGCATGGATGACCACATCAGCGATTTGATCCAGGTGGGTTTCATCCAAATTAACAATGATAAGCCGCGAACCCTGGCGTTTGGCCTGCCAGGGCAGTTCATTTACCGGGCTTACTTCCAGCGATGAACCGGCAACCAGCATCAGGTCACATACGGCCGTTTCATACTGGGCCTGCTGCAACACATGCAGCGGCAGCATCTCGCCAAAAAGAACCACATTTGGTTTTAAGACGCCGCCACAGGCAGCGCACAATGGCACCGCTGCCGTTTCCAGAAAATGAGGCACAACCAGGTCAGCATGGACAATCTGCGCGCAGGCCATACAAATAAATTCGCGCATGTGGCCGTGTACCTCGTACACCAATTTAGAACCGGCCCGCTGGTGCAGCAGGTCAATGTTTTGGGTAATAACACAGGAAAGTGGCCCGCCCTGTTCCATGTGCGCCAGGGCCACATGGGCTGCATTAGGCTGCGCATTGCGCACAGTTTGGGCCAGCGGGTACAACCATTGGTAAAATGGCCGGGGATCATGCTTAAAGCCATAAATGGAGGCCACTTCCATCGGGTTGGCCTGTTCCCACAGGCCAGAGTTGGGGCTGCGAAAATCAGGAATGCCAGAGGGGGTGCTGATACCAGCGCCGGTAAGGGCAACGATGGTATGCGCTTTCTGCACTAAAGCAATTGCTTTGTGGAGGAGATAGTCTCGTTCAGACATGGCCCCATTCCTAAGTTTTCACCAATTGCCGGGCTAATTGGCCGATCATGACGGCTACTTTACCTTCTGGATTGAGTTGAACCAGGGGGATACTTTTGTTGACGGCGCGGCGCAAATCCTGTGGTGGAATGGGAATTATGGCCGAAACCGACCATCCCAAAAACGACTCAATGGCTTGTTGGGGTATGGTCATGCTGCCGCCAAACTCTAGCAGAACCAGGTGTAGCTGCGTGTGGGGAAACAAGACATTTTGTAATTGCGCCATAAATAGTTTGGCCGCTGCCAGCCCCACCCGCTCTGGCTGAACACATAACAGAAGATGGTCGGCTTGTTCGATGATGGGGCGGTTAACGGCCGTGATCCCCAAGCCACAATCCACCACCACCGTCCCCCCCAGAACCGCCAACATTTCCATGATCTTCTCCATCTGCCCGGCTGATGGCACATCACCGGTCGCCGACAAATCACTTTCTGTCAGCAGCAGTTGCAAATGGTCGTTATAGGGCATGAGCCGGGCAGATACATCTCTGCCCAGCGTATTCTCTGGCAGGCGGGCCAGTTTATTCAGACCATTGCTCACTTTCTGGTTCAGATATAACCCCACGTGCCCCTGGCGCACATCCAGGTCTACTAATGTAGCTGGAAGCTCCGGCCCGGCCAGGGAGATGGCTAAGTTGATGGCTAACTGGGTTGTGCCGGCGCCGCCACGCGCACCCAAAACGGCAATGACCTGGCTGCTGGGTGACAGCGCCACCGTGCGACCCATGGCCGCCGCTTTGGCTGCCGGCGGCTCGGCCACCGGGGGAGCGCCGCCAGCCAGGTCTGGGCGGGGCGGCACATTTTCCAGCAAGTTTTGCACCCGTTCTATTAGCTCGACCGGTTCGGTGGGTTTGGTCAGATAATCATCCGCGCCGGCGTTAAACCCGGCCAATTTTTGCTCGGCTACGTTTACGGCCGAAAACATGATGATGCGCGTGTGGGCAATTTTAGGATTGTTGCGGATGCGGCGGCACACTTCCCATCCATCCAGGTCTGGCATCATCCCGTCTAACAAGATGAGGTCTGGCTGTTCGGCATCCGCCAGAGTCAGCGCCTGCACACCAGAGGCGGCGGCAATAACAGCATAGCCCTGCTGCCGTAGGACACGGGATATGATCTCTAAGGTTTCGGGATGGTCATCTACGATGAGCAGTTTGTGTGTCATGACGGCCGTTTCACCTGGTCAGGCTTTACTCATACGGGAGGCCAGGGGTAATGGCGACCTGGCCCCGGCGTTATAAATCTTCCTTCCTCTACAATGGTGCGTGTGCGGCGGCGCAGTGCGGATAGCTCTTGCGCCGATAACAACTGCGACATCTCATCATACAGTGAACCAGATTTTCGTGCCAGCGTTTGCAGAAGAAGGTTGATGTCTGCCAGCAGGGGGGCAGGCACGGCCGTGCCCGCAAACTCCCAAATGACGGTACGTAGTTTGTATTCGGCGTGAAAACAGATGCCGTGATCGATCAACCACAACCGGTCTGTGCCTGTTGGCGGTTCTAGTTCCTCAATGAGAACATGGCCTGACTTACGGTCGGCATTGTTGATCAGAATGTCCAGCAAGGTGATTTTTTGTAATTGGGGGGCAAAGGTGGCGTCACCTTCAATGGTGAAGTAGTGGCAGTCGGGATTGTGGGAGATGAACAACTGCACGGAACCAACACCGTGCGGGCCGTCACGCAAGACGGTGGGCGGCACCAACCCCCATTGCAGTGTCTCGCTCACCAAAAAGGCGGCCCGTTCCCGCTGGTGCAAGGTACCCTGAGGGAAATCCCACAACGGCCGTTCACCGCGGCGCGGTTTGTAGACGGCTTTCACTTCTGCGGGGCGTGGGAGACTGTCGCCAAGTGCCTGGGTAACGGCCGTGTTGGGGCAAATGCGCACCAAAAAGGTGTAGTTAGAACTCCAGGGCAGCAACCCTTCCAGGTGCATGTCACCAAATTGCAGAAGTGTCGTTATGACGGCCGTGTCCATTCAGAAAACTCATCAGGCCGCATGGCCGTTGCGATGCGGGCAAAAATGACCCTCCGGGTCTATTGGCCGGCCACAATTGCCACAAATGGGTCGGCCGGCCCTGACAACTTCATTGGCGTGTTGAACCAGCGCCTGTGCCTGGGTGCGCGTCGCCCAATAGCTGACCACATTCGGTTCTTCACCTTCTTCAACCAATTCATACGCCACTAGCACCACTTGATCGCTATCTTCGTTGTACCCCAACCCCATATTCCCCACACGAAAGAGCGGTTGCACCGGCTCTTTCAAGCGCATGTCTGTCCACACCGGCGCTTCCTGGGCGGGCTGCGGGTATTTCGTATTTAATTCGGCCAGAAGCGACTCGAAGCTGCTGGCGAGCATACGCGCCTGCTCTTTCTCGATCACCAATGATATGGTTTGCGCGCCCCGGCTGCCCTGCACAAAAAATGTGCGCTGGCCGGGTTCACCAACTGTGCCGACTGTGAGATGCGTCACCGGGTTCAACTCAATATGACGCGCCATGTGTGCTAATCCTTCAGGAGATGAGAGATTAGAGATGGGGGATTTGCTAATCTCCAATCTCTAATCTCAAGTCTCTATTATGATTTACTATTAGTCTTCTTCTTATCCGGTTTTTCGGCCGGTGGTGGCGGGCGCAGCGGGCCATCATCGTTGATGCGGCCGATACGCACACCGCCATTTTCCGGTAATGTTATCACACTTAGGGAGGCAGGGGCGATGGTTAGCCGTTGGAAAAGGTCTATATGCACCCCCAGGTAATGAGCCAGCACCAGTTTGATCAGGTCAGCGTGGGAGACGACGATGATCAGGTCATCAGTGTGCTGCTGCGCCAGCTTTTCTAATATCTGAATAGCACGAAACTGGACTTCGCGCAGCGCCTCGCCGTTGGGAAAACGCAGGCGGCTGGGGAAAAATTGCACCACAAACCAGAGCTTGTTTTTGCTCAGGGTTTTTATTTTTTCGCCTTCCCAGTCACCATAGTGGACTTCGCCCAGTTCGGCAAGAGGGGTGATTTCCAGTTGGTGTGGGGCGGCGATGGGCACGGCCGTTTCCATGCATCTGGTGATCGGGCTGCTGTAAATCGCTTTAATGGGTAAGTGGCTCAATCGCTCGGCGGCGGCGCTGGCCTGGGCACGGCCGTTCTCATTCAAATGGACTCCCTCGATCCAACCCGCCAGCCTATTCTTTTTCACCCAATCATTTTCGCCATGCCGCACCAGAATAATAGTTGACATAGGTGGAATGATAGCACAATTGAAATTTTGGGGTTAACCGCTGATGAGGAAAACAAAAACGGCCGTCCTAGACGAGGACGGCCGTAAAAAGGAACAAATTGGGGAGACTAATGAGTCGTGGATTGGTTAGAACTGACGACAAAAGAACCATCTAAAACAGAAAAGCCTTGAACGGCGTCCATATGCTCCAGCAGTTTCATAATGCAATCACGCGCACCCGTCAGCGTGAGATTAAGAACCACATCTTTTTGTTCTGGGTCTCTTTCTGTTCTCTCTGTAAGTTGTACAACCTGTTCTTCCATCATCATTCGCAATTTCCTGCTGATCACTTTAATCAAAAAAAGATTTGTAGGATTGAATACTGCTATCCCAAGTTTTAATTAAGCCAGGTGCAGCTAATTGATAGCTTAATGCAGTTGAATCCCTATGCCAACAGCAAAAAGGTCATATATCTATTGTCTTGTAGACTGAATGATGAAAAAAGGGGGGAAATGGATAAGGGGGGAAGCTGAGGAGAAGAATATACGGCCGTGTCTGGGAAGGAGCACGGCCGTATCAATTATTTAGCCGCTAACTCTACTTTGTTGCTGTCCGGCCACAGGGCCATTCCAGGTAGTACTCAAAAGCTCAATCAACTCTGTCTTTTGCTGGCGTACATCATGCAATTCCTTCAGCGTCCGTTCCATGCTCTCTTCATAATACTTCACCTGTGCCCGCGCCATCTGTAATCGCCGGGTATCTTCGGTGAGCTGATCATGCAATTCATGCTCCCGTTGCTCCAACTGTAACCGCCTTTCAATTGCATTTGAATCTTCCATTGGAATCCTTCCTTTAACTACACGCAATGCCATAAGATTATTCCATCCTTCTATAATTTAAGCAGCGAACTTAAGAAGCGCCTTCATGGAAAGAGGATGAGGAAATAGACAGCGCCCGTACCTTAGTACTATATAATATACAGGCACAGGCGGCTGTCAAGTGAAAACAAGGTGAGCAATGTCACCGTTTTCTCATCATCACCAGGTGAACTCCACCTTAAACGAGTGGCCTGCTGCCTGTATCTATGGCACAATGAATGCATTCTTTTACGATTTTGGAGTGAGAAATTAAACCTTTGTCAAAACTAAATCGGCTGCTCATCATCATTCTATTTTTCCTGGCAGCTTGTGCTCAGAATGTGCCAGTCACGCCCACACCAACCGCGTCGGCCGCACCAACCGCCACCTTGTCACCTGTCGTTACCCAGACGCCTGCGCCTACCAGCACCATACCGCCCACCCCAACCATCAATCCAACGCCCCTTATCCCCCACATTTCTGTAAATGACCAGGTATTAACAGATGAGGGGCAGGTCACAATCGCTTCGGTGATGAGTCCGCAGCCGGGATGGCTGGTCATTTACACCCTGCAAGGTGATGAGTTGGGTGAGTTATTGGGACATACGGCCGTGCAAATCGGCAGCAACACCAACCTGCCCATCAGCATTGATCCGTTAGCCGCCACCCCGACCCTGGCCGCCGTGCTGCATGTAGACCAGGGCGCACCCGGTGAATTTGAATTTCCTGATGGGTCCGATGTACCGCTGATGTTTGAATCGGGCATCATTGCCCAGACCTTCAATCCACAATTTCAGTTGTCTCTGCCCATCATCTCGGTGAACGATCAGGAAATTTTGGAGGACGGCCTGGTTCATCTGGAAAAGGTGGTGGCTCTCATGCCTGGCTGGCTGCTCATCCAGGCCGATGATGACGGCCAACCGGGGGATTATCTGGGATCAACGCCGCTCACGGCCGGCGCCAATGACAATCTATCCGTCCATATTCCCTGGCAGCAAGGCACCACTATCCTCCATGCGGTCATTTATGCCGACAACGGCCGTGCCCACCAGCTTGAACTGCCCGACATTGATGTACCTTTTCAGGTCAATGGGCAGTCGGTCGTCGCCTCGTTTCAGGTCTCTTATCCGCCGGATTTGTATGTACTCGATCAGCCGGTGGTTGATGGCGAATTTCAGGTGGAACGGGTCACCAGCAACGGCCCTGGCTGGCTGGTGGTTTATTATGATGATGGCGGGCAGCCGGGTCTGATCATTGGGTACGCGGCGCTAAAAGATGGCGTCAACGAACATGTAACGGTGCGGGTTTTACACACGGCCGTGACCAACCCCCTCCACATTCGCCTGCATGAAGATACGGAACCTGGAGATGCTTTTGACTTCCCCCGCGTAGACCCCCCCATTGTGTACCAGGGACGACAATGGCTGCCTTACAGCTTCAATACCGAACCCGGCAGCTATATCATCACCCGTGACCAGGCATTCCAGGAAACAGCCAATGCCCCGCTGCCAATCACCATCCCCTATGCCATTGTCGAGCAGCCATCATGGGTAGCCATTCATGCCGACGCCAATGGAACACCGGGCGAAATCCTGGGCGTGGCTTCACTCCGGGCCGGGCTAAATCGGGAAGTTGTGGTGGAAATTGACCCCGCCGCCGCTACGGAAACGCTCCACGCTGCTTTGTATAACGACAGCGGCGAAGCCGGCGTCTTTGAATTTCCCAACGGCGCCGACTCACCCATCCAGCGCAACCGCCGCATCCTGTCCGCACCATTCGTGCTGCTCAACTTCAATGAAACGACCAGCCTGCCCACAGACGACGATCAATAAACTTCACGCACCAGGGCCAGCATGTCGCCCATCACCCCGGCTGCCGTCATCTCTACGCCGGCCCCTTTGCCGCCAATGAGCAGCGGCTCATCGTCATAGCGTTCTGTGCGAAAGCTGATGTATTTGAGGTTAGCCAGCGCACTGGCAGACGGCATGGCTTTCAGGCCAACACTGCCCCCTTTTTCATTCACTTCCGCCACGTAACGCAGCACTTGCCCATTGGCTTTGGCTGCCGATACACGGGCCTGCATAGGGCCATCCAATTGAGCGATAACGTCCATAAATTCGGAAACAGATAGTGAGGCCATATCTGGCGAATAGAGAGATTCGACGGTGATGTCGCTTTCTTCTAGCGGCCAACCGGACAACCGACCCAAGATAAGGAGTTTGCGCATGACATCCATGCCGCCCAGATCATCACGTGGGTCTGGTTCGGTATACCCGTTATTTTTGGCTTCCCACACGGCCGTTGAAAATGCCACCCCCTCATCCAGCCGCTGGCAAATATAGCCCAGCGTTCCACTCATCTGCCCTTCCACCTGGTAAATGGGATCGTTGGTATCCAGCAAATAACGCAGTGTGGCAATAATAGGCTGCCCACCACCAACCGTGCTTTCATGGCGCACACGAGAATGATTAAAAAAGCCCAAAGCTCTCTCCCAGGGGGCTGCCAGCGGCTTTTTGTTGGCTAACACTACACTGTAACCCAGGTTAATGGAGTGTTTTAGCACCGACTCCATCCCATCCGCTGCCGTCACATCCACCACCAGCACTTTTTCTAACTCTGCTTCACTGGCTGCATCCAACACCCCATGATCAGACGGCCGTTGCATCTCCAACGGCGCAGTCTCCCGCCACTGCGGATCAACCGCCAGCCCCTGCTGTCTGGCCGCGGCTATATCCAGAAGTCGCTCGTCAGTCAGACCACTTGCCGCCCACTGCCACGTTTTACTGTCGGTTACGGCCACTACCTTAAAGTGGCAGTGATTACGCGCCGCCATCCGTTCACGGCCGTTCACAATTTGCCGCAGCAGCGCACACCCTACGCCCCCTGCCCCGTACAAAATTACCGGTACCCGTTTCATCCTAGAACTCCTACAAGAAATTATGAATTATGAAACTGTATTCCAAAACAAAAGCCCCGTCCGAAAACGAGGCCTTTGCTTACACCGTAGCGCTAACTTTCCAAAGGAGGCAGCGCTACGGTGTGTTCAGGTAAATAACTATCCATGAGCACCACCTCCTCATGATATAAGATAGCAACAATAAATTGAGGAAATGATGCAAGCATTATGGCACACATGGCAGTTAGTGTCAAATAGGAAATCAGGCTAATGCGGCCAGCGCCGCCAATGCCTGGTCCACTTCATCGTGGGTGTTGTAATGCACAAACCCAATCCGCACCAACCCGCCCTTATCAGCCAAACCCAGGCGCTCCATCACTGCCACCGCATAATAATCCCCATGCCACACAAAAACATCCTGATCGCCTAAACGCACGGCCACTTCTTCCGGTGAATGCCCCTCCAGACTAACGGCAAATGTGGGCGTGCGCTGTTCCAGATTCTCCACATCGGTAATGCCATACACCCGCAAGCCAGGAATCCTGGCTGCGCCTTCCAGAAAATGATAGCTCAGGCCCGTTTCATACGTTTTAATCTGGGACATCGCCTGTACCAACCGCTCCCGACGGCCGTTCGTTTCCCCGCCAATCGTAGCAATATAGTCCACGGCCGCGGTCACGCCTGCCAGACTTTCAAAACTCTGCGTGCCCGTTTCCCATTTTCCCGGCGGTCGTGGTGACGACGGCCGTACCTTATATGCCTTCAACTCCGCCAGTAGATCATACTTGCCGTAGAGCGCCCCCACATGGCCGCCAAAAAACTTATAAACCGAGGCTATCAGGAAATCACAATCCAACGCCTGCACATCAATCAGACCATGCGGCGCATAATGTACCGAATCCACAAAAGCCAGCGCTCCAGCCTCATGCGCCAGTTCCACCACCCGCCGCACATCGGTAATGCTGCCCACCGCATTGGAAGCGTAGGTCACAGCCACCAGTCGCGTCTTTTCATTCAGCAAACCGGGCAGCAAATCCAGGCGCAGGGTGCAGTCGGCGGGATCAAAATCCAACCAGCGCACGGTCACACCGCGATCCGCTGCCGCCATCATCCAGGGAGTGATATTGGCGTCATGGTCCAGCCGGGTGAGGATGATTTCATCACCGGGTTGCCACGTTTGCGCCAGGGCGCGGCTGAAGGCAAAGGTGAGGCTGGTCATATTCTGGCCGAAAATAATCTCCTCTGGCCGCCGGGCATGGTAAAAGTCCATCATGGCCTGGCGCGCCGCCGCCATCACTTCGTCAGAATAGCGGCTGGTAAGGAAGGGGCCACCCTGGTTGCTGCCGCCCCGCGCCAGATAGCCAGAGATGGCGTCAATGACTCGTTGTGGAACCTGGGTGCCACCGGGGCCATCCAGGTAAACGGCCGTGCGCCCATTCACTTCTAGCTGCAAAGCTGGAAACTGATTACGAACTGTGTGGGGATCAAAAGATATTTGGTTTGTCATGCTTCCATTATAGTTGACACGGTGACAAGGCGACAGGGTGACAATTTCTCAAATTATGCCCTTTATAGCATACAGGCTATTATTGTTTGTAAGGCGATAAATCGCCTACTACGAACGGAACGAGGAGTATGAGATGACAGAAACAAAACGGCCGTTAACGGCCGAAGACCTCTATAACTTCCAACTGGTAAGCGACCCGCAACTATCGCCAGATGGTCAGCATGTGATCTTTGGTCTGCGCCGGGTAGACCAAAAGACGGAGAAAAAGTATGTCAATTTGTGGTTGGTGGCGGCCGACGGCCGTACCCCACCCCGCCAGTTCACCTATGGCAACCAGACCGATACCCTGCCCCGCTGGTCGCCCGATGGCGCCCACATCGCCTTCCTCTCCAACCGCAAAGACGAAAAACAGATGCAAATCTATATCATCCCATTGGGTGGTGGTGAAGCCCGGCCCGTGACCAGCGCCGAGGGCAGTTTTGCCAGCTTTGCCTGGTCGCCCGATGGTTCCCAATTCGTGGCCCAATTCCGCCAAAAGGACGAAGCTGCCCGCGAACGGGAAAAAGACGAACAGAAGAAAAAATTGGGCGTGGTCGCCCGGCACATTACCAGCCTAAATTACAAATATGACGGCGCTGGTTACTTACCATCAGAGAAATGGCATATCTGGACTTTTGACGCTGAAACGGGGGTTGGAACGCAGCTAACCAGCGGCGACACCCACGACACCGAACCATGCTGGTCACCCAACGGCCGTAGCATCCTCTTCGTCTCTAACCATCACCCTGAACCCGACCTGAACCCGGACGCCACCGAACTGTACCTGGTACCGGCAGCCGGGGGCGACGTGGCGCCGGTGGAAACGGGGCATTACGGCCGTAAATTCTCCCCCTCCTTCTCCCCTGATGGCCAGACCATCGCCTACCTGGGCCGTGCCCGTCGGGGCGATTGGGGCCAGAACTCCTGCCTCTATGTTGCGCCCACCGCTGGTGGACAGGCGCGTAACCTGTCAGCAGCCCACGATCTACACCTGAGTCTGGCCACGCTCACCGACATGGGCAGCAATACGCCGCAGCCACCGCCTATCTGGTCAGTGGACGGCCGTCGTATTTACATCCAGGCGACCGAACTGGGCAACCAACCTCTGCTGGCCTTTGATGTGCAAACCGGCGACTACGAACGCCTCATTGACGAACCCGGTCTGGTGGGCAGTTTTAGCCTGGATGCCGCTCAAGAGCGGCTGGTTTACCTGTGGGGTGACTTGAGCAACACGGGGCAGGTGTGGCAGCGTCGGCTGCATGAACCAGACGCCGCCCCGCTAACCCACTTCAACCAGGAACTATTCGCGGAGATCAACTGGGGGCAGATTGAAGAGGTGTGGTTTGATGGCCCCGATGGCAACGAACTGCATGGCTGGATTTTGACGCCACCCGATTTTGACCCGGCCAAACAATATCCGGTGATTATTGAAATTCACGGGGGGCCAATGTCGCAGTATGGCCGTGCTTTCATGCACGAATTCCACTTTCTGGCGGCTGGGGGTTATGTGGTGGCCTTCAGTAACCCGCGCGGCAGCCAGGGTTACGGCGACGCCCACGCCGCCGCCATTGCCAACCGCTGGGGCACGGTTGATTATGCCGACATGATGGCCTGGGCCGATTATGTGGCCGCGCTGCCCTATGTAGATGCACAGCGCATGGGCGTCACCGGCGGCAGCTATGGCGGCTACATGACCACCCTCATCATTGGCAAAACCCACCGCTTCCGGGCAGCCGTCGCCCAACGAGTGGTCAGTAATCTGCTCAGTTTCTACGGTTCGTCGGATTTGAACTGGATGACCGAATACCTGATCGGCGCCGATACGCAACCCTGGGATGACCTGGCAGGTTATTGGCAGCAATCCCCCATTAGCTTCATCGGCAACGCCCGCACCCCCACTCTGATCATTCACAGCGAAGCCGATTTCCGCTGTGACCAGGAGCAGGGGGAACAGGTTTTTGTGGCCCTCAAACGGTTGGGGGTAGAGGCGGAAATGGTGCTGTTTCCTGAAGAGTCACACGGCTTAAGTCGTGACGGCCGTACCGACCGCCGCATTCAACGCCTGCATCACATCAAACGCTGGTTTGATGGACACCTGTCCTGAAAATCGTTTATAGTAGGCGATTTATCGTCGTCAGAGGGCGATAAATCGCCTACTACAAACTCTGGCTTACACCCAACCGCGCAGCCGCACCGCTTCGGCCACCCGGTCAACGGCTACCAGATAAGCCGCCACGCGGGTATCCACCTTCTTCGACTGCGACATGGCATGAACCGCCTGGAAAGCGGTCGTAATCTTGCGATCCAGCCGTTCATTAACCATCGCTTCGTCCCAATAAAACTGATAACCATTTTGCACCATCTCAAAATACGAGACGATGACGCCGCCGGCATTGCACAAAAAGTCGGGGATAATATACACGCCCTTGTCGTTGAGGATGTTATCCGCTTCCGGCGTGGTGGGGCCGTTGGCCAGTTCAGCTACAATTTTTGCCTGTACGCGGTCTGCATTCTGAGCGGTCAACTGGTTTTCAATGGCCGCCGGGATCAAGATTTCCACCGGCAGTTCCAACAGTTCCGTATTGCTCATTTCTTCTGTCTCTGGGCAGTTGATGACCTTTCCGGTGCGGCGCACATGGTCGCCCACCACCTTGGGGTCAAGGCCGTGCGGATTGTAAATGGCGCCAAATTCGTCACTGACAGCCACCACTTTCAGGCCAAATTGGGCCGCCAGTTGATGGGCATTGCCGCCCACGTTGCCATAGCCCTGAATGGCGCAGGTGGTTTCGTTCAGGGTCATGCCCTTCACTTTGGCCGCTTCGCGGATGGTAAACAAACCGCCTAACGCCGTGGCCGGGGTGCGCCCTTGTGAACCACCCAATGGCAGCGGTTTGCCGGTTATCACGCCGGGTTCGTGCCAACCCATCAACGCTTCATATTCATCTAGCATCCAGGCCATGATTTGGGGATTGGTATTTACGTCGGGGGCGGGCACATCCTGGGTGATGCCGATGTGCCGGGCGATGTTGCGCATGTAGCCGCGACTGAGCCGTTCTAGCTCGCCCTGGGAGAGTTCGCGGGGGTTGCAAATGACGCCGCCTTTGCCGCCGCCGAGGGGGATGTCAGACACGGCCGTCTTCCAGGTCATCCACGCCGCCAATGCCCGCACCGTATCTATGGTCTCGTCCGGGTGGAAGCGGATGCCGCCTTTGGCCGGGCCGCGGGCGTCATTATATTGCACGCGGAACCCTTTGAAGGTCTGGGTACGGCCGTCATCCATGCGCACCGGGATGGTGAAATGGAATTCCCGCATCGGTTCCCGCAAAAAGGCGTGCATGTCGGGGTCGAGTTGTAAAACTGCCGCAGCTTCATCTAACTGAGCCTGCGCAATTGCAAATGGGTTCAGGTTCTCTTTCATTGTAACTTGTACTCCGTTTTCAAAGTGGGTTTAGTGGGCTTGGGCCGCCCATATGCAGGAGTGTCTATGATTCTGAGTACCGTGTCAAGTGATTTAAGTCAGGGTGGCGGGGGTGATCCGTAATGCGTGACCCGTGACCCGTGACCCGTAACCCGTGACCCGTAATCGGTAATCGGATCACGAGTCACGGATTACGGATTACGGATTACGAGCAGTGGCCCGGTGATTTTGTCATCAACGGCCGTGCCGGATTCGTCCAGCACAGGCAGGCGAGCGCCGGAGGTGCGGTCATAGATGCCGACGATGACCGGATATTCGCCGGGCGGCGTGTCGGCGGGAATGGGTATGGCGTGTATTTGCAGGATCACGTCGCCGGGCTGCCAGCCCCAGGAGGGCGCTTCCAGAGAGTCACGTTGGGCAAGCGGACGGCCGTCCGCCGCCAACACCTGCGTAAACATAACCACATCGGTGGTAAAAGCGGGCGGCACAATTGGACCTACCCGCGCCGGGTCTTGCACCTGCCAGATGGTCAGTAGTTCGGCCACGCCGCCAGGCGCCACCGCATCGGTCAACCAGATTGCCTGGCGCAGGGTGAGGGCATCGTTCAGGTTGACGCCTGCACTGAGCACAGGCGAAGCGGCCATGTCCCAGTCCCCCATTTCCAATGCGGCCAACTCCACCAGCGTAAACGACGGGTCCAGATCATCCGGGCGCAGGGAAATGGTTTGCTGCGGCTGCGCCAGCGCCGCCAACCATGGATGCAGCGGTGTGGAGGCGGGAATAACCGCCAGTGTCTCCCGTCCGCCGGGCAGCACCAGAGCATAACGAGCGTCGCTCCAACGGAAGTCGGCGTCACCTGCCAGCACCAGGGCGATAGAGGGATCATGCGCCGGGCCGGGATAAACGGTGGAGAGCAGCACCGGCTGTGTGATCTCCTGGCTGTCCAGATAGGCCAGCGCCTCTACCAGATTGCGCTGATATGCGCCGCGCACGTCCGGCGACTGTCCCCAGCGGATGAAATAATCGTTGATGGTGGCAGCGCCTACCCAGAGCAGCCAGATGGTAAGGGTCACGGCCGTGACCCCCCTTCCATATCGCGGCCATCGCCCCACCACCCAGGTCGCCGCCGCCCAAAAACCAACGGCGGGCAGCATGTATACGGCGGGCAGCGCCGCCAGATTGCGGGTGGTGTTGGCCGTGGCCCCGGTGATAAGCGAAGGTAAAACGCCCACCCCAAACCAGAGCAGCAGAAAGGCGGCGTTCGGCTGCCGCCAGCGCCACAGGCAGACGGCGATACCGGTGAGGAAGAACACGGCCGTGACCGCCTCAAACACCGGTCGCCCCGGAATGTTATACGCCAGGAATTGGTCGCCCTGCCCCGGCCAGACAAAGGCCAGCAGCGCCCCGGCGGCATTACGCGCCACCGGCAGCAGGTTCCCCTGCCGTAAATCGTTGAGCGGCCTGTCCAGCATGTCCAGCCGCGTCAGGGCATAGGGGTAACGTTCCAGGTAAAGGAACATGGGCGTCACCAGCAGCGCCGCCAGCAGCAACCCGGCCAATGTCGGCCGCCACATCCGCCAGAAATGGGGCCGATGCGCCAGCAGCAGATACAATAAAAACAGGGGAAACAGCAGCCACGCCACCCGCGCCGCCAGATAAATATGCAGCGTCACCGCCACGCACACCCCAAACCCAATGACCAATGACCAATGACCAATGACCAATGACCGACGCTCAAACAATCGCCAGAAAAACCAGACCGCCAGCGTCATAAACAGAGGCAGCAGTCCGGCGCGCAACGCTTCGCGGCTGGAAGCCAGGGGCCAGAAGGAGAGGGCGATGAGTACGGCCGTAACCAGCGTCACCCGTCGGTCAAAAGCACGATTGGCCCAGGCATACACGGCGGCGATCACGGCCGTGCCCGCCATCACATTTACCAGCCGCAGCGCCAACAGCCCTTCGCCCAGCAGCGCCATGAAGCCGGCGACGGTGTAGCTGTAGAGCGGCTCGCTGCCGTAGTTGAGCGGGAAGTAGAAGAGCAGCACGCCGTCGAGGATGCCGATGGCTTCACGGCCGTGATTGGCTTCATCATGCGTCAGACCCGGTGGCAGGCTGGTGAGCGCCGCCAACCGCAGGCCAAACGCCAGCAGCAAAATGAGCAGGATGGGGACGTATCGTTTCCACATGCGGCGGGCATTATACTTGACAAGGTGAAACGGTGACATGCAGCAATTCTCAGTTTGATTTGCGGCGGCAGATAAATCTGCACCAACAGAAAGCAAAGCCGACCTTCGTCGGCTGGAAATAGTCGGCGAAGGCCGACTTTGCTTTCTGTTGCCGCGATTTTAATCGCCGGGTTTTGCCAAACTTAGAATTGCTGGGTGACAGGGTGAGGTGGTGACAAGGGTTCCGAAAGATGGTAGATTCGTAGGGCGATTTTGAAAATCGCCCACCAATATTGAAGGAGGTAGAGTGATGCCTGAGAATTTAGAAACCTTACGCAAACAGCGCAACATGAAGGCGGGCCAGTTAGCGGCCAAATCGGGCGTGCCCATCAAACAGATTGCTGCCTATGAAAAAGGAGAACGCATTAGAGTAGCCGACATGCCCAAACTGGCCCGTGCCCTGTTCGTAGACGAGTCCCAAATCAACTGGGTCTCTGTGCCCCCCCCGCCGCCACCGCCCAAACCGGTAGTGGAAAAGCCCAAAAAAGTGGAAATACCGGAAAAACCCCAGACCATCGCGCCCGAAAAACAAGTGGAGAGCGAAAAGCCACATCGTCCGAAACAAAAAGGGAAAACGGTGTTACCAGCACGGCCGTCCCAGATTGACCACGCGCTGATACTGGCCGCCAAAATCGGCGATGATGAGGCCGCCGTGACCGAAAAAGCAGGCAAACCGCTCACCGAACTGACCCTGCCCGAAGCCAGCCGGTTGATCATGGATTACCAGAAGGCGTGGCTGGCCTACAAAGCGTCGCGGCCGCCGGGCCATCCTGCCATGCCTGACAGCCAGGGCAAACGCGCCCTGACGCCGGAAGCAGTTGACCGCTATGAAATGGAGTATTTACAGGCACGGCAGGACGCGGGCGACGAATTGACCTTTACCCTGTTTGATGGTTCGGTGCGGCACGGCCGTATTACCGGCTTCTCCCCCTATGCCATCACCATTCAGGAAACCGATGGCCTGGAAACGACGCTGCAAAAGTTGGCCATCGCCTATTATTCGGTAATCGGTAATCAGTAAACAGCAATTCGGTACGCCGATTGCCGATTACCGATAACCGGTTACCGATTACAGGGGTACACACCATGAGCTTATCAGACCATTTGCGGTATTTACGGGCTATGAAGGGCGGGTCACACATTAGCGATGTGGCACAGGCGGCGGGTGTTGAAAAGGTAGTGGACGTCAATATGGCCGAAAAACAGTACCGACCACTGGCGGATGAGGGGTTAATGGAAAAACTGGCGGTCTATTACGGCCGTCCCCTGGACGAGTTCCACTGGCACAATGCCCGCTCCCGTAAGAAGTTCACCTACTTCATCAACCAGGCGAAAGAACAGGAAACGGCCATATCCTTGGTCTTGCGGCACGGTGAAACCTTGACCGGTACCGTGACAGATTGGGACCTGGCCTGCGTGGCGCTGCGGTTGGCCGACGGCCGTGTGCTGGTAGTGCAGCGCCACGCCGTCATTGACTGGTCGGAGTGACGGTTGCGATGGGGTACGGTGGTTTTTCCCCGTAATATTGGTAGTAATTCACCTGAATGTTGCCGTTGTACAGCTTGCGCACACGGTCGGGTTGGGCACGTTTGAAGTAATGGGGAAACTGGGGATCGGCCGTGAGAACGTACACCGACCAGCCCGTTTTCTTGCGGAAAATCTTGTTCAGGGCGATGTAAATCTGGTTCATCGCCTGGTAATCGGCCAGGCGCACCCCATACGGCGGGTTGGTGATGAGAACGCCGTACTGCTGGTCAATCCACAAATCACGCACATCTTTTTGCCCGAATTGAATGTCCTGGCCCACGCCGGCTTTGGCGGCGTTTTGTTGGGCGATGGTGATGCTGGCGGCGTCGCTGTCGTAGCCTAGCAATTGCAGTGGGGTATCCCGGTTCACGGCCGTAGCCGCTTCACCCCGCGCCTCTGCCCACACCTGCGCCGGGACGGCCGGCCACTGTTCGGCGGCAAAGGAGCGGTGGAGGCCAGGGGCGATATTCCGCCCCAGGAGCGCCGCTTCAATCAAAATGGTGCCGGAGCCACACAGGGGGTCCAGCAGCAACCGATCCTTGTTCCAAAAGCTGAGCATCACCAGCGCCGCCGCCAGCGTCTCTTTCAGCGGCGCTTCACCCGCCTCCGCCCGGTAGCCGCGTTTGTGCAGCCCCACGCCAGACGTGTCCAGCGTCAGCAGGGCCACATCGTGGTGAATGGAGACGTGGATGGGGAACGCCGGACCGGTCTCCGGGAACCACTCCGTGTGGGTGTGGGTTTTGAGCCGCTCCACCACCGCTTTTTTGACGATGGCCTGGCAGGTGCGTTCGCTTTGCAGTTGGGATTTCACGGCCGTCGCCGTCACCGTGAACTTGCCATCGGCCGTAATCCATTCCTCCCAGGGCAGCGCCTTGCTTTGTTCAAACAGGTCGTCAAAGGTGGTGGTGGGGAACTCGGCCATCTTCAGCAGCAGGCGGTCGGCGGTGCGCAGCCAGAGGTTGGCGCGGGCGATGTCGGCGAGGGTGGCGGGGAATTGGATACGGCCGTTGCTCACTTGCAAATCGGCATAACCCAATGCCTGTAATTCCTGCTTCACCAGCATCTCCAGCCCCAACCGGGCGGTAGCAATCAGGGTGATTTCGTCCATGGCCAGGGATTGTATCGCAATGTGGCCGGGCGAATAAATTCGCGGCTACAGAGGGCGAAGACCGCCTGCGCGGTCTGGCCCCCCGGCCAGGAACCCATTTTTAACGCTGGTTAATTCCATGTGTACCCTTCGGTAAACTTCAAAATTAACGGCTGCCCTTGTTTCCCCCGGCGTAATGGCCATAATCGCCGGTAGATTGGTTCAATCTTGCAGATTGAGCCAATCTTTCACGAAGAGGGTATATATGGCTGTAAATGAATTAAGCGGCGTGCGACCGCTTCCCCAACCCACTATCCGCATCCAAACCCGCTGGCGGCACGGCCGTCACCTTTCCCCTTTCCACCTGCTGCTGGTCACATCGGCGCTGGCCGTCTCCCTGCTGATCTTGCTCGTGCCCGCCTATTTGCTGCTGCGCACCGCCACCGGCTGGCAAAACGCCGCCGACACGCTGCTGCGGGTGCAAACCTGGCAGGTCTTGGGCAACACCCTCTGGCTGGCGCTGACGGTGACCACGGCTACGGCCGTACTCGCTGTCCCCCTGGCCTGGCTGACCACCTGCACCGACCTGCCCGGTCGGCGCATCTGGGCCATCTTGCTGGCCCTGCCCCTGGTCATCCCTAGCTACGTGGCCGCCTTCCTGTTCGTTTCCATGATGACGCCCAAAGGGTTGTTGCAGCAGTTGACCTATCCCCTGTTGGGCATTGACCGCTTCCCCAATGTGTACGGCTTCCCCGGCGCATTTTTTGTCCTCACCATCATCAGCTACCCCTTCACCTTCCTCACCGTGCGTGCCGCGCTGCGACGCATGGACCCGGCGCTGGTGGAAGCGGCGCGCAGCCTGGGGCTATCGCCGCGCCGCGCTTTTTTCCGGGTGACGCTGCCGTATCTACGGCCGTCTATCCTGGCGGGCAGCCTGCTGGTGGCGCTGTATGTGCTGCGCGATTTTGGCGTCGTCACCCTGCTGCAATACTCCACCTTCACCCGCATCATCTACAATCGCTACACCGCCTACAAGCTGGATGCGGCGGCGGCGCTGGCGTTGGTATTGGTGCTGGTCACGGCCGTCATCCTCTACTTTGAATACAAAAGCCGGGGGCGCGCCCGCTATGAGCGCATCTCCATTGGCGCGGCGCGGCGGATGCGCCCCACGCCGCTGGGCGTCTGGCGCATGCCGGCGCTGGCCTTTGTCTCTGGCGTGGTGGTGGCGGCGCTCATCATCCCCACCGGCGGCCTGCTCTACTGGTTCTGGCGCGGCTGGAACCAGGATTTTGGCGTGAAGGATTTAGGCGCCGCCCAGAGCAATGTGGCCGCGCTTTCCACGCTGGCGCAGCCGGCGCTGAACTCCTTTACGGCGTCATTGGCGGGGGCGGGGCTGGCCATGCTGCTGGCGCTGCCCATTGCCATCCTGGCGGTGCGCCGCCCCGGCAAGATCAGCGCCTTTTTTGAACGGCTGACCTATGCCAGTTATGCCCTGCCCGGCATTGTGGTGGCGCTGGCCTTCGTCTTTTTTGGCATCAATTATGCCCGCCCATTGTACCAGACGCTGCCCATGCTGCTGCTGGCGTATGTGATTTTGTTCCTGCCGCAGGCGGTGGGGGCGCAGCGCAGTTCGCTACTGCAACTGTCGGCGGGGCTGGAAGAGGCGGCGCGTAGTTTGGGCAAACGGCCGTCGGCCGTCTTCACCCGCATCACCCTGCCCCTGGTCAAACCGGGCATGATTGCCGGGGGGGCGCTCGTGTTCCTCACCTGCATGAAGGAACTGCCCGCCACCCTCATCCTCAGCCCCATTGGTTTTAGCACGCTGGCAACGCAGGTGTGGGGCAGTATCAGCGAAGCGTTCTTCGCCCGCGCCGCCGCCCCCGCTCTGCTCCTCCTCCTCCTTTCCTCCATCCCCCTGGCGTGGATGACGCTGAGGGAGAGGGAATTATGAATTAGGAATTATGAATTATGAAGCTGGAGGCTCTCCCCTTCATAATTCATAATTCATCCTTCATAATTACTCCTGTGTCCACCGTCACCTGCCGTCACCTCACGAAAGCGTTTGATAACAACCCGGTAGTTGCCGGGGTTAGCTTTGATGTGCAGCCGGGGCAGATTTTGGCGCTGTTGGGGCCGAGTGGCTGCGGCAAAACAACCACATTGCGCCTGATCGCCGGCTTTGAACAATTGGACGGCGGCCTGATTGAGATTGATGGGCAGGTGGTGGCCAACGGCCGTAGCCATATCCCTCCCGAAAAACGCCGCGCCGGTATCGTCTTCCAGGATTACGCCATCTTCCCCCACCTGAGCGTGGCCGAAAACGTCGGTTTTGGGCTGGAGAAACGGGGGCGCGCCGCGCGCGTGGCGGAGATGCTGGAGTTTGTCGGACTGCCGGGGCTGGGGGAACGGATGCCCCATGAGTTGTCCGGCGGGCAGCAGCAGCGCGTGGCGCTGGCGCGGGCGCTGGCGCCGCAGCCGGTGGTGCTGCTGCTGGATGAACCATTCTCCAACCTGGACGCCGCGCTGCGGGCCGAGATGCGCCACGACGTGCGCCAGTTGTTAAAACGGGGCGGCGTCACGGCCGTGTTCGTCACCCATGATCAAGAGGAGGCGCTCTTCATGGGGGATGAGGTGGCCGTGATGAACCAGGGGCGCGTGGAGCAGATCGGGACGCCGGAAATGGTGTTCCACCGGCCGCGCACCCGTTTTGTGGCCGACTTCCTGGGAAATACGGACTTTGTGCCCGGCACGGTGACGGCCACGGGCATCGAGACGGCCATGGGGCTGCTGCCCCAAACACCCAATTTGCCGCCGGGCACGGCCGTGACCATTGCCGCCCGTCCCGATGATGTGCGGTTGGCGGTGGATGGGGCGGGCAACGGCCGTGTCAGCAACCGCCGCTTCATTGGCATTGCCTTCATCTACGAAGTGACGCTGCTTGATGGCACGCGCGTACATAGCTGGCAGTCACACCAGACGCACCTGGCCGAGGGCACGGCCGTGCAGGCCACCTTTGACGACGCCCATTCGTTGGTGGTTTTTGCCGGGGAGACGGCCGTATGACATCCATCACCCAAAATCCCGCCCAACGACACTAACCCAACCTTACCTGAAAAGATATGATAAGGTCAGCCTTAAACCTGGGTTTGGGGCGGGCTTTAGAAAGAGGTGACAGGTGACGAGTGACGAGTGATTTTCTCACGCATCACTCGTCACGCATCACGCATCACTTCCCATGAAACACGATTCCTTTAACGAAAGTGCGGAGATGTATTTGAAGACGGTCAGTGAACTGGCCGACGGCGATGAGCCGATCTCCATTGCCGCCATCGCCGGGCGGTTGGGCATTTCCACCGTGTCGGCCACGGAGATGGTGCATCGCCTGAAAGATCGCGGTCTGCTGGAACATACACCGTACAAAGGGGTGCATCTCACAGACAAGGGGCAGCGCAAGGCCAATGCCCTCATTCGCGCCCATCATTTGTGGGAAGTGCTGCTGGTGGAGCGGCTGCACCTGCCCTGGGCGCAGTCGCACGACTATGCCTGCCGGTTGGAACATGCTACGGACACGGCCGTGACCGAAGCCCTGGCCGCCTACCTGAACCATCCCCCCATCTGTCCACACGGCAACCCCATCCCCACCGCCGACGGAGCCATACCACCCACTAGCGACGTGCCGTTGGCGGCTTTGCTACCAGGGCAGAGCGGGATTATCACCCGTATTGCCCCGGAGAGTGCCTTGTTATTTGAATATCTGGCGGCGCGGGGATTGGTGCCAGGCACGGCCGTGAGCATTGAAGAAATCGCCCCCTTTAACGGCCCTATTATGGTCGCCTGCGGTGACACCGTTCACCCGCTGGGGCAGGAAGCAGCGGGGCATATTTATGTGATGCGTGATGCGTGACCCGTGAATGGTTGGGTCACGCATCACGCATCACGATTGACGGAGAGACATTGATGAAGACCACATTAGCCACCACTCCCACCGGCCAAAATGTGCGGCTGGTAGGGATGCAAACGGAAGAGAAGCTGGCGCGGCGGCTGACGGCGCTGGGCATGACGCCAGGCGTGGAAATGACCATCTTGCAGGATGCGGGCAGCGCGTTGGTGCTATCGGTGCGCGGCTCGCGCATTGCCCTGGGCCGGCCCATCGCCTATGACCTCTTAGTGGAGGGTTTGTAGTAGGCGATTTATCGCCGTGAAAAGGCGATGAATCGCCTACTACGAACTTGTTCTTCCGATGGATACGATGACCATTGCCCTGGCGGGCAACCCGAATGCGGGCAAGACTTCGCTGTTTAATGCGCTGACCGGTTTCCGGCAGCATGTGGGCAACTGGCCGGGAAAGACGGTAGAGAAAAAGAGCGGGCAGGTGCGGGTAAACGGCCGTACCATTGAACTGATTGACCTGCCCGGCACCTACAACCTCACCCCCTTTTCCCCCGAAGAGTTGATCACCCGCAGCTATTTGCTGGCCGAACGGCCCGATGTGGTCATTTGTGTGCTGGACGCAGCCAATCTGGAGCGCAATCTGTACCTGACGGTGCAGATTTTGGAGATGGGGCAGCCGGTTGTCATTGCCCTGAATATGATGGATGCAGCGCGGGCGCGGGGGTTGCAGATTGATACCCAAACACTTAGCGCCCGGTTAGGGGTGACGGTGATTCCCACAATCGCCAGCCGCGCCCAGGGGACGGATGGCTTGTTGCAGGCGGTGGGGGCGACCACAAGGGTCGCCCGTACAGAAGGGGAATGGCGGTTGGATTACGGCCGTGACCTGGAAGCAGAAATCACGCGCCTGTGCCAGATCATCGGGCAGTATCCGGCCATCGGCCAGCTTTACCCGGCGCGTTGGCTGGCGCTGAAACTGTTGGAACAAGATCACGAGCTACAAACCGCCCTGCTGACTGTGCCCGGCGGCCCGGCGCTGCTGACCCATGCCCAAATGAGTATTCACCAGTTGTCACAGACGGCGGGAGAGGACGTGGATGTGCTGATTGCCGACCGGCGCTACAGTTGGATTCACACGCTAGTGCAGGAAGTGGTGACACAGACACGGCCACACGCTGACAGCCTGTCTGACCGGCTGGATCGCGTCGTCATGCACCGCCGGCTGGGCATCCCCATTTTTCTGGCGCTGATGTGGGTGGTGTTCAAGATCACGGCCGAAAGCTCCGCCCCTTTGCTGGATTGGATTGATGGGGTGGTGAATGGGCCAGTAGCGCGTTGGGGGGTGGCGGGGCTGACGGCCGTCAACCTGCAAAACACCTGGCTGGCCTCCCTCTTTGTGGATGGACTGATTGCCGGGGTGGGCGGTGTGTTGGTGTTTATTCCCGTGTTGGTTTTTCTCTACCTGGCGCTGGCAGCGTTGGAAGATTCCGGCTACATGGCCCGCGCCGCTTTTGTGATGGATCGCTGGATGAGCCGCCTGGGCTTACACGGCAAAAGTTTCCTGCCTATGTTGGTCGGTTTTGGCTGCAGCGTCCCGGCCATTTACGCCACGCGCACGTTGGAAAATGAAAAAGACCGCATCCTCACCGGCCTGCTGGTGCCGTTTATGAGCTGTGGGGCGCGGCTGCCGGTTTATGTATTATTCGCCGCCATCTTTTTCCCGCAGCAGGCGGGGCTGGTCATTTTTGGGCTGTACTTATTGGGCATTGTCACGGCCGTGCTGTTGGGCATTTTGCTCAAACACACGCTCTTTCAGGGCAAGGAACAGTCCGGGTTGGTAATGGAACTGCCGCCGTACCGCCTGCCCTCGCTGCGTGGCCTCTGGTTCCACACCTGGGCGCGGGTGCGTGCCTTTTTGCATCACGCCGCCACCCTAATTCTGGTTGCCAGCCTGGTTATCTGGTTTTTGAAGGCGATACCGGTGCGGGGGGATAACGGGTTTGGCGACACGGCCGTGCCCGACAGCCTCTTTGCCACCGTTTCCCAAACCCTCACGCCCGTGCTGGAACCGTTGGGTTTTGGTAGCTGGCAGGCCAGCGGCGCGCTGCTCACCGGGTTGGTAGCCAAAGAAGTGGTCATCACCACCCTGGCCCAAACATATGCCATCCCCGACGATACCACCGACGAAGCCGCCCCCACCTTCCTGGAAGATTTGCTGTGGATTGGGCAAAGTTTTGGGCAGGCCATCATAGACACGCTCAAGACGCTGCCGGGCATCCTGGGCATCAATCTGTTTGGCGACGACGCCGAACCGGAACCCACCGGACTGATGGCCGCCATTCGGCAGGAATTTACGCAAACCAGCGGCGGGCACGCGGCCGCCGCCGGGCTGGCCTTTATGGTTTTCATCCTCATCTACACCCCCTGCGTCGTGGCCATTTCCGCCGAAAAGCAGGAATTGGGCGCGCGCTGGATGTGGCTCAGCATTGGCGGCCAACTGCTGCTGGCCTGGCTGCTGGCGTGGCTGGTGTTTCAGGTGGGGCGGCTTTTACTTTCGTAATCCGTTATCCGTAATCCGTTATCCGATTACGGTTCACGGGTTACGGGTTACGGGTTACGGGTTACGGGTTACGAATAACGGAATACGGGTTACGGTTCACCATGTTGCATCAACTCCTCCACGAAATAGAACAGGCCAACGGCCCCATCACCATTCAGGAATTGAGCCATCGCCTGCATCTGGAGCCGGGGGTGGTGGTGGATATGGTGGCGTTTTGGGTGCGCAAGGGGCGGCTTTCTTCCGGCGCGACGGCCAGCGCCCATGCGCATCACTGCGGGGGAGATTGCCAGGGCACGGCCGTGTGCCATTTTATTGCCCGGCTGCCGGAGCGGTATGAGGTGAGCGGGTGAGCGGGTGGGCGGGTGATGAGGTGCTAAAAGATGTCTACGCCACACCAGGAAATGCCCATTTTTACGCGCACCTTTAATTTTCTCACCTGGCTGCTGCCGGCGACCAACCACTTCCCCCGCGCCCACCGCCAGACCTTCACGCTGCGGCTGACGGATGCCGCTTTTGGCTTGCGTGAACGGCTGGAAGAGGCCAACTGGCAGCAGGGCGCGGCCCGCCTGGAAACATTGCAGGAAGCAGACGTGGCCCTGGCTAAAGTGCGCCTCTATCTGCGGCTGGCGCACCAATGGCAGTGGCTCAGTCCCGGCCAATACCAGCACGCCGCAGCCATGGTCGCCGAAATCGGTCGGCTGCTGGGCGGTTGGAAGAAGGCTACCAATGGCTGACCACTACGCGCTTATGAAACTAATCCACGCCTGGCGAATAAATTCGCGGCTACACAAAACAAAGACCGCCTGCGCGGTCTGGTCTTAGTCGGCGAAGGCCGCCTTTGCCTTGTGTAGGCGCGGTTTCAACCGCCGGGTTTATTACAGGAATGCAATATCCGGCCGTTTACCCCGGCCGATGTTGAGGGCAAAACCCAACCCGGCTGCTCGACCCGCAACAGGAACAACCCGCACAACAACTTCAACGACAACAACGGGTTTCGAGTGGTCGTGTCCACACTTCTCCTGGCACGGTCAGAGACTGGCCAGAGTGTCTCGGCTGTGGCCGGTATCCTACCGCGCCACCCCGTGTCCCCACCGGAATGTCTGGCGGGGAGCGATGACATCGCCCCTTCCAGGCCGAGGCGAGAAATGGCGGGGTTTTGTCCTGGCCGCGCCTGTTCGCACCCCCCCGTTTGTAGTAGGCGATTTATCGCCGTCAGACGCCGCTAAAGCGGCTACTACGAACAGGGGACACAAACAGGCCGGGTAAATACCAACCGGCCGCGCCTCCCCGGTTCGTCCCTGAGGCGCGGCCACCCGAATAAACAGACATCCGATTTCTTCGAGAAATCGGATGTCTCTACAACCAGAGAGGAGCGTGGGACGCCCACGTCCTACGCGGGGCACGAGGGCGTGCCCCGCTCCACCAAAACGATGTTTCAAACGATCACCAGTTGGGATAATTTGCTGCTGGCTTACCGGCGCGCCACCCGCCGCAAGCGGGGGCGGGGCAACGTGGCCGCCTTTGACTATCGCCTGGAAGATAACCTGATGCAGTTGCAGGCGGAATTGCGCGACCAGAGCTATCGGCCGGGACCGTATCACAGCTTTTTTATCCACGAACCAAAACGGCGGCTGATCAGCGCCGCGCCGTTTCGGGATCGGGTGGTACACCACGCCCTGTGCAACGTCATCGAGCCGCTGTTTGAGCGCAGCTTTATTGAGGACAGCTACGCCAACCGGGTGGGCAAGGGCACACACCAGGCGCGTGACCGCTGCCAGGAATATGCCCGCCGCTTCCGTTACGTGCTGGCCTGTGATGTACGCCACTTTTTCCCCAGCCTGGATCATGCTATTTTGCGCGGGCTGCTGGCGGCGAAGATTGACGACGAGCAGGTGATGTGGCTGGTGGACGAGATTTTAGCGAGCGGCGAAGGGGTGCTCAGTGAGCAGTATGAGATGGTTTATTTTGCGGGCGATGATTTGCTGGCGGCGCTGCGCCCCAGGGGATTACCCATTGGTAACCTGACCAGCCAGTTTTGGGCCAATGTCTATTTGAACCCGTTTGACCATTTTGTGAAGCGGCGGCTGCGCTGCAAGGGGTATGTGCGTTATGTGGATGATTTTTTGCTGTTTAGCAACGACAAAGAGCAGTTGTGGGCATGGAAGGGGGCGCTGGAAGAGGAATTGGCCCGTTTCCGGCTGACGATTCATGCGGGGGCGCAGCCACATCCGGTGACGGAGGGCATCCCGTTTTTGGGTTTCCATATTTTCCCGGACCGGCGGCGGTTGAAGCGGCGCAAAGGGGTGCAGTTCCGGCGGCGGTTTGCCCGGCTGGTGGGGCAGTATGAACGAGGGGAGATTTCGTTGGCGGTGGTGGATGCGTCGGTGCGGGGGTGGGTGAACCATGCCCGCTATGGCAATACGGTGGGGCTGCGCAAGAAGCTGTTGAGCGGGCGGGTGGTGGGGCGGCCATATCCGTGATCGGTGAGCGGTAATCCGTTATCCGTTATCCGTTATCCGTAATCGGTGAATGGTAGGGGCGGGACAGGCGGGGGAGATGTTGGCGGGTTCACCGAGGCGGTATTTCCCGCCTGTCTCGCCCCCTGCGGATAAAGAGGGGCGAGACGGCGCGGAGATGAGATGGGAGGCTTCCGCCAGGTAACGCCCGCGCCGTCCCGCCCGTACAGGCATGGGTTGGGGATGGGCATGGTTGGGGGTGGGGCGAGACGGCGCGGAGATGAGATGGGAGGTTTCCGCCAGGTAACGCCCGCGCCGTCCCGCCCCTACAACAAACGCGGGGCCCTGGGGGGAAGCCCCCCAGACCCCCCAAGAGATCAGGGGTCCAGAGGGACCAGAGATCAGAGGGATCAGCGATCAGAGGCGAGAAAAGGGGACACCACCACTCGAAACCCGCTGTTGACGTTGAAGAGGTTGCGCGGGCTGAACCTGCCGCGGGCCGAGCAGCCGGGATAATCGCTGTAATATGCACCGCCACATAAAAGCATCCATTCGCTGTTTTGCGGGTCGATCGTTTCGTATTCGGGGGAGAGGCGGTACGGCCGTGTCTTCCCCTCAAAACTGCGCGTCCACTCCCACACATTGCCGCCCATGTCCAGGCAGCCCACGGGGCTGGCGCCGGCGGGGAAACTGCCCACGGCCGTGGCCCGGCCCACATTGGCTGCTTCGTCATTGGCGCGGTACACCGCCTGCCCATCGGTCGTTTTGGCCTGCGCCGGTTCATTCCCCCAGGGATATTCCCGTTGCGGAACGGGGTTGGCTATGGCGGCCGGCGGCTGATTCACGGCCGTTTGCAAGCCATGAATGGTGGTGACGTGCGGCGCGGCCGGTATTTCCCGGCCGCCGCGGGCCGCTTTTTCCCACTCCGCCTCGTTGGGCAGGGTGACGCGGTAGCCGGGCGGCAGGTAGGACCGCCACCGTTTATCCAGCCAGTCACAAAACGCCAATGCGTCACACCAGTTCACATACACCACCGGTCGGTTGGCCGGAGCGTTCAGGGGCATGTCACCACGAGATGGTCTAAAGCCGCTCTCCTGCACAAATTCGCGGAATTGGGCCACCGTTACCGGGTATTGCCCCAGCCAGTACGGTTTGTCCAGCATCTCCAGCCAGCGCCCCTCCCGGCTCTTTTCGCCGTCGCCCATCCAGAACGTGCCTGACGGCACGATGCACAGCGGCATGTCGTCACAGGCCAGCACCCCTGGCCGGTCATCGCCCAACTCCGCCAGCACATCCCCCGCCTGCGCCCGGTCGCGCGGCGGCAGCGCCCCGCGCACCAGGATGTTTTTGTGCCAGCCCTGCACCTGCCGCAAGGAATGTTGGTACAGCTTTGTCTCTTTTTTCAGCAGGTCAGAATCGTGCAGCACCTGGCCCGCCAGAAAGACGCCCCACCACTGCGCCTCAGTCACCGGCTGGTCAACCTGGGGCGCGTCTTGCCGCTCAAATAAATGCTCCACCAACGTCCACTGCTGCGCCGTTTTTGCGGTGTTGCCCGCCAACAATGTCGCTTCCCGCCAGCGCACCGGGTCTTGCCTCACCAACGGCACCAGATTGGCCGGGAAATCTTCCTGATCCAACAGGTGCATGGCCGCCAGAAATTCTTGAAAGGTGCGGTGGGGAAAACCATAGACGCCTTCGCCCCGATCTTCCAGCAGCCCGGCGCGGTCGCGCACATAGCTGGCGATCTTCTGGTGGGGGATGGCGTCCCGTTTTTCTTTGGGCACGGCCTGGCGCAGCACCGCCACCAGCTTTTCGTGGGGGATGTCGGCCGTGCCGGCCGCCTCTGGCTGGTCGCGGTGAACTTCGTAAGCCAGTTGGCTGAGCGCCTGGCGCAGCGTCAGTGTATCAATGCCCAAAACGGTCAGGGTATTGGCCTCTTCTTCGCGCGGCTGCCCGGCTTCGTCCAAAATCAACTTGGGCCGCTGCCACAGGTCGAGCAGCAGGTTGACGCTGGCGTCATATAACTGCTCGCGCCGTTCCGGCAGCAGGCCGCCGCCGCGCCAGCGATGCAACGACACCATCAGCGCCAGCAGCAGCGGCCGCGGGGCCAATTCACCCAGATTGTGATTGTGTTCTACCTGCCATTTCAACTGGTTGGCGTACTGCTGTGCCCGTTCCAGGCCCAGGTTGGGGTCTTGCGGCCCGGCCACCTCATACCAGCGGTCAATGTAGCTGTTGATCTGTGTGGGCGTAAAATCCAGCAAGGTGGTCTGGCCGAAACCGGGCAACTGCCAGGCCGGATTCTGGTAAGCATAAGGGCGGGATGTGACCACAATCTGTACCTGGGGAAATTCACGGACGAATTGCAAAATGGCTTCACGCAGTTGTTCGCGGCGCTGGTGTGCTTCCGGCACTTCATCCAGCCCATCCAGCAGCAAAATACCACCCTGCTGCTTCAAATGCTGTTCCAGCGCGGCCGTGCAGTCGGCCAACCCTTCACTTTTCAAGCCAGCAGTGATAAACGTCCACAGGCTTTGTCTCTGAGACAGCCCTTTGGCGGCATAGTGACGTAGTTCCACCATGAGGGGTAATAGAGCGGATAAACGCCAGCCATTTTCAACCAGACTCTCCAGGTTGGTATCCTCTTCCTGTAACCCGGCGCCGCTGAGACAGAGAGCCATAAATTTGACCAGAGTGGATTTGCCGGAACCGGGCTGCCCCAACAGCACCAGCCGCCGGTTCTCCAAGCGGCTGATAAACTCCAGCGCCGGTTCGCGCCCGCGGCGTTCTGCTTCTTCCTGGCTCAGCCAGCGTGCTTCGGCTTCGTCGCGTTCCAGCGTCTTGGGCACGTCTAACGTGGTGAAGATGCTGTGCAAATTCAAAACGGACGCGCCTAACTCCTGGGCTTTGGGGTCTATGCTGGTCATATGCAGGTGGGCGCACTGCTGCCAGACGTAGCGATAATAACTTTCCGGCCAGGTGGCGGGGGCAGGTGGTTCTTCTGGTTTGGGCGGGGCAAGTGGGGTTGTGGCTTTCAGTTTCGCTTTTTCCAGGCTGGTTTGCTGCTTGAGTTGTTCTTTGGCCAGTTCCCCTTCCTGCTGCAAACGCAGCCGTTCCAGTTCCGCCTCTAATTTCAGTCTTTCCGTTTCCTGGCTGGCTTTGAGCCGTTCCTTTTCCATTTCAAAGCGGTTATTGAGGAAGGCGTAAACCAGAAAGGCAACCAGGGCGACTACCGGTACAACCAGGATGATGTTGGGCAGGCTGCCGGTGAGCCAGACGAGCAGGATGAGGGCGATGAGGACTAAGCCGCCGTAGCTGAGCAGGGGCGGTAGTTTGGTGAAGGCGTCTATGAGGGCGGCGAAGGTGTCTTTGGCATTGGGATCAGGCGGTTCTGGTGTGTTCATGGTCGGTATTATACCTGAGTGGATGGTATAATCATGGTATTGGTTAAGCAGTGGTAGGGCAATCGCATACCCCTCTACGCGGCAGATAAATCTGCACCAACAGAGGGCAAAGTCGGCCTTCGCCGACTGGGACCCAGCCCACGAAGGTGGGCTTTGCCCTTTGTAGCCGCGATTTTAATCGCCGGGAATCAAGTATGTGATTGCCCTAAAGCAGTGGCGGCGCGGTCTGAGAGCGGCCACAGCGTAGGTGGCGCGATTTTGCCAAATCGTGTTACGTGAAAAGGAGAAAATGATGATTGTGAAACCCCGTGTCGTGGAAACGATGAATGCCCAGATTCAAAGCGAGTTTAGCGCCTCGCAGCAGTATATTGCCATTGCCGTTTACTTTGACGCCGAGAGCCTGCCCGACCTGGCTGCCTTTTTCTACCGGCAGGCGGAGGAAGAGCGAATGCACGCCATGAAGTTTGTGCATTTCCTGCTGGATACGGGCGCTAAACCGCTGATCCCCAGCACCCCGGAATTGAAGAATGAGTTTACCGGGGCCGCCGAAGCGGTCGAATTTGCCCTGAACCAGGAATTAAAAGTGACCGACCAGATCAATAACCTGGTGAAGATTGCCAGAGAAGACAACGATTATGCCAGCCTGAACTTCTTGCAATGGTTTGTGGATGAGCAGGTGGAAGAAGTGGACACGATGACCACCTTGCTGGCGACGATCAAACATGCAGGTGGCATGTTATTGTTGGTGGAAGACTTTGTGCGCCGCAACCTGGCAAATCCGCATGGGGCGGAGGGAGAGGGGGAGAATGCGTGATGCGTGATGCGTGAAAATTCACGCATCACGCATCACGTGATGACCAATTTCTCCAAATATCCCGTCAGTTCGGGGGGGAGTTCGGCTTCGCAGATGATTTCCTGGTGGTCAGACGGCCGTTTGAAAGCGATATAGGCCGCGTGTAAAAAGTGGCGGCCTAAAGAGGTGCGCATCCGGGCACGGCCGTAGACATTATCCCCCACAATGGGAAAACCGATATAGGCCATGTGGACGCGAATCTGGTGTGTGCGGCCCGTCAGCGGGTGGCACTCCACCAGGGTAGCGCCGTCATAATTGGTGAGGGTACGGTAACGGGTTTGCGCCGGGCGGGAAGTGGCCGACTGGTGCAGTGGAATCACCGCCATCTTTTTGCGTTCCTGTTTGTTGCGACCGATGGGGGCATCAATCAGCGCGTCCGGCGGGTTGAGCCGCCCTTCCACCAACGCCAGATACCGTTTGTCCACCGTGCGCCGCTTAAACTGGCTTTGAATGACGTGCATGGCGCGGTCATTTTTGGCGACCACGATCAGGCCGGAGGTGTATTTGTCCAGACGATGCACGATGCCGGGGCGCTTTTCGTAGCCCACGCCCAACACATCCGGGCAGTGGGCCAGCACGGCGTTGACCAGCGTACCGCGATAATGCCCCGTACCCGGATGCACAACCATGCCCGCCGGTTTGTTCACCACCAACAGATCGTCATCTTCATAACGAATGTCCAGGGGGATGTCATCGGGCACCAGGTCAGTATTGACGGGTTCGGGCAGCGTCACCTGCACCTGTTCGCCGCCTTCTAGCTGCTGGCTGGCTTTGGCGACACGGCCGTCCACCAACACCTGCCCGTCTTTGATGAGCTTTTGCACGGCCGTGCGCGACAACTGCGGCAGCGCCTGCACCAGCGCCCGGTCCAGCCGTTCGCCGGGAATGTTGAGGGTTAGGTCAACTTGATGGGAGGGCATGACAATTATGAATTATGAATTATGAATTATGAAAAGAGTGATGATCTACAGTCACTGCTCACTGCTCACTGCTCACCCCTCACCCCTCCACCTGCTCACCCCACTCTTCCCGCGCGGCCTGTTTCATCTGGCGGGATTCGCGCCAGGTGAGCCAGGCGAGCAGGATGGCGCCGCCGACGACGGCCATATCGGCCACGTTAAAGACGGGCCAGGGGCCAAAATCGAGGAAGTCGGTGACGTGGCCCAGGCGGAAGCGGTCAATCAAGTTACCCAGCGCGCCGCCGAGCGTCAGCCCCAGCGCCACCCGCAGCCAGTTGTGTCCGGCGGGCAGCGTATGGTTGTAATAGATGATGCCGACGCTGACGATGAGGGCCATGACAGCAAAAAAGAGGCTGCCGCCCTGAAAGAGACCAAAAGCGGCGCCGGTATTGGTGGCGTGCATGATGCGGAAGAAAGGTTCAATGGACGGGATAGGCGCCCACACTTCATACAGCGCCAGCGATTTTTCCACCAGTTGTTTGCTGAATTGATCCAGCAAAATCACTGCGCCCGCCACCAAAAACAGGATCACCTGCTGGCTGCGGGCAGCCGGCTGCGGCGCGGCGGGGGTTGGGTCATTCTCTTCGGGTTGCCAATCGTTCATAAGTTATCCTGAGGTGTAAAAATTTAACAACAAAATCCGGCGATTAAAATCGCGGCAACAAGGGGCGAAGTCGGCCTTCGCCGACTGTTATAGCCGACGAAGGTCGGCTTTGCTTTTTGTAGGTGCAGATTTATCTGCCGCCGCAAATTATATATGACATTGCTGGCGGATCACGGTGGGCATTTTACCAACGGCCGTGCCTCTCTGCGACTTTGTTCATATGCCGTTCAGACCAGACAGGTCTTCGAAGACCTGTCTGGTCTGCTCCTTTTCCGCCACCAGCACCGTCACCCCGCTGCGGGGTAGCTGGATGCGCTCAATGGTCAGGGCAAACCCGGCGGCGGCAAACCGCTGGCGCATCGGTTCCCAAAGGGCGTCGGCAGGCCAGATATGCCCATCATCTACGGCAAAAGCGCCTTGGCGCTGCCCAGTAATGGTAAACAGCCAATCAATAAAGCGGACGATATGCCCCTGCCCGTTGAGATGACCTTCAGGCACAATGACCAGACAGCCGTGCGCCCGCAATACCCGGTGCGCCGCCGCCAACGTGAGCGGGTCAATGATGTAGTCGGTGGGAAAGGTAGCCAGGATGGTGTCGAACACGGCCGTGGCAAATGGCAAATCCTGTACCATCCCCCGCACCAGCGGCACGGTACGTTGGGTACGCCGCCGCGCCTGCCGCCCCATCGCCGCCGACAAATCCAACCCCACCACATCAAACCGCCGGTTTTGCAGCGCCAGCAGCATATGGCCCGGCCCATGCCCCAATTCCAACACCCGCCGCCCCTGCACAAAGGGCAGCGCCGCCAACTGCCACTGCCGCCACTGCCCCAACGAGACGCCCCAACTGACCGCGCCATACGTCCAGGCCATCTCGTTATAGAGCAGCCGAAAACCAAACCGCACCAAAGTAAACCAACTGTTACGCAACATCATCCTTCATCTGGCGGCAAGTGGCAGGTAGCAAGTGGCAAGTAACCTGCCACTTGCTACCTGCAACCTGCAACCTGTGTCATTTGTCACTTGCAATTGTCCGGCCAGTGGTGACAATAGGGCACGGCCGTGACGATCTTAACAACATAACAAGGTGACATATTTTGCCCCTTTGTCCCTTTACGTCAAAATAAATAGGAGGTGCTGTACAGGTCATTCCTGCGAAGGCAGGAATCCACGCCTCTGGATACCCGCCTTCGCGGGTATGACAGGCGACAGATACCTGTATAGATACAAGAGGAGACCCTTATGAAAATCAAGCGCATTGCCATCAATACCGGCGGCGGCGACGCCCCTGGGTTGAATGCTGTTATCCGTGCCGTGGTGTTAGCTGCCAACCAGCGTGGTTGGGAATGTGTGGGCATTCGGGATGGCTACAACGGCCTGCTCATGCCTGAACAATTCGCCAATGGCGGCCTCATCCCTCTAAACCGGAACAGCGTGCGCGGCATCACCCACCTGGGCGGCACCATTTTGGGCACCACCAACCGGGGCAATCCGCTGCATTACCCCGTCTTAAACGCCGATGGGGTCTATGAAGAAGTAGACCGCAGCGACGAGTTGGTGGAGCGTTTCCAGGCGGCAGGGCTGGATGCGCTGATCGCCATCGGCGGCGATGGTTCATTGGAAATTGCCTATGCCCTGGCGCAAAAAGGGCTGACCGTCATCGGCGTGCCCAAGACTATTGACAATGACCTGGATAAGACGGTGGCGACATTTGGTTTTCACACGGCCGTGTCCTTTGCTACCGAATGTATTGACCGCCTGCATTCCACGGCTGAAAGCCACCAGCGGGTCATCGTGGTGGAAGTGATGGGGCGCTATGCCGGTTGGATCGCCCTGGATTCCGGCGTGGCCGGTTCAGCCGATGTCATTTTGATCCCGGAAATCCCCTACGACATCAACAAGGTGGCCGAAAAGATACGGGAACGGGATCGGATGGGCCGTGACTTTTCCATTGTTGTCGTAGCCGAAGGCGCCCGGCCGGTGGGCGGCGATGTCATCATCCAGGGTAAAGCCATTGGGCAGGCAGAGCGATTAGGCGGCGTCGGCCAAAACGTCGCCGCGGCCCTGCAAACCCTGACCGGCAAAGAGACGCGGGTGGTGGTGTTGGGTCATCTACTGCGCGGCGGCAGCCCTACCGCCTATGATCGGCTCATCTCGCTGCGATTTGGCGCGGCGGCGGTGCGTGCCCTGGCCGAAGTGCAGTCTGGCATCATGGTGGCGCTGGACCCACCGAATGTCAATTATGTGCCGCTGGCCAAGGTAGCCGGGCGCATGAAGCAGGTGCCACTGGACAGCGACACCGTTCTGACGGCGCGGGATTTAGGCGTGAGTTTTGGCGATTGAGTAAGGCGATTTTGGAAAATCGCCCTACAGTAAAATTGCCTTTATAATCTGTTTTCATTCTGACATCTCCCAGAGTATTAACAAAGTGCCAGGCACAGGGCATTTCCTTCTGGGATAAACAAAGCCTTTCTGCCCTGTGCCTGGCACTGCTCCACACGTGGCCCATATGAAAAAGAAACTACTTGGCGTTAAGCGACGTGAGCTATTGTTTGACTATGACCTGTACCGGCGCAACGTGCCCATTCCCGGCATTGCCGGGGCGGAACTGAGTGTGCTGGATTTATGGCCGGAGGGGGCAGAACGTACCATTGTGTTTGTGCATGGTTATGCGGGGGTGCTAGAGTCTTGGGAGTTTCAGATCAACTATTTTGCCAGCCACAATCACCGCGTCATTGCCCCTGACCTGCGCGGGCATGGGCAGAGCGACGCACCTTATACCCGCTATACCATGGATGAACTGGTGGCCGACCTGTACGCCATCACCCAGAAGCTGCAATTGCCGCCGCAATTTACGCTGGTGGGCCACTCGTTCGGTGGCTCGATTTGTGTGGAGTATGCCAACGCCCACCCGGAGCAGCTAGATAAGCTGGTGCTGATTGCCACGGCGGGTGAATACCCACTGCCCTGGTTTGCCAAGTGGTTGTTGAAATTGCCGCTGAACTGGTTACGGCCGTTGTGGAAATACCGCACCCGCTTTGATGCCGAAATCCATGTCGTCAAAAACATGATGGCCAACAACATGCGTCACTGGCAGGGTTGGTCGCTCATGCGCAATATCACTACGCCCACCCTCATCATCACCGGCGAACGGGACAATTACTTTCCGCGCCGTGTCTTTGAAGATGTGGGCAAAATGATCCCCAACGCCGAAGTGGTTGATGTGGGGTCGGCCAAACACAAGGTGCAGTTGGAACGCCATCAGGCCGTCAGCCGCGCCATTGAACGGTTCGTGGAGAGCCGGGCGCGCTCCTGGCGCGATGGCGCCAACCATGATAATCCGCTGCAAAAGCGCGTCTGGCTGAAGAGTTTCAGCCCTGGGACGCCGCATTCTATTCCCATTCCCAAACGGCCGTTGCCCGATTTTCTGGAAAGCGCCGCCGACTGGCTGCCGCGCCGCACCGCCATCAGTTTTTATGGCTCCCACCTCAGCTACAAGGAGCTAAACGAACAGGTGAACCAGATGAGCCACGTCTTTCATGGGCTGGGCGTGCGGCCTGGCGACCGGGTGATGATTGTTTTGCCCAATATGCCGCAAATGGTGGTCGCCTTTTATGGCGCGCTGCGGGCGGGCGGCGTGGTGGTGCTGCCTAATGTGGAAGCTGATGCCGCTACCATCATCCAACAAATAAGCGAGACCCAGCCGAAGGTGTTGGTGACGATACGCAGCTTTAGCCAACTGGCCCAGGTTATCCAGCAGCGAACCGGGTTACAGCATTTTATCTTTGCCGATTTACGCACGGCCGTGTCTGCTTCCGTCTACCACAAACTCATCGAACGGTTTGGCGTGGCCGATGATGAAGAGCACCATAAAGAGATTGCCCGCCAGCTTGGGCAGCGTATGTTTACTATCCTCCAGGACGCGCCCATCACCCCCCTGGGATTGGAGGTGAAACCCCAGGATTTGGCCGTTATTCTTTACACCAGCGGTACCACCAGCCGGCCAAAGGGGGTCACGCTGTCCCATTACAATCTGGTGGCCAACACCCTGCAAACCCGTCATTGGGTACCCGACCTGGCCTATGGACAGGAAGTGTTCCTGTCGGCGATTCCCCTGGTACATAGTTATGGCCTGATCAGCGCCATGAGCGTGCCCATTGCCCTGGCGGCGACCATTGTGCTGCTGCCGGTATTTGACGTGACGGAGGTGCTGGAGCATATCCGTGACCATAAAGTGAGCATGTTCCCCGGCGTGCCCATGATGTATATGGCCATTAATCAATCGGCGGCTGTGCGTAATTATGGGCTTTCGTCGGTGAAGGCGTGTATCAGCGGCGCGGCCCCCTTGCCGGTGGAGGTGCAGGAGGCGTTTGAGAAGTTAAGTCACGGCCGTCTCGTCGAAGGATATGGCCTCACCGAAGCCTCGCCCGTCACCCACGCCAACCCGCTCTACGGCCTGCGCAAACCCGGCTCCATTGGCGTGCCCCTGCCCAACACCGATGCCAAAATCATTGACCTGGTTACGGCCGAAGATGTGCCCATCGGCCAGATTGGCGAACTGGTGGTGCGCGGCCCCCAGGTGATGCAAGGGTACTGGCAGCCAGACGGCACGTTGGACAATAGCATTGTGCTGGATGATGGCTGGCTGGATACGGGCGATGTGGCCGTGCAGGATGACGACGGTTACTTCCGCATTATCAGCCGCAAAAAGGACACCATCGTCTTTGGCGAATACACCGTCTTCCCCCGCGATGTGGAGGAGGTGCTGTATGAAAATCCGCGTGTGTTGGAAGTCGCCGTCATCGGCGTAGGCCGCGCCGAAGAAGGGCAAAAGGTGAAGGCGTTTGTGGTGCCTCGTCCCGGCGCCAACCTGACCAAAGAGGAACTACTCGACCTGTGCCGCCGCCGCCTGGAACCGTATGCCGTGCCCTGGGACATCGAATTCCGGGAAACGCTGCCCAAATCCTTCATCGGCAAAGTGCTGCGGCGGTTGTTGGTGGAGGAAGATGGGCGATTGGAGATTGGAGATTAGAGATTAGAGATTGGGCAATCTCCAATCTCTAATCTCTCCCCCTATTTGCCATGAACGGAAAAATACACCGGATTCGGAATGGGTTGTTGGTGATGGCCGGCCTGAGCGCGCTGGCTTCGGTGACTTTCTTTTTTAAGTCGCGGCTTTTTTCGCGCATGATTGAAGAGAGAACCTCAGACGAAGTGTTGTTCCACGCCCATACCCGCGAGAAGGTGCTGGCGCTGACGATTGATGATGGCCCCCATGCCGATTTGACGCCGCAAATTCTGGATGTGCTGGCGGAGTATGGGGTGCAGGCCACCTTTTTTATCATCGGCAGCCGTGTCCCAGGCAATGAGGCGATTCTGCGGCGCATTGTGGCCGAGGGGCATGAATTGGGCAACCACCTGATGAGCGACCGGCGCAGCATCACCCTGAGTGCGGAGGAATTTGAACGCCAACTGGCAACCACCCACGCACTCATCTCCCCCTTTGGCCCGGTACGCTGGTTCCGCCCTGGTTCGGGTTGGTACAATGCGCGCATGTTGGAGCAGATACGGCCGTATCATTACCGCTGTGTGGTCGGTTCCATCTACCCCTACGACGCCCAGTTCCAGCAGGTAGAGTTTGAGGTTGGCTATATTTTGGGCAATGTGCAGCCGGGGGCCATTATCGTCTTGCACGATGGCGACTGTGAACGGCAGGGCACGGTCGCCGTGCTGCGCCGCATCCTGCCCGCCCTGCAAAAACGCGGCTACCGCTTCGCCACCCTTACTGGCCTGACACACGATGCCCATATGGTTGTGTAAGAGGCTACTCTGGCAAATTGGTCAGCAGGCGGCTCATTTGCTGACGGTAAGTCTGGAAAGCGGTACGGCCGTCCACCGTCAAACGCAGCAGGGTATACGGCCGTTTGCCCACAAAGGTCTTTTCCACCGCCACATACCCTGCCTGTTCTAACTTGCTTAAGTGTGACGATAAATTCCCCCAGGTCATGCCCGTCTGGTTCATCAAAAAGGTGAAGTCGGCGCTTTCCACCACGTACAGGTTGGCCATGATCAGCAGTCGCGCCGGTTCATGGATCACTTTGTCAATGTCAGCGGGGTTGGGTGACGAGAATGTCTCCACCGGGGTTACGGCCGTCACGACACCCTCTCTTTGAGTAATGGATGGCTGCGCCAGAAGCGCACAAACAGTACCAGCCCAATGCCCACCATGATACCTGCCAGAATCAAGCCAATGATGGGAATATGCATACCCCTATCCATCTGCCAGAAAGTTGACGCCACCGTGATGGCATAAAACCAGCCATACAGATAAGCGCGGGGAAAATCCAGGTAATATGCGCCCAGGCTAAACACCACAATGATGTTGATGCTGAACAAGCCCACCGGAAATGCCCACGATGGTGCATTTTCCCAAATAGGAAACACCATCAATCCGGTCATCAAAACCAGCAAAACAGTGACCAGCACCGAAAGCGAAAGCACAAGGCTGAGCTTTTTCCGCTTCTTTTGCCGGGCGGCGCTGAATGTGGCCATGCCTAATCGGGGCGCAACTACATATTTTTTGCCGTACCAAAAACCCGCCAACGGCAGCAGCAGCAGGCTCATGGCAATGATCGTATTCGCTACGTCTGGCAGATCATCCACAGAAACCATGACAAACCAGACCATCAGGGGCAGCAACATCAGGCCCAGATACATATCCCACAGGCCATCCTCAAACGTTGACTTGAAAGCCCTCTTTTCCAACTCATCTAAATCAATATCGGTTTTCATGATATACCTCCACAAAAAAGGTAAACTTGCCCATCCTGGTTGAACGCACGATGGGCATCTTTTTCAACTTCTTGCAAAACGATAGGCTCTGACATCATGCATCTCCATCACAACACTTTGCTTCGACGTTTACTTTGTAGTACAAAGTTATTTGCAATCATAATAAATGGCTATGTGACGCCGGTCAAGACCATTTGATGTGGTTGTGACAAAGATCAGAGGGGAAATATGACAAAACGGCCGTAACCAGACAGGTTCTGGTCACGGCCGTCTCGCCAGCTAACAATTCCTACACCAACACACAGCGAAAGCCAACAGTGACATGATCCCGGTAATGGGGAACCTGCCGGGTGTTCGGGTCCCTGGGGCTGCGGTTGGTCACGCGCAGGCTGAGCGGGCTGTCGCTGCTCCAGCAGCCGCCGCGCAGCAGACGGGGTTCACGGCCGTCCGCCGCCCCATTGCCGTTCTCCCACCCCGTCAGGCACCATTCCCACACATTGCCGCACAGGTCGGCCACGCCAAACGGGCTGTGCCCATCTGGATAGTGGTCAACGGGCGTCGTCTCGTCTATCAGCCGGTTCCAATTACAATGGTGTTCTTCTGGCTCGGTGTGACCCCAGGGATAGACACGGCCGTCGTCGCCCTGCGCCGCCCGCTGCCACTGCTGTTCGGTGGGCAGCAAGGTCACTCGCCCTATTTCCTGGCTGAGCCAACGGCAGTATGCCATCGCTTCGAACCAGGAAATGCCTATCACCGGCTGATCGGGCTGCGTCCAATCACGATTATCCCAATAACGTGGCGCCGTCCACTGCCACTTTTGCCGGGCCGTCCAGCCAGCTTCATCCCACCAATCACCACGGCCGTAACCTCCAGCCGCCACAAATTCGCCAAACTGCGCGTTAGTCACCGGGTAGCGGCTGATGGTAAAGGCGGGCAGGTCAAAAGCCGCCACCTGGGGCAGGTAGCCGCCTGCCGCCAGAGTTACCGTTCCGTCTGGGATTTGAACCCATTGAATTGTTGTCATTATGTCAATATCTCCGGTGTCATATGGGCATCCGCAGCCAACAAAAAAGGCGCAATGACAGACACACTGTCCAATACCACGTGCCCGGCATCGGGTAGGATGGTGGCGGAAAAATGGGGCAGCAACGGCCGTAATCGCTCGGCAATCTTCGTCATATCCCGCAGCGCATCCAACGCCCCACCCACCAACAGCGTGGGCATGGTCAGCCGCCGCAGCTCGTCATCCGTGAAAATCGGCAAAACACCCATACGCGCCTTGAAGTGGCGGGTGACGGTGATCATGATTTCTTCTACGCCATCGGGAATGGGCTGACGGCCGTACAGCAGCCGCACCATGCGCCGTGACCCCCACTGCCCCATGACGGACAGCGGTATCACCCGCAGCAGGAAGGACAATTTGTCCGGCACAATGCCACCGGGACAAATCAGCCCCAGCCGGTTCACCCGTTCCGGGTAGGCGACGGCAAACTTCACGGCCGTCCAGCCTCCCTGCGACATACCCACCACCGCCGCCGCTGGTAATTCGAGGTAATCCAACACATCTAGCAGCCACTCCGCGTAAGCGGGACTGTCCCACGGTGGGCGGTTGGGAGCGCTTTGGCCCGCTTCGCCCAACAGGTCAACGGCTATAATGTGATGGCTACGGCCGTACACCACCACATCACCCGCCCAGATGGCCGAATTAGTGCCCGCGCCATGCAGCAGGAGCAGCGGCGGCGCGGTCACATCTCCACACGACAGGCCAAAGGTACGGCCGTGCCGCGTGGCAATATCCAGCGGTGTGTAGGGGATGGGCCAATGAGACAATGCCTCGTTATAGAGGGCGCGTACGGCCGTTTCCCCTGCCGCCGATTTGTAAATAGATTGCTCGTTCATTTTTATCCTCTTGAAAACGGTTCGTAGTAGGCGATTTATCGCCTTCTGACGGCATTGAAGCGCCTGCTGCAAACCACACTCCCATTACTCAATCACCTCTCGCCGCACCCGGCGCACCCAGTCCAACTCATGTTGATAAAAAGATTGCCAGTAGGCTGCAATCTGGTCCCACAGAACTCCTTCACGCGGCGTGCGGTGGGGCGATTGCTGGGCGTCTCGTTGCGCCTGTTCCTGGGCCATGAGCAGCTTTACATAAACCTCGTTTTCGTATTGGGAGAGCAGATGGTCTAGCTCGACGGCCGTTAATTGATCCGCCCAGGCCAACTGCGCCAGAAACGGGTGCCGCAGTTGTGGTAGTTCCGGGGGCGTCAGCAGCCATTGGCGCAGCGCCGCCCGCCCATCCGGGGTAATTGAATACACCTTGCGTGATGGCCCACTCTCCTGATCCTGCACCTCTTTGCTCACCAGCCCCTCGTTGTAAAGCTGGATCAATGCCGTATAAATCTGATTATTATTGCCCGACCAATGAAATGTCTCCGAAACCGCAAACCGCTTCTTCAGGTCATACCCCGTCAACGATTCCCACTCTAAAAATCCCAATATCACAAACCTGATAGCCATCCCATTTTTCCTCTTTTAACTCACTGCTATATGTTAATAATAACATATGTTACGCAAAATCAATCATTTGTCAACCCCTCTCACCTGCTCACCCCCTCACCTGCTCACCCTCTCACCCTTCACCTCATCACCCTCTCATCCCCGCCGTGCTTTACAACCTGCTATTGGCTAAAATACACACTCATCACAAATTCACCTGATTGGAGAAGAAAACATGAGTAAAAAAAGCAGCACGTCCGTCAAAGAAAGGCGGGCACAATATCAGGCGGAAGAGCAGCGCCGCCGCCGTTTGTATTATGGCGCCGCCGCCATTGGCGCTATCGCCATCATCGCCCTGTTTGTCATTTTGCGGCAACTGACGGCGCCCTCGCTCGAAGATGTCATCGTGCCTGATCCCCTAGAAGCGCCGGCCAATGCCGACGGCCGTGCCTGGGGGCCAGCCGACGCCCTCGTCCTCATTGAAGAATATGCTGACTACCAATGTCCCTTCTGCGGGCAGTTTGCCACAGGGGTAGGGCAGCAGTTGGCCGAGACCTACGCCGCCTCCGGGCAGGTGCGGTTTGAGTACAACAATTTTGCCTTCATCGGCACTGAGTCGCAGAAAGCGGCCGAAGCGGCCGAATGTGCCAATGAGCAAGGCATGTTCTGGCAGTACCACGACACCCTCTTTGCCAACCAGCGCGGTGAAAACGTTGGCGCATTTAGTAACGCCATGCTTAAAAACTTTGCCATTGCCATTGGGTTGGATACCGATGCCTTTAATAGCTGCTTTGACAGTGGCCGTTATGCCAGCCTGGTGCGTGGCGAAAAGTCCGAAGGGGAAGAGCGTGGCGTCAATTCCACCCCCACACTCTTCATCAATGGCGAACAACTATCGGGTGGCCTGACGTTTGAGCAGTACCAGCAGTTGATTAACGCCCGGTTGTCGCAATAGGCGTATTGAGAGATTGGAGATTGGAGACTAGAGATTTGTTAATCTCCAATCTCTAATCTCCAACAATGTACAATGAACAAAGTTACCACTTTTTTACAAAAACATGGCGCACACCTGGCATTTTTGGTGGCACTTATAGCCACCTTAGGCAGCCTGTATTACAGTGAAATCCGGCACTTTTTGCCCTGTACGCTCTGCTGGTACCAACGCATCCTGATGTATCCTCTGGTAATCATTATTCTGGTGGGTATTGTGGAGCGTGACCGGTTCTTACCGACGTTTGTGCTGCCGTTTTCGATCATTGGCATGTTTGTCTCCGGCTACCATTACCTGGTGGAATGGGGCGTTACGGAAAGCCCGGCTGCCTGTTCGGTGACCATTCCCTGTAGTTACCGATGGGTCAACTATTTTGGCTTTATCTCCATCCCGCTGATGGCATTTACGGCCTTTTTGTTGATTACGATTCTGATGTTTGCCATCCGCCGGGCGTATAAATCGGAAGCAATGGCTGACGAAAGCCCGGCCTGATCGCCTGATCTGGTCTACCTGAAACAAACATTCTTGAGGCAGCAGCACGGCCGTGTCTATGAACAATACGGCCGTCAGGCCCCCCGCTGGCTTTAGGCAGAAATCCCGGTTTTACACGGCAGATTGGTTCAATCTCCAAGATTGAACCAATCTCAAGCCCCTTCACCCACAGGCATGCGATTTTTCCAAAAAATCGCATGCCTCCCCCGCCCATTCTTGACGCCCCCTTCCCCCTCCTGTATTCTCTCTTTCAGCATACAAATTCGGTACTTTCTAAGATTTTGGAGGAATTGATAGCTGCTGACATGCTGTATTACGAACCATCTGAATACATGATATGCCAACGGATAAGGAGAACGAAATGATTGTCAAACGCTCGGGGGCGAAACGAAACGCTGGTTCTATTCCCATAATCAAGAACAAGGACTTCAAAGCCACTTGGAGGAAGTCAGAAGCAGTTGCAGTGCTGACGATCAAAGGTGTGTCTGATCCTAATGCGACATATAATTATGATTTTATGTTTTCACTTGAGGAACTGGGCAAGTTGCTGGATTTGATTTCCGTTCAGGCACTTGAAGATTCGCCTGATCTCGTGGCAGAGAAACTAGCCCCTCATTCACGAGCCTTACTGCGATTGCTTTTTGCGTCTGGGGGTATTTCGAACATTTCCCAATCTGGGCGTTAATAAGGCTACTGTTGATACGAAGTTTTCGATGTTGGTGGATTATGCCCTGAATGGGGTGGTTGTGCAGTGACACGGCCGTACCGAAACAACATATAGGAAGAATAGATGATGACGAAATTGGTGACAGAAACAGTGGGTGGAGAGCCGTATCAGTATGTCCCTTTGGGGAAGTATGTGGTGCGGGCACCTGAGGTTTGTGACGGCCGTCCCACATTCAAATACACGCGCATTGAAATCACAGGAACGCTGGAACGGTTAGCGGCTGGGGAAACACTGGATGAGATTGTGACTGGCTATCGGGGACGTGTCTCACGGGAAGCAGTCATTGAGGCTACCTACCTGATCACAAAACAATTTATGCAAACACTCCCGCAACTAGAGTTGGTTTGATGATAGTTTTAGACGAGCAACTCTTGGGCCGGAACCTCGAAACAGCCATTGCTCAGTGGTATCAAGGCGCTGTGTGTTTTATCACCGATTTGCGACCGCATACGATCATAAAAGACGACGCCATTCCCCGGTTACTTCAACAAGAGAATCAGCCAACGTTTGTAACCATCAACGAAAGCGACTTCTGGCGCAAGGTAGTTATCAACAATCGGTTTTGTGTGTTTTGCTTTGCCAGACTCGCGGGCACATGAGATTTCCCCTCTTTTGCGGTCGTTGTTGCGAAATCCCACATTCAGCACGAAAAAGCGACGTATGGGTAAGGTCATTCGCATTACCGAACAAAAGGCAAGTTATTATGCGTTTGACGACAGACGGATAAGAACAGTCGAGTTCTAAGGTAAAAATGGGGGAGTCCACGGCAATAAAAAAAAGGGGCGTCAAGTCCTTGAAACCTGACACCCCTTACCGTTTACCGATAACCGATTACCAGTTACGAACCAAGCCGTTTCTTAAACTCCGCCGACAGTGCCGGCAAAATCTTAAACAGGTCGCCCACGATGCCGTAATGCGCCAGTTTGAAAATGGGCGCGTCACCGTCTTTGTTGATAGCCACAATCACTTTGGAGGTGCGCATACCGGCCTGGTGCTGAATGGCGCCGCTGATGCCACAGGCGATGTACAAATCCGGGCTGACCGTTTTGCCGGTCTGCCCCACCTGATGTTCATAGGGAATCCAGCCAGCGTCTACGGCCGCCCGCGAAGCGCCCAACGCCCCACCCAACGTATCCGCCAGTGCCTTAACCGGGGCGAACCCTTCTGGGCCACCGACGCCGCGCCCACCGGAGACGATGATGCTGGCGTCCGTCAGGCTGACGCCGCCTTCTTTCCCGGCAAAACCGACCACTTTGGTGGGAATGCTGTCTTCGCTGACCACGGCGCTGACCCATTCGGCCGTACCGCTTTTGCCCACCGGCTCCGCTTTGGGGAAAGCGCGGCTGCGCAGGGTGATGATTTGCACCCCTTCCTTCACGTGTACGTCCGCCAGCAGTTTGCCTGCGTAAACGGGGCGGGTCACTTTCACCAGCCCGCCGTCCACTTTCAGGTCAATGGCGTCGGCGACCACACCGGCGTCCAGGTCAGCAGCAACCCAGGCAGCCAGGTCACGGCCGTAGGTGCTGCCCCCCACCACAAAAACAGACGGCTGCCGTTCACCCACCAGTTTGGCCGCTAACGGCCCGGCTGCTTCCACTCGGAATTGGGCCAGGGTGGCGTCATCCGCGCCCACCACTGCATCCAAGCCCAGGTTAAAAGCAGCGTCGGCTACGCCAGAGACGCCCTGCCCCAGTACCAGACCGGTGAGCGATTGGCCCAGGCCATCGGCCACTTTGCGCGCCGCGCCAATCGCTTCCTGGGCTACAGCCGGAATTTCACCCTGTTTGTTTTCCACAAATACCCATACGCCGCTCATATCACCTTCTCCTCAAATAATTTGTCGGCCAGAATGCGCGCCTGTTCTTCGACGCTATCGGCCGTAATCATTTCCACGCTGCCTACACGCGGTGGAATGGCGTAAATGCTGGCCCAATCCACCTTGCTGGCGGCCGCACCGGCCCCGCCTTCTACGGCCAGATCACCGGCGCCCCAGGTGGGGATTTCGGCGCGGCTGGCTTTGCGGATGCCCATGAGCGAGGGATAACGCGGCTCGTTGATCTCCTTCACCACGCTGATCACCACCGGCAGGTTGGCCGTTACCGTTTCTTTGCCATCGTCCAGCAGCCGTTCCACGGTGATCTTGCCACCGCCCACTTCTTTGATGGCGGAAACGTAGGTGAGCGGCGTCCAACCCAGTTTGCGGGCGACCTGCATGGGGGTCAGGCCGGTGTCACCGTCAATGGCCTGCTTGCCAAAAACGGCAATATCCACGCCGCCCACTTTGTTGATAGCCGCCGCCAGGATGCGGGCCGTACCGGTGGTGTCGCTGCCTACAAAGGCATCATCGGCCACCAGGATGGCTTCGGTGCCGCCCATCGCCAGGCAGGTCTTGAGCGCTTCCTGGCTCTCTTCTGACCCGGCGGTCAGGACAATGACGTCCGTCGCCCCGTGATTTTCCTTGAGGCGAATGCCCTCTTCCACAGCGTATTCGTCCCAGGGGTTGAGGACGTTGGGTTTGCCGCCCGGATCATCCCATTTCACATTGCCGCCCGCGTCTACGGTGAGTACGGCCGTGGTGCTGGGCGTTTGTTTGATACAGACTACTACTTTCATGAATTCCTCCGTATTGCGTATTTGCGTAGACTTAGGCAATACGCAACATGTTTTAGATTTCCATTAAGAGCGATTCATTCAAGGTCACAAATCGCTGCGCAAATTCTTCATTTTCAAAAGCAAAGGTGGTGGCGCGCCAGGAGAAGTTTTCGATGCGGGCGGATTGCAGAACGGCTTTTTTCTCCGGCAAATATACCTGGCGAATCTGGCGGCGGAAGATGGCAAAGATCACGGCCGTAACCACCCCACCCATCATCACCGCCGCCAACAGGCGCACGGCCGTGGCCAATCCCGGCGGCAAAACGATATACATCGCAAACAGCGTCACCAAAAAGGCCACGCCGCCCACCAGGTACTTTAGCTGCGTCAACCGCTCCTCTTCCATGGAACGGCGGCGGAGTTGGGTTGTGCAGTCCGCGCACACCGGCACATGAATGAGCCGCGTCACCCGCCCCAGCCGCTTGCGGATGGTCATGTCATAGGGCGCCGGTTGGCCGCAATGCACACAGATACCGGGGAATTGCACAGTTTGTTTGGGGCGAACTTTGATTTTGACTTGAGCCATAGGCTTGTGTTGCCTCGCGCATACAATGGGTGGGCGAACTCAAAATTTGAGTGCATACTCAGATTGTGCAAATTATAACGAGTAAGAGTTTGGCAGGCAATACGACGCAGTGCGTTATAGAAAATGGAGATTGGGAGGTTGGAGATTAGGAGATTGAGAGGAAGATGGGGGATGGTCACGGCCGTCTACCTTCTGACCATCCTGTTTTTTTATCTACTGTGGCAGTGGGTGTGGCCCTGTTGTGCAGAACGGTGGTTGGGGATTACGGCCGTGACCGCCGTTTACTGCCTCTGGGTGGTGTGGCGACATTTGCCGGAAAATCATCGGCCGGGCGAAACTGATTTGCTGCCCCGTTTTGGCTGGGGCAACCGGCTGACGCTGCTACGCGGGCTGATGATCAGTCTGGTAGCCGGGTTTTTGCTTTCGCCCTGGCCCGGCGGCTGGCTGGGCTGGCTGCCTGCCATCCTCTACACCATCGCCGACATCGCCGACTACCTGGATGGTTATGCGGCGCGCATTACCAACCACGCCACCCGCCTGGGGGAAAGGCTGGACATGGAGTTCGACGGCCTGGGGCTGGTGGTAGTGACGCTGCTGGCGGTGTGGTATGGGCAGTTGCCAACCTGGTATTTGCTCATTGGCTTCGCCCGCTACTTCTTCGTCTTTGGCCTGTGGCTGCGCCAAAAGCGGCAGCTACCGGCTTTTCCCCTGCCGCATAGCTGGCATCGGCGTATCTTTGCCGGCTTTCAGATGGCGTTTATGAGCGTGGTGTTGTGGCCGATTGTGCCCGCAGTGGGGGCGGCCATTGCCGGCACGTTGTTTGCGCTGGCCACGTCAGCCAGCTTTATGCGGGATTGGCTGGTGACAATTGGCTGGCTTGATCCAGCAACGGCCGTGTACCAACAATGGCAGCGACGGGTGTATGTGGTCACGGCCGTGTACCTGCCCCCCATTTTGCGCCTGCTATTGCTCCTTTCCCTCTGGCAGCTTTACATAAACTTCGGCGTTGGCCAATGGGTGACACTTTTTACAACCTGGCGGCTGCCTGGCCCGGCGGCGTTGGCGCAGTTTTGGGCAGTGGTGGGGGTGGTTACGGCCGTGCTCGTCATCCTGGGCATCCTGGGGCGGCTGATGACGCTACCGCTGCTGTTCCCGCTGGGTTTTACGCTGCTGGTTGTAGAAGGCGCAGAGGCACAAGAGCTGTTCGCGGTGACAACGGCCGTGACCTGCACCATTCTCATCCTGCTATTGGGTACAGGGACGCTTTCTCTGTGGAAACCAGAAGAGAAGTGGATGGTGCGGCGGGCAGGAGAATGAATGGCATAGGTGAGCGGCCGGGATACCGCTCACCTATGCCAGATTACCAATAACCGTTTAACGTTCCCGAAATGGCCAGACAATCTCCATCTTGGCCTCAGGCCCAGGAGCCGTCCACCACACCTCGCGGGGGGAATCGGCCATTTCATACCCATTGACCTGAATCCAATCATACGCAGCATCATACGCCTTCAGGATGTGCGGGAAGTCACACATCTCATTATGCACAGTTACGCTGGCGGCTTTGGTAGCGGGCAGTTCTTTGACCACAATATCGTCCACGGCCGTGACCATGCCATTCACCGGCCAGCAAATCTCAATGGGGCCGTTTTCTGTCTCGTTAATCGGGCCATGATAAATGCCAAAGGGTTCTCCGGCCGTCTGACCATGCTGTGTTTCCACAAACTGGGCTAAGGCCGCCAGACTGTTACGAATGGTGTCATCCAATTCAGCTACGGTGATGTGTTTGCTGATGCTGGCGATCTGCTGCCTATTCAGTTCTTTTACTTCAACTTCAAGTATCATTTGCTTCACCTCATTTTGTAATTGGGCTATTAACTCATTGGTTGTCCGCCGGACGAGTAAAACGCGCGCTTCATAAGCCCGCCAATATTGGGTCAATAGGGACACGGCCGTATCCCTATCTGCCGCCACTAACTCCCGCACCAATGCCAGCGGCACGTCCATTTGCCGCAGCGTCCGAATGAACCGGGCTGTGGACAATTGGTCAGGCTGGTAATATCGGTACCCGGTCTCCGGGTCCAGGCAAGCTGGCTGCAAGATGCCCAGCCGGTCATACAGCCGGATCGCTTTGATGGAGAGAAGCGAGGCTTCTGCGAATTGGCCGATTCTCATGAGATGGTCAGGCTTACTCATGCCAGGAGTATACAGCCTGCCCTTTGGGGAGAGTCAAGAGGAGATTTAACGCAATGGGCAATGCTGTTTGAACAGGGGCTGCATTGATCTGTTTTCCTGGCAACCACTGCCCTAAAACTTTCGGCAAAATAGGGCGTTGGTAGATAATGGGAGCATGGTTCAGGTGATGAAACGGTGGGTCGTGTGGCTCCCCTGGCTGGCAGCTGTTGGTTTATTGGTCTGGGTGTTGCGGGCTGTGCCGCTGACGGCCGTGCTGGAAACGCTGCAAAATCTGGCATGGTGGCAGTTGGCCGTGCTGATTGTGCTGAACGCGCTGGCCCTGGTGTGGCTGACGGGACGCTGGTGGCTGCTGTTGTGGGGCATGGGCTGGCGGCTGCCGTTGGGTATGGCGGTGGGCCACCGGCTGGCGGCGTTTGGCGTCAGTTATTTCACACCGGGGCCGCATTTTGGCGGGGAGCCGGTGCAGGTATTGTTGGCCGAAAAGGTACATGGTGTGCCCCGTCACACGGCCGTGTCCGCCGTTTCGCTCGATAAATCACTGGAACTGCTGGTGAATTTTGCCTTTCTTCTATTTGGTGTGTTGATTACCCTGCGCGCCGGGTTGTTGCGGTCAGGCATTGAGGAAGAGGCTATCGGCGTCAGCGCCGGGCTGCTGCTTGTTCCAGTTGGGTATCTGGCGGCAATATGGGGCGGACGACGGCCGTTAACCGGCACATTTGGCCTGATGCAGCCGGTGGGCAAACGATGGCGGTGGTATGAGACGGCCGTAGACAGTCTGGCTGCCAGCGAAACCCAGGCACACCAGCTTTGCCGCCGTTCACCACGCTTGTTTGCCCTGGCGCTGCTGCTTTCGGCGGCAAGCTGGCTGGTGCTGCTGCTGGAATATGGCCTCATGCTCACCTTCCTGGGGGCAGCACTGTCACCTGTGCAGATTATTGTAGCCATCACAGCCATGCGCCTGGCCTATTTGCTGCCACTGCCCGGCGGCCTGGGGTCATTGGAGGCCAGCCAGGTTTTTGCCTTGAGCTTAATGGGGGCAGACCCGGCAATTGGTCTCAGCGCCAGCCTGCTCATTCGGGGGCGGGATGTGCTGTTGGGGCTGGTGGGGTTGTGGTGGGGGTGGAAGATGATGCGGTGAGCAGGTGAAGGGGTGAGCAGGTGAAGGGGTGAGGGAAGAGGAGTTTTTGCCTGTCTGGGCGACTTACATTACATTTGTTATGGCTCGCTGACACTGGTGTTTCTAAAATTTTATAGACAGAGGCCACTGGCTCTGTGACATGGAGGATTTGGACATGAATCTATCATTATCAACACGACAATGGGTGATTACCGGGTTGGTTGTCATCACGGCGCTTATTCATCTGGGGCTGGGTGGCTGGAGCAACCCGTTGTTTATTGCCAACGGCATTGGCTACCTGGTGCTGATTCTCTGCCTGTACTTCTTCCCCCAACTGGAGTCGCAGCGCAGCCTGATTCGGTATGCCTTGATCGGGTACACGGCCGTGACTTTCATCCTCTACTTTGTCTTTAACTGGCCCGACATCTTTAGCCCGGTCGGACTGCTGGACAAAGCGGTAGAACTGGTATTGATCATCCTGCTGTGGTTAGACAGAAATGACAATTAGAGATTGAGAGATTGGGCGATTAAATCTCCTAATCTCCCCATCTCCCCATCTCCCCATCTCCTATGGATGCCAACGCCCTGCTGCAACTGTTCCAAAATCTGCCGGATGGGCTGCAAATTGTCTTTGCGCTGTACGGGGTGATGCTGTTCATCCGGCTGCTTGATTGGATTATCTTTCGGGATGGGATGATCAACCGATTTGGTCTGCGCGGGCTGCGGGCGCCAAAGGGCAATCATTTTCTGGCCTGGATTCTTAATCCGTTTATCCATTTGAACTGGCGGCATCTGTGGAGCAACAGTGTGGGTTGGCTGCCGATGGCGGCGATTATTGCCTTGCCGAATACACAAGAATTTTTGCTGGCAACGGCCGTGATCATCATCATTGATAACCTGGGACTTTGGTTGTTTGAAAAGGGGAATGTCGTCACGGCCGGCGCCAGCGGCATGGTCACGGGTTATTTTGGTTTCCTGCTGCTGCGCGGCTTTTTCACCAGAGATGCCACCTCCATCATCATTGGTTTTGTGATGTTGGGACTTTATTACAGCCTACTGCGCATCATCTTCATCCCGCAAAAAGGCAATGTGTCAAATGTCGGCCACTTTTTTGGCTTCCTGGGGGGGGCAGCCGCCGCCTGGCTGTGGTCTTTCATTTTGCAGCAACCGTTTCGGTAGGATGATGGGGTGAGGGGGTGTGAGGGTGAGCAGGTGAGCGGTGAGCAGGTGAGCAGGTGCTCTCTCAATCTCCAATCTCGTTAGTGTCATTAGTTTTTCGCCATGACTACAGCGGATAAAGAAATGAACGGATGCCTCTCTGGAAATTTATCCGCTTATTTCCCCATCCGTTGTAGTCTTAAGGGGGTGGCGAAAACTTTGTGACACTAACCAATCTCCTAATCTCCCAATCTCCATTACACTCCCGTTCTGGTGATGCCTAAAAAGTCAATCTGGTGGGCGATGTAGACCAGATCACCACTTTCGATCTGGGCGTGGCGTTGTGTAACCCATTGGGCAAACAGGTCTGCCGGGAGTTCAGGATGACCGTGCAGGGCCTGGGACATCGTGCGGATGATGAAGTGTAAAAAGTAGGCTTCGTCGGCCGGGTAACGGCCGTGCCGCGCCCACACCACCCAATCGGAACTACCCGCCGCCACAATGTCTGCCCCCTGATTTTTCAAGTGCGTAAATAGATGGCGCCCGCTGCGGCTGTCGCCCGACGGCCGTCCACCCACCAACCGCTCATCCATTGTGCGGTGATAAAGCTGCTCCACCAGGGCGTCGAACGGCGGGTCAATGGCCGGTTCAAGTATGGTGGCCCCATCAAAATTCAGGCTGAAATAAAACAGTCCACCCGGTTTCAGCAGCGAAAACAGTACCGGCAACGCCGTGGGAATATCGAGCAAGTCCAGCACAGCATGGGCGATTAACACATCCCAACGGTCACGGCCGTGAACCTGCCCCGCAAAAGCAAACAGGTCATCGGCCACCAGTTCCAGGTGCAGCGTGGGCGGCAGGTGGGCCAACCGCTGGCGGGCGGTGTCTATGTTAGGCGGGTGGTTGTCTACGGCCGTATACCTTCCCCGCTCTATGAACCCTTGTTCAACCAGCCGTTCAACCATCGTGCCGATGCCCGCCCCCACTTCAACAATGGCCGGTTCCGGCGGCAAATGGTCACGCAGCGCCAACCACACTTCTTTGTTGAGCGCCCGGTCATCTACCGTCTTTTTCGCTGCCAGATAGCGGGGGAAGTCCATGGTCATTTGTCCTTTGTCCCTTGTCATTGGTCATTTGTCATTGGTCATTGGGAGATTGGAGATTGGAGATTAAGAGATCACCTGCTCACCCCTTCACCCTCTCACCCCCTCACCTGCTCACCTAAAAACGCCCGCACCCGCGCCATGCTCTGCGCCCAGGTGGGGTGCGCCAGGAAACGCTGGCGGGCAGCCAGGCTCATGGCGGCTAAGGCGGCCCGGTCTTGGTGGAGGTGGTGGAGATGGTGGGCGAGTACGGCCGTATCACCCACTTCCACCACATACCCATTCACACCATCGCTGATAATCTCTGCTGCCGCGCCGCCGGTTGTGCCTATCGCCGGCAGGCCAAAGCCCATGCCCTCCAGGTAAACAATGCCAAACCCTTCGTATTGAGAGGGCACAGCCAAGACTTGGCTGTGGCACATCAATTTTGCCAGCGCTGCATCCGGGAGTGCGCCATGCAGGGTGATGCCCGGCTTGAGATTATGTAAAATGCGGCGGGTGTAGGTGGGGTTCACGGCCGTGCTGCCCACCACATCCAGCCGCCAATCCGTCGCAGGCAATTGACATAACGCTTCAATAAGTGTGTGCAGCCCTTTGCGCGGTGTCAGATTGCCCACAAACAACACGCGCACAGGGCCAGGCTCCTGAGCGCGCGCCATAATTTCCGCTTCGCTGATAACCGGTTGAAAACGGTCACCGCCCGGATAAGCTACGATGTGTGGGCAGACATCCGATCTCCAGACATCCGATGTCTTGAAGACATCGGATGTCTCTCCTAACAGCTTTTCCACTTCTCGTCGCGTTGTCTGGCTGTTAAAGATGAACCCGTCCACGCTCTGTATATAACAACGCTCCACCCACCGGTACAGCCCGCACACGCCACGCGGATGTTGTTCGCTCTGGCGCAGATGGTGAACGATACTCACCAGTGGGTATTGCACCTGCCGCTTGAGCCGACGGTTCAGCCAGAACAGGGAGGGATGGTTCAATTCGTCTTGCAGCAGCAGATCAAAATCGGCAACAACCAGCCGTTGGTAGAGGGAACGGGAGAGGTTGTGGAGGAGGGCACGGCCGTAGCCCACCCAGGGCAATGACACCACCTCCACCTCATCGCCACACGCCCGCAGATGCTCGACCAACATCCGGTCATACAAATACCCGCCGGAGATGGTGTCCAGCGCGCCGTAGATGAGGATGCCTACTTTCATTGAGTGAGCGGTAAGCAGTAAGCGGTGAGCGGTGAGTAGTGGAGCAAACTGCTCACTGCTTACTGCCCACTGCTAACTGAAAAGAAGCCCAGGCGATCTCATTCTCCCACAATCGAACGGTCACGGCCGTGAGCGTATTCGCCTGTATCCGTTCGGCCAGTTGCGTGCAAAAGATGCGGGCAAAATGCTCGATGCTGGGATTCAGCCCGGCAAATTCCGGTAGTTCGTTGAGTGTTTTGTCCCGGTAATGGGCCACCAGGGCATTGAGATGGGTTTCAATATCCACAATATCCACCAGGTAGCCATGCCGATCCAGCGTCTCGCCATGCAACTGCACTTCCACCGCATAATGGTGTGAATGCCACTCATTTTCCGCGCCCCAATCCCCGCCGATCAAAAAATGCTGCGCCACAAAATCTCGTTTTACGGCTACTGTGTACATAGGTGTCTCCTAAAGTAAGTGAGCAGTGAGCAGTAAGCAGTGAGCAGTACAAGCACACCGCTCACTGCTTACTGCTTACTGCTGACTTTCTACAAATAGACAAAAACAACCTGCACGGCCGTCCCCCCCTCCTTGTCCAACAATTGATATGCCTTATCTGCGTCCGCCAGGGGGAAACGGTGGGTGATGAGTGGGGCCGGGTTGTGGTGGGCCAACATGCGCCAGGTGGTTTGCAGGCGGCGGGTTTTGTCAAAACGGCCGTGCCAGCGCGGATGTAACCGGCTAACCTGGCTGCTGATCAGCCGCATGTGCCCGCGATGAAAGGCACCGCCCAGGTCAACGTTCGCCCGTTTCTGCCCATACCAGGAGCCGATGAGGACACGGCCGTCAAAACCCGCCAGCCCAATCGCCATATCCAGCGCCGCCGGATTTCCGGACAATTCATACACCAGGTCCGCACCGGGATAAGGGCTGCCTTGTTGCAGCGCCGCCCGCATGTCGGCCAATACATCAGGCGCGGTGGGGTCAAACACGGCCGTTGCCCCCACCTGCCGCGACCATTCCCGCCGCAGCGCATACCCATCTGCCGTCACCAGCGCCGCCATTGGAAAGTCAGCCAGCAGCCGCGTCGTCAGCAGCCCCACTACGCCCTGCCCCAACACCGCCACCTGCTCGCCAATGACGGGACGGCCGTCCATGACAAAGGAGACGGCTGTTTCCATATTGGGCAGAAAGACGGCCGTTTCCGGCGACATCCCCTCTGGCAGTGGCAGCAGCGTTTCCGGGCGGGCCATGAAATGGCTCTGGTGCGGTTGGAAGGCAAACACCCAACGGCCGTGCCAGCCCGCCGCCACCTCGCGCCCCACATCCGCCACCTGCCCCACACAGGCATAACCATAACTCAGCGGATAGGCAAACGTGCCCTGTAACGCTTCTATCGTTTCATCCACCGGCAAATCGGGCGGCCACTGCCCCCGGTAAAGCAGCATTTCCGTACCGGCGCTGATGGCGGAGACGGCCGTTTGCACCAACACCTCATCCGCCGCCAATCCCGGCAGCGGTTCAACCCGAACTTCCACCTGCCCCGGTGCGGTAAACCATAAACGGTGATTGGTCATTGGTCACTTGTCATTGGGTAATTGGAGATTAGGAGATTGGGAGATTGGAGATTAAGAGATCACCTGTTCACCTGCTCACCTGTTCACCTGCTCACCTGTTCACCTGCTCACCTGTTCACCTGCTCACCTG
>DAOMOK010000007.1:305514-335844 GCA_035444285.1 Chloroflexota bacterium
TTCACTTGCTCACCTGCTCACTCCTTCACCCACATCCCCCATCACCACCATATCTGCGCCAAGTTGGCGATAGTGGGCATTGTGCAGGGTGGGTAAGGCGTGGCCGTTCAGGTAGGTGATGGCGGGCAGGCCACCCAGCAGGCGCGGCACAATGGTGATGACCACCCGGTCTACCAACTGCGCCGTCAAAAAACTGGTGATGATCTGTGCGCCGCCTTCTACCATGACGCTGCCCAGACCATGTGCTTGCAGGGCGGCTAAGGCGGCGGAGAGGGAAACACGGCCGTCCGGCGTTGCCGCCACTCGTATTACCTCCGCTCCGGCTGCTTCCAACTCTCGTTGCCGGGCCTCATCCGCTTGTGGCGTGGTGAGGATAAACGGCCGTTTGGGGTGTTGCAGTAATTGGGCGGTGAGGGGGAAGCGCAGACGGCCGTCTACCACCACCGGCTGTGGCTGATTTCCTTCAACCAATCGCACCGTCAGCCGGGGGTCGTCGGCCAACACCGTGCCAATGCCCACCAGGATGGCATCGTGGCCGGCGCGCAGATGGTGGGTCATGCGCATCGCCTCCGGCCCACTGAGCGGCGTGGGTTGGCCACGCCGGGCAGCAATGGAGCCGTCCAGGCTTTGGGCATAACTGAGGGTGACAAAAGGGCGGGGCGTGGACGGCCGTGTCGCGCCATTCGGTGCTGGCAATGCGCCTAAATCGAGCAGGTGGCGCATCTTTTCCACCTTGGTTTTCAGGTAGGCGGCGTTTTCGGGGGTCACGGCCGTTTCCAACGACAGCCGCGCCGCCACCGTGATGCCCGCTGCCTGCAAACCGGTAATCTTGTCCGGGTTATTGGTCAGTAGTTGCACCGAGCGAACATCTAAATCATGCAGGATATGGGCCGCGGCCGTGTAATCGCGGGCATCCGCCTGGTGGCCGAGCATCAAATTGGCGTCCACCGTGTCATACCCCATGTCCTGCAAATTGTACGCCCGCAATTTGTCGGCCAACCCAATGCCCCGCCCCTCCTGCCGTAGATAGACGATCACACCACGTCCGGCAGCGGCAATGCGCTGCATAGCGTGGCGCAACTGCGGCCCACAGTCACAGCGCCGCGACCCCAATACATCACCGGTAAAACATTCGGAGTGGATACGTACCAATACATCTGTCTGCCCGGCCACCTCCCCCATCACCAGCGCCAGATGCTCCTTGCCATCGGCGGCGCTGTGATACAGGCTCAATTCAAACAACCCAAAATCGGTGGGGATACGGGCGCTGGTGACTCTCTCAACGGGTGTACTTTCCATAGCGCCCAAAGTATAACAAAAACCCGGCCTGCACATCAGACCGGGTTGACGGTGGCGGCGAATCCCGTTCGGCCAGTTACCGGGTTCAAGGCACGATTGGGCAAAGCGCGGCCAGTCCACCAGCGGCCGGCAGCGCCGGTTTTGTCGTTAACAGCGGCCATTGGTCCGGCAGCACGGGATCGGCAGGAACAATCGTCTACTTGCCAGCGAACTTAAAGAATTAGCGCCTGTATTGATCTTTTCCAGTCCAGACTGTTACAATGGCTCCTGTCTTGGGAGAGAGATTACAATGAATATTCGCGACATTAATAAAGCGGCTTGGGATAAGGCTGTTTCTCAAGGTGACAACCCATATACAAATGTTGTTTCCTCTCAGCAAATTGCAGAGGCCAGGCAAGGCCATTGGGAGCTTTTTCTAAGCGATTCTAAACCTGTTCCCAAAGCCTGGTTTCCTCCCTTGATTGGGCTCAAGGTTTTATGTCTCGCTTCTGGCGGAGGACAACAAGCGCCCATTCTGGCTGCCCTGGGAGCAGAGGTTACTTTGCTCGATGCTTCGCCAAAACAGTTGGCTCAGGATCGCTTTGTTGCGCAACGGGACAATTTGACCATTAACCTCATTGAAGGCGACATGGCCGATTTATCCTTCTTCCCAAATGACAATTTCAACCTTATCCTCAATCCACCTTCCACCATGTTTGTGCCTGCTTTAGATCCGATTTGGCGTGAATGCTATCGTGTCCTTAAAGCCGGTGGCTTATTCCTGACCGGTTTTATGAATCCTGATGAATTTATTTTTGACGAGATGGCTCTTGATAATGAAGGTGTTTTTGTTGTCAAGCATCCGCTACCCTACATTGAATACAACAGTTTAAATCAAGAAATGCTTGAAAAACGCATTCAAAACAAGGAAATGTTTCATTTTAGTCACTCAATGGAAGCTCAGTTAGGTGGTCTAACTGAGGTTGGCTTTGTCATTACAGGTTTCTATGAAGATAGGCGGCCGGAAGCAGATGGCAATCCAATTCGTCATTATATGCCAAGTTTCTTTGTGGTTCGCGCCCAGAAATTGGATTCACCATAAATAAGCCATCAAAAAACCAATCATGTCCGGTCTGTTCATTTGTTTCATTGTCTCACCCCAAAGCAGGTAATTGGGCAATCAAACAATTGCCCAATTACCCAATCACCTAATTACCAGCAACATAACCCATAGCCGAAACCACGCTGAACTCAAAGCCAGGGCCGTCAATCTTGCCGGCGATTGTGCCGTTGGTAATCGAACCAGACGTAGACACCTTCATGCCAGCATCCGTCAACCCGCCCTTGTTGGCCCGAATATAAAGCCCTTCCTTGGCCGAAAGCTCCACCGCCCCGATGCTGATTTTGGCCTTTGCCCCCACAAAAGCCGTTACGGTATTCTGATGAAAATCAACCGTCACCTGCCCAAACAGCCCCATGGCCGCCGAAGCGCTGGCTTCTATCTCGATAAGTTCGCAGTTTACATTGATGGTTAATCCCGCAACCTTTACCCCCAGCTTAACCCCACGTACAAACGGAGAACACCTTTCCGCCTCGTTGAAATTGGGGTCTTCGCCTGCCGCATTGGCCCCAAGGAGTGGGCCTTCACACGTCAGCCATAGAGCGGCCGTCTCCGTATTGGCAACACTATACGGACCCATCATATCACCATAAGCAGCCTCAGCATTCTGCGCTGCCATCAAAGAAGCGGCCTCATGATGCAGTGGGTCGGCCAGATTGGCAGCCAGCCCTGTTTGTTCATAGTAGAGGGCAGCGGCCTGGTCGCGGCGAGCCTCTTCATAGGCATGTAAAGCCAGTCTTTTCGATCCCCACTGTCCCCGCAGCATATCCTGGCAGGCGGGAAAAAATTGTTCCGGCGGCATTCCCCCCGTGGCAAACAGTTCAAACAATTCTTCTAATTCGTCTTCGTGATCCGTGACCATCTCGGCAAATGCTTCTTCGGCTGCGGCCGCTGCCTGCGCTAATTGTTGGATATGTGGCTCTTGATCGGCCGAAGTGATCGCTCCAATCACGTTGGCGTAGCGCAGCGTGGTCAGCAGGGGTTGGGTGGGTTGGCGTTGCAGAATCTCATCGGTGAGCGTGTTGATGCGATTTATCATTTGTCCATTACGCTCTATATGGCTGTTCAACATATCGGCATAACGCGGCATCATGGACTCTGTTTGTTCGGCCGTTGCCGCCACAGGAATACCGGGCAGCGCCAACGTTTGCCCCGCCGAACGGTCGTAGATGAGATCTAGCGGCAGCCGCCCGCCAGTTTCTTCGACCACTACCAGATCATACAGATTGCGCCGCTCTCCCAGCCGGTACACATAACCTGCTTCTTCATCCTCATCCTGGCACAGTAGGGCGATGGACAGGTTGGTGCGGGCTTCGGCCAGCTCAGATTCAGCTTCGACGACGGGGCGCAATACAGCTTCGGCCTCCGTCCAACGTCCCAATACCATCAGGGCATGACCGCGATTGTTGGCGGCGATTTGCTCACCGGGGATGTTGAGCGGTGATGCCATTTCGCCCGGCAGCGTTTGGGCGCGATCCAAAAAGGCCAACGCTTCGTTGGGCATCCTCATGTTGTTGAGCATGCCAGCGGCGCTGATCAGAATCATGGGGTTGTTGGGAGCTTTTTCGGCAGCCACCATTAAACTGGTCAAAGCGCCATCGGGTCGGCGGTCGGCAATGGCTGCAACGGCGAAGGCTTGGGCGGTATCGGCCGTTGCTGCTTCGGGCAGTGTGCGGAAGGTGGCGATATTGGCGGCTCCCACTTGCGCGTTCAGGTATGCCCAGACATTGGCCTGTGCCTGACCATAATTCACCGGATTGGTGGCCACAGGTTGGAAGAAATCACAAAGGAGTGTTTTTTGGGATTGCAAAAAAACATCCATGCCTGGCCCCATGGGAACGACGATGTTGGCATCGCTGAGGGCGGTGAAGATGAATTCGTCATCGCTGCCGGTGGGGCCGCCGTTTTTGAGGATGATGGGTAAAAAGGTGGTGTGTTCGCCTGTAGGAGTTTGGGGGGAAACGGCCGTTACCCTCCGCGATCCCACACCCAATACACTAACCAGTAAAAAAAGCAGTAATAAAATGTGTCGCAATTTAAGTGAAAGTTGCTCATTCACGGGACACTCTCCTGATGGTGTGGGGTGGTTTGCCGGCGCATGGCCGGCAAACCACCCCCTATGTTTACAAATTAACGAATAATAATGGGCAGATAGACAAGGTAGTCGCCAGATGGCGGCGGGGGCGGGGGTGGCGTGCTGCCACTGCCAACCTTGACCATGAAGGCATCATCTCCGATCTGGTTCACTGGTTGGAAAGCATTGTTGGTGACGGGAAAATCATTGGCTTTGGTCAAGCCGGTGACAAAGATATTGCCGCTTTTCAAGGCTAAGCCATAGGGAAATTCATCAAAGCCGCCGCCTAGATAGGTACCAAATGACAGGCTGCCCGTAGGGGAGAAGGTGGCGATGAAGGCATCGAAGCAAAGCCGCTGGGAGCCGAAAGTGGTGCAGAAGCTTTCAGCGAGTTGGCTTTGTACGGGGTTGGCGGTGGGGAAGGAACGGCCGTTGGTATACCCAATCACCGTTGCTTGCCCACTGCTATCCATCGCTGCCCCCATGACGACATTGGTGCTGTTTGCTTCCGTTGAACCCAGGTAGGTCGAGTAGGTCAACGTGGCGGCGCTGTTGTCCAAATGAATGAGGCTGACAAAGCCTCGTAGTGAATTGCAATCACCTGTAGATGGATCGAGCGGGCAGGTTGGTTGCAGCGCCTGTACTAGCGGAAATTTGCCAGAAGCCGTGTTGCCCGCAATGAGGATGTTGCCCTGGCCGTCGGTGGCAATGGCTTGCGGCTCATCGCTAAAGCTGCCGCCGTGATGGCTGCTGTATGTCACCTGTCCGGCCGGGTTGAGGACGACGACCACGCCATCCTGGAAACAGAAGTCACGCCGGTTGTAGAAAATGTCGCCGCACACCGGTTGGTGGGCGTTGGCCGTCACGGGAAAAGCGTCGCCGCCTTCGGTTGTGCCGGTGAGGTAGATATTGCCGCCGGGGTCGAGGGTAACGGCCGTTCCCTTTTCTGAATCCACGCCCCCCACATACTTCTCCAGCAACAACTGCGATCCATTGGGGCTGATCTTCAACAAGCCAATCTGGTTGCTCATATCGTCCTGAAACGAACTGCCCGTGACAAAAGCATTGCCCGCCCCATCCACTGCCAGATTGTGGCGCGAATCGAAGACATTCAACGGCAGATAGGTGCTGTAAACCAGATCGCCGCTGCTGTTGAGTTTGAAAAGGGCGGCATTATGGGAATGATGCGGACGAGATGACCACAAAGCATTTTGCGTGGGAAAGTCATCGGCAAAAACAAGGGCAGTGGCATACACATTCCCCTGCCCATCCACTTGAATGGAGAGCGGTGTATCCGTATCGGTACTACCGATAAGGGTTAGATAGAGCAGGCTTGTACCAGCCGGGTTAAACTTCGCCACGAAAATGTCGGAAAAGCCTGATATGGACAGCCCGGAGCCAAGAAAGTTATCTGACCCTGTTTCCCCGATGATGTACATATTACCCGCGTTGTCTACAGCAATTCCTTTGCCCTTATCACTGCCATCGCCGCCAACATAGGTGCTGTACAACCAGGCCGCATCAACGGCCGCATGAGCCGTAGCTGGATTCACTTTGCCGAAAGTCAAAGCTCCCAACCAGGCTGTCAGGGATAGGAATAGGATGATAAGCAGAAAACGCGCGCGCCGGTTGGCGTAAGGCGTCGCGTGAAAGAAAGGGTTTGGTTTTAACATAATGGTTCTCCTTGCATCTTAATAAGTCACACAGATTTTTGCTTCGTAAGCGTCTAACTTAGGTGGCGCGGTCAGGAGACCAGCCACAGCAAAGCGGGAAGTTACTCTTGAATAATCACTTAACAATTTAATGGATCGGCCGCCCCACCACCACCGCCATCACCCCTACAGTTAGGGATACAGTTCAACTGTGGGGGCGAGAAAAGGCGTGATATACTCCCCGCGTGGTGTTTTGAGTTTGGGAGCTGCAAAAAAGGCGGATCAAGAAAAATGGCATCTGAAAACAAACTATTAAGTGATGTTTCGTTTGGCGAGCAGCTGCGGCAGCTGCGCCAGGCTGCTAATATGACTCAAGAGCAGTTGGCCGAACGCGCCGGATTAACAGCAAAAGGGATCGGCGCTCTGGAACGCGGCATCCGTCGCCACCCCTACCCTCACACCATTCAACTTCTGGCTACGGCTCTGGATTTGCCGGAGGCAGCGGCTGTAGCTTTAGCTGCTGCCGTACCCAAACGTGGCGAGACGCCTGCCCTGACCGAATTTATATCAGAACCAACGTGTTTGCCGTTGCCTCCTACCCCACTGATTGGGCGTGAGCAAGATGTGGCCGCGCTCATGAACTTATTGTTAGACCCCTTCCTTCGTTTGGTGACACTGACGGGACCGGGAGGTATGGGCAAAACGCGACTGGCTCTGGAAGTGGCTAACACGGTCGCCCACCAATTCGCGCATGGGGTTTTGTTTGTGTCCCTGGCTCCTCTGGCCGAGGCCCCATTGGTGCTGCCTACCATTGCCCGTACGTTGGGATTGCGTGAAGTAAGTGGGCAAACACCAGCCAAAGCGTTGCACAACCATCTGCGTGATAAGGAGATGCTGCTCCTGTTGGACAATTTTGAACATGTTTTGGCGGCGGTACCGCAAATAGCAGATCTGATGATGGCTTGCCCGGCAATCACGCTGTTGGTCACGAGCCGCGCCCCCTTACGCATACGCGGTGAACAGGAGTACCCGGTGGCTTCGCTGGCCGTGCCGCCTGTGAGTAAGGGTGGATCGGAAGGGATGGAGATCCAGCGTTCGGCGGCCGTTCAGCTTTTTGTGCAGCGCGCACAGGCTGTGTTGCCGCATTTTAGCCTGACGCTGGCAAATGCAACGGCCGTTGCCGCCATTTGTCGCCGCTTAGATGGACTGCCCCTGGCGTTGGAGCTGGCTGCTGCCCGTATTAAACTGCTGCCGCCAGCGGCCCTGTTAGCCCGGCTAGATCGCGCCTTACCCCTGCTGGTCGGCGGTTCCCAAGATTTGCCAGAACGCCAACAAACCATCCGCCGTACCATTGATTGGAGTTATGACCTGTTACATGAAGCCGAGCAGAACCTCTTCCGCACCCTGGCCGTGTTTGTCGGCGGTTGGGATTTAGAAGCTATTGAGGCTGTCGCTGTACCAGATCTGGATGTCATTAACATCTTGGGGCAGTTAGTAGACCAGTCGCTTGTGGTAACGTTTGAGGTCGAGGGCGAAATGCGTTATCGCTTGCTCGAACCCGTGCGCGAATATACGTTGGAGCGATTAATCCAGTCTGGTGACGCGGAGGCAGTGCGTGCCCAACATGCCCAATGGTATCTGGCCCTGGCCGAACAGGCGCACCCGGCGCTGCGCAGCAATGGTCAAGTGGAATGGCTCCATCGGCTCGATCTCAATTTAGACAATCTGCGGGCAACGCTGAACTGGTTTTTAGAACAAAAGCAGCTTGTTGAGGCAGCGCGCATGAGCTTTGCTTTGTGGTTATTCTGGTATTGGCGGGGGTATGGGCAGGAGGGCCGCTCCTATGTAGATGCGATCAACCAGATGACGACGCATCTGCCACCAGCCCCACGCACGGCCGGTTTAATTGCGGGCATGGCCATGGCTTATAATAATGCCGACGATGAAGCGACTTTGTATTATGCTAATTTGCTGATGGAGGCTTCGCGGCAAGTGGGACGTAATGCGCAGGCAGAATCATTTGCCCAGGCGGGTTTTGGCCTGGTTGCGCTGAATCGCGGCGATTTGGCGATGACCAGTCACCATTTACAGGAGGCCTTGTCGCTGTATCTGGAAGCAGATGAAAAGGGGCTTGCCTCGCAGACGCACACCTGGTTGGGAACGGCTTTGTTATTGCAAGGGAAGAAGGAGGAAGCGGCCGTTGGGTTTGAACAAGGCTTGCAGCTCGCCAGACAGCTTGGCTATTTACCCGGCATCTACAATGCCCTCTTTAACCTGGCGCAACTGGCATTGGCGCTGCAAAATTTCTCCCTGGCGCGGGAACAGTTTCGGGAAAGCCTGGTGATTTCGGAGCAGATGGGGGATTGGGCGAATGTGGCTTACTGTTTGGATGGCCTGGCAACCATAGCCGGGGCGACAGGGCAGGCTGAATCGGCCGCCCGGCTTTTTGGGGCTGCCCAAAGCTTGTTGGATGCTATCGGGGTGCCGGTGTGGACTTTTTATAAACCTGACCAGGTGTTCTATGAGCAGGTCACGGCACAGGTGAAAGCGCAGTTAGGAATAGAACAGTATGAACTGCTGCGCGCCGAAGGACAACGTGCTCCCTTAGAGCAGATGCCAGATTGGATCTAAACGTAGAGAAATCAGGCTCTTTGAGAATTCAGGGGGTTGACAGCCCGTGATGCGTGATGCGTGAAACGTGGCCAGAGAGCATTCACGCATCACGCCGGACTCCACGAAACCCTGAAGAACCAAAAATCAAACGAAATTACACGGGGACTCACAGAGAAGACACAAATAATTCAGTTCACAGTGAGTTAAATGCTCTGTAACACAAATAATTCACGCTTCTGTCATGCCTGCGAAGGCAGGCATCCATCTTCTGGATTCCCGCCTTCGCGGGAATGACATATGACAAATACTTTTGTTACAGAGTGTTAATTTGCGGGGTGTTATCATCGGTCAAATCAACTCAAGAAAACGGCCGTTCACCTATTAACCTATCCGCAAATTGCTAAATTGCTAAATCGCACAAAATATGCGTACAAGCGAACTGCACATAAGCCAACCAATTCTCGCCCTTAATCCAGCATCGCGCTGAATGCTTTTCCGCTTCCAGAAGAGGCTCAGGCGGCGGCTCGCCGCGACGTCGCCGATGCGCAATGTGCTTGTGATAGTTCGCTTCCTCAATCAAGATATGCACGTCAACACGTCTACTTGTCCGACCACCTCCCCCATCACCAGCGCCAGATGCTCCTTGCCATCGGCGGCGCTGCGGTACAGGCTCAATTGGATCAACCCAAACTCGGTGGGGATACGGGCGCTGGTGACTCTTGCAACGGGTTTGCCTTCCATAGCGCCCAAAGTGTAACAAAAACCCGGCCTGCACATCAGACCGGGTTCAAAGTGCGGGGCACGAGTGCCTGTCTTGCCCCTTTGCTCACGCATCACGACTCACGCATCACTATCCGCGATCCTATGACCCAATCGTAATGGCAATGGTGTGTGGTTCGCCGACATAGTTACTGTCTTTGACGACGATGAGGCGCAGCAGGTAGTCGCCGGGGGGCAGGGCGTCAGCGTGCAGCATTTCCAACGGGCCGTTGACGACGGGCGTGTTGTGCGTATCGCCCAACGTCACCCAGTCGTACTGGCCGTCTTCTCTGGGGATGCCCAGTTCAATTTTGTAGAACTGCACCACCTGCGGATCAAAATCGGCCGTGCCCACAATAGGCAGCACGCCGTTCACCCGATCTCCCTGCGCCGGGCTGGTGATGCGGTAAACGGCCGTCCGGTTGGGGTCGCGGGCCACCGCCAGCAAGTCATCGGTGCAGGTTTGCGTGGGCAGCAGCGGCAGATTGTGTGCCTGCGCCCATTCGTGGGCCGCTTTCAGGCTTTCGGGGTTGCGCGGCGGCGACAGGAACAGTTGCGGCAATGCGTCGGGCGGCAGAACGGCCGTATCCGTGCCCTGAGCAAAGTGGCAAAACACCTGCGGCGGCGGCGCATTGTCATTGACCGGCTGCGCTGCCAGCACTTCGGCGGGCAGTGGGGGAAGGGGCACGGCCGTCGCCCGCCACACCGCCGGTTCAATCTGTTCCCATCGTACCAGACTCGGATCAGGCGTTGGCTCGTCAGCAGCCATCTCATCCACCAGGAACCACTCCTCACCCGATGGCGCACACTCCACCGATCCGACGGCGAGGATGGTAATGGCACACAACGGCCGTTTCTCCAACCCTGCCGGCGGTGTAAATTCACGTGGCCCCTCCACGCCCAATGTGGACAGGAGATCGTAATTGCCATACACGGCCGTGACAAAATCGCGCCACAGCGGCGCAGCCCCCGTCAGCCCAGAGATGTTCACCATCGGACTGTTGTCCGTATTGCCCGTCCACACCGCCACCACCAGATCAGGCGTGTAGCCCATCGTCCAGTTGTCCCGATAATCATTGGTCGTGCCCGTTTTGGCCGCCGCCGGGAAGGGCAGCGCCAGCGGATTATCCCGCCCCATGGCCGCCATCCGTGCTGCATCGTCGTCCAGAATGTCGCTGATGAGGAAGGCCACGCGGGGGTCGAGCACCTGTTCCCCGGCCTGTGGCGGCTGTTCAAACAGCAGTTCACCATTGCTCTTTTGCACCCGCAAAATGGCGACCGGCGCAATTTTCTGCCCTTCGTTGGCAAAAACGCCATAAGCCGCGGCCATATCCAACGGCGTCACTTCGCCGCCGCCCAATGTCAGCGCCAGGCCGTAATTGTCGGGATTATCGCCCCAGGTGGTAATGCCCATTTGCCGGGCAAATTCCATGAAGCGGGGCACGCCAATGTCTTGCAACGTCAACACGGCGGGCACGTTGTAGCTGTTCGCCAGCGCCGTCCGCAGCCGCACCGGGCCATGATACGCGCCATCATAATTGACCGGTTTGTAGCTGCTGCCGTCAAATTGCGGATATTTCACTTCCACGTCCCAGAGCAGGTCGGCGGCCGTCCAGTCGGGTGGCTGGTCGCCCACCGGCGAAAGAGCAGCGGCGTAGGTGAGCGGTTTGATGGAGCTGCCCGGCTGCTGCGGCGAGAGGGTGACGTTGACACGGCCGTCAATCACATCATTGTGATAATCCACACTGCCCAACATCGCCAGGATTTCGCCATTATTCGGATTCAGGGCAATCATAGCCGCGTTGGTTAGATTGTGCTGCGGGTCAATGGAAGCCACATGCTGCCGCGCCAACTGCTCGGCCAACCGCTGATAATTCAAATCCAGGCTGGTGGTTACACGCAAACCACCGTTAGCCACGACCTCCGCGCCAAACATCTCTTCCAACTGCTGCCGGGCATACACGGCAAAATGCGGCGCGGTCAGGCTAACCACCTGGGCGGCAAAGGTGAGCGGCTGCTGATAGGCATTTTCGGCGTCGGTCTGGCTGATGAAACCGTCGCCCACCATCAGGTTCAGCACCAGCCATTGCCGTTCTTTGGCCGCATCCAGGTTACGCAGCGGGTCTAGCTCCACGGGGCTTTGCGGCAGCCCGGCCAACAGACTGGCTTCACCCAATGTCAGGTCGGTGGCCGGTTTATCAAAGTAGGTCTGGGCCGCCGCTTCAATGCCATAGGCCAGATTGCCGTAGTAAATTTCGTTGAGGTACATCTCCATAATTTCATCCTTGCTGTAATCGCGGTTCATAATCCAGGCCAGGATGATCTCTTTGGTTTTGCGATTGTAGGAAACTTCGGTGCGCTCGTCGTAATCAAAGACCAGGTGGCGCACAATTTGTTGGGTGATGGTAGATGCGCCTACAGGACGGCCGTCTCGATTCCGCAAGTTTGCAATCAGCGCCGCCGCCAACGAGGGCACGTCAGCGCCCACATTTTCGTAGAAGCTATCGTCCTCGACGGAAATGGTGGCGTTGATTAAATCCTGGGGGATGTTGTTGAGGGGTACGGCCGTGCGTTTGCCCTCGCCAAAAATCTCCCACAGCAGTTCCCCGTTGCGGTCAAAAATCTGGGTCGTCTCAAACGTTTCCCGGTCACGGGCCGCGTCTAGCTTGGTGATGCCCTCTTCTATTTCGGCAGAAAGATTGGAGTAAACCAACGTTCCGGCAATGAGAACACCCGCGAAAATGGCAAACGCCAGCAGCAGAATGCTGCCGAGGAACAGTTTGCCCATGCAGCCCAGACAACCCCGTTTGGGGCTGGCAGTGGGGGCAGGTTGGTAAGGGGGGTACGCCTGCTCTGAGTTTGGTCGAAGTGGCCGTGTCTTTTCGTTTTGCATTGTGTCACCATCAAAAATGAGATTAAGAGATTAGAGATTGGGAGATTCAATCTCTAATCTCCCAATCTCAAAAACAATATACCTTCTATTCTACAAATCTCCTCATTCCCCACCTGCCGCCCAGAGGACGATTGAGCAACGGAAAATATGCGGTACAATAGCTGTAGCGGAGGTATAGAAAAATGGCCGAACCCGTTTTGGAACGCACCTTCATTTATCAAGAAGAACATGAACTGCCCGACCCTGTAGATGTCAGCCACCTGGTAACGGAGGATGATACACCCGTGGACAACATCTTTTCCGAACGTCAAATGGATTTGCTAATTGACAGTTTGTATGCTTCATGGAGTGGGCCGGCGGACGGCCGTCCCTTTCTGGCTATGGCGAATGTTGCCCTCTACTTTACCCCACGTCAGCAACCCCTTGTGCCCGATGCCTTGATCAGTCTGGACGTGGAAACACCGGCCGATGTCTGGAAAAAGGAAAACCGCTCCTATTTCATCTGGGAATTTGGCAAACCACCCGATGTGGTCGTCGAAATTGTCTCCAACCGCAAGGGGCAGGAGACCGAGTATAAGTTGACACAATACGCTCGCCTGGGCATTGGCTTTTATGTCGTTTTTGACCCCAATCGTCAGTTAAGCAACAAGCTGCTACACATTTACACCCTGAAAGGGACACGATATCAGGAGAGCAAAAAAACCTGGTTTGCCGAGGTAGGCGTGGGTGTCACCCTGTGGCAAGGCACTTACCGGGATATGGAAGCCACCTGGCTGCGCTGGCAAGATGAAAAAGGCAATTTACTGCTCACCGGTGAAGAGCGGGCCGAATTGGCCGAAGAACAAGCCAAACTGGCCAAAGAACGGGCCGAACTGGCTGAAGAACGGGCGGAACGGCTGGCAGCGCAATTGCGGGCATTGGGCATTGAGCCGGAATAGTCCGGTACAACTGCCAATGACCTTACCGGAGGCTTTTGGGTTTGGGGATGCGCCGGAACTGGCGGCTATTGTGGGTGGTGGGGGCAAAACCAGCCTGATGTTTGCTCTGGCGCGGGCGTTGGGGCCGGGGGTCGTCACCAGCACCACCACGCGCATTTTTCAGGCGCAAATCCGGCAGTCTCCGGCTGTGACTTATGCCGACGATTTATCTTCCCTGGAAGGACAATTACAACAGTACGGCATGACCCTGGTGGTGGGGCGTGTGGAAGGGGAAAAGGCGTTTGGCCTCTCCCCGGAAGAGGTGGGGTCGTTGTGGCAACGTCCGTCCGTCCATCACGTCCTGGTTGAAGCCGACGGCTCCCGGATGCGCCCGGTCAAAGCCCCTGCCGACCATGAGCCGGTTATTCCCCCTGAAAGCACCCTGGTTATTCCGGTTGTCGGTATTGATGCGTTGGCGCGTCCTATTTCTGACACAGCGCACCGACCAGCACGAGTGGGTGCGCTTACCGGTCTGCCGCCTGATGTGCGGCTTACACCTGACGCAATAGCTCAGTTGCTCACCCATCCGTCTGGCGGTCTAAAAAACGTACCAGATACGGCCCGTGTCATTCCGTTGATTAACAAAGTGGAAACTGAGGCAGAACTGGCGGCGGCGCGGCAGATTGCATGGCAGGTGCTGAGGCAGTCTCACGGCCGTATCCAGCGTGTGGTCATTGGCGCGGTGCAAAAGGAGCCGCCCGTTCGGGAGGTAGTTACGCCGGTCACGGCCGTAATCCTGGCGGCGGGTGAAGGGCGACGTATGAGCCTACATGGAGGGCAACCTAAACAACTGCTACCCTGGGGCCAGCGCACGGTCTTGGGTGAAACGCTGCATCAGGTCAGCCACAGCCTGGCGCATGAGATCATCGTCATCACCGGACACGAAGCCGAAGCCGTAAGCGCCGAAGCAGACCGTTTTAACGGCTGGCCGAAACCACGCCTGATTCACAATCCCGATTACTGGGCAGGAGAAATGTTGTCTTCGTTACAACAGGCAGTGAGGGAACTAGATGAGGGGGTTACGGCCGTGCTCGTCATCCTGGCCGACCAACCGATGGTGGATTCAGGCATTTACAACCAACTACTGGCGGCATTCTGGCAGGGAAAGGGAGAATTGATCGCCCCCAGTTTCAATGGGCGGCGGGGCAACCCGGTATTAATTGGTCATCGTTATTTTGTGGAATTGCTCCAGTTACCGGCAGGCGCTGCCCCCCGCGCCCTGCTGCAAGCCCACCCGGAGGCGTTGGTTTTGCTGCCCATAGAAACCGATTCGGTCATTTGTGATCTGGATACACCAGAAGAGTACGAACGGCTGCGCCCCAAAGAAAGTAATTGAGTAATTGAGTGATTGAGTGTTTGACATCAATCGCCCAATTACCCAATTACATCTTCATCCATCATCCACGCCGTAGCATAACAATGCCAGCAACCGCCAGCAGCAAAAGTACCACAGCGGCGATTATCACGACCATGCCGACATTACTCAGAAAACCACCATCATCGGTGGTGGATTCAGCACTGCTGGGGGCCGGGGTGGGCGCAGGGGCGTCGGTTACGGCCGTATCTGCCTCACTCACCTCTGTATTGCCCGCATCAGCCACGGCTACGGCTTCCGGCTCCCGGAACTGCATCCCAAATTGAACCGGGATCAGCACCCCTTCGGCCACACTAATGGCCCAGGAATCGGCCGTCGTGGGCACAAAGTTGGCCGGGGGGAATAACTGCACCTGATACGCACCCGACGTCAGGTTCTCAAAACAATGCACATCGGTAATACCATCAGTAATGTAGGTGGACACAGTTTGTCCATCTTTGAACAGAGTGATCGCTGCGTCTGCTTTCAGCGTGTCCGCTCCGGCTTCAAACTGCCCATTGCCATTGGTGTCGTCAAACGCAGTTACGCACACACCGGCGGGCGTTTGTGGTTGCTCTGTCGGCGCTGGTTCAAGCGCGACTTCTGTATCCAGTGGTTCACCTTCTACCACGATGGTTTCCAGGCCGGTTTCGGTACGGCCGTCAGACTCAGGTGTTTCTTCCGTAGCGGCAGTTTCTTCGCCGGCCTCGGCTGTGGGCTGCGATTCCGTCGCCGTTGTGCCACCCTGCACAAAGTTACCCGCCTCCCGGATCAGCAGTTCCTGCCCGATGTTGATGAATTGGGGGTTGCCATTTAATTCCCGAATCTGGTTCAACGCCTGATCTGCCGGAATTCCCAGGGCAGGCGCATACTGAATGGCTATGGACCAGAAGGAATCATTAGGCACCACCACATGCACAATCGAGCCATCCTCACGCGGCGTCACGGCAATGGTAGGCGCGGGGGCAACCGGGGCTGCCGGCGCCGTTGAACCAGACGACCCGCTGCCGCTGCCCGGATTGCTGGCAGGGGGGGCGGCGCCACTGACCTCGTTCAGGGCAAATAAACCAACCGTATCCAGGAAAAAGCCATTGTTGGGATAGGGATAACGGGAACCTACCTCAATAAAAATGGTCATGTTCGATGCAGAGGCTACAAAATCCCAGATGAAGGTAGGCATACTCTGGTAAAAGGGGTTGACGTTTTCGGCCGTCCAGTAAGGGCTGTACGTGATTTGGGAGGCGTTGAGCCAGGCAGAGCCGGTAGGCCCGGCGCCAAAACGAACAAAACCCATGCGTGGATCAGCAGGTGGAATCTTGTTGCCGCCGGCGTAATCTTCAATGATGTCCACGTAGATGGGCGCGGAGATACGATATTTCCGCCCTACTTCCAGCCCGGTTACGTCCTGGGAGATGGCCGCATACATGGGCGCCCAGGGTTTGAAAATTTTGAGGGTATAGATGCCATCGCGGAAAAACAACGACCGTTCGTGCGGCGGCGCGTCTTCGATATTCCATACCACTGTTTCCGGTCGATTGGCGACGATCCCATTTGTCCCTTCAAACGCCTGCCCATCTATCCAGTGCATGCGCCAGCCGTTGGGTACGGCAATTTGGGGGATACTGTCCTGGTTATAATAGCCAGATTCCCACCCTGGGTTTGTAAACAGGTTGCCAGAGACAACTTCTTGCGCTGTTGCCCGTTGATTGATAATCAACAGGGCTATAAGCGCCGCCGTCAGCAACACTAACATTCTCATTTTCATTGCTTGAACCTCCGTGGGTGTCCTCTTCCCGGTACTCACCCGCTTTATTGGTTTGGTCGGTAAATGACCCGACCAGCCCACAAAAATATAGCGCAATCAGGGATTGCGCCAGTGGGTAAAGGAGAATTCTAGCATACCGCTAAGGAAACAACAATTTGAACGAACTGTGTTAACATTCGGCGCGCATGAGCAAGCAACAGGAAAAAGCGCCGCAAATACCGATGCCAGCACCCAGCGTAGCAGCAAACGGCCGTTGGTGGAGTCTGGCGTTGGTAACATTGCTGGCCATACCGGCCATCCAACCGCTGCTGCGCGGGGTGTTAACGTGTGGCTTTGACAACGTGTTTCACCTGTGGCGGGCGGTGCAGATCGAGGCGCTGCTGCGGCAGGGCGTCTTGTTTAGCCGGTGGGCGCCGCACATGGCACAGGGATATGGCTACCCTCTGTACCAGTTTCAATCCCCTTTTTCAGCGTATCTGGCAGCAGGGCTGCATATGGCTGGGCTGGATTGGGCAGTAGCGATGAATGGGGTCTATGCCCTGGCAGTGGTGGCTTCGGGGTGGACGGTCTGGCTGCTGGCGCGAGATTTGTGGGGAGACAAAGAGGGCATACTCACGGCCGTGGCCTACCTTTACGCGCCGTACCATGCCTACGTGTCCCTGTACCGCGCCAGCCTGTCGGAGACGGTGGCCTGGGCCATTGTGCCCCTGGTGTTGTGGGGGCTGCGCCGCTGGCAGGTGGCAAAAACGCGGTTGGGGCTGGTTACGGCCGTGATTAGCTTCGTCCTGCTCATCTTCACCCACGACGTGACCGCCTATGCCTTCCTGCCCTTCATGCTCGGTTGGGTGATCGCGCTGTCAATCAACGAGCGCAGCCGCAGCAGCCTGGGGCGCGGCCTGCTGGCGTTGACATTGGGACTGGGCGGCAGCGCCTTTTTCTGGCTGCCCGCCATCGCCGAACGCCACTTTGTACAGTTTGACCGCGCCACCAGCGCCTGGCCTTTTCTCTATTTCAATAATTTCTTGCCACTCTCACAACTGTTGGCCCTGCCGCACCAGGCTGACCCGGCGCTGCTGAATGATTGGCCGGAACGAGGCTTAGGGTTGCTGCTGGCGTTGCTGGCAATAGTGGGCACGGCCGTTGCCTGGCGACGCCTGCCCCACCAACGCTGGCTAACCGGCTTTTTATTTCTGACAATGGCCGGGTATGTGTGGCTGGCAGTGGCGGCGTCACGGCCGTTGTGGGACGCCATTCCCCTGCTGCAAACCTTCCAATTCCCCTGGCGCTTCCTGGCGCCGGCGACGTTGGCAGCGGCTTTGCTGGCGGGTGGCCTATTGTCCGTAAACCGTAATCCGTATTCCGTATTCCGTAAAACGCCGTCATACCGATTACGGATTACCGATTACGGATTACCTCTTCTCTTCATCACCCTCCTCTCCGCCGCGCATTGGGGCTGGTTTTATCCGCAGCATTGCCCACCGCCAGCCGATACCAGCCTGGCAGGAATGGTGGCCTGGGAAACGGCAACAGCAACACTGGGCACAACTGCCAGCCGCGAACTGCTGCCGACCACCGTGACACAAATGCCCCAGGACGAGGCAGATGTGCCGGTGTGGGCGGCGCGGCTGTCGCCTGCCGATCTGCCGGAAGGGGCACAGCTTCTCACAGCCGTATACCACCCCCTGCGCGCCGAAATAGAAGTGGACACGACCGTGCCCTTCACCGCCCGTTTCCGCGCCTTTTTCTTTCCTGGCTGGCGCGCCTGGGTGGACGGCGTACAGACACCCATCACACCAACGGCCGATGGTCTGATTAGCTTTGCCGTGCCAGACGGCCGTCACACCCTGGTCGTCGCTTTTGGGGAAACGCCGCTGCGCTGGCTGGCCGATGCCATTTCCCTACTCAGTCTGGCGGCGCTGGTGGTGATCTTGTGGCGGGTTCCGGGGGCTGGGCACGATAAACCGGTGAGAGAGTACACATCCCGCCGGTGGTGGCTGGCCTTGCTGCTGGTAGGGTTGGCGCTATTGGCAGCGAAATGGCTGGTGATTGATCCCGGTTATACACATCCGCGCCTCAGCCGCCTGGAAGAGGGCGGTCTGGTTGGCCTGGCAGCGCCGGGTGTGACATTCGGCGACCCAGCCAACCCGGCGTTGGTACGGTTGTTAGGGTACGAGGAGACGCCAACGGCCGTGCCTGCCGACCAACCACTGCCTGTGACGCTGTACTGGCAGGCATTAACCCCGCTGGACAGGGACTACCGGGTAGGGTTGGTAGTGGTTGATGAGGCCGGCATCCGTTGGTCAACCGATGATCTGCGGGATGACCGCTGGGCACGGGCAGCGCCGCCCTCCCCCACCTGGCCCACCGACCAATACGCCCGCACCGCCTTGCTGGTAGACTTGCTGCCGGGCGCACCGCCGGGCACATACAACCTGCAATTGTCCTTGTTTGACCGGGAATCACTGATGCCGCTGACGGTGTATGAGCAGGGGCAACCGATTGGCCCCTATTTATCATTAGGGACGATTGAGGTACAGCCGCCGACGCAAACGGCCGTACCGGACACCGTGTTGTTTGCTGATGATGCGGTCACTGTTTACAGTGCATTTCTGGATCGCGCCGAAGCTGCTCCCGGTGACACCGCCTTGTTGACATTGTATTGGTCGTTACCCCAGGAGGCAGACACGGCCGTCAGCCTGAGCCTGGTAGATGAATCCGGTACGGCCTGGCATACGTGGCCGATGATATTACCCGCTTATGGGCCGGGTTGGTGGCGCAGCCAGTTGCCGCTGACGCTGCCGGTAGCGTTGGCCGATGGCCGCTATACCGTGCAGTTAACAACCCCGACCGGGCAAACGGCCGTACGCGCACAACCCATAACCATCATCGGCCCGGAGCGGGTATTTACACCGACGGCAATGGATACGGCCGTGAACAGCACGCTAGGTACCACCGACCAGGGCCAGGCAACCCTGGTTGGTTATACGCTGGCCGAAAGCTGCCGTCAGGCAGGCGACCAGTGCCAACTGACCCTGTTGTGGCTCGCCGAACATGAATTTTCTGCCGGGTATCGGGTGTTTGTGCATCTGCGGGATGCACAGGGGCAGATCGCGGCCCAGGCAGATGCCATACCGGGGGCCTGGACACGGCCCACGACCGGCTGGCTGCCAGGCGAATACATCCAGGACACACACATCCTCACGCTCCCTGTGGCAGGGCAGTATACGCTGACAACCGGCATGTATGATGAACAGGGGCATCGGCTGCTAACCGCCGACCAGCAGGACCTCATTGAGTTGAAACCGGTGGTTGTTTCTCCATAATAAAGTTTCCCCATCGTTTTATCTTTAAGTTCTTATTTGTAGTAGCTTTTAGTAGGGTCTGTTAGTATGTGGACAAGCTAATTTTCCCACCACATGCGGTTGTGGTTTGGCTGCTGTGTCTGTATGTGGGGGTGGCTGCCGCGGAAAAGTCATGTCAACTGGCCGGAAAGTAAAACGGGGGTGTGGGTCACGGCCGTAGCCCGCATCTAGTCGTCCGCCCCATATATTCTTGGCAGACCCGGCACACCCCCATATCTGGCGTCGCCTCAAAAAGAGATGACATAACCGCTGACGGCCGTTTTCCACAAAACAAAGGGTTTTTCCACAACTATTGGGCAGTTATCCACAGTTTTGTGGTGTGAATTGCGCGTTTTACTCTTGCTGCGGCGTGGGTTGTGCCGACTCAGACAGGGACATATGGGGGGGCGGGGTAATCTCCTGATGGGGTTCAACCGCCAACCGCGCCAGCTTGCGCCGGGCTACCGGCAGCGTGGCCACCCGGTAAAAAGTGGCAGCCAGTTCTCGCACATGGCGGGGTCGCCATTGGGCCGGTTTGGCGGCTGCGCCACGCAATGTGCGCCAGCCCCGTCGTGCCCGAAACTCTTTGTGCAGGGTGATGTGTAACTGGCGGTAGAATTCGGTGGAAAACGGCCCCTGGTACAGCATGTCCAGGTCGGCTGAATCTGTCCAGTTTTGTTTGTTACCTAACTGCATCTTCACATTGTTGTAAAACTTGGTGCCGGGTAGGGGATAAGAGACGGACATGCCGATGTCATCTGGCTGGCAGTCGCGTACCATTTGCAGCGTCTTTTCAATATCGGCCCGTGTTTCGCCGGGATAACCAAATTGTAAAAAGAAACCAACGCGCACACCGGCGGCATGAAGCTGCCGGGCTGCTTCATAAATTTGGGCCACTGTTGTCCCCTTTTCCATGGCGTTCAAAATGTGTTGTGCGCCTGATTCTGCTCCCAGCCAGATAATCTCACATCCGGCGCGGCGCAGTGCGTGAACATTGGCCGGGTCGCGCACGATCAGGTCGGCGCGGCTGAGGCATTTGAAAGGCAGGTGAATCTGCATTCCTTCTACTTCAGTGGCAAACTCTGACCACCAACCCGGTTTCAACCCCATGATGTCATCGGCAAACCAGATGTGGTCGGGCCGGTAGGTTTCTTGCAGCCATTGCATTTCTGCGGCCACGTTTTGGGGGCTGCGGGAATGGTAACGCTGGCCCCAGATTGGTTTAGCGCACCAGTTACAGTGGTAGGGGCAGCCGCGGGTGGTGACCATGTTCATGGAGTAGTAGCCGTGTTTTTCCTGCCATATCTGCCGATAACGGGGTACATCCACCAAATCCCAGGCGGGAAATGGCAAAGCGTCTACGCCTTTGAGGGGGGGGCGGCGGGCATTGCGGCAGGTACCGTCTGGGGTGTGGTAAGCCAAACCAGGAATAGCGGCGCAATTGTCAATTGTCAATTGACAATTATCAATTGACAATTTTTGTAAGAGTTCGGCCAGGGTTTCTTCGCCTTCACCGAGCAGGACGTAATGCGCGCCGGCGTGCAGGTAGGCCTCGGCGTGGTCGGTGGCGTCTGAGCCGCAAACGATGACAATGCAGCCACGAGCCTGGGCCATCTGAATCATGGCGAAGGCGGCTTGGCGCATGTTGAGCAGGCACATTTTGGAGAGGTAGTTGAAGTTGTCTTCATAAATGACCGCGTAGCGTGGCTGGTAACGGGCGAGCGCCTGCGCCCATTCGTCAGTGGAAGCGGCGAGCATGGCGTCAAACAGGGCGACGCGGTAGCCTTGTTCGCGCATGAAACTGGCGGCGTACAGTGTGCCCAGGGGCGGATAGGGCTGCATGGCGGCCCACAGTTTGGGGTCGAAGCGGAGGTAGTAGGATTGGCCGAAGAGGATGTCAGTCATAGTGCTTCCTGATTCAGACCCTATGGGTTTCTGAAACCCTTAGGGTCTACTGCTCAACCGATTCTGGTAGGCGGTGAGAGTGTATTGTTTATGAGCGTCGAAATGACCTTTACACCAATCGGGAGAGAAGGCGGCGTCTGATCCGGGCAGGTGGCGTTGGAATTTGTGGATTTTGCGCCGCATTTCCCACTGATCCAGCCAATGGCCGAGGGGGGTGCGCAAGGGCAGTTCGGCCAGACGACGCAGGTGATGATGGGGGGCACGGCCGTGCCCGGCTACAGGCGGCGGGCCAACGGCATTGGGCAAGAAAGTTTCCGTCCATTGGTTGATCTGCCGCATCTGCTGGTAGACGTGAAAACCGGAGATGGGCGCCATTTGCACCACTTCGTGGGCAGTGTAGAGATTGTGTTCCGGGAAGAACAGGGCACGCTCGGCCAGGATGTAGTTGGGGCAGAGGGTATAACCCCGGCGGGCGGCTATGCGGACAACCATGATGGCAAAGGCGCGGTTGAGCCAGACACGGCCGTTGCTTGTTACCAGCAAATAATCTATATCCCCATCAGCGGCCACATTGTTAACCGAAAGCGACCCGGTGATAGCAACCATGCGAGTGAAGGGTAAGCTGGCCAGAAGACGGCCGTAATACAGGGCCGCCGGCCACAACCGGCGGGCGTTTTCGTCCCGCTCCTGGCGAATGGCTGCCGTGTTTTCGCGGCCGGGCAGGGCATAGTATGCCTCTATCTGGCAGAGGTGTTTTGCCCTAAAGCGATTGTTGTTCAGTGCTGCTTCTACCTCGGCGAGGGAAGCGGCGGTTTCTACCAGGTAGCGGTGAATTTCCACGGCCGTGAGTGGATAGTCAAACACATCGGCGTAGGCGATGGCGCGCCAGACGGCCGTTTCCAGAGGCGTCAGGCAGGGGGGAAGCGTTTGGGTGGTGGTGATGCGGGCATGGTCGCCCATAGCCAGTGTACTCATGCGGTCTGTTCCTTTACCGTCCGGGGTGATCAAAAGCCAGATGTTTCTGGGCGTTGGTAGGCGATGAGACGATGCAGCGCCCGCAGTTCCAGCGGCGAACGATAAATGTGGGTGTGGTATCGCCAGGAGGAGATGAGTTTGAGGATGCGGCGGCGAGCGCCGGTGAGATGGGTATCGGTGGAGGTGGGGTAATAAGCGTTGAGAACGCGCTCGAAGTCGTGCAGTTGTTTGTGTAACGGCCGTTTGATCCAGGGCATGGTTTGGCTGCGGCGCTGCGAAAAGTTCAGCCAGTCGGGGCTTACCCATTCGTCCAGCGTTTGCGGAAAGGCAAAACCTTTGGCCTGGGCTTCGTCGTACAGGTCGCCGGCGAGGGGCACGGGTGTGTAAAGGTACATGATGATTTCGGCGGCAGGGTTGATCTGTTTTACCTGACGGATAAAGCGCATGGTCTGGTGGGCGTCGGCTTCGGGGTCGGGGGGACTGCCCATGACAAAGGAGAGTTCGGGCACGATGCCGTAGCTTTTCATGCGGCGTACCATTTCCAGCGTTTTTTCGGGGGTCATCTGCCCCCCTTTGTCCATGCGTTTGAGGGTGTCCAGTGAGCCGGATTCGGCGCCGAGAAAAACCATTTTGAGGCCGGCGTCACGCATGAGTGCCCAGGTGCGGTCGCTGTATTGCATCATGGTGTCAATGCGCCCCTCGCCCCACCAGGCAATGCCTAAATCCATGATGCGTTCGCTGAATTCGGCGATGCGGCTTTCTTGGGTGAAGAAGTTGTTGTCGTAAAATTCGATAGCATTGACGCCCCATCGCTGCTGGTAGAGGCGGGCGATTTGTTCCAGTTGGACGGCCGTTTGTGGCAGCCAACGGCCGTTGACCATATTGACCACGGCGCAAAAGTTACAGAAAAAGGGGCAACCATAAGAGGAGTGGTAGCCCAGGGTGCGTGACCCGAGAAATGTGGAACGCACATACCGGCTGACGGGTACGCGATCAAAATTCCAGGGAGGTAGATTTTTAGGCGCAGGGATGGGGGCCAGGGGGTTGGTGAGGGCACGGCCGTTGTCTTTGTAGGCGAGGCCGGGGATTTGGTAATCGGTAATCGGTAATCCGTTATCGGTAAGCGGCAGAGGTTGTGTACGGCCGAGTAAATGATCCACCAGATGGCGGAAGGCGTATTCGCCGTGACCGCGGATGACGTAATCTACGTAGTCGGCGCGCAGGCAGACGTCCCAATGTTGGGTAGGGAAGTAGCCGCCCCAGATGATGGTGAGATGGGGGTGGCGGCCTTTGAGTTGGCGGCAGAGGGGGACGGCTTGCTGTAGCTGCGGACCGGGCATAACGGTGACAGCCAGGATGGGGGCAGGGCCGGCTTGCCGGATACGGCCGTCTAACACGGTCAATGGATCATTTTCCAGATTGCCATCTATGATTTCATACTCATAACTCCCTTCCAAGACTGCCCCCACCGCCAGCAAAGACATGGGTAGGATAGGTTTGCGGTTGGCTGACGATTGCGGATTGTAAAAGATAATCATAGGCTAGACCCTCACATGCCCGGAAGCACTGCATTTCCGGGCACGCGAGGGTCATTATAACACTGACTGGCAAGTGGGGAATAACGGGGGATAATGGGCGCATGATGATTTTGCATATCTCCCGGCGAGCGGAATGGGAAACGGCCGTGCCCAGTGGACTGTATACGGCCGATTCATTGAAGACGGAGGGGTTCATTCACTGTTCTACCCCTGAACAGGTGTTAATTCCGGCGAATGAACGGTTTCGGGGGCAGACCGACCTGCTGTTGTTGTGCATTGATCCCACACGGCTGGCAGCGCCGTTGGTGTATGAGGATTGTTATGAGACGGGGATGCTGTTTCCGCATATTTATGGGCCGCTGAACGTGACGGCCGTGTGGCAGGTGCTGGAATTCCCCCCACAGGCCGACGGCTCGTTTGCCTTGCCGCCCGAATTGCTGCCATAGACCATTGCGGCTACACCGATCTGCTTCACATAATCTTTTTGTTATGTTAAAATCCTGGCGCATAGGGGTACAATGGGTTTGCCCCATGAAGTATATTGGCGGCGCACAGAATGATGACAAGCAAACTGCAATTTCTGAAAAACCATTCCCTCTTCAAAGAACTAGACCCAGACGATTTGGAAGACCTGGCGGTATTGGTACAGGAGTATGAATACCGTGATAACGCGGTTGTGGTGTATCAGCGTGATGCCGCCGACTGCCTGATCATGGTCAAAAGTGGGCGGCTCTATGCCAAAACAGTCGAACACGGTGTTGTTACCCGCACTGCCCATTATTTGCCCGGCGACTATTTTGGGCTGGAATGGCTTTTTGCTCCCAGTATTCAGCCAGCCACGGTGCAGGCTAAATCGCGTGATGAGCAGCCGGTGCGGCTGCTGGTGCTGCGCAGTCGTGACTTTTTGCCCTTTCTCAGCGGCCATCATGATGTGATTGATGCCTTGGAGCCGGTATATGATACCACCGACGCGCGGGTAGCCGGGTTCCCGGAGGAGCAATATGCCGAGGCTTTGAAGATGAAGGCGAAGCGAGACCGGCGCAGCAACACGATGAGGATTTTGCCGGATGAGCTGATCGAGTTTCTATCGCGGCGTAGTGCGTGGTATTTATTTGTCCGCTTGATACCGGTTTTCCTGGGGTTTCTGTTAGTGACGATACTGCCCTTCACCTTTCTCACCAGCCAGCCACCAGGCTCGTTTTTGTATAACATGCAGTTTTGGTGCCCAGGTGCGTTATCCCTTTTTTTTGTAGCCTGGGGGATTTTTCGCGTTTTTGATTGGACGAATGATTATTTTATTGTGACGAACCGGCGCGTTATTCACCGGGAGTTTAACCTGCGCCTTTTTCGCGTGGATATAAAAATTGCGCGCATTGATCAAATTCAGAGCGTGACGGTGTTGAAGCCATCATTGATTGCCAACCTGTTTAATTTTGGTACGGTCAAGCTGACGACGGCGTCACAGTATGGGGTGATTTTGTTTGACAACATCGGCCAGCCGAAACGGGTGTCCCAGATATTGGAGCGGTTGACGAAACTGGTCAGTACGTTGGATTCCAGCCGAGAACAGACATTGGTGCGCCAATCTATTGAGACCTATTTTGGCTTTGAGCAGGTATATGAGTTGGTGGGTGAGGATTCTGATAGTACGGCCGTGCTGGAACCTGAAGAGTCTGGCTGGTGGGGACGATTTTTACGTCGTTACCAGTGGCGGGTTGAAGAAGATGGGGTAATCACGTACCACAAGCATTTTTTGGTAGCCATAGCTGGCATGTTTTGGCCGCTGGTGATTGGCACGGTTTTGGCAGTGTTGGCTTATCTGGCGGTTCGTTTTGATCTGGTGACCTGGCAGTTGGGGGCCGGGGTTCTATCACCTGTGTATTTTTTGCTGTTCTTATGGCTGATTTGGGATTTGGAGAACTGGCGTAATGATCTATATCAGTTGGACGGCCGTTTTATTCTGGACATTGACCGGATGCCGTTTGGTTTTGGCGAAAGCCGCAAGCAGGCGCCGCTGCAGAACATCCAGAATGTGAAGGCTTATACACCTGGTCTGATTCACACCATTTTCAACTATGGTTTTGTGGAGGTGGAAACGGCTGGTGTGGATAGTAATATCGTGTTTGAGCATGTGCCCTTTCCGGGGGTAGTACAGAGCGATATTTTCCAACAAATTGAGGATATGAAACAGCGCCAACGCGAATCTGATGAGACCCGCCGCCATAAGTCCTTTGCGGTGCTGTTGGATGTGTACAGGCAAGAGGAAGAACAGGGACGCATACCGCGCCGTACCCCACCGCCGCTGACCTGGGAAGAGGAGATGGAGGAGTAGAAACCGGGTTTTTACTCCCCAACGACCAATTGCCCCAAAATGTACCGGTCGCCGTTGAGGTTGCCGTCTGTGTCTGATATGTGCAGGCGACGGCCGTTCACCATCTCATACAATCCCACTTCAATCCAATAATTGCCGGGCGGCAGGTCGGGGGGAATGACCAGCCGGTATGGGTCTAGCATCTGTTGACCGGGCAGCCATTTGGGAATCCACAAGTGCGTGGGCGTTGCCCCACCCAGCGGCGTGTAATCCAGCGCCACGTGAGGCACATTAGCGCCGTCAATGAGATGCACAAACACGGTGTAGCTCTCTTCGGCCTTTGCCAGGCTTTCCCACTTCAGGATGATGTGAACAGTGTCGCCGGGACTGGCGGAAACAGGGTTAGCGTCTGACCAGGGGGCGTGGAAGGTGCGCCCATTTGCCCGTACTGTTGCACTCACCAATCCTACCCGTTGCCGGAAATTTGCCAGGAGATGGTCCGTTTGGGGCGGATTATCTTGGGGCGTCACGGATAGATCACCCAGGTCCAGTTGGAGTAGGTATTCTTCGTCCTGGCTGAGATTTTTGAGGCTTACGCTGACAGGATAGTCACCGCCGGGCAAATCATGGGGCAAGGCAAAGTCAAAGCGTTCTACAATCACTTCACCCACCCACCAGGCGGGGGTAATCAGGTGGCTGTCAGTGGTGAATTCAAAGGTCAAGTCGCCCACACGGATGACAGGTACGTAGTAGTCAGCCGTACCTTCTGGGGCGCGCAGGGCAAGGGTAAGGGGGACAAAATCGCCGGCGGTTACAGATGTAACCGGCAGTAAATAGCCCACTACCTCAATATCCCCGCCTGTCAATGATGCGGGCGTGAGTTCTGGCGGCAGCGTTTCATCGCCCGGCTCCAAAACCTGGTAAAAGGGGCCAGACGGCCGTAAGCGAAACTCTGTCCCGGCAATGGCATTGGGACGGAAATTACTCAGGTATACCGGTCCACCAGGCAGGAAACGGAAGATCGCGTCCAGCCAGGGGTTAGCGCCGCCGGTGGAGATGAATTCGGGGCGTACATCGGCGGGATTGGGCCAACGGCCGTCTACCCATTGCGCATACCACAGCGGCGTCATATGCTCCCAATCGTTCAACAGCACCGCCCCCTCTTCCTGTCCGGCAAACTGGTCAAACACTGCGTTGACATAACGTTGCGCCTCGTCATACTCCCGCAGTGACACGCGCGGTGCATTCCGGGCAAACTGGTAAAGCGGTCCGACCAGGAAGAAAAAGCCAACAAGCAACATTACCCCCACTTTCTTCCCTTTGCCCTCTTTGCTTCTTTGCGCCTTTGCGTTAAAAATCGCCACTAGCCCAAACAGTCCAATGCCTGCCCACAGCCCCACCACCGCAAACGGGCCAATCAGGTACGCCATGATGTCCTGCGCCCGCAGGCTGATCACAAAGGCGTATGTTCCCAAGGCGGGAAGCGTGTAGAGGATGAGCAGGTGGGCGACCTGAGGTCGCTTGGGTGAGGGGGTGAGGGGGTGGGGCGTGATGCGTGATGCGTGATGCGTGATGCGTGACACCCAAAGCAGCCAGGCGAAGCCGAAGACCGCCAGCAGGATGGTGGGCAGGGTGTATTGCAGGCGGAGCAGCGTCCAGAACACAAGCTGGCGGTGGGGTAGTTCGGCCAGGGGGAAGGTGGGCAGGCTTTCCGTCAGGCCACGCGCCAGCACATGCGCCAGGAAGCCTTCCAGGGTGTTCATGGTGGTGGGGCCAAAACCGGGGTTCATGGGGCTGCGAAGGGGGAAATACAACCAGACGGTTAATCCCAACAGGGCAAAAGCGAGCATTTTGAGCAGCGTTTTCCAGTCACGCAGGATGGACGGCCGTACCGCCAATATAAACAACCCATACCCCACAAAACCAAAGACGGTTAGTGGGTGGTGCGTGATGCCCAGTCCGGCGGAGAGGCAGAAGGCGTAGAGCCACTTGTTTGAGTGGGTGAGCAGGTGAGGAGGTGAAGGGGTGCCTTTGACCTGCTCACCTGCTCGCCTGCTCACCTGCTCATCAGACGCCCACCACCTGGTCAGGAAAAAGAGGTTTGCCAGCACAAACGTGCCGGTGATGATGTGGGGGTTGGCGTGGATGCTGTGCTGCCAGTGGTTCACGGCCGTGCCCACCGATAGACCGGCAAATAGCGCCGCCGCAGCACTAAGACCTGACAGGTTTGAAAAACCTGTCAGGTCTAGTCTGCGGGTGGCCGTGTGGACGGCGCCAAAAACAAACAGGCAGGCCAGTGTCCCGGCAATGGCCGAAAGCAGGTGCATGCGCCAGGCGATGCTGCCAAACGGGACAATCGTCTGGATCAATTTGCCCAATAACGTGATGAAAGCATAACCAGGCGGGTGGGCGATGCCCAAAATGTGGGCGACAAAGGTATATTCGGTCGGGTCGCCATAGACAGGCGTTTGCGCCAGGGTAAACAGGTAGCTGAAAAAAACGGCCAACAGCAGAACGGGAACGGCCAGGCGGGGATGAAAATTCATAATTCACCCTTCATCATTCATAATTCCCGGAGGAGTTTGTCATAGATGGCGATAGTCTCCTGCGCGGCGCGTGCCCAGCTAAATTGGGCCGCCTGGGTGGAGCCAAGTTGTTGGCGGTGATGGTACTCATCTTTATCGGTGAGCAAGTGATGGATAACGGCCGTCATCTCATCCACATTTTCCGGATCGAAATAAGCTGCTGCTTCACCGCCTACTTCTGGGTGACTGCTGGTACCGCTGGCGGCCACCACCTGTCCGCAGGCCATATGTTCCAGAATGGGCAGGCCAAAGCCCTCATATAGGCTGGGCTGCACAGCCAGGTCGGCGGCAGCTAATATGGCGGGCAAATCTTCATCGGGGACGTAGCCGAGGGTGCGGACGGCCGTTTGCAGCCCATCGTGTTCAATTTTGGCGAAAAAATCATCATACAGCCACCCTTTACCCCCGACCAGGATGAGGGATAAATCAGGGAGGGTTTGGCGGAGGATACGGAGCGCATCAAGCAGACGGTTGAGATTTTTACGTGGCTCGATGGTGCTCAGGTGTACGAGGAACCTTTCAGGTAACTGGTATGTCTGTTTAACGTGGGCGACCCTGGTCGGGGGCGTGGGTTTGAACAGGGAAGAGGGCGCCTCGTACACAACATGAATTTTAGCCGGGTCAATGCCATATTGTTTGACGATGTCCTGCTTTGTTGCCTGCGAAACGGCAATGATGGCGTTGGCGCGGCGGCAGTAAAGCGGCATTGCCAGATTCAAATACCAGTGGTTGAGTTTTTTGTGGTAGATAGGGAATAGTTTATAGATCAGGTCATGCACGGTAAGGACGGTGGGAACACTATGTAGTGGCAGGAGCAGGTGTTCGGTGCTGTGAAACAGTCGGGCGTCGGGTACCAGCCGGTTGAAGCCGAGATGCGCCCAATGCCCGGCAAGAACGGCCGCACGCCAGGGTTTGTAGCCGTAACGGACGGTTCGTTGTGGGATGTGCGTGGGCAAGGTGGGGGGGTAACGGCCGTCTTTGCCCAGATTGTAGAAGAGAGCAAAACGTTCGGGATTAGCTTCGATGAGAGCCGCCGCCAGTGATTCACTGTAGCGGCCTAACCCGGTTCTACTGTGGACAGCGGCGGAGATGTCTATGTAGTCCATGTATCGTAAACCGTAAATCGTAAATCGTAAGTAACTATACAGGTACAAAACCTGTGATATAAATACGCATCATGGACGAGTTGC
>DAOMOK010000008.1:0-284228 GCA_035444285.1 Chloroflexota bacterium
ATCACCTTTGTGTAAACTTTCATCTTATCGGTCATGAATATTCTCCTGTTTTGGTTGTCGAAAACCTTAGAGTTTATCCATGACCGATATTTTTTCTATTGGTTATTTTGTTAAATCTCTACTGTCCGGTAGAGAAAACCGAATATCACTTCATTTATGCTGTGAGCAGGCCGGTTACTGAGTTCCCCAATTCACGGCCGTATCAAACAGCGCCCAGCCGTCTGCGCTCAAGTTGGCGCCGGTGGTGGCGGAGAAGAAGAACCCGATGCGGCGGGCGGGGGCATTCAGGCCAAACATGGGGGCGCCTGTTTCGTAGCCAAACAAGAGACCACGATTAAATCCATCCAGGCTGATGCCCACCAGGGCGGCGTTGCCGTTGGGGTTGCCCCAGCGCATCTGGTTTTGGGCGGTGTAGACGGTGACGGGGCCGCTGTAGCCGCCTGCCAGGGGATGGCCGGGGTCTATGATGTTCACGGCCGTTTGCAATGAATCCGTATATCCGTAATCCACATCCTGGGTGGGGCCGGTCATGCCCATGTCATCATACAAGTTACTTTCGCTGACCATCACCGGGGTGGCTACGTTGCGCATGGTGGTGCCCACAATGTTGGAGTCAGCGGTGGCGGAAATGTAGACCAGCGCCATGCCATCGGCGCTGACTGGCGTTACATTGTCGTCGCTGATCATTGTCACCAGGTATCCCAGGGAGAGGAGGCGGTTTTGTACGGCCGTGTCTGCCGGATGGGGGTTGCCTGCTTCTCCCACGACCATGAGAATGTGGGGCGTGGTGGGCGTCGGCGTGGGCGTCGGCGTGAATGTCGGCGTGGGTGTAGGCGTGAACGTGGGCGACGGCGTCGGTGTAAACGTTGGCGTGGGTGTGAATGTTGGTGTAGATGTAGCCGTTGGCGTCATGGTAGGTGACGGCGTCGCCGTAGGGGTGAAAGTGGGCGTTTGAGTTGGTGGGATGAATGTGCCGGTGGGGGTGGCGCTGGGTGTAAGGGTTGGCGTTGGTGATGGGGTGCGGGTGGGGGTGCTGGTTGGTGTTTGGGTCGGTGGTACGGCCGTGCCTGTGGGCAGGTTTTCCGGTGTACTGGTGGGTCTGATGGTGGGGGTAGTGGATGGTGGCACGGTCGGGGGTGTGGCGCTGGCTGGATTGGTGGGCGTGCTGGTTGCGCCTGATGTGGCGCTGGCTGTTGCGGTGTGGGTGATGGTTGGCCGGGGAACGGTAGCTGTGTTGGGTGCGGTAGCTGCCGTAGTGGGTTGGCCGGTTGGCAGCGCCGGGGTGGCTGATGACGTGGGCAGTGGTGTGGGGGTAGTGGGCACGGCCGTGACCGGGGCGCTGCCGGTGGCGGTGGCGACAACGGCCGTGGGCAGGCTGGTGGGTGTATGGGTGATATAAACGATGATGACCGGCGTGTTAACCGGGGAGGGGTGATGGCTATCAATGACTGGCGTCACTTGCAGGCCAGCGCCATCTATGGTGGCCTGGATGATAAGGGCGGGATTGAGGGGGGCAAAACGAGTGGGGAAGGGGTCACGGCCGTAGTTCGCCTGGTTCTGGGCCAGCATATGGGCGCGATCAATCTCCTCATTGCCCAAACTCAATGCCAGGTGAGTGGAAGAATAAACACAAAAACAACTGAGCAGCAAGGGCAGCAGCAAAAACAGCCAGAGGCCATAACGGCGACGTTTATTGTCGGCTTTTTCTGGTGGCATGTTCATGGCTTTAACTGGCTTCCAAGATCAGGTTGGCCGCGCCAACACTCAGGGGGAGTTCACAGTGGAACGTGCTGCCTGCGCCTGGTTTGCTGCTGACGCTGATCTGACCACCATGCAGCGTGATCAGCTCTTTGCTGATGAAAAGTCCCAGGCCAATGCCCCGTTCGGAGAAGTTTTGCTCGTTTTTGGCGCGGAAAAAACGGTCGAAAATGTAACGCTGGTCGGCGGCGGCGATGCCCACGCCGCTGTCAATGACATCCAGGCAAACGGTATGGCCCTGTTCATAGACCTCAAGCCGAACGCTGTTACCACTGGGGGTGTAGTTCAGGGCATTTTCAACCAGGTTGTCCACTGCCCATTGCAACCGTTCACTGTCGCCGTGGATGGTTAATTCATGCGCGGGCTGTTCCACGCTGAAGTGAATGCCTTTTTGGGCCATGGGCGCCTGCCAGCGGTTGCTGATCTGGTGTACCAACGCGGTGAAGGAGAAATTCTCTCGTTTCAGATTCATGGTGCCGGCTTGAATTTCTGATATGCTGATCATTTTTTGGATGTGTTGTTCCAGTTCGCCGCTGGCTTTGGCAATTTTCTCCAGGTAGAGATGCTGCTGCTCTGGCAAATGGCCGTTAGCAGAGCGACGCAGCAGGTCGGCGTACACTTTGACGACGGTGAGCGGGGTGCGTAATTCGTGGGACATGCTGGTGATAAAGTCATCTTTCAGGCTGTCAGCTTCCGCTTCACGAGTAATGTCACGCAGTACCATGACGGTACCCATGCGGTCCCCTTCGGGAGTGAGAACGGGGGCGGAAGAGGCGCTGAGGACACGGCCGTGCATTTCATACCGCCGCACCTGTTCGCCGGGTGTGGTTGGGGCGTGTGGCAACTGCCCGCTCATCAATTCATTCAGGACGCCTGTGGAAAAACCTTCGGAAAGGTCAGACAGTAATTGTTGGGCGGCGGGGTTAGAGGTGACAATGTTGTCTTCGTTATCCAATACAATCACACCATCGGCGATAGATTGCAGGATGGCCGCCAGTTCGCTCTTTTGGGCAACTAGCTGTTGGGTGCGCTCGTCTAGCCGTTCGGTCATGGCGTCAAAAGTGGTGGCTAACGTGCCGATTTCATCTTTGCGCCGGATGCCGGTGCGCTGGTTCAGGTCGCCTTCGGTCACGGCCGTGGTCACATCTACCAGCCGGTTTAACGGCCGTACAATCCGCCGCGCTACCCAAAAGCCAATCAAAATCACGCCAATGGTGGCAGCGGTAAACACGATGTTCAGCAGGTCGCGGCTGGTGGCAGCCGCATTGACAATGAAGTTACGCGGCAGGGCCACACTGAACAAGCCATAAGAGGCATTGCGTAGACGCCAATCGCCAAAAGCCAACTGGTATTGCTGGTTGAGGATTTCTAGCTGACGCAGGGGCACTTTCAGGGCGGCGTTTTCGGCCACCACCTGGTATTGGCCTGGGGATTCCTGAAGCAGTTGCAATACGGCAGTATATTGGGCCGGTGATTCTTGTACCAGGTCGGCAATGGCTTCACGGCCGTCGCCCAATGTGGTGGCTACCACACGGCCGTCCTGGTCATAAAGCGTGACACGCGCCACGGCAATTTGGGTCAGGGCAATGACCAGTTTGCGCACATCGGCGCCCACAAGTACGGTTCCTACCTGTTCATCATCCAGAAAAACCGGGCCAACCGTGAACAGCATCGGCCCGTTGGCTGTTTCGGCCACAAAGGCGCGTTTATCGCCAAACTCGTCTTCGTAACCGGCCAGCACAAGCTGGACATCGGCAATTTGAGAGAAGTCAGCCTGGAGGGAGTCCCCTTGATTGGTGTTGAATCGCTGCCAGGAGAAGAGTTCACGGCCGTTCATGTCCAGCAAAACCACCGCATCAGCGGGACTGTTGACGATGATCTGGGGCACAACCTCGGCCAGGGTTTGCCGATCATTGGCAGCGATGCTTTCCGGCACACCTTCGGTAAAGGCTACCTGCCGTAATACGGTCAGACGGTCCGCTTCATAGCCAACCATGCTTTCGGCCACCACCCGACCCGCATCCAAAAGCTGATTGTTAAACCGTTCTTGCAGCGTTCCCGTCACCAGATTGACGACGATGAATGCCCCAATACCGGCTACGATCAGCGTCAGCAGCAGGTAAGGAAGAATAATCTTTGAGCCAATGCCAGAAAAAAGTCTACTCATTTCACCTTTGATTCCATTATGTACTGCTTCTGAAGTTTCATGGTCAGTCCCGGTTTGAATGCATGGCTAACGGATATGCCGGATTTTGCCCCAAACTGGCTAACACACGATTGTTCAGATTTCAGTCCAAGCTTTCTTCTAGCTTATACTGCTAACCCCACCGGTAACGGTATGAGATGGGGCGGTATTTCTCAATGGTATTTTGGGGGGATTTAGCGTGAAAGAGGGGTGAAAAGGTCAATGGGGTCATTGAAGTGACAAATAGCCCCATTGGCCTTTTGCCTACAGCCAGCCGCGATGGCGAATCCAGATGAGCATAACAATGGGAACAGTTAACATGATGCCCATGGCCAGGGCAAATGATGTCCAGCCACTCCAGATGTGGGTATCAATGGTTGTGGCAAAGAAGTTCATGCCAAAAAAACCGGTGATAAAGGTGAGGGGCAGGAAAAGGGCGGTAAAGACGGCCAGGGTTTTCATCACGCTGTTCATGTTGTTGTTTACAACGGAAAGGTAAGTGTCCAACACGCTGCCGGTCATGTCTCGTAAGTTGTCTATGAGTTCATACAGGCGCATTAAATGGTCGTAACCATCGCGGAAATAGATGCGGTCGCGGGGGTCTATAACGGCGTAATCGTCGCGAGCCAGTTTGTTCAGTACCTCCCGCTGGGGGGCAACAACCCGGCGTAGCCGCAAGATATTGCGTTTCAGGTAGAAAATGCGTTCGGCCATCTGAGGCGAAGGGGTGGCAAAAATGATGTCTTCAATGTCATCCAGGGTTTCTTGAATTTGCTCTACGACGGTGATGGCATCATTGATAATTTCGTCAGTGAGGCGATACAGCAGATGGTCAGGGCCGTTCCGCAGCAGGCGCATGTCGCGTTGGCAGGTGGCCCAGACCCGGTCTACGGCCGTGATCGGCAGTTCGTGGTATGTGACGATGAAATGGTGGCCGATGAAAACATCCAGTTCCGGTACCAGGGTTTCCTCTTCACCCTCTTCATTTCCCTTGATGTAAGCAAAAGCGCGCAAAACCACATAGAGGTATTCCTGCCAATCGTCAATTTTTGGCACGTGGGCTTCCGTCAGGGCATCATCCACCGCCAGGGGGTGGAACTGGAAAATGTCACGTAAAATAGTAAAACCCACTTCCAGTGGCTCCTGGCTGAAGTCCAGCCAGAGCAGACCCTGAGGTTGGGTTAGCACCTGGGCAATATCGGCCAATTCCAAATCGGTGCGGTATTCATTTTCAGCGGGGCTATACAGGATGCGAATCATAGCTATGGTTGAAGGGGAAATGACAGGTTTACAAGACCAGTTATCTCCCCACGTTTATAGCAGGCCGACACGGCCGTTAAATTCCTCAATCAGGGCATCAATGGTCTCGACGGTGGCGGGCACGGCCGTCCAATAATTGTCATCATACCACTGCGCCTGGATTTCGGCGTAGCTTTTGCCCTGCTGTTCCACCCAAGTGTAGTATTTGAGGTTGTGGATGCGTTGACGGCCGTAATAACGCAATTCCTCCACATAATCAATGCTCTGCCCCAACAGGAAACGGTGGAAAATGCCCGCCGCGTTTAATGGCGAAAACGCTCCTTCTTCCTCGTTGAGTTCCCGCAGGCGGCTGCCATACATCTCCATCGAATCCGTCGCTACCGTCAGCACTACATCATGCGCCCCCAATTCGTAATACTTCGCAAACTTAATCGCTGACAGCAAATTGGCGCAGCCCGAAATGCCCAATAAATCCAACTGATTCACCAGCCCCACATCCACTCCTTGCTGTACCAGATACTCCCGCCCCGCCGGTTCATTAAACAGGCGAATCAGCCCCATCGTGGCCGCGTCATCAATGGCTACCACCATATCCGTATTCTTGACGTTGTGAATCCAGGGCACGTGTTTGTCGCCAATGCCCTCAATGCGGTGTGCGCCAAAGCCGTTATTCAGCAAGGTGGGGCATTGCAGCGCTTCGCTGGCGGCAATTTTGCTCGTCGGGTACAGCTTTTTCAGGTAATCGCCGCAGGCAATGGTGCCCGCCGAACCGGTAGTTAACACCACGCCGCGATACCGGTCTTGTGGCCCCATCGCCTGCGCCAAAACTTCGGCCATGGCCGGGCCGGTCACTTCGTGATGCCACAGATAGTTACCAAACTGGTCAAACTGGTTGAAGATGACCACATCTTGCCCGGAGGCCATTAACTCCCAGCACTTATCGAAAATTTCTTTGACATTGCTTTCCGAACCGGGGGTTTTGATCGTCTCGCCGGCTACTTTAGAAAGCCAGTCAAACCGCTCCTGGCTCATGCCTTCGGGCAAAATGGCGATGGAGTCGCAGGCCAGCAGGTGGCTGTCATACGCCCCGCCCCGGCAGTAATTACCGGTGCTGGGCCAGACCGCTTTTTGGCTGGTGGGGTCAAATTGGCCGGTTACTAACGGCGGAACCAGGCAGCCAAAAGCGGCGCCCACTTTGTGCGCCCCGGTAGGGAACCATTTGCCCACCAGGATGAGGATGCGCGCTGGGACGCCGGTCAGTTCCGGCGGGAATTCCAGATAATTCACGCCGCCAAAGCCGCCGCCATGTGCCTTTGCTTCATTGTGCCAGGTGATGCGGAACAGGTTGCGTGGGTTCAAATCCCACAAACCCACATCGGCCAATTCCGCTTTGATGCTTTCGGGAATGAGCGCCGGATTTCGCATCTGTTTGAAGGTGGGGATGATGATGTTGCGTTCACGGGCGCGCTGCACGGCCCGCGCCAGGGCTTCTTCATTTCGGGTGGTTAAGTCAATCATTATTTGTTTCCTAAAAAAGGTCTGAATGGCTGCCAGTTCGCACCAAAATTAACTCGGTTTCTCCCTCCAGGCGATAAAGGAGTAACCAATCCGGCTCGATGTGACATTCGCGTGTGCCAATATAATTTCCCACTAACGCATGATCACGGTATTGTGGCGGCAAAGGCTGATCGTTGGCTAATTGGTCAATAACCGATTTCAATGGCGATTCATTGTGCCTCCGCTTTTTGGCTCGCTTGTAGTCTTTCTTAAATTGGTTGGTGTAGCGAATGGTTCTCATTCAGATTCCAACGCATCAAACAGATCATCAATTGTATCGAATCCAGGCAAGTTGTAAGGCTCCCTGGCTTCGGCAATGGCATTTATTGTGTCCTGGTTAGGAATCTTAACAGCGAAAGGTATTCCCTGCTGTAAGGCTATTTGTTTGAAGTAAAGTAGCATGGCCTGAGAAGTGGTTAGACCCAGTTCCGCAAGCACTGTTTCTACTTCTTGTTTTAGTTCCGGTTCAATTCTGGTGGTTATTACGGCCGTTTTTGCCATCAGTCTCTCCTTTGTGTAGCAAATGTGTGAACAATTGCACACATTCTACCACAAAAGCGCCGTCTGTAGGCATGTGCGCACGTCGGCCAGGGTTGGCTGAATGGCATACGGCCGTACCCCCACCCCCTCTACTGCTTTCATCGCCGCCGCCACATCCTTCAGCCCGCTGCCGGTGTTGATGACCACGATCCGGTCGGTGGCTTGCACCAGCCCCTCACGCGCTGCTTTCACCAGACCGGCATAGGCTGCCGCGCCCGCCGGTTCGGCAAACACGCCACAGCCCCTCGCCAGCGCCGGAATAGCCGCCAGGATTTCTTCGTCTGTTACCGTGATGAAGGCGCCGTTGGTGGTGGTCACGGCCGTCATCGCCTTCAATCGATCGCGTGGCAGCCCGGCGCTGATGCTGTCGGCTACCGTTTCTGCTTTGATGGGCGGTTTGGTCAGTACATCTTCACCCTTCGCCCACGCTTCGGCCAGAAAATTGCTGCCCGCCGCCTGCACGCCAATCAGGCGCGGCATCTGTTCAATCCAGCCCAACGCCAGCAAATCCTTAAACCCCTTATGCACGCCGCCAATGATGCAGCCATCGCCCACGCTGACAAAGACCACGTCTGGCGCCTGCCAGCCCAACTGCTCGGCAATTTCGTAGCTCACCGTCTTTTTGCCTTCGGTCATGTACGGGTTGTAGCCGGTGTTGCGGTTGTACCAGCCAAATTCGGCGGCAGCTAGCAGGCATAGGTCAAAGGCGTCGTCATAAGTGCCATCTACCAACAGCACCGTCGCCCCAAAGGCCAGCAGTTGCGCTATCTTTGCTTGCGGCGCGGATTTGGGCACAAAAATGACGTTCGGTTGCCCCACGCTGGCGCACAATCCAGCTAACGCCGCCGCCGCATTGCCGGTGCTGGCGGTGGTGAGCAGGTGAGCAGGTGAGGGGGTGAGGGGGTGAGGGGGTGAGGGGGGGGACGGGTTGACAGATTGACCTGCAACCTGCCACCTGCTACTTGCCACTTCTCTTGCTTTGACGACGGCGATGGCGCTGGCGCGGTCTTTGAAGGAGGCGGTGGGGTTACGGCCGTCGTCCTTCAGCCAAACATGTTGCAGCCCCAAATCCTTTGCCAGACGGTCGGTTTTGTACAGGGGCGTCCAGCCGACAGCCAGGGGCGGGGTGGGGGCATCTGGCGCTACCGGCAGCAGCGGTTTGTAACGCCAGATGGAGGTCTCCCGGTTGGTAGCTATGGTAGCGGGAGAGATGGTGGCGGCGATACGGCCGTAATCATACACCACATCCAAAACCCCCTCATTGCCATGTTCCGGGCACACATAGGCTACCTCGTCGGGCTGATATTCTTTGCCGCAAATCAGGCATTTCAGGTGGAGAATGTGTTCCATTTCGAAGAAGTGAGCAGTAGGCAGTAAGCGGTGAGCAGTGATAACGACTGCTTACTGTTCACCGCTTACTGCTCACTACATAGTAAGTGCCATCACCGCTTTCTGCACGTGCAGCCGGTTTTCGGCTTCGTCATACACCACGCTCTGCGGGCCGTCAATCACCGCGTCCGTCACCTCAATGTTGCGGTCGGCGGGCAGACAGTGCATGTAAATGGCATCCGGCTTCGCCAGCGCCATGCGCCGCTCGTCGGTGATCCAGCTTGTGTACTTTTTGCTGATTTCGGCCGATTCTTGCAAATCACTGGTTGTCAACATACAGCCCCAAGACTTGGGGTAGACCACATCGGCATCCTGAAAGCCGGCGTCAAAGTCATCCAAAATCTCAAATGACCCCCGCGCTTTCCGCGCATTTTCCTTCGCCTGCTCCACATATTGCGGCAGCAAGTTAAATTCCGGCGGATGCGTCAGGCGCACATTCATGCCAAAGCGGGTCATCAGCAAAATCAGGCTGATGGGCACACTCATCGGCTTCTGGTAGCTGGCGGCGTAGGCATAGCTTACATTGATCGTCAGCCCGCGCGGGTCGCCTTTTTTCTCGATAATGGTCATCAGATCGGCCAAAATTTGGAAGGGGTGAAAATGATCACACTGCATATTTAGCACCGGCACGCGGCTGGCAGCCGCCACGTCCCGAATGTACTGGTTGCCCACGCCCCAATCACACTGGCGAATGGCAATACCGTCGTTATACCGCCCCAAAATCTCGCCGATCTCTTTGGCTGTGTCACCGTGGCTGATCTGGGTGGTGGAACTTTCAATAAACTGAGCGTGGCCGCCCAACTGCGCCATGCCTGCCTCAAAGCTGTTGCGGGTGCGGGTGCTGGTAAAGAAAAAGAGCATGGACAGCACTTTATCCCGCAAATACGCATGAGGCACACCCAACGCCCGTTTCCGCTTCAAATCCAGAGCCACATCAATGACCGTATCAATTTCATCTTTTGTCCATTCCTGGGTTGTGATCATATCTCGACCACGTAAATGAGTTTGCATCTAGTTTTCCTCCAATTCAATTTGCTTCAGATAGTTTGTGATAAATTCGCTAAAACTCTGAAGTTCAGTGATGTTTAAGCGTTGTATGTCATACCAGCGCGGTTTTTCTGCATCTACGTCATCTACCTCCTCATCACGAATCAGTTCAAATGTCAGCGGTACACATTCAAAAACAAAACGAAAGCTATGAAAAGCCAAATCTTCGGGATCGTAATAGAAAAACTCTTCTGCAAAATGCAAGCACTTTCCAACCTGCACATCCAAACCCGTTTCTTCCTGCACTTCACGTCGTAAAGCCAGCGCCAGCGGCTCGCCAACTTCCACGCCACCGCCGGGCAGCGCCAGTAAATTGGCAGAGCGTGAGTTGAGCAACAGGATTTTACTTTGGTGAACGATAAGCGCATAAACCGACGGCCGAAAAACCAGCTTTTCTCTGGGGATAAGTTTCAAGCCGCCCCAAATAGAGTGACATTCAATATAATCATTCATGTTATAATCAGCGCCAGGATGGATGATTCATATTCTTTGGAATAGAGAAATGACCTTACTTCTAAATCCCACAACCAACCAACTGATCCAGGCCCAACCTCAATTATGGCAGATCAGCGTGGAACGATACCACGAAATGATTGAAGCCGGGCTGCTCACGGAAGATGACCGACTGGAGCTTCTGGAAGGGTACATGGTAGAAAAAATGACCGTTAATCCCCCCCATGCCTTTGTGACCGAGACAATCCGGGAAGCCATCGCAGCTATCATTCCTGATCTGTTTTTTGTGAGTTCACAACAGCCTGTTACCATGCCAGACAGTGAACCAGAGCCGGACGTGTTGGTGGTGAAAGGCAAACGCCGCAATTTTATACAGCGCCACCCAATGCCAGAAGAAGTTGCCTTGCTTGTTGAAGTGGCCGATAGCACCATCCACCAGGATCAAAATTGGAAAAAGCGGATTTACGGCCGTGCCGGTATTGCTGTGTACTGGATTGTTAACCTGCCGGAACGCCAGATTGAGGTCTATACTCAACCCTCTGGCCCGACTGCTCAGCCCACTTACCATCACATGGTCACGTATCGGGAAACAGATGAAATCCCCGTCGTTTTGAGTGGTGAGCAGGTGGCTTTATTGCCTGTCATCAATCTATTGCCCTGAACAAACCCCAACTTAGAACACCGCCACCTGTCATTCCGAGCCGTCTTCGGCGAGGAATCCCGCGCACTTGTCAGGTAAACGGGATTCCTCGCTCCGAAGACTTCGCTCGGAATGACATCTTTTATACGGTGGCTATTGCAACGTGAATGGCAGCAGCGCATAAAACTTTGTGGCCGCGACGACATCGGCCAATGGCACATGCTCATTCACCGCGTGGGCGTAGATTTCATTGCCAGGGCCGAAGCCGATACAGGGAATACCCAATTTGCCCGCCCAGTAGTTGCCGTTGGTGGAGAAGTCCCATTTGCCCTGGCCGTGAAAATCGGCCGTATCCGGCCAAAGAGCCTGCATGGTATTGCGGCCGGCCATAACCAATGGATGGTCTTCGGGGAAGGCCCAGGACGGGAAGTATTGTTCGTATTCGTAAACGGCCCCGGTGTGGCTCGGTTCGGTGTAGGTGAGTCCGCGAATTTCAAAATCATTTTTCGTGCCTTCGGGGATAATGGCCTCGATTTGCTGGCGCACCAGCTCCTTTGTTTCGCCAAAGGTGATGCGGCGATCAATGAAGAGGGTACATTCGTCGGGCACGGCATTGTTGCTGGGGCTGACGCTGCGGATGTTGGTGACGGTGATACGGCCGATCCCCAAAAACTCATCCGGCGTGAACGTTTCCTCTAGCTTCGAGACAGCCTCAATCACCGGCAGCATTTTGTAAATGGCGTTGTCGCCCATGTAGTTGCTGGCGGCATGGGCGCTTTTGCCTTTGCAGATCACTTCCAGTTCGTAGCGCCCCTTGTGGCCGCGATACACCTTCATGTTGGTTGGCTCGCCAATGACCACAAAGTCGGGGTGTACCCCTTCCCAGTCGTGGAAAGCGGCGCAGCCCACACCATCACACCACTCCTCAATGTTGCCCAGGACGTAGCAAGTGAAACCATCCAGCAGCCCCAGGTCGCGGGCAAAGGCCAGACCGTAGACCATGCCGGGCGTGCTGTTTTTCTCGTCCAACGCGCCGCGGGCGTACAACATGCCATCTTCCACCTTGCCGATGAACGGGTCCCATTCCCACTGCGCCGGGTCGCCAATGCCTACGGTGTCTATGTGGGTGTCGTAGAGCAGAATTTTTGGACCGTTCCCAATCCGCCCCACAATCGAACCATATTTATCTACGTAGACCTCGTCGTAACCTAACTTTTTCATCTCTTCGCCAATGCGTTGGCCGACGGCTTCAATGTCGCTGTTCATACTGGGAATCGCCACAATTTCACGAAAAAAACGCAAGATGTCCGCTTCGGCGTGGGCTACCTTTTGGTGGAGTGCTTGAGTAATTTGTTCTATGTTCATTTTTTTAATTAGGACGCGGATGAACGCGGATTTTAGGGGTTTTCAGGATAAAAATCGGCGAATACCGCAAATCCGCGTCCTATTCCTCTTCTTTCTTTAGTTGTTCGCGTAACCGTGCTGCTACCTTAACCGGCGTCAGCGGAATCTCATTAAACCACACCCCGGTAGCATCGTGCAGGGCGGCAGCAATGGCCGCCGCCAGGGGGATAAAGGGCATCTCGGCCATGCCGCGCACACCCCAGGGGCCGCGGGGGTCGGGGATTTCCAGGATGACCGATTCGACCGCATCGGGAATATCGCGCACGCCGGGGATGAGGTAGGTACTGAAGCGGGGGTTGAGGACACGGCCGTCCTTGACCACCAACTCTTCCGTCACCGCATAACCCAACGCCTGCACCACGCCGCCCTCAATTTGCCCCTCAATCAGCCGGGGGTTAATGGCTTTGCCTACATCGTCGGCGCACACCACCCGCAGCAGGTGGATGTGCCCGGTTTCCACGTCCACCGCCAGGTCTACACATTCGGCCACATAGCCATAGGCAAAATTGGGCGTGGCGTGGCCGGTTTCCGGGTGTAAGGGTTCGGTGGCGGGCGGTGTAAAGCGGGCATGGCCGATGGCCGGGCGATCTTCATCCGTCCACTCTTGTTTGGCCGCCGCCGCTGCCAGTTGAATGGCATTCCCGGCCATCCACGTCATGCGTGAAGCGGAAACGGAGCCAGAATCACCGGTCACGGCCGTGTCCGACATCACCAACTCCACCATTTCCAGCGGTACGCCCACGGCCGTGGCTGCCATTTGCCGCAGCGCCGTGTGTGTGCCCTGGCCCACTTCCGCCGCCGCATGTTTCAGCACCACGCGCTCGATATTGCCCGCGCCGTACAGCTCAATGGTCGCTTCGCACCGCTCCGGGAAACCAAAGGAGTAACCGATGTTTTTGTAGGCGCAGGCGAAGCCCCGGCCAAAGCGGAGGGTGGTGGGGTCGGGGGGGAGGGATTGGAAGGGGGTAATCGGTAATCGGTGATCGGTGATTGGTGTGGGCCAGTTGGCGGCGTCGGCGCAGGCTTCAATGACTTGCGGCAGGCTGACGCCGGCGGGCAGGGGGGTTTGGGTGATGCCGATGCTGTCTTCGTGATAGCAATTTTTCAGGCGCAGTTCGACGGGGTCCATATTGAGCGCCTTAGCTAACTTGTTCATTTGGGCTTCGGCCACAAAGCAGCCCTGCGGCGCACCGAAGCCGCGAAACGCGCCGCCGGGCACGCTGTTGGTATAGACGGCGTAGCTGTCAATGTGGGCGTTGGGAATTTCATACGGCCCACCCACCGTCAAATGGAAATTGCCCATCACTTTGTTGGTGGTGTAATTGTACGCGCCCGCGTCCATAAAAACTTCGGCTTCTACGGCCGTGATCTTCCCATCCTTCGTCGCTCCCCATCGTGTTTTGGCCCGGCCTCTGTGCCGTTTGTGGTGGCCGATAATGCTCTCTTCGCGGCTCCAGATGCAGCGGATAGGGCGGGTTTCGCCGCGCTGGTGCAATTTCCAGCTTGCCAGCGCCATCACAATCTGCAACGACATATCTTCCCGGCCGCCAAACGCGCCGCCAATCGCCGGGTAAATGATGCGCACCTGCTCCGGCGGCAATTCGAGGGCGTGGGCAATTTGCGCCTGGTCTTCATGCGTCCACTGCCCGGCGACCTCCACCGTCACCCGCCCCTGCTCGTCCACGTAGCTCAAGGCCGCTTCCGGCTGCAAATAGGCGTGTTCCTGGTTGGGCAGGTGGTATTCACCCTCGATAATCACGTCGGCGGCGGCCCAACCGGCGGCCATATCCCCTTTGCGAATTTTGTAATGGTGGTAGATGTTGCTTTGGGCGGGGTGTTCCGGGTGGAGCAGAATTTCATCGCGCACGGCCGTGTCCATATCTGGCAGCAGCGGCAATGGTTCCCACTCAATCTCAATACGCTCCCGTGCCTCGGCCGCTGCCGCTTCCGTCTCGGCCACAATAATTGCCACCTGATCCCCTTCCCAACGGCTGACGTTGGAGGGGACGGGGCTGCGCCCACTGGCATTGACGCCTACCAGCACCGGCTGGTCAAACATCGTTAGCCCATACTCATTCACGGGCACATCAACAGCCGTGAAAATGGCAACCACACCGGGCACAGCCTCCGCCGCGCTGGTGTCCATGCGCAGCATACGGGCGTGGGGCTGGTTGCTAAACAGCACTTTGGCGTGTAACAACCGTTCCCGCGTCAAATCTCCCGGAAACAACGCCGCCCCGGTCACTTTGCCCGGCGCGTCCACACGATAAGGTGATGTTCCTATGCTCATAGTTATAGGGAGGCTGTCTTTTCGACAGCCTCAATGATTTTGTAGTAGCCGGTGCAGCGGCAGAGGTTGCCGCTGAAGGCTTGCTGGATTTGGGTGTGGGAAGGATGCGGTATTTCGTCCAGCAGCTTGGCGCCGGACATGATGAAGCCGGGGATGCAGTAACCACATTGCACCGCACCGGTTTCGATGAACGCCTGCTGTAAGGGGTGAAGCTGCCCGGTTTCGGCCAGCCCTTCAATGGTGATGATGTGTGCCCCATGCGCCCGCGCCGCCGGAACCAGACAAGACATCACGGCCGTACCATCCAGATAGACCGTACACGCGCCACATTCCCCTTCGGCGCACCCTTCTTTAGAGCCGGTGAGTCCCGCTTCGTCGCGCAGCCAGTGGAGGAGGGTTTTGTTTAAGCCTGGCGCGCGCAGCGCACGGCCGTTCACTGTCGCTTCAATCACCGTCCCCTCATCATGGCTCAGGGAAGTCGCCAGTTGACCATGCGTCATCTCCGCTGCCAGCATCACCGGTTGGGCGGGCCACTGGCGGCGCTCCTGCCCGTCGCGCAGGGCAACCAGGGCGCGGCGCACCATCACCGCGATCATGTCGCTGCGGTACACGGCCGTGCCCCGAATATCATCAATCGGCTTGGGAATGGCGGCGGTCAGGCGGGCGGTTTCGGCAATCACTTCATCGGTCAGCGATTTACCTGCCAGATATGTTTCGGCGGCGGGGCTGGTGATGACGGTGGGGGCCACGCTGCCTTGGGCGATGGTTACGGCCGTGACCATATCCCCATCCAGCCGCAGCACAATGGCAAGATGCACCACCGAAATAGCCTGCGCCCGGCGCAGTCCCAATTTCACAAAAATACCCCGCTGCTCGGCCGCCAGCGCCGGGAAGGCAATGTCAGTCAGCATCTCCTCCGGCTGCATGATCGTGCGGCGCACGCCGGTATAAAACGCATGAAGGGGAACGGTGCGCTGCCCGGTTGTGGAAGCCAGCGTCACCTGCGCCCCCAACGCCATCAGCGCGGAAATGGTGTCGTTGGCCGGGCTGGCGGTGATGAGATTACCGGCGACGGTGGCCCGGTTGCGTAGCTGCGGCGAGCCAACTTCCAGACACGCCTGTGCCAGCGGCAGCGCTCGCTCGACAAGCAGTTTTGAAGCCACCACCTGGTTATGTGTCACCAGTGGCCCCAGATGAATCAGGCCATCGGCGCCCAGTCGAATTTCATTCAGGCCGGGGATGCGGGTGATGTCAATGAGGATTTCCACGCCGGGGCGTTGGCGGCGGGCCAGTTCCAGCAGCAGGTCGGTGCCACCGGCAATGAGGCGGGCGGCACGGCCGTACTGCCTGAGCAGCGCCAGAGTTTGTTCAACCGTTAGCGGCGTTTCGTATCTGGTAAGTAACTGGCCCGATTTTTGTATCTCGTGCATGGTTTTGTGGGTAATTGAGTAATTGGGTAATTGATGTAGCCAATTATCCAACGACAAAGATGCGGTTTTGTAGCACAGAATAGGGGTTTGGGCAAAGGGGGCGGGTGGCAATTGGCAGTTCAAAATATGGTCGCCCCCCTGGGGATGGAATCCCCAGGCTGCTATAAAAAACGCGCTGAAGCGCGTTAGGGGAGATTTTCTAACCTGCTTTAGCAGGTTTTTTGTATCAGACGCCGGATTCCATCCGGCGGTAACTGCCCCAAAGAAGGTTACGGCAGAATCAAATGCAAATCGCCAAATTCATGCCAGAGGTAGTGGTGGGCGAGGGCTTGTTTGTAGGTGAGGTGCAGGTGTGTACGGCCGCACAGGGTTTCCAGCATCGCCAGATGGGTGGCTTGTGGTTCATGCAGGCCGGTGAGCAGCCCGTTGACGGCGCGAATGCCCCGCTGCGGCGTAATGACCACATCGGTCCAACCGGCGCCTGCGTGGGTAACGCCTTCGCTGTCGGTGACGCTTTCCAGGGCGCGGATGACGGTGGTGCCGACGGCCATGATGCGTTTGCCCTGCTGTCGGGCCTGGTTCACGGCCGTCGCTGTCACCCCCGGCACGCGGTAATACTCCTCATACGGCCGTTCGTGTTCTTCCGGGCTGGCGACGCCGGTATGCAAAATGAGCGGCAGCACCTGGACGCCTTTCGCCACCAACTGGGTGATCAATTCCGGCGTAAAGGCGCGTCCGGCAGAGGGCATCTCGGCGCTGCCAATTTCATTCGCATAGACAGTCTGGTAATACGCAATCGGCCATTCATCGGCCACGTAACTGTAGCGGATGGGGAAGCCATTTTGCTGCAAATAATCCCCCAGTGGCAGCGGCAGTTGCAAAACGGCCAACCACAGCCGTACCCGATGATTGGTCAGGAAAACGTTTTGCCAGGAGGAGGTGAGACGCTGCGCCGGGTTGTGTGGGGTGAGCAGCGTGACCAGCCCGCCGCCGGGCAGGGCCAGTTGTTCCCCGGCACGGCCGTCAAAAAATGGGGTGGTACTGTGGCCGCACGGCCGTCGTAGTTCCACGCTCCACACATCGGCGGGCAGGCGGGTGGAGAGGTGTAGTTCTAGCGGCGTGCCGTCGGCCCGCTGCACCGGCAGGGCGGCGTTCATGGTGCCGCTGGTGTTGATGACAACAACATCGCCAGCTTGCAGGTGGTGGGGAATCTGGTCAAAGCGGGTATGGCAAACCCGGTCATCCCGATAATGGGAGACCATCAATTTCACCTGATCGCGGGCCAGCCCCCGCGCTTCCGGCGGCTGACCCGCTTCCAGCGCCGGCGGCAGGTCGAATTCAAGAGTGGGGAGGGTGGCGAGCATAGGATTTTTCGTGACCCGTAACCCGTAATCCGTAATCCGATTACGGGTCACGGATTACGGATTACGTTCTTCAATGAGCAATTCCCGCGCCTGGTAACGGCCGTTGGGCCAATCGCCTTCGAGCAGAGTGACAAAAGCGGGCACGGCCGTTTCCGGCAGGGGACGGTCGGAAATATCTTCGCCGGGGAAGGCTTCCTGGTGCATCTGGGTTTGCATGTCGCCGGGGTCTACCCAGAAGATGCGCAGGCGCGGGTTTTCTTCGGCCAGGATGGCGGAGAGGTGTTCCAGCGCCGCTTTGCTGCTGCCATAACCGCCCCAGCCGGGATATGCCTCCACAGCGGCGTCACTGGTCACGTTGATAATGCGCGCACCTGCTTTCAGTTGGGATCGAACGGCTTGCAACACAGCCAGCGGGGCGATGACGTTTACCTGATACACTTGCGCCAGAACATCCAGGGGGTAATCGAGCAGGTTGGGCTGGGGGCTGGGGCCAAGGAAGCTGGCGTTGTTGATGACGGCATCCAGGCCACCGGCGGCCTGGGCGGCCACGGCCAATGCCTGCCGGTGCGCTTTGTTGGTGACATCACCGGGCACGGCCGTAACCTGCGTATGCGCGCTCAGTTCATGGTGGATGGTTTGCAGAGCGGATTGGTTACGGCCGTTGATAATCAGATGCCAGCCGCGCTGCGCCAAAACCCGCGCCAGCGCCAATCCTAGCCCGCGCGTGACACCGGTAATCAAAACTGTAGGATATAGTTGATCTAGCATAACAAACTCCTTTATGCACACGTTGCGCTAATAGGGTGATCGCTCATAGACGGCTCGCTGAACAGTGACATTCAGGCTGCTCATGATCTCTTGGGGATTGAATCCCCGGGTCTGAAATTCCGCAGCAGCCGCACTTCTGGCATGTTCAAACGCCGCCTGATCCTGCCAGACTGCGGTCGTCACAATATTATGAGAGCTGTCGCCGTCACTCTTCTCGTAGATGTACCCTTCGATAAATCCCGGAAGGGTTCGCAGAAAGCTGGCACTCTCATTTACTTTTTCAATAAATGCCGATTTGGATGCCTCTGGCACAACGAATGAGTCAATTAGTACGATTTGCATGAAACCCTCCTGTGGTGGTGGTTTCGACTCCAGGAAAAGTGTTTGTGATGTAATAAACTATGGATGACTCATTCATATGTGAACTCCTCGTATGATATGAAGTAACGGGGTAGATCCCGTTGACATTAAAACGATATCCTTTGCTACCTGATAGTAACGTAGGTGGCCGTTTGCCCACATCCGACAACCGGACAGTAGACGGGTACGTAGAAAGGACAGGTTTTGCGCCTGTCCGTTTGGGCAGGCAGGCAGAAAAGGATAAAATATCCCCATCAGTTTGGCTTTGCCCTTGTGAGAGATATGAGTAAACCCTGGAGTCGTTCTACCCGTTATCTGGTTTTAATTCTGGCGTTGATTATTTCGGCGCTGCTGCTTTACCAATCGCGGGCGCTGTTGGGGCCGATGGCCGTTTCGGCGCTGCTGGCCTTCATTTTGAACCCGCTGGTATCTTTTGCCCATGAGCGGATGAAATTGCGGCGATCATTAGTGGTTCTGCTGGTTTATCTGGCGTCGTTGGCAGGTATTGTGTTGGTGGGGGTAGTCGTGGTGCAGGTGATTTCGGCACAGACCACCAGCCTGGTGACCGAGTTTCGGGCGATGGTGCAGCAGATTGAAACATCGTACCTGGATCATCCCTGGATGATCATGAATATCCCGATTCAACCGGCGGCGCTGTTTTCGCAATCGGCAGAGACGGCGCCTGACCTGCTTCAGGCTGATGTGATCTTTCAGATATTTCAAGCAACCACGACCAATATCGGCTGGGTTTTGGTGGTGATTGTGACCACTTATTATTTGTTGTTGGACTGGAATAATCTGCGTGAATGGTTTTTCCGTTGGCTGCCGGAGGGGTATGAAGGGGACGGCCGTCGCCTGTATGAAGAAGTGCGGCATGTGTGGCGGCGCTACTTTCAGGGGCAGTTGCGGCTGTCGGTGATTGTGGGTTTTCTGACGGCCGTAGGCGCTCTCATTATCGGTTTGCCGGGCGCGGTGGTGTTTGGCATCCTGGCGGCGGTGTTTGACGTGCTGCTCTCGGTGGGGCCGGCGATTGTGATTGCCATTGCTACGGCCGTGGCCCTCTTTACAGGTTCAAGTACGTTGCCCATCACCTCCAATATCCTGTTTGCCCTCCTGGTACTGGCCTTGTTAACCCTGATTCAAATGATTGAAAATTTTTGGTTGCGGCCACGCATTATGAGCAACAGCCTGAACATTCACCCGGCTATCGTTTTTATCGCCATTATCGCTTCACTGGCTTTGGCCGGGGTGCTGACGGCGCTGGTCATTGTGCCCGTCATCGTCTCGGTGGGCATCATCGTCAAATATATCTACTTCAAGCTGTTTGAGATGGACCCGTGGGAGAACTGGTAATTGGGTAATTGAGCAATTACCCAATTACCCAGTTATCTATTTACTCACCAACGGCAGGAATGTTTGTTCCAGCAACGGCCGTACCAAAATCAACCCCTCTGTCCGGTCACTAATGGCCACCACCCCGCTCTCAAAGTAAGGATAGACCGCCCAGGCGCCCTGTTCATGCCCGGCAAAATTGTTGGGCGCGAAATTGTCAAAATACGCCGCCTGCGTCAACGTGCCATCGGCGATGTGGCGTAAATCCAGGATACGCAGCCCGGCGCGCAAATTGCCAATGTAGGCATAATCGCCAACTATCCAAATATTGTGGTCACTGCCCGTCGTGGGGCCAAGATAAAACACAGCATCTTGTTCATCTGGAATGTTATCCAGATCAAGGGCATCCCAGATAAAAATGCGCGTATTCAAACCATAATGGTGTTCATCATCCATGTCCACTGACAGAAAATAACGGTGGTCTTCCGTGAACCAGGCGCTATGGATTCTGGTGGCATGATTGTAGGTGAGAGTTTCTAGCGTGACCGGCGTTGTTTTAGAAGTTACGTCGCCAACCAACAAATTATCGTCGCTGGCAAGAAGGCAAATTTCGCGCCCCTGGTAATCGGCGTCCGGGCCATGATATAGCACACAACTAATATCGGAGGCGCTGTTGCCATCTGGATAGCATCCGGCATCCACCGGGTTAAGGGGGTCTTGCAGGTCAATCATCGTAGTGCCTGTGTTGCACGGGCCTCCCTGGCCGCGCCGCACCACGTAAGCATAACCTGTGGCTTCGTGGATGAAGATGTTGTGCCCGTCCACGATGCCATCGTAATGGGCCGTTTCGCTAAAAGTGGTGGGGGTGGTAATGCCGCGCAGGGTGGTCAGGTCAAAAATCTGCATCCCGTTCTGGCTGGGGGCGTCGGCAATGATGTAGGCGTAGTTCTGGTACACCTTCATGTCCCGGAAGGGGGAGAGAGTGGCGGTGAGGAAATGGCTGGGCAGCAGCCCCAGGTAGGTTGGGGTGTAGGGATTGCTCACGTCTATGAAGGCGGTGCCTTCTTGCAGCCCCAACATCACGTACTCTTTATCGGTCTCCGGGTCTGTCCAGCCCCAGAGGTTGGCGACCAGGCTGTTGGTAATGGTAGCGCCCACATCCATCTTGGAAACGAAAGAGAGCAGGTCTACCCGGTCACAAGGGTAGCCGGCGGCTGTGCCGTTTTGGCAGACGGCGGCGGTGCTGCCGCTGCTTTGGGCCATCAACTGCTGCTGCCGGATGAGGGTGATGGTGGCTAACAGCAAGACGGCCGTCAGCCAAAAAACACGGTTTAGACGATGGGACATAGAGGAACTCCTTTGCAGAATTATGAATTATGAAGGATGAATTATGAATTTCATCTTAACGGTTACAATTATGGCGCTTTTTAATAACCTGACAAAAGGAAAACTTTATGATTCGCCGAATACTCACGTTGTCCCTGGTGTGCGCGCTGCCCCTGTTGTTGGTGGGGATAGTCACGGCCGTGTTCGCCCACACCTCCCCCTCCGCTCACCGATTACCGATTACCGATTACCACTCACCGATTTACGGCACCTACCTGGGTGGCGGCCTGCCCGATTACGGTCACAGCATTGCCGTTGGCAGTGACGGCAGCGTGTATATCGCCGGCCGCAGCGAATCTATTGATTTTCCCACCCGTACCCAACCGCTGCCACCCAATCATGGTATTGACGCCTTTATTGCCAAATTTAACCCGGATGGCAGTCAGGCCGATTATATCTTTTGGTTTTACACGCAGGTCTTTTTTGCCCTGGATGAGGCCACCGGCATTGTGGTGGATGACCAGGGTTATGCCTATGTGGTCGGTAATACGGCCTCCGATGATTTTTGCGCGCTCTTTGGTGATGTGCCCGGTTATGACACTACCTACAATGACAGCGGCGACGGGTTTTTGCTGAAGGTGCAGCCTGATGGCAGCGGCCTGGTTTATTGCACCTTTCTGGGTGGATTGGAACCGGATCGGGCGATGGCGGTGGTCGTTGACGACCAGGGCAACGCTTATATCACCGGCAGCACCACTTCTACCGACTTTATCACCAGCGCCAACAGTGTGAACAACGACCCCCTCGGCGGGCGCGATATGTTTTTGCTGGTACTGGATGCGGCGGGCACGGCCGTGCTTCACGCCTCGCGCCTGGGTGGCAGCAACCAGGAAGAAGGGCGCGCCGTCGCCCTGGACGCCGCCGGTAATGCCTATATCACCGGCTGGACCAATTCCGATAATTTCACTATGACAACCGGAGTGGTCGGGCCATCGTTACATGGCGATTTTGACGCTTTTCTGGTGAGCATTGATGTTCACACCCCCACTCTGCGTTATGCCACGTACCTGGGTGGCGGTGGCGAGGACCGGGCTTATGGGTTGGCGGTGGATGCGGCAGGCAACGCTTATGTGGGTGGCGTCACCTATTCGGCCGATTTTCCAACTACGGCCGACGCTCTTGATGGGGAGCTTTCCGGTAGTAGTGATGGTTTTGCCGCGAAAGTGAATCCGCAGGCGACGGCATTCCGTTACAGCACCTTCTTCGGTGGCAGCCAGGCTGACCAGGTAAATGGCCTGACGCTGGATGTGGACAACAATCTGTATGCCACCGGTGAAACGTGGTCAGCCGATTTCCCCGTTTCGCCCGATGCCTGGATGCCCGACCTCACCGGTGGGCAAAGCGCCTTTTTGGCCGTTTTGAACCCCACCGCCCGCCAGCTTGCCTATGGCACATTTGTGGGCGGCAATCATTGGGATAAGGGGTTTGCATTGGATCGGGCGGCAGACGGCCGTGTCTACCTGACCGGCGCTACCCTTTCCGACGATTTCCCCATTTCTGCCAATGCCTATGCCATCACGCACAGCGGTGAGTATGACGCCTTTTTCACCAGCTTTGTGGTGACGGTAACAAACCATGTGGCGGCTGATTTTACGGCCGTGCCCACTACCGGCCCCGCGCCCCTCGCCGTAGAGTTCACCAATCTCTCTTTGGGCGAAATTGTCACCACCACCTGGCACTTTGGCGATGGGCAGACGAGCACTGACTTGAATCCCAGCCATACCTATACCCAACCCGGCAGTTACACCGTCACCCTCACCGTCACCGGGCCAGATGGCACAGACAGCCTCAGCCGGCCGAACGCCGTGCGCGTCTGGTGGCCGGTTTATCTGCCCGTAATCCGTAATCCGTGATTCGTGATTCGTGACCCGTGACCCGTGACCCGAAGCCCGACTACGGGTCACCGATTGCCGATTACCGATTACCGATTACCGATTACGGGATATAATTCCCCCATGAAACCAAACTACCCACCTCGTCTCTCTATCGCCCACCTGCCCACACCGCTGGAAAAGCTGGAGCGGCTCACCCGGCATCTGGGCGGCCCGGACATCTACATGAAGCGAGATGACCAGACGGGGCTGGCTGGCGGCGGCAACAAGACCCGTAAACTGGAATTCCTGGTAGCGGATGCCCTGAAACAGGGCTGTGACCATCTCATTACCACCGGCGCGGCCCAAAGTAACCACTGCCGCCAGACGGCCGCTGCCGCCGCTAAATATGGGATGGGATGTAGTCTGGTGCTGCGTGGGCAGCCGCCAGCCACGACAACAGGCAACCTGCTGCTCAATCACCTGCTGGGGGCACACCTCTATTGGACGGGCGAGCGGGAACGCAGTCAGGTGATTCCCGAAGTGGTAGCGGAAGTGGAAACGATGGGGCGCAAGCCATATGTCATTCCCCTGGGTGGCTCTAATGTGTTGGGGGCGACGGGGTACGTACTGGCGATGGAGGAACTGGCGGGGCAGTCGGCCCAGGCCAACGTGAACATAGATTTTGTGATCATGGGCAGCAGCAGCGGTGGTACCCAGGCGGGCATGGTGTTGGGGGCAAAAGTGGCGGGTTTTCACGGCCGTATCATTGGCATCAGCATTGACCATCCCGCCGAAGAGCTGCAAATGCACGTAGCCGCCCTGGCGACCGCTACAGCCACACACCTGGGATTAGGGACGACGGCCGTGGCCGACCTGGTAGATGTGAATGATGATTATCTGGGCGGGGGTTACGCCGTCGTCGGTGAAGCCGAGCGCGAAGCCATTCGCATGGTGGCCCAGCTAGAGGGTATCTTGCTCGACCCGGTCTACACAGGCCGGGCTATGGCCGGGTTGATTGACCTGATTCGCTGGGGCGCTTTCACGCGCGGGCAGTCCGTCCTCTTCTGGCACACCGGCGGCGCTACCGCCTTACCCGCCTTTGCCGACAAACTGCTGTAACGCGATTCACCAAATCGCGCTACAAACAACCGACTTGCTCCTTTATAAAATTCCGCTCTTGTCATTCCCGCGTAGGCGGGAATCCACGCCTCAAAATGAAGATGGATGCCTGCCTTCGCAAGCATGACACCCGTGTGGGGTTATTAAACAGGAACAACTCCAATAAATAACTGCTCAATTACCGGTAACCGATAACCGATTACTGATTACCCTCACCCTTCTCCTCCCCCGCCAACCACCAACTGGCAATCAGGGCAATCCACGCCCCCAGGCTGGCGCTGAACAGGTGCAGCGCCCCCAGGTTAAATAGCTCCAGGTTGATAAAGTCCCCCAAAAAGTGGCCGACGGCAAAACCAACCCAGGCGGCCAGCACATAGAGAATAATACGCCGCGCCGGGCCACCCATGATCAGGTGAAAAGCCGCGCCATAAGCGGTTGCCAACAAGAAGCCTAATATCACCCCGGAAGCGTTGATCATGCCGTCTCACTTTTTGCGATTGTTAGACATCCGATTTCTTTGAGAAATCGGATGTCTGGTATTCACTTAGACCCTCAACTTCGGCAATAATACCGCCACCTAACACAGTGTCTTCATCATAGAAGACGGCGGCCTGCCCGGCGGTGATGCCAAAGACGGGTTCGTGGAAGGTGCAACGGACACGGCCGTTACCCAAATCCTCCACCATCCCCTCAACTGCCTTTGCCTTGTAGCGGATTTTGATTTGCACGGGAATGGCGGTGGTGGGGGCACGGCCGTTGACCCAATTCACGTCCCGCGCCACCAACTTTTGTTGGCCCAACTCTTCGTGCGTGCCCACAATGAGCGCATTGCGGGCCACATCCTTGCGCAGCACAAACACCGGCTGCCCAGTGGTGATGCCCAGTCCCTTGCGTTGGCCGATGGTGTAAAACGCCAACCCCTCATGCTGGCCGAGTTCCTGCCCGGCCACATCCAAAATGGGGCCAGGCTGCGCTGCCCGCTGACTGTATTCCCGCAAAAAGCGGCGGTAGTCGCCATCACCCAGAAAACACAAATCCTGGCTCTCATCCTTGCTGGCAACGGGCAGGCCAAACTTCCGCGCCAGTTCGCGCACTTCCGCTTTTGTGTACTCGCCCACCGGGAAGAGCAGATGCGCCAGATGTTCTTGCGTCAGCATGTGCAGTACGTAGGATTGATCTTTATGCTCATCCACCCCCTGGCGAATTTCGTAACCGGTCGGTGTGGGTACCACACGGGCATAATGCCCGGTTGCCAGGTAATCGGCGTCCAGCGCCAGTGCCCGTTCCAACAGGTAGGTAAAGCGGATTTGCCGGTTACATTCTACGCAGGGATTGGGTGTGCGCCCCAGTTCATGCTGGTCAATGAAAAACTGGACGATGGTCTGGCGGAAATGATCTTGCACATCCACCACGTAAAAGGGGATGCCCAGCAGCCCGGCCACACGGCGGGCGTCGGCCATCTGGTCGGGGGTGCAGCAGCGGTTGAGCGGTGCGGCGTTGCCCATGCCCGGCTCGCTCCACAGCCGCATCATCATGCCGATGACCTCGTAGCCTTGCTCCTTCAGCAGCGCCGCCGCCACCGAACTATCCACCCCGCCGCTCATGGCGACGACCACCCGGTGGGTGTTGGTCTTCAATTCGGCCATGCTCAACTTTCCCAGTCCTCGAATTTCAACATAGCAATACGACCAAATTCAGAAACATTATGGGTGATTAGCGTTAGATCATTGGCCAACGCAATGGCAGCGATCATCAGGTCATTTGGACCAATAGGTGTTCCTTTCGCAGCCAGGTTGGCTCGAATTAAGCCATATACTTCTGCAGCGTCATCATCAAAGGGGAAGGAGGCAAACTGGTTGAGGAACTGAATTTGTACTTGTAAACTCTTTTCTGGATTATTGCTGCGTCTGGCCCCATAGAACAACTCCGCTTTTACAACCGAGCAGACAGCAATTTCATCAGGGTTTATTTGCTGTAATCGTAGCTTTACTTTCTCGGAACGTCCTGTCAAGAATCGAATACATACATTGGTGTCGAGCAGAAAAGTCATCACATTTCTTCCCTGATCTCGTAATCATTCAATGGTTCGCGAACAAGATTTACATCTCGCAAGCTGCCATAGGTCTGGATGAAGAACTCTGGTGGCCAGCCTGATTTTTCTGATGTTTCCTTTGGAGAGTTAGCAGCTAATGTCTTTTCTTCGTGTGCCAGTTCAGACAAGAGATATTGCATTGCCTGTATTTTCTCATCGTAATTGAGTTTTTCCAGAAGTGGTAAAAGGTCTAAGACAGTCAAATTTACCTCCGTTATTGGCTGCATTATACAGGCAAAACGGCCGTATAACCGTTATGTCCTGGTCACAATCTCGACTTCCTGGCGCAGTTTGATGATGGAATCGGGCGGGTAATACCCTTTGCGCAGGCTGACGTTAGCGTAAATGAGCGTGCGTGGGGCGACCAGGCAGCCGGGGTTGAGGACGGCGTTGCAGCCGGTTTGCACGTCATCCCCCAGAATAGCGCCCAGTTTTGCCAGGCCAGTGTCATAGGTACGGCCGTTTACCACAATCTGTATCGTCGGTCGTTTGCCTGTCGCCGGGTCTTTGTCGCTTAACATGCCCAGGTTGCTCAGTTTCGTACCCGCGCCCAGGTTCACGCGGCGACCCACAATCGAATCACCCACATAGTTGAAATGGGGTGCGTGCGCCTCCGGCAGCAGTAAGGCATTTTTGGCCTCTGTATCGTGGCCGAAGATGGCGCCAGCGCAGATGACCACATCTTCACGTAAAAAAGCGCCATGCCGCACCACCGCTCCTGGCCCAATGTAGGCCGGGCCAAGAATATAAGCCCCCGGCTCCACCCGCGCCCCCTCGGCAATATAAATCGGCCGGTCGCTCAGGTGGGCGCCGGGCATCACCTGGCCCAAAATGGTTTGCTGCCCGCCCGTCAGCCGGGCCACATGCTCCTTGATGTGCGCCAATGCCTGCCATACATAGTCGCAGCCCGCAAAAAACACGGCCGTTTCCCTATCCAGTTCAAAAAAAGCTTCTGGTCTTAACATGCTTACCTCGTTATCCGTAATCCGTGAACCGTAATCCGTCGGTTCACGGATAACGGATAACGGATAACGGATTACGGATTACGGATTACCGATTGCCTTCTGCAAAACCACCGGCAGCGCCAACTCTACCCAGGCCGTATACATCTTACCCGATGGGTGCAGCCCGTCTCCGGCGATGAGGGTGGGGTCGGTGATGGCCTGGCGGGACACGGCCGTAATATCAATATAATACGCTCCCACCTTCTCCGCTTCCGCCCGGTTGATCGCGTTAAAAGCGTCAATCTCGGCGGCGATAACTGCTGCATCCAGCCGGGCGGCAAACGGCGTCACGCCCCAATCCGGGATGGACAACACGATCACCCGCGCCGGATCGCCCCCGGCAAAGGAGATGGCCTGTTGCAGCAGGTCGGCAAACTGCGTCTGGTACTCTTCCTGGCTGCGTCCCCGGTACTGATTGTTCACGCCAATCAGCAGCGAAACCAGGTCATACGGCCCCTGGGGCGGCGCTGCCTGAATGCCCGCCGCCAACTCGTCTGTTGTCCAGCCCGTTTTGGCGATGATTTCCGGGGCGGCCATGCGGATGCCCTTCTCTTGTAGTTGGGCGGCCAACTGAACGGGCCACCGTTCACTTTCGGCCACACTTTCGCCGATGGTGTAAGAATCACCTAATGCTAAAAATCGCATTTCTCTCTCCATGACAGTCGGGGTAGGGGGAACGGTTGCGGTTGGGGACGGGGTGGTGGTTGCTGTTTGGGTGGGGGTTGCGGTGATTGTGGGGGTAGGCACGGCCGTTGCCGCCACGCCAACACATCCTACCAGGCAAACGACCAATCCACCAAGTAATGGCCCCAAAATAAGTTCCGGCCAGAAGTTCAACTTCTCAGAAGAAGTTGAACTTCTCAAACGGACTTCGGTTTCGCTCAGTACAAGTTCGCCTCTTTGTGTCAAGACCTCAATACCGCCTCCAACTGCGCCGCAAAACCGAGCAGTTCCTCATCCGCATACCAATGGCCGGTTAACTGCAACCCAAGCGGCAAACCGGTTTCATCCTTCCCGGCGGGCAACGTCACTGTTGGTATACCACTGTGTGTCCAGGGCAGATTCATCACCGGGTCGCCGGTGCTGTCCAGCCCGGCGGGGGCGGCGCCAACAGCCGGCGGCGATAACCAGCCGTCCAGCCCATGGGCGAACATCAGGTCGGTAAGCTGGCCGCGCAATTGGCTGCGTCCGGCTAAAGCGACGGCCAGTTGATCATGGCTGATCAGTTGCCCGCGTTCAATCAACTCTCTGGTTTTTTCATGGTAGAGCGTGTGATGCTCGCGGTACCAATCCCGATGAACGCGGGCAGCTTCGGCGGCCACAATCAGGTTGTGGCGGGCATAAATCTCGTCAAAATCGGCCATGGCGGGCACATCAATCAAGGTAAACCCAGCGTCGTGCAAGCGGGCGCAAACCTGGGCGAAGTGAGCCTGGGCGGCAGCAGAGGCGCGTTCCAGGTACGGGCCAGTGGGAATGCCCAAGATGGGCTGGTGCGCGGGCGCGGTCATGGTGGGGTCCCAGTCGGCGCACAGCAGCGACGCCGCCAGTTGCATCCCGGCTACGTCGGCCGTGAAACCGCCAATATGATCCAGCGATCCGGCCAGGGGGATGACTCCGGCTCTGGAAATGCGGTCATACGATGGTTTGTAGCCAACGACGCCACAATAGGCGGCGGGGCGGTTGATGGAGCCAATGGTTTGTGTGCCCAGGGCCAATGGGCACAACCCGGCAGCTACGGCTGCCGCCGAACCGCTGCTGGAACCACCCGGCGTATGCGCCGGGTTATGGGGGTTGCGCGTGGGGCCAGGGGCAAAATAAGCAAATTCGGTGGTGACGGTTTTGCCCATGACCAGCGCTCCGGCGCGGCGCAGTGCAGTGACGCTGGCAGCTTCGTCGCCCTGCAACAGGTGTACAGGCAGGTGACTGCCAGCCTGCGTTTCAAACCCTTTGACGTGGAAGATGTCTTTGACGCCAATGGGCACGCCAAAGAGTAACGGCCGTTGCCCTGGATTGGGATACTTTTGCAGCAGCGCCTTCGCTTCCTGCTCCAACCGGTGAAAGCGGCTCTTTTCGGGCACAAAGGCCAGTACGTCTGGTTCACATTCATTGAAGTGAGCCATCAACTGATCCAGATAAGCCGTCAACGACAATTCGCCGGAGCGAAGAGAGGTGGCTAGGGTGGGGAGAGAGGTGGGTGTGATCATAGTCTTAAAAATTGTCAATTGAAAATTGTCAATTATCAATTGACCATTTTGCAGCGGCCAACAAGGTGGCGTCTACGATGTGCTGGTAGCCGGTGCAGCGGCACAGGTTGCCGGACAGGGCTTCGCGCACTTCGGTTTCGGTCGGCTGCGGATTTTCGGCCAGGAAGGGGAGCAGGGTCATTAAGATGCCGGGTGTGCAAAAGCCACATTGCAGGCCATGGGAATCCCAGAATGCCTGCTGTAAGGGATGCAGATCATCCAAGCTCTGCGCCAGCCCTTCCACGGTCATAATCTCGTGACCGTTCGCCTGCACGGCAAACAGCAGGCAGGAACGTACCGGCTGCCCATCAAACAAAACGGTACATGCGCCGCAGACGCCATGTTCGCAGCCTACGTGTGTGCCCGTCAACCCTAACTCGTGCCGTAAAAAATCGCTTAATAACAGACGAGGTTCAATCGTGCGTTCCTCGGTTTTTCCGTTGACGGTAATCGAAATCGTGTGGTTGCTCATAAGAGATAAATTCCCGGAGTAGAGGCTTTAGCCGTTACGTGACGGCTAAAGTTTCTACTCCGTAAGGATATGTGATTTTCAACCGCTCAGAGCGCGAGCGAATGCTGTTTGCAATGTACGCATGGTCAATACTTTTGCCAGGTGGCGTTTGTAATCGGCGGTGGCGTGGATGTCGGTGGTGGGGGCGATTTCTGATTGGGCGGCGTTGGCCACGGCCGTGAACACCTCTTCATTCCCCGACTGTCCCACCAGCAGTGCGGCGGCTTGCGTGGCGCTGATGGGGGTGTCGCCCGCGTTCAGGTAAACCAGCCGCACGGCCGTGCAAATCCCCCGCTCATCCACCGTAACGACGGCGGCGACGCCGCTGAGGGCGTAATCACCGTGCCGCCGGGCGATTTCGGTGAAAGCGACGCCGGTGCGCAGCGGCAGCGGCGGCAGTTCAATTTCGGTCAGGATTTCATCTTTGGCGCGGGCGGTGGTGAAGAGGTCGGTGTAAAAGTCACGGCCGTGTACCCATCGTTCACCGCCTGTGTTTTGCAGTTTGACACGGCCGTGCAGCGCCAGCAAGATCACTGGCAGTTCGGCGGCAGGGTCGGCGTGGGCCAGACTGCCGCCAATGGTGCCCCGGTTGCGGATTTGCGGATGGGCAATAAATGGGATGGTTTCATGCAGTAGAGGGGCGTATTGGGCAATGAGCGGGTGGCGTTCCAGGGTGCGCTGCCGGGTCATACTGCCAATGCAGATGCGACCGTCACTTTCCCGCCGCACATAATCCAGTTCCGGTAAGCCGTTCAAATCTATCAGCGCCGCCGGCTGCGCCAGCCGGAAATTCATCACCGGTACCAGGCTTTGGCCGCCCGCCAACAAACTGGCATCCGCGCCATGTTCGGCCAAAGCCGCCAGCGCCTCCGCTAACGAGGTGGGCGCGATGTAGACAAATGGGGCAGGTTTCATCCTGAGTTCCTTTTGGTGTGTAATGCCGAAGCTGGTAGTCCGTAGGCCGTAATCCGTAGTCCGTAGTCCGTAATCCGTAATCCGATTACCGTTTACCGATAACCGATTAGTGGATCAAACACGGCCGTTTGCCGAAAATGGCGACGCTTCATAAGATATTGTATCTCGATATTTTCGAGCAGTCATTCCTGGAACGCGGATGTACGCGGATAAGACGGATGTACGCGGATTTTTCTATGCATCATCCTCTTTGCTTCTTTTTCAGCTTTGCATCTTTGCGTCAAATTTTAGAGGAAAGCTAACGATGAATACTAAAGGGCTGTTGGATGGTGTGCGGGTGGTTGACCTGACGCGGGTATTGGCGGGGCCATATTGCACCATGATGTTGGGCGACTTGGGTGCGGATGTGATCAAAATTGAAGCACCGGGACAGGGGGATGATACGCGCCAGTGGGGGCCACCATTTACGCAGACGGTGGACGGCCGTCGGGGAGAAGCAGCGTATTTCCTGGCTGCCAACCGCAACAAACGAAGTCTGACCCTCAATTTGAAAACACCCCAAGGGCTGGAAATCCTGCGCGAGCTAATCCGCCAGGGGGATGTGTTGGTGGAAAACTTCCGCACGGGCACACTGGCAAAATGGGGACTGGATTATGAAACGTTGCAACAGCTTCGGCCTAGTCTCATTTACTGTACCATCACCGGTTACGGCACAACCGGGCCATACAAAGACCGGGCCGGTTACGATTTTATGGTGCAGGCGATGGGTGGCTTTATGAGCGTCACCGGGCCGGAGCCGGGTGAACCGGTGCGGGCGGGCGTGGCCATTGCCGACCTGGCAACCGGTATGTTTGCCTCTAGCGCCATTCTGGCGGCGCTGTTTGCGCGGGAACGTACCGGGCAGGGGCAATACATTGACATGGCACTGCTCGATTCGCAGGTGGCGCTGATGTCTTATGTGGCCAGCAATTATCTGGTTTCTGGCGAACTGCCGGGGCGGTATGGCAATGGGCATCCCAACATTGTGCCCTACCAGGAGTTTCGGGCGCGGGATCAATACTTTGCCTTTGCCTGCGGTAATGATGGGCAGTGGCGGAAATTTTGCACGGCCGTCCAACACCCCGACTGGATCACCGACGAGCGTTTTGCCACGAATGCCGCCCGTTTAGCCAATCGCGCCGCTGTCATTGCCATGCTGAACGAGTTATTTGCCACCCGTGACGCTGCCGATTGGATGGCGTTATGCGACGAGGTCGGCATCCCCAACGGCCCTATCAATAACATGGCGCAGGTGTTTACCCATGAACAGGTGGTCGCCCGCCATCTACGCCAGGATGTACCCCATCCCACGGCGGGCAGCGTTCCCCTGGTAGCCTCCCCTTTACAGATTCCCAGCACACCCACCACCGTCCGCTACCCACCGCCGTTGTTAGGCGAACACACCGAGGAGATTTTGCAAAGTATGTTGGGGTATGACGCAACGGCCGTAGCCGCCCTGCGTACTGAAGGTATGATTTGACAAAAAGACCCGTAATCCAAAGTCGTAGACCCGATTACCGATAACGGATTACGGATTACGAATTACCGATTACGGAGGTTCACATGGAGCAGTGGGAATATCTCACCCGGTTTATAGAGGCGGATACGCGGCAAACGGCCGTGTCCGAATACTTGAGCGATCTGGAATCTGAAACTCCCCCCATTTACTCCCCAGAAGCCATGATGCCCGAACTGAACCGTCTGGGCGCTAAAGGGTGGGAACTGGTACATATGCAGCCTGTACACATTGGCAATAATTACGATGTGCTGATGCACGAAGGCGGCGGCACCCGCCGTTGGACAAACAAATACTTCTGCGTGTTTAAGCGGCGCGCGTTTTAAATCTGGCTTTTCTCACACATGACAGGTCTGCAAAGACCAGTCATGTTATAGGCAAAACCCCGGCGAAAATCCCTCGCCGGGGTTTTTACTTTTCACGATTCCTTGACCCAATTTGCTGCTCTGCCAGATACAATTGAGGCCATCCGTGCTGATATAAAGCGACCTTGCCGGTGTTGTTCTCGACATCAGCTGTTATATGCTATGATCCTGGCTTAGAAGGTTAGTGTGTAAGAATAGAGTAGTAAAATGCCTGGCACGTATGCTTCCTTAAACCTATTTTGCCATCTTTTCACCACAATGTTATGAACAAACCCAAAACGCTTCGTCAAACTAACTTACTTACCAAATCTATCACCGGCAATCTACCCGCTGGTATTACATTTCATCCCATACCATACAAGACCAGTCCGCTATCCAGCAACAAGCGGCCCGTATGGCGGGTGTTGTTTGAAGTGGTAGGTGAGATGGGCAGCATCTATTTTGGTCTTGACATTAATGGAGAAATCTCGCTGGGGCGAGGGGCGGATGTGCCTGAGGTGTTTGATCTGACGCCTTATGGCGCTGAAAACAAAGGAGTATCGCGTCGTCATGCGGTGCTGCGGCCCACCATGAATAATTTGTATCTGATTGATCTGGGCAGCACCAATGGTACGCTGCGTAATGATCGCTCGATTGGTGTGAACACGCCTTATGCGCTGGCTGACCGCGACCGGCTGACATTGGGGCATATGGAAATGCAGGTGCGGATTGTGGAACGGCCGTATCTGCAAACCACTCCCCTTAAACAAAAACCAGACCTGGTAGACGCGCTTTCCCAAATCGCCTCGGCCATTACTTCTCAATTGAACCTGGATGAAGTGCTGAATCAGGTGGCAGCTACCGCCATGTCCCTCACCGCTGCCGGGGAAACAAGCATCTGGTTGGTGGACGAAAATACGGGCGAGTTGTTTCTGGAAGCCCAGCTAGGCATTGATGATTCCCGGCTGCGGCGTACCCGCATGGCTATTCGGGAAGATTCCCCCGCCGGGCAGGTGGTGCGCACGGGGCGCCCGGTGCGGGCGCATCGCCAGCCAGGGCAGGCCCAGCCGCAAATGATGACCGGTTATCTGGTGGAAGCGCTGGCTTTTGTGCCCATTACGCTGGGTGGTGTGACGTTTGGTGTGTTGTCGGCAGCGCACAATCAGAAAGGGCAGCTTTTTGACGCCCGTGACGAGCAAATTTTAAGCGCGATTGCCGATTTTTCGGCGATTGCCATTCAGAATGCCCGGCTGTACCAGGCCACCGATGAGGCGTTGGCGAAGCGGGTGGTAGAACTGTCGGCGCTGAACGAGGTGACGCGCACGGTGTCGGCCTCGTTGGATTTGGGACAGGTGTATGATGTGCTGGTGGAGCAGGTGAATAATCATTGGCCGGTGGAAGCGGTTCATATTTACCTGATTGATGCCCTGCACCAACGCTTACGGCCGTTGCACCAACCCCAATTGAAAGAGCCGTTTTACCCACTGGGCAAGGGGATTATTGGCGCTGTGGCTGCCAACGGTGATGCGATTGTTACCAATCAAGTGGTTAGCCACCCTCAATACGATCCGGCTGTGGACTTTGTTGATGGCAGTGTGTCCCGTTCGCTGGCCTGTGTACCGTTGCAAGTGAAACATGGCGTTGTAGGGGTATTGGCCCTGTTCAACAAGGCCGATGGCCCGTTTACTGAAGAAGACGTAGTGCGGCTAGAAGCATTTGCGCATCCTATGGCAACGGCCGTTGAAAATGCTCGTCTTTTTGAAGAGTCTGAACGGCAGCGCGCAGCCATTCAGGCGACCGCCCTCACCCTTTCCGAACCACTGATTGTGCTGGATCACAATGGCATGGTATTGGTAACCAATGACGCCGCCAACCAATTACTGGAGACGAATATGTCGGCCATGTTTAGCGCCATTAGTCAGGGGGTCGGCCGTACCACGGAAGTGCTTATTGGTGAAGAAACGTATCTTTCCACCACCGAACATGTGCCAGACGTAGGCACCATCATTGTGATGCAGAACATCACCTACGTAAAGCAGCTAGAAAAAGACCGCTCCGAATTCATGCACATGCTTTCACATGACCTGAAAAATCCCCTGACAGCCATCAATGGCTGGTCTTCCTTGCTGGAGCGCACCGCCGGTCTGGACGAGAAAGGGATACGGTATCTCCATGAAATAAATGTGGCGGCTGACCGTATGCTGGAAATGATCAATCACTTGCTGCAATCCGTGACCAGAACCGAGATTCTCAACCTGACACCAGAGCCGTGTGACCTGCAAGACATTATCCGGCGGGTGATGGATGATGTGCAGGGGGTGGCATTGCAAAAAACTATCAAAATATCCTACACCTGCCAGGGTGAGCCATATCCGGTAATGGGTGATGAAATGCGCCTTTACCACATGATCTTGAACCTGGTGGATAATGCCTTGAAGTATTCACCCAAAGACACCCACATTTCCATTGTCACCCAATTTAGCGACCAGACAATTCAAATTATGGTGCGTGATCAGGGGCCTGGTATTCCAGAGAAGGATTTGCCCCATATTTTTGAGAAGTATTACCGGGGGATCCAAGGGGCGTTAAAAGTGGCTCAGGGGTCAGGTGTGGGTCTGTCTACTGTGAAAAACATCGCCCAGGCACATGGTGGGGAAATCGTTGTGCAAAATGGAGATGAGCGGGGCGCTATTTTCACGATTACCTTGCCGGGTAGTATGCGCGTGGTGGCAGAAACGGCCATGGGGTGATTGGTGATTACCCTATGATATCGTCTGCCGGGTATTTCAGACCCCACTGGGCGCGGATGGTGTCCATCGTTTCTTGTAGAGCCAGCGTAGTAGACCAGGGCATGAGGGGGTGTTGGGTTTTGCCGGTGCGTAAACAGTCCATCACGGCCGTAGCCTCATAGTTATAGCCATTGCCCGTAAAGGGCGCGGCAATTTCCTGATTGGCCTGGCCTGGTTGGGTCAGGGTCAGATGGGTGGGCTGCCACCAGGGAAAGTGGATTTTAATACGGCCGTCCGTGCCCATGATCACCGCTTCCTGTACCGTTTCCGTGCGCACGGCCGTGTGCAGCAGCGCCAATTCCCCATTTTTATACCCCAGAATGATGCCTGCCTGTTCATCCACGCCGGTCTCGCCCAAATGGGCCATGCTGGTAATCTGGGTGGGCGCGCCAAATAGCATATGCGCCAGCGCCAGCGGGTAAATGCCCACGTCCAACAGTGCGCCGCCACCAAGAGCCGGGGAAAAGTGACGGCCGTAGGGATCAATCATGGCCCGGTAGCCAAAATCGGCCGTCAACATCCGCACTTCGCCAATGACCCCATCTTGCAGCAGTTGGCGCACCATGGTGACCGCCGGCAGAAAGTACGTCCACATCGCCTCCATCACAAACAGCCCTTTTGCTTCCGCCAGGGCAAAGATGGCTTCCGCCTGCTGCCGGTTCATGGTAAACGGCTTTTCGCATAAAACCGCCTTGCCATGTTGCAAACAGAGCAGGCTGTTTTCCAGATGAAAAACGTGTGGGGTAGCCACATAAATCACGTCTACGTCCGGGTCTTGGGCCAACGCTTCATAGCTGGCATGGGCGCGGGGAACGTGATACTGGGTGGCAAAGGCAGCGGCGGTGCGTTCTTCTCTGGAGCCAACGGCCGTCAACACCGCATCCGGCAATACCGCCAACCCGTCGGCAAACTTTCGGGCAATTACGCCCGTCCCTAATATGCCCCACCGTATGGTGTCTATCATCTATTATCCCTCACAGACATAACGCCATCTGTCCACCGATTACCGATTACCCTCACTACCCACCCGGTGTGGGTGCAGGCGTGGGTGTTTCGGGCGTGGCTTCGGGCACGGCCGTAGCCGGCTCCACCACACCCAATAGCAGCGCCAACAGGGCATCCAGTTCCCGCCAGCCATTTTCCAGGTCAAGCGCCGCCAGTTCCGGGTTTTCCGGCAGGTAGGCGTTGGCCAGGGTCAGGCGTGCCTGCGCCAGCGCCAGTTGCGGCAATAGTTCTGGCGACGTTTGTGGATTGGCAGCCACCGCGTCCAGGGCTGCCAGGGCGCGGGCGGTGTCGTTAGCCGCCAGGCCGGCGTTCCTTTCCAGCAGGTGCAGCCGGGCGCGCCCCACCATTTCCCAGACGCGGAAGAGGGTGACAACCTGGCGCATTTGTTCAATATCGGCCAGGGGAAGGGCGTCTACGGCCGTTTGCAAATCTGTTACCTGTGTCGCCAATTCCCGGCTGTTGTTGGCCTGGGTATCCAGTTGGCCGCCCAATTCATCCAAACGGCCGTTGTTCTCGTTGATGTCCCCTTGCAGCGCCACCACCCCTTCATTCAGCGATACAATCTGCTCGTTGATGGTGATGGTCTGTGTTGCCAGATGGCTCAGTTGCAGTTCCAACGCCACTAACATTTCCTCCTGACGGGCCAGATCATCACTGAGTGTGGTATTCACCGTAGTTTCCAGTGCAGTCAGGCGTGTGTCTTGGGCGGTTTGCACGGCCGTCACCGTTTGTTCCAATGCACCCAGATCATGCCCAATTCGCTGAACCTGTTCCAGGTTGTAATCCACTCGACCGCTCACAGTCTGAAAGGAACGCTGCAACTCTTGCACAATGAGATAGGCGCCATAACCAATAGCGATGATGATGGCGATGACCAGGGCTACCTTGAGCAGTGCTTTCAGAAAACGGCCAAAGGCCAGGGCCAACCGCCGCCCAAAACCAGGCCGCGCGGGGGGGTAAGAAGAAGTTGTTTCGCTGGACATCAATTTCTCTCCTGATGATAAACCGGGTTTTGAGCAAAACCCGGTTTCCTGGCTCTAGGGCTGGGGCATGACCGTAGCTGTGCCGGTGGGCAGGCCAATAGGCGTGGCCGTGGGGCGCGGTGTACGGGTGAAGGCCGGGTCGGTGGTGGCCGTGGCCGTGGGCGCGGCATCGGTGGGCGCTGGTGTGGGCGTTTCAGTAGGCGGTGTGGTGGGCACGGCCGTAGGCAATGGCCCGGCTACATTCACCAGCAAATCGCGCAGTCCGGTGAGGAACGTGTCAAAATTTTCGGCCGAGGCGGCGACCGTTTCCAGCCGTTGGTTCAAATCATCCGCTCTGGTTTGCAGGTCGGCGGCGGCTGTTTGTAGCTGGCTGAGATTGGCCTGGGCGGTGGCGACGGCCGTGCTGTTTTCTCCCTGTTCGGCGGCCAACGTGTCTACCTGGCTGTTCAGGCTTTCCAGATCATTTTGAATCTGCTGCTGTGCCTGTTGGATCTCTTCCAATTCGGCCGCAAGTTGTAATTGCAGGTCGCTGGCCTGGGCGCTGCTGGCGTATTGCAAGGTCTGGTTGAAGCCGTACAGGATGGAGAGCGTCAGGGTTGTGCCCAAAATTGCGCCAAAGAGGGCGGCGATCAGGCTGCCGAGCATACTGCCTCGTTGGGCGGGTGGTGGTGGGTTTGGTGGGCTGGCAATGGGCACAGTTTCCACCCCGGTGTCCACCGGGGCGGGGGGTGGGAGTTCCTGTTCAATTTCGGCCACAACTTCCTCGCTTTCTGGTAGGGACGGTGGTGTAAGAATGATCACCTCCGGCTCAATTTCCTCTTCTATTTCTGGCTCCGTTGTTTCTAGCTCTGCCGTTTCTGACTCAACCGTTTCCGTTGGCATAACTTCTGGCGCCGGTTCGCTTTCGTCTCCGGTTGGTTCGGCGGTGATACGATCAGCCATTTGCTCTATCATGCGCGCGGAGATGCCGGACACGGCCGTAAGCTCCTGCACATCGGCAAATGGCCCCTGCTCCTGGCGATGGGCCACAATGCGCTGCGCCAGTTTCAGGCTAATGCCTGGCAGCGTCGCCAACTCCATTTCATCGGCGGTGTTGATGTTGAGAGGTAGTTCTTCCATAGAATTCGTAACCCGTGAACCGTCATCCGTAAACCGATGTCCCTGGTCGGATTACCGATTACGGATTACGGGTCAGGCTCTTATTCCTCAAGCGGTGACACCTTAAAATTGTCAAACTGCACGACCACACCATTCTGGCCCAGACTGCCGGCGATCAGGCCAATATCCCCTTTGGCAAAGGAGTTGTCTGTTATCCGTCCCACTTCCTGGTCGTTCACGTAAAAGATCAGATTGCCGGCTTCGGCGCGCACTTTCAGGCGGTTGGTGATACCTGCTCCCTGTTTAATAGCCGCCGACTCAAACCACCAATTGCCGATAATGGGTGTCGCTTCGGTTTTGCCACCGTTTTTATAACGGCCGATCCACACATAGCCATCGCCGCTAATCTGGAAGGCATAAAAATCTTCGGTCTCGTTGTTCACCCGGAACAACATGCCGTACAGATTATTATCCGGGCCGTCAGTCTGGGTGGCTTCCACCTCATACCAGCCATCGCTGAAATTTTGCCCTGCCGTCGTCCAGGTGGTCAGGGTATCCGCCTTGATTTCAAATTCATAGACGCCGTTGATCACTTCGCCGCGCACTTCGGCGTCGTTGTCGGTGCTCCAATTGCCGGGAGCGTCAAATGTTTCGTGGTATGGCTCCGTGGTATTGCGGCAAGCGGGTAACAAGGCTAATAAACCGGTCAATAAGAACAAAAGCAAGATGCGACGAATCACCATATTGCTATTCTCCGTCATTTTCTCGGCCCGCGCCGGCCGCTGCGTCGGCGGCGTTTTTGGTCACCTGCGTCACGGTCAGACGGCCGTGTCTCCTCTTCCGGTTCTCTGACAGGCGGTGGCTTGTGCATGGTGGCCTGGTAATAATCATCCAGCAGCATCGCCAGCAGCGCCAGCCCATCTTCGCTTTCGGCCAGGTTTTGCGCCTGGGGCGCAAAACGGCGCATGCGCTCCGTTTGCAGTTTGTCGCGGGCGCGCAGCTTTGTTTCCAGGAAGACGGTTGTCCGTTCGCCAACCACAGCCGCCACGTCTTCATCGGTGGGCAACGGCCGTTGCTGCAAATCAATCTCATACTGCCGGGCAATGCGACGCAGTTTGGTATCTTCCAACTCATTCACCAGCGTCATGGCAATGCCGCTGGCGCCGGCCCGCCCGGTGCGCCCGGCGCGGTGGATGTACAGCTCCGGGTCTTCCGGCGGCTCATATTGGATGACGTGCGACAGTTCGGGAATATCAATCCCTCTGGCGGCCACATCCGTAGCTACCAGAAAACGCAGGGCGCCCTGGCGTACCCGGTTCAGCACCCGGTCCCGATCCTTTTGCGAGAGGTCAGAACTGAGGGCGTCGGCATCATAGCCAAAACGCTGCAACACCACCGTCACATATTGCACCCGGTCTCTGGTATTGCAAAAGATAATGGCCGATTCCGGGTTCTCCACTTCGATGATGCGCACCAGACTACGGTCTTTATCCATACCGGGTGTGATGTAATAACAATGCTCCGTTTCTACCACATGCACATTGTCACTGCTCAGCCCCAGGAAATCGGGTTCACGCAGGAATTGTTTGGCTAACTGCTTCACGCGAATGGGGAAGGTGGCGGAGAACATATAGCCGTTTACACCTTGGGCGGGCAAATAATGTTTTACGTCCAGCATATCCTGGTAGAAGCCCATCGAAAGCAGGCGGTCGGCTTCGTCAAAGACCAGGATTTGCAGCGATTCTAGCGACAGGGAGCGGCGGATCAGGTGATCCAGCACCCGCCCCGGTGTGCCCACTACCAGATGCGCCCCCTGGCGAAAGGCGTCTAGCTGCTGCCCGTAGCCCACACCGCCGTACACGGCCGTGACCCGTATGCCACTATCCCCAGCCAACAAGGCGGCGTCATGGCTCACCTGCTGCGCCAGTTCACGGGTGGGTACCAGCACCAATGCCTGGCAGGCATTGAGTCGGGGGTTGATGCGCTCCAAAATGGGCAGCACAAATGCGCCCGTTTTGCCGCTGCCGGTGCGCGACTGCACCAGCAAATCGCGCCCGGCCAACACGTAGGGGATGGCGCGGGACTGAACCGGGGTCAAATCTCTCCAGCCAGCACGGGCCATGGCCTGCCGCCAGGTTTCGGGCAGGTCGGCGACGGCGAGTACCGGCAAGGCGTTGGCCGGTTCTTCAATTTGTATGTTTTCTGACGCGGCGGGTGTGTCGGGCACGGCCGTTGGCGTCGTATCATCTTGGTCCATTCATTACTCCGAGTTGTAGGTTGTTGAGATTGGGAGACTGGGAGACTAAGAGACTTAACAATCTCCTAATCTCCCAGTCTCCCAATCTCTCTCTGGTAACGGATGATACCGGTTTGCCCTGTAGCCCGCAAACATCAATGGAAAAGGGACGCGGATGGGCGCGGATAACGCGGATTTTATCGGTGTAATCTGCGTAATCTGTGGATTGTTTCTGTTCTGCTAGAGGTCAGGGGATTTGCAGTACGGCCGTGTCCCGGCTGCCATCGTCTTGCTGCACGGTTACGCTCAGATACGTACCGTCGTAAGACCATTGTGGGTTGGCGAGCCGCTCGCCGCCGGAGGTAGCCAGCGGGTAGGTGGTGTTGGTGCGTCTGTCAAAGATGGAGAGGCCAGCGGTGGGGTGTTGGTAGACAAAACGGCTGCTGTCCGGCGACCAGAGCGGGGTGAAGGGCACGGCCGTGAACGGCGGCAAAAACTCCCCCGTTTCCAGGTCATACAGCATCAGTTCAGGGGTGGGGGAGTAGAAAGTGAGGGTACGGCCGTCGGGCGAGAAACTATGGAATGCAAAAATGGTGCCCTGCTCATCTGTTTCGAGAAAAGCTGGGGAAGAAAAAATAATTTCTCTTGTAGTACGATTAAGTAGCTGGAGTTGAGGGGAGATTTTATCTGGGGCGATATATGCTAAATGGATCCCATCGGGGGAAAAATCACCAAGAAAAGCCCCTGGCACGAGCAGAGAGAGTTCATTCGATTCAAGATCCCACAACTGCAAGTTGAAAACATCTTCATGTAACAAATCAGCTTCAGTCAGATTGATTTCGGCATCCCATGTTTCTACTAATACCTGGCTAGAAGACGGTAGCCAATCGGAAAAACTGGAAAAAAAGTCAGGCGCGAGATAGTTAGCAGTGCCATCATGCGAGAGCGAATGTGCATTTGGGCCCAGGTCTCCACCACGCTCGTCGTGGATTACTTCTGTAGAAAGTATCGTAACAGAATTGAAGTACTCAGGACTGCCTTGCTCTAATACTACCAAGGTTGAGTTGATGCCTTGAACATGAGGGTTATGCGCCCACATGGTGGCAATTTCATCACCGGAACTTAAATGGTGAATAGTCAAATAATAGCTGCCACCACCGCTATAGGTGGTATATAACATAACCTCATCAGTTAACCAACCTTTTAGACCTAAAAACCATCCTTTCAAATTTGTGTACGTAATGTTGTTCCCTTCTAAGTCCATCCGCCAAAGCTCAATATCTGGGCTGGCATCCCTTAAGATAATTTCTTTACCAGCAATACCACTGACAAATATTTCTTTCCCGTCAGGTCGCCAATAGAAGGAAACGATTCCATAACAAGAGAAGTTTGTTGGAGTTACATCATGGTCTTGAAAGGCTGGAGCCGTAGCCAGAAAAACAAAATGCTCCGGGAAAGTGGGAGGCTCAGTTGGCTTGGGGCAATCTTTGTAAATCAATTCGTTCTTTACAGGTGACCAGCTAATAAGCCAGTCGTTAACTGATTTGAGAACCACCAAATTATCTGCCCAAGTCAGAATGGGTAAGGTGAGGGCCGTTCTCGTAGGGTAGAGTGTCTGAGTGGGTGCTGGTTGCGGGGTATCGGTAGGAATAGGCAGGTCAGTGAGGATTGGCACGGCCGTTTCCGTTGCCAAAATCGCCGTAGGGGTAGCTGTCAGCAACGGCCGTGTCGCTATCACTGTCACTCCTTCACCGGCCAGAGTTTGGGGGGAGGGTGTGGGGTCGGGTACGGCCGTGCAGCCAACCGAAATAGATATAACCAGGCAAACAATGGCTAAAAGTTGTCTTGTGTTCATTTCCCCTCCCGGATACTTCTAATAATTATCCGGCTACGGCATAGACGGCTACTTCTTTTTCCAGCCGACCACCTATTTCGTCCATCGCCACGTCCAGGTCATAATCCATTTGCAGCCCCAGCCAGAACTGCGGCGATGTGCCGAAATAATGCGCCAGGCGCAAGGCGGTATCAGCCGTAATCCGCCGTTTGCCCAAAACGATCTCATTTATCCGCCGCGCCGGTACGCGAATATCCAGCGCCAATCGGTTCTGGCTCAGGTTCATCGGTATGAGGAACTCTTCTAACAACACTTCGCCAGGATGGACCGGATTTAGCTTTTCTTCAGACATCGTTCACTCCTTTCAGTGATAATCCACAATTTCCACTTCAAAGGCGTCATTGTCACGCCATTCAAAACAGATACGCCACTGGTCGTTAATGCGAATACTGTACTGACCTTCACGTTCTCCTTTGAGTTTTTCCAGCCGATTGGCTGGTGGAACGCGCAAATCGTTGAGACTGACAGCCCGATTGAGCATACGCAGTTTTCGCAACGCCGTTTGCTGAATATCGTGAGGTAAGCGGCGTGAGCGTTCCAGATGAAAGATACGCTCAGCTTCTCTGTCTTTGAAGCTCTGTATCATAAATGGAGTGTATAACGCGACACGTTAAACGTCAAAAGGCTTAAGGGATTTGCAGTACGGCCGTGGTCAATCAACATGGTTCTGCCCCTTGCCAGGCAATGGCCGGCGTAGAGTCTGGCACATGCCTACCCCGACTCGGCAAAATGGAAGATAATGGTTTGGGTTTGTAGTGGGCACTTCAGTGCCGTCAGCGGGCGATAAATCGCCTACTACAAACGGGAGAGAATATGAAGAAGAGATGGTTTATTGTGATAGGGTTACTGGTTGGGGCAGCTATGGCCGTGACCCACACCCGTGCCCAAACAGAACCAATGCCCTATCAGGACGTAACGGCGGCGGCGGGCATCAATAGCCCCCGCGCCCGCACTGATGGCGAAAAGATCACCGGGCAGGCGTGGGGCGATTATGACCAGGATGGCTGGCTCGACCTCTACGTCACCGACACCGATGGCGCCAATACCCTCTACCGCAATAATGGCGATGGCACCTTTTCTGTGTCACCGTTCAACGAACAGGTAGCCCTGCCGGACGCGGAAAGCGGCGGCGCGATTTTTGCTGACTATGACAACGACGGCTGGCCCGATTTGTTGGTGTTGAATTGGGGGCCAAACGTCCTTTTTCACAACGAGCAGGGGCAGGGGTTTGTGGATGTCACGGCCGTGGCCGGGATAGCCGGCAACCAGAACAGCAAAACGGCCGCCTGGGGCGACTACAACGGCGACGGCTTCCTGGATTTGTACATTGCCAACTGGGCCTGTGATCCGCGCTGTGGCCGTTCCATCGAGGGCGAAAAAGATGCCCTTTACCGCAATAATCAGGACGGCACATTCAGTGATGTCACCAATCTGCTGCCCGGCGGCAAGACACGCGGCGCCGGTTTTGTGGCCAGCTTTGTGGATTTTGACAACGATGGCGACCTGGACATTTACCTGGTGAATGACGAATTCATCAACCCGGTGGGCAACGCCCTCTGGCGCAACGACGGCCCGTACTGCCAGGGCTGGTGTTTCACCGAAATCTCGGCCGAGGCGAACGCGAATACGCGGGTGATGGGTATGGGGTTGGCGACCGGGGACTATGACAATGACGGCCATCTGGACTTTTACTTCTCCAACGCCGGGCCAATGACGCTGCTGCAAAACCAGGGGGACGGCACGTTTAGCAATGTGGCCGAAGCCGCCGGCGTGCAATATCCGCAGGGTGTGGGCTGGGGTTCAGTTTTTTTGGATTATGATAACGATGGCTGGCAAGACCTGTATTTGGGCATCATGGAAGGGGTAGCGGGCGGCAGCCCGGCCAACCCGCTTTTCCATAACAATGGCGACGGCACATTTACCAACCTGGGCGAGGCTTCCGGGGTGGCGAATCCAGGGCGCACCATTGGCGTAGCTGCCGCCGATTATGATCAAGATGGCTGGGTTGACCTGATCGTGGGCAATTATGACGCCGGCTATTTCCTTTATCGCAATATGATGGGCATTCAGTCCAGCCACAACTGGATTACATTGAAGCTAGTGGGTAGCGGCTATGTCAACCGGGATGCGGTGGGGACGCGGGTGGTGCTGACGGACAGCAACGGCCGTACTCAACTCCAGGAAGTGAAAAACGGCTCCAGCCTGGGGTCGGGTGATTGGCTGGAGCTTCACTTTGGCCTGGGCACAGCCACCATGGACGAAGTGCGTATCCTCTGGCCAAATGGGCAGGAGGATGTGCTGAATGACCTGGCCATTAACCAGCGCCATACCATCACCTACCAGCACCGGCCCATGGTGGCGTCGGTGGAGGAAGAGGCGGGAATGTCAACGGCCGTGCTGCTCGGCCTCGTTTTGCTGCTGGCGGCAATCCTGGTGGGCGGTCTGGTCTGGTGGCGGGGGCGGGCGTGAACGATTGTCAATGTGGCCGTCAATCCATCCACCATCACCATCACCGCCGCCGATTGAAATCGGCGGCTGCTATACAAAACCTGCTAAAGCAGGTTGGTGGCCCTCTTGTTAACGCGCTTCAGCGCGTTTCCCCTACCAGCCTGGGGATTCCATCCCCAGGAAAACTGGCGCTGCTGCTCCTGTTGGCTGCCTGCGCCAGGACGCCTGCCGCCGCCCCGGCCATCGTCATCGCGCCTACCGTGCCGGTCACGGCCGTCACCCCCACACCCGCTCACCTGAACACCCCCACACCTCCTCCCCCTGCCACCAACACCCCCCCTCACCCCCTCACCTCTACACCTGCTCACCCCCTCCCTCCCTCTCTGCAAAACCCCCTGGATGCCAAAATAGCCCAGGCCGCGCGAGCGGCGCAGGCCAGCTTCCGCTTGTTGGATGACGGGAATACCGGCATCTGGCAGTACGATGAAGGGCTGTTTGTGCATCCAATTGCTCTGGAAGTGGCCGGGGATGCGGCTTATTTGCTCGACGGCGGGCGGGTGCTGGCGCTGAATCTGGCGCAGCCCACGCCGCCAGAGCTGCTGCTGGCCCCCGGCGACCGGGTGGAGGATGTGCCCGTCATCGAGCCGCTAGACCTGACGCTGACGGCCGACAGTCTGCTGGTTCTGGATCGATCCGGAGATGTATACCGTTATGAACTGGCCGCGCAAACCTGGTCATTGGTGCGGTATGACCGGCCCATAGGCCAGACTTCCAGCCATTATTACGTGGCGCTGGATGATGGTGTGCTGGTGGAACCGAGTTACAACTTTGCCATGCAGTTTTCCCCAGGGCAACCTGACCGCTTTTGGCCGCTGCCCGATGGGACGCGCCCGGTGGATGTGAGCGCCTGGCTCACGCAAACGGCCGTGCTGCTGCAAGATGCGGCCACGTTAACGGCGACAACACGGCTATATGCGGATGCCACCCAGGTGGAGACGTTCCAACCTACGGTCGAGATGCGCCAGCCGCGCCAGGTGGTGATGACGGATACGGCCGTGTATGTGCTGGATACGGCCGGACGGCGGCTGCTCACCCTACACCCACAGACAGGGGTGCTGCTCACGGTGACACAACTGCCGCCGGTCTCTGCTTTTGCCGTGGATGGGCCGCGTCTGATCCTGGCGGGGCGCAACCAGCTTTATTTTGTGGATGAACCGGCACGGCGGCAGACCATCTCCGGTGGACCGGTTTTTGAAGGAAGTGCGCCACATGACACGGCCGTGTGGTCCAAACTCGGCCCGTTTCTTATCCCCGTGCAGGGCAGCCAGGCCGGGCTGCGCGATTTACAGCTACCGGGCGCGCCGCGCCATTACCGGCTGGGGGTGCATGAGGGGATTGACTTCTACTGGGCGGCGGGCACACCCGTGCTGGCGGCGATGGATGGCGTGGTCATTCGCGCCACGCATGAATATGAGCAGCCAGATGAAATTGTTTTTGGCCGCTGGTGGCAAAAGATACGGGAAGAAGGCGCTTCCACGGCCGAAGCGCTGGACTTTTACCGGGGGATGCAGGTGTGGATTGAACATCCCGATGGCACGGTGGCACGGTATGTGCATTTGAGTGAAATTGAGGAGGCGGTGGTGGTGGGTACGGCCGTGACGGCCGGGCAGCGTATTGGTCTGGTGGGTAACACCGGCTCCCCCCTCTCCGTCAGCAGCGCCACCGAAGACGCCCACCTCCACTTTGAACTGTGGCTCAACGGCCACTACCTGGGGCAGTTCTTGCGGCCAGTAGAAGTGCGGGAATTGGTGGCAGCGTTGTTTCGTAATCCGTAATCCGTGACCCGTAGTCCGATCACGGGTCACGCATCACGGATTACCTCCCAATGGCATGATACTCCCGATTCGGTAGCATCCCCGTGGCCGAGGCCAGGCGGTTGGTAAAGTTGTACATGGCGGCGATTTCGGCGATGTCGAAGATGGCCTCGTCGGAGAAACCGGCGCGGCGCAGATTTTCAATATCCGCTTCGCTGCACTCCACCGGGTTGTTGGTAATTTTGACGGCGTAATCGAGCATCGCCAGGTTTTTTTCATCCAACCCGGCACGGCGGTAATCGAAGGTGATGCGGTCGCCCAGGATGGGGTCTTCCAGGGCAGCGCGCAGGTCGGCGCCGTGGCTGACCAGGCAGTAAAGGCAATGGTTTTGCGAGGAGACGACGACGCTGATCATCTCCCGCTGCGCCGGGGAAAGGTCAGACGGCCCTTGCATCAGTTCACGGAAGTGGCTGAACCAGGGGCGGAAATGGGTGGGGCGCATGGTGTAGGCCACAAACACATTGGGCACAAAACCAATCCTTTCCCGCGCCTTGGCAAACAGCTTTCGTAAATCCTCATCAAGGTCTGCTTCATCAGGAATGGCAAACCAGCAAATCCGTTCTTGTTCGATCATCTCGCTCATCTATCAGCCTCCAAGTTGGTGGGAATATGTGGCTGGCTTTATAACGCAAAGTGGCAAAGAAGCCAAAGATATGCTGCGAAACCAGCATTGCGGCAAAGATACAACATTAGTTTCCTTTCGAGTCAGGCTAATTTACAATCAGGGCAGAAGGAATAAGTGGATTATGGCGCATGGTGAGGTGAGTGAGATTATTCCGGCAACGTGTGAGGTGGTATTTGACCTGGTGCATGATTACGGCCGTCGCCTGGAATGGGACACCCTCTTGCAGGCAGCGTATCTGGCTGATGGATTTACGGCCGTTGACCTGGGCACAACCACCGTTTGCGTGGGCCGCCGCTCGTTGGGGGGGATTGCGCTCAAGACGGTGTACGTTTCCTTCCAACGGCCGTCGGTTGCCGCCGTCAAAATGGTCAATAATCCGCCCTTCTTCCAAACCTGGGCCGCCTCCATCCGCCATGAACCCATTGCCCCCGATGCTTCCCGCATTACCTATAAGTTTCACTTTACCGCCCGACCCCGTTTCTTGCGTTTTATTCTCGACCCGATCATACAACGGATATTTTTGTGGGAAACACGGAAGCGATTGCAGGCGCTGCGAGATTTCTTCATGCAGTAGGTTATCTGGCTAATCGTCGTCGCCGGGGTAACGGCCGTTGGCTGCATACGCTTCCAGTATGGTGGCAGTGAGGGTTTGTTCGTCGGGCTGGTCATAGTAGATTTTGATTTCGGCCGTGTCGCGCAGGAAGTTGATGTCGCCCACTTCACACCGTTTCACGGGCAGACCGGTGCGTTCGCGCAGGTCGGCCAGCAGCAGGTGGTAGTTTTCCGGTTTGATCAACTCAATGCGCTCATAGGTCAGCCGCCGCGACGCCTCGTAGCGAAAACCCCAGCCCTGTTCCAGGAAGGTGAGTACGCTGATCACGGCCGTGTTCGCCACCACCAGATAGGCCCAATCGGCATCAGCCATCAACACCGAATTCAAAATGGGCAGGGCGATGACCACAAACAGGTAGGTCATTTCGCGGGGCGGCATGGGGTCGGTGCGGTAACGCAGCAGCGAAAAGAGGCCAAACAACCCAAAGCCGACGCCGACGCTCAACTCGATGCTGGTGAGCGCGCTCATAATGAAGTAGATGGTGGTGTTAAAGGCGACGAAGGTGAAAACGTAGTTTTTGTTTTGTTTCACCGGGTAGTAAATGAAGCGCACGATGATCAGCGCCACCGCCAGATTGAACAGGAAACCAATGAGTAAATTAGTGAGTGTGGGCATGGTATCCTCCAGATAACAATTTTTGAATGAGCAACAGTTGCCGTTTGAAATTGTTTTGTTTCAGGTGCGGGTAAAGCAGCGCCGCGCCTAAGCAGTATTTGCTAAATGATGTGGGGTGGGTGTGCCGGGCGCGAATGTGCCGGATGAAATCGGAATGGGCCGAAAAGCCATCTTGTTTCACTTCGGCTACCGCCAGGCCGGGCAGCATCACCCGCTGCGGCCCCCAATAAAAAGCCAGGTCAAAATCTAGGGTCAACCGCTCTGGGCGGGCTGTGCTGACCAGGGTAAGGCGGGTGAAACTGTTTCCCAAGACGGGCCGCAGGTCGGCAGGGTCATAGGGGTAATGGTGGTCCAAGAACACGGCCGTGTCTTTTCCCACCTGCGTTACCATCTGCGGCGTTGGCAGACGCTCTTTGACCGTGCGTTTCTTTCTTGTTTTGTGTTTGACTTCAAAAAAGGCCAGGTCAGACTCCACATAGGCACGAGCGCGCACTTTGTAACGTTCGGCCGCGCCGGCATGGTGGCGATGGTAGAGGGCAAAATCCGGTGTATCAAAATAAAGCGTCTGGTAATGGTTCAGCCGGTTGCCGCCTACTTCCAACACCCGGTACGCGCTGCTCAGGTCGGCCAATGCCGCCAGCAAATCGGCCGTCGCCAGGACAAATTTGGTGTCGGTGCGGTTCAACAGCGCCGCCTCCGCCATTTCCGCCAGACTGATGGGCCGGAAGGTGTGGATGAGGGGGTGGGTGGGGGTGACGGCGGCGCCTACCATCTGCCCTGCCCACGAATGCATAGTGTGTACTATGTTTTGTCTTGCGAGTGTGTCCATCGAAATTCGTCCTCTTGGTTAAGTTTAGGTGCGACCCACTTTTAGAAATGGGTCGCACCCCTGTGCCCTAATGTAGCCGCTGATTGTTCAGAAAAAGTTAAGGGAAAGTTGGCATATGATTCAGGTTGACGGCCGTACCCCTTCACGTTATCATCCCAACCACATTAACAACCCAACCAGCTTAAGAACCTGTCAGGGGAAGCCCGGTGGGTGATGAAAGACATCACGATTCCGGCACTGTCCCGCAACGGTAATGGAATTATGAATTATGAATTATGAATTATGAATTGAAGAAACCAGTTCATAATTCCTAATTCATAATTCCTAATTACTCTAAGTCCGACTGCCTGGCCTGTTCTTTTGCTCGCATGACCTTCGTGGACAAAGGGACAGCGGGCCACATGACAGTTTTTGTTTCATCTGGCCCACCGTTTGGTGGGCTTTTTTATTGGTGAACGTCTCCTGCCCCTGTTCGTAGTGGGCGATTTATCGCCTTTTAACGGTAATGAATTGCCTACTTCAAACATGTCCACGAACGGCCGTGCCCAACTCAATTTCAAGGAAGGAGATCGTCTCGTGAACAATAAAGTATTCAGTGTTATCTTGTTTTTAATGCTGCTGGTGGCGTGTGGTGGGCAGGCGGAACCGGATATGGCGGCTACGGCCGTGCCCCCCACCGCCGCACCAACCGCTACCACCGAACTGATGGCCGAATCGGTAGCTCCCACTGCTAACTTCACCGATGGTTGCCTGGAAAACTACCAGGAAGGTATAGATTACTTCCCCGAAAAAGCGGAAGTCACCCACAGCGAAGGCTTTACCATCGAATACTTCCCCAACTACAAAGTTGTCACCGTCCATTCGCCATACCCCGGTGCGGCAGAAGTGGCTACCTACCTGCTGGTGCAATGTGGTACGGCCGTGCCCGCCGGTTTTGAAGACGCCATGACCATCGAAGTGCCCATCAACAGCCTGGTGGCCATGTCCACCACCTATCTGCCCCACCTGCCCACTCTGAACGCCGTGGACACATTGGTGGGGCTGGACAGTCTCGCTTTTGCCAGCACCCCGGAAATCCGCGCCCGCATTGACGCCGGACAGGTGGCCGAAGTGGGTTTTGGGGCGCAGGTGAACGTGGAGCAGGTACTCGATTTAGACCCGGATGTGGTGATGACCTATTCCAGCGGCTCGGCCGATTTTGATGCCCAGCCCAAGCTGGAAGAAGCAGGTGTCACCGTCGTCGTCAACTCCGATTACCTGGATGCCAATCCATTGGGGCAGGCGGAATGGGTGAAATTCCTGGCGGCCTTTTTTAACCAGGAAGCGGCTGCCAATACCTGGTTTGATGGCGTGGCAGCGGAATATAACGAACTGGCGGCGCTGGCGGCTACGGCCATAGCCCAACCCACTGTCCTCCTCAACACCCCCTACGAAGGCACCTGGTACATGGCCGGCGGGCAGAGTTACATTGCCCAACTGCTGGCCGATGCCGGGGCCGCCTATCTCTGGGCCAATGACCCATCCGACACGACCTTATTCCTTGATTTTGAGACCGTCTTTAACGAAGCGCAGGCCGCCGATTACTGGCTCAATCTAGGTTTTGTGGCTTCACTGGCCGATTTGGCAGCTACCGATAGCCGTTTTGCTGAATTTGCCGCCTATCAGAATGGCAATGTCTACAACAACGACGGCCGTGTTAACACCAGCGGAGGCAATGATTATTACGAAGGCGGCGCGGCCAATCCCCATCTGGTGTTGGCCGACCTGATCAAAATTTTCCACCCGGAGTTGTTGCCGGAGCATGAGTTTGTGTATTACCGATTGGTAGAGTAAACCGTAACCCGTTATCCGTAAGCCGTAACCCCTTTGTTCGGATTACGGTTTACGGATAACGGACAACGAATGACGATATGATCGAAACCACCACCCTCCCCACATGGCCGCGCCTGGGCATTCGCCGGGTGGTCGTGGTTGCGCTGCTGCTAGGATTAGTGGCTGCGTTTTTGCTCAGCCTGACGTTGGGGTCGGTCAAAATTCCGCTGCGCGACATCCTGACCATTCTGGCGGGCGGTGAACCGGCGCGGGCAACGTGGACGACCATTGTGTGGCAGTTTCGGCTGCCAAAGGCGCTCACGGCCGTACTTGCCGGCGCCGCGCTCTCCGTCAGTGGCCTGCAAATGCAAACGCTGTTCCGCAATCCGTTAGCCGGGCCATCAGTGCTAGGCGTGAATGCCGGCGCCAGTCTGGGTGTGGCCCTGGTGGTGCTGGCGACGGGCGCGATTGGCGGGAACCTGTTGGCCGGCATGGGGATACGGAATGATTTTGGCATTGTCGTAGCCGCCAGCCTGGGCGCGGGGCTGGTGTTGGCGCTGGTGCTGGCCTTCGCCCGCCGTGTGGAGACGATGACGCTGCTGATATTGGGACTGCTGTTTAGTTATGGCGTTAGCGCGTTGGTGAGCATCTTGCTCTACTTTGCCATCCCTGAACGCATCCAGGCGTATATTTCCTGGACGTTTGGCAGCTTTGGCGGGGTGACGTGGAGCCAGATGCGGCTGATGCTGCCGCTGATCGTGGCCGGGCTGCTGCTGGCGGGAGCGCTGGCAAAGTCGTTGAACGCGCTGCTGCTTGGCGAAAATTATGCGCAAACGTTGGGGCTGGATACACGGCGGGTGCGCTGGTGGGTGGTGTTGAGTACGGCCGTGCTCTCGGCCACTGTCACTGTCTTTTGTGGCCCCATCATTTTCCTGGACGTGGCCGTGCCCCACCTGTGCCGCGCCCTGTTCCGTACTTCCGATCATCGGATTCTGATACCAACCTGTATTCTCTTGGGGGCGACCATTGCCCTGCTGGCCGATCTGATTGCCCAACTGCCAGGCAGCCAGTTGGTACTGCCGCTCAATTCGGTGATGGCCCTCATTGGCGTGCCGGTGGTCATGTGGGTAATTCTGCGACGCGGGGTGACGATGGCGGGCAGCGGATAAGGAGTGAATAAGCGGATGGCCTGGAGAGTTGGAGTTATCCGCTTATTCGCTCAACCATCCGTTGCCCTGAGATGTGAATGATGAAATCAATTTTACGAACTGATGATCTGGCAATTGGCTATAAGCAGAATAGTGGGCTTCGTGTAGTGGCTGAAGATATAAACGCCTGCTTGCGAAAGGGGGAATTGGTGTGTCTGTTGGGGCCGAATGGGGCGGGCAAGTCTACGCTGCTGCGCACGGTGGCGGGCATGCAACGGCCGTTACGCGGCACAGTCTATCTCGGTCAACAGAGCATTCACCAACTGGATGCCCGTACCATTGCCCGGCACATTAGTGTGGTGCTGACGGAGCGGGTACACGTGGGCATGTTGACGGCGTATGCACTGGTGGCCTTAGGGCGGCATCCCTACACCGGTTGGACGGGCCAATTGACGGCCGTGGATGAAGAAGTGGTGCAGAGGGCGCTGACGGCCGTGTCCGCCGCCCACCTGGCGCCTCGTTTTGTGCATGAACTGAGCGACGGCGAACGGCAAAAGGTGATGATTGCCCGTGCCCTGGCGCAAGAACCCCAGATCATGCTGTTGGATGAGCCAACCGCCTTTCTGGATTTGCCACGCCGGGTGGAAATCATGGGCATTTTGCGGCGGTTAGCCCATGAGCAAAATCGGGCGGTTTTGCTATCTACGCACGACCTTGATCTGGCGCTGCGCATGGCCGATACCATCTGGCTGATGCCGGAGGGAGGGGTTTTGCAGGTGGGTGCGCCGGAGGATTTGGTGTTGAGTGGTGCGTTTGAACGCGCCTTTCATAGTGCGGGTATTTCCTTTGATGCGCATACCGGCTCGTTTGCTATTCGGCAGGCGGAGACGGGGCATATTGATCTGGTGGGGGAAGGGCTGGGGGCGATATGGGCCAGGCGGGCGTTGGAGCGGGAAGGTTTCCTGGTACACCAGGGGCCAAATGGTTCGAGCGTACAGGTGCGGGTTGTGAATCGTAACGGCCGTGCGCACTGGCAGCTTACCCAAAACAATCAGACCACCCAGGTGGATTCTATCCAATCGCTCCTGGCGGAATTACAGTAAGGCGATTTGGAAAATCGCCCTACAGTAGTTCGGCGATTTTTTCTTCGAGGATGGAGAGGGGTTTTCTCCAGTCTACGTTGAAGATGGATTTTTTCTCGTCCATCTGGATGGTGCGGTCGGCTTGTTTGTCTTCGATAGCCTGTTGATAGAGGGCTACCAGTTGTTGGGAGAGGGTGATGATGTCGAATTTGGTGGCTTTGACGGCCGTTGCCTCTTTCAGCCGTGCCCCCAATTCCTGATCAGCCAACACGCGCTCTATGGCGGCTGCCAGCGCCGCGCTGTCGTTGGGTGTGAGCAGCCCATCCACCTCGTGGTCAACGGCGTCTGAGGTGCCGGTGGCGTCTACGGCGACCACCGGCAGCCCAGCAGCCATCGCTTCCAGTGTGACCAATCCCTGTGTCTCTGTGACCGAGGCAAAACAGAAGAGATCGGCCGCTTTCAGGTACGACGGCACATCATCAAAGGGCACATTCCCGGTGAATGTTACCCTATCGGCAATGCCTAATTCTTCACTGTACTTTTCCAGGTCGTGGCGGGCCGGCCCATCACCCAACAGCACCAGACGTACATGTGGCTGCCGGGCAAAGAGCATGGCGACTGCATCGAGCAGGGTGGGCCAGTTTTTCTCGTCGGCCAGGCGACCGACAGAGATGAGGATGGTGTCATCACCCCAGTTGAGTTGTTGACGGAAGGCACGGCCGTCGGCAGCCACATACGGTTTCGTGTCAATCCCCGTGGGAATCACTGTCAGTCGGTCGTGGATGCCATAGGTCGTCTCAATCATCTGCTTGATACTTGGGCTGGGGGCGATGATGTGCTGGCATTGCTGCAAATAATCGGCAATCCAGCTTTCAATTACCCGCCGTCCTGTTTCTTCCGGCAGTCCCAAATAATGCCCATATTCCTGGTAATAGGTGTGGTGGGTGAATACCAGTGGCAGTTCTAACTGCCGGGCATGGCGTGCTGCTTCTGTGCCCATTGGGGCGGGGTGATGGGCGTGAATCACGTCTAACTTGAGCCGGGGCATAAGCCGGTCCGCAAAACGGGATATGGGAATGGTGAGTGGGTATTTCTGGAACGGGATTTCCAGCGATGGGTAGCGAAAGATAAACGGCTCCGGCTCTTCATAATCATCTGCGCCCTGGGCAAAGACAAAAACATTATGCCCCAATTCCCCCTCCAACGCCTGCCGGAAGCTATGGATGGAGCGGGTAATGCCGTTGGTAAACGGCAGGTAGGTATTGGTGAACATGGCGATGTGCAGGCGTTTCATAGTTGTGCAATCCCGTGATGCGTGATACGTGATGCGTGACCGGGGTCTGCTCACACATCACGCATCACTTCTTTACTTCCGCACCACATAATTCCCCATCACCAATGTATCCAGGTCGCTGTGTCCGAAGGTTTTGAGGGCGTTGGCGGGGGTGTTCACAATGGGTTCGCCGCGCAGGTTGAAGCTGGTGTTGATGAGGATGGGCACGCCGGTGGCCTGCCCAAACTGGTAGACCAGGTCGTAGTAGCGCGGATTCCATTCGCGGCGCACGCTTTGCAGCCGTCCCGTGCCCAGGTGGTTCACGGCTGGAACCTGCTCTCCCGGTCCTTCCCGGAAACGTTCGACGGTGAGCATGAAGGGGGCCATTTTGTTGTCCGACGGCCGTACCATCTCAAAATAGTCCGCCACTGCTTTCTGAATAATGACAGGCGCAAACGGCCGAAACGGTTCGCGGAATTTGATCTTGGCATTGATGATCTCTTTCATCTCGGCACGGCGCGGGTCGGCGATGATGCTGCGGCTGCCCAGGGCGCGCGGCCCCCATTCAAACCGCCCCTGGAACCAGGCAATCACTTTACCTTGCAGGATGTCGGTTACGGCCGTTTCCGTCAACTTTGCCTCATCCTCAATCCGTTCATGGCGGAAGCCAGTCTCGTTGATGGCCTGTTCAATGGCGTCGTCGTCATAGGCCGCGCCCCAGTAATTGTGTTCCTGCACAAAACGGCGCGGCTGCCCCAGCAGCACGTGGTATACATACAACGCCGCCCCCAATGCGCCGCCGCTGTCTCCCGCCGCCGGTTGGATGAAAACGTCGGTGAAGGGGGTTTCTTTGAGGATACGGCCGTTGGCCTTGCTGTTTAGCCCTACCCCACCGGCGATACACACATGCGGCAGCCCCGTTTGCTGGTGCAAGGAACGCAGCAGCTTCAGCAGCGCTTCCTCTGTTACCAACTGGATGCTGGCGGCAATGTCTGCATAATGCTGATTTTGTTTTACTTGTGGCTCATTCGGGTCAATGCTGGGGTTGGTCTTGGTGGTAAAAAAGTCGTCGCTGTGGATACGCGGCGGGCCAAATAGATCAATAAATTTCTGGTTGTAGGTATTGGTATGGGAGTAATGGTAGCTGAAGTAGTCCATATTGGTCCAAAAGCTGCCATCATCATATACCTTGAAAATCTTGTCGAGCTTGTCCAGGTAGCGCGGCTCGCCATACGGCGACATGCCCATCACTTTGTATTCGCCGCTGTTGACATGAAAGCCGAGGAAGGCGGTGAAAGCGGAATAGAGCAGACCCAGCGAATGGGGGAAACGCTGCTCTTCGCTGAGGATGAGGCTGTTTTGGCCTGTCTCACCATCCCACACGGCCGTGCCCCGCCCCCGCGCCGCCGTTGTCCATTCACCCACGCCATCAATGGTCAGCACTGCCGCCTCCCGAAACGGCGAAGCAAAAAAGGCGCTGGCAGCGTGGGAGAGATGATGGTCAACAAACAGGATTTTCTCCAGCGGCACGCCAACGTTCTGTTGGATGTGCGTCTTCACCCACAACTTGTCGCCCATCCAGGCGATCATGGCTTCGCCAAAAGCGCGCCAGGAGCGCGGAAAGGAGGAAAGCTGGGTCTTGAGAATACGCTCAAATTTCAGCAGCGGCTTCTCATAAAAAACCACATAGTCCAGATCATGGGCCGTAATACCGGCTGTTTGCAGACAAAAGGCAATGGCCTGATGCGGAAAACCGGCGTCATGCTTCTGGCGGCTGAAACGCTCTTCTTCGGCGGCCGCCACCAACTGGCCATCATGCAGCAGGGCAGCGGCAGCGTCGTGGTAAAAACAGGAGATTCCGAGGATGTACATTTATCCTTGTTCTTTTGCTGCCTCCAGCGTGAGGTCGGTGCTTTCTTTGGGATGCCAGTTGGAGTGGGGTGGGGATATTTTGACGGCTAAAGGATCAGAAAACAGGCGCATACCCAGGCCAAAGGGGGTGACAACGATGAAGTAGAAAAAGCCCATGAGCAGCCGCCCCTGCACGTTGCCCATGCGCCCGGCGAAGTCATTCCAGCGCTGCCAGCCGCGTTTGAAGATGTTGCGGGACACGGCCGTGTCTGCCACCTTTTCCCGCGCATGTTCGGGCAGTTCCGAAGCGGGCAGTGTGTGAACATCCTTCTGCCCGGCCAACCGCACTGCCCCCACCAGATAACCCACCACCACGCCCAGGCCAATGGTCACAGCCAGCAGCGGCAGGCGGTCTAGTTGCGGCCGTAGCCAAAACAGCACCAGCCACAACCCGGCCACGATGAGCAGGTCGAGCACGGCCGTGGGGTATTCACGCCGATTAGCCGCCAACGTCACGCCGGACGCATAGCTGACCATTGTCAGCAAAATGAGAACGATAACACTCAATAATTCCAGCATTTGGCTTGTCCAGCACAGACCTGACAGGTTTCAAAAAACCTGTCAGGTCTCATAACCACTAGAACAGGGTGTAGATAAACGGCGCAAATGCGGGCGAAGCCGAAGCCAGGATCAGCAGCGCGCCAAATACCAGCAACACCACAATCATGGGAATAAGCCACCACATCTTGCGCTTCCACAAGAAGCCAAATAACTCTCTTAACACCCCGGCGCGTGATTTTGTAGATTCAAGCATAACAAGTTCCTCATTCAATGAAGGTAGAAGTTTCCACCGCACATTTGTTTTGCGGGATTATAGCGGAGGTTGGTTCAGGATGCAGATTAAAACGCTCGTGGACTCATCGGTTGTTTTGTAAGTAGGTGGAGGCAGCGGCGGCTTTTTCGGCCAGACCGGGCTGGTCTAGTTGATACCAGTAAGAGACATATACTTCCATTTCTCGGCCGGCTTCAGGTATCTGGGTCAGCAGAGGATAGGCTTTTTCCGGCTGCCCTTGCCACACATAGGCGTACCCCAGGGCTTTGATGACGCCGCGATGGGTTGGGTCTTGGACATGGGCTGCTTCCAGGTGGCGCACGGCCGTGTCTATATCCAATTCCCACAGGGCCATCATGCCCAGTCGTTGGTGGGCGGTGCGGTTGTGCTCGTCTTGTTCCAGCGCCAGATCAAAGTAATGGCGTGCCGGCGCCAGCAAGGTGGGGTTATCACCGGTGCGCCACTGATTGCTCGGCCAATCTACGAACAGAACCAGGTCCATGGCATGTGCCCCCTGGTAGGCGTACCAGGCTGCCGCTATTCGCTGCCGAAAACCCACCATAAGGCCCGCCAGTATGAGGAGTATCACGGCCGTTGCCCAGACCACCCGCTTGCTGAAAAACAACGGCTTTTCTTCAGCATTCTGCCGGGAAACCAGCACCGCCATGGCCGGTGTAAAAAAGAGCAGCGGCGTGCCTAATCCCCCAAATAAACTGTCGTCTACAAGGCCGTGTACCAAAATGACCACAAAACTAGAAATCGTGGCCCAGCGTAACCAATAAACATCCCCGGCCTTGGCGAGATGATGATGGGATGACCGCGAGTGACTGCGGTGCATAGCGCGCACTACCAGCCACGCGGCCCCCAGCCAAATGGCCAATAACCAGATTGTGCCCAATGGCCCTAATTCCAGCAGCACGTCCAGGTAAAAATTGCTGTAGTTCAGATAAAAATTGGGTATGACGCGCACATATTCAGCGTATAAAGCCGGGAACGTGGCCAACCCACTGCCCAACCAGGGGTATTCTTGAGCCAGCCGCCAGGCGCCGCCTTCCAGGGCTAATCGTTCGGCGATGGTTTGCCCGCCGGGCATGTCCCACCTGACTACCAGCCAGACCGTGGCCAATTCAAGTAGAATCATTGTGGCGACCAGTCCACCGTAGATGGCGCGGCGTGATAGGGGCAGAGTGGCCGTCAGCCGGGCGCTCACCCAGGCGCTCCCCCAGTCGCTCATCCGGGCGCTCACCGGCCACAAAGCCCACACGCCCAATCCGGTCATTAAAGCCAGCCAGGCACCCACAGACCGGGTAACCAGCAGCCCCACCAGTGTTATCACCAGGCACACGGCCGTCACCACACCCATCTTCCTTTCGTTATCCCGGCGCGCATATAACAACACGGCCGTCGTATAAGGCAACAGCATCACGATGTGCCCGGCGATCACATTAGGGTGGGGCAGCAGCAGCGGCCAAAACATGCGCAAAGCCAGCAGCCGATTCACCGGCGGCAAAACGGCCCCCAAAACAGCCAGCCCACGATGCCAGAAGTCTGCTGTGAAATAAAAGAAGGCTAACCCGGCAGCCAGCGGCCCGCAAGCAGCCGCTACCCACAGCGCATATCGTCGGGGCACGGCCGTGACCACATAATACACCACCACCGCCCCCAGCAGCATCCAAAACTTATCCAGCGCCAGCCAACCTGAATAAGAAACCCAGAGACTTACGAACAACGTCAGAAAAAACAGCAGGAGGGGAATATCTAATGGCGTCCGGCGCAGCCGCATCTGTCCAAGGCCCGAACGCACTGTATGCAAGGTTCGAGAACGAGAAATGGTCTTGATCCTCTTATTGGCAAGTAGCGAGTGGCAAGTTGTTATACTTGCTGTGGCCGGTTTTCAACCGTGCCACCTCTGGACATATGCCACTGCTACTGGCTATCCGCTCACTTTTTTGCTAACGCCAATTCTGCGGCCCGCAGCGTGTTTTTCATCAGCATGGCAATAGTCATAGGCCCCACGCCGCCGGGTACCGGGGTGATAGCCCCGGCTACTTCAGCCGCCGACTCATAATGCACGTCGCCCACCAGCCGGTAGCCATTTTTGGCCGCCGGATCATCCACACGGTTAATGCCAACGTCTATCACGGCCGTGCCTGGCTTTAGCATGTCTCCCGTAATCATCTCCGCCCGGCCAATCGCCGCCACCACAATATCTGCCCGCTGTAAATGCTCCCGTAAATCCCGCGTCCGGCTGTGGCAAATGGTCACCGTCGCGTCCGCTTTTTGCAGCAGCATAGCCATCGGCAGCCCCACGATGTTTGACCGTCCCACAATCACCGCTTCCGCGCCGCGCAAAGTCACGCCCGCCTCTTCCAGCAGTACCATGCATCCGGCCGGCGTGCAGGGGATAAACAGCGGATCACGCCCTTTCATGGCCAACCGACCAATGTTGACCGGATGAAAACCATCCACATCCTTGGTCAGGTCAATGGAGTTCAAAATGGCTTCTTCATCAATATGTTTGGGTAATGGCAGTTGCACCAGGATGCCGTTAATCTCTGGATTCGCGTTGAGACCAGTCACTAACGCCTGCACATCAGCCTGAGACGCATCCGCCGGTAGGTGATGACCTGAGGAACGAATGCCCAGCGATTCACACATCTTCTGTTTGCTGCGCACATAGGTCGCCGAGGCCGGGTCTTCCCCCACCAATACCGTTGCCAGCCCAGGCGTATAATCATACGTTTCTTTCAGGTGGGCAACCCCTTCGGCCACTTGCTCACGCACCTTCGCCGCGATCACTTTGCCATCAATCACTTGTGCTGACATACTCACCTCTCTTTATCTTTTGAGACCGTAGAAGCTTTCTGCTCACGCTTGCGGCCCTTACGGTCTGCTACCAATCATCCACCTAAAAACAAAAAGGTCTCCTCATCTTGTGGAGACCTTTACCAATGTCATATTTCCGGGCATAACGGAGTTATTTTGGCAAAATTTCGGTGCCCATAAACTTGTCCAACCACACACCAATTGCACAGGCAATTGCCAGGGCGGTAAACCCGGTATACCAGATTCCGTATTGTTCCAGATTGGTTTCGGCAATTGTAATGACAATGAGCCAGGTAACTAAAAAACCAACTGTTAACGAGATTGCCACAAGTGCCAGCCGTTTAACCAACATAATTCAAAGCCTCCATATTTGTTGTACAAGTCTTTGTGTTTTTTATCACAATAAAATGGCTGACGCAACCTGTTAGACCTATCAGGCGCTCTTGCCATTTTCCAGCGCTTCCCGCACATGGCGGGTCAGGTCTTCCGGGGAAATAGGTTTCGTCAGGTAAACGGTAGCGCCAACACGCAATCCCCGGTTAATGCTGCCCAAATCCGTTTTGGCGCTCAGCATAATGATGGGTAAGGCGGCCGTTTCCATGTCATTTCGCAGCCGCTCACAGACGGCAAAACCATCCATCCCAGGCATCATCACATCCAACAAGATGACATCCGGGCGATTTTTGCGCACCTTATCGAGGGCATCAAACCCATCTTCGGCTTCTGTGACGTTGAACCCGGCCCGGATCAGCATTAAACGCAGCAGGGTTCGGGCCATAGGTTCGTCATCAACTACCAGGACTGATTGGGTCAAAATAACTCCTGTGTCTCTGTAGGGCAGTTTAACCGACTTGCCTTACGGTTTTCATTCATTGCGGTGGGCCGTGCCCCATGAAATCTCTTGAAGAATTTGCAGCTTCACTGGCTGCACCCTGTTTCATGCACCATGAATGGCAGAGTATATTTTAGTCTATTCTCATTTTCAGGCAATTTTCGGGTAGTGGTGAATATGCCGGTAAGGTGATGCGTGAGGTGGTGTTTTACTCTGGCAAATGGTTGGCGGAAAGGGGCAGGGTTATTTCCATGCCTTCTCTTGTCAAAATGGTTTTGGGGAAAACATTGCGGGCTTTAACGATGATTTCATCCAACTCGGCGTCGCTGAGGTCAGGGGAATAATGGAAGAGCGCCAGACAGCCCACCCGAGCTTCTATGGCTGCTTGAGCGGCTTCGATCCAGGAGCTATGGCCATATTCACTGAATCGCCGCCGTTCTTCTATGGAGCCAAAGTGTGAGTCGTGTACCAAAAGATCTGCGCCTTGGGCCAGCTCTAGCAAGTTTTGGTCAAAACCATCGTCATAATGGCTGACATCACTGCAATAAACAAAAACGACGCCGTTGCTTTCAATACGAAAACCCAGGCAGCCACCAGGGTGGTTCAGGTCCGCTACGGTTACTTTGGTGTCATCGCCAATGATCAAGGTTTCACCGTCACCAACCTCTTTTACAATCAGGTCTGCGGGTAACGAGTTGTAGGAAAAGGGCAGGTATGGCTCAATAAATTGCCCGGCCATTGTTTCTTCCAGTTGTTTACCAACTCGCTTTTTGCCAACGACAACGAAACGGTTATTACGGCCAAAAATTGGCGCGAAAAAGGGAAAGCCCTGGATATGGTCCCAATGGGTATGGCTGATGAGGATGCTGGCTGTAATGCGTCCGGGGGCGTTTTTGATTAATTCTTTGCCTAAATGGCGAATGCCGGAACCGGCATCAATGATGATGAGTTGCTTGTCTGCTGTGGTGACTTCTACACATGAGGTGTTGCCACCGTATTTGATCGTTTCTGGGCCTGGGGTTGGGATTGTACCGCGTACTCCCCAAAATCGGATACGCAAGTTTCACCTCTTACATGATTTGTGCTTTTTTAGATGTTGGCTGCCAGTATAACAAACAATATGTAAAATTGATATACTTTGGCGGTTGCAGGGGTGAGGCATGAATAGTTGCTGGTGGCTGGTGGTCTGTTACAAGCAGCCATCAGTTTTCGGCCAAATTTATACGAGGAGCTTTGATATGATGGCAAATCATCCGGTAATTGGTTGGGAGTCAGAATTGCCTGTGCCTGAGGGCCACAGGTTTAACCGTTATTTGCACGTGCGGCACGGCCGTCTCCATCTGGAAGACCTCGATCTGGCCAGTGTGTTTACGGCCGAGACGCCGGCCCCGCAGCCGCTGCCTAGCCCGCTGGAAATTGTCTATCTGCCGCTCATTCGCCGGCAAATTGCGGCCATGAACCAGATGTTTGCGGAGGTGATGCAAGAGGTGGGGTATGACGGCCGTTTCTATTACACCTATGCCTCCAAAGCTAACGCCGCCGAAGAAGTCATCCGCACCACCCTGGGTGCTGGCGCTCACCATGAAATGTCTTCCACGGTAGATGTGGATATTGCCCAGATTATGATTCGGCGTGGTTTGCTGCCGCCGGACCGCCTGATCGTATGTAATGGCTTTAAGACGGCCGGTTCCCCATATGCGGCCAATATTCTGCAACTGCGCCAGGTACACCAAAACGTTATCCCTGTCATTGAAGATATGGGTGAACTTTCACCGCTGATCACCTCCGGTCATACGTTTGAGGTTGGGCTGCGCATGAAAAGTTATGGTCACCACGCCAGCGAAACAGAGATGCGGGTAGCCAATTCGCGTTTTGGCCTGAGCCTGGATGATATTTGGAAGGCAGCCGATTACATTGCCGCCGCGCCCAACTTGAATCTGGTGATGTATCACAACATGGTAGGCAGCCAGATTACCGACCCGGAGGCGTTTGTGAACTGGCTGAAACCGGGCATTGAAGTGTATGCCCGCCTGCGCCAACGCCATCCTTCGCTGCACATTTTCAACTTTGGTGGCGGGATGCCGGTGGGCATGACGCTCGATTTTGACTTTGATTATCACGATTTTGGGCGACGGTTTTTGCGCGCACTGCAAGAGAGTTGTCGCCGGTATAATGTGCCGACGCCGGATGTGATGGGGGAGTACGGCCGTTATACCACCTCCGAGCATGGCGCCCACCTCTTTTCCGTCATCACCGCCAAAGACAATGACTCCAAACTGCCCTGGTACATCATTGATGGCTCGATTATGAGTTCCTTCCCTGATAGTTGGGCGTTGGGTGAGCACTTTATTGTGCTGCCGCTCAATCATCTGGACAAACCCTTCCAGCAGGTGCAGCTAGGCGGCATCACCTGTGACAGCGACGATGTGTACCCACCCAAACCAAGCCAATCGCCGCTTTACCTGCCGGTGGAAACGGAGGGGTTAATGATCGGCTTCTTCAGCGTAGGCGCCTACCAGGAGATGCTAGGTGGGGTGCGCGGCAGCAAACATTGTGTGCTGCCGGAAGCATATGAACTGGTCATAGATCGGGTAGATGAGACCTATCATTTCCAAATCCTGCACGGCCAGACCCCCGATGACGTGTTGCACAACCTCGGCTACCAGATGTAACTTTACGATTGGCAGATAACGATGGTTGATTTTGACTGGGATCCAAACAAAGAAGTAGCCAATATCCGCAAGCATGGAGTTTCGTTTAATGAAGCAGCTACTGTGTTTTGGGATGTTTTGTCTATGACTTATGACGATCCAGATCATTCAGTTGATGAAGATAGGTACCTGACTGTTGGTGTTTCTGATCTTGCCAGATGGCTGTTGGTGTCGCATACTGACCGTGGGGATGTTATACGCATCATTAGTGCGCGGCCGTTAACACGCGCTGAGAGGAGATATTATGGACGAGAGCAACAATTTTGACCTGGAAGATGATTTACGCGAGGAATATGACTTTTCGCAATTGAAAGGCGGTGTTAGAGGCAAATATGCCCGGCGGGTACGGCAAGGTGCAAATTTAGTGCTGTTAGCGCCTGATGTAGCGCCATTTTTTAAAAACGATGAAGCAGTTAATCATGCCCTCCGGCTGCTTATTCAACTTGCCAGGAATGAAGTAGCTGAGTTGCAACCGACGCCGGATTCGTAACTAATGGATAAAACACAACTTCGCCGCTGGTTGATTCCCCATTGGGGTAAGGATACCCAGGCCATTGCGCCAGGGCTGTATCATTTCATGCGGGCCAGTGATGGGCTGTATACGCGCTTTCATTTGCGGGTGGAGCCAGACGGCCGTGGCCTGCTCCTGGCCAACGCTGCCGCCGCCGCCCGCCTTTCCCCTACCGGTGTCCTCATGGCCAAGGGGCTGCTGGAAGAGCAAGAGGAGCAGGAGATTGTCACGGCCGTACAATCCCGTTTCCGTGGCGCATCCCCCGACATGGTGCAGGCCGACTTACAGCGCGTCTCCGGCATCATCCACACCTTGCTTGCCCCCGAAGACAATTATCCCATCTTCAATCTGGACGAGTTGAACCTGACGGTTTTTGAATCTCAACTGCTTGCGCCGCTGGAAGTAAGCATCCCCCTGGCTGCGCCGGAACAACTGGTGCCGTTGCTTGACCGATTGTGGCAGGTTGGTATTCCCCATGTCACCTTTTTGCTGCCGGAAAACCCTGATCTGGCCTATCTGGTGCAGGCGGTGGAGCGGGCCGAAGACCTGGGCATGATCGCCGGGGCGCGTGGCCGGGCCACCGATCTGGTGCAGAGTAAATTGCTGCGAGACGTGGCCCAGGCCGGTATAGACCATATGACCGTATTGGTCGCCAGCGCCACCGCTGAAATCCACGATGCCTTGTTGGGCAGGGAAGATTATGGCTTTGTCTTGCCGCTGCTGGCCGATATTCAGGCGAACGAGGTGTACCCGATGGTGGAAATTCCTCTGGTAGAAAGTACCCTGCCCGGTTTGGCTGAAACGCTGACTACCTTGCAGGAGCGCGGCGTTCATACCTTCTCCTTTTTTGCCATTGTGGCTCCCGATGGCATGGATGATGTGGTGCGGGCGGGCGCTTTGCCTGCCCAGGCGATGCCGCAAACGGCTGGCTGGATTGAAGAAATGGCCGATGCCCTGGATGTGCGTTTTCTGTGGCAGCCACCCGTCCAGCGTGACCCCGCCCAGACGCTGGCAGCGCAGGTGGTGCATGGGCCGCGCTGCATGGGCGATGTGGCCGCGCGGGTGGAGCCGGACGGCCGTGTTATTCCCCCCCGCGGCCCTTACCAATCTGCTGGAAACGTGCTGACCGATGAGTGGCAAACCATCTGGCAGCATGACGCTTTTACCCGCTACCGCGAACGAGTGGCTGCCCCCACTCGCTGCGCCGATTGCCCTGGTCTGGCCCTGTGCGCTGCCGACTGCCCGCGTGAAGCGGCGGGCTGGGCGTATCAGTGAACGTAATCCGTAAGTCGTAAGTCGTAACCCGTTAACCGATCTTAATCGGATAATGAATCACGGATTACGGTTTACAAAAACGAGAGGCAACTTCATATGAAAAACGGCCGTACCCTCTTCCTCTTTGCTTTCTTACTGGCGCTGTTGGTGGCGGCGTCGCCCATTCAGGCTCAAAACCCCAGCTATTCCGTGCCCCAGTTATACATGCAGGTGTTCGTCAACCCGGATGCCTCTGTGCGCATTGTTTATGACATCACCTTTGACAATAACTTGTTTGCCAGTCCAATAGACATTGTGGATATTGGCACGCCGCACAAAGGGTACATCCTGAGTAACTTTGAGGCTTCGATTGACGGCAATCCCCTCACCGACATCCGCAAATCCGAATATATTGACGTGGGTGTGGAAATCCACCTGGGCCGCCACACCATCCAGCCTGGCCAATCTGGCACCTTGCATGTGGAATTTACCATGCCCGACATGGTATATGAAGATGTAACCCAGGATGGATACGCTTCATTGCAAATCACCCCTACCTGGTTTGATGAAACGGCGGTCATGGGAACCAGTGATATTTGGGTTGTCTACCATCTGCTGCCTGGTATTGACCCCGACGCGGTTTTATTTCAGGATGTGCCGTTCACCAACAAGGCATTGTTTGAAGAACATACCATTGTAGGTTGGCGCTGGCCTGAAGGTCAGGCTATCGGCCCTTATCTGGTGGGTGCATCTTTTCCCACTACCGGCCTGACACGGGTAATTGAACAAACCCTGCTTGATCTGGCGGTGAAGTGGCTGGAAGATAACCCAGGTGTGGCCATGGGTCTGGGTTTAGCCATTTTGGCTCTTCTTGGTCTGGCCTTTTTCCGTTACTCTGGTGGTACCGGCATCTCCATTTTTGTCGTTTTGGGTTGTGGCGCTGTGTGGTTGATGATGGTTAATCCGGCAGCCATCCTGTGGTTGTGCCCGCTTTCATTGGTACTGGTGGGGTTGGTGGAATATCGTCTGGCGGGGCGCAAGGAAAAATACCTGCCGGCTATTGCCCAGGTGGAGGGAGGCGGCATTAAACGCGGCCTGACGGCCCCGGAAGCGGCCATTTTGCTGGAACTGCCGTTAAACAAGGTGCTGTTGTTGGTGTTGTTTGGGCTGCTGGATAAGGGCGCCCTGGAACTGGTGGATGATGATCCGTTGCAGGTGAAGGTGGTACGGCCGTACCTGGCGATGCAGGCTGACCGGGCTGCCCGCAACGAACAGCGCCGCAAAATTGCCCAGCAACAAGGCATTGTCTTGCGCACTTACGAACATCAATTCCTGGACGTGCTGCAAGAGCATGAAGGCAGCCCGGCGCACAAATTGGATTTTAGCAATGCCATGAAATCGTTGATCAGCAGCGTGGCCGGTCGTATGAAAGGGTTTGACCTGTCTGATACACAGGACTATTATCGCAAAATTATTGCCCGTGCTATGGAGCAGGCCAATACGTTGGGCAACGTTCCTGAACTGGAAGAACATCTGGACAAGACCTGGCCCTGGGTGTTTCTGGATGATAATTATGACCGCAGCTTTCGGCGGCGTGATTACCATTATTATCCGACCTGGGCACGGCCGTATGTCACTCCCCACACGGCCCTGCCATCCGGCGGCAGTGTCGCCGCGCCCTCCCCTGGTGGCAAGACCAATTTCAGCAATGTAGCCGCCGGTTTTGCCGGGTGGACGGAAAATACGGCGGGCAGGCTGGCCTCGGCCATCTCGCCCACGGCGCTGCAAGTTAAAGGTGTGGCCGGCGGTTTCGTGAACCTCAGCGGCGCTGACAAAGTCACTGGCGACGTGTTCAAAGCGATGATGTCTGGGTCTGGCGGCAGTGGTGGCAGTGGCGGGTCATCGGGTGGCAGCAGTTGTGCCTGCGCCTGTGCGGGTTGCGCTTGTGCTTGTGCCTGTGCGGGTGGGGGGCGGTGAGCAGGTGAGAGGGTGAAGATGATGAAGTTTGTTTCGTGGGAAATACAAAGTGGTGAGTCGGTGAGGGTGGGGGATTTGCTGATTACGCCGCAATCCCAGGTATTCCAGGTACGGCTGCCGGTTGGTGGTTTTGTCTGGCATCGGCCGGTGCGTGTGGTGGTGGAGGGTAACGGCCGTCCCGAAGCCGATGCGGGCCGTGACTCCCAAACTATTCCCATCCCCGACATCACTCGTCAGGTTCTCTGGGCTATACTGGGCCTGAGCATCCTGGTCAATTTGTTGCTTTCCAGCAGAAGAAGACGATAGACCATAACAACACAGATGGCAAAGGAAAACCAAAATCTCTTTATGCCTCCGCGCCTCTGCGTTGAAATTGAGGAAGAAAACGATGAGCGAAAATCTAACACAAATTGCGATTGAATCCGTGCCGAATCAAAAAGCGGCCAATGACTTGATGAAGCGATTATTTGACATCACCAAACCGGAAGCGGTTTTTAGCCAGCCCGTCACCCAGGGCGCCTATACCGTCATTACCGCGTCAGAATTGACAGCGGGCATGGGGGTGGGGTATGGCGGTGGTGGTGGTGGTGGTGACGCAGTGCCCGAAGGCCAGCAAAACAGCGTGGGTTTTGGCGGCGGTGGCGGTGGTGGTGGTGGCACGTTGGCCCGCCCGGTAGCCGCCATCATCATTGGCCCGGAGGGGGTGCGCGTGGAACCGATTGTGGATGCCACCAAGATTGCCATTGCCTTTTTCACCGCTTTTGGGGCGATGTGGATGGCGCTAAGCAAAATGCGTCGGGCGGTGGATAGGGGGAAATGAAATTTGGTCAGGTGTTCAGCCCCAGGAAATGCCAGGCGCTTAAAAATGATGTTCTTACCCATTACCTCAAGTAACGAAATCTGTGGTAAAATCTGGCAGTTCACAAGGAGTGGGTGTGGCTTATGATTAACGAAAAATTATTTGAGGCAGTTTTACCACCAATTCCTGTACCTTCAAGCGAAGATTTACCAACGGAGGATGGAATTCCCTTGGAAACGCCCTGGCATCGCGCTGAGATCAATCTATTATTGGAATCGTTGGATTATTACTGGCGTGACCGGCAAGATTATTACGCCGGTGGCAATATGTTCCTCTACTTCAGCAGCCAGCAAATTCGCAATCAGGATTATCGCGGCCCTGATTTTTTTGTGGTGAAGGATGTAGATGGCTCATATGAACGATTATCCTGGGTAGTGTGGGAGGAAGGTGGCCGCTACCCAGACGTGATCATTGAACTACTATCGCCCTCTACGGCCGAAACAGATAAGACCACCAAGAAACAGCTTTACGAACGGGTATTTCGCACGGCCGAATACTTCTGTTACGACCCCAGCAATCAAGAACTCATTGGTTGGCACTTGCAGCAGAATCAGTATGAACAGTTGGAACCGGATGAATACGGCCGTTTGTGGAGTTCGGTGTTGCAAGTGTGGCTTGGCGCTTGGGATGGTCGGTTCATCAGCCGCCATGCTACCTGGCTCCGTTTTTATGATGAAGATGGCCTGTTAGTTCCTATAACCGCCGAAGCCGAAGCAGCCCGCGCCAGCCGGGAAGCCGCTGCTCGCCAGACTGCTGAAGCTGAAGTAACCCGACTTCGGGAAGAGTTGGCGCGTTTGCAAGGAAACGCCCCATGACCGCCAGGAATGTCGTTGACCCACCGCAGGAATGAACCCTTTTACCAGTTTCTTGCGTCAATGGGCAGCCGATGATGGCCTGGATGCCTTTGTCACGCATTGGGATCGGTTGGAACGGCTGACTATTCAGGTGTACCGGCAGAAGATAACGGTAGCAGCCGCCCAGGCTGAATTTGATGAAGTATGGCCCTGGCTGCGGCAGCGGTACGGCCGTTGGCAATCCATTCTTGAACCCTTCTGGCGGCAAACCAGCGCCGCCGGCGCCCCCACCCAGACCGACCCTTTCCTCCTACTGCTAGAAAAACCTTCTCCTGCCGCCATCCCCGGCGACTGGCGCGCTATGCAGCACCTGCCTGCTGCCCGTGAAGCTCTGAACCAATACGTGCTGACCCAAGCGTAAAAGCGTGGTATTGTTGCCTTCTCCGGCGTTACCCATTAGAATGAGCTTGCATATTATGTTTAGCTTCCATGGGGGTTACAATGAGAAAAGGACTATCACTCACATTTTTCTTTGGCTTGCTGATTGGTGGCATGGCGGCGTTGATCATCTGGTATTATCAGAAAAGCACGTCGGCTGAAGAGGGGGCTTTGGCGCTGTTAGACCGGTTCGCAGATGTAGACCGCCGTTGGCGGCAGGCGCGAGAGCAGTCAACAATCGGAGCCACACCGCCCCCCTTGCGCATCCCCATTCAGACCCCGGTGACAGACGAGACGCCGGCGTTTTTGCAGCGCCCCGTTACGGCGGGCACGGCCGTGCCCGATGACCTCACCCGCATCAAAGGCATTGGCCCTGTGTTTGCCGACCGGCTGCTGGCGGAAGGCATTGATACCATCACCAAAGTAAGAGTGCTTTCAGCAGCACAACTGGCTGATATTCTGCAAATTGCGCCCGCACGCGCCGAAACAATTTTGGCCGAAGCTCAGGCTGTCTAGCGCCGGATATTTAGCAAAACCCGGCGGCTCCCATTTCCGAAAGGTATTTCCATGAACTCTACAATTCTCATTGTCCTGTTGTTATTGGTCGGGGGAATGTTTGGGGCGTTGCTCGTGTTTTTGGTAGATTGGCGCTATTGGGGGCGGCGAGAGCAAAAGGTGATGGGAGAACGCAATAAAGCCCAGGCGATGAATCAGGTGACGCAGGCGCGGTTACAGCGCGCTGAAAAAGGACAGTTGATCGCCCAGAAAGATGTGGAGAGCCTGCGCCAGGATGTGGCCGAACGGGATGAGCGTGTGCAACAGCAGCAGGCTGAACTCCAGACCCAGAAACAAAAGCTAGAAACGGCCGTAACCGAAATAAACCAATTACAAACCAGGCTGCGCCAGACCACAGTCCAACTTGAGGACTTGCAAGAACGGGCGCAGGCATTGCAAAACACGTTGTTAACCAGCACGGCCGAGAAAAATTTACTGCACGAAAGCAACGGCCGTTTGGAAAATCAACTAGACGCAGCCCGCGCCGAAAACCAGCAAATTTGCCAGCGGGTGGCAGTCATGGAAGTGGAACTGAAACATTTACGGGATGACCTGGTTGAGGCGCAGGGCTGGCAGGAGCGGGCCGCCGCGCTGAAAACGGAAAATGAGGCGCTGGTAGGGCAGTTGAACCGGGCAGAAATACACATTAACGAATTACAGGCGCAGGTGGAGGTCGCGGCGCACCAGTTAACAGATGCCCAAATCCTGGGCAAAAAGTTGGTGGAGATGCAGACCCGGCTAAAAGAGGCCGAGACACAAACCGAGATGCTGCAAGGAAAGATGACGGCCGTACAGCACACATTCGACTACACCGGCAAAAATCAGCTTCAACTCATTCGCGGCATTGGCCCGGCTTATGCACGCCGCCTGAATGAGGCTGGAATCCTCACACTGGAGGACCTGGCTCAATGCGCCCCCGATCAAATTGCCGAAATCATTCAGCCAAAGAAGTGGCAGCATCTACAGCCAGAAGAATGGATTCGTGAGGCAAAGGCGTTAACCGTAAAAATCAGCCGCAGTTAAAAAACCATGACAAAACATTTTGTAACCGTTCAGACCTGACAGGTTTATTACTCGTTCAACTTGAAGCTTTACAGGCCAAAAACCTGTCAGGTCTCCAGAGGGACTGAACGCTTACAACGTTATTCACAAAACAGGTGGCAAATTTATAGTATTTTTATATGATAGTGGTGGATTGTGGAACCTTCCACACCCCCTTGCTGGGTACGCAGCATCCAAAATTGTGGCCCCGATGCAATCACGATTAACAAGACGGAGACGTTATCCCGTGGCTGTTTTTACAAGCAATTTTTCACCAAAGGAGTAACAAGGCATGGGCAAAGCAGGACAACCATTAACAATTCTGATGGCGGATGATGATGCGGATGATCGTCTGTTAACGCAAGAAGCCCTGGAAGAAGCGCGTCTGGTGAACTATTTGCATTTTGTGGAGGATGGCGAACAGTTGATGGATTATCTATTCCGCCGTGACAAGTATGCGCACTTACAAAACGACCCCATGCCAGGGTTGATATTGTTAGATTTGAACATGCCCAAGAAAGACGGCCGTGAAGCACTGGAAGAGATCAAACGCTCGCCACACCTGCGCCGTATTCCCATTGTGGTGTTGACCACATCCAAAGGTGAGGAGGATATTTATCGCAGCTACGATTTGGGCGCCAGCTCCTACATCACCAAACCCGTTACCTTTGCCGCCCTGGTGAAGGTCGTTCAAGCAATTGGCAAGTATTGGTTTGAACTGGTCGAACTGCCGCCTACCGACCACGACATCACTGTCTAAACAGTTCGCCGAACAGCACGTATTGTATATTTCGTCAGGATATTAAAGTGCCAAATGGATTCGATACGCATATTACTGGTAGATGATGACGAAGATGACTACCTGATTACCCAAGATTTATTAGCGGATATTGGTGATAACCTTTACGTTTTGGATTGGGTAGCCACATATGAAGCCGCCATCAACAAAATAGCCCAAAATGCACATGACATTTATTTAGTGGATTTCCGGTTGGGTAAATTCAGTGGGTTGGAGCTGCTTCGTTGGGCAATAGCCAGTGGTTGTAAAGCACCGGTCATTTTGCTCACCGGTCAGGGCGACCACCAGGTAGACCTGGAAGCGATGGAGGCAGGCGCAGCCGATTATCTGGTAAAAGGCCAGATAAACCCGCAAATCCTGGAACGCGCCATTCGCTATGCCGTTGAGCGATACCGTGCTCAGGCGGAGCGATTGAAATTGGAAGCGGAACTGCGACAGGCCCAGAAAATGGAAGCCATTGGGCATATGGCCGGTGGCATTGCCCACGACTTTAACAATGTTTTGACTGCTATTCTCAGCTATGCCAGCCTGGCGCGGCGGCATGTACTGCCAGACCACCCGGTTTACAGTAAGTTGGTGGGCATTGAGGAATCCAGCCAGCGTGCGGCTAACCTGACTCAACAATTGTTGGCGTTTGCGCGGCGGCAGGTTGTAGCGCCGCGTATTTTGAATTTGAATGAAGTGGTGCTGAATCTGGATAAACTGCTGCGCCGCCTGATCAATGCCGATATTGAGCTGGTGACGCTGCCAGGGCAAAACCTGAGCCTGGTGAAAGTGGACCCTGGACAGGTGGAACAGGTGATGGTGAATCTGGTGGTGAATGCCCGCGATGCCATGCCGGATGGCGGCAAGCTGACGATTCGCACAGAGAATAAGGTGCTGACGCCGCAGTATGCGCATCAGCATGTGGATGTGGTACCAGGTGAATATGTGTGCCTGAGCGTGAGCGACACCGGTATGGGGATGACGGATGAGGTGAAAGCGCGCATCTTTGATCCCTTTTTCACCACCAAAGAACCGGGAAAAGGTACCGGGTTGGGGTTGGCCACGTGTTACGGGATCGTGAAACAAAATGGTGGACACATTCAGGTGGAGAGCCAATCGGGCAAGGGCACCACTTTTAATATCTATCTGCCAGGTGTGGCGAAGTCGGAAGTGGAACGGGTGGTCAGTGAACCGATAACGCTGTTACCACAAGGCGAGGAATCTATTTTGCTGGTGGAGGATGAGCCGGCTGTGCGCCAGATTGTGACCGAACTACTGGAGCAACAAGGGTATACGGTTTACACGGCCGTCAATGGCGAGGATGCCCTCCGTTTGTTGGAAAGCGAAGAGATGCCCGGCAAATTAGACCTGCTGCTCACCGATATTGTGATGCCCCGCTTAACGGGCACGGCACTGGCTGATAAGGTGCGCGGGCGTTACCCGGAATTGAAAATCATTTTCATGTCTGGTTATGCCGATGAATCACTGGCAAAACAGGGAACGCTGGAAGCGGGCACTGCCTTTATCCAAAAACCGTTTACACTGGAAGTATTGGCCCGCAAAATCCGGCAAGTTTTGGATGTGTAACCCCTGCAATAAGTAACCGTTTAGCTCAGACAGATAACGGCCGTCGCCAATCTTCCCCACACATGAAAAATCCAATGAATCCCCTGTCGCCACCTGGGGGGTTGGGAACCAAACGCCACTTGCGGCGGCGCGCTGCCCGTTAACACCCGGTTATCCCAGGCCGCCAGCCGGGTTAGATGCCGGTTTAGCCATAATCCGCGCCCCTGGTGCAGATGCAGCCAACGGCCGTGATGCTGCCGCATGATCACCAGCCCCAACACATTGGCCGCCGGCAGGGGTGGATCAAACACCACCGGTTTGTCTCCTCGTGTTAGCAATAAGGGAGGGTCTGTGCCGGGCACATATCCCCAGAAGCGATGCGTCCACAGGCCGGCGTCAGTCTGAAAGGTGATGATGTCACCGGGCAGCAACGGCCGTGTCAGCGCCACAATCATCACCTGATCCCCCCGTCTTATCAACGGAGACATACTGTTGCTGGTAACGCTGAGCATGGCCTGCCCCCCTGCTTGTAAGTTTTCCTGCAAAAGGGCGCGCAACTGGCTGCTTTCCGGTTGATTCATCATGGAAGTTGATTATGCCTCAGGTTTTCCATCAAGTCAGGTAATCAGGCTGCCCGGCGCAGGCCGTTTGGCGCGGCGGATAGTCAGGGTTACAATGGCTGTACCTGACCAGGAGGAAAACAAGATGAACGTTCGTTGTAATTATTGTGGTCACTCATTTAGCATCAGCCGGGAATTTATAGCGGAGGCTGTGCCCCAAGCCCTGGAAAAGAAGCAAAAGTCGGTGGTAGTGGAATGTGCTAACTGTCGCAAACAGGTGAAAGTGCCGGTGCGCCAGATGCAGCGCTACATGCCCCGTCCGGCGTCGGAAGAAGAGGAGGAGGAGGCAGGTAACGGGTAAGCGCCTATCCCATCGCTTCTTGACGATACAGCCCATGCTGCTGGATATAAGCCAGAACCGCTGGCGGCGTCAGGTAGCGCAGTGAGCGTCCGGCTGCGGCCCAATGGCGAATCTGGGTGGCGGAGAGAGATACCGACGGCCCATCGAGCCACTGGGTGGCGCGGCGGATGTGGGGCACGGCCGTTTCCAAAACTTCCCAATCAATCTCCACCCCAGGGCGCGGCAGCACAGCCAACTGGCACTGCTGGATGAGGCGCTGTGGTTCCACCCAGGCGGGCAAATCACGCAGGGAATCGGCCCCAATGAGCAGCCATAATTGGGCATCCGGGTAACGGGTTTGAATTTGTGGCAGCAGTGTGACGGTGGTGTGTGGTGGCTTCCGGTCAGCATCGGTTGTGTCCAGTGTGAAAGCGGGATTATCTTGAATGGCTAATTGGGTCATGGTCAGGCGGTGGGATACGGCCGTGATGGTTTTTCCTTCTTTGTGAGGTGGCGTACCCACCGGCAAAAACAGCACCCGGGCCAACCCCAGTTGTTCTCGTGCCGCCTCCGCCAGCCACAAATGCCCTACATGTGGCGGATCAAAAGTTCCCCCCAACAACCCTATTGCCAGCTTTTTCACCCGACCACCTTTGGAATTATGAATTAGGAATTATGAAGGGGGAATAAGGCCCACTTCATCACCCCATCACCCCACCACCTGATCATCACCTACTCGCCCCACTCCAATACCTCGTCGCCAATGTGTACCGTATCACCAACCTGCACCCCCGCCTCCGTCAGCGCCGCCGAGATGCCCATTCGCTCCAAAACTGCCTGGAAGTGCAGCAAAGTAGTATCGAACTCAAAATAAGTCATAGACGCCACCCGTTCGATCTGCCGTCCACGCACTCGCCAGCCATCACCTTCCCGCTCAATAGAGAATGCATCATCCTCATCTGGCGTAATGATAACTTCCACCGGAACGGATGGTTCCGGCAGTGGCGCTTCATCCAGCATCTTTTTCACCCGATACAACATCTGCCGCACACCCTGTCCGGTCACGGCCGAGATGCTGCAAAACGGATAGCCGACTTTCTCAATCTCTTCGCGCAAAATTGGCTCCCAAGCGACCGTATCCGGTAAATCCATCTTGTTGAGCACTACCAACTGCGGCCTTTCTTCCAACGCCGCGTTGTATAATTCCAATTCCTGGTTGATCATGAGCCAATCTTCCAGCGGCTCTTTGGCGCTACCGTCCAGCAAGTGGATCAGCACTCTGGTTCGTTCAATGTGCCGTAGAAAGTCATGTCCCAGCCCCACGCCTTCGGCTGCGCCTTCAATCAGGCCGGGAATATCGGCCAACACCATCGTCTCATATTCATCCAGGGTGACAACGCCCAACTGTGGCTGCAAGGTGGTGAAAGGATAATTGGCAATTTTGGGACGGGCCTGGCTCACGGCCGTGAGCAGAGTAGATTTGCCTGCATTGGGTTTACCCACAAGACCCACATCCGCAATCAACTTCAATTCCAACGTCAACCATAGCTCTTGCCCCGGCTCGCCACGTTCGGCCAGACGCGGCGCCCGGTTCACGCTGGACACAAAACGGGCATTGCCACGTCCACCACGCCCCCCTTTGAGTACCAGCACTTCTTGCCCATCCTGAACAATATCCGCCAGCAGTTCTTCCGTTTCCGCATGGCGGATCAACGTGCCCACAGGTACTTCGATACGCTGCGTTTCGCCATTTTTGCCATGCCGATCTTTCGTGTTGCCGTGAACACCGTGCCCGGCGCGGTAATGTACTTTTTTATGGAAGGCAGCCAGAGTGCTCATATGCCGGTTGCCTACGAACACAATATCGCCGCCACGCCCGCCATCGCCACCATCGGGGCCACCCAGTGGCACATGCGCTTCGCGGCGGAAGCCGATCATGCCATCGCCGCCATTGCCGCTGCGCACGTAAATTTTTGCCTCATCGTAAAACATAATTTTGCTGGGTAGACAGCCGATTTCTCAAGCAACCTTTGGTTGTCGAAATCGGCTGTCTTATTCATCCAATAATTGTCGCAAAGCAGCCAGACGGGGGTCTATCTTTTCTGTCTGGCAGTCACAAGGGCCTTCGTTCAGATTTTGCCCACATTCCACACACAATCCCAGGCAATCCGGTTTGCAAATAGGCCGAATGGGTATTTCTAGCAAGGCCAGTTCGCGCACCAGCGGGGCCAGGTCTATAAAACCGTCCTCGCCCACGATAAATTCACCTGCAGGGGCAGTGGCTGGTGGGTAATAAAACAACTCATCAATTTGTAGCAGCGCTTCAATCTGCCCATTCTCCAGGCAACGCACACAGGTGATGTCTAGCTGCGTTTTGAGTAAACCGCTCACATAGATGCCTTCGCCGGTACGGGTTACCACAAAAGCGCCGGTGAGCGGAGCGAGGGTTAAATCAGCTGCCACCTGGATGGTGGGATATGCCAGTTCAATGGTGCGGCTTGTCCCCAGTGAGGCTTCAAGCAAAAATCCCAGGTTGAAGCGGAGCCGGGAAGGGAATTGCTTTTCCATGATAGTCCCTCCGATTACGGTAGAATTGGCTGGCGAGTATAACATAGGGGATATGATTTCAGAAATAAGCTCATAAAGAGGTAATTACGGATGAAACAGGTAAAGAAATTGTTGGTAGCCACACATAACAAAGGGAAGGTGAGGGAATTTGCCGAGATGATGCAAGACATGGATATTGCCTGGTTGGGGCTTGATGAGGTAGGTGTGACGGAAGATGTGCCGGAAACGGGAAACACTTTTCGAGAAAATGCTGTTTTGAAGGCGGTCACTTATGCTCAGATGAGAGGTTTGCTGACGTTGGCGGATGATTCAGGGTTGGAGATTGATGCGTTGGGTGGTGCGCCAGGGGTTTATTCGGCGCGGTATGGGGGTACAGAACTGACCCATGCGGGACGGTATGAATTGGTGTTGCAACAGTTGGCGCATGTGCCCGAATCGGCCCGTACTGCCCGATTTCGTTGTGTGATTGTGGTGGCGGATGCACACGGCCGTATCCTGGCCGAAGCTGACGGTGTATGTGAAGGTCTGATCGCGCACTCCCCGGCGGGCAGCGGTGGTTTTGGTTATGACCCCGTATTTTTTATGCCAGAAATGGGCAAAACGATGGCTCAACTTAGTTCCGCCGAAAAACACCAGGTCAGCCACCGGGGGCGAGCCATGCGGCAACTAGAACCGCTGCTGCGCCAGATTCTGACCTGAGAATTGTGAAATAATTTACTAACTTGTCGTTCTCATTAAACACACACTTTGTATGAATCTTGTCGTGATCCTTGCCGAATTTCTGACAGGCAACGGCCGTCTTTCACGCTTTAATTGACAGTATAACTTTCCCATTTTCCGGGCAAGTTGGATTTGTGGAAGACAAATCGGGCAGAGGAAGTTCGCAGAGCGGTTTGAGCCGCCGTTGCCCCAGGCAGAATGTGATGAAGGAGTCCCAAGATATGCAAGTTGTTTTGATCGTTGACGATAATACGGCCGTGCGTATGGTCATTTCTGATTTTCTGACCTACACTTTTCAGCATGTGAAAGTGTTGCAAGCCATGGATGGTGTGGAAGGGATGGCGCTCGCCAGAGAAGCCAGACCCGATTTGATCCTGCTCGATGCAGAGATGCCGAATATGAACGGCTTTGAAGTAGCCCAACATCTCCGCGCCTCTAGCGATACGCAGATGATACCAATCATTGCTATTTCCAGCGGGCCAGAAAGCAACCCCATCGTATCCGGTTTGCGTGCCATTTCCGATGCCACGTTGCCCAAACCTTTCTCCCCGGATGAACTGGTAAGTGTGGTGAACGGCCTCAAACCTATCTCTGGCATTACTGCCTGAATCCTCTCCATCAGGCACAGGGGCTACAGGCAGGGAAAACCCCTAACCATCCGACCCTGTGCCTGACACAACCCAATTTCACTTTACGCCAGTAAATAGCCACTAAAACATGACCCTTTTGACCTTGCACACAGTATGTTTGCCTCTATAATGGCAAACACAGCCCAAGTTAAATTTTGGCATAGAGAGGGAAGAATATGGCGGCGGCAATCCTGATAGTGGAGGGCAAGGCGGGTGAACACTCTTTTTCGCCGGCCCTGGAAAAAGCCGGATATCAAGTGCAGATAGTGCATTCTGGCGCATCGGCGTTGTCCGCTATTGATCAGTCAGCGGTACAACTCATTGTCTTTGATACCTCATTTATGCGCTCCAATGGCGCCAGGATTTGTCATCGGCTGCGGCGCGCTGCCGACTCTACGCCACTCATTCATATTCGGGCTGAGCATCAGTCGGTAGATCCTGTGGCCGAGGCGGATGTATTTATGCAACGGCCGTTTACCCCCCGCAAGTTGTTAAACCGTATTCGCGCTCTGCTGCCCGCAGATGAAATAAACGAAGAAGTGGTGCGGTATGGCTCTATTTGCCTTTACCGCACTAAACGGTCTGTAGAAGTGAACGGGCAAGGTGAAAGCCAGCTAACCCCCAAACTGACCCTCTTACTGGAAGAATTCATTCGCCACCCCAATGAAGTCATTTCCCGCCGCCAGCTTATGCAGCATGTGTGGGATACAGATTATATTGGGGATACCCGAACGCTGGATGTACACATTCGGTGGATGCGTGAGTTGATTGAAAACGATCCCGCCCATCCGGTCATCTTAAGAACAGTCCGCAATAAAGGGTATATTTTCTGTCACCCCGCATCTATCTCACCCAACGGAAAATAAAAACACCACCGCAATGGTGGTGTTTTTGCTATCGTTTGTTATGGTCGTATCTCACCCCATCGGGATGTTTTGTGATCGTGCCACTGTGATACGGCCGTTAACTCTGCGTTTGTTGCGCCGCAGCCAGCGCCGCCATCAAACGACCTTTACGCCGGGCCGCATTACGTGGATGTAAGACGCTCTTGCGGGCTGCCTTATCCAGCGTTTTGTAAGCCTGGTTAGCCGCCGCTTCCGCCTCATCAAACTTGCCATCCGCCATCAGACGGTGCGCCTTCTTGATGTACGTGCGCGCTGACGACCGGTATTGACGGTTGAGCGCTGTTCGTTTTTTTGTTTGCCGTATCCGCTTCTTTGCAGATTCTGTATTAGCCAATTCCTTAACCTCCGAAAAATTAACGGTGCCTCTTTTGGGCTATAAATCCAGCTTCAGGGAAGTCTGGAAGCGTGAGAGCGGCGGGATGATAACATATCCCCTGTACCGATGCAAAAACTCCGCGCCTGTTTGCATACGCAACCTTCGCCGTCCGGCAAAAACTAACGTAAAATGAGCAGTATGTTTGAGGAGAATAGTAAGCGTTCAGTCTCTCTGGAGACCTGACAGATTTTTGGCCTGTAAAGCCTCAAGTTGAACGAGCAAAAAACCTGTCAGGTCTGAACGGTTACGGAGAATAAGCCCATGATGAAACAATTTCACCTTCACCCCTTCTTTTACCTATGCCTTTTTGGGATTGCTTTGCTGTGGGGAGTCACCACTACTACGCGCGCCCAATCTGATGACCCGGCCTCCATTCCGCCACCAGATAGTGTGACCATCGCCGGCACCGTCCAGCCCCAGTTAGGCTGCTCCGGTTCCTGGAACACTACCTGCGCCGACAGCCAGCTAACTTATAGCGCCAAAGATGATTTATGGCTGGCAACCTTTGACCTGACGGCAGGCGATTACGAATACAAAGCTGCCCTCAATGGCAGTTGGGATGACAATTATGGCCTCAATGCCGAATACTACGGCCCTAACATCCCGCTCAAAGTGGCTGAGGATGGCCCGGTGACATTCTGGTATGACCACAAAACGCGCTGGGTATCAGACAGCGTCAACAGCATCATTGCCAATGTACCCGGCAGCTTCCAGGAAGAGATTGGCTGTCCTGGCGACTGGCAGCCAGACTGTCTGCGCTCGCTGCTGCAAGACCCGAATGGCGACGGCATTTATACCTTCATCACCGCCCTCATTCCGGCGGGAGAGTATGAAGCCAAAGTGGCCGTCGGCCAGAGTTGGGATGAGAATTACGGCGCGGATGGGGCCGCCGACGGCCCAAATATCCCGTTCACCGTTGGCGAAGGGCAGGCCGTCATTTTCACATTTGATCTGGTTTCAAAAGCGATCACCGTTGAGACGACGGATGAGATTCCGGCGGGCTTGATCACCTCGTTGGATCAGGTGGGGGGCACGGGCGGCAACCTGCCGCCACCCGCCGCGCCCTTCCCCGACCTGGTGGTGGTCCCTGGCACGATTCAAAGTGTGCTGGGTTGCCCCGGCGACTGGCAGCCGGATTGTGAAGAGACGGCGCTGGTTTTTGACGAGGACGATCAGGTGTGGACGGCCGTGTTCACTATCCCCGCCGGTATTTACGAATACAAAGTGGCGCTCAACGGTAATTGGGATGTCAACTTTGGCCTCAATGCCGAAAAGGGCGGCGCCAATATCCCGCTGGAATTGGCCGAGGACACGGCCGTGACCTACTATTTCGACCACAATACCGGCTGGGTGGCGGACAGCGTCAACAACCTGATCGCTAACATACCGGGCGACTTCCAGAGCGAGATTGGTTGCCCCGATGACTGGCAGCCCGATTGTTTGCGCTCCTGGCTGCAAGACCCGGATGGTGATGGCAACTTCACCTTCCAGACCGTCAGTATCCCCGCCGGTAGCTACGAAGCCAAAGTAGCCGTCAACCAGAGTTGGGCCGAAAACTACGGTGAAGGTGGTACACTGGATGGCGCGAATATCGCTTTTGCCGTGCCCGAAGATGGCACGCTCGTCACCTTCACCTGGAACAGCGGCAGCAAACTGTTGACTATTGGTGTGGGCGCAGGCGCCGGGCCTAAGGGAAATCTGGCCGAACAGCGGGCGCATTGGGTACGCGAAGACCTGATTTTGTGGGATGTGGACGCCGCGCCGGGCAACCAATACTTTTTCCATTATGATCCGGCGGGTAACGCTTTTGCCCTGACGCCAACGGGCATGAGTGGAGGCACGGCCGTACCGCTCACCGTGTTACCCGATGGCATTCCCGCTGAGGTAGCAGCCCAATTTCCCCATTTACGCAACGCCGTTGCCTTGCAGCTAACGGCCGCGGATTTAGGCTTTGTGCGAATTGCCTTAAAGGGGCAAACGGCCGTGTCTGCCCAAGACGCCGACGGACAAATGATAAACGCCACCGGCCTGCAAATTCCCGGTGTATTGGACGACCTGTATGCCTATGATGGCGAATTAGGGATTGTATGGGATGGAGATGTGCCCACGCTGCGGGTGTGGGCGCCTACCGCCCGTCTGGTGCGGCTGCACCTGTTTGACGACAGCGACCCCGCCAGCCGTGCCCAGGTCTCACCCATGCGCGTAGACCCCAACACCGGCGTCTGGTCTGTCACCGGCGAACCGGATTGGAATGGCAAGTATTACCTGTATGAAGTGCAGGTCTATGTGCCCTCGGAGAGCAGCGTGCAAACCAATCTGGTCACCGACCCCTACAGCCTCAGTCTGGCGCAAAATTCGCGCCGCAGCCAGATTGTAGACCTGAATGATCCGGCGCTCATGCCTGCCGGGTGGGATAGTCTGGCAAAACCAGAACTGGACGCACCGGAAGACATCGTGATATACGAACTGCACATGCGCGATTTCAGCGTCAATGATGCCGGTGTGCCTGATGAACTCAAGGGCACCTATCTGGCCTTCACCCAGGACGATTCGGCCGGTATGGCCCATTTGCGCCGTCTGGCCGAGGCCGGGCTGACGCACATTCATCTGCTTCCCACCTTTGACATTGCCACCATCAACGAAGACAAATCAGCCTGGGAAGGCCCCGCCTTTGCCGACCTTGCCGCTTTCCCACCTGATTCTGAGGAACAACAGGCATTGGTGGAAGCGACCGCGGAAACAGATGGTTTCAATTGGGGCTATGATCCGTTCCATTACACCGTGCCGGAAGGTAGTTATGCCACCAACTCCGATGGCGCAGCGCGTATTCTGGAGTATCGCCAGATGGTGCAGGCGCTCAACCAGAATGGGCTGCGGCTGGTGATGGATGTAGTCTATAACCACACCAATGCCGCCGGACAAAGCGATTTTTCGGTCTTAGACCGGATTGTGCCCGGTTATTATCATCGGCTGAATGCGGCGGGTAAGGTGGAGCGGAGTACCTGCTGCGCCAACACCGCCAGCGAAAACGCTATGATGCGCAAGCTGATGGTGGATTCGGTGTTGACCTGGGCGGAGGCGTATAAGGTGGATGGCTTCCGCTTTGACCTGATGGGGCACCATATGAAGGAAGATATGCTGGCAGTGCGGGCGGCGTTGGATGAGCTAACGGTGGCGGAAAATGGCGTGGAGGGCACGGCCGTGTACGTCTATGGCGAGGGTTGGGACTTTGGCGAAGTCGCCAGTAATGCCCGCGGCATCAACGCCACCCAGTTCAACATGGGTGGCACGGGCATTGGCACCTTCAATGACCGCATCCGCGACGCCATTCGCGGCGGCAATCCCTTTGGCGATTACCAAAACCAGGGTTTCATCAACGGCCTCTACTACGACCCCAACGAAACAGACCAGGGTAGCGAGGCGCAGCAGTTGGTGCGCCTGCTGGAACTGAGTGACCATATTCGGGTAGGGTTGGCCGGAAACCTGGCCGATTTCAGCTTCATGGGCGCAGACGGCAATATGACCACCGGGCGGCAAGTGCTGTACAACGGCCAGTTTGCCGGGTATGCCCAGGACCCGCAGGATACGATCAACTACGCCTCGGCGCATGATAACGAGACGTTGTTTGATGCCATCCAGTACAAAGCGCCGCTCACAGCGACGGCGGCAGAGCGGGCGCAGATGCAGCAAATGGGGCTGAGCCTGGTGATGTTGGGCCAGGGCATTCCCTTCTTCCACGCCGGCAGCGACCTGCTGCGCTCCAAAGATTTCGACCGCGACAGTTATAATTCTGGCGACTGGTTTAACCGGCTGGACTTTACCTATGAGACGAATAATTGGGGCGTGGGGCTGCCGGTTGCCAGCAAAAACCAGGAGAACTGGCCGCTGCAACAACCGCTGCTGGCCGATCCATCTCTGGTGGTGGATAGCGAGCTGATCCGGCAAACGGCCGACCACTTCCAAACCATGCTGCAAGTGCGCCGTAGTTCGCCGCTGTTCCGCCTGCAAACGGCCGATGAGATCATGGCCCGTTTGCAATTCCACAATACCGGCCCGGCGCAAATCCCAGGGCTGATTGTGATGAGCCTGTCGGATCAAGTCGGCGCTGATTTAGACCCGCAGTTTGACCAGACTGTGGTGTTGTTTAACGCCAACGACGAAGCGCAGACCTTCACCATGGGCGAACTGGCGGGGATGGAGATGGTATTGCACCCGGTGTTGGCGGCCAGCAGCGACGGCCGTTACGCCGAAATGTCCTATGATGCCTCCTCAGGAACATTTGCCGTGCCGGGGCGCAGTACGGCCGTGTTTGTGCTGCCGGAGAGTGGCGTGGAAGAGGCGGCCGTGGAAGAGGCGGTGGTAGAGGGTGCGGCGACGGCCGTAAGTGAGGCAGTGGTCGTGGAAACGGCCGTGACGCCAGAACCAGCCCTACTAACACCCACACCGGCCCCCACCGCCAGCAGTGAAGAAAGTGGCCTGCCCTCCTGGCTGGGTATCGCCGGTATCGGTGTCGTTGTGGTGCTGATTCTGGCATTTATTGGCCTGCGCCGTCGCCGGTAAACACATCCCTATGAGCCTTTTATAGCAGATTGGTTCAATCTCCAAGATTGAACCAATCTCTACCAGTTTGATTTTGACCAATCACCAACAATAAGGAGAAACCTATGTTTTCAACAGAAGCAGTCACTCAGGTGCTTACCATTTGGTTAGGGTCAGCCGCTGCTGGGCTGGCCTTTGCCCTGCTTATTGCCCTGTTCACCCCTCGCAGTGAACGCGCCACCGAGACTCACGGCGAACAGGAGACACACGGGCATGATGATCATGGGCATGATGAAGTGCATCATTAACGGCCGTTAACCGAGGCCCGAAGCCCAACTTCGGGCCTCAATTTCCCTTCCTCCCAAACCTGAGAAAAGTCAACATAATACGCTGCTAAAGTCGCTTGTCAGAGACAGGTGTGGTAAAATTGCCGTTGGCAAAATGAGGCAATTATCACTTGTTTGAAGGGACAAATATGGCAAAGACAGAAGCAGAAAAACTATACGATGCCGGTAATATCCAGGTATTGAAAGGGCTGGAAGCGGTGCGCCGCCGCCCCGGTATGTATGTCGGTGGCACCGATGTCAAGGCGCTGCACCATCTGGTTTACGAAATTGTAGACAACTCCATTGATGAGGCGTTAGCCGGCCGTTGCGACCGTATTGAAGTTATCATTCACCCCGATGACAGCGTCAGCGTTACCGATAATGGTGTCGGTATTCCGGTGGCGCTGCACCCCACGGAAAAAGTGTCGGCGCTGGAACTGGTGCATACGACTTTGCACGCCGGCGGTAAGTTTGACAACGCCGCCTATAAAGTGTCTGGCGGGTTGCACGGCGTGGGCGCGGCGGCTGTGAATGCGCTTTCCGAATGGATGGAAGTGTATGTACGCCGCGAGGGGTATCTCTGGTTTCAACGTTACCAACGGGGCATTCCCCAAGAGCCGGTCAAGAAGCTGCGTAAACTGAAAAACGAAGATGTGACGGGCACCACGACCCATTTCAAGTTTGATCCCATCATTTTTGAAGCGGAGGCCACGTATCGCTTCGAGACACTGCTGAACCGCTTCCGCGAAATGGCTTTTGTCACCAGCGGCGTATACCTGAGCCTGCGTGATGAACGACCAGACCCGCTGCGGGAGATGAATTTTTATTTTGAGGGTGGGGTGAAGTCATTTGTGCGCTATCTGAACCGCAATCGTAAGGTGCTGCATGACCCGGTTTATGCGCATAAGGAAACCGATAATATTGATGTGGAGGTGGCGCTGCAATTTACGGAGGGTATTTCTGTTTCTGAATACTCGTTTGCCAATACCATTCATACGCCCGATGGGGGCACGCACCAGTCAGGGCTGCGTTCGGCAGTGACGCGGGTGATTAACAATTATGCCCGCAAAAATAATTATCTGAAGGAAAAGGATAAGAACTTTTCCAGTGATGATACGCACGAGGGGTTAACGGCCGTTGTCAGCATCAAACATCCCGACCCTCAATTTGAAAGCCAGACCAAAGTCAAACTGATGAATGCCGAAGTCGCCGGAATCGTCACCTCCGTTGCCGCTGACGCCTTCTCTGCTTACCTGGAAGAAAATCCCCGCGAAGCCAAAAAAATCATCGAACGCTGCCTCACTTCTAGCCGCGCCCGCGACGCCGCCCGCAAAGCGCGCGAACTGGTGATGCGCAAGAGCGCCCTGGAAAGCCTGACTCTGCCCGGCAAACTGGCCGACTGCTCCGAACGCGACCCGGCCCGCTGCGAACTGTACATCGTCGAAGGCGACTCCGCCGGTGGTTCCGCCAAACAGGGACGTGACCGCCATTTCCAGGCCATCCTGCCCCTGCGCGGCAAAATCCTGAACACGGAGCGTGCCCGGCTGGACAAAATCCTGGCCAACAATGAGGTCAAGGCGATGATTTCGGCGTTGGGCGTGGGCATTGGCGACACCTTTGACCTGGGTAATCTGCGTTACCACCGCATCATCATCATGTGTGACGCCGACGTAGACGGCAGCCACATTCGCACCCTGCTGCTCACCTTCTTCTTCCGCTATATGCCCGACCTGATTGAAAACGGTCATCTGTTTATTGCCCAGCCGCCTCTGTACCGCATTAAGAGCGGCAAAGAGATGCAGTATGCCTATACCGAAGCCGAACAGACCAACCTGTTGAAGAATTATCAAAAAGAGAACAAGAAGTATGACATCCAGCGTTACAAAGGGTTGGGCGAAATGAACCCGGATCAGTTGTGGGAGACCACCATGGACCCGGCTAACCGGGTGTTGTTGCAGGTGAACATTGAAGACGCGGTGGTAGCCGATAAAACTTTTGACATGCTGATGGGGTCGGAGGTTGGGCCGCGTAAACGCTTCATCATGACGCACTCCAACGAAGTCCGCAACCTGGACATCTAAATTTGTAGTATTTCACTGAAATTGAGAATCATTTCACCGTGACTGAGAATCTGTTTCAAACTGGTTGAGAATGACGTTTCATTTTGATTGAGAATGCCCTACCTTAAAGAAAAGTCGTGCATTAGGAGCCGCGAACAATAGTAAATGGAACGTAGCAGAAACAAAAAAAAGGGCCGGGCTGAAACCCGACCCTTTAAAGTTCAGGGAAAGGGGTCTGAGTTGGGGAGTTCTTATGAGAAATCTTCGTTTCCGTTTGGTTCTAAATCGGGGTCTTGATTAGGCAAAGGTGATGCTGGCTCGATTAGAATTTGCGTCCCGAATGTATTCACTGTACCTGCAGGGGTTGTGTTGCCATATAAGATGACTCTTGGAAGTCTAACCCCAGCAATGGATTGGTCGGCCGTTTGAAGTCGGAAAGGGCCGATAAATTTCAGCAAACCCCCTTCGTTGTTGGAACTGTAAATATGGGTATTCATATTATCGTCTCCTGTTGATCGTTCGGGTTTCTCGTGAAAGTCCATTCTGATGCTACTTGAACCACACTTACTGCTATATTCATATCAGGCAAGCGCGAGGCGTTAATTTTGCCCCTTGTATGATATTCACTTTTACTCCAGGTACTTTCAAGGGTAGCCTGAAATAAATCATAATTAACAGGGGGAACGGATATAATCTGCACTTGTTGCAGAATATTATTAAAAACTTGCTGTGCGACTTGCGGCGGGAGGTTGGCAGGAATTTGTACCTGGAGGACTGGATCCAGCAAGGCAGCAACTTGGGCATCCTGCAAGACAAATGCAACCGGGTTAAAGGGTTTGTTGCACTCCATCTCTTCTTCAATGTCTTGCCAGATTTGCCAGAGTAGCTCTTCTAAGTCTTTTGGTGGCTGAGTAACAGGTAATCCAATTTTCTTCGCTTCGCTCAATCCCAAAGGGTAGCCATGATGATAAAAAGACCTATTCAACGCCTCAGCAATCGCTCTAGCCTGACTATTATCTCCAAGATGGAGACTAAGAAGTTTTTCGCTCAGCGACAAGGCTAATTGCGTACTCCGCTTTGCAACACCGATAGGGACGGCACCTAATTCTTTACAAATTAACTCAAAGGCTTTTGCTAATTGTTCCTGATCGGATATGCCAACATCTGAACGTACAAAATCCAAGAAGTTTCGCAGGTCTTCTGAGCCAAAGTGAATTTGTTCCACTTCTTGTCCGCCGGGCTGGCCAGGCAACCTTCGTTGGTGAGTGAGCTGGGGATCGACTGGTCCAAGATTAGAGAAGGGGTGCATAACAATTTCATCAGCACCTAACGCCAGAAGGGTAGCTGCGCTATAGGCGGCAAATGGCAGCAATACTCCGATTTTCTTGTACCTTTCTCGCACCATGCTAATAATGCGCCAGGGTACGATAGGGTCTCCGCCCTGGCTAACGATTAGAATGTCCAAGTCTTCTTGATCTGGCGGTATTTCCTTTAGAAGTTTGGCGAATTGGGGGATAACATCAGAACCCATTCGCCCCGATGCGTTTTGCCGGAAACTGGTGACATAGACTATCAGGGGGCGTTGACGTATATCTGAAACTCTTTGATAGAGCGCAAGGCGTTCGTTAAATGCCATTGGATTTAGGTACTTTCTAAGGAAATTGAGATGTAATAACCACTAACCCAGTCGCCACTTATGTTCTGGCTGCCCATTACACTATTTTATTATAGTATAGAAGTATATGAAGTAAATAGAACCGAAGTTCTCAGGGCAGGGTAATTGCATACTCAACATGATCTAAACTAAAAGGCGCATTTTTATAGCGGTTTTCACTGGCGAAACACAGAACCGACTTATTGATGAAATCGCTACTCAAGAAGGCTCAATTTATTCTTTGAACCGAGCTTGGATTTTTAACCTATACAGTTACCCTTGCCGCTTGCCCAGAGAAACGGCGGCTTTCTGCTGAAATACGCAAACAAAAAGCCGCCCATTTCTGAGTGGCCGTATCGGACTTTAACAATGACCGATGATAGCGAGTAATCATTCCCCAAAGCAGAAACAAGTTGTTGTTTCTGAGGAAGTATCCTAAATAACATCTCCTTCCTCTTTTTCTGACTTGTGCCATTGCGAGGATAAAGATGGCTGCATAACATGGGGCTGGGCTATTTTGATACCAATTTGCGGCCCAAATTTCTCAAGTTTGTCATCGTATGTGTGGAATTCATCAACATTATGAACGTTTTCATGCACCCATTTAGCCGTCGCCAATTCTAGCGCGTCAAATGTTCGCAGGGCCCAAGATTTCGAGATAGCAAAGCGTAACAAATTACGACTTATATCAGCAATTGCACTTGATGTTTCGACACACAGTATGATCGACTGGTTGTAAAACATTTCCCGTATGATCACTTCAACCGAGGGGTCTAGTTTGCCGCGTTTCTTTTCGTAAGAAGCACAAAAAACCTCTATGCTGGTTGCTACAGACGTGATAATTCTGTCACTCTTCTCCTTCTCTATTTCATTCCACAAATCATCAATAATATTTACGCGCCCATCCTCGCCATTAAGGTAGGCTAAGAAAACATTACTATCCCAATAGATAAAACGACCTTTATCTGGCATCACGCATTCGTCTTATTGTTACTTCGGCAGGTTCTTGATTTTCTGGATTAAATAGCACACCACGCGCGTGCCTAAAACTACCTAAAGTGCCATTTTCTATTATCAAAACCTCGGTTACATTCTTCACATCAACGGGGCGACCGGTCTCTTGGTCCTTATAGACCATGCCGGTTACTTCGACCTGTTTATCCCAAGCATTGCGGACTTTTTCCCTTAATTCAGAGGGTAAATAACAATAGACCGCACGGTCGAAAAGCGTGTCAAACACAGTCAATCTTAATGATGGACGAATGGTAATTGTTCCAGCTATCCCTCTAATGGTGCCTAACGAGTAAATCCTTTTTGCTGCTTCTTCTTCAAGACGCACTGGTTTTTCAACAGTATGGAAATCATCCCCCACACCAAAGCTGACAGATGTGATGTATCCATTTATTAGTGATGTCAGGTCACTAGCTGGCTTTACTATACCTTCTGAATAAGGAATAGGGCGGTCGCTAGAAAGAGCGGCACCGACGATGCGGTATGCTTCCACCACTTTTTCTACTGGCTTAGGATCGTAGTAATTGCCGCGTATGGCGGCGAAAGCACTACCTGCTTGAAGATCGTAAATACTCCATTCAATTTCACCTGTGCCTGCAACCTCAAGTGAAAGTGCATCAATAAGGATGCGCATGGTCTGCATCGCTTTTGCGTACAGTTCCAATGTTACTTCCCCATTGAGCTTCAAGGTAACCAGATCATTAGCCATGTTACACCACAGAAATCATCAAGCCTTCCTTTGACATTCTATCCTATAAAGAAAGAACAAGGAAGATTTGTCTCCGTATTGATTGTATTTCTACCTCCCAACAGTTTACCAGCAACAAAAAAGCCGCCCATTGCTGAGCGGCTGTGCGGGCTTTGACCAACACGAGGAGGGGGCGTCGCTGCCCTCTTCCTGACCGACCAGTTGTTCCAGTCGCGTTTCTTTTGTGCCAGTTTTAGGGGGGGGTGCGGTGTTACCCGCGGTTTCCTCGTGTTGTTGATCAGTCAGGAGTGCGAATATGATAGCACTTCTCGTGCCTGATGCAACTATTTCGTATGTCGCCGGGCGCCGCGCCGCCCGGTTCTGCTCAGGCCGCCGGCGAAACGATCAACCCTGGCCCTGCTGCTGGCGCATCAACGTCAGATAAGCATGAAGCACCGCATCTTTAACGAAGAAACCCTGCATATCGTCTAACGGCCGTCCACGCTGCTGCGCCACCTCTACTGCCACCTGACTGGCGCTTTCCGCCAGGCGCGCCGCCTCTCGGAAAAGGCCATCCGCACCTTCTGCCGGATGAATCCGACCGGATTCCACCCATGTTAGTTTCGTCTCGGCAGACTCCAGGAACGGCAGCGTATAAGGGTGCAGCGTCAGGTCAACCAGGTTAGCATACACATGATCCACCCGCGCTAAAAACCACTTACCATCATCCCGCTCGTACCACACCGTATCGCCGGCTTTCAACTCTCTCAAATTCACCATGATCCATCTCCTTTAATAAGAGTAAATTTGCCTCATGGTAAACGACGGGTTGTCAGACGGTCTGCTGCCCCTCTAAAATTTCTCTCTAGTTACCGTATACCTTCTGCCTCAATTTGGTTTGCTTATTCCTTCTTTTGTGGAGTCTCGAGCTGTCGACCAGTATGGATAAGTCAGGCAGAAGCCTCGACTCCATACCAAACCTCAAAGAGCCGAAATTCATTGAGATCTTAAGCGTTATCCCTTTTACTTGCCAAAGGCTTTGAGCAGCAATCATTCGACGACAGCAGTCTTTCTTGGTAATCTTGTAGCAGTCGAGCAATTTTATTACCAAGGAGACTGCTATGAGTGACATGGAAAAATCAAAATTGGTGAAGCTAAACTACAGTTCATGCTCTGAATTGATGGCTTTAGAAGGTGTTGGGCGCAAACGTGCCATTGCTATCGTCGAGCATCGCGAGAACTTTGGGCCTTTTTTATCTGTTGAAGATTTAGAGAATGTACCTCATATGAATGCCAGCCTCGTCAACAAGATTAAGAAACATTTGGATTGGTCATTTAATGGTTACTTTATAAGTGAACCTCGATATATGATGGCAGATGCCCGCTTGCTTCATCAACTGCTGGACACCAAAGTTGATCTTGTAATTACCTCGCCCCCATATTGGCAAAAAAGAGATTACAAGCACCCAGAGCAATTGGGACAAGAGAATTCGCCAGAAGAGTATGTCCAAGAACTAAGTAGCACCATTAGCAGTTGGATTCCGCTTCTTCACTTCCATGCGTCTGTTTTTATTAATGTTGGCGACACGTATCGAGATGGTAGATTATTGAGTATTCCTGCAATGCTGGAAATGGCGCTTCAAAAAAGTGGGTGGTTACTGGTCAACAAAATAATCTGGTCAAAGTCTAATGGTGTCCCTGAACCCTTGCCATTTCGATTGGCTAATCGCCATGAAGTAATTTTTCAGCTAACGCGCAATTCGAATTATTTTTCTGATGTAAACGCCTTAGCCCAATATCTTGGCCAAAATGCAAACCCTGGTGATGTTTGGCAAATTCCTCATGCACGGAAGGAAACTAATCACCTTGCGCCTTTTCCAGATGAACTTGTAAAACGAATTGTTCACTTTGCTAGTCCTGAACATGTTTGTAAAACTTGCCAAAAACCGTTCACAAGGAACATAGAGCCAACGTTTGAACTTGATATGACACGACCACAAGCACATCGAGCAATTGAGTTATTCAAACAAGCAGGACTATCGGATGCCCATCTAAAGGCTATTAGAGCAGTGGGTATCTCTGATGCCGGCAAAGGCCAAAGAGTGCAGGGATCAAATGCTGAAATTACAAAGCAGTTGGCGGACGAAGCAAAGAAGGCTTTGGGAGGGTATTTTCGGGAGTTTACATTTAGCCAGAGAGTTCAGGTTGGTTGGAATAAATGTAACTGTCCCTTGAGCACAAGACCAGGTATAGTGTTGGATCCATTTATGGGCAGTAAAACAACTACCAGACTTGCGAACCAGTTGGGTCGAATTGCCATTGGTTCTGATTTGATTTTAGGGGATAATCGATAATTAGTATCGCATTATAAGTAAAAATTAAAGGGGAATTCTCGTGCCAGCTTTCAAGAAAAGAGCATTATCACTTTATCTTCGCAACAAATGCGAACGCCAGTTTGCCTTATATCTATACACTGATAAGGAACGAAAGCAATATAGTATGCCAACACGCCATCAGCGTGCCGGGTTAGGCATCGTTGGCCAAGCTGGATTTAAATGGCAAGACGAAAAGATAAGAGAGCTCTCGGATGTTTTTGGTAAAGACTTGGTCGTCGAAAATCCCCATGGCACAGCTACTCGTCCTGGAACACTTGCTTTGAAGGATACTCTACCAACCGTTCGCCCGTATCAATTCATTGTCGAAGGATCATATGAGGCAGACACATTAACATTCCGACAAACGATTGGCTTGATTAGACTTACAGACTTTTATGGACACGAAGTTGAAATAGGTAGTACCCGTCCCGATATTATTCAAGTTTTTCCGTCTGCTGAATTGGGTGGTGCCCCAACTACAAGCCTGGAGCCTGATCCTTACAGCTTAGCAGTTGAAGCAAATGGCAACTTGGTACCGCTATCGGCAAATGATACCAGAATGAGATTGCGTGTAATTGATATTAAACTGACTTCTGAACCTGGGGCTCATTATTTTGCAGAAGTTGTCTACTACTCAATGACTTTGGCGGCATGGCTAGAAGAGGCTGGTCTTTCAGATCGATTTGTTGTAATTGGTGCCCCTGCTGTTTGGCCTGGCAGTCATGAAGCTTCAAAGCTTTCTGAGAAGCTTAGATTATGGAGACAGAGAGCTTATGAACCATCGCACGAGGAACTCGCAATTGCCCTTGAGGATGATTTGGAAACAGCAACATTTGATGTGTTCGCGCCACGCCTTCGCACTCTCCTTTCCGAAGAATTACCTAGAATGCTATCTAAAAGGTGGGATGAACTTTCGTGGCATGTAGACTATCGGTGTAAAGGGTGTGAATTCCTGAGTCCAAATTTGGATAACGAACACGAGGACGATAATGCGAAATTGCGTTGTTACCTAACAGCGGAACGGGAACAGAACCTCAGTAGAATCAATGGCCTCACCAAGGGGGCAAGCGAACAACTTCGACAACAGAATGTCATAAACATCGAGCAATTGGCCGATACTGATTCAAAGTCACTTGTTTTTGATGCTCATCATGGCTTGAAGACAAAACGTGCCAGCCATCCTTATCGCGCCCAAGCATTACTGAAGGGAACTACGTCTGTAATCCCAAATTCGGGTGGGGATGCCCTAATGCCCAAGTTTCCTGCCCTGCGAATCTATATATATTTGGACTATGATTTGAGTAGTGCCCTAACCACCTCAATGGCAATTCGAGCAAACTGGCGAGAGAATCTTCCGTATAATTCTCTTCTTGAATCTCAAACTCGCTCTTGGACATTGAGAAGCGGTGAGGATGAAGTTTTTTTAGTTGATACTCCAAAGATTGAGAGAGAGAGAGCAGAGTTCTTAAAGTTCTTGGGTCAATTAGCTAGGATTCTCGACGAAGTTCGTAACCAAGATGCGATTGATTATCAAGCCAACAGGCGAAACGATAAAACTAGACGTAGCACTTACCAAATATATTTGTGGGATGAATCACAGAAGAAACATCTCATTCGGCTAATTAGCCGTCACTTGCCTTATGTGCTTGCCGACGCATCATTAAGTGAATTAGTCTGGTTATTCCCGCCCCCGGAGATGCTCCAGGATGCCAATGAAGCAACGCGCAGTTCAGCGATCACACTTGTCAAAACAGTAGTTGAGAATACTGTTGCGATAGATATCCCTCATTATTATAGTTTGCTAGACTTAGCCCGAAGGGTAACACCTAATGATTTTGCCAAGCCATCGGTACATCCACTGTATGAGGAACAGTTCAGCGATCTTATCCCGATGGAACGTTTACACGAGTATTGGCAGCGTTCTGGCCAATGGACTACTACGCAAGAGCGGATTATGCAAGCGACACGCTCGAAAGTAATCGGTCTCCAATATGTAGCAAGCTGGTTGGCGAGACAACTTGCGGATGTGCTATCAAATCTCGCCGCGCCGCCGCTACTAACCCCCTCACCGCGCCGTGTCGGGAGAATTTCACCAGTTAGCCGTTTGTGGCTTGGGTTTACGAAACTTAATGCGTCTCTTGAAGCTTTAGACAAGGACACGATAAGGGCCATGCCACCGCATGAAAAAATTGCTCGATTCAGATCAGCACGGTTAACGATGCGTTTAGAGGGGAATGATAAGTACGCGGCTATTGAGCTGTTGAATCAAAGTGATGCAGTTCAACTGACAACTGGCCCAGGGCTATTTGTTTACACGATTGATGAGGATTCAGTTGATATAAATATCAATCGCGGCGAGTTCTTGTATGCCCTAGCCCCCGAAGATAAGCACGGTTTTCTTGATCTTAACGCCTTTAGTTCGGTAAGCGGCTCAGGACTGGAAAGTAATAAACATTACAACCAAACTGTGGAAACAGCAGGATTTACTTCTGTTACAGTTGAGGCAATTGACCGAGTAAAGCGGCTAATCGCACTACGTGTTGACGATGCGGCATTTATTGCATTTTGGGAACGAAACCAAGTCTTCGACTTCTCACGAAATGTCATCCTTGATCCCATACATCGAGATTTCCTTACGAAGAAAGTTGAATTAACCTTGCAAGGTATTGGATACCCACCTAGTGCAACGGCCGACCAGAGAGTAATAGATGCATTAGGTCTACTAAACGCTAGAATCGGGAGATCAGCCGAAACGCCTGCATCCGAAATTCTATGGAATGCTGCGCAACTTTCTAGTCAAGAGTCCATTGCAAATGTTATTGAGTTAAGGCGCGAAATCGGGAGTTATTTTTCTCAACAGCGATTGTCGCTAAACGACTCACAATGGGTTGCATGGGAAGAAGCTTTTCGCAAAAAGCTTTCGTTAGTCTGGGGACCACCTGGAACAGGTAAAAGCAGAACTTTGCGAGCAATAGTTTTAGGAGCAACTTTCCATGCCAAAGCAAATAATATACCACTTAGGTTACTGATTTCGGCCAATACATATACTGCCATAGATAATATCCTGCTCGATCTGGAAGGTGAACTTAGGGGTATGATCGACGAAAAGGATTACAGTTTATATAGAGTCCAAAGTAAATGGCGAGAATCACCCCCGGCCAACTGGAAAGAGAAATATCCGACCTTAAGAAACCTTGTTGTCAATCGACATTCTCCTACACGGGAAGTCAATCAATTACGAGACAGCTTGCAGAACCCTAAAAGTATCATAATCGTTGGTTGTCCGCCGCAACAATTACATAATCTTGCTACAGTATCAATACAAAATGTGAAAGGTTCTGATACGATAAAACAATGGTTTGATTTTATTGTGATCGACGAGGCTTCCCAGATAGATGTCGCCACTAGCACATTGATTTTTAGTAAACGGACGGCTAATGGGGCATGTGTGATCGCTGGTGACGACAAACAACTTCCACCAATACATCAGGCCGATCCTCCTAAAGAATTGGATTATCTAGTGGGTTCACTCTACAATTTTTTTAGGCATTATCATAAGATAGATCCTAACTCACTAGATGTAAACTACCGCTCTAACTCAACAATTGTTGAATTCATTAAGACCGCCGGGTACACCACAAATCTTGGTAGTTTCTCTCCAAATCTCAAGTTGGATTTTGTTGAAGCGATCAGAGAAGTGCAGCCGGATAATTGGCCGCAAGAATTGTTTTGGTCACCTCTATGGTGGCAAATCCTTGATCCTGATTACCCTGCTGTTAGTTTTGTCTATGATGATGTCCTCAGCAGTCAGGTAAACGAGTTTGAGGCCCATTCAGTCGCGGCAATGATTTGGTTGTTACGAAACTACTTGAAGCCCCAGTTAGCAGACGAGGTGAAATTAGATAGGACAAACGAAGGCATTTCGGTACCCCCCATCGCGGCTGAACGTTTCTGGCAACAGTCAGTTGGGGTAGTGACACCTCATCGAGCACAAAGAGCAAAAGTCCTTAACCAGTTAAGGAATTTATTTCAAGATGATCCTTTGGAGAAAATTGTTAGTGCAGTAGATACCGTTGAACGTTATCAGGGGCAACAAAGGGATGTAATCATTGCCTCATTTGGGATCGGTGATCCAGATTTGATTCGGTCTGAGGATGAATTTTTGTATAACCTAAACCGATTCAATGTACTTGTATCTCGTGCTCGCGCAAAGGCGATAGTGCTCTGCACCATGCCATTGCTTCAGCACCTTTCAAATGATGTCAAAGTGTTGGAGGAATCTCGGTTGTTAAAAGGATATACAGAGACTTTCTGTCAAAATCCACAACAAATACGATTGGGTTTTTATCGCAACAACGAATTTCATCAAAGGCATGGAATTCTTAGAAAGCGAGTTGTGTAATCTATTCTTTTACCTGTAGTATGGTATCTTTAAGAAACACAAACCGCCCACAATCATCCACCCCCGGCCCAGAGAAAGGCGTAATCCGCCCCTCCCGCACCCACACCCGCAGCGTATCCACACTCACCCCCAAATGCCCCGCCAACTGCCGCAGCGACAGCCGGTTCGCCGGACTCAGCCGCTCCACCTCCTCCCGCCGAAATAGATACACATGGCGTTCATCCACACCTGGCCCAGACACCGGCCGTAACCGCCCATTCCGCGCCCACTTCTGCACCGTCAACTCCCCAACGCTCAGAATCCGCATCGCCTCCTTCGACCCCACATACGCCCCCGCAAAAACATCAGCCTCCTCACGGCTAAAATACGTCCCTCCATCATTCCGATAAGCCGGCGTCAGTAGCCCCAACGCCACCCACCCCTCAATCACCTCCGGTTTCACCCGCATCCGCTGCGCCAACAACCGCCGCGACACAAACCCCTGCTCCTCCCGCAGCGTTTCCAGATAGGCCAACACCTCCCGCCGCGCAAAAACCAGCCCATCCAACGCCTGCGCCTGGTTACACTTCGCCCGCAATTGTCCCCGGATCACCAGCGCCACCACCTGCGCCGCGTTGACCCCATAAGCTGACAACATCTGCGTCGCCACCCGCAGATTCACCCGTTCACTGCCGGCGTGAATGGTCGCGTTGGCCACATTTTTCACGGCCGTCAGCAGCCCCTCAATCCCGTCCCGGTCAATCTGCCAGCTTGCACTACCCGCCACCCGCGGCCGCCGCGCCGCCGTCAACAACCCCATCTCCACCAACTCCTTCACCACATCCCCCGACACCCCCAGCCACACCGCCGCATCCGCCAGCGGAATCGCCAGCCGCCACCGCTCCTGTAATGCCAGCACATCCGCCTGTGCTAAAAACTTCATACGCAAAGCCGCCGTCTCCGCCTTCACCCCAATCAGCCCACCATCAATCATCCGCTGCACCGTCCGCTCCGTCACCCCCAAAGCCCGCGCCGCCTCCTCCACCAACATCCACCGGAACCGCTTTGCCGGTAGCGGATACTTCTGAAAATACAGATACTTCTTCACCACCGGCCAGACCGAATGTGTCGTCACATACTCCAGAAACACCTCACGTACAAAGCCATACTCATCCTGCTGCCACAGTTCCAACGTATCAGACCTGAACAGATAATCCAACTGGGACTTTAAGCTGACAGTAAACGCCGCCTCCTTATCACGGCCGTCTCGCTGTGCAAACCGCGCCAAAAACCCATGAAATCCCTCCGGCCACTCTAACAAAGCACCCATCGCCGTCGCCCCGGCCACATAAAAATGAATCGGCCGCAGTTCCGCTCTATTGCGCCAGGAGAGTGGCCGGGCTAACGCCGGAAACGAGTGCAGCCCGGCCATCCCCTCACGCACCTGAAACACCATCCGCAGCAGCGCCACATACACCGTATACAGTTCCCGTACCGGCTGGCGCGGCAGCGTAGACCAGGCATGTGAACCCGCCCGCGCCCAACTGTAGAGAATAGATTGCGTATGTAACCCAATGTCATCACCAGACAGGTCAGTGGTCACGGCCGTGCGCAGGTCACAACGGCACTGGTGGCAGTGTGCCATTATCAAGTCACTTACCTCAACCTGACCGCCACACTGGGGACAGGCATCACTCAACAGACATTGGTGCCGCGGGCAAGCGGCCACCGCCTTCAACTGCCAGACACTGCGCTGATACGCCGCTTCCGCCAGGCAGAGCGAGCAAAATTGCGCCCTCGTTTCACTGCGTAGATGTGCCCACTGATACTTCTCTGGCATCCGCGGAAAGGAAAAGCCTGGGGCAAAACAGATCGTCTCTGTCACCACGTGGCGTGGCGTTACCAACTCCGTCAGCCCATGGCTGCTGGCCCAATAAATCTGATACGGTTGCAGTTGCGTCAGAGCCGCCAGCAAATCAAACGTCTCGTTGTTTTTCGGCCGTATCACACTATCTGGCCAGAACAGATGCTCCGCACACAGCGCCGCCACAATGCCCGGCGTATGCCCATTCACATACGCCAACCGGTACAGGTAAGAAGTCAGGGTTTCGTTAGGCAGCAGCAGCGGCCGGTACAAGAAAGGCTTCAGATTCACCATCAACGCCACCACAAAAAGCCAGGATAAAACGACATGGCCTCACCGCCCCTAACCAAAATCTGTGCAATCTGTGGCATCTGTGGTTTCATGCTCTCGTCAGGATAGCCGCGGCCGTTGGCGTCTGGCTCTTTTTCGGCCGGGAATGATTCCCCGCGCCATCTACCCGGCTAACCGGGCGCGCCAGCCGTAACTTGTCCAGGTTCGTCGTGAACGGGTTTTGCTCCTTCAACATATGGCGTCGCAGCCGTTTGTTAAACGCCTCATCAAGAATCGGCAACGTCAATTCATCCAGTCCTGCCTGTGCTGCCAGCAGCGCCGCAAAGCGGAGCAAATTCATCACATTCCCTACCACCCCATCCGTCGTGTAATGCAGCCGCATCAATAACTCATTCTGCGGAATCTCATCAGAAAACGACACCCCCACCACCTCCTGGGCATATTGCAGGAAATGGGCAAACAACCCCACATCGGTCTCATTGTCAAAGCTAAAAGGACGCAGCGTCTCCCGCACCGCAAACAGCCGGGAAAGCTGCTGATTTGCCCGCAGAATCGTTTCTACCGAGTTATCAATGCCAACTACCAGATAAGGAACGCCCGTCTCTTTGATGAGAACCTTGAGCCAGTCAGATACCCTGGCCAATACCCGGTTCGTCTCCGTGTCAATCAGGTGGTGGAAGTCATCCAGAATTACCAACTGCACCTCACACACCTGGAGGTAATGAATAAGCCGGGCATTCATCATTTGCAGTGTGCCTTTATGCGCTCCGGGATCACCTAATGCCGTCAACATATGCACCGCCATCCCCTTCACCGTAACCGGCGACGGCGTTTCCAGGTAGAAGACCGGGATACGTGTCCCATCGCTGGCTTCATAACGCGGGAAATTGGCGGCATAGGCGCGTACCAGTGTAGACTTCCCGGCGCCCGATACCCCTTCCAGCGCCATGCAAGCCGGCTCCCCGGCCTGGGCCGTCGCTTCCTGGCACAGGCGAATATCGGCGTGCAGTTCATTAAACCGGGGGTAACGAATTAAAGTTGTTGGCAAAGGGTTTCCCACGTAGACCGTCCTCCTAATCAGGTTGCAGGCTTTCAATGCCCCACTCAGCGTCATCCAGATTCTCAAGCTCACCAGTGGGCAGCCACAAAGAGGGGTTTGTGTCATCGGAAGGTGCGGCCGTGCCGTTCGCCGCATCCCAACGGGCTATACGCTTTCGCGCCTGGCCTTTTTTACTCCGTTCTTTGCTGGCTGCCACAATCGCCTGAATTTTCCGCTTGGCTTCTCCCAACGTCTCCATAGACACCTGATCCTGGCTCGACAAAACCTGGTTGCGAATAATACTGTGTGACCAAAGCGTCAATCCCTGAGCATATGCCTGATCTAGCGCCGGCACTTTGATGTACTTCATCTCAAACGGGTCAAAGGCATAAATATGCCCCAAATCATCAGGCAGATATTTGATTTTCACCTGGCCGCCCCTGGCCGTTCCTTGCTTTGCCTGCAACCGGTGGCGCAGTAAGCTCAACTCCGGGCAGTTATAACGAAGAGATTCAAACTCAATCCCATAATGATGGATAACCCGCTCCGTTACCCGCCCCAACAGCACCGGCAGCTCTTCGGGATTGGTTGGCACACGCGGGAAAAACCCATCCTGTACAGCCGCTTCCCACCGCCGCGCCGGAATAGCGCCCAGACCACGATGGAAAGTTTCGGCATAAATATCCAGCAGGAAAATGTGCATCATTTGGTAGATTTCCCCCTGTCTCAAAGAGGCAAAACGCACACTGTCATAATCCCCCCTGGCTTCTACATTGGAAAAAGTCGTACCTGGCAGCATGTGAAACAGCCCCGTATTAAACGTGTTAAACATGCGCTCAACGGTCGCTTTGAAATGTGGCGTTTGCACCGGCATCCGCTCCAACAGGATACCCAACGATAAACAGGCATCTTGCAGCGAGCCACCGATAAACTCCTTGCCATTGTCCACCACCAGCGTATTGGGGATACCGCTGGCCAGCCATTGATGTTCGGTTCCATACAGTTCCCGCGCATCTGGTTTGGGCAGGATGGCGTGGTGCAGGCAGGCGCTAACCGTCAGATAGCTGGGCGGCTCAAAACCCAAATAAAAGCCCAACGGGTAACGAGTGGCTACGTCCAGACAATACGTCAACGTCAGGCGTCCTAATGGCAAATTGTCATCATCATCCACCACAAAGATGTCTGTCAGCGTGTGGTCTATCTCCACCCGTTCCAGTGGAAACTTAGGATACTCCATGGCCCCAAATTGGCTCATCTCCATCGTAGCCTTGCGCCGTCCCCGTTTAGCTATCAGTTTGCCTTTCAAATCAACAGCATCCAGACGCCGCCAGATCGTGGCGCGGGAAGGCATCTTGAGCTTTTCTCCTTCCGGTAGCAGCCGGTTTTCTATCCCAATGCGCACAGCGACTTCATGTAAAACATCGTCCACCTTCACTCGCTCGCGCACAAAATACCGGTCCTGGATAACCTCGTTAATGATCTTTTCCACACACGGGTGTTGTGTCCGGGTAACGGTTCTTTTCTGTGGCAACAGGGCGCGAATATCAATGCCACTTTCCGTATAGTCCTTCAGCCAGCGATAAAGCGAAGCCACACTCACCGGCATCTGTGCCCACGTGCCATCCGCCTGGGCCGCTTTTATTTCCTCCACACGCTTCTCCATATCTGCTACTGTGCGCAAACCATCCGGAATTTTCAGCAGTGGTTCGATGGCCGCCAGCCGATGCCGGGCTATCTCCTGCTTTTCGTCGGAATAATCTGACAAAGAAGCCGTGATAGGTGGAAGCGCTGGTGAACCCGTGACCGAAAAATCCAGTAAACCATGCACCAGGTCCGCAAACAGGTCGGTAAACGTGGCAACGACTATTCGGCCGTCTTGCAGCCCTTCCAGTTCCAGATAGTTGCCTGGCAACAATCGCTTCACGCGATAAGGGACTGACTTCCATGTGAACTGCGTATCAACCGAAAAGCGATGGGTACTCATACTGTTCTCCTGCTGCTAAATTCCTGACCTCTGCATCCAGGTCTATGGGCTTTTCATGCAGTCCTACCACCATCAGTTCATGGTAAAAGGCCATCTGAAAAATGGCCGCCATCGCCAATGCAGGCGTCACCGAAGGCACCGCGCCGGCAATGGCCGAGATTGATCCTGACCAGCAGCCGGGATCAAGAATTCGCAAGATTTTTTGTTTTACCGTTGGGGGGATGGCGTGGCGGGCATACCGCGTCAGAAACTTCACATTCGCTAACTGATGCCCGCTGCGCAAGACTCTCTCGGTTATGATCTGGTATTCCCAGGCTTGTTCTACCGCCCAGGTTTCACCGGCTGTAAACTTCCGTAGATTCTCCTCCAAATTTACGAGAGCTTCTGGTTTGCACTCCAGCGTCAACTGGCGTCCATCCCTGAAGTGCACATGAAAATCAGGAGTGTAACTACGCTTCAAACCCTCCTTCAAATAGTTGATGGTATAGGGCTGTTCGCTAAAAGATGCTACGTCGGCCGCAAAGTCCAGCAGGTAGATCAGGTCGCGTTCAATCGTGGATTCAAACGCCACCATCCGACCCATCTTGATGGACGGGAAGTAACCAATAATGTTTCCGCCGCGGTTTGATACTTTCCTTACAGGCATAATCGTTTTGGAAATTACAAAGTAACCAAACTGTTACAACGAAGTATATACCGATTTGCTGATGGCAAGGGTCTCGTACAGTATGATGATGCTATAATTGATCGGGACGAATTGGGACAGGTGGGATTGGTGGAGAACTTATGAAACCTGGTATTGTGGTTTACCGGAAACAGCGCGTGGGGGAAATTGCGCTTCGTGTGCGAGTAGCCCGCATCAAGGCGGGCTGGACACAGGAACAAGTAGCGGAACATCTGGGATATTCTCGCGCTCACGTAAATCGGGTAGAACAAGGTAGTGCCCAACTGGGGATTGCCGACCTTGAATTACTCTCCGATGCATTTCATGTCACCCTAACAGAATTTCTTGAACTCAGTAACGAATAGTCCCGACATCAGGTGATGGTATTCGGGTTCAAGATAAAGTGTGCCAGTAATCTATCGAACAGGTTCTGGACATCGTCCCCCTGAGGATGCGATGCCAGGAACTCCACACGGATAGGGGCATAGGTCGCCAGTGGCTTCAAATAACAGAAGTTGAACAAGAGATTGAGCCTATCTACCTGAATCTCGTGGTGGAAAATGAGTGACCGGCTCCCCCAGGGGACCAGGGAATTCAAAACCTGTGCGTCCGAAATGTTGACCATCGGCTCCCGCCCTAGAAGCTGACCGGCCATGCGGGATAGGACTTGTGAATTGCTGGTGCTGAAAGTTACCAGAGGGAGGCTGCCGCTAAAGGCCCTGGCGTAGTCGCGTAGAACCGCTGGGTCTTCCCTTTCCGCAATTTTCAGCAGACCGCCCGACCATAAACGGAGATGTGCCGATTGTTCGGCTGAAGCCTGGAACGAGTACCGCATGAATTCTATTTCCTGGTATGATAGCTGTTTCCCCTGTGACTTGCTCTTGGCTGATAGAGGGTTGTCGAAAATCGTAATTCTCTGGTCTTGACCGGCGGTGGTGTACATATGCTCGCTTTTCCAGGCACAGAGCGTGATATGCCTTTCGCCTTCAGAAATGGCCGGTATTTTAAAAAACGATAACGCTTCGATGGTTTGTCCATCCAGAATTTCATAGGCCCATTCAATCGCCTCACTCTCTGATTGCCAGCGAACCGCATTATCAATGCAAAGCCACTGGTGTGTTTTGAACTCTTGAGAAGGGTAGACGAGCGAGTGTACTTCTGGCCCGTTGACCAGATGTAGCTGCACCGGTTCAAATTGTGGTAGGGATTCCAGGCACAATGTGAAGATGGCCAGGTCTTCGGCCGTTGGCGGGCGGGGGATGAACTGCCTGATTAAACGTTGACCTACTTCCATGGGGAACTCCGATTCATCCAGGATGGAAAGAAGGGAGACAACCACAATAAAAAGCGCCGCTTCCCGAAACGAGAAACGGCGCCAGTTGCTATGCTGTATATTTCTACCCGATAGAATCAGGTTTTGATACACTTTGCATACCTCGGAACCTGTACACCCAGGTTTCGGGCTAGATGTCGGGAGGTGTACCACCACCTTCCCGGCATCGCTCCGTGTTTATGTAGTTGTCTCCTGTTGAGGTATTATGGAAGGTGTGAGGCAGGTTGTCAAACGAAAAAATTAGAGAGAATTAACCCCAGTAGGGTATTCTCAATAAACGTGAAATAATACCTGCGGACGAGTGCAGGGCAGTCTCAAATTAGATGAAATAGCGTAGGATATTCTCAGGAAAGGTGAAATATGATTCTCAATGTTGGTGAAATAGCGCACCCCGTAAAGGGACCTCGTTCTCATTTTCGATGAAATCCTACAAAATTTAAGACCTGACAGGTTTCAAAAACCTGTCAGGTCTCTTGATATGAAGAGACATCGTGCGGCGCTATTTTTGCTGATTTTATGGTTGGCAGCCTGTGGTCAGGGGTTGGGTATGCCGCCCATTCAAGACAGCCGCGCAAGGGATGTGACGCTGCCGCCGCCGCCCACGAATACACCCATTCCCACCGAAATCCCGACCACCGAAGACGCTGCCGGCATTGCCCTGGCTTTTTTTAAGGCGTGGGAACAAGGGGATTTGCTGGGCATGTACAGTTTGCTCACGCCACAGACTCAGGCGCTGGTGGACAGCGCCTCGTTTGTGGCCCGTTACCAGGAAGCGATGAACACGGCGACCGCAAAGGCTATCCGTGCCCAGATGCTTTCGGCGACGCAGGAGGGCAACCAGGCGGAGATGGCGGTGCGGGTGACGTGGCAGACGCATGTGGTGGGGGATATTGTGCGTGAGTTGACAGTGCCAATGGCGTTTCAAAACGGCCGTTGGGGAATTATCTGGGACGAAGGATTGATCTTGCCGGAGTTGGCCGGTGGTAACCGGCTGGTGCTGGCCGACCGCGTGCCGGCGCGCGCCAACATTTATGACGCCAATGGCCGTGCCCTGGCCTATCAGGGTACCGCCATTCGCCTCGGTGTGATTCCCGGCGAGATTCAAGATGAACCGGCGCTTTTGGCGCTGCTCAGTCAGGTACTTGGCAAAACGCCGGAAGCGATCAAGGAACTATATGCCCGCGCCCTGCCGAACTGGTATGTGCCGGTGGGAGATGTGCCCGAAGAGGTGATGCAGCAGTATGTGGCCGCCTTGCAGCCCTTCATTGGGCAGGGATTGGCCGAACCGCAGCCGCGCCTGGCCCGGCTTTATGCCGAAGATGGCGTGGCCCCCCATCTGGTGGGGCACACCGGCCCCATTCCCGTTGAGGTGGTGGAAACGTATAAAGCGCAGGGGTATCGCGGCGATGAGATTGTGGGGTTGAGCGGTTTGGAACTGTGGGGAGAGGATTACCTGAACGGCGAACGGGGTGGCACGCTGACAGTGATTGACGCCAACGGTCAATATGTGGGCACGGTAGGCGAAAAAGCGCCCAAACAGGCGCGCAGCCTATACATGACGCTCAATGTGGAATTGCAAACGGCCGTTGAAGAAATCCTGGCCAACGCCGTGCAAACCTACCCGCTGGATACCGCCGGCGCGGCTATCGTCATGGACGTGAACACGGGCAAAATCCTGGCCATGGCTTCTTACCCGGACTTTGACCCGACGATTTATGACCCGGCGCGCCCGGATGCGGCTACCGCGCTGGCCCAGGTGTTTGCCGACCCCAAACGGCCGTTGCTCAACCGCGCTGCCCAGGGCCAATACCCTGCTGGTTCTCTCTTCAAGGTGGTCACTTTTACGGCGGCCATGAACAGCGGCCTGTATACGCCTCGTTCTGTCTATGCCAGCACGGGGACCTGGAGCCGGATGGGGCCAAACTTTATCAAAGTAGACTGGCTGCCGGGTGGTCATGGCACGGTTTCTTACCAGACGGCCATTACCGTATCGTGTAATTCTTGCTTTTATGATGCGGCCATGGAAATGAACAATGTAGACCCGAACCATTTCCCGGCAGTAGCGCAGCAGATGGGGCTGGGGCAGCTAACGGGCATTGCCGGCATTGCCGAATCACCGGGCACCATTCCCTCCCCGGCCTGGAAAGAGCAAACACTGGGCGAAGTGTGGCTGCCCGGCGACGCCGTGAATATGGGCATTGGGCAGGGATATGTGCAGGTGACGCCGCTGCAAGTTGCCATGATTTTTTCGGCCATTGCCAATGGCGGCGTGTTGTACCGGCCAACGCTCATTGGTGGTATTGGTGCCGGCGGCGGCGCGCCCGAAGAATCGTTCCCGGTGCAGGTGAATGGGGAGATTCCCATTTCGCCGGAAGACCTGGCTTCGTTGCAGCAGGGATTGTTTGACGTGACGCACAGTGGACGGGGCACGGCCGAGTTCATTTTTACGGGGTTGAGTGTGCCCGCCGCCGGGAAGACGGGCACGGCCGAAGACCCACCGCGTAATTCGCACGCCTGGTTTGCCGGGTATGCGCCTGCCGGGCCATATACGCGGCCTGATGGCACGGTGACGACGGAGCCGGAGATTGCAGTGGTGGTGATTTTAGAAAATGCGGGGCAGGGGTCAGAGGTGGCGGCGCCGATTGTGCGCCAGATTATGGAGACGTATTTTGGCATTACGCCGCTGACGCCGCTGCCGTGGTGATTGGTAATCCGTAGACCGTAATCCGTGAGCCGATTACGGTCTACGGATTACCGATTACGGATGACGACGAGGAAAGACATTGCCAGCAAACAACAACAAGACGAAAAAACCCTGGCGGGAAGCAGTAGAAGAAGTCATGCGCCATGCGACGGAGGCAGAGGCGTTGGCGCGTTTTGGCAAGCGGAAACCGGCTTTTAACTACCGGTGGGAGCATGTTACGGCCGTTGTCACCCTGGCGAACAAATTGGCTGAACTAACCGGCGCGGATGGGGATGTGGTGGAAGCGGCGGCCTGGCTGCACGATGTGCGCAAAGAGGCCAAAGAAAAACATCCCCTGGAAGGGGCTAAATTTGCCCGTAAGTTTTTGCCGAAGACGGACTTTCCGCCGGAGAAGGTTGAAGCAGTGGCCCAGGCGATTGAGGCGCATATGGGTTTGTGGCTGGACAAACCCCTAACCAACCTGGAAGCGCAGGTGTTGTGGGATGCGGATAAGCTGGCGAAGATTGGGCTAACGGCCGTGTTCCATTTCACCGGTAATGTGCTGGCGAAAGGTAAACCAACGACGACGGCCGATTTGATTACTATGGGCAACAATGCGGCCTGGCAGTCTAAAACGGTCGCCAGTATGCATACCGAACCGGCCCGCCGCGCCGCTGCCGCCCGTTTCCAGGCGTATAATCAGTTGTGGAGTTCGTTGGAAGGGGAGTTGGTTGGGGATGATCTTTGTGAGCCGTAACCCGTGAGCCGTAACCCGTTATCCGATAACGGTTCACGGTTCACGGGTTACGGGTTACGGCTCAGGGCCACACGGCCGTGACCGCCATCTGCCGCAGTATAGTCCGTTGATTCTCCCCCGTATTGTCCGGTTTCCATTTCACCAGCGAAATTTCTCCCCCGGCAATTTCCAGGCCGGTGATATAACCGGGCGTGCTGCAATGGCCGATGTTGAAGAAGGGTGGGTCGGCTTGGGGGTCGGGGAAGGCGCACAGATGGGTGTGCCCGCAGATGATTGCCTGCCGTTTCTCTTGCGCCCAGGACAATATGGCCCCCTCAAGCCGATGGGCAATACGCAAAATCCGGTTGCTCATGCGGCGCGGCATGTTGGCCAGATGCTGCCGGTTTTGTAATCCATCTTCCGGTTCGGAAAAATGGTAGCGGCTGGCGGAAAAGGGCAGGGTATATTTGACAATGTAGCGGCTGTGTGGGCGCTGAAACCACCAATGTCGGTCGCCTTTGGGGTGAGCCTGGTGCCCATGCACGGCAAAGAGGTTGCGGTCGCTGGGTACATGGTGCAGCACCAGCCCTTGATGCAGCGGCATCCCTTCTTTTTCCATGGGGTCAAACATGCCGCGCTCGGAATCGTGGTTGCCGATGATGAGGTGCAGGCGGTTGTGGGTGCGGAATTGGTGCATCAGGTCAAAGAGACGGCCGTAGGCGCGGCGCACATGGGCAAAATTGTTGTACCATAACTCGTCCCCATCCCCCAATTCAATGTAGGTGTACCCCTGCTGATAATAATGGCTCAGGGCGTGCAGGAAGAGGTTCTCGTTGGGTGCAAAAAAGTCATACCGGTCTTTGATGCCCCGGTGCATGTCGCTAAAAAAGACGAGGCGGCTGTTATTGTCAAAGTGTAGATGAGGGGATTGCTGAAAGGCCAGATTAAGCCGTTCGTGGGCCTGTGTGTGCCAGTTTTGCCAGAGGGGGACGGCTTGGGGGAAAAATTGTTCGGATGTGGTCATAGAGTCAGTTCCGTTACGCAAAAAGGTATTGTGGTGTGATGGTTCTCATGTCGAAGAATGGGTTTGTATGATTGCTGGCGGTTATTCTAGCACAGGCTGTCTGGGGGAGGATATATTACTTTTGTTACTCATCTATAATTTCAAATCAGGGAGATGGGGATAGATGATTCATTATCTTTACTGCGTAAGCGTTCAGTCTTTCTGGAGACCTGACAGGTTTTTGGCCGGCAAAGCTTCAAGTTGAACGAGTAAAAAATCTGTCAGGTCTGAACGGTTACAATCTCATCACAAATCTGCTCCGGCGTTTTATCTTTGGTGTAAATGACCCGTTTTGCCAATCGGCCATTCGCCGGATGCTGTAAAAAGTAGTCATTCAACACAAACAATTCCTCACTGAACTCCCGCCCCGCTGCCGTCAACATTCGTATCAACCGTTCCTTCAATATCGCCGCCGACTCGGCTGTGTCTGGCGACGGCCGTAACAATATCACCTGCGGATAAGGGGCCAACACCCGTTCCACCCGCGCCAACAATGCTTCATCATCATAAACCGAATTGCTGGCCCCAAAATCAATGACCCCGTCATGCTCGGCCAAAACCATTTCCACCATTTGCGCTTCAAACGGCTGGCTGTAACGCAGCACACCCCAAATCCCCTGCCCGGACGCGGTGATCCGGGCGGCGGCCGTTTCATCATACCCAACCCGGCGATAATACGCTTCCCGCACCACATCAACCGCACAATAAGGCAGCCCCAATCTTGTGGCTAACAACCGCCCCACCGTACTCTTGCCCGCCCCCAACGGGCCAATGAGGATAATGGTGGGGTTCACTCCTGCGTCCACTGCCGGATCAACGTTGGCGTTACCGCCTCCGTCAGCAGCCGGGCATACCAATACGGCCGTTCCCCCTTCGCCGCCAAAAGCCCCTCCACCAACTTCTGGCCCCAGTAATAAGTAAAAATATATGAACGATCTAACGGGTTGCTCATAAACCGGATCATATGCTCAACCTCCTCCTCCGTCAGCAAGCCATACTGTTGAAAATAGTTGCGCACACGCGCCTCCCCCTCACCCTGCTCATGCAGCAAAAACGCCGCATTGCCATACGCCCCATTTAACTGTTCCAACGCCTGTTCAATCATCCGCTCGCGTCGCGCATCTAGATGCGCCAACCCCGCCATCGGGAAGATTTCCGCCGTGTGCCAGGCCACCCATTCCTCATCCGACAGCACACTTGCCAGCGCACAAGTGGCAATGCCTTCGGAAACCACACACGACGGTGCATTCACCAGCGCCAGACAATGCTCCACCCGCCCCGCCTGCTGCCCAAGCCGAAAATCCTTGATCGAAAACTCCGTGTGATGCCCCGGATATGCCTCATGCGCCACCAGATTCACCAGGTCCGTAATATAGAGATTCGTATCCGTATTGATCTCAATCTGCGACCGGCTCTGCCCCTGATACCAGTTATAAGCCATCCAGGGCTGGTCTTGCACAAACACAAACTCCACCGCCTCCTCTTCCGGCAGCGGAAAACGGTCGCGGCTCAGTTGGCGCAGTTGCCGAAGGATAGATGGGATCAATTGTTGCAACTGCGTCGCTGAAAGCTCAAGCCCCTGTTTGCGCTGCGCCATCCGCTCCCGCAACGAATCACCTGGCGGCAGCAAATCATCCAGCAACCTGTACGTCTCTGCAAAAAGCGACTCCTCCACCCAGGACGGCCGTATATCATAAAGTGATTCGACCTCATCCGCCAAAGCCATGCTTTCCCCTTGCAACAGGCGCAGGCTGGTTTGCATGGCCTTCACCTGGCGCGTCAGAAATTCCCGCCGCTGCTCATCCAGCCCGTCGGCGTTTGCAATGGCGTCAGCCAACAGAGCCGCCTGCTGTGCCAGTTCAGGCAGTGGGCGCGCCCCCTCCGTTTGCGCCTGTTCCTGCCACGCGGCCGGCCCAAAGTAGGCTTCAATGTAACCAGGATTATGCTGGTCAATAGCCAGCGCCAGGCGCACGTACTCTTCTCCAATAATTTCAGGCGACATCTGTGCTTCTCCAAATCTAAAACTTAATCAACGACGGCATGGTGGCAGGCGACGGGGTGGGGGGCTACGGCCGTGCCCAAATCCCTGAGCACGGGCACTTCCACCCGGCAAATATCGGTGGCAATGGGGCAGCGGGGATGAAAACGGCAGCCCGTCGGCGGATGCGCCGGGTTGGGTGTTTCGCCCTGCAAAATGATTGGCTGACGCTTTGCTTCGGCGCGCGGGTCGGGCAGGGGAATGGCGGAAAGCAGCGCCTGGGTATAGGGGTGCAACGGCCGTGCAAACAACGTATCCCGTTCGGCCAACTCCACAATCTGCCCCAGATACATCACCGCCACCCGGTCACTCAAATAGCGCACCATCGCCAGATCATGGGCAATAAACAAGTAGGTCAGCCCCAATTCCTGTTTCAAATCATCCAGCAAATTGACCACCTGCGCCTGAATGGAAACATCCAGCGCCGAAATCGGCTCGTCGGCCACGATGAAGCGGGGGTTGGGCGCTAATGCGCGGGCAATGCCCACGCGCTGCCGTTGCCCGCCGGAAAATTCGTGGGGATAACGATTGGCCACGGCCACATTCAGCCCCACTAAATTTAGCAGTTCCTTTACCCGCTTCTGCCGCGCCGCCTGATTCCCCAACCCATGCACCCGCAGCGGCTCCTCGATAATCTCACCCACCGTCATACGCGGGTTCAGCGAAGCATAGGGGTCTTGAAAAATGATCTGCATTTGCTGCCGGAATGGCTGCAATTCGGAATCAGAGAGGGAGGCCAGATTACGGCCGTCCAGCCATATTTCGCCGGCGGACGGCCGTATCAACCGCAGCAGCAGCCGCCCGGTGGTAGATTTGCCGCAGCCACTTTCGCCCACCAACCCTAGCGTCTCCCCCGGCAAAATGTCAAAATCCACGCCATCAACGGCCTGCACCAGCCCCACCGTTTGCCGCCGCCAGCCGCGCCGGATGGGGAAATACTTTTTCAAGCCGCGTACTTGCAGCAACGGTTCCGTCATGGGTGTTCTCCTGAGTAGACCCTATGGGTTTTCTGAAACCCTTAGGGTCTGGGTGGTCTGGGCGGCTGGCGGACTTCAGGCCAGCGCCAACAGGCAACATGGTGGTCGCGGTCAATCAATTCCAGCGACGGCCGTTCCGTCTGGCAATGTGCTTCCACAAACGCACAGCGGTCGGCAAAAGGGCAGCCCTTCACCTCTGTCAGCAAATCCGGCGGCGCGCCTTCAATCGCTTGCAGCCGCTGCCGTTCCTGCTGGTTCACCTTGGGCAGCGATTCCAACAAGCCTAAGGTGTAGGGATGGCTGGTTTGCTCATACAAATCCAGCACCGGCGCCATCTCTACAATCGTACCCGCATACATCACCGCCACCCGGTTTACCAGACTGGCAACCACACCCATATCATGCGTAATCCAGATGACCGACATGCCCAGTTCTGCTTTTAGCTCTTTAATCAGGGACACAATTTGCGCCTGAATGGTCACATCCAGCGCCGTTGTCGGCTCGTCGGCAATCAGCAGCGCCGGGCGGCAGGCCAGGGCCATGGCGATGTTGATGCGCTGCCGCTGCCCGCCGGAAAACTGGTGCGGGTAATCGTCCAGCCGCCGCTCGGCATCGGGAATGCCTACCATTTCCAGTAGTTCTGTGGCCCGCTGCCGCGCCTCGGTCCGGCTGAGAGAGAGGTGTAGGCGCAGACTTTCCATCACCTGCCGCCCCACCGTCAGCACCGGATTGAGCGAGGTCATGGGGTCTTGAAAGATCATGGCAATGTCGCGGCCACGAATGCGGCGTAGTTGCCGTTCGGGTAACTGCAATAAATCCTGCTCGTCGAAGAGGACACGGCCGTGTTCCACTTTCCCCGGCGGCGAAGGCACCAACCCGATCAACGACAGGGCGCTGACCGACTTGCCGCAGCCGCTTTCACCAACCAGCGCCAATGATTCGCCCTTCGCCAGCGTGTAGGAAATGCCGTTCACCGCATGGACGACGCCATCCTGGGTATAAAAGCGGGTGGTGAGGTTTTCAACCTGAAGTAATGTAGACATGAAGAGCAGAGAGGTGCGACGCACTTTCAAAGTGCGTCGCACCTGACATTACACACTATATTTGCGCCGCCAGCGACGGCGCGGGCGGGTGACGTCCATTTGCCGCCGCAGACCTTCGCCGAGCATATTGAAGGCGAAGATGTTCAGGAAGATGATGATACCGATAAAGGCCACTTCCCAGGGCGTCAGCAGCATTTTGCTCCAAAAGTCGGAGAGCATTTGCCCCAGTTCCGGGAAACCGGAGGTGAGACCAACGGGAATGACGCCGCCGCTGGAGGGGTCTTCGGCCATGCGGATAAAGGCGTCGCCGATGAACATGCCCAGGAAGCCAAGTTCAGCAATCACCAGCAGCGTGGAGGCCAGTTCAAAGGCGATGAGGGCGGGTAAAGCCGGCCACAGTTGCGGTAATACGTAACCGCGCAAGATGCCAAACGGCCGTACCCCCACCGCCCGCGCCCCTTCGATGTATGGCGATTGTTTGATGAGCAGCGTACTGTTTTTGACAAATACGGCCGTGTTCGCCCAGCCAGTGGCTACCAATGCCAGGATAAACGTGGGCAGTTCCCGGTTGCCGATAAACGAAATCAGCGCCAGGGCAAACAGCAAAATCGGCACCGCCAGGCTCACGTCCGTCAACAGGTCTATCACCCGCGTCACCGCGCCGCCAAACCAGCCGGCGCTCAGCCCCAACGCCGTACCCAGCCCAATCCGCAGCGAAGCGATGATGAAACAAAGCAGCAGGGTAGGGCGAATAGCCCACAACAGGCGGCTGTATAAATCACGCCCGGCGTTATCCGTGCCCAGCACAAACTGTTCCAACGTGCCCGGCGGCACCGGCAGCCGGGATGGCGCATAGACAGTGTCGCCCACACGGATCAATTCATCAAATACTTCCAGAGGGTCTTGTGGCGCCAGGCGTGAACCGACAATGGCGATCAACACAAAAAAGCCGGTGAGCGCGGCGCCAATCCAGAGGGGGTAATTGCGAGTGGAAACTTTTTTCATACAAGGGGCAAGACCCTAAGGGTTTCTGAAACCCTTAGGGTCTGAAAGGCCATCATGCCAACGTCACCTCTGACTCTTCGGCAGCGTGACTCAGGCGCGGGTCCAGCCGGTAAGCCAATACGCTGGTAAACAGGTCTGTCAGGAGCAGCCAGCTACCCAGAACAACGGCGATGATGGCGATCAGTTCGGGCACGCCAAAAAAAGCGCCCGGCCCCCGTGCATCCAGCCGCAGCCCAATCGTCAGCAAAAAGACACGGCCGATACCCGGCCAGAGAAAGATTGCCTCCACAATCACCAATGCGCCTACCATCAGGCGCATGGCTTCGCCAATGGTGATGAGTACGGGTGAGAGCATGTTGGGCAGGGCGTGTGCCCAGATGAGCTGCGGCCAGCTTAACCCTTTGCTGCGCGCCACCTGGATGTAATCCTTTTGCAGTTCGTTTTCCAGCAGCCCGGCAGTCACTTTAGCCAGATGGAAAGTGGGTTGGATAGCCAGCACCAGCACGGGCAAGATGAGGTGTTCGTCCAGACCATAGCCGCTGATGGGCAGCAGTGGCGTCTTGCTGCTGGAATACAGCAGCCGGTAAACAATGAAGGAAAGAATGACCGCGCCGAAGACAAAACCGGGCATGGAGGACCCGGCCGCCAGAAAGGTGAGCGCCACCGGATGCATACGCCGGGTGCGGCGGGAGATGGAGAGGAAGCCAAACAACAACCCCAGGATGATGGTGGTGAGCATGGCGATGGCTAACAGAATCAGGCTGTTTTTGATGGGATCACGGATGATGGTATTGACGGCCGTTGTGCCCACCATACCCAGATCACCCGTCAATAAATTTTGCAGATATTCGGGATAATGGCTTTTGATTTCTACTTCGACGGGGCGACCGACGGGGGAGAAGAAGAGGCGCGGGTGCATCAGAGCGTAATGGTAGGCCACATAGTTGAGCAGCCCCAGGATGATGAACATGATGATGAGTTTGCGGATAATCAGGCGGGCCATAAGTGTGGGAACCTGACAGGTCTCAGAAGACCTGTCAGGTTTAGGGATTGGTGGGTTGAAACTGTGTCAGGCCCCAGAAGCCATCTTCATAACCGATGGAACTGGGATAGCCATAGGTCTGGCTAAAGGTGATTTGCGCGGGATGGTCGGGTATGTTTAGATTACCGACGTATTCGGCCACAATCAGGAGCTTGTCTATGGTAAATTCGGCAGGGTCTATCTTTTGCAAAATGCAGTTTCGTGGTGGATAACAATCTTGTGTGTGGTCAATCACAAGGCCGTCTTTGACGGTGATGTCAATAATTTGCACGTTCCAGCCAGGTTGGCTGTAGCGTATGGTGACGGTGTAATTATCAATGTTGTGGGACTTCCACAAGGCGTTGGCAACTTCGAATTGTTGTTGGAAATCGGCGCTGCTGGCGTTGCTGGTGTCGCTGACAGCGCCAGCCATGATGCGCGTAGACAGGGCGTTGGCGGTGGCGTCGGTGGCGGACACGGCCGTGTCCCCATTATCTACTCCTTCCGATCCACACGCGCCTACGACCAGTAACAGAACAGCCAATAATAAGGTTAATTTGCTGATTGATTGAGAAGGGGGCATGTCTCTCTTCTTCCATAAAAATGGGCAATGAGGCATTACCCACATCCATAAAAGTGTACCCGTTATACGCAATCAGGGCAAAAGCTGTTTACAAAATGGGCGGGCAAATGATGGCATTCCGGGGGAAGATGGCAAATGATAAAGTGTTAGATGTCAGCGCATGCCATTCTTCATGATTAACTCAGTAACGGCCGTGTGCAGATCGGCATAGATAGGGAGGGGGGCCAGGGCCAGGGCTTCCGGCTTGTTGGCCTGCACTTGGCCGCGTCCGGTGCATACTAGCGCAGAGATGCGCACCCCGGCGGCTCGGCCAGCCTGTACATCGGTTAGCGCGTCGCCAATCATAATGGATTGGCTTAAATCCAGACGATGTTCCTGAGCGGCCTGGCGCAGCATACCGGGTAACGGTTTGCGGCAGCCCGTTTCCTGACCAGGAGCGTCGGGGCAGATATAACTGGCATCTACACGGCCGTCATGTTGCCGCACCACCGCCATTATTCGCTCGTTTAGGGACACGGCCGTTTCCAACGTCATCAATCCTCGCCCCACCGCCGACTGGTTCGTCACCACAATCACCTTATATGGCGTATGTTTTATCTGCGCCAGCGCCGCCAACGCCTGCGGGAAAAAATGCACATCCCCCCACCGCCGAACATAATCGGGCTTGTTTTCGATGATTACGCCATCACGGTCTAGGAAGAGAGCGGGGGATAGAGGTGGCATGTGGCATGTAGCAGGTGGCAGGTGGCCAGTGGTAAGTTTGACATGCAACTTGCCACCTGCCACTTGCTACCCATTTCAGGTTAAGGGTTGAATACACGCGGCCGTGTCATTACGTGGATTGTTCACGGCCGTACTTACCGGATAGGCTTTCATTTTGGCGGCGGGATACGGCCGTAGCAGGTGCAGCGCCTCATCTGGGTGTGCGCCCGGTTCCAGCCACATGCTGAAATCCTCCGGTTCCAGAATAACCGGCATCCGGTCGTGAATGGAGGCCATCAATTCATTGGGCGTGGTGGTGAGGATGGTGCAGGTTTGCAGCCGCGTCCCCTCCGGCTCTTGCCATACCTCCCACAGCCCCGCCAGAGCCAGCGGACGGCCGTCTGTGCCATGAATATATATCGGCTGTTTACCACCATTGAGTTTTTGCCATTCATAAAAACCATCGGCCGGAATCAGGCAGCGGCGGCGTTTGAAGGCATTGCGGAAGGAGGGCTTTTCCGTCACTGTTTCCGACCGGGCATTGATCAGCCGCGAACCAATGGTCACATCTTTTGACCAGGAGGGAATGAGGCCCCATTGATAGAAGGTCAGGCGGCGACGGCCGTCGCCATCCAGATAAGCTGCCAGCACCGGTTGGGTGGGGGCAATGTTGTAACGAGGCACAGCCGGGGGAATGTCGGCAATGGTGGCATGGTCAACCCCCAGGGCGTCAGCCACTTCTTCTGTAGAGGAAATGAGCGCAAATCGGCCACACATACGAATCCTTTGTCCTTTGTCCTTTGTCATTGGTCATTGGCGAGCACAAGGGGACAAAGGACTAATGACCAATGACAATCAGGCAAACGGCCGTGTTCGTGCCTGACATTGCCGGTTGTCTTTACGCTGATGTCGCCAGTAATAAACAACCGGGCCATTTTTCATCGGCTGGCGACGCCGTAATGTTAATACACCACCGCCGTGTGGACAAATGGCTTGTTTGGGTGAGCCAGAATTTTTTTGTGTTAGAATTCGCCATCAAGTAAACGTTCAGTTTCTCTGGAGACCTGACAGGTTTTTGGCCTGCAAACCTTCAAGTTGAACGAGTAAAAACCTGTCAGGTCTGAACGGTTACGCTATCAATTTGAAAGGGGTACATACCATGCAAGTTCAGAACCACACATTTTTGGTAACGGGGGGGAGTTCTGGCCTGGGTGCGGCCTGCGTGCGACGGCTGGCGGCAGCCGGCGGCCAGGTGATTATTGCCGATTTGAACGAGACGGCGGGCGCGGAACTGGCGGCCGAACTGGGTCAGCGTGTCCGTTTTGTACGGGTGAATGTGAGCAGTGCGGCAGATGTGGAGACGGCCGTGAACACGGCCATTACCACCTTTGGCGCTCTACATGGTGTTATCAACTGTGCCGGTATTGCTATCGCCGCCAAACTGCTCGACCGTGAAGGCAATCCCCACGATTTTGACGCCTTCAACAAAGTCATCCAGGTCAATCTGGTGGGTACGTTCAACGTGATACGCCTGGCTGCCGCCGTGATGAGCAAAAACGAAGCCAACGCCGCCGGGGAGCGCGGCGTCATCATCAACACCGCTTCTGTGGCCGCCTATGACGGCCAGATTGGGCAGGTGGCCTATGCGGCCAGTAAAGGCGGTGTGGTTGCCCTGACGCTGCCCATTGCCCGTGAACTGGCCCGCTTTGGCATTCGGGTGATGACCATTGCCCCCGGCATCTTTGAGACGCCGATGATGGCCGGGCTGCCGGAAAAAGCCCGCCAGTCATTGGCGGAACAAGTCCCCTTTCCCTCTCGCCTGGGCCGCCCCGACGAATACGCGGCGCTGGCGCAGCACATCATCGAAAACGAAATGCTCAACGGCGAAGTCATCCGGCTTGATGGGGCCATACGGATGGCGCCGAAATGAACGTGATTCGTAAACCGTAATCCGTGATCCGAAGTCGGATTACGGTTTACGGAACACGGATTACGGGTAACGAGGAAACAACATGACAACATACAACTTAGAAAAACACCGTCTGGCGGCGAACACCATTCGTGGGTTGACAATGGACGCAGTGCAAAAGGCGAATATCGGCCATCCGGGTATGCCCATGGGCATGGCCGACGTGGCCGTGGTGCTGTGGACACAATTCTTGCAACATAACCCGCAAGACCCGCACTGGTTTAATCGGGATCGTTTTGTACTGTCGGCCGGGCATGGCTCCATGCTGCTGTACAGCCTGCTGCACCTGAGCGGTTATGACCTGCCCATGGCACAACTGATGCAGTTCCGGCAGTGGGGCAGCGCCACGCCGGGCCACCCCGAATATGGGCACACGCCGGGTGTAGAGACAACCACCGGCCCGTTGGGGCAGGGCATCACCAATGCCATTGGCATGGCGCTGGCGGAAAAGTGGCTGGCGGCGCAGTTTAACCGGCCTGGTTTTGAACTGGTGAACCATTGTACCTACGTAATCGCCAGTGATGGCGACCTGATGGAGGGCGTGTCTGGCGAGGCATCTTCGCTGGCCGGACATTTGGGGTTGGGCAAATTGCTTGTGTTCTATGACGACAATGGGATTACGATTGACGGCCGTACCGACCTGACCTTTAGCGAAGATGTGCTGGCGCGCTATGTGGCCTATGGCTGGCACACCAGCCGCGTTGATGGGCACGACCCGCTGGCAGTGATGGCGGCCATTGAAGAGGCGCAGACGGTGGCCCAACCCTCGCTTATTGCCTGCCGCACCCATATTGGTTATGGCAGTCCGAACCGGCAAGATACGTCCAAAGCACACGGCGAACCGCTGGGCGAAGAAGAAATCCGCCTGACCAAACAGGCGTTGGGCTGGCCTTTGGAACCGCTGTTTTATGTGCCCAATGAGGTTCCGGCGTTTTTGGCCGGTAATGGCGCGGCGCAGGCAGCCTGGGAGACGCTGTGGGGACGTTATCAGGAAGTGTACCCGGAATTGGCGGCAGCATTCCGGCAGGCGCTCGACGGCGACCTGCCCACGAATTGGGGCCAGATCATGCCCACGTTTGAAGTGGGTAAAGCGCTGGCGACACGCGCTTCGTCTGGCATGGTGCTCAATGCGATTGCGCCCCATGTGCCCTATCTGTTGGGCGGCTCGGCCGACCTGACCGGCTCGAATAACACGGCGCTCAAGGGTGAAACGCCCCTATCGCGGGATGACTTTTCGGGGCGATACATTCATTATGGCATCCGCGAACATGCTATGGGCGGGATGATGAATGGCATGGCGCTGCATGGGGGGATACGGCCGTATGGCGGCACCTTCCTCGTCTTTTCCGACTACATGCGCCCGGCGATCCGGCTGGCGGCGTTGATGGGGCTGCCGGTTATTTACGTTTTTAGCCATGACAGCATTGGCCTGGGTGAAGATGGCCCCACCCACCAACCGATTGAACAGTTGATGAGTTTGCGCTTGATACCGGGGCTGACGGTGATACGGCCGTGTGACGCCGTGGAAGTGGCTGAAGCCTGGCAAATCGCCCTGGAAAACAAAAGCGGCCCCACTGCCCTCATCCTGACGCGCCAGGCTGTGCCCACACTGAATCATGTGCAGTCGCAAATTACCGGCAGTGTGGCCCACGGGGCGTATGTCATCAAACAGTCCCCTAGACCGCCGCAGGTGTTGCTGATAGCGACGGGGTCGGAAGTGGCGATTGCTCTGGAAGCGGAGAAGCTGCTGGCCGAACAGGGGGTGAGTGCGCAGGTGGTGTCCATGCCCTCTTGGGAATTGTTTGCGGGCCAGTCATCCGCTTACCGCGATACGGTGCTGCCGCCCCACCTCAAAGCGCGGGTTTCCATTGAAGCAGGCGTCACTCTGGGTTGGGAACGGTACATTGGCGATGCGGGTAAAGCGATTGGCCTGAATCGCTTCGGTGCATCCGCTCCGTACAAAACCATTTACGAAAAGCTGGGCCTGACGCCGGAAGCTATGGTTGAAGCGGCGCTTTCGGCGATAGGATGAAATACCACAACCTGACAGGTCTGCAAAGACCTGTCAGGTTGTGGTAACGGTTACGGCCGTGAAACACCACTATGGCAGTGGCCAGACGGTGAATTCCTCGTAATCTGTGCTTTCGTCTTCAATTTCGTGGTCAAAGTAGAATGCGGTGAAAACTTCCACATCGCCGGCGGTGGTGATGTCGAACAGGTCTAGCTGCTCGATGAATTCGCCGTTGACGAAAAAGTAGCCGGTCTCGCCCCACACAATCAAGGCCAGATCATTGCTTTCACCATCACCGAGATTCAGATTACGAATGTTACCGCTTTGCAAGGTAGTATCGCTATCCGCGTCCCCAAAACGGCCGACCAGTTCCCATTCTCCCTCAGAAGCAATGACCAACCAGTATTTGGTGCCGTCATTGTCATCGCGGAAAGAGAAGCCAAAATCGAAATCATTTGTGGCGGCGGCAAAGGGATTTTCAAAGGTGGCGGCGGTGAGCAGATTACGCAGCCGCACGCCGGATTCATCCAGCTTGATCAGATCATCCAGTGCATGTTCCAATTCGCCATTAGCCGGGCCATAAGCGGGTTCCATTGGCCAGATGGCAAAATCTTCATACTGTGTGGTGGCGCCTCGCCGTTCGTTGGTGGTGTAGAAACCTGTGCCCAGGGCTATCTCGCCTTCATCCTGGCGCGCCGATAGATCGAGTGTGGTGATGAACTCTTCATTGAGGAAAAAGACACCACTGTCGCCGATGGCAATAAGGGTCAACTGGTTGGCTTCATTGGGTCGCAAGTCCAAAATGCCGGACACATTGCCATCTTGCACAAATTCATCACCATCCTGGCTGCGATTATTGAGATTCCACAGACCATCAGAACGGACAACCAGCCGCAACTCTTCGTCTGGCTCTTCCTGGCGGAAAGTGACGCCGAAGTCCCAACTACCGGCCTGGGTGGGGTAGGGGTTGAGGAAGTGGACATTGAGGACAAAATCGGCGGCGCTGATGCCGGGGTAGAACATTTCGATGGTGTTGTCGTCGGGGTCATGGGGTAGTTCGCCGCTGGTGGGGCGCAGCAGAGCGTTTTGGCTGCTGAGTTCGCCAAAGAGGTTGACGGGCTGGCTGCCGATTTCAGCGGCGCGGGTGGCTTCCAGGCTTTGCCGGGTGGCCAGGGCGTCGCCGCTGCCGGAGTTGTTATTGTCGGTCTGACCACCGGCGGCGGCGCGGGTGGCCTCCAGGCTTTGGCGGGTAGCCAGGGCATCATTGACGGCAGGCACGGCCGTATCTGTTGGCAGTGGGGTGGCTTCCGGCACGGCCGTGTCCGTTGGCACTGGCGTAGCGGGTGGAATGGGGGTGTCGGTGGCCTCATCAAATGTGGTAAACACCGATGTGCCGCCGTTATCATTGTCCAGTTCGGCTACGGCCGTCGGTGTGACTGTTTCCTCTGCCGTCAATGAATTGAACGCCAGATACCCACCAAAGGCGGTGCCGCCCAGGCATAAGATGGCGATGAAACCCAGTAAAGCCAGCAGCCATACCGGTGACTTTGTGCCATGGCTGTCGGGCGCGGCTATCTCCTTGCTGAAAGCCGGTTCTTCAAAAGAGGAACTGGCTTTAGCGGCGGGCCGGGGTGGCAGGGTAGGCGCTGGTTCGGGTACGGCCGTGGTAGCGGCGGCTGCGGCCGTGGCGACTACTGCCGGTTCCGGGTGGATTGGTTCTGGTGTCGGTGTTATTGGTGGTGGTGTGACGGCCGTTAAATCTGGCTGTTTCATCTTTTGGGTGATGGCTGCCAGTTCGTTGGTCATGTCAGAGGCGGTGGAGAAACGATCATCGCGCTCTTTAGCCATTGCTTTGCTGATCACCAGGTCACAAGGGGCCAGGTCAGGCCGTTTGTCTACCAGGTGCGGCACCGGGTTCATCACATGAGCCATCATCATGCGCGCCGGGGTGTCGGCGTCAAAGGGAATCTCGCCGGTGAGCATCTGGTAGAGGATGACACCCAGAGCATAGATGTCGGAACGGCCGTCCAACTCCTTGTTGCCATATACCTGTTCGGGACTCATGTAGGTGGGCGTACCTACCAGACTGCCGCTGGCGGTTAGCTGTGAACCGGCGGCGGCGATGCGGGCAATACCAAAATCGGCCAGAAAGGCGTCGCCATAATGATCAAACAGGATATTGCCCGGTTTCAAATCGCGGTGAATGATGCCCTGGCTGTGCGCCCGGTCCAATGCCGAACCAATGCGTTTCAGGATTTCAGCGGCTTCGTCAATGGGAAGGGGGCCGTTGGCCAGTCGGTCGGTCAGTGAACCACCGGTCATCAGGCGCATGACCAGGAAAGGCTGCCCATCTTCTTCGCCAAAGTCATAAACAGGCACAATGGCCGGGTGTTCCAGGGCGGCGATAGTACGCGCTTCACGGGTGAAGCGGGCGCGGAATTCGGGGTCATGCAAGAATTCGCGCGGCAGCAGCTTTACAGCCACCGGGCGCTGGAATTGGGGGTCATAGGCTTCATAAACCGAAGCCATGCCCCCCCGGCCTAATTCTCGTTTGATTTCGTAGCGGTTGATTTTTTCTGGGATCATAGCTGAATAGGTAATTGGGTAATTGGGTAATTAAGTAATTGTGAGAAATGTAACATATAGGACGGCCGTATGGCAACCATAAACTGGAATTCCGGGATTCCCACAACCCTCTTCACCTGCTCAATAGATTATGTTAAACTCCCGGCATGGCGGCGGATAGTGAAGCATTCTGGAAAGCAGTCGAAACAGCCACCGACCCCACGGCGTATAAACCGGCGCGCCACACGGCCGTCACTGTCACCCGTCTCTCCAACCGCGAAGAAACCTACTACGTACTCAAGCAGCCAGAGCGCAAAAATTATGTGCGCCTGTCGGAAGAAGATTATGCGTTGTGGTGGCAGATGAACGGCCGTCACCGCATCAAAGACCTGCTCTTCTACAGCCTCAGACGATACAAAAGCCTGCCCGTCGGTCACTTCACCACCGTCGTCACCGAACTGCGGCAGGGTGGCTTCCTGCAAGACCAGCCTGTGAATCTGTATAACCAGATTGAGGCGCAACTGCAAGCCCGCGCCCCGGAAAGCCGGGGGCGGCGGCTGCTTAACGGCTTTTTGCATACCGAAATGGCCCGCAGTGGCTTAGACCCCTTTTTTACAAAACTGTATCGCTGGACACGGCCGTTATTCCATCCCATTGCTCAAATGCTCTTGCTGCTGCTGGTGTTGTCAGGCGGGGTGTTGTTTGCGCTGCTGTACGGCCGTCATGTCTACACCCTTACCAGCAGTGGCTATGTGGCGGCTGTGTCGCTCATTGCCGCCAATCTGTTGGTCATCGGTTTGCACGAACTGGCGCACGCCCTGACCACCAAACACATTGGCCGTGAGCTAGATCGCGGCGGTTTTTTACTGTATTGGGGGCTGCCCGCCTTCTTTGTGGATACCCGTGATACCTGGCTGGCAACCAGCCATCAGCGCATCCTGGTCTCCTGGGCCGGGCCGTATTCGGGGCTGATGCTGGGCGGGCTGTTGGGCTGGGTGTTAACGGCCGTTGCCTACTTCGCCCCTACCACCAGCGATACTGTTTGGGCTACATTTTTTTACCAGATTGCGTTTATGGCCTACTTTAGTGTCCTCATCAATCTCAACCCGCTGTTGGAATTGGATGGCTATTTCATCCTTATGGATTGGCTGGAAATACCCGGTCTGCGCAGCCGTGCTTTCCGTTTCTGGCGTGAAAGGCTGTGGAGTAAAGTGAAAGCATCCACCAGTCCACGCCAGTTGTGGCGTGATCTGGCTGTACGCGAACGTATCTTTCTACTTTTTGGGGCGCTGGCCTTTGTTTACTCTGTTTTTGCGCTGTGGCTGGCGGTCAATTTCTGGCGGCTGCGGCTGGCTCCATTTGCAGAGACGTTGTGGGCCAATGGCTTTTGGGGGCGGGTGACGTTGGTGCTGCTGACGGCCGTTCTCCTCATCCCCACCGCCTACTTCCTCGGCCTGCTCATGTGGAACCGGGTGCAAGTAGGGCTGCGTTGGCTGGCGCATCGCAATTTATTAGCCCGGCCTGATGTGCTGGCGCTGCTGACCGGTGTTCCCATTTTTGTGGGCATGCCAGTCGTCTGGTTGCTGTTGGGCCGCCTGCCTGCCGGGGTCGTCTGGCAGCCGATTTTCATCTGGCTGCTCTATCTGGTATCGGCGGCTGAACTGGCTTTTGTGGCCTGGCAGTTAACCGGTTCTCGTTTTCAATGGACGTTGTGGGCGTTGGCGGTTGTGCCTTTGGCGTTGTCGTTGTCTACCATAGCAGCCGGTCTGACGGCCGTCGCCTGGCGTGACCTGGCGCTGATGCTGGCTGCTGCCGCCATTTTGGCCGGCGGCATCGTGGCCTGGTTTACCATTAACCCCCGCTGGCTGGTGCGCGCTGACCGGCTGCTGATGGGCGGTTTTCTGTTAGCCGGGCTGCTGACGTTTGTGGCGCTGACACAAGTGGGGGAATCAGGGGGGGGTAACGGCCGTTGGCTGGCGGTTACCTTCATCACTTCCTGCACCTTTTTGGGCCTGGCCTTTATGGCCCCCGTGTTGCTGAACTTTTGGCGGTCTCGTTTTGCTCTACCCTGGACGCTGCTGGTGGTGGTAATGGGCCTGACGCCCTGGCTGCTGCCATTTCCTGCGCTGGCCGCACCCTTGTTGGCGCTGTGGTTATTTGCCGTCACGCTCTATTTGCTGTTGGGTCTGTTAGCGCAGTTTGCCCGCTACGAATTGGCCGAAACAGCAGTGGCAGAAGTGGGCACATTTAGCGAACGCGATCGGTTGGTTTTTGGGTTTAATCATTTGATGGCCGCCCTGTTTGCCAGCTATGAGGCGGTGTTTGGCGGGCGGCGGCTGGCGGCCATTCAGGCAGAAATTGTGAGCGCCGGGCCGTTGGACCGTGACCTGAGCATTTTGCAGATTGCTGAACGTGCCCGTCATGCATTGTTGCTGGCCGTTGACCGGCTGGACGATCTGGCGGGGACGCCGTTCACGCGCCAGGCGGGGCAGGCAGCGTATGACAGCCTGCCCTGGCTGGAAGCGGAGACGGTGGCCCGGCATGTGCTGTCACGCACCCAATGGGGGGCCGGGCTGGCGCAAGGGTTTATCCGTGCTCGTGACCACCGGTTGGAGTTGATCCGGCAGGCGGATATTTTTGCAGGGTTGGATCGGGACGGGATGCAGGAGGTAACGGCCGTGATGCAAACCCGCACCGTCCGTAAAAACACCGTGCTGGCCCATGCCGGGCGCGAGGCGGAGACCTTTTTCATGGTAGACAGCGGCGAAGTGGGTGTGTATCACAGCGGTGAGCAGGTGGCGGTGCTGTACAGTGGCGGTTATTTTGGCACGGAGGCGCTGGCCGGGCGGGGGCAGCACAGTTTTACTTATCGGGCATTGAGTACGGCCGTGTTGCTCACCATTCACCGCGACCACTTCGACCCCCTGCTTCGCGCCGACACCACCCTGGCGCAGCAGGTGAGTTCTGGGGCGCAGGCGCGCAGCCTGCTGCGCCGCATGTCCCTGTTTAGCAGCCTCAGCCCACAAGAATTGGCGGCGTTGGATGCCCGCTTGCAGAAGCGACGGGTGCCTGCCGGTACTGTTTTTGTGCGGCAGGGTGAACCGCGTTCTTCTCTGTTTATTGTGGTCAGTGGTGTGGTAGATGTGTTTATGACTGAAAATGGGCAAGAAAAGGTGGTGGGTGTTTTAGGGACGGGTGAGCATTTCGGCGAATATGCCCTGTTTGCCGACACGCCCTACCACGCCAGTTGCCGCGCCCGCCTGGACACGGAACTGCTGCTGCTGGACGAAGCCAAATTTGATGAACTGGTAGCCCATTGTGAACAGATGACGCAGTATGTGGAACAGTTAGGCAGCGGCCGTCTCCTGGCTGCCCAACGCCACACAGCTCTGCCGTCTTGACATGAAATTGACGCCGCCCTTTCTGGTGTGGACACTGCATCCTGTGTACACTAGAAATTATTCCAATGGAGAATCATCCAATGTTGAAAAAAATCACCTTGAGTGCTGAAGAGATTTTAATTCAACGGGCGCTCAGAAGATATGCAACATGGTTTTACGCTGGCCGGCGTTACGATCCAAAATCCATTTCTGTGACCAGATAGGTTCACGGCCGTCAGACAGGTATGATTTTCAAGGAGGGTATAGACCATGTCGTGGAAATCTGTTGTTCTCAATACGCTTTTCATGGTCATTCTCTGGTTTACCGTGTTGTTAACCAGCATGATGGTGCATGAGGTAGGGCATGGGGTGGCTACGGCCGTGAGCGGCTGGAAAAACAGTACCCCAGGCTTTGGCGCGACCGGGTACTATGAACGCCAACTGCTGCTGGATGCGCTCGACTATTCGATAAACAGCGGCGTGGCCCCGGCCGATTGGGGACGTGAACATGCTTTGCTTATGATTGCCGAACTGGCCCGGCACAACGCGCCTTTGCAGGCTGGGGTATATGGTGGTTGGCTGGCGCAGGTGGTGGTGGCTCTGTTTGTTTTCTTTCTGGTGCAGTGGCGGGTATTTCGACAGGAAGCCTCAGCCCAGGCCCGATTGTTCTGGGGCAGTTTTGCCCTGTTTAATTTTGCCTGGGTGGGTGGATTGTTGTTTCTGGTCGGTTTTCTGCCCTACGAAGGCTCTGATGGGGTGGTGCTGAAGCAGGTGGTTTTGCAGGATAGTGTTTTAGCGCAGTTGGTGATATTGGGGATTTCCCTGGGACTGATGCTGTTTGCTTATTACACGGCGGGCAAGATAGGCCCCCTCACGTTTGCCGGTTTTGGCCTGGATATGGCGCAATGTCGCACACTGGCGCTGGGCTGGTTTGCGCTGACGGTGTTGGCCGGTTTCATCGCCAAGATTCCCGTGCTGGCGCCCATTGTGCTGTTGGCCGTTTTTATTGTCCCGGCTGTCATTTTTTGGCGATTTGCGACCAGAGAGATTGTGAGCCGGGTACGGCCGTATATGTGGTTTAGCACGCTGCTGTGGCTGGTTGTCATCCTCGTTCTGGCCGTTACCAATTCCGGTTTCATCATCAACCGTGACGATAATATGCTGACACAAGCGATCATTAAGTCACATTACTGTGATCAGACTAATTGCCTGCCAGAAGAAGTGCAGGATTGGGTGATGGATTAAGCACATGACGTATAGGGGAACCATCTTGCGTCAGGCCACATGATGCGTGATGCGTGAGGGTTTGGCCACGGGACACGGGTTACGCTCAAGCATTACGCTGCTATCGTCTTGCCGACTACGGCCGTACCCCGTAAAATCCCCCCTATATCGTCACACCCTTGAAGGAGAATCCTGTGGAAGATTACGAAACCAAACGGCGCGCCGAAAGTAAAGCTGCCCTGGAAAATATAAAAAATGGTCTGGCTACCAAAGTCCGTATTTTGGTGCCTCCCGACGCCTGCCCCGCCTGCCGCGCCATCGAAGGCGCCTATGATTTTGAGGATGTGCCAGAAATCCCCCCCGAAGGCTGCTCTTGCCCAAACGGGTGTAAAGCCTTTTACGCGCCTGTCCTGGACAGGTATGGGCCGTAATTACTTGTAATCGGTTATCAGTAATCGGTAATCGGTAAACGGCGCGAGATTTACCGTTCACCGATTACCGATTACCACTCCAAAGGAGCCTGCATCAGAATGCGTTCCTACATCAGAATGCGTTATTGGATGTTTGTATTGTTGTTATTGTGCGTATCGTTATTGGTCGCTTGCAGTGGTAATACCAGCGCCGCGCCTGCCGCGCCGCCCACCGCCACCCTTAGCCCGGAAGCGGCTCGTGGCAAAACGGTATTCAGCCAGAATTGTGGGTCGTGCCATAGCACCATCCCTGATACGGTGATTGTCGGCCCTTCCTTAGCTGGTATTGCCTCCCGCGCCGAAACACGCAAGCCAGGGCAGGACGGCCGTACCTACCTTTACACTTCTATCCTGCAACCCGGTGACTTTCTGGTGGATGGCTATACTGACCTCATGCCTGCCACCTTTGGTAAGCAGCTCACCGGTGAAGACCTGGATGCGGTAGTGGCATATTTATTGACACTAGAGTAGCGAATGGACCTGTGTAACTGGCAATTTGGTCAAAGGATAAAATTCACCCGTCACCCTTCATCCTTCATCCTTCATAATTCATAATTTCTTAGAGGAGACCCACTATGTCCAAAATATTCAAATGGCTGGCAATCATCCTGGGTGTTTTGTTGGTGTTGATACTGGTCGTGATCGTGGCCTCATCGGCCAAAGCGATTGCGCAAGATGACGATGTGCGCGCCAATCATGGGGCCGGGGCCAGTAGTGTGCTGCCTTCTTACAGCGGCCTGAAGCGGGCATTCCCGGCCCTGAACGAACCGGTGGAGAATGCGACAACGGCGGAGAAGGTGGCGTTAGGACGACTGCTGTTCTTTGACCCGATTCTCTCGGAAAACGATGATTTTGCCTGCGCATCCTGTCATCATCCCGACCTGGGTTTTAGCGACGGCCGTACCACCGCCATGGGCGCTCACGAAACAGAACTGACCCGCAACGCCCCCACCTTGTGGAATGTGGGGTACGCCAAAAATTTGTTTTGGGACGGCCGTCTCCAATCACTGGAAGCACAGGCCGAAATGCCTCTCACTCATCCCGACGAAATGGGTGTTAGCGATACCGCCACACTGGTGGCCGAACTCCAGGCCATTCCCGAATATCAGCAATTGTTTGCTGCTGCTTTTGCCGATGGCCTTACCTTTGAAAACGTGGAGCGCGCCCTGGCTGCCTTCCAGCGCAGCCTGATTACGGACAACAGCCCCTTTGACCAATATGCAGAGGGTGATTTCAACGCCCTTACCCCCTCGCAGCGGCGTGGGCTGGCATTATTTCGGTCTGGGGCCACGCGCTGTTTTGAATGTCACGCGGCGCCCACCTTTGCTACCGACACCTTCCGTGTTGTCGGCGTGGAAAGCGACGATCCGGGCCGGGCCGCCATTGCCAACGATGGCGACTTTGGCGCGTTCAAAGTGCCTACATTGCGTAACATCGCCCTCACCGCTCCCTACATGCACAATGGCTCGATGGCCTCCCTGGAAGAGGTGCTGGACTTCTATGCCGAAGGCGGCGGACGGGCGCATGGGCAGGAAAACATTGACGTATTTGTGCAAGGCTTTGAGATGAGCGATCAGGAGAAGGCGGATTTGCTGGCCTTCCTGATGGCCTTGACGGATGAGAGCCAGATGCCGGAGATTCCCACGGCCGTGCCCTCTGGTCTGCCCGTCGTGGAACGAATAAACAACCCGGCCCGTGATCTGGTGGTGATGGCGAATGTGGGGCATAGTGGGGAAACGGCCGTGCCCCGCGAACCACAAACCATTACCGTGCAGCCAGGGGAGACGATTCAGACGGCCGTAGACCGTGCCCAGCCTGGCGACACCATCCAAATCCCCTATGGCGTCTACCACGAGCGTGTGGTCATAGATATCAGCGATGTCACCCTGCACGGCATCCCCAATGCAGACGGTGAATACCCCATCCTGGATGGCGAAGGCGTGTTATCCGAGGGCGTCATCGCTTCTAGCAATAATTTCACCATCGGTTATTTGCACATGCGCAATTACACCGACAACGGCGTCATTGTGGAAGGTTCGCGTAACATTCACTTCCATGACCTGAAAGTGGAGTTTACGGGCACCTACGGCGTTTACCCTGTGCAAAGCACCGATGTGCTGGTGGAGCGGGTGGAAGTGACGGGGACTGATGACGCCGGTATTTATGCCGGGCAATGCGAAAACGTCATCGTGCGTGATAGTGTGGCCTATGGCAATGTTCTCGGCATTGAACTGGAAAACACAATCAACGGCGAGGTGTACAACAACCACGTTTACGATAATACCCTGGGCATTCTCATCGTCTTGCTGCCGCAACTCACCTCTAAAATCTCGGCCGACACCACCATCCACAATAACATAATCGAGGCCAACAACCACGAGAATTTTGCCCCCAGCGGTTTTGCCCGCGTCGCCCCCTCTGGTACCGCCATCCTGCTGCTGGCAACCGATAACGCCGAAGTGAACGGCAACACCATCAAGGATAACAAAACCGTGGGGGTTGCCGTCTTTAGCTCCACCCGCTCCGGCGCATTTGACACCACCGAACTGGATATTGGCCCCACGCCGGAGAACAACTGGATTCACGGCAACACCTACGAAAACAACGGCTACGACCCCGACCCGGCGACAAAGGATTTGGGTATTCCTGGCGCGGACATCATCTGGGACGGCACAGGTGTTGGCAATCATTTTGATGAAGACAGCAGCGTCTCCACCTTCCCACCCATCTTGCCCAAGAGCAGTTGGCCGGCCTGGTTGTATCGCTCCTACTACAACATCCTCAACTTTGCTATTGAGCGCATGGGGTAGCTAAAAAGACCTGCCGGTTCTTGGAATCGGCAGGTCTTTTTGGTCGCAACCGAGGCATAGGGCTTTCGTACAGGGTGGTGTACAATAGGCTGGTTAGAGGTTGGAACGACTCAATCTCCAATCTCCCAATCTCTAATCTCCAGGAAAAGTTCCATTTATATTTACATAAGGAGTTGGATTATGAGCGACGAAATGCCCAATGTGGATCAATTGAAAGCTGATGAACGGCTGAAAATTGAGGTGCCGGTGGAAGAAGAAGTCACAAAAGCAGACACCTCTGGTACACCGGTGGATGTAACGGCCGAACTACGCGGTTTGGGACGGCAGTTTGTAGAAACATTGCAAACAGCCTGGAACAGCGAAGAACGGCAGCGTTTCGAAAAAGAGGTACGCGAGGGGATGCGCTCTTTTGCCGATGAGATTGACAAGGCAATTCAAGAAGTGCGCTCCAGCGAGGCCACCGTGAAGATCAAAACGGAAGCATCACAGGCAGCCGAAAAAGTGCAAACCAGCGAAACCGGGCAAAAAGCGCGGGCTGGTTTTGCCAAAAGCCTGCAATGGCTCAGCGAAGAGCTGGGCAGCCTGGCCACGAAATTCACGCCGCCGGAAAAAGAAAGTGAGCAGTAAGCGGTAAGCGGTAAGCAGTAAGCGGTAAACTGCTCACTGCTTACCGCTCACTGCTTACTATACTTACAATTGCGGCAGCACGGCCGTAGCCAACCCTTCCAGCCCCTCCAAATCATCCAGGTCGAGCCATTGCAGCATGATGCGCTGCACGCCAGCGGCGGCAAAATCCCCCAGTTGGTCCACCATTTGCGCGCCCGTACCGGCGACGATGCCTCGTTCGTGAGCGCCTGCCAGGGTGATTTGGCGGGCGGTTAGTTTGGCTTGCACGGCCGTGTCATCTTTGCCGAACCAACAGCCAGTCATCAAGGAACGGCGCATGGATTGGGGAGTACGGCCGTGTTCTGCCAACATCTCATCCAACATCCGGTTGCGTTCGGCAAAAGTAGTGGGGGGAATGTAAACGGCGTTCCATTCGCTGGCATAACGGGCCGCCATTGGTAGTGTGCGCTGCGGGCCATTGCCGCCAATGAGGATGGGTGGGCCACCGGCGCGCTGCGGGCGGGGCAGCAAGACGGCCTCATGTAGCTGGTAGTAGTCACCGGCATAATCCAGCGGTTCCTCTTTTTGCAGCAGGTGAGTGATGATTTCTAGCCCCTCTTCAAAACGACGGAAGCGTTCGGCCACATCCAGCAATTGCCAGCCATAGTTGTGATGTTCTCGTTCCTGCCAGCCCGCGCCTAAACCGAGGGTGAGACGGCCGTTGCTTAAATCATCCACTGCCGCCGCCATGCGCGCCGTCATCGTCGGCTGGCGGAAAGAGACGGGCGTCACCAGCGGCCCAAATTCGATGCGCCGGGTGTGGCTGGCGAGCCAGGTCAGCGAGACCCACAATTCCAATGAATCCAGGTCAGGTGGATTCATGTTGGTGTAATGGTCGGAGCGATACAGCCCCACAAAACCCAGGTCTTCAACGGCCGTGGCCAACCGCTGCCACCGCCCCCAATTCAACCCATTTTGTCCTTCCACCATAATCGCTACTTCCATCATCATCACCTCTCCGGCGTAAAGCGATTTGCCCAATCGCGTTACGGCACAAAACAAAAACGCTCACCTTTCATGAAAGGCGAGCGTTTTCAAGTTTTGATAAAAGCCCTCAGTTACGCTAATTGTGTGTCAAGATGGGGCAGAATTTGAGCCACAATCCGATCTTTTGGTTGCGCGCCGGTAATGCGGGCGACAACAGCGCCACCCTTAAACAGCATCAGCGTGGGGATGCCCACAATGCCATACCGGCCCGGCACCGCCGGATTATCGTCCACATCCATCTTGCCCACTTTCAACACGCCGTTGTACTCTGTGGCGATGGCGTCTACATGGGGGGCCACCATACGGCACGGGCCACACCAATCAGCCCAGAAATCAATCAGCACCGGCTTATTTGATTTCAGCACTTCATTCTCGAAGTTTGCGTCTGTAATTTCACTTGTATATTGATTTGCCATTTTAATGCTCCTTCACATACTATCCCGTCAGGGTTTGTTCTTAAAAGTTCAGGTAATAGATGTCACTGTTACCGGCATTCTTACTTGAGAGTTTAACCAAAGGGTTTTGCCTGTCAAGGAAATGGGTACAATACTAACGGAAGAGATTAGGAGACTGGGAGATCAGGAGATTGTGTAATCTTATAGTCTCCCAATCCCTTTAAGGATGCAAGGTATGGCTGAATTGTTAATTGTCAACGGCCGTCTGGTGACATGGCTGCCGGACGCGGAGATTGTGGAAAACGGGGGGGTGTTGGTGCGTGACGGCCGTATCGCCGCCATCGGCCCTACCCCCGAACTGCTGGAAACGTATCCCCAGGCTGAACAACTAAACGCCAAAGGGCAGTTGGTGATGCCCGGTAACATTTGCGCCCACACCCATTTCTACGGCGCATTTGCACGGGGCATGGGCATTCCCGGCCCACCCATGCAGGATTTCCCCGATATTCTGGCGCGGCTGTGGTGGCGGTTGGATCGAGCACTGCTAGACCTGGACGTGCAGTACAGCGCCCTGGTTTGCCTGGTGGACGCCATCAAACACGGCACGACCACCCTCATTGACCACCACGCCAGCCCCAACGCCATCAACAATTCGCTGGATCAAATTGCCGAAGCGGTAACACAGGCGGGGGTGCGGGCGGCGTTGTGTTATGAGGTGACGGACCGCAACGGCCGTGACGGGGCGCTGGCGGGCATTGATGAAAACGTGCGTTTCTGGCACTCCCTCAAAGAGCGCGACAATCCGCTGCTGGCAGGCACGTTTGGCCTGCACGCTTCCCTCTCCCTCAGCGACGAAACGTTAGCCGACTGTGTGGCGGCGGCGCATAAACTGGGCTGCGGCTTTCACATCCACGTCGCCGAACATGAGGTGGATGAATATGATGCGCTGTACAAATATGGAAAACGAGTGGTACACCGGCTGGCCGATGCGGGCGTTTTGGGGCCAAAAAGCATTGTCGCCCACGGCGTCCACATTGACGCCGCCGAAATGAACCTGCTGCGGGAAACAGGCACGTGGGTGACGCACCAGCCGCGCAGCAATATGAACAATGCCGTTGGCGCCGCCGACGTGGAAGGCATGATGCGGTTGGGCATCCCCGTTTGCCTGGGCAACGATGGCTTTAGCAACAACATGTGGGCAGAGTGGAAAACGGCCTACCTGCTGCACAAAGCTGCCCACCGCGACCCCCGCCGCATGAATGGGATGGATGTGGTGCAGATGGCGGTGCATCACAACGCCGCCCTGGCCCGTGTGTTTTGGCCCGATTTGCCGATGGGAAAATTAGAGGTGGGGGCGGCAGCCGATATGATTTTTGTGGATTACCATGCCACCACACCACTGACCGCCGGTAATCTACCCTGGCACATCATCTTTGGCTTTGAGAGTAGCATGGTGACGACAACGATAGTTGGCGGTAAATTGTTGATGCAAGATCGCCAACTGTTGACGCTGGATGAGGCGGAAATTACGGAAAGAAGTAGAGAATTGGCAACGGCCGTGTGGCAACGTTTTGAAAAACTGAGTGCATAAAGGAGTAAACATTGAAAATTGCAGTTTTAGGTGGAACGGGCGACGAAGGATTTGGATTGGGTTGCCGCTGGGCGGCTGCCGGGCATGAAATTGTCATTGGCTCGCGGCTGGCGGAGAAGGGGGCGAAGGCGGCAGCCGATATGCTGGCGCATGTGCCCCAGGCCAATGTGACGGGCACGGATAATCTGAGTGCGGCACAGCAGGCGGAGGTGGTGGTGTTGTCGGTGCCTTACGCCGCACAGCAGGCCACATTGGAAACCGTAAAGGGGGCATTGGCCGATAAACTGCTGGTAACGGTGGTCGCGCCCACAGGCGAGAAGGCGGCGCGGGTCTACCGGCTGCCCAGCGGCCTGTCGGCGGCGGAAGAGGCACAGCAGCAAGTTCCGGCAGCGCGGGTGGTGGCCGCATTCCAGAACATTGGCGCGCACCATTTACCGGACCTGAGCCATGAATTGGACTGTGACGTGCTGATTTGTGGCGAAAAGAAGGCAGATAAGGATGTGGTGATGGCCCTCTGCCGGGACGCCGGTTTGCGCGGCATCAATGCCGGGGCGCTGCAAAATGCGCGGGCGGTGGAGGAGTTAACGGCCGTACTCATTGCCATCAATATCATTTACAAAGTACCGGGGGCCGGTATTCGCATCACGGGAATCTGACAGTATGCCAGAATTGCATTTTATGTCAATCCCCCACATTCCTCATATTCAGCCAGGTGACAATCTGGCTGAATTGTTGTTAACTGCCTTGCAGCAAGCGAACATCGAACTGCAAGATGATGATGTGTTGGCGATTGCCCAAAAAATTGTCTCCAAGGCCGAAGGGCGGCTGGTGAATCTGGCGAACGTTACGCCAAGCGCGCAAGCGCAGGCCGTGGCGGCGCAAACGGGCAAAGACCCGCGTGTAGTGGAGTTGATTTTGCGGGAAAGTGAGGAAATTTCACGGCTGCGGCCTGGGGTGTTGATTGTGCGGCATCGGCTCGGTTTCACCAGCGCCAACGCCGGCATTGACCGGTCAAACGTGGCCCAAAGTGGCGACGATGAAATGGTACTGCTGCTGCCACAAGACCCGGATGCTTCGGCGGCGCGTATCCGTCACCGGTTGCAAGACTATTTCCGGGTGCAGATTGGGGTGGTGATTACGGATTCACACGGACGGCCGTTTCGCCTGGGTACTGTCGGTGTGGCCATTGGCGTGGCCGGGATGCCTGCTTTGTGGAACCGGCGCGGCGACTTGGATTTGTATGGTTATGCTTTACAGCATACCGATGTGGCCGTAGCGGATGAAGTGGCGGCGGCGGCGGGTCTGCTGATGGGGCAGGCAGCTGAGGGAACGCCGGTGATTTTAGTGCGTGGTCTGCAATTATCGGCCGGTGATGGCAAAGCCACAGACCTGATTCGCCCCAAAGAACTGGATTTATACCGGTAAGGAAGGCTTGTGAAAAAACGACTTTCTGTTATATGGTGCATTCTGCTATTTCTGGTGGGTTGCCAGACTGAGATCATACCGACCCGCGCCAGTCTGGCGATGATACCAGGCGGGGGTGGATTGCCACCCACATTTACACCGGCGCCGGGCACGGCCGTAGCCACCCTTACCCCCGTCGGCACCCTGCGCGCCTTGCCACCCACCAATACACCACAATTTATTCCCAGCCATACGCCCGTACCACCCACCCCCACACCGACTGAAACCTCTACGCCCGTAGTGGAAGGGCCACCCCCCCCTGTAATCAAGCCTATTCATACCTATGGCATCCGCGAAGCCATTCCTTACCAGGCTTTCCCAAAACCACCGGGGGACAACGGCTGGGGTATGCACTGGATGCCCACCGTCAGCCAGGAGCGCGGTGTGGTAGACCAGTTTGTGGCCGAAATGGTGCGCATGCATATCAAATGGGTCGTTTTTCTGAATGATGGCACGAACATCGGTGACAACGATTATCTGGTGGATCGGCTGGTAGCCAGTGGCATCATGCCGGTGATGCGTCTCTACCGCGATGGCATCTTACCCTATGACGGCAACCTGGGGGACATGGTCCGCCATTATCGCGCCAGAGGGGTGTATTACTTCCAGCTTTACAATGAACCGAATGTGGATATTGAAAACCAGCAAAGTTTTGCCAACCCTGACCAGTATGCCCGCGCCTGGGCCAATGCGGCCCGGGTGGTGGTGGAAAATGGCGGCCTGCCGGGCATTGGTGCGCTCAGTCCGGGTGGCTCATATAACCATCTGCAATTTCTGGATCGCACGTTTTACGCGCTGGAATATAACGGGGACGCCTACCTGCTGAACCATGCCTGGCTATCGGCGCACAATTATCATGGGACACGGCCGTATAACGACCCCGGCGGCTTCCTCCTCTTCCGCGAATACGACAAAATTGTACAGGCCCACCTGGGGCGCTCCCTACCCATCATCGGCACCGAAGGCGGCTCCTATCACCCTGATCCTGCCGTAGACCGGCAGTTCATCGAATACCAATATACTTACATGCGCAATCGGGAACCCTACTTTTTTGCCTTTAGCTACTGGCTTATTGCCAACCGTGCCGGTGGCGGCCACGATACACAGTGGGAATGGCAAACGCTAATTCGCCCCAGCTATGTCCACCCGGTTGTCACCGAATTCTTCTACAAGAATTCCAGGTAATTCCCAGGAATTGACTCCAGCAGGCCAGGAGATTAAGAGATTGAGAGATTAAGGTTCACAATCTCCCAATCTCCAGTCTCTAAATCACCGTGCCATCAGGAATACTGGCCCCTTTGGGCACGATCACAATACCATCTCGCGCCACCCAATTTTCATGTTCTTCATCCATCCGGTTGGGTAGGGCACGAATGGTCACATGTGCCCCAATCCGGGCATTCTTGTCCACAATCGCTTGTTCAATATAAGAACCAGCGCCAATGCCTATATCCGGCCGGCCCATCCGCCGGTTATCTTCTTTTGCCTCGTTCGACTCATAATAATCAGACCCCATTAAGACCGTAGACTTGATGGTCGTGTGTGGCCCAACAATACTGCGAATACCCAGTACCGCATTGGTGATAGTGGCGTCATTGACTCGGCAGCCATCGGTGAGCATCACATGCTTTAGCCGGGCGTCATGGATCTCCGAAGGTGGCAGAAAACGAGCGCGGGTGTAAATGGGTGTGCGCGGCGAATAAAAATCAAAAGGTGCGTCAGGTGAGGCCATGGCCAGATTAACTTCATAAAAGCGGCGAATTGTCCCAATATCCTCCCAATAACCCTCAAACACATATCCCATCAACTTTTTTTCATGCATGGCGCGGGGAATAATGTCCTTCCCAAAATCGTCGCCATCCCCCTCAAGCATTTCCATTAACGTCTGTGTGTTGAACACGTAAATGCCCATTGAAGCCATGAAGGGTTTTTCTGCGCCTTCCCAACTTTCTAAACCGACCAGTTTATCGCGTGACGGTTTTTCTATGAAATTGACGATACGATTTTCTTTGTTCAGTTTCAAAATGCCTAATCCTGGTGCGGCCTCCCAATCCACAGGCTGCACAGCCATCGTTACATCAGCGCCACTATCCACATGGGACTGTACAAATTTGCGATAATCCATGCGATAGAGATGATCGCCGGCTAAAATGAGCGTATATTGGGTATGAGCTTCCCGAATTTCAATCAATTGTTTGCGCACAGCATCGGCCGTGCCTTGATACCAGTCGGCGCTGAAGGGGGTTTGTTCGGCTGCTAAAATTTGCACCCATCCTGATGTAAACACATCCCGATTGTAGGTTCGGAAAACATGCCGGTGCAAGGAAACGGAATTGTACTGGGTGAGTATGGCGATTTTGTCTATACCGGCGTGCAGGCAGTTGCTCATCGGAATATCAACGAGACGATACTTACCAGCCAGGGGTACGGCCGGCTTGGCCCGTTCTTTTGTTAGCGGATAAAGCCGTGTACCGACGCCACCACCCAATATTAAGCCTAACACATCTTGCATCTGCATGGTCGTTTTCCTTATATGCTGTTACCACCCACTAGAAACTTGAAACTTTTGCCTAATTAAAACAAATATCACCGCTTTTTACCAGTGCTTTGCCTCACGGAACATGTGTGCTATGATCGGCGTGATTGAGGAAATAATGAGCCGACTAATTCAAATTGAAAACCAGACAACTATTAGAAATCGGAACCGGCGCAGCATTGCTGAAATGCTGCGTTTGCTTATGCAAAAACCAGCTTTTGATGATGAAGCCAAAGATATGGCAGCCGCGATTGTTTTGTTATTGCGCGACATTTATGAAGGGGTGGAACAGGCGGCGGTAGCCTGGGAGAAAAAAGATTATTGGTTGAAAGCGGAGCGGTTTATGCGAGAGTGGCGCTGGACGCTGGAAATGGCAGCGGATATGGACGATGTGATCAGGCACGAAGCCTGGGATTTATTGCCGGAGTTGTGGGGGGATTTGGTTACTAAATTTGATGACCTGAAAATTAAAACGATGACCCGTGATGCAACGTTGTGGCGCGGCGCGTACCAAAAGCTTTTAGCAGAAGCCCCGGTACAGTATCCCTGGTAACAAAAAAGACCAGCTTTCTGAGCTGGTCTTTTTCTTTAGTGTTCAGCAATGCTTTGCAGTTTTTGTTGGATGAGGGCATCAACGGCCGTTGTGGGTGTGGTGCGCATACGTAGGACTACTTCACGTATGCCGTCAATCTGGCGGGCCAGCATGACGGGGTTTGGCAAATTATTGTTCACTTTTGGCTGAATGGATTTTGAAAGTTGTCCCTGATTCATTACTTTTTCTCCGTTCCTTAACAAATTTTTATGGCTAGATGCGAAGCGCCATGATTTGTAATGTACCTTATTGTATGGGTTTGTGGGCATTATGGTTGTAGTAACTCATGCGATGTCGCTGTTAAGTTTCTTACAAACAATAAAGGAGATAGTGGTTACTTTTCGGTGGAGGGAGGCAGGCTCTTTGTGTGTGAGCTAAGCCAGATGAGCAGGGAGGACACGGCCGTGACCAACACCAACCACACCCCTATTTTCACCAATCGGTTGGCTACCAGAACTGCCACCAACCCAAACAGCAGCGCCATCACGTAATACCCCAACACAACCCAGCGGGTGGGCACGCCCCGGTCGGCCAGGCGAAAATGGAGGTGCTGCCTGTCGCCCTGAAAGGGAGGCTGCCCCCGCCTGATGCGGGTGATGATCAGCCAACCTACATCCAGGATGGGAATTGCCAGCACCAGCAGCGCCGTAGACAGTTTGGCCGGAGATAGAATGGAAAGGGTAGCCAGGTTATAACCCAATACCCAGACCCCGGCTGTGCCCAGAAAAATCGAGGCTGGCGAAAAATTAAAGATGAGAAAGCCAATGAGAGCGCCTGCCAGAGCCAGGGGGAAAAGGGGTACGGTGGTTTGATCCAACCGCGCGCCATGCCAGGCAAAAAGCAGGGCAGCAATGGCCCCCACGCCGGATGCCAACCCGTCCAGTCCATCCAGGAAGTTGACGGCGTTGATCATGCCCACAACCCAGAACACGGTGATGATGTAGACCAATGGCCGCCAGATGATGACCAGGTTGGTGAGCGCATCATACTGAAAAAACCAACTGACGGGCGGCTCTAGCCATATGCCCGGTGTGGCAAATGGATTGGTAAACCGTTCAATGAAGATGATATGGCCGATGGCAATGGCCGCGCCCAGGAATTGAAAGACGAACTGCCACCGGGGGGAGAAGTCGTAGCGGTCATCCAGCAGTCCGCCCAGGAACATCACGGCCGTACCCAACACCACGCCCCGTAATCGCAGTGCATCTTGAGAATCGGCTGGCGGCAGCAGCCAGTAAATGAGCAAAATGCCTGCCAGATACCCGGCAAAAACGGGGATGCCACCGAGCTTGGGGATACGGCCGTGGTGCTGCCGCCGTCCCCCCGGTTCTGCTACCAGACCCAGCTGAAAAGAAAGCCGTTTAGCCAGGGGGGTAACGAGGACGGCCGTGGCCAAGGCCGCCGCGAATGTGAGGAAGTACACCATAAAGATGAGGAGGTGAGCAGGTGATGGGGTGAGCAGGTGATGGGTATTTCATCTGCTCACCTGCTCATCCCATCAACCTGTGCCAAACTGCCGATCACCGGCATCGCCCAGACCGGGCACAATAAAGCCAATGTCATTCAGGTGTGAGTCAATCTGGGCAATGTGAATGGGGACATCGGGATGAGCGGTGTGCAGCGCCCGAATCCCCTCCGGCGCTGCCAATAATCCCACAAATTTGATGCGCTGTGCCCCCCACTCCTTCAAAATGTCCACTGTGGCAATGGCAGAACCGCCGGTTGCCAGCATGGGGTCTAGCACCAGACACACCTGCACAGTGGGGCTGGTGGGCAGCTTGTTGTAATAAGACACGGGTTTCAGCGTCTTTTCATCTCGGTATAGGCCAATGTGCCACACTTCTGCGCCCGGCATCATCTCCCAAATGCCATCCACCATACCCAACCCGGCGCGCAAAATGGGGACGAGGCCAATTTGCTCACTCAGGGCGCGACCAACGGCCGTGCCCATGGGCGTATCTACGGTTAATTCCCGCGTCTTCAGGTCGGATGTTGCTTCATAACACAGCAGCATAGCTACTTCCCGGATCAGTTCCCGGAACTTTTTTGGCTCTGTGTGTACATCACGCATCAGCGTGAGTTTGTGTTTTACCAGGGGATGTTGTGATTCAAATACCATTTGATGCCTCCTCTTTTCCTTCTTCTTCTCGAATCCTTTTCCCGAATTGTATCTGACGGTTGGTGTCTTGCGTAACGGCCACGCTACGCAAGACGCAATACCTCACGTATAATCCCATGCAAAGACCACACAGGCAATAGACGACTTATGACCGACAAACCATCGCCAGAGCGGCACATTACCGCCCAGAAAAAAACAGAAGACCAGGGATTAGACGGCCTGCTACGGCCGCAGCATTTGCACGATTTTACCGGACAGGAAAAGTTAAAAGCTAACCTGTCTATCCTCATTGAAGCGGCCAAAGGACGGCAAGAACCGCTCGACCACATCCTGTTTCATGGCCCGCCCGGCCTCGGTAAAACGACTCTGGCCCATGTGGTGGCCAATGAGATGAATGTGAACATCCGCATCACAGCCGGGCCGGCCATTGAGCGGGCCGGCGACCTGGCGGCGATTTTGACCAATTTGCGGGCGGGCGACATTTTATTTATTGACGAAGTGCATCGTCTGGGGCGGGCGGTGGAGGAGATTCTCTACCCGGCAATGGAGGATTTTGTGCTGGATATTGTGGTAGGCAAGGGGCCAGGGGCGAAGAATGTGCGCTTAAAGCTGCCCCGTTTTACGGTGATTGGGGCGACGACACGGTTGGCGCTGTTGACCGCGCCACTGCGTGCCCGTTTTGGGGCGCAGTACCGCATGGATTTTTATGAACTGGAAGCGGTGGAAAGCATTGTCACACGCGGCGCTCGCATCATAGGCGTCGCCGTTGATTCCATCGGGGCAGCCGAGATCGCCCGGCGGTCGCGGGGCACGCCCCGTGTGGCGCTGCGCCTGCTGCGGCGGGTGCGAGACTATGTGCAGGTGCGGGCAGACGGGGAGATTACGGGGGACACGGCCGTAGCCGCCCTCAACCTGCTGGAAATTGACGAATTGGGCCTGGATGACCTGGATCGCCGCGTCCTACGCGCCATCACCGAGAAGTTTGGCGGCGGCCCGGTGGGGCTGGAAACCATCGCCGCCTCCATCAGCGAAGAGGCCGACACCATTATGGATGTGGTAGAGCCATACCTGCTGCAATTGGGCTTTCTGGAGCGCACGGCGCGTGGCCGGGTAGCTACCCCTCATGCTTATCGTCATTTGGGCATTCCGGTAAAGGCAGGAGCTGTAGATAAACCGGTTCAGCCGGGGCTTTTTTCGGAGGAGGTTAGAGATTAGAGATTGGAGATTGGCTGTACTCACAATCTGCAATCTCTAATTCATGTTGAGGACCCTATGGTCGAATTTGGACGCATTCTCGTTATCATTGGCCTGGCGATCACCTTTAGCGGTATTGTTATTCTGATAGCGACCAGGCTGTTTCCGGGCCTGAACCAGATGCCGGGTATGTTCACCTACGAAGGCGAAAATTTCAAAATCTTTTTCCCGTTAGGGGCGATGATTCTTATCAGCATTTTGGGCACCATTCTGCTCAATGTGATTATCCGTTTGTTTCGTTAGGAACACGACCGGCAATCGTTGACCAATCCCTACCCCTCCTCTATAATTCAGGTGGTTGGCGAAAGCTAACAACACAAATATGTTATGATCGCTAGTCACCATAAGACCAAAGAAATGAACACACAATTCGGGTTGGGGGCAATACGTCGTTGATGGAATCAACCACCGACCCTGCTGATTCTGATAAACCTCCCCATTATAAGTCATTTGTATATAGCGCCATTGGGGTAGAAGACCTTTCAGGTAACGGCCTGCCACTGCGAGCGGGCATTTTTGTTTGGAGGTGTGGGTGGGGCACGGCCGTGTAACCCCCATCCCCTGCTTTTCATCTATGTTTGCCGGAACGTATGTTTTTTAACACGCTAACCATTCTCGCCGTTGTTTTCATTTGCATCTTCTTTAATGCCCTCTACGTGGCCGCCGAATTTGCCACCGTTTCCTCACGCCGCACCCGCATTAGCCAGATGGCCGGGCAGGGCAACCGCATGGCCCAAATACTGCACCCCATCGTGGAAGACCGCCGCAAACTGGACAACTACGTCGCTACTTGCCAGATAGGCATCACCATTTCTTCTCTGGTTGTGGGCGCTTACGGCCAGAATGTGATCGCCGCCGCCCTGGTTGATCCGCTGACGCAATTGTTTGTCTGGTCAGAACCGGTCTTCGGCCGGCTGGGGCTGACGTCAGCCATTCTGTTGGTCGAAGCAGCGGCAGCTACCCTTGCCATCTTGTTGGTGTTGGCCTTTATTACAACGCTGCAAGTGATATTGGGTGAACTGTTCCCCAAATCAGTCGCTATTCAATACCCGGAGAAGTTGGCATCGGCCTGGTTCATTGTGCTGCCAATGCTGGCATCGCGGCTGCTATTTGCACCGCTCATCTGGTTATTTAACGGCAGCGGCAACCTCATCCTGCGCAGTTTTGGCCGGAACGTCAAAGAAAAGGGGATTCACGCCCATTCGCCGGAGGAAATTGAACTGCTGGTGACGGAAAGCCATGAAAGCGGCCTGTTGGACGACGAAGAACGGCGGATGCTGCGCAACGCTTTCCGCCTGCGTGACCTGACGGCGCGGCAGGTGATGGTACACCGTACCAAAATTGTGGCTGCGCCGCTGCAGACCCCGGTAGTGGAGTTAATGCGGCTGGCAATTGAAGCGGGTAATTCACGCATTCCCATTTACCAGGAGACGATTGATGATGTCATCGGCTTTGTGCATGTAAAGGATTTGTTCCGGCTGTATGTGGCAGGGGATGCCGACGCCACACTCAAATCTATCTTGCGCGACATTGTATATGTGCCGGAAGCGCTGCCGGTGGTGGATGTGTGGCAGCGCCTCAATGCCCGTGGCAACTACATGGCCATTGTTTTTGACGAATATGGCGGTACCGCCGGGTTGATCACCTTTGAAGATTTGATTGAAGAGGTGTTTGGTGAACTGCAAGACGAATTTGATGACGAAATGGCGCCCTATGCCCGTGACAAAGAAGGGCGCATCTACCTGCGCGGCGATCTGCTCATTGCTGATGTCAATGAGTATTGGGAACTCAACCTGCCCGAAGATGCCGCCGATACGCTCAGCGGCCTTATTTTCAGTGAATTGGAACGTAAACCTGTGGTTGGTGATGAGGTTCACTTTGATGGTGTGACCATTCGCGTGGAAGCGATGGCCGACCAGGCAGTGTCCGAGCTTTCGCTCTGCCTGCCGCAAACGGCAGAGGAAACGCCGACCTTTGTGGAATGGGAGGCGGCCGATCATGAGTAAACTCTTCTTCTTGTTGCTCACCGTGCCGACCGTGAGCGTAATGACCACGGTGGCGCGCACCCAGGCTGCTGCCAGCGAGACCGGTTTTGGCTTTTTGCTGGTGACGCTTGTACTGATTATGCTGTTTGTCTTGCTGAACGGCATTTATGTGGCCGCCGAATTTTCCATCATTGGCGTGCGGCCAACGCAGATGGAGCAAATGGTGGATGAGGGTCACGGCCGTGCCCGCGCTGTCCTCTCCATTCTGGAATCCCGCCCCAGGCAAGACCAGTACATCGCCACCGCCCAACTGGGCATCACCATCGCTTCCCTGGCGCTGGCGATGGTCGGTGAACCGCGTATCGCCCACCTCATTGAGCCTTACCTGGTCGCCTGGGGATTACCTTCCGAAGCGGTACATACCATCGGCTACTTCATTGCTCTGGGGCTGCTTACCTATCTGCATGTGGTCTTGGGCGAGATGGTACCCAAATCGTTGGCCCTGACCGATGCACCCAAAATGGTGCTGCTGCTGTCTCATCCCATGCAGGTTTCCGGCCTGGTTCTAAAATACCCGGTACGTGCCCTAAACCAGGTAGGGTTATGGCTGCTGCACCTTTTCCGCATCCCTCCGGCCGAAGGGCACGCCCGCGTCAGTTCCCCTGAAGAGATTGAGCTGATTGTCGCTGAAAGCACCGAAGGTGGTCTGCTCAATGAAGATGAACAGGAGATGATCCTCAACATTTTTGAGTTTAGTGAACGCACGGTGGGGCAGGTGATGACGCCGCGTACCAAAGTGCAGGCCATCCCCCACGATGTCACACGGGACAATCTGTTCAAAATTGTCACCGAAAGTCGCCACAGCCGCTTCCCCGTCTACGTGAAAGACCGCGACCACATTATCGGCATTTTGCATTTGAAGGATTTGATCCGGCAAACGGTGGATGCGCCGGGCCGGTTTAATCTACGTTCTATCTTGCGCGCTGCCCCCGCCGTGCCCGAAGATTTGCCGGTGGAAACGCTGCTGGCAGCCTTCAAACGGCAGCGCCTGCACATGGCTGTAGTCCTGGATGAGTTTGGTGGTATGGCCGGGGTGGTGACGCTGGAAGACCTGGTGGAAGAAGTGGTAGGCGAAGTGCGCGATGAGTTTGACCTGGAAAAAGAGCCGTATGTGGAAATTGGTCCCGGCATGTTGGAAGTGGCCGGGCATTATCTGGTGGATGATTTTGACGAGGGGTTTTGGGGAGATGAAGAGGATCTACCGGATGTGGAGACTGTTGGTGGGCTGATCGTGACCAAATTGGGTCGGCCGCCGCAAGTGGGCGACGAGGTGATTTACAACGATACGGTACACCTGAAAGTGTTGGCCGTAGACGGCCGTGCCATTTCCCGCATCCGCATCGAATTCCCCGTTCCCGACCAGCCCGAATCGTAATTTTCCATCAACCATAAGACGGGCCGCATGGCGTCCGCCGGCCTGACCTGGTCATGGTAATCCTGTCGCCGGATTTGATGGTTCGGTTGATGAAATGTTCGTGTAACAGAAGCGTTCTACGAAGCGGTTAAGACATTTGCCAGTAAATAGCTCAGATTGGTCAGGTCAGGGGGTTTGGGCAGCCAGCCGGCCAGCCCCAACTTCTGTAGATTCTCCATTTCTTTACTCAGTGGATGTCCGGTGAGCAAGACAACAGGTATGGTCAAGTTTTGTTCGCACATGGCATGGTACAAGGCAACACCGCCCATTTCCGGCATGACAGCATCACTCAGCACCAGTTCAACGTCGGCGGCCTTTGTGGTCAGGAGTGCCAGGGCTTCACGGCCGTTTGTCGCCGTTATGACTTCATAATTCAGCAGAGTCAGGCTGTCCAACAGCGCTTCCCGTGTGGTCACGTTATCCTCAACCAGCAAAATCCTCTGTCCCTGCCCCAATGGCAAGGCATCTTTGCCGGTTTTATCCGTTTTATCATCGCCTGTGTGGATTGCCGGAAAGTAGAGAAAGAAAGATGTACCCTGCCCTACCTGGGTAGTTACATCAATGTAGCCTTCGTGTTGCTGCACAATACCATAGACCTGAGCCAGCCCTAAACCGGTGCCCTGTCCCACTTCTTTTGTGGTAAAGAAAGGCTCAAAAATATGCGGGAGCGCCTCCGGGGGAATGCCGCCGCCACTATCGGCCACCTCTATTTGCACCCAATTGCCAGGGGGTAAGTCATGTAACGGCATGGGTTTGGGTTCTGTGGTGTGCCGATGTGCCAGTCTAATGTGCAATTGCCCCCCTTCGGGCATGGCATCACGGGCGTTCACGGCCAGGTTCATGATCACCTGTTGTATGCGTGTAGAATCAGCCTGAATGAAGTAGGCTTCGCCGGTATGTTCCAGTTCAACCTGGATATTTTCCGGCAGTGTACGGTCTAGCAGGGCAACCAGTTTTTCCGTAAAGGGCAATAAGTCGAATGCCTGTCGTTCCAATACAGATTGGCGACTGAAATCGAGGATTTGCTGGATCAGGTCGGCGGCTCGATTGGTTTGCTGCTCGATGATCTGTAAGCGTTCCTGTGAGCGCGCCGGCATTTCCACCGTGCGCGAAATAAGTTGGGTGTAAAGAACGATGACGGCCAGGATGTTATTAAAATCATGGGCGATGCCGGCAGCCAGTTGGCCCACAGCCGCCAGGCGTTCTTGCTGCTGTGCCCGCCGTTGAATGTTCCGTTCCTGGGTAACATCACGCAAAACCAGCACCCAACCGGCGTTTTGGGTGCTGTTCTCAACCGGGCGGGCAATCGCTTCAAAAACAAACGCATCATCGGCAATCTCGTGCCACAGCCCTTTAGGGGGCGATGTGAGGAGTTCGTTTAACGGCCGTTGCCCCAGGTGGGTCAGATGGTCGTCTTCTCGATCCGGCGCCAGCGCTGCCAGATAATGTTCTGCGACAGGGTTGGTCAGTTGGATACGGCCGTTGTCATCCAGCAATAAAACCCCCTCCGGCACTGTGTCTATAATGTGTTGCAGTTGTGTTTCACGTTGACGAAGGGCGGTCTCTGCCTGTTTGCGCCTGGTCATATCGCGTGCCAGCGAGACGCCAAACCGGCGTTTTCCCTGCCAGAGTGGGCGCACGCGGATTTCAACCGGAAATACGCTCCCATCCTTCCGGCGGTGTAAGGTGTCAAAAGAAATCACCTCCCCGGTATCCAGTTTTGCCCGCATCTGGCCAATAAAAACGGGATCATGCGCCACATCAAAGTCATGAGGAGTCATTGTCAGCAACTCCTCGCGGCTGTAACCCAGGCTTTCGCAAGCCTGACGATTCACATCCAGAATGGCGCCATCCGCGTCGTGTAAGAAGAAGGCGTCGGTGGCATGGTCTACAAGTGTGCTGAAGCGCAACTCACTGGCCCGCAGTGCTTCCTCTGCTCGTTTGCGGGTAATGAGATGTCCTAACGTGGTGGCGTACAGCCGCAGCAGTTCGAGCTGATTATTCGTGATGGGTTGCTGGCTGAAAAAATTGTCAATACTGATGATGCCGACAACCTTGCCTCCGTCCCAAAGGGCAGCCACGGCATTCTCTCCTTGTCCCACCTTTTGTCCTTGATGGTCATATAGCGAACATGGTTCAACTATAGCCGTTGCTTCCATTTGAGAGAAAACCTGCCAGGCCAATCCCTCGCGCCGGAATTCAACCTGTGCGTCCCGTTCATCCCGCAGTTCGCCATTTTCATCGGTGCCAAATGAGCCGCGCATAATGCCCAGATGCTCATCTATGAACCAGATGCCAATGCGGTCAAAAGCGAGGTGCGAACGCCCCAACAGCACGGCGTCCCGGCACAAATTGTCGGTAGAGGTGGCTTTGGAAAGCTGGTTGGTAATGTCTTGCAGCGCCGCCAGCCGTTCGGAGAATTGCAGGGCCGCCTCACGAGTACGGCGCAGTTCATTCTCTGCCTCTTTCCGTCGGGTAATGTCTACCAATACGGCGATGTTGCCCGTGATCTGGCCCTCGGCATCATGCAATGGCGAGGCATAGATGCTGTAATCAATAGGGCTGCCGTCACGCCGCTGCCGGCGCACTTCTATGCCATCCAGTGTCTTTCCGCATTGTATTCGTTCACGAAAGCGACTAAATTCTTCTTGACTCTGATTTGGTACGCTGGGCAACGGACGTCCCATCACCTCATGGGCGCTCCAGCCAAGCATGTTTTCTGCCGCCGGATTCCAAACCATTTGCACGTTGCCATCCAGGTCCAGGCCAACGATGGCTACCGGCGCTGCTTTAATGATCGCTTGAAGTAGATCGTTGGAACGCTGCAACTCTCGCTCGACTTGTTTGCGCTCGGTAATGTCGCGTGTGATAGCTAGAAACGTGCCATCTGCTAATGTCTGCCCACTGATTTCTACATGCAGCAAGTGACCGTTTTTGCAGCGGAGACGACGTTCTTTGAGACGGGGGCCGCCTGTCCGCAGTTTGTTCAATTGCAGCGGGTCATGTGCCAGGTCTGCAGGTGGGATCAGATCCTGCATAGAGAGGCATAACAGTTCTTCACGGGTGTAGCCTAACATCTCACAACCGCGATGGTTGACTTCGATATACTCTCCTTTTTCGTTGGTGATAAAGATGCCATCCGCAGCCTGCTCAAAGAGGGTTCGATATAATTCTTCCGATACTTGATAAGGGATTTTTTCTGTGGTTTCTTTCTTTTGTATTTGGCTCATTGATACATCTCCGCGTAACAGCTTTTATTTGCTAATTTACCATAGATTCTACCTTTTTCTGGCGCTGAATGGGTGTATCCGGCCTTGTGAACTGCATTTGGGGCATTGGCTGGCGGTGGGGAGGCCACACATGGCACAAATGGCCCAAACGGGGTGATAGATTGCCTGCTATAAACCCGATTGATTGAGCCAGTAGTTGGTCACGGCCGTAATCCCCTGCCACACTTTTTCACGTAACAAAACAATCCGGGCCGGGTCAGGCGGCACAATGGGGCTGTCGCCATCCTGACGGCCGATGTACAGGGCGCGGTTTAATTCAATCATGATCCAGGGCTGCTGCGCGTGGCCGTGCGCCCATAGGTTCCAGCCACCCCAGAAGGGTTGGTTCACGGCCGTGTCTGCTCCCACCTCCGCCAACACCGGCACATCCGCCAGCAGTGTACCCAATGTTTCCGCCAGGAAGCGGGTTACGTCCGGCGGCGCGGACAGGCGGCCACGCGGCGGGTACAACTCGCCGCGATAATCGCCCAGGTTGGCCGTTTGCAGGCGCGGCCGCAATTGCGCCGGATCATCATAGGTGATGGGGCCAACGGCGGCCATGCTGTGGCAGTCAATGACCAGTTTGATGCGCGGGTCGTGTTCAATTTCCGTCAGGCGGTCATGCCAGGGCTGCCAGTAATGGTGGATGAGATATTGCTCCAATTCGGGGTCTGGTTGCAGGCGGGGATGGTAAACGGCCGTGCCGTAGCTGGTGATGCGTTTAACCACGCCGTCCCCGTTCCGGTGGTGTAACTGGGAATCGGCGGGGCGGTTCATGTCCAGCAGGGCACGGCCGTAGCCAAATGTTTCATACGCCAACACCCGCTCCGGAAAGCCGAAAATGTCATTCACATAGGCGTCGGCTTCGTTGAAAATTTGGGCGGGGGTAAGGGCGACACGGCCGTGTAATTCCGGCGGAATTGCCAGCCCGCCGTGTGGCAAAATGAGGGCGATGGGTAAGGGAGACATATGATTCATATAGAAATTGCAGGAGTGGAGGCTTTAGCCGTAACGTTACGGCTAAAGCCTCCACTCCTAATCCGCCTTATTCACCATCCACCCCGAAAACCCTTCCAGGAAAGTACGAAAGGCGGGCAGGTGTTCGGCGGGGAAGTCGTATTGGGCAACGGCCCGATCCAGGGTGCGGTTGAAGCAGGCCAGCCATTCCTGGCGGGCGGCTTCGTCAATGGGGAAGGGCATGTGGCGGGCGCGCATCATGGGGTTGCCATAGCGCGTGTGGTACAGCGGCGGCCCGCCCAATAAGCCCACAAAAAAGGCGGCTGACCTTTCCGCGGATGCGGCCATATCAGCGGGGAACATGCCGCGTATGGTAGATTGTTCCAGTTCGTTATAAAAATCGGCAATCATGAGGAAGATGTTGGCTTCGCCCATACGGCCGTATATCTCCGGGCTGAGCGGCGGTACACGGGGTGGCCCGCCGGCGGGAATGTAGATTTCGTTAGACATAGGCGGCATTGTACAGAGGGGCGGGGGGATGGGCAACGGCCGTGAGGCGTGAGGCGTGAGGCGTGAGGCGTGATCAGTGATGGGCGTTGAAAAATAAAGAGCCTGGCGTAGGGGCGACAGGCTCTTGTAGGGAAGGGGGGAGGTGGTTGGCAAACTGGCTGGCTAACTGGCGGGTTCTTCGGTAACGGGTGGGGCGGGTGCAGGCGTCACGGCCGTAACCGTATATCCCCACGCCTGCAACGCATTTGTCACCACGCCATTGTACCGGGTGATGACCATATTGACGGCCGCTGTTTGCAATAAATCGAGCAGCCGTTGCGCTTCGGCGGTGCGCGTTTCCGTGTGTTCTTCGCGCTGGTTACGGCCGCTGGTGCGGGCAGCTTTGGCGTTTTGCATGGTCGTGCGCAAAGCGGTCATTTCCGCCAGCGGCGGGTCGGTGAGTTGTTCGTTGGCGGGCAGGCTGTTTTCTTTATCCACATAGGCATTCAGAAACGCCTCCCACTCGCCGTTGCTGCGGGGCTTACGTACCGTTACGCCATTGCTGCCGGACACCGTATCTACCCCCCATTGTTCCAGATCGGCCAGATTACCGGCCTTACTCAATTTTAATCGCGTCAAGGCCACATTCAGCCGTTGTTTGGCGGTGACAAGGGATTGGCGATAGGTTTCGGCGGCGCTGGCGCGGGTGATTTCGCCGCTGTCGGCGGCGGCCTGCGCGGTTTGGGCGGCAGTGTAGGCCGTTTGAATCATTGCCAGCGTAGGCAGGGCTAATTGCTGGCCGACGGGCAGGCTGCTTTCGTGGGTGACGTATGCCTGTCCCAACGCCAGAATAGCGGCCGGTTTTTGCGGCCACTGCACACGGTTTGCACCATTGGCATCAAACTTTATGGAAATCATCGGTTTGCTCCTTATCTACTGGACTTAATAAAAGATGGGCACATTGTAATGGAAGGGCACGGCCGTTGACTACTATCCACTTGTCCTATGTGATCCGACAGCCGTGAATGTTCACGCGACCCGGATCACGGCGATCCGACAGCCGTGAATGTTCATGCGACCCGGATCATGGTGATCCGACAGCCGTGAATGTTCACGCGACCCGGATCACGGTGATCCGACAGCCGTGAATGTTCACGCGACCCGGATCACGGCGATCCGACGGCCGTGAATGTTCACGCGACCCGGATCACGGCGATCCGACGGCCGTGAATGTTCACGCGACCCGGATCACGGCGATCCGACGGCCGTGAATGTCCACGCGACCCGGATCATGGCGATCCGACGGCCGTGAATGTTCACGCGACCCGGATCAGAATGAGATGAGAGGGGGAGAGGAGGAGGGGAGGGGGTACGGCCGTAAATCTCAAAGATGAGGTGTTTAGTCTAGAAGGCAATATTTGTTTCTTTTGACGAAATAGTCCAAGTTACTACTTGTAACCCATCATCTTTTAGTCCATTTTTTTTCTGAAAAGGCACTGATGCACGTCGAATAATAGCAGATTGCTCATCTGGATTAAGTTTATCCCACCAGGATGGCGAAACATAAACATTTTCGATGTGTTCAAAAACAAACCTCGTAACAGCATAAGGTAATTGATGATCTGACAATAATAGTAGCGAATGAATTAATCTCTTCGCGACATTCTTGCCACCAAGCCAGCTAAATACAATAGCTCCTCCATTATCAGTGGCAATTATTGAACAATTAATATGTTCTTGACTTTGAGGATTCACAAATGCACTTTTAGGATTTTGAATTATATGCCCTTGAAAATCAAAATGTGGGGCAATTGATCCACTGCACATAATCTCTGGTGTTTGATCAATTCTTAAAACGCAATATTTCACTTGACTATAATCTTTATTAGTCAGCGCTGCGTCATATAAAGATTTATGTCTTAGAGCCATTTCTAAGCCGTCTTCAAACCATTTCCGTTGGAGATTAAGTGTCAGTTGTGTGTTTATTTGGCCTAATTTGGGCTGACCTCTATCAATATGACGGATTTTATCCATAAAGTTAACATTACCTTGCTTCATAAACACACTTTTACATACAGCGCGGTAAGCTAACAAAAATGTATGTTCCTCATTACTCTGAAAATCAAATTGTTCAATCGGTCTAAAGGTAAGAGTATCATGTTTGTTACAAAATCCTGTAAATGTTGAAGCTTTTTTTACTCCAATGCGCTTTGGGAGTCGTTCGTCAATATTATTTATGTCCTGCTCTACAGTTTCGACATAATCCGATCCATCAGGTATAAAGCCATATACATGACCATCCTGTGAGGCGATAAGATTTAGACCGCCATTTCTTTGGATAGTATGAGCTTTTACAATTGGCCCATTACAATCCTGCAAGCTTGCTTCTGGGTGTAAACAATATTTCTCTAAATATCTCTTATCTAAATACTGTCGCAATTCCCATTTTGTTATTGGTTTTTCTCTTTCACGCCCCCAATGGCAGTGTTTATATTTTTGCCCAGAACCACACCAACACGGTTCGTTTCTTCCTGTTTTGATATACATTTTTACGATCTTAGCCTTTGCTCTGATAGATATTCCACCACGTCAGCGTTGGTTGGGGATAGCATAGAATAGGTAAAGGAGAAAAGAGAGGAGTACGGCCGTAAACGTTCATTATCTATCCAACTATCAATTTGTCTTTTTATGCATTATTTAGTTGTCCAGGCCACCGGCAAAATAATGAAGCCAATTATAGATTTACCAACAGGATAACGTCAACGACATCATCCTGAAACTTTTGCGATTGAGTGGGGATAGATATGGGGGGAGTACGGCCAACAATATCCACGTGACCTGGATCAAAATGAGAGGAGAGGAGGGAGGGGGAGGGAGGGTACGGCCGTGAACGTTCCCTATCTACCCATTGCTCAGGATATTTTTTACGGCACATTCAACGCCATTCTCTGCTCGTATCGTTTCTCCGATGGACGAGGCACGCTGCTGTAAGTTAGTGTTCGTTACGGCATATTGTATAGCATCTGCCAATCTTTCCGCCGTCAGTTTTATTTGTGAAATTGGCCGAGGGCTAACCCCCAAATCCGCCATACGACGTCCCCAAAAAAATTGGTCGCCCACAAATGGACAAATAACCTGTGGTTTGCCCGCGCGCAAGGCTGCGCCCGTTGTGCCCGCCCCACCATGATGCACAACCGCCGCCACTTGCGGAAAAAGCCAGTCATGCGGCACAGCATCCAAAACAAAAACGTCTTTGGCTGTACTGTCTCCTGTCAACCCACCCCAGCCCGTCGCCAGGATACCGCGCTGTCCGGCAACCCTCAGCGCTTCTAACACAATTTCTGTCTTTTGTTTTCCACCGCCCATAAACATGCTGCCGAAACCAATATACACCGGCGCCGCGCCCTCTTGCAGGAACCTGACCAACTCAGGATCAGGCTGCCAATTTGCCGGTGCATCCAAAAACCAATAGCCGGTCACAACCGAGGATTCGTCCCAATCGGCCGGTCTGGGAACGGCCGTTTCACTATAAGCATACAACTTCGTGATCGGCCGGCCGCGCAGCAAATTTTCCCCTTTGGCCGGTGGCAGACCGAGGACATCCTGGCGAAATTGTTTAATCGGCGTGCGATACATGGTTGGCCCCATTTTGGTGAAAATTTTGTGGCTCAGTTTATTGAAAATACCCAGATTACGGAAAGGCAAAAACGGATTGGGAAACTCTCTGGTAGGTGAGTATAGGGGCGCTGGAAATGCGGCGAAAGTGGGGATATTTAATTTCTCGGCAATATGAAAACCGCCAATCGCCGCCGGGTTATAGATCAGCACGTCCGCTTTTTGCGCGCTTGCCCACTCGTCCGCAAGCGTATCCCTGGCCATTTCCACGTATTGCCGAATACGTTGAAGTGGGTTGCCGCCATTTTGCCCAATGGTTGACTGAGCCACCTTGAGAAAATCCCCACGCAGATTGTCATGAAGCAAACCGTATTCATGAACAAGAGGTTTGAACTCCTCTAGCGTCGAGATTGTGACTTCGTGACCAGCGGCTTTCAATCCCAATCCCAGGGCAATGTACGGCTGCACATCACCACGAGAACCAAGCGTCAAGATACAAACTTTCACAATAATACCTGAATTGTCATTCCGAGCGGAGTCTTCGGAGCGAGGAATCCCTCTCCTGTACAAGTGGTAGGGATTCCCCCTCGAAGACTAGCCTGCCCTGAGCTTGCCGAACGGGTCGGAATGACACGAGAAAGTTCAAATTATTCTGCGAACAATGTACTTGCCTTTTTACGGCGAATCCATGCGGTATTGACGGGCAATAATTTCATACAGAACATCCAGATCAACATCATCCAATTTATTGATGTAGAGACACGCAACCGATTTTTTATGTTTGCCGAGCTTAGCATAAAGTTCCTCTGCGCCATCGAATTTGTCGCCGACATAGAAAGTCATATTAGCCTTGCGTGGCGAAAAACCGGCTGCGGGCATATCTCCCTCGCGCCCTGTCTCATACACATAATGAAGCGAGCCAAAACCGATAATAGACGGCCCCCACATAACCGGCGGCAGTCCGGTCACTTCCTTATAAATCTTCAGGGCAGTTAATGCATCGGTACGACGCCGAGGGTTTTCAATTTGAGCGATGAACGCATCCACAGATGCCGCAGTAGGTTTGGTCTTGTTCTCAGCCATTTCACTCTCCTTAATACATCTGTGTTTATAGTTTACGGCCGTACAACTTCTGCGGCCCATCTTCATACGTGACTGTTTTGATATGCTCCCAACCCAAACTTTCCAGAATGCCAACGGCCGTTACCGTCGTCGCAAAAACACGCGCATACCCCAGATCACGCGCCAAATTCATGCCCGCCCGCACCAATTCCGTGCCAACACCCTGACCACGATGAGACGCCATCACAAATAACCCACCCAATTCCGGCCGAAACTCGGCTATAGCCTCATTTCCCGGCTCACGCAGCACAATTGTGCCCACCAGCTCCCCCGATACCAAAGCCACCAGTCGCACAGGCAAACGATCATAAGAAGCATCTTCCAGAAAATCCTGCTCCATCTCCGCCTGCGTCATCTCCGCAAAATAATCCGGCCACTGCGCGCGGAACCATTTCGCCAATGTTGGCGCCGTCTCAGGATAATCTGCCAGGAAAGCAATCGTGATTTTGGGCATCATGCAGCCGATTATACATCCGGATATCGTAACCCGTAATCCGTAATCGGTAACCCGTAATCCGTAACCCGTAACCCGTAATCCGTAATCGGTAAACGGTTCACGCATCACGCATTACGATTACCTGAAAGTACCCATGTCCGACTGTCTGTCCTGCCGCCCCTGCGTATAATTCAGACCTGACAGGTTTCTGAAACCTGTCAGGTCTTAAAACGGAGTAATACAACTATGACAACAGCATCGTTGTTTCGGCGGAAGGGCACGGCCGTACCCGCCGAACATCGCGCCAACTTCTGGCATTTATATCTGGACATCGCCTGGTTTGGCGTCTTAAACGGCACCGCCATCTCCTTCATGGCCATCTTTGCCACCCGGCAGGGAGCGGATGGCTTTCAAATTGGGCTGCTCAATGCTGCCCCGGCCATCATCAGCCTGGCCATTACCTTACCGGCGGGGCAGTGGCTGCAAAAACGGTCACTAACCCGCACCGTCTTCTGGACATCCATCTGGCACCGCATTTTTTACCTGGCCTGGATATTCTTACCCTTTTTTCTGGCCCCCTATTTGCAGGTGTGGGCGCTCATTGCCCTGGTGTTGCTGATGAGCATTCCGGGCACGGCGCTGGCGGTGGGGTTTAACTCCATGTTTGCCGAAGTGGTGCCGCCGGAATGGCGCAGCCACGTCGTCGGCGTGCGTAATGCGCTGCTGGCGCTGGTCTTCATCGTTACCACCCTCATCAGCGGTGTGATTCTGGATCAGATGCCGTTTCCGACCGGGTATCAGGTGGTCTTTGCCATCGGTTTTGTGGGGGCGATGATGAGCAGTTTGCATCTGTACCTGATCCGGCTGCCGCATGAACCAACCACGCGGGTGGGGCGCAGCCTGGGCGACTGGGCGCATCCGGGCGCATTGCGCGCCTGGGCGCAAGAACTGCGGCTATCGGTCGGTCTGCGTTTTGTGGCCCGCAGCCGGCCCCGCCCCTCCATCAGCCGTCAGATTTTCCGCACCCCGTTTGGGTTGGTGTTGGGCTTGTTGTTTGCCTTTCACCTGGCCCAATTCCTGGCCATTCCCCTCTTTCCGCTGTTCTGGGTGAATGACCTGGGGCTGACCGACACGGAAATCAGTATGGGTAATGCTGTCTTTTACGCCACCGTGCTGCTTGGTTCGATGCAGTTGGCGCGGCTGACGGCGCGTTCTAACCACAAGCAGGTGTTGGTGATGGGCGTGCTGTTGATGAGTTTGTACCCGGCGCTCACGGCCGTGACCACCAACCTGCCCCTCTTCCTCTTCACCTCGGCCGTCGGCGGTGTGGCCTGGTCATTGGCGGGCGGGGCGCTGAGCAATTACATTTACGACAGGACGCCGGAGGGAGAACGGCCGTACCACCTGGCCTGGTATCATCTCACGTTTAATGCCGCCATCTTGTTGGGGGCGCTGGTGGGGCCGCTGCTGGCTGAAGGCGCCAGTCTGGTGGGCGCATTGGCGGTTATTGCCATTGGCCGATATGTGGCGGCCTTTGCGCTGTGGCGGTGGGGGTAAAAATGGGAGTTGATCCGCGAAGGACGCGAAGAGCGCGAAGATTTTTTCTTGTAGGTTGGCTGGTGGTATTGTTTGCATTGGTAGCGTGTGGGCAGGTGGAAACGGCCGTGACAGCAACAGCAACGGCCGTGCTGCCCACCCCCTCACCCGCTCACCTGCTCACCCCACAACCCACCCCCTCACCCGTTCACCTGCTCACCCCACAGCCCACCCCCACCCCCATTCCCACCTTCACCCCTTCACCTGCTCCCTTGCTCACCCCCTCACCCCCTCCCCTGCTCACCCCATCTCCCCCACAAGCCTGGCTCTACGCCGTCGCTGCCCCTTTTGCCACCATCCCAGACGCGGTGACGCTGGCGGATGTACAGGCAAAGTGGCAGGCGGGCGAGTTGCTGTTGGATGAGGACACGGCCGTGCGCCTGCGCATCTGGTGGGGTGAACCAGAGCAACCGGGCGTGATCGTGCCTGCCGCCGAATGGATAGATGCACTTTGGGCGGCCCAGACGGATTACAATAACCCGGTTTTGACCATTATCCCCTTTCACCAGCTTGAGCCGCGTTTGAAGGTGCTGCGCGTGGACGGCCGTGCCCCCATTGACATGGATTTTGACCCCACTACGTATCCGCTGATCATCCCGCTTGAACCAGAAACGGCCGATACCGGTGAACCCTGGTCAGGCGAGATTGGGAATTGGGACGACGGCCGTGCCACTCACATCGTTATGACCGGCCCCGCTGGGATGCGCCGCGCCGTCGCCGACCGCATGGACAAATACGGCATCCCCTACCCCGGCGAAGAGACCGGCCCTATTTTGCAAATGGCCGACATCGCCCACATGAGCAATGAAAACGCCTTCGCCCCCGACTGCCCACCCGCCGACCCCTACGACAGCGACAACGTCTGCAACCGGGACGAATACTTTGAACTGATGACCTGGATGGGCATTAACGTGGCCGAAATGACCGGCAACCATTTGAATGATTGGGGCGTGGGCGCATTGCAGCACACCTTTGACTTGTATGAAGAAAATGGCATCCAGTGGTTTGGCGGTGGGCGCAATTTGGCGGATGCGGCACGGCCGTTGCTGATGGAACACAACGGCAACAAAATCGCCTTTGTCGGCTGCAACCCGGTTGGCCCCGAATTTGGTTGGGCCACCGAGACGCGGCCCGGCGCGCTGCCCTGTGGCGACTACAGCGACATGCAGGCGCAAATCAGCCAGTTAGCCGACGCCGGGTATCTGGTGTTTGCCACCTTGCAATATCTGGAGGATTATCAATATGCGGTGTTGGTGGAACAGCGCCGCGCCTTTAACAATCTGGCGCGGGCCGGGGCGGCGGCCGTTTCCGGCAGCCATGCCCACTTCCCGCAGGGCTTTGCTTTTGTAGATGGCGCGTTTGTCCATTATGGCCTGGGCAATCTGCTGGCCGACCAGATGTGGTCACTCGGTTCGCGCCAGACGTTTCTGGATATTTACACGCTGTACGACGGCCGTATCCTCAACGTTGACCTGTGGACGGGCCTCAACGAAGATTACGCCCGCATCCGCCAGATGACGCCGGAAGAACGGGCCGAACTGTTGACGGCCGTGTTCGACGCCAGCTATTTCCCGTGATGCGTGACCCGTAATCCGTAATCCGTAATCCGTAATCCGATTACGGTTCACGGATAACGGATTACGTCTTAGCAATATGCACATCGGCATAGACGCCCGGCTGCCCTTTTACCAGATGGGCGGCATCAGCCAATACATTTTGTACCTGCTGCCGGCGCTGGCAGAACTGGACGCGGCTAATACCTACAGCGTGTTTCAGATGGCGAAGGACGGCCGTAGCTATGCCCCCGCTGCCGCCAATTTCCGCCGCCGCAACCTGTACACCCCCTGCCATCATCGCTGGGAACGGCGGGCCCTGGCGTTAGAGCTTGGTCGCCACCGGCTGGACGTGTTCCATAGCCCTGACTTTATTCCGCCGGGCGGGGGGGGTAAACGGCGTATCATCACCGTGCATGACCTGAATTTCATCTACTATCCCGAATTCCTCACCCCCGACAGTATGCGCTACTACGCCGACCAGATTGAGTGGGCGGTGCATACGGCCGACCACATTTCCGCCGACAGCCACGCCACCCGCCACGACCTGATCGAGCATTTGCGTGTGCCGCCGGACAAAGTGACCACCGTCCATCTGGCGGCCAATCCGCTGTACGCGCAGCCAGTGACGGACACGGCCGTGAACCAAATCCTGGCCCAGTATCACCTGCCGCGTAACTTTATCCTCTGTGTGGGCACGCTGGAACCGCGCAAAAATATTCCCTTTCTGCTGCAAGCCTATCACGGGCTGCGGCAGGATTACAAAGTGGATGTGCCCCTGGTGCTGGTCGGCCGTAAGGGGTGGCTCTATGAGGAAATCTTCCACACCATCAGTGAACTGGGTCTGGCCGACCATGTGCATCATCTGGAAGGGGTGGGCGACCATGCGCTGGCCTATCTCTACCACGCTGCCGGCGTGTTGGCGACCCCCTCCCATTACGAAGGTTTTGGCCTGCCCGCCCTGGAGGCGCAGCACTGTGGCTGCCCCGTCATCGTCAGCAATCGCGGCTCGCTGCCGGAGATTGCCGGGGACGCCGGGCTGATTCTGGACGTGTTAGAAGAAGAAGAGTGGAGCGACGCCCTTTACCGCGTCCTCACCGACGACCAACAGCGCGAGCGCATGATCCGCCGCGGTTACCAACAGGCCAAAACCTTTTCCTGGCAAAAGGCAGCGGTGCAGACGCTAGAGTTGTATGGTAATGGGGTAATGGGGTAATTGGGTCATTGATCGCCCATCGCCCATTGCCCATCACCCAATTATTTATCCTGCCGCTAATCCACCTGAGAGATGGACAAGCGGCGCAGCATGATACGTCGTTTGGAACTGTGGGCGGCCATGCGTTCCAGCACATCATTCAGGAAGTGTACAGTGTTCACGATGAACGGCCCCTTGTTGAGCATGACACATTCGGCGCGACTGCTCATCACCACATCGGTCACTTCGGCGCGGGAAGGGGCGCCCCGTTTAGCCAGATTTTCCAACACCTGCGTCGCCCAAATGACGGGGATATGAGCGGCTTCACAAAACCAAAGGATTTCTTCCTGCACTTCGGCCATTCGTTCAAAACCGAGTTCGGCCGCCAGGTCGCCGCGTGCCACCATGATGCCGTCGGGTGGGGAGTGCATGGCCGCCAACAGCAGCCGGGGCAGATTTTCAAACGCCTGGCGCGTCTCGATTTTCAAAACCACGCCGATGTGGTGAGCCTTTAATCTCTCTAACTGTTCTTCCAGGGCGTACACGTCTTCTGGTGAACGGGCAAAGGAAAGGCCGATGATGTCAGCGTGTCCGGCCATAAATTCCAGGTCTTGCAGGTCTTTGGCCGTCAGAGAAGGCATGGTCAGGATGGTATCGGGGAAATTGATCCCTTTTTCGGCTTGCAGCCGACCGGCGCTGAGGCCGGTATGGGTGATTTCAATGATGATGTTGTCGCGGTCGTTTTCCAGGACACGGCCGTGAATCCGCCCATCGTCAAACAAAACCCGGTGGCCTGGTTCCACGGCGTCAAACGCTTCTTTCAGTGTGCAGGCAATGTGGGCCGGTTGCACCAAATGACCGGCTTCGTCATATTGCGCCGCCTTGCCGGGGCGGTCGGCGCGCGTGAGTATGAGCCTGTCGCCGGTTTGCAGGGGGATGGGCAGCACCAGTTCGGGCAGGTTGCCAATCTGTCCCATAACCAGTAGTTCGCCAGCACGCATCAGGCGCACCGGCAGGCCAGTCTCCACATAGTGGGTGCGGTCTGTTTCCGCCAGGCAGGAGTTGTCAAGTTTGTGAACGATAGTCAGTTGTCGTTTGCGGCCGCGGGTATCCACCAGATGAATCTCATCGCCCACGGCCGCCAGGTACAGGAGTTCGGCGTCGAGAGGAAGGGTCACGTTTGTTTTGGCCGGGGCCGGTTCGGGCGCAGTGGCCGGGGTCAGCCAGACGCGGCACATTTCGGTCACTTCGCCGCGATAGTTTCGTTTGGGGCGGTAGCGCACCATGCGGCCTACGGGTTGGATGGCGCCGGTGCGCAGCTTTGGCCCGGACAGGTCGGCGTAGATTTTGCACGGCCGTGCCAATTCCCGTTCGGCCTGGCGCAAATGGGTGATCATAGCCTGCCAGGCTGACGGATCGTCATGGGCGCAGTTAATACGCATCACATCCATGCCTGCGGCGAACAGATCACGAATGAGCCGGGGATTGGTGGCCGCTTCCGTCGGCATGGTCACCATAATGCGCACCCGGTGTTTGCCCGACGATTCTCCCAATAATTCCCTGGTGTGTTGTTCCAGCAGCAGCATCCCCGTCTGGTAGGTGACGGGCGCGGCTGTGGTGGTGGCGGTGTAGGTCTCCCCGGTCAGCGCGTACAGATTGAACAAAAGGGCGTCCAGGGTGCTGAGAACGGCCGTTTCCGTCACCCCCAACGACGTTAAGCCCAGCCCGATCAACTCGCGTTGTAACGGCCGTATGTCTGTCTGGCGCAGCGCCAGGTAGTGCAGCAAGTTGCGGGCGCTGGGGCGATAGTCGGCGGCAACCAGTTGCAGTTCGGCCTGGTGTCTTTCTTCCAGGGCCACTGCCCGGCGGCGCAGCTCCTGGATGGCGGGAATCAGTTGTCTGGCTTTTTCAGTGTGTATCTCTGTGTTCATGCTCATGCACATAGTGTACACAAGAAACCTGGCCAGCCGTTACAAAAGTTAAGAAAGGTCTCAATCGTGCCCAATTGCCTGGTTCCGGGCTTGTTAACAACGTAACCGTTCAGACCTGACAGGTTTTTTACTCGTTCAACTTGAGGCTTTACAGGCCAAAAACCTGTCAGGTCTCCAAAGGGGGCGAACGCTTACTTAACAAGAGTCCGCATTTTCGGGTAAACTCCGCCGCTATATGAAACTGCTCTTGCTCACCCCGCAACTGCCGTACCCGCCGCAGCAGGGCACCAGCCTGCGCAATTTTCACATCATGCGGGGATTGGCGGCCGACCACGAGATTACCCTGCTGAGTTTCTTGGAAGAAGGGCAAACGGCCGATCCCCACCAGATTCAGCCGCTCATTGAATTATGCCATCAGATGGAAACCGTGCCCGCGCCGGCCCGCAGCAGCGGGCAGCGGCTGCGCCAGTTGCTCACCACCCGCCTGCCAGACATGGCCCACCGCCTCTACAGCCCGGCTTTTGCCGACCGGCTGCGCCATCTGCTGGCAGGCAATCATTTTGACATGGTGCAGGTGGAAGGGATAGAACTGGCCCGTTACCTGGATGTGATTCGTGTAGCCAATAGGGAAATTAAAATTGTTTTTGACAATCACAATGCGGAGACAGAGTTGCAGCGGCGCAATATGCAGACGGATTGGCGGCAGCCGCGCCGTTGGCCGGCTGCCGTTTACTCCTGGGTGCAGGTAGGGCGGCTGGCCCGTTTTGAGCGGTGGGCGTGTGCCAGTGCGGATGCGGTCACGGCCGTGTCCGAAACCGACAAGCACCATCTCCAATCGCTCATGTCCCAATCCTTCGAAGTTGCTCAGGACAAGTCTCCCATCTCCGTCATCCCCAACTGCATTGACATCACCGAGTACCAAGACCTGTCAGGTTTGCCAAACCTGACAGGTCTGAATCTGAATTATGACCTGGTTTTCAGCGGCAAGATGGATTACCGGCCGAATGTGGATGCCGTGCTCTGGTTTGCGGACGAGGTATGGCCGTTGGTGCGGGCGGCACGGCCGTCTACAACCTGGGCGATTGTCGGCCAGAAACCGCATCCGCGTTTAGACCGGCTGCGGGACGTACCGGGTATTACGGTAACGGGGTGGGTGGCGGATGTACGGCCGTACCTCTCCGGCGCATCCCTCTTCATCATGCCCTTTCGCATTGGCAGCGGCACCCGCTTAAAGTTGATTGAAGCGATGGCGGCAGGTAAAGCCATCGTCAGTACACGGGTGGGGGCGGAGGGATTTCCGGTGGCGGACGGCCGTGAGATTCTATTGGCAGAGGGGGCGGCGGAAATGAGTACGGCCGTGCTGCGTCTGTTAGACGACCCCGCCGCATGTACTCGCCTGGGCGCAGCCGCCCGCCAATTCGCCGCCGCCTATGACTGGCGTGTGGTCATCCCCCAGTTCAGTCAGATTTACGCCGCTTTTTAGGGGTAGAGCCAACTGGTTTCGGGGAAAAGGAGCAGGTAGGTATGGCTGCCAATGTCGGCAAAGCTGAAAATGGCCCCGTTGCCAAAGTCCTGCACGGTAAAGGCGCTGGCGATTTGTTCCTGGGCCTGCGGTTGTCCCAGACGGGTGCGCACGGCCGTGTTGTTTTGCCACAAATAACCAAAGGCTCCTTTGAGCAAGTCGGACACGTAGAAATTGGCTAATGCCGGGTCATTGACGGTATGGGTGGAAAGCGAGCCGTCCTGATAGAGGATATAAACCTGCTCCTTGTCCTGTCGCCAGATCATCAACCCATTGGCATAGGGCTGATAAGCGGCGGTGGGGGTCACGGCCGTGTTCAAGGCGCAGCCCAACCGGACGCGATAGGTGGCATAACTGTTGGCCCATTGGTCGGTGGGGGTGATGGCGCAGGCGGTGGGGGTGGGCAGTACAGCCGGTGTGCCCGGCTCACCCGGCGTTATAGCTGTTAGAGCGCCATTGATAATCACGTCAAACACGGCCTGAATCCCGGCGTAATTTTGCTCCCAGTCGTAATCCTGGAAACGGGGCAGGATGATGAAGGCGGCGGGAATGCCGATCTTGTCCAGCCAGTTGGTCACGTCACCGTTAAGGGTTGTGTCGGCCTGCACAATGGGGCCATCTACGAAGTTGAAGTCGGCGGCACGGCCGTAGGCCTGTGCCAGCGGCGCTGAGACCAGACTGATTTCGTCACAAGCGCCCGGCGACGCCAGGCCGGTGCCCCGTCCACCGGACCCCCAGAAGATGACGGCCTGAGGGGCAACCGCCTGAATAAAAGCGTGCAGTGCCTGGCTTTCCGGCTCTGATACCGGGCTTACGCCGCCGCTGTTGGCGATAAATGTGCCCAGAATGTTATTGTTGGCCTGCCAGCGGCAGTCCCAGTTGCGGTTCAGGTCTACCCCATTTGCATTGAGACGGCCGTCTACCACACCTGGTGCGTCAGGGCTGTCTGGGTTCAGATTGGGAATGACGTACAAGGCTATATCGGCCGGAATCTCCTCCGGGTGGGCCTGAAAGTGGGTCACAATGGCTTCCACCAGCGCCAGCGCATTGGGCGCGTACCCGGCATGGATGCCGCCGACAAACAAGACCGGGTGGCTGCCCTGGCTTAACTGAATGGCTTCAATGGGCACGCCGTTCACCGAGCGGCCAATTTCCAGCCGGTTTTGCCGGAAACTCAGGATCAGCGGCGTCGGCGGCACGGTGGCGGAAGGTGTAGCGGTCATAGTGGTTGTCACCGTTAAAGTAGGTGTAAACGTAGGTGTGGGCGTGGGGGTGATGACATTGGCGATGGCGTTGGCCAGAGACACGTACCGGGCGTAATCGGCGGAAGGGGTGGGGTAGATACGGCCGTCTGCCTGCACCAGCGCTGATTGGCCTGTGCTTAAATCAGCCGCCGTCTGGCTGACTCCCGACTGCACCAGACAGTTGTCAGTCAGGCAGTCCACCGTCAATTGGTTGCCATCGGGCGGCAAAAAGAGACCGGCGCTGCTGCCCGGGGGCAGGGTGAGGCTGGCCCACGGACTGATGATGGTGGCGGGTGTGTCGGCCGTTTGCACCAGCAAGCGTCCCTGGTTGAGACCGATGCGGGTTTCACTTGCGTCATCTCCGGGTAAGGCAATTTCCACCAGTGTGTTGATGTCTAACAGTAATTTGGTGCGGTCGGGCAGCACCATTTGGATGGGTTCGGAGCTGGATTGCACCAGGATGGGCTGATTGGGTGGTACGGGTAAACGGCCGTCGGCGGGAATGCGCGCCAGGGTATCATCAAGCTGCCAGACGGCGCTGGCAGCCCGGTCTAACACCATGATGATGCCCGGCTCTGGCGAAGCCGGTAATTCCTCCGCCAGTATGGTGGGCGTGGAAGTATTTGCAGCCGCCGGCCGATCGGTTGGTGGCGGCGCAGACAAGACGTCGGGTGTGGCTGTGGCTGTAAACCAGGTAATGCCAGGCCGCCAGAAGATGACGGCGACTAAGAGCAGCAGGCCAATTCCGGCGGTGGCAAAAACCCAATTGCGCCGCCCTGTGCCTGGTTGGGTGGTGGGCTGCACCATGCTTTGGGCTGTGGATGGGGATTGTGGGCTTTCCACTGTGTCCACGTAAGGGGCGGTAGGATCGGTGGGTGTGGGTGGCGTGGCGATGGGGTTGGCGGCGGCGTAATAGGCTGACCAGGATTGGGCGGCGGCGGCGACCAGCCGGGCCATCTCACTGGCAGTCTGGAAGCGCTGGTCGGGATTTTCGGCCAGTGCTTTGTCCAGGATTTCATCATAGGCCAGGGATTCACGGATGGTTGGGTTGTAATCCTTTACGGAACGGGAAGAGTGATTAAGCCGGGCCATAAATAGTGTGTCGGCGCGCTGCCCGGTCAGCATTTCAAAAAGGATGACGCCCAGGGCGTAGATGTCGGTACGGCCGTCAACCGGCAGCCCGCGCATCTGTTCAGGACTCATGTAAGTGGGGGTGCCAATGGGGCCTTGGGTTTGGGAACGGCCGTCGTCGCCCAAAATTTTCACAATGCCAAAATCGGTCAGATACGCTTCGCCGTGTTCGTTAAAGAGGATGTTGCCCGGTTTCAGATCCCGATGCACGATCTCTTTTTTGTGGGCGGCATCCAGGCCGGCGGCGATACGGTTCACAATGGGCACAATGTCTGGTTCTGGCAGCGGGCCGTAACGCATTTTTTCTGCCAGGGTACCGCCGCTCAGGTACTGCATCACCAGATACGGCCGTGCCTGTTCCTCCCCAGGTTTTGCCGGGCGCGAGGCGTCATAGATAGGCACAATGGCCGAATGTTCTAACTGCTTGATGGTCTCAATTTCCCGGTGAAACCGGGCAATGTAATGGCGGTCTTCGGCAAAGCCTGGCAGCATCACTTTGACGGCTACCAGGCGCTGCATATCCGGGTCTTTGCCCAGGTAAACGGTAGCCATACCGCCTTCACCTAGCAGCCGGATAATCTTGTATTTCCCTACACTGGCAGGAATTTCTGAATGATTACTGTCCTGATGTTGCATCGTGCGATGGCGGTACTGTTACGTTCCAAAAGTCAATCGTTTTTCTGTTGGGGCAAGGGGTTCCATAGGTTTGATTGGTTGAAACCAGACCTGGCAGGCGTTTTTGCTTTTGCCGCCCAGGAATGCTCTGATGCCCGGACACAACTCCAAACCTTGCGCCTTATCCACCTTCTGACGATTGACGTAAATGCCGTTCAAACTGTCCGCGTCATACAGCATTACCCGGCTTTGCTGCACTTCCACGCGGGCATGGTAACCGCTGATCTGGCTCATCTGGTTGCTAATGCGGATGTGCATACTATGTTTGCGGCCAATGGTCACTTCATCATAGCTGTAAAGTGGTTTTGTCATTAAGGGCCGGTTGGGTTCGTATACGAATAAGGAACCTATGGGGATGTGTAATATCTCGTCCATATCCTGCCAGGGTTCGGCGTAGAGGGCCAGGCGAATTAACTCCTCCGCTTCAATCGGGGCCAGTTGCAGATGTTTGGAAACGATGGTGAAGGTTAACTCGATGATCTCTTCCACGCTGTGCAGGTGAAACCAGTTATGGTTGCCTGCCAATGTTTTAGCGGTTGGCGGTTGGGCATCGGGGTGCATCATGGGGTGAATCAAGACATAGGATTGCAAATGCTCCCACGCTTTTTCCCAGCTCACATCTTCATCGTCCACCGGTCTGGCGCCAAAGTAGGCGTTGCTCTTCTTGCCCAGATAACGTGACCAGACACGGCGGGCATTTTCAGCTTGTTGGTAAGGGTTGATGTTTCGGTCGCTGCCGCCATAAAGAAAATGCCCATCGGTGGTGGGCCAGGGCTTGTTAAGGTCACGGCCGTCAAAAGGCTCGTAACAGCTTTTGAAATCCAAAATGGCGACAGACTGCGGGCTGATGAGTAAGGCGTCTAACTGGGTGAGGCCCTTCAGGGCCATATCTTGCCAGGGGTCAATGTTGGCAATGAGATAGTAGTCGGCGGGGTCACGGCCGTAACGTTCATCCAACAAACGCGCCACCCGGCAAAAGGCGCGCCGTTCGTTCGTGTCGGTCGGGAATGGGGTATGGTAATAGAAATGCACCGTCATGGATATTCCTCCTGGTAATGCCTCGTTGTCTGGCAACTTTGCATACAGTAACACAAAAGCCAGGGGAATATCAACGGCCGTTTGTCAGGTAAAAGACCTGTTTTTCTTACCTGTTCAGGGGAATGAGCGGGTCGTGTGGCGTGTGGCTGAGAAGCTGCCAGCCATCATCGCTGAGCCAGGCAAAATCTTCCAGACGAATGCCACCCCAACCGGGGATGTAGATACCCGGTTCAATGGTCACATTCATGCCCACTGCCAGCGTCGCCTTCTCCGGCGCACGGGGTGACAGAAACGGATCTTCGTGAATTTCCAGCCCAACGCCATGCCCCAGGCCGTGCCCGAAGTGTTCCTTGTGCCCGGCGCCGTGAATGAGGTTCCGCGCCAGTGCATCCACTTCTAAGAGCGTCATGCCGGGCCGGGCGTTTTGCAACACCGTTTGCTGCGCCTGCTGCACCAGCTTGTAGAGTTCCCAGAATCGGATTGGCGGCTCACTGCCCAGGTAAAAGGTGCGGGTCATATCGCTGTGGTAGCCATCGAGCCGGGCGCCCATGTCCACGATGATGATGTCACCTTCTTGCAACGTCCGTGCGCTGGTGGTGTGGTGTGGCAGGGCGCTGTTTGGCCCGGTGGCGACCGAGGTGGCAAAAGCCACGCCATCCGCCCCTGCCGCCATCATTACTTTTTCCAGTTCCCAGGCCAGTTGTTTTTCCGTCAGGCCGGGGCGGGCCAGGTGGCGGAATTGGGCCATGGCCTGGTCGGTGATGGCAGCGGCGCGCTGCATCAGGGCGATTTCGGCAGTGGATTTGATGGCGCGCAGCGGCTCCACCGTTTCCGCCAACGGCTGCCAGCGCACACCCAGTCGCAGGCTGCGCCAGCGGGAAGCCTGCTCCAGGGTAACGTGTTTTTGCTCGATGCCAATGCGCCGGGCCGGCGCAGTCTGGAAAAATTGGCGGTCATGCTGGCGGGTGCGTTCGTGTTTGCTTAGGGTGAAGAGCGGCGCTTCCACTTTGGCGCGTTCGTAATAGCGAGAATCGGTGGCGATGAGCGCCTGATCGGGCGTGAGCAGCAGCATGGCGTTGGAGCCGGTGAAGCCGCTCAGCCAGCGCCGGTTGGCGGGGCTGGTGATGAGCAGGGCGTCAATCTGCCATTTGTCGAATTGTTGGCGCACGGCCGTGAGTCGTTGTTGGTGTATTTCGTTCATTGCTCGTAATCCGTAATCCGTAATCCGTAATCCGTTATCTGTTATCCGTGACCCGATGACGGATTACGGCTATTTCACCGTTGCCGGGCACAACTTCGCCGACGACAACGGCCGTGTCACACAACTGCCTGAATGTGCCTACGCCGGATGGGGGCACGGCCGTGAGCAGCCCGCCCGATGTTTCCGGCGTCCACAGCATATCTTGCATCAGCAGGGGAATGTCGTTGGCAAAGGTGACCCATTGCCCAAAATAATCGAGGTTGCGGGCCATGCCGCCGGGAAATGCGCCTGCTGCGCCGTACTCAATTGCGCCGGGCAGCCAGGGCAGGCTGTCCAGAAAAAAGCGGAAACCCACCTGCCCCAGATGGGCCATTTCGTGGGCATGCCCCAGCAGGCCAAAGCCGGTGATGTCCGTCATGGCGTGGGCCTGAGCCTGTTGGGCGGCGTGGGCGGCCTGTTTGTTGAGTCTTTTCATGCTGGTCACGGCCGTCGCCACATCCTCTGCCCTGGCAATTCCCTGTTTGAGCGCCGTCGTCACCACGCCTGCGCCCAGCGGTTTGCTCAGCAGCAGCAGGTCGCCTGGCTGCGCCCCGCCTTTGGTCTTTACTCGCGCCGGGTCAACCAGCCCGGTGACAGCCAGGCCGTACTTTGGCTCTCTATCCGTCACGCTGTGCCCACCGGCAATCACGCCACCCGCCTCGGCCACCTTTTCCGCGCCGCCGCGTAAAATCTCGCGCAAAATTGTTTTGTCCAGGTCATCGGGAAAGGCCACCAGGTTGATGGCAAACAGCACCTCGCCGCCCATGGCGTAAATATCGGACAGGGCATTGGCAGCGGCAATTGCCCCAAAATCGTAAGGGTCATCTACCACTGGCGGGAAGAAGTCGGTGGTGTTGACAATGGCCTGATGGTCGTTCAGCCGGTAGACGGCGGCGTCATCGGCCCGGTCTAAACCCACCAACAAATCCGGGTAATCTTCCGGTTTGAAGATGTCCCGCAGTGGCGCTAGTGCCTGGGCCAGGTCCCCTGGCCCCAATTTAGCCGCTCAACCCGCGCAGGCGGCGTAAGCGGTGAGTCGAATATCTTTACCTGTCATGGGGTGGGAGTATAGCGGACATCTTCTTTCGATGGCAACGAAGAAGGCCGTGTCTGAATCTCTACAATCTCCCTATTCACCCCCGCTGGGGCCGGCCTTCCAGACCGTGCCCCACCTGCCTGCCGGCCACCTTTGCCCAGGTAATGCCAGGCACAGCCCGCACCGACCGCGCCCGGCAGTTCTGGCAGCAGGGCAAACATGTGGTGGCTATCCTTCGGCAGGCTCAGGACAAGTCTGCACGGCCGTATGCTGGCAGACAGAAGTGTGGTATCTCCATGACAATCCGGTGCGCAAGGGGTTAGAATGGGAGGCAACAGCCTGGCTGTTTTCGTCGGCGGCTTATTGGCTGTTGGTCCCGCCGGGAGAGACCGATGTGATATTGATGGAGGTGGTGTGGTGAGTAAAGAGGTTTCGGCAGACAAAGGTGGAGCGGCACGGTGGGGACACCGGCCGCAGCACTGCCACAGCATTCAGAAGACCGCGCCGCAGCAGGTCGGAATTGACTTTCCATATTGATAGGCAATTCAGGAGAATAAGGAATGGATATAGAAAGTCTGTTAGCCGAAATTACAAAAATCAATTATCTTGCCGTTCCAAGAAAACATACTATTTCAAAGCAAATTGAAACGACTGCTGTTAAAACTGCGGATACATGGCTGGTACCATGTTCTCATATTCTTTATTCACCCATAACTCAAAGGCAAGCTGCAGAACTTAATCATGGACTAAATAAGGAACTCCCCAAAGAACTTCAAGATTTGCTGGCGGTAACAAATGGTGCCGATTTATTCAGAATAAAATATGAGAGTCCGCAATTGGGGGATTATTGGATTGCTCGGTACAAAATTCTGAATCACTCAGAACTCTTACAAGTAAATTTGGAATTATTGGACACATTTCTCTCATATGCTGAATTAGATGCTGATTATCGTGGTGAGAGTCTGACCCTAAATTACTTAGCATTTTGTGACGTGGGTGACGGTAATTATCTGGCAATTGTTACAGAATCAGCCAGCCAGGGACAAATATTCTATCTTGATCATGACTATGCCTACTACCCGTTTGGAACACATTATACAAGAGGCGTCTATTTCCCAGTTGCTTATTCTCTTACAGAATGGCTAGAAATCCTATCGCTTACAAATGGGAGTGCTAGTATAGGTAAACTATTTATCCCTCTATGAGTATGTACGGGCTGCACGTTAATAATGCCCCATGAGTGCGGGGCACACATACTCCAAGGCAGAAACAAGTTGTTGTTTCTGAGGAACGGCGGGCAGCTACGTGGCCTGGCGCACCAACCAGAGTAATGTCAGCTTCGACAACCTGCGCATCACCGGCACTCCCAGTAATTACAACACCACCGTGTTCCCACTGCTGCGGCAAGGTCTTATTGGGTGGCTGTGGCCGTGCCCCCCGTCGCTGCGGCCGGTCTTCCAGACCGTGCCGCATGTGTCTGCCAGTCACCAGCCTGTTTTTCACCGGCTGCCAGAGGGGTTGGGCACGGCCGTACCTTTTTGCGGCAGCGGATGGGTAGCGGATAAACGGATGAGGGCACGGCCGTACAGTGGTAATTGACGTATGCAGGTTGTTTTTCATCGGCTGCCAGAGGGGTTGGGGTACGGCCGTGACGTGGTGAACACGCAGGTCCCGGCGGGCAAAGGTGGGGTGGCACGGTCTGGAAGAGCATCCCTACGGGCTGAGAGGCGGCTACAGCAGGGGGGAGGCGGCAGCAGGCAACCCGTAGGTTCAGACGTTATGCGCTGGCGTTCAGAGTGACCTGCACGGCCGTGTCCAATGCCATCTGCTCCCCGGTTGCCCAGGCATCGTTAAACACGGCGTTGCCCAATACGGCCCGCATCTGGGCTAACCCCTCATCCCGCTCTTGTTGCACGTGGGTGGTCAATGGCTGATTAATCTCGCGGCGTTGGCGAGTAGTGGCAGCGAGCAGGGTCACGGCCGTCGCCGTTTGCCCACGCTGCCATAACAGGTCGGCCATCTGCTCAATGGAGATGAGCAAACCGGGCTGGTCTTGCAACTCAATGCGAATGAGTAACCCTTCACGGACGTAGGCTTCGGCCTGGGCCAGGTCACCCTGGTCGGCTACCAATTGACCCAAATTGCCCAGCACCGCCGGTAAACCTATCTTATCATTCCGCTCTCGCTTGAGCGCCAGCGCCTCGGTTAACACAGCAATTGCTTTATCCAATTTGCCCATGCGCCGGTAAACAATGGAGAGGTTGTTGAGCAGTGTGGTAACGGAGGCCAGGTTATCCTCTGGCGATTGGCGGTAGATCGCCAGGCTCTCCTCCAACAACTGGCGGGCTTCTTCGTAATGTCCCTGGCGACCGGCGGCAAAACCCAGGTAATGCAACGTATGGGCCAGTGGCAGTGGTTCTTCGTTTTCCCGCGCTAACGTCAGGGCGGCGGCATGGTGGGTGGCCGCGGTGGCATAATCGCCCTGTTGTTGGGCAATGACGCCGGCCCGGTTATACAGCTTGATTTGCTCATCGAGGGGTAGCAGATAGGCCAGAGGGAGAACACGGCTCAGCCAGCCGCCGGCCTCGCTAAACCGGCCTTGTAGTGACCAGAAACGCTCCTGGGCAGACACCAGTTGGGCAGCCAGACGGCCGTTTTCGGGATTATCCAGGTTTGCTACCAGCCATTCCAACGCCGCCATGATGTTCAGATCTTCGCGGCGCAGGCAGCGCAGCGCGGCGGCCTGGTCACCATAACGCAGTTCCGTTTCCGCCTGCTGCGCCAATGTGGTGCAATAAACGGCGTAGTTGTAGTGGATTTCCATCGCAGCGGGATGATGACTCAACTTTTCCAGACCATATTCGCGCAGTGTTTGCAGCATCCGGAATCGGGGGCCATCGGGATCATCCTCCGCCAGCGCCCGTAGGATGCTTTTGTCTACCAGGGAATAGAGGGTTTCCAGCACGGCCGTTGGCTCTGCCTGCAAACCGGGGCATATGGCCATGGCGGCTTCTTCTGTGAAGGAAGTGGCAAACAGGGCCAGCCGGGCAAATAGCTGCTGCTCCACCGGTTCCAACAGGTTATAGCTCCAATCAATGGCGGCGCGTAAGGTCTGGTGGCGGGTGGGCAAATTGCGCGCCTGGCTGCTGAGAAAACGCAGGCGCTGGGAGAGTTGGGTGAGCATGGCTGCCGGTGTAAACAATTTGCCGCGGGCGGCGGCCAATTCCAACGCCAGGGGGATGCCATCCAGGTAATGGCAAATTTGGGCAATGGCGGCGGCGTTTTCGGCCGTTAATTCAAAGTCTGGCCTTACCGCCTGAAATCGCTCTACAAAGAGGGCGATGGCCGCAAATTGCAGTAGTTCTGCCGGTGGTGGTAGTTGGTCCAGCGCCGGTAATGGTAAGGGGGCGAGGGGGAATTCTTGTTCGCCGTAGAGGTGCAGCGGTATCTGGCTGGTGACGAGCAGGCGCAGGCCGGGCACGGCCGTGAGCAGATCACTGACGGCAGCGGCGGCGGGCATCAGGTGTTCAAAGTTGTCCAGCACCAGCAGCAGCCGCTGGGGGCGCAGATGGTTGATCAGGCCGGGCAGCCCCGGTTGGCCGGGTGTTTCACGGACGCCCAGGGTTTCGGCCACGGCCGTGACCACAAATTCGGGATTGTTCACAGCCGCCAGGCCCACAAAAAACACACCCTGTGGAAAAGCGTCTGGCTGATTTTGCCAGAGCGAATGGGCTACCTCCAGCGCCAGCCTGGTTTTGCCACTGCCGCCTGGCCCGGTAATGGTCAGCAGGCGGGTTGAGCCGCTGAGGAAGCGGCCCACCTGGGACATTTCCTGTTCACGGCCTACGAAGCTGGTGAGCCGGGCCGGCAGGTTGTGAGGCGCGGCGGCAGGGGCGGGCTGAGCCGCTGAGGGCGGCGAGGATGACGGGCCGGCCGAACGATCAGGTGACGGAGCGGCGGCGTGAGGGGCGGCGGCGCTGACGGGGATGGGGGTGTTGGCGGCGATGGCTTCATAGATGGCGGCAGTTTCGGGCATGGGGCTGACGCCCAGTTCTTCATCTAGCCGGGCAGCGAATTGATGGTAAATCTGCATGGCCCCGGCGCGGTCGCCGCTTTCGTGGCGCATGAGGATGAGGCTGCGGACCACATCTTCGCGTAGGGGGTCATGGTGTAACAACTGCCGGGCGTAGATCATGGCCTGGGTCAGGTCGCCCTGGCTGCGTTCACGTTCCATGAGGCGGGTGACGGCCGTGAAATACAGCCCACGCAGCCGCTCCCGGTGTGGTATCAGCCAGTCGTCGTATAATTCTTGCAGCAGGTCGCCGGTGTATAGCGTGATGGCTTCGGCCAGCCGTCCGGTATCCTGGCTGAGCCGCTCAAATTCGGCCACATCCAGCCAGGTGGGGGCGGCAGGATGCCATTGCACGCTTTTGGCGTCGCTGAAAACCCAGTCGGTGGCGGCGGGCAGGGCGCGGCGCAGATCGTGCAGGTGGCGGCGCAGGTTGGCGCGGGCTTCGCTTTCGGGCACGTCATCCCACAACAGGTACGCCAGGTGGTCACGGGGCACGGCCGTGTCCCGGTGTAACAACAAGTAAGCCAGCAGCAGTGGCGTTTTGGGCAGCGTATGAAAGCGGTATGGTTGCCCATCTACCAGCAATCGTAAATGACCAAATAGATGAATTTGCAGCATGGGCTGAATTGTACGTGATTTAATCTGGTTAGGAATAGTTGTGTTTGCCGAAGGTGTGGTACTTTTGGTAACGGGGTTAATAAAAAGCGTCGGGCAAAGGTAAAACCGTTTTATGTGGCAAGGGTCTATTTGGCGCAATACATTGGAATACCGAGACACGGTGGTGTATGATAGACGCCAGGAAATTATCAGTGATGCGGCGTTTTTGAAGGCAGAAAAGAGCGCCACACCTGGCAAACAAGGAACATCATGTTTACCGAATCAATCAGCCGCTTGCGGCGCAATCATGGGTTGGAACACGCCACGATTCATGTGCTGAGCGAAAAGCACAGGAATTTTAGCGCGCAGGGGAATTCGACGTTGGCTGGTTTTCATTTGAATATCTATGGCGACATCCCGGAAACGGCCGTGATGGACGCCGTGGAAGAAGCGTATGCCCGCATGAAAAAGGGGGAGCATCACCTGGCAGTACACCCGAATTGTGGCACGGTGCTGCTGACAACGGCCGTGATGGCCACACTGGCGGCGCAGATGGTGTTTGCTGCCGAACAGCGTAAACAGCGCGGTGGGCTGAGCTTGTCCGTGTTGATCAATGCGCTGCCGACGGCCGTGCTCGCCGTGGTTGCTGCTCTGATTGTGTCCAAACCGGTGGGGGTGCAGTTGCAGGCGCGTTACACCGTGGAAGGCGATTTACGCGATATGCAGCTCGTCAGTATCCAAAAAGTCACTGCTTCACCCGTCACCCGCCTCTTCCAACTGATGCTCACCGGCGGCCAATTGCAAGCGACTTCCTACAAGATCGTGACAACGGGATAGGAGGGGCGAGGCAGTTGGGAAATACCTTGTCTGGTGAGACCAGTTCCTCCCCAACTGCCTCGCCCCTACCAACCACATGTTTTACCTCTTTCACGGCAAAGACAGCCATTCCCGACAAGAATATCTGGCGAAATTGACGGCCAAATTGGGTGATCCGGCGATGCTGGATTTGAATACGACCCAACTGACGGGGAATGTGAGCTTCCGGCAGTTGCAGGAGGCAACGGCCGTGATGCCTTTCCTGTCTAAATACCGCCTGGTCATCGTCAGCGGCCTGTTTGCGACCAAACCGGACAAAAAATTCATGGAGCAGTTAGCCGCTTACCTGCCGCAAATGCCGGCTACTGCCCGCCTCGTTTTTCTGGAAGCGGAGGTCTTGCCGGACAGTCACCCCCTGGTAAAGCTGGCGGAACAAAGCGAAAACGGGCATATCAAACGGTTCGATTTACCGGAAGGCGCTGCGTTGGAGAAGTGGATTCGGGAGCAGGTGGCAGAAAGGAACGGCCGTATCCAACCCCACGCCGTCCACCTATTAGCCGCCAACGTCGGCAGCAATCTGGCGGCTCTCACGCACGAACTAGAGAAGCTCGTCCTTTACAAAGGGGATGGCGAGGAAATCACCGCCGCCGATGTGACCCTACTTAGCCCCTACGCCGCCGAAGCCAACATCTTTGAACTGGTAGACGCCATTGGCAGCCGCAACAGCAAACGCGCCTCCCTGCTCTTACAGCAAAAATTGAGCGAAGGCGCTGACCCCTTCAGCCTCTTCCCCATGTTTGTGCGCCAGTTCCGCCTGCTCATCCAGGTGAAGGAACTGGCCGACGCCGGTAAACGCCCCCCAGCCATTGGGCAGGAATTGAAATTGCACAGCTTTGTGGTGGGCAAACTGTACCAGCAGAGTCAGGGGTTCAGCCTGCCCCAATTGGAACAAATTTATCGCCACCTGCTGGATATTGACGTCGGCGCGAAAACGGGCCGCCAGGATATGACTACCGCCCTCAGCCTCCTGGTGGCGGCTTTAACGCTTTGAATGCCCCGTTTGATATTGCTTCTTTGGCGCAGCCGAAGACCAGAAAAAAGGGTCAGAAGACCAATCGTCAGCTAAACCTTTGTGCCAATGGGGAAAATGCTTTTACCCCAACCCGGCTTCCCGCGCCCGGATGATGGCCTGGGCGCGGTCTACTACTTGCAGCTTGCTAAAGATGTTAGAGCAGTGATTACGCACCGTTTTCTGGCTGATGTGCAGTTGGCGGGCGATGTCGGCATTGTTATAGCCCTGCGCCAGTAATGCCAGTAGTTCCCGCTCTCGTTCGGTCAGGTCGGGGAACGCTTCGGGTAGAGCGGCTGGCCTGGGCTGCGAGAAGTAACTTTGCAGGCGGGCAGCAATGGCCGGGCCAAAGAGGGCTTCGCCGCGTGCCACCGCCTGAATGGTACGCAACATCTCTTCCTGGTCGGCCCCTTTTAGCACATAGCCTCGCGCCCCGGCGCGCATGGCGGCAAAAACGGAGTCGTCATCCTCAAACATGGTGACGACGATGACGCCGATGTGTGGACTGGTCTGCACGATGCGGCGGGTGGCTTCGATGCCGTTCAGACCGGGCATCTGGATGTCCATGAGGACCACGTCTGGCTGCAACTGTTCGGCCAGGGCAATGGCTTCAGCGCCGGTGGCGGCCTCGCCTATCACTTTCATATCTGATAGTGAGCCGAACAACGCCTTCAATCCATCACGGAAAAGGGCATGGTCGTCGGCAACAAGGATGTGGATGGGGTCTGTCATAGGGTTACTCAAGCAACAACTTATGAATCTGCCAGATCAGCGGCCAGGTGCAGTAATCCTGATTTGCCAGGAGAATGGCCTGAATCTGATGCGAGGGGAAGTAGACGGCCTTGCTACTGACACCATTGTCTTCACCCTGTCCCAGATAAAAAAGCAGCTTATCTTGCTTGTCAAAAACGAAGAGCAAAGCATAGCCGTAGTGGGTGTTGTAGGTTTCACGGATGGCGTATGGCAGTTTGGGCGTCAATAAGGCGTGGGTCAGTTCTGGACTCAGCAAACGGCCGTCATGTATAGCTGTTATGAAAATAGCCATATCTTTTGCTGTCACATACGCCCCACCATCAGGCGAACCGATAGGAGGGCGCATATAGATGGGGCGCTGCCAGGTGGTACGGCCGTCAGTATCCATCACGGCCGTGTAGCTTTCGGCAACATCTTCCACAACATCAGCCATGTGGAAAAAGCCGCTGCGGTTCATGCCAGTGGGAGCAAAGAGGTTCTGTTGTATGTAGTTGCGATAAGCCAGGCCGGTCGCTTTTTCTATCATCAGCCCTAGTAAGATATAACCCACATTGTTGTAACGCACGGCCGTACCCGGCGGAAAGTTAGGCGGTTTGTGAATGAACTGCGGTAAAAAATCCACCAATTCCGTAACGGCATAATTGGGCCGCTCACGCCACAAATCGGCATAATCTTCCCCGGCTTCTTCGTCGGCGTCATCGGCAATGCCAGAGGAATGGGTGAGCAGGTGATAGACTGTCACGTCGTCAGAGATGGATGTGTGGGAAAGCCCAAGATAGGGGATAACGGCCGTGTCCAATCCCAGAATGCCTTGATCAACTAACTGCAAGATGGCGACGGCCGTGAATAACTTGGTTAACGAAGCTACCTCAAAACGGAAGTTCATATGGTTAGGCACATGAAACACGCGATTCGCTTCTCCGTATGCCCCGGCAAAAATCTCCTGGTCATTCTGGGTTAACAGCACGACCCCCGAAAATTCACCGCGCTCCGTCTTGTTTTGCAGGTAGACCTGCAATTTTTTCTGGAATTTGTTCATCAGTTCTCCACATAATGCCCTATGTCTAAATGGGCAGCACGGCCGTGACCCCCGTCCCGCTACCATCAGACACAATGGCAAACGAGCCGCCCAGTTCTTCCGCCCGTTCGCGCATGGAGGCCAGGCCGACGCCGGGCAGGTAGATGGCGGGCAAGCCTATGCCGTCATCGTGAATTTCCAGAGTGAGACGGCCGTCTACTGCCAATTGTACCGTGCAATGGCTGGCCTGGGCATGATGCAGGCTGTTCGTTACCGCCTCGGTAGCAATGCGGTAGGCAGCGACTTCGACAGCAGCGGGTAAAGAGGGCAGTTCGGTTGGCGCATGGAGAGTAAGTTGGGTACCCGAAGTGGCTTCGGGTAGGCCATTGCTGTTCTGGGCCACAAACTCCTGCAAAGCGGACAGCAACCCAAGCTGGTCTAGCGCTGACGGCCGTAAATCATGCACAATGCGGCGGATGTCCCGGATGATCTCCCCGGTCTGGGTTTTGTACTCCTGCAAAAGCTGGTCGGCGGCGGCGGGGTTGGCAACAGCGTAGTTCCGGGCGGCGTCCAGTTTAAGCGTCAGGCCAGCCAGAGAGGGGCCGAGGCCGTCGTGTAGATCGCGGCGCAGGCGCTGTCGCTCGGTCTGCTCGGTCTGCCGTAGTTGCTCGTTAGCCTGCTGCCAATCGGTGGTGAGTTTGAGGATGTGTACGGCCGTGCCTGCCTGCTGCGCTACCTGTTGCAGCAGCCGCTCCTGGTCTGGGGAAAAGCTGCCCTCTGGCGTGGCCGGTGTTACCAGCAGCCAGCCGATCATGCTGCCCTGGTGGTGCAGCGGAAATTGGTGCGGCGACACGGCCGTAGGGCTGCCAGCGCTGGCGATAATGCGGGTGGGTGTGGCCACGGCCGTAAATGGGGATGGCAGGATGTGGGCAATGGTTTCTAACAGGGCGGGCAGGGTTTCGGTGGGTACGGCCGTTGCTTCCAGCCGTGTGCCCACTGTTGCTAATGCCATTACCGGGTCTTCCGGTTTGCCATACATCCAGACGTTCACCCACGCCTGCAAGCGCGCCCGTACCGGCTGGAAGAGCGCGGCAATCAGCCCGGTGGCGGCGATGGATAGCAGGAAGTTGTTTTGCACGGGCAGTAACGCCCCCACCAGACCGACCAGCAGTCCATAGCCGCCGACGATAAAGGCGCTGAGCAGGCCATATACCAGCGTCCGATTAATGAGCCGGTCAATGTCCCACAATCGGTAGCGCAAAATGGCGATGGCAAAGGAGATGGGAAAGAGCAGGGAGAGCAGGCGCACGGCCGTCACGCCCACAAAGCGCACCGTCACCAACGCCGTAAATAGTTCGGTGCCTAACCGCTGCTGGAAGAGATTGGGCACATGGGGCACATCCACCGCCGGCGATATGAATAGCAGAAAGTAATAGGTGAAAGGCGCGGCAGCGGCGACCAGCAGCCCTAACGCCGCCCACTTCACCTGCTGTTTTTGCACCGGTTCGGCGGTATGCTCATACCGGTCAAGTTGCGCCCACACCCCCACACCGCACCAAAACAGGAGCAGCCCGGCTTGTAACGGCCAGGGCCACCGGCTCATGTCCAGGATGGAGCCGGGCAGCGTTAGCGGTGGCAGGATGAGCAGCGCCCAGATGACGGCCGTCACCTTCGTCCAACGGGGCACAAAACGGCCGTCCGGGAACAGATACAACATCCACACACTGCTCACCAGCCCCAGGTACAGTACCAGATAGCTGGCAGCTTGAAAGAGTGGTTCGTGGCTTAAGACGCGGGCAAAACTGGCAATGGGGATGACGGCGCTGTTGGCGGTGAGCGTGACGGCCGTGAGCAGGGCCATGCCGTCATCAGGTCGCCGCCGCACAATCAAAGCAGCCAATAGCAAATGGGTCAGCAGCACGGCCGTGTCCAAAATGACCACATAGGCCGCATACCGCTCCGGTTCCAGGCCAATATCGGCAAAACTGTCGGCGAAGAAGGATACCAGGTAGGTGTAATAAGCCGCCAGACCGGGCAGGACAACGGCCGTGACCAGCAGCGCCAACAACAGCCAGCCCACACGAAACGGCCGTAACCAGCGTGGCGACGGTAATGGGGCGTATGCCTGGTATGGTTGTATCTGTTCCATCTTCCACTCTAAAAATTATGAATTATGAATTATGAATTATGAAGGTCATTCGGTGTTGAGCGTGGTGTCATTGTTTCCGCACTACCGGCGGCATGGATTGAATGTAGAGCCAGATTGCTTCGAGTTCTTCTTCTGTCAGATGCCGCAGCCGGTTTTGCGGCATGTAAGTCACATTTAACGAATTGCCTTCTGGTGTACGCCCAGTTTTGATGGCCCAAATGAATTCGGCTTCTGTCCAGTTGCCCAGGTTGCCGCCGGTGGTGATGTTCATGCCTTCACCTGGTTGGCGGCCGCCGCCCAGGTCGGCTTTGTGACATTCTACACACGTTAGCAAAACCAGGTAACGGCCGTAGGCCACCGTGATCCCCGGTTCTGGCGCTGGCGGACGGGGCGTCGTGTGGTCAATGACCAACGCCGGCATAATGTCATTTTCTTCTTCAGGCATTATAAAGGCCAGTAAGATAAACGGTCGGGCCAGCAGCCCCAACCGGCGCGGCGGGATTTCCCGGCTGCCCGGCGGTACGGATTGCAAATAGGCGATGATGGTGGCCACATCGGCGTCGCTGAGATGCTGCAAAGCGCCGGAGGAGACACCAATGAGGGCACGGCCGTCATGCCCCACCCCATGCCGGATGGCCCGTTCCCAGTCGGGGACTGTGTACAGGCTGCCCACGCCGGTCTGGTGCGGCGTCAGGTTAGCTGCCGGAATGTGGCCGATGAGCGGCTCATTCATAAAGTTGGGGTCGCCTTGCAGGCTGTAGGCGTGGCATTCCGGGCAGCCGCCGATGACCTCTACCAGATGTTTGCCCCGTGACAGCGCCGCCTCGTCGGTAGGAATGGCCAGATTGGCCGCCGGAATAACATACACGCGCCGAATCTGGTATTCCGAAAATCCAAACACCAGCCCACCACACAACAGCGGCAGGCCGATGAGCATAACCAGACAACCGAGCGCCTTTTTTTTCATAGAAAACTTTTCTGGTAATCGGTCTTGCCATCGATTACCGATTACCATTCACCGATTACCGAGGCTTTTTACCAGCGTCCGCACCGTTTGCATGGCCGTTTGGGTGCCAGCTTTGAGCGATTGAATGTCGGATACGGCCGTGTCTGGGTTTGTTTGTAACGCCTGGCGTGTGGAATCAACCTGGATGAGCAGGGCGGCTAACTGCGCCCCCAGGCCATCACCCAGGGCGCGGCTGACGCGGCGGCGCTCTTCGGCCTGGGCCGTCACCAACTGCTGCCGCGTCTGGCGCAGTTCCCGGTGCAGGCGGACGGTGTGGGCAGCCACGGCCGTTTGCCGGGCCATCTCGGCCAACAACGCTGTTTCCCGGCGGCGGAATGTTGCGCCATTATCGCGCTGTGCTACCAGCAGGTGGCCGATGGTTTGCGATTGGTAGACGAGGGGGAGGGTGAGCGGGTGAGCCGGTGTGGGGGTGAGCAGGTGAGGGGGATAGACGGCGGCGATTTGGGTCTGCCCATCCTGTTCCAGGGTGATGGCGGCATAGGGGAGTTTGAGCGATTGGGCGATGGTTTGCACGGCCGTGGGCAAGATTGTCTCCGGATCGGCAGCCTGGGCCAACCGTTCGCCCAGTTGCGCCAGCGCCGTCAGGGGGTCGTCACGACGGCCGTACATGAGGCGGTTGACGTGGCGCTGTAAACGGCGGCGCAGCGGGTCAAACAAGACGGCAATCAGCCCGGTAGCCACGATGCCCAGCAGCCAGTTACCGCTGCTGCGGAAAAAGACACCCAATGCGCCCACCACCAGGATGTAGAGCAGAATAATGACGGCCGTGAGTGCGCCGTATACGGCCGTGCGGTTGATGATCAGGCGAATATCCCATAACTGGTAGCGCAAAATGGAGTAACCAATGGCCAGAGGGAACGCGGCTGCGGATAGGATGAGGAGGTGGAGGGTGAACAGGACGGCAGCCGGATCAGATATTTCCGCCAACGCCCAGACGCCAATCCAGAAGAACAAGAGGGTCAGACTGCCAAATCCCCCGATCAATACCCATTTTGTCTGTAGCCGTTCCGGCTCTGCCATCTGTCGGTAGCGCGCAATCTGGCTGATCATGCCTGCAGCCAGGATAGCTGTCGGGCTGAGGATCAAACCTACCCAGCCGGCTTCGTCTTGCTGGAAGTGAGGATAGACGAGGGGGAGCAAGTTGAAGGCGAGGAGGGGGACAAGCAGCAGATAGACGATCAGGCTGATGCGCCACCGGGTGGATTGGGGAATGAGACGGCCGTCTGGGAAGAAGAAGGGCAACAGGAGGACAGCCAGTAGCGCCAACATGCCAAGCGTTTGTAAGGCCGTGTTGGCCAGGTAGAAGACGAAGCTGAAAGGGAAAAAGAGCAGTACAAAAGAGACAGCCAGGGCATACCAGTCGTCTCGTTTGCGCCAGAAGATGAGAACAGCAGTGAGCCAGTAAAGGACGGCCGTAGCCAATCGTAGCACCGTCAAATAAAGGACATAACCTGCGGCCGATATGCCGGGCAGCGCCTTCAAACTTTCCTGCACACTCCATTCGTTGCGCTCAAAGGCGAGGATGGCCTGGATATTGCTCAGGGATAGCGCCACATGCCAACAAAGGAAAAGGCAGAGAACAAACCAGATAAGATGGGCCAGGCGTAAGATGGGCTTAGAGGTGAGTTTATGGACCATGCTGCATTATATCGTTAAACGGCCGTTCTTTTATGATGAAGTAAATCCAAAGAAATCGTTTTGTGTCGCCGGTCAATGCGCTAAATAGGATGTTGCAGTTGAGATTCCACAAGCCAGACCAGGCCAGCCCCAGCGACAAGACCGTACATGACAGAGCCTAAGCCGAGGCCAGCCACGAAGTCCATACCGCTGTTCATCAAATTACCCCAGATGACAATAGTCAGCATCCAGCTAATCGTGCTTAATGGGATCCATAACCACCCGCTTTTTACATGGCTTCGAAGTATCAACCACTGCGATATGCCTAGCGACAAGCCGTATATAGCAAACGCCCAAACCCACGGCAGCTCTAATCCCCAAGGCTCGGCGATGAACTGCCCAATCGGATAGCCTATGGCCAGACCGATACCGCTGGCCAACAGGAATGGCACGGGGCGGACACCAACCGATCGCACAATAGGCCATTGCAGACCAGCTATAATCACACCACGGAAGAATCCCTCAATAACCCTATCCCACATCACCGGCTCGCGCGCGAAGTTGTTGGTTGTCACAGTGAGTACCGTCCAGCCCAAGAAAAATCCCACCCCAATGGCTGCTGCAGAAAGCAGACAGCCGACTATCCACGGCTTTGTCTTTAACTGCAAGGCTTCTTGTTCTATCATTTTGTCATTCTCCATTTTAGGACTAACAAGGTGGGGGATGGCTCGGCGTCGAGTTGCATGATGTCCCTAGACGGCCGTTCGCCTGACCTTTTCGCCATAATACTCAATCATGCCAAGAATCATGAACGCGGCCGTTAAGGAGACAAAAAAGCCCGCGTAAGACACCAGCAGCAGCAGATCATAGGGAATGAGCGCCGGATTTCCCCTGAAAATTTCTTGGGCAGTGGTTATATCGGCCACCGCCTCATAAGCGGCCAGGTAAACGATTAGAGAGAAAATCCCTACGGCAAAACAATGTAAAGCACGCCGCTGCATCATTTTTCGTTGGCGAGGCCGAAACCGTTCCCGGTGGCTCACCAACCAGAACATGACAAAGATGATCAGTAGTGTGGTGATCGTGATCACCATTATGGGCTTGAAATAGCCAAACCCACGCATATAGTCATCCGTATGCCAACGATATTCCACTGGAATAAGGCTGAGGAATGCAGCCGATAAGGGGAAAAACAGGGTGACGCCGGCCAATATGCCCCACAAGCTGTGTAGAAATGCAAACAAATCCTGCAATTCTTCCAGAAAGGTCATCTCTGTCGCCGGTTTCTCTTTTTTCTCTACCACTGATTCCATAGCGTTCTCTCCAAACCTGGACATGCCAGGGCTAAACATGTTCTCATTACAGAGTCGCAGAGGCACGGAGTTCATTGTGTCTCCCTGGTGAAGATTTTTGCTCACTGTACTCTGAAACGTGTCCCGTTGTCACGGGACGGCCGTCCCATGACAGCGGGAACTTTGTCTACAGTCAGAAAAATCTTCCATCGCGTATACAACCCCGGTATGATTTCCTGCCCAGTCCAATCAGTACCCCCACCACCGCAATCGCGCCCACGATGTGCATCGCCACCAGACTTAATTTAACCGTCATCGCTACAGGTGGTGAGGGAGCTAAAAGTGGGGGGATAAAGGACAAAAATAAGGCAACGGTGGCGATTTTCAGATAAGTGCGGATTGGCCGCTGTGCCAATTGCGACACAATCACAAAGACAATCCCTGCGGCCGACGCAAAAACAACGCTGAAAAGGATGATGTCACTCACCGGTAGTTGCCAAACGACTGTTTCTGAACTACCCACAGGCGGTTGCCACCAAAATTCCGCTTCTTCACCACCAATAAGGAGGTCAATTTGGAACCAACGGGTAATGATGGTGTAGAGAATGATGTTGGCGGTGGGAGCAACGGCCGTTGCCAACGGCACAACCCAGACCAGTCTACCCAAAGACACACATTCTGTTTCTGCTAAAGCATTACTTGTTCTCATTTCTCACTGTCCTTATTCAATCACCAATCCACCAATCTCCAATCCCCCTGCCGTTTTCGCGCCACCATCAAACTTGTCCCTGGCGCTTTGGTCAGGCGATAGAACTGGGCTTCGTTAAACGGGCATTTGTGACTGGTTATGATCGCCATAAACCTTTGCGCCAGACCGCCCAGACCAGTACACTCGGTAACAAGAGCCAGAGCAGCAGGTAGGGGCCAAAGGCAAAGGCGGTATGCATAACCAGGCGCGGGCTGACACGCGCTCGCCATTCTGGAAAGAGCAGCACGAACATCCAGAGCAGGCAAAACCCAATCAGCAGCCCATCCAGTGTCCAAACGACGGGGCGTGTGGCTTCTTGCTGGGCGTTGGTTGCTGACTGATAACGCTTGAACTGGGCGACCAACAGCATGAGGAAAACGGCCGTGCCCAACCCCACCTGCACCCACGACGGCCACCAAACCGGGGCCAGGAACCACAGACCGGCCCAGAGAGCGGTTACGATGAGGAACGGCCGTGCCCAACCCGGCACGAATTTGCCATCTGGAAACCAGCACCACAACCAGGCAAACGCCACCAGACCCACAACCCGCATCAGCCCTGGCAGGTAGATCGCCGGACCATGCATTCTTACCAGCCCGGTAAATAACGCGCCGGTATTAAAAAAGGCGGCCGCAAAGAGAAGCAAGGTCACGGCCGTAAACCGGGCCATCCACTGTTCAGCCTGCCAGAAGACCAGCCAGAGCAGCAAGATATAGAGCAGCAGAATGACGGCCGTCAGGCCGGTATGCACGTTATGTGCATTGGTAAAACTCCATTGCTGGTGGCGGATCAGGTCGTTGACCGCCGCCGGCAAGGGTAGTGAAACGCTCATTAAGTTAGCCGCGTTGAGAAAGAGCAGAACGGCCGTGCCGCCAAACAACAGCAGCCAGCCAATGTGAACGGCATGGGGTGCGCTGGTATGGGTACGGCCGTGTAGCCATTCTGTCATGACTCCCAACGTCACCCCATACACCAAAGGCACAGGCGCAAATAAGAGAAAACCGGTAAGGGGTGAAACCAATGCCAGCTCTCCTCCCGGTTCAGTCAGGAAAAAAGCGGGAACCAGAAACACTAGCAGCAACACAAGGCCATAAAGAGCGCCCAGCCAGCGCCGGGACAGGGGCGCCCATCGGGAGAGGACCAAAAATAGCAATCCAAATGGAATCCCCATCACCATTCCGAGGAGCAAAATAGCCATCGTGCCGCCGACGGAAAAACCGGGCGTCAATCCGGCAGCCAGGGCAATGGCCCGCATGGAAAACCGGGCCATTACTCCGGCCGCCAAACCCGCCACCAGACTGGCGCTGACGCTTACGGTGATATTGTTCAGATTGACTGCTTCATGCCCCTTCCAGGATAGGATGCTCATGATGACCTCCATGCCATCAGGCTCGTGGAGTTCGCATCCTCAGATGCGAACGGCGGGCATCTGAGGATGCCCTGCTCCTCACTACTAAATAGCCACGGCCGTTTCCTGCCGCAGTAGCCACATCATCCCCAGCCCCGTGACACTACCTACAAACAAACCCATCACCCCAATCATCCATTCCCGCCCTTCACCGCTCACGAAAACAATGATGGCAGCGGCGAGCAGATAGCCTGTTACATTAATCAACGGCCAGAGTGTGGCCGATAGGCCCTGTTGTTTGAGCAAATGCCACTGCACCAGACCCATCGGCAACCCTAAAGTTAGCCCTAAAAACAAGGCCGATACAATCGCAGGAACCTGCTCAAACACGCTAGACATCAGGGCGACGCCACCGCTCATCACCACGGCCGTCACCACCACACTGTATCCAATCCAGCGTCCGGCCGAAATGCCTTTGCTGCGCAGTAACAGACCTGGCCCCAACGTGCCACCTAAAGCGAAAAATGCACCAAACAAGATGCCCGCCACCATCACGCCTGACAGTTCATTGCTTGCTTTGGTCACTGCTTCTCCTACCGACCACATGGAACCATAAGCCATCATGCCGAATACGGCCGTGCCAATGGCACAACTCACCACCCACTGCCAACCAAACCTCCAATCCAAATGTGTCTGCCTCTCGTTCACGGGCCATCTCCTTTCTTACGGATCACGGATTACGGATTACGCATCACGCTCTAACTGGGGTCATTGTAATTTTCAGCGTGTCCCGCTGTCATGGGACGGCCGTCCCGACTGTCTCAGGAAATTGCCAATCTGGTGGATAACTTTTTGGGGTAGGCTCCCACGTCCATCGAGTTTATGATTGCTTGCGGGCAATCATCAAACTGGTGCCGGGTGCTTTGGCCATTTTGTGAAACTTTATCTCGCCAAACCCGGTTTGTTGGAGCCAGCTTTGAATGTCGTCGTGGTTGTAGACACGGCCGTCTGCCAGCAAAAAATAGTGCAGGGCAATGAGGCGGATGACGGCATTGACCGCATTCCCTGGCACTTTACCGGCAATCTGATCGAGTATGGCGACTTGCCCACCCGGTTTGAGGGCAGCCGCACAGCGGCGCAGCAGTTCAATGTTTTGGGCGCTGTCGTAATGATGGATGAGATTAAAGAGGAGAATAGCATCATAGTCATCGCCCCACTCTTCCTGCCACAAATCGCCAGATTGGAGGTGGATTCGCTCCGTCAGGTTGTGCTGGGCCACATTTTGTTCCGCCGTTCTCAGGGCCATCGGCGTGTCCAGGACGGTGGCTCGCAGCCCTGGATACTGTTGGCAAAATTGGATGCTAAACAAACCATGTCCACCACCCACATCAAGCAGTTTGGTAGCCGTTTTGGGTAAATTAAGCTTTTTGATGGCATCCATGCCACTCAGGGTGGCGTTGGCCATCAACTGCTGCTGAAAGGCGTGGGAGAGGTGGGGCTTGTCGGCCAGCCATTGGTAAATGTTGCCATACGGCCGTTCACCCGTTTGCACGACTTCAATGGCATGGGGCGATAAGTCATGGAAAACGGCCGTCCAGAACGTCAGCGCGGCCTCAAGATTGAAGCCATCATCGGCCAACATCCACTTTTCCACCAGCGAGGAATTGCTGAAACGGCCGTTTTGCTGTGTCACATACCCAATTGCCGCCAATGCCAGCAGCAGAGCTTCAGTGCCGCGTTCGTGGCTGTTGAGCTTTTGGGCCAGTTCGGGGGCGGTATACGGCCGTTCTGCCAATGTCACAAACACGCCCAACTGCGTAGCCAGATGCAGCGTGTGAAAAGCCAGCGCCCCGCCCAGGTCCAACATCACCCCTGGCGCCAGATTCAAATTAAACGCCGTCCGCTCCAGAAAATTCGGTTGAATGGGCATACGATACCTCCAGAATAGTTGGGATTGACCATACTATAACATGGATGATACGAAGACAGCCCTTTTGGTTTCATTTGCCCATGGGCCATCACGGGCACAAATCCTCCTGGTCGGGAGCGCAAAATTCCACCCGCCCGCCCACCATCGTTAGCAGCACATCCATTTCCAGGAGCATGTCTGGCACGGCCGTCAGCGGATTGCCGGACAGAACGATCAGGTCGGCGTATTTGCCCGTTTCCAGACTGCCCACCTCTGTATCGCGGAAGAGGGCATAAGCAGCGTTGAGGGTCATCATCGGTAAGGCTTCGGCGGCGGTGATGGTGTGCGCCTGGTGCCAGTCGGGGGCGGGGCAGACGTTGCCTTCGGCGTCCACGTCGGCGCGGGTGAGCAGGCTGTAGAGGTCGTCCAACGGCCGTATCCGGCCAAAAAACGGGTCATCCCCATGCCAGGCCACCGGCAAACCAGGGTTCGCCTCCAGCAGCGCCCGCGTCGGCCACTCCCATGCCTGGTAATCTGACGGGGGCGGTGGGCCAAAGGGATTACAACTGGGGTACAGGCCAAACACCACCGGGACAATGCCAATCTCGCCATACCGGGGCAGCAGATCGGGGCGAATGACGCTGTTATGCTCAATGCGGTGGCGGTAGCTGTTCGGCTGCCCATCCAGGGCAGTGGCAATGGCATTTTGCGCCTGTTCCACCGCCCGGTCGCCAATGGCGTGGATGGCGACCTGATACCCGTTGCTTTGCGCCGCCAGCACCATCTCGTTCAGCGCCTCCTGGGTATGGAACAGATCACCCAACCCTTCGCCGGGGCGCAGCTCGTAACTCAGGGCGGGGCGTTCACAGGTGCCGCCGTCGGTGAAGAGCTTGACGCCGCCAATGCGCAGCCTCTCACCCGGCTGGCGCGTCACGGGATGTTCTTTGTACCAGTCGCCCAAAACCTTGCCACAGTTATCCGTCATCACCAGATAGAGACTGGTGCGCATACGCAGGGCCGGGGCGAAATCCTCAATTTCATGCAGGAATCGCTCGTCAATGTACATATCGCCGATGGTGGTGATACCGTTTCGCAGGGCTATTTGCTGGACTTCTGCCAGGCTCATGTCGAAGGTTTGTTCGGCGTCGTTGAAGAGGTGGGTGTGGGCATCTACAAAGCCGGGCATGAGGGTACGGCCGTCTAAATCCACCACCACTGTATCTGTTCGCGCCAACGGCAGGATGTCATCGTCGGCGCCAACGGCCGTGATCTTCTCCCCCGTAATCTCTATCGCTTCTGCCTGGGAATTGGCCGTATCCATTGTCAGGATGACGCCGTTATGAAAGATGAGGTGCTGTTGCGGGCTGACCGTGGGCGGAGGTTCCGGTGGCGAGGAGAGGGCGGTGCAGGACACGGCCGTGAGGGTGAACAGTAAAAGAATGAAAATTTGTGTTTTCATCGTTGTGAGAAATCCGGTTTCTCAGGGAAACCGGATTTCTGCATCAGGCGGCGACGGCCGTTTCCCCACCTCGTGCCAGCCACACCATACCAGCGCCAGAGAGAACGGCCGTTACCAACGCCACCACCCCTACTGACAACCATTCGCGCCCTTCGCCGCCCAACGGAAAGCCGACCATAAAGGCGACCAATAAAGCGGCGATGCAAATGAGTGGCCACCATTGCGCCTGTGTCAGGTGCGGTTTTAGCAGCAGCCATTGTACCAGGCCAACGGGTACTCCCACGGCCAAGGCAATCATCACCCCGGCAGCTAATTGCGGCACATTGTCCAGATCAAAAAGGCTAAACATCAAAGTAAAGCCAAAGGCCATGCCCGCCGCGCCGGCCAGCACCGTTTGGCCCAGCCAGCCGCTAAAGGGGATGCCCCGGTCACGCAACACCAGGGCCTGGCCAAACCCCAGCCCCGCGCTCAGCAGCGCGCCAAAGATGCCACCCGCAACAATGGCGCCGGCCGTTTCCCCCCAACTTTGGGCCACCATTTCCCCAATAGACCACATAGAGACAAACGCGCCCATTACCGCCACAATCATGGTAACGGTCACGGCCGTTACCCACCGCAAAAAGAAAGAACCACCGTTTATATTTGACATGCTGACCTCCAATCCTTGCCCGTTAATGTAAGCGTTCGGCTCCCCTGGAGACCTGACAGGTTTTTGGTCGGCAAAGTTTCAAGTTGCACGAGTAAAAAACCTGTCAGGTCTGAACAGCACCTCGTTAATTTGTCTCAATCACGCCGCAGGCCAGCCGCCCGCCCGCGTCGCCCGTGTTCAGCGTGGTCTGGTCTGGCGCGGGCACGTAGCGGGTGGGAATGTTGGCGTAGTTGTCCGGGCTGGCATGGACAATGATGGCGCTGCCGTCAGCGTCAAACAGTTCAGCCACAGTGAAGCGATCCGTTTTGAATTGGGCGACGGCCGTGCCATCCCCATTCACCAGCAGCACCGGCATATCGGCCGCGTGGTGTGGGTGATTATGGCCGTCCACGTTGTAATGGCCGCCCGCCGACGTGAAATCGGGCGCGACGCAATTGCCCACGGCATGGACATGGAAGCCATGAAAGCCCGGCGGCAGGTTGCTCGCCTCCACGCGCACTTCCGTCATCGTGCGTTTGAGGATCAGCCGCACCTGGCCGATCTCATTGCCGTTACTGTCGTGCAGCCGGGCCACGGCGACCACGTTGGCCTGCGCTGAAACCTGCATCACCCCCAACACTGCCAACAACAGGGCCACACCCAGGATAATCCACAGGCGACGGCCGTTAACCATAGAAACTGTCTTCATTTGTTGTTCCTCCACTATATTGCTCGTGGTACCCGTTGGCGCCGGGGTTGCCTGCACCAACGGGAACCGCTTCCAATAAATCTATTGGAGGGTACAGTAATGGTGAACGTGTCCCGCTGTCACGGGACGGCCGTCCTGACCTCGCCGGGAATATTGTCCCCACCCGATCAAAAAAAGCCGTCATCAACGGCTCTTACGCGGTTGATAACGGCTTTCCGGTGTATGAAGAATGTGAGCGAGCGTTTTAAGCCGGTTTCACCTTCATTTCTGGCATTGGCTCTTCACTGCGCCAGGCGCCCAGCCGCTGCTGCCAGCCCTTGATCCCTTCCTGCCACAACGCGCCAAACCCTAACAATGCCACCACCAGCGCTACCAGTGGGCCAATCCAGGGCACGGCCGTGAGGATAACAATGAGCAGCACCCCCAACGCCATGCACCAGTAACGGTTTTCGGCCAACCGGCTGTTAAATTTGCTAAAGATGAAACGGCCGCTGGCGACGGCCACAATGATCTTGGCAAAATACGTGACGGTAAACCCAAACAGCAGCGCCAGACCAAAGAGGACAAATAGGCCAATGGCAATGGTCGTTCCGGCCAATCCACCCAAAGTCAGCGCGTTGAAAGCCATAGCCAACATGATCATCACCGCCACCACCAACATCATGGAGACAAAAATGGCGGCAATAGCCAGCAGCCCCCAGCCCAGACTGGGCAACGGCCGTTCCCGCACAAAACCGGCTACCTGGCCCGTCCAGCGCGGCGTTAACCATGCCATCAAGAAGCCAACCAGCAGCAAAGCCACCAAATCACGTAGCATATTGGCCAGCCAGTTCCACGCCTCTTGTGCAGGCGTCAGCGTCTCCACGGTTGTTGTTTCGGCCGTTTGAACGACTTCTTCAAAGGCGACTTCCCCGGCAACTGCGCCGCCTGGAATATCAGCCGCAACCGGTGCAGTATAATTCAGATCGCCGCCGATCTGGGCCTGTTCACCCAGGGTAAGCCCCCAGTCAAATGTGGGTGCATTGGCTGCACCGGGCACAAACATAAATGGCGAAAAAGCTGGCGCGTCTGAGGCCGCAGCCACATCTGCCTGCACATCACCGGCCACCGTGCCTAACAGTTCCAAACCGCCGGCCGATACCCACAGATCGCCGCCCATATCACCTGCCAGCCGCGACTGTGCGCCGCCAAAGAAAACATCCCCTTGCACCAGGCTGCCGGCCATGGTTTCCAGGCTGTAAGCACCAACCATCAAATCATCGCCAATCTGGGCCGCTTCACCCAGAGTGATGACTGAACCGCCCACGCGCACGTCGTCAGCCACCGTGCCATTGACATAGATTTCTTGCCCACCACCCATCAAGTCTCCTTCAACCGTGCCATTGATGGTGGTTTTGGTGGCAAAGAAGATCACATCTCCTTTCACCGTGCCATCGAGAACAAATTCATTGGCAAACACTATTAAATCATCTTCAATTACTTCTCCAGCTTTGATGGTCACCGTGGAACCATCCATTTTTTCCAGGGCGTAACTTGCAGGCGCCAAAACAAGGCAGAGAAGAACCACAAACATAACCATAAACAACCATTTTCTACGCTTTATACGGCCGTTCATCTAAATAACCTCCTTCAAGCGAGTGGGTCGTCTAGGCGGGGGAAACCCCTGACCAACTCATCATCAAATGTGTCTAAACATGGGAGCAGTTTGGGGACGAGGAAAGGGATTAGAGATGATGCTTCTACTCCCATCGTGCATTATGCAAAAAGTTGAGAGAAAGGGATAGTTACAAACGGCCGTAAGAGAGATGATGAAAGTCAACCGTTTACAAAAAACAATGGGTTGCTAGGGAACCAGCGGCCAAAACAGCGGCAAAAAGAGCAGCGTGGCAATCAAGATCACCAGATTCAGCGGCGCTCCCACCCGTGTGTAGTCGGCAAAACGGTACCCACCCGGCCCCAAGACCAGCACATTGGCCTGGTGCCCCACCGGCGTCAAAAAACTGGTTGACGCGCCAATCACAGTCGCCAGCACAAACGCCTGCGGGCTGGCCCCCAACTCCAGGGCAATGTCAATCACAATCGGTACCATCAGCACCGTCGCCGCCGCGTTAGACATCGGCTCGGTGATCAAGCCTGCCATGATGTAGATGGCTGCCAATGTGGCCAGCAGTCCTAACCCGGCGGTGGCGCCCACAATCAAATCAGCCAAAAAACGGGCTGTGCCCGTTGTCTCCATGGCCGTGCCCAGCGGTAGCATACAGGCGATCAGGAAAACACTGCGCCATTCAATGCTCTGATACGCCTCGTCCATGTTCAGGACGCCGCTCAATATCATCAGCGCCACGCCAATCACCATAGCCAGGGAGATGTGCATTCCGCCCAGCGTCGTCAGTGCCAGCACCAACAGCATGATGCCCACTGCCAGCGGCGCTTTCTCCCGCCGCCGCTGTTCCAGCGCCACCGGCTCCATCACTAGAAAATCATCCCCCTCTTGCAGCCCTGGCAGGCGGTGGCGGGGGCCTTGCAGCAGCAGGGCATCGCCAAATTGCAGTTTCACTTCACTCAACCGCTGCAAAATCACCTCACCCTGCCGCCAGATCGCCAGAGCGGTAAAACCATAATGATCACGAAAGCGCATCTGTTTCAGGGAACGGCCGGCCATCGAAGAGCGCGGCGAAAGTGTGGCTTCCACCAGGTCCATCTCGTTTCCCTTCATCACCAGGTCAGCCTCGTCACCCGCTTCGGGAACCAGGCCCAGCACCTCTTGGGCGCGCACCAGTTCTTGGGCCGATCCCTCCACAACCAGCAGGTCGCCTGCTGCCAGCCGCACGTCAGGGAGAGGAATAATGCGTCTTTTGTTATTGCGGATGATGGCCAGGACGGAGAGGCCATACTCCGCGCCCAATCGGGTTTCATATAATGCCTGGCCTATCAGTGGGCTGCGTTCCGTGACCCGGACTTCGCTGATGTATTCGCGCAAACGGCGGGTTTGAATGTCTATTACTGGCTCATAAGCGGGCAGCAGATGACGGCCAATAAATACCATGTACAGGATGCCGGCGCCAAAGACAATGATGCCGGTGGGCAGGAAGTCAAAGAAGCTGAAGGTGGGCAGGCCCCGTTCGGCCAGGATGCTGCTGGCTAATATGTTGGGCGGTGTGCCGATAAGCGTCAGATTGCCGCCCAGCAGCGAGGAAAATGCCAGGGGGATGAGTAGTTTGGACAAGGGGATTTTGGTTTGTTGGGAAATACCGGCGACGGCGGGCAGGAGCACGGCCGTTGCCCCAATGTTGTTCATAAATGCCGACATCAAGCCGCAGGTGAGCATGATCACGGCAATCAGGCGGGCTTCACTGTTCCCTGCCAGCCGCGCCACCTGCTTACCCAACATATCGGCCACACCCGTCTTGAACAGGCCGCCGGAGACAATAAAGACCGCCCAGACCGTGATCACCGCCGGGTTGGCAAAACCGGCAAATGCTTCCACCGGCGTCACCAACCCCGTCAGCGCCAGCGTAATCAGCACCAGCAGCGCCACCACATCCACCCGCAGCTTCTCCGTGGCAAAGAGAACAATGGCAACAATAACAATCAGCAGCGTCAGCGCAATTTGTGGCGTCATGGTTATCTGTGTGGTGGCCGGTCTCTGACCGCGCCACACATTAGAAAGGCCAGAAGATGGGTACAAACACAATCGCCAACACCAGCACCAGCAGCGTCAGCGGAATACCCACCTTAAGGTAGTCGCCAAAGCGGTAGCCGCCCGGCCCCATGATCATCACATTGGCCGGGTGGGAAACCGGGCTGGCAAAGCTGGCAGAGGCGGCAATAGCCACCGTCATCATCAGCGGGTAAGGGGACAGGTTGAGGTCGCTGGCGGTGTTGAAGGCAATGGGGGCCATCAGCACTACCAGCGCCGCTGTGGGAATGATCTGCGTCGCCAGTGAGGTCAGGACAAATAGGCCAGCAATCACCACATGCGGCCCCAGTCCGCCAATAACGGAAATGAAGCCATTAGCCAGAAAACTGGCCGCGCCCGTCTGCTCCATGGCAATGCCCAACGGCAGCATCCCGGCGATCAGGAACACGGCCGGCCACTCAATAAAGCGGTATGCCTCCTCCATTGTCAGGCAGCGGCTCAACACCATCAACGTAGCGCCAATGACGGCGGCGATAGAGATGGGCAGCCAGCCCAGCAGCACCGGCGTTAGCATGGCGGCCATAATGAGCAGGGCTACCGGCGCTTTTTCCTGGCGCAGCGGCGCTTGCGCGGACTGAGTTAAGACCAGAAAGTCTGGTTCGCTGCCCAGCAGGCGCAGCCTGTCACGGGGGCCATGCAGCAAAATGCCATCGCCAAATTGCAGGGGCACATCACGCAGGTCAGCGTATATGGCCTCACCTTCACGCCAGATGGCTAACACGGTCAGGCCATATTTTTCGCGGAAATGGAGCTGGCGCAGGCTTTTGCCGCGCAGGGTGGTGTAGGGTGAAAGCACCATTTCCGCCAAGCCAATATGCTCTGACTCCAGACCATTGAGGTCGGGCAATGGGTCACTCTCAATTTCCACTTCTTGCAGACCTTGCAGCGTCAACAGGTCTTCCGGTTTGCCTTTGATCAGCACCGTATCGCCGGCCGAAAAAATCTCTTCTGGCTCTGGCGTCAGATCGGTTTCGCCGTTGCGTAGCACACCCAATACCGTCAGGCCAAAGGCGTCACCCAGGCGACTTTCGGCCAGCGTTTGCCCGGCCAGGGGGGAATCAGCCGGGATTTGCAGGGCGATGAGCTGCTCCGGCAGCCGGTAGTTTGCGGCCAGTTCGTCATCGGTAAGCAGGTGGAAATCGTGGAAATCGTTGGCGTCCTGGATTTTTTCCAGGTACGGCCGTAACCCCTGAAATAGCAGCACATCGTCGGCCTGCAAGACGGTATCGGCTAAATTGGCGCGGTGCAACACGCCCTGCCGCCAGATAGCCTTGACGTTGACGCCAAAGCGGCCACGCAGCCCGCTCTGGTAAAGGGTTTGTCCAACGAGACCAGAACGGGGTGAAAGGCGGGCTTCGGCCACGCCTATCTCCTGGTTGATCAGTTCCTGGAGGGTGGGGGCTACGGGCCGGGGGTGGAGTTGTAAACGGCCGTGCAGCTCCGCCAGATGATCCGCCCGCCCCTGCACAATCAGCCGGTCGGCGGGTTGCAAGACGGTATCGGGGCGGGGCGCCAGATGGGTACGGCCGTGGCGCACAATCGCCACCACATTCAGCCGCAGCGCCGACCCCAACCGACTGTCCGCCAGCGTCATGCCCACCAATGGCGAGTTAGCCGGAAAACGAATGACAAAGGTGCGGTCTAATAATTCATAGACGCCGCTCAAATCTTTCTGGGTTGCCCGCGCCGATTCCTGCGTAGGATTACGCACCGGTAGCAGCCGCCGCCCCACAATGACCACATACAGAATGCCCACCCCCAGGATCAACACACCGGTTGGCGTGAAATCAAACAGGCCAAAGGGGGTTAACCCATACTCATACAGCGCATCACTCACCAGGATATTGGGTGGCGTACCAACGAGGGTGGTCAGCCCACCCAACAGCGCCCCCAACGTCAGCGGCATGAGTAGTTTGGATGGCGGCCGGTTCAGGCGACGGCTGATGTCCATCACCACCGGCAGCAGCATCGCCGCCACGCCCACATTATTCATCACTGCCGAAAGCAACCCCGCGGTGAGCATGATCACAACGAGCAGCCGGGCCTCGTTCTCTCCTGCCAGCCGCATCACCTGGCGGCCAACCAGATTGGCGATACCCGTTTTGGACAGACCGCCGCTGATGATGAACATGGCCCATACCGTGACCACCGCCGGACTGCTGAAACCGGAGATTGCCTCGGCCGGCGTCACCAACCCCGTTAACGCCAGGCTGCCTAACACCAGCAAGGCGATCACGTCCATGCGCAATCGTTCGGTAATAAAGAGGATGGTGGCCAGAAGCAGAATAGCCAGGGTGAGAGCGATTTGGGGCGTCATGCGTTTCCTTTCTTCGCCGGTTTTGTAACAGGCTGCCCGTTACAGGTTTGCTTGAGAAGGCTAATTGATGCCAAAGATTATACGCAAGCCATCGGGCAGGGCAAAAGAAGTTTTTGCAACAAGAAACAACTGTTAACGTACAAATATGTGATAATTTTCACAATCACTGCGTTTTCATTATTACCCATATTTCTATAAGCATGAGGCGAAATCAATGTCCCGAATGTTAGCTTCTCATCATGTTTTACGCGCGCAGCGACCCTGGTCGGCGCCCATTTCTATTCCAGACACAGAACCGCGTCCATCGGCCACAGACGCCAGCGCCGTGCTGGCAACGGCTATTACCAGGGCGGCCAGCAGCCAGACTTATTTCACCATCCGTTACCTGGTGGATCGGCCGTTGGTGGCCGATGCGTACCGCGCCTACGCCTATTTCCGCTGGCTGGATGATATAGTGGATGAAGGCTGTGCATCCGCCGCTGAACAGTTGGCGTTTTTGGAGCGGCAGCAAGCCATTGTGTCTGCCTGCTACCAGGGCGGCTTGTTAACCAATTTGTGCCCGCAGGAACAAATGGCGGCCGATCTGATTCGCGGCGACCACGAGATAAATAGTGGCTTGCGTACCTACATTGAGCAGATGATGGCGGTGATGGCCTTTGACGCCGGCCGGAAAGGGCGTCTGATTACCCAAGCAGAATTAGACGGTTATACACAGGCGCTGGCTACGGCCGTGACCGAAGCGCTGCACCACTTCATCGGCCACGACGACGTTTGCCCGTCAGACGAAGCCCCGCCGGACGGGGGGCGTTACCTGGCGGTGACGGGGGCGCACATCACCCACATGCTGCGCGATATGGTGGAGGATACGGCCGTAGGCTACCACAACATCCCCCGTGAACTCCTGGAAACACACGGCCTGACCGCCCCCGACATTCACCATCCCGCTTGCCGAGAGTGGGTGCAAAGTCGAGCACAGTTGGCCCGCGATTGTTTTACCGCCGGTCGGGTGCAACTGGCGCAGATGCCCAATCGCCGCCGCCGGTTGGCCGGGTTTGCCTACATTGGCCGTTTTGAACTGGTGCTGGACGCCATCGAAAAAGACGACTATGTGCTACGGCTGGATTACCCCGAACGCAAAAGTAAATGGGCGGCGCTGAAAATGGGGTGGACGGCCGTGAGCCAATCTCTCGGCGTCGTGGCTCGATTTTCCAAATCGAGCAGCGATTTTCTAAATCGCCCCACAATGGAGACAAAATAATGAATACCCCCACCGTTATTGTTATTGGCGCCGGTATTGGCGGGATTGCCACGGCTACGCACCTGGCGCAGCGTGGTTTGCATGTCATTGTCGTGGAGAAGAATGCCCGGCCCGGCGGCCGTTGTGACCGGTTCACGCGGGAGGGACACCATTTTGACGCCGGGCCCACGCTGCTGGTGATGCCGCTGGTGTACGAGGCGGAGTTTGCCGCCCTGGGTGCATCAGCAGCAGACATGTTAGAGTGGCAGCGGGTTGACCCCACCTATCATCTGGTTTTCGATGATAACAGCCGCCTGACGCTGACTTCGGACATGAAACGGATGCAGGAGCAGCTTGAACAAATGGAGCCGGGCAGTTTTGGCGGCCTGCTGCGTTATCTGGATGAGGGGTATCGCCATTACCACCTGGCGATGGAAAAGCTGGTGAATCGTGACTTTCGCCGGGCAAGTGAATTCTTTTCTCCGGCCAACTTGCCACTGTTGTATCAGATCAAACCATTAGCAAAACATTACGAAAACATGTCTCGTTACTTCCAGCAGCCGCGCCTGAAAGCAGCCTTTACCTTTCAGGATGTGTACATGGGGCTGAGTCCGTTTGAAGCGCCGGCTACTTTTTCGATGATGCCATACACGGAACTGGCGCACGGCGTCTGGTATCCACGTGGCGGCATGTATCGCATTGTGGATTCCCTGGTGGAACTGGCGCAGGCGGCAGGGGTGGAATTTGTGTTTGATACGGCCGTCTCCCAGATCATCACGCAAGGGGCAAAAGTGAAGGGGGTGGTGCTGGCAGACGGCCGTAGCCTGAAAGCCGACGCCGTCGTCGCCAACGCCGATCTGCCCTACGTCTACCAAAATCTGCTGCCGCCCAACGGCATGGCGCGGCAATTGAAACGCAAACGGTACTCCTGTTCGGTGATCAGCTTCTTCTGGGGTGTGGACAAAACATACCCGGAACTGCCACCCCACACCCTCTTTCTGGCCGATGATTACCGGGGCAATTTCGACAGTATCATTGACGACCTGACACTGCCGCAAAACCCCAGCCTCTACATCCATGCCCCGGCCCGGCTGGACAACACCATGGCCCCACCCGGAGAAGACACCATCACTGCCATTGTGCCCGTTGGCCATCTGGACGAGACGGGTGAGCAGGATTGGCCTGCGATCCGCGCCCAGGCGCGACAGGCCGTGTTTGAGCGGCTGTCCCGTTTGGGCATGGCGGACCTGCCCGCGCACATTAAGTTTGAGACAAATTACACGCCACTTTCCTGGCGCAAACGGTATAACCTGGTCAAGGGAGCCACACACGGCCTGGGCCACAATCTCACGCAACTGGGATATTTGCGGCCGCACAATCGAGACGCGCATTATCACAATCTTTACTTTGTGGGGGCCAGCACCCATCCCGGCACAGGTGTGCCCACAGCCCTGGTATCAGCACGGCATACGGCCGTGCGGCTGCTGGAAGAATTGGAGATGGGAGATTAGAGATTGGGAGATTGCCCAATCTCTAGTCTGGAGTTCCTAAATACCATGTCTCCTCGCTCTCAAACAGCCAGAGGTGGGGGGAACTGGGAACCGGCGCCAGGCGCAATGGCGCCGGCCAACGGACAGATTGCCACCCGCCTTCACTCTGTACCAGCGGTTGAAAACTCTCATTGATCAGCCGCACCACGCGGGGCAGGGTGATGATCTCATCTGGCAGCGGATCCGCCTGCCGCAGATGGGGTGGGCTGTTCGCTGCTGTCACCTCGCCAAGGTAACAGGCGAACAGGGCTTCCAATTTCAGCTCTGTGGTAGCATCCACAAAGCCCAGGTATTGGGTGGGTAAGTCTTCAATGGAGAAGGGGGTGAATGGGCCGACCAGGCTGCGTGGTGCACGCCCCTGCCAGGCTTCAAAGCGGAGGCTCCAATCCAGGTAAATGCCCAGCGCTATGCCGACTACATCGGTTGATCTGGCATCATTAGAAACCAGATAAGTGGCGGTATAACCCGTCAGCCCATCTCGCACAGGCTGCGAGATGGCGACGATGCCGCCGCCGTTCTGGGCAGCCGTTTCCACATCGGCCAGCACCTGGGCCGGATGGCCCGCGGCAAAGTGGGAGGCGTCAAACCAGCCATAGCTCTCACTGTAGAGATAACGAGATTCTGGTAACGGTGTCACCAGGCGCCGTCCCTGGTCGCTGTCCGCAGGGCAGTCAACGAAGTAAGTGCCGGAACGGTGCAGGCGGTTACCGGCTGCCGGCGCATGGTGGGCATCGCGGGCGCTAATTCGCCGGGTAATTAGCAACAAACTGACCAGTAAGCTAATTGTGAAACTTGCTGCTAACAGGAATTTCCCCCAACGCAATAGACGTTTTCGTTTTTGGCTCATGCACCTAATTTTACACGAAAACCATCATTTGTGCTTAACGGCCGTGACCGGGCAACAAAAAAGCCGTGCCCTGGTGAACACTGGCGCCACCAGGACACGGCCGTTTCCCGTCTTGAAATGTATTTGAGATGAAATGGAGGCTGTTGTTAGCGGCGTTCTGTAGAGCGTAAAGCGCCACCTACGCAGCCCAATACACAACCAGCCATAAAACCCACAAAAGCCAGCACACCGCCACCTAACAGAGCGCCAACCAGGCTGCCAGCGATGGCCCCAATTAGACTCCCCAATCTTGCCTGACTCATTGCTAATTTGCTGTCCATAATTCTAAAACTCCTGTAACGATGCAAGGATATACCTGTACAGTTACTTTCGGTTGTTATTCTTACTTTTCAAATATCGCCCGTTGAAACTGGTTTCATTGTGAAGGAAACGGGCGATTAAATAAATGGGAACTACTGCTCAGTACGGCCGTCCTATTTCGTAATCCGTAGTCCGTTATCCGATTACAAATCACAGATTACGGATTACGAATCACAGCCGCATAATCCGTGTAGCCGCCAGTGTATTCCGTCAGACGGCCGTCTTCCAACTCCACCACCCGATCCACCACCTTGTCCAGGAAATAGCGGTCATGGGAAATAACCAGCACCGCGCCGACGAATTCGTCTAGCGTTTGCTCCAATACCTCAATGGAGGCGATGTCCAGGTTATTGGTTGGTTCGTCTAGCAGCAGTAAATTGGGCCGGGTGAGCACCAGTTTGGCAAGCTGCAAGCGGCTGCGTTCGCCGCCGCTCAGATCACGAATCGGGCCACGAATCTGGTTATAAGTAAACAGGAATTTATGCAAAAAGGCAACTGCATCCCCTTCGCTCAGTGGCGCGGTGTGGCGGATTTCGGTGAGCAAGGTGTTGTTATAATTGAGCGTTTCCTGCTCCTGAGCGTAGTAGCCAATTTTATTGCTGGGACCGATTTTGATGAGACCTTGGGGCACACTTTCCGGGTCGAGCAACTGCCGCAGCAGCATGGATTTACCCGCGCCGTTGGGGCCAACCAGCCCTACCCGTTCGCCATGCCACAGGGTGAGATTGAGACTGCGCCAGAGTGTACGGCCGTCGGGCAGCACCATGCCCACATTTGCCAGTTCCAGCACCTTGTTGCTGCCGCGCCAGCCGTTTAAGTTCAGCGTCATACGCCGCGCATCGGTCACTTTTTCCACCTTGTCCATGCGGTCTAGCATTTTTTGGCGACTGCGCGCCTGGCGGATGTGCCGCTCATCTACCACAATCGAAGCCCACAATTCAAAGCGGGCAATGGCCGCTTCAATGCGGGCGATTTCCTTTTGCTGCGCCTGGTACATTTGCTGCTGGCGCAGGCGGCGCAGTTCGCGTTCGGTGGTGTAGGCGGTGTAGTTGCCGGGGTAGAGGGTGAGACGACCGTTCTCCAGTTCGGCAATATGCGTGGCTACCTCGTCCAGCAAATAGCGGTCGTGGGAGATGATAATGACGCAGCCGGCGTATTGGTTCAGCACCTTTTCCAGATGTTCTTTGGCAGGTACATCCAGATGGTTATCCGGCTCATCCAGCAGAAGTAGGGTGGGCTGTTGCACCATCAATTTGGCCAACTGCACAAGCTTTTTCTGCCCGCCGCTGAGCAGGTGGGTAGGCGTATGCCAGTGCATCTGATCCAGCCCTACGCGCTGCAACGCCTCTTTAACGCGGCTCTCGTAACGTGGCCCATCCAGCCGCTCATACTCATCCAGGGCACGGCCGTGCTGCGCCATCACCTTTTCCAGTCTGTCCGCCTCATTGTAAACGGCGGGGTCGGCCATTTGCGCTTCCAGGTGGGCCAGTTTTTCTTCAATGGCCGTCAGTGCGGGTACGGCCGTGAACGCTTCTTGCAGGGTGGTACGGCCGTCGGCCAGGGTTGGTTCTTGCTCCAGTCGCCCCCAGGTCAAACCCGGTGTGCGGAAAATGGAGCCATCCGCCAGCGGCAGTTCCCCGGCAATCAACTTCATCAGCGTGGATTTACCCACACCATTAGGGCCAACCAGCCCCACGCGCTGCCCGGCCTGCACTTCCCAGCTAATGCCCTGAAAAATAACCCGCCCCGCCAGATTGACGGCCACATTGTCTACATTCAAGATTATTTCAGCCATGATTGTTTCTCCAAAATGATGCGTGATACGTGATGCGTGAATCACTTTCTCACGCACCACGCATCACGTTTCACGCTAACAGAAACCTGCCCCTTCGCGTTTTTTTCGCGTCCTTCGCGGATCAAAAAAGCCGAGGGGTGGCCTCGGCTTTTCTTACAGTTTCTTCTAAAAAAGTTAAAACAGTTTACATAAAATTCTAATCCGAGGCGCGTGGAACTGACCTCAACGTGAAGCAACCTAAAGATGATGTGCGGACAATCTGTCCCGTAAAGCCGGATAAGAATAACATGATATTACTAGCATACCGCAGACGGCCGTAACGCGCCAACATTCGTAATCCGTGACCAGTAATCCGTGCCTCGTAAACCGTAACCCGTAAACGGATAACGGATAACGGATAACGGATTACGGAACAGGCGGCTGCAAAAAAGAGAGGCAGGGGTTGGCGTCGTAGCCGAGGGTGACGCGGTAGGTGGCCTCGCCGGCCTCAGATGAGAGCGTGATGTCGGCCGGCTGCCGGTGGAAAAGCCAGCTCAACAATTCGGCGTCTGCCCCTTTCAGGTTGGGGACGAACTGTTCGATGGTGGTGCGGGCGGGGGTTTCTGTGGCGGCCGTGTATTGGGGCACAAACCCATACCAGGCCAGATTATCGGCCATTTGCCGGTAGAGAATGTAATCGGCTGTAACTACTTCGACGGTGAGCGACGGCCGTACCGCCCGATTCAACGCTGGTGGTTCCATCACCCGCCGCAGGGTCGGTTCCGCTTCTGCCCATTGCAGCAGTTGCACCGAACCACCGGCCGGGTCCCGCCATGACTTTAAGGCGGCGTAGGGCAGCGTCATGTGCTGTATGCCGTTGGCCTGCACCGCCGGAGCTAATGTAGCCAGTTCCAACATGACTGTTAAGGGGATATCTGTTTCCACATGCTGCTTATACGCCGTCCACAGGTTAGGCAGTTGCGGCAGCATGTCCAACGCCAGCCCTTTGTTAAAAATGGCCTGCAAAATGCGCTGCTGGCGCAGGCCGCGCTCAAAATCATTCGTCGTCCGCCGCGAGCGGGCATACCACAGCGCCAGGTCGCCGTCCATGGGCTGCACACCCACTTCCAGGGTGAACAGTTCCCAGCTTTCCTCCAATTCTGGGTCAAGGTCCGGCGCGATGAGCCGCCAGTCGGTCAGCGGACAGTTGACCACCATTTCGATGCCACCCACAGTGTCTACGGCCGTTTTGAAACCATCAAAGCCAATCCGCGCATAATAATCTACCGGGATGCCCAGATTGTACTCAATCGTGTCCTTGATCAATCCGCCGCCCGCGCCAGGATAGTCCGTGCCGTGACCGTGCGGCAGCGCCAGGTTGATGCGCGTCATGCGCCAGCCGGGAATGACCACATACAGGTCGCGTGGCAGGCTGAGCATGGTAGCCGTTTTGTTTTCGCGGTCAATGGAGACCAAAATGAGGCTGTCGGTGCGGCCCCCCTGCGGCGCGCTGACATCGTTGCCCAACAGGATGATGTTGGTGATGTGGTCGGGTTTGGCAAAGAGAGGTGCGGGGGAGGGCACGGCCGTGCCCGGCGGATGGGCAGTGGCGTCAATGGTGGCATAGGGACGGACGGTAGGTGAGGGGGTGAGGGAGGGCGTGGGGGATGCGGAAGGTGATGGGGCGAGCAGGTGAGGGGGTGAAGGGGTGATGGAGTGAGTGGGTGAGGGCGGAGAGGATGCCGGGGTGAGCAGGTGAGTGGGTGAAGGGGTGATGGAGGGAGCAGGTGAGGGGGTGACAGTGGGAATGGTGGCGGCCACGGCCGTATCCGCTGCAATTCGCGTAGGCAGCATGGTGGCGGTGGGGGGTACGGCCGTTGGTGTGGTCGTTTGCTGGCAGCCGGTTAGTAAAAGCGTGAGCCACACGGCAAACGCTAGAACGCTTCTAGCTCTCATCTCTGCGTCTCCGCGCCTCTGCGTTAAAGCTCCTAAAGCTCCTTGACCCATCAGTTTGCCCGTCAGTTTGCCCATTACCCAACCCATCAACTATCATTCCACCTGCAACTTGCCACCTGCAACTTGCTACTTGCCCCTTCGGAAGGTGAATTATGCTGCAAAAAGAGACGGATGTCATTATTGTGGGGTCGGGGCCGGGTGGGGCGACGGTGGCGCGGGAACTGGCGCGGTCAAAGGCTGGCTGGGGCATTACGCTGCTGGAACACGGCCGTGACTGGCGCACCAATCCCCTTTATGGCACTTACCCCGGCGGCATGATGTACACCGATAAAGCCTCCTTTCTGACCACGCAGGAAGGGTTGAGCATTGTGCGGCCGTTGCTGGTAGGCGGCGCCACGAGTATGTATTGTGGTTGCGCGGCACGGCCGTTGCCCTGGTGGTCAGATCGTTATGGCCTTGACCTGGACGCCTATGCCGACCAGACCATCGCCGAACTACACATCGCGCCCCTACCGCCCGCTTTGCGTGGCGCGGCCTCCACCCGCATCGCCGCTGCTGCCGCCGACCTGGGCCTGGATTGGCAGCCGCAGGAAAAGTTCATGCAGCCGGAACGGGCTGGTGAATTTGCCTGCGGCGCGACCTGTATGCTCGGCTGCCGCTGCGGGGCCAAGTGGAACGCCGCCGAATATGTAGACGAAGCGGTGCAAAACGGCATAGATTTGTGGACGGGGGCAAAGGTGGAACGGGTGTTGGTGGATAAGGGCACGGCCGTTGGCGTCTGGGGCAAATGGCGCGGCAAAGCGTTTGCCATTTACGCCAAAACGGTCATTCTGGCGGCGGGCGGCATTGGCACGCCGCTCATTTTGCAGCACACCGGGCTGAACGCCGCCGGGCGCGGCATGACCATGGACACCACCGTCATGGTCTACGCTCTGGCCCCGTTCAAAGGCATCGGCAACGAACCACCCATGACCTGGAGCTATGCCGATGATGACCTGGGCGTGTTGTACTCCACCCTCATTGACCCCTGGCTCAACTACCCCATTGCCATGCTGCGCAAAGGGCCAGTCTATCCGCTCACCTGGCATCGCTGGGGGCGCACATTGGGCGTGATGATCAAGCTCAAAGACGAGATCAGCGGTTTTGTACGGGCACAACCGCGTGGGTTTACCGTCAGCAAAGGGTTGACAGAGGATGACCGGCAGCGGTTGGCGGTGGCGGAAACCGTCGCCGGGCGTATTTTGCGGCAGGCGGGCTGCGACCCGGACACCATTTTCACAACCCCGTTGCGCGGCACCCATCCCTCCGGCACGGTGCGATTAGGCGAAATGTTGACAACCAATCTGGAGACCGAAATCAGCAATCTCTACGTCTGTGACGCCAGCGTCTTCCCCGAAGCCCTGGCCCGCCCCACGGTGCTGACCATCATCGCCCTGGGAAAACGGCTGGCTGCTCATTTGTGCAGGGTTCCTAAGACATGAAATTTCTTTTACACGTGGCGTGCAAATGTCATTCCGAGCGAAGTCTTCGGAGCGAGGAATCCCTTTCCTGTAAAAATGGGTGGGATTCCTCCTCGAAGACTCGTCGGAATGACAGGTGACCTTGTGATGGACGGCCGTGCCCTTCAAGATCGCTTAGATCAGTGGCCACGGCTGCATTACGGCCGTACCCCCACCCCGCTTGAATCTTTACCCAACCTCACCCGGCAGTTGGGCGGCTCGCAGGTGTGGATCAAACGGGATGATGACTATGGCCCTGGCATGGGTGGCAACAAGGGGCGCAAGCTGGAATTTTTGATGGCGGATGCGCTGCGCCAGGGCAAACGCAAGGTGGTCACATTTGGCGGGCTGCAATCTAACCATGCCCGCATGACGGCAGCGGCCTGCGCCGCTTTGGGGCTGGAAGCGCACCTGTTTTTCTTTGCCAAACGCCCGTCTACCCTGCCCGGTAATCTGCTGCTGGATGCCCTTTTCAACGCCCATCTCCACTTCATCCCCTTTGGCGGCGGCGGCGACGCCAGCCTGACGCTGGAACAAACCAACCGGCTGGTGAAGTGGTTGTCTACGCTGATCGTAGGGCCGGGCGCTTACTTCATGCCGGTGGGGGGGCATACTGTTACCGGCGGCCTGGGTTATGTGGCGGCGGCGCTGGAACTGGCGGAGCAGGTAGCGGCGTTGGGGCTGGCGACGGAGAAGGTGGTGGTGGTCACGGCCGTAGGCACCGGCGGCACCCTCGCCGGACTGATGGCCGGATTACGACTGATTGACTCTCCTATACAGCTTGTGGGTATTGACATTGGCAAATTGTGGAAAACATTCCCCGCCAGCATCGCCCGGCTGGCCGGCGACCTGTGCGCCGTTTTGGGCGAAAGCCACACGTTCCAACCAGCGAACGTGCCTATGATCCCCGAAATATATGACGGGCCGGGGTATGGAGTGATGACGGAGGGCACGGCCGTAGCCATCCGCACCCTGGCCCAAAGCGAAGGTATCATCCTCGATCCCGTCTATACAGGCAAGGCGTTCGCCGGCCTGCTCGATTTGATCGCCAAAGGGCGCTTCTCCCCCGACACCCCCCTCATCTTCCTGCACACCGGCGGCCTGCCCGGCCTGTGGGCGTTTGGTGATGAGGTGAACAGGTGAGCAGGTGATGGGGTGATTCATTCACCTGCTCACCCCTTCACCCCCTCACCTGCTCATTTCAATACGCTCCCAGCTCCACCAGGCGTTCATCGCTGATGCCAAAGTGGTGGGCGATTTCGTGGATGACGGTGTGGCGCACCTGTTCGCGAATGGTTTCCGGTCTACCGTGCGCCGCCTGCTCAATTGGCCCTTGAAAAATGGTAATCACATCCGGCGCCACCAGCATATAACCCGATGTGCGTTGGGTGAGGGGTACACCTTCATACAACCCCAGCAGCGTCTGGCCCGGCCCCATCCCCATGCGCCGCAAGGTGGCCGCCGAGGGCCACTGTTCCACCAGGATTTCGATGTTGTGCATCTTTTCCAGGAAAAATGGCGGTAGGCCGTCCACCGCTTCCGCCACTAACTGTTCAAATTGCTCGTCGGTTAATTGCATGGGGTAATTGTATCACAGGCGCACTTCTCTTATGGGAATGTCATTTCCATAAGAGAAGTGCTGAGCTAGACCGCCGCCAGACAGCCGGCGCCAATGCGGCGCAAACGGCCGTCGGGCGCATCCAGCAGCAGCATCCCCGCTTCTTGCAAACAGAGCAGCTTATCAGTGTGGCGGGCACGGCCGTACACGGCCGTCACACACCCCTCCAGATACTCCCAGCGCCGGGCATCGTCGGTGGGCATTAGTTGCCCCAGCCGCAGCAGTAGCAGCGGCAGGTCATCCGGGCAGCCGCTCTGGGACACCGCCGTAAGCCCTCTCTGATACGCCTTCTCAGCGGCCGCCCAATCGCCTGTCGCCGTTTGTGTCATGCCTTGCCAGTAAGCCAGCGCCGGTTGCAGCCAGACCAGACCGCGCCCACCCGCTTCACTTTCAGCCGCTGCCAACAGAGAAACCGCCTGTCCCCACTGTTTCGTATGGTAGGCCACTTGCGCCAGACCTAACCGCAGGGCAATGGATTCCGGTACGGCCGTGCCGCCCGTTTTTTGCAGCGCCGCCAGTTGTGCCCGCGCTTTGTCCAGCCAGCCCAACGCCGCCGCCCAATCGGCCAGCCCTGAATAGTAAACGCCGCCCCACAACAGGGAAAGTCGCAGCCGCGCCAGATCATCATCCATCACCACTAGCAAATCACCCGCCGACTGCAAATCAGCCTGCGCTTCCGGGAAACGGCCGTCATACAGCAGCCCCTCGGCGTGTAGCAGCAGCAAATGCACCAGCAGACGTGGCGAGGTTGCCAGCGCCAGTTCCGCCCCTTCCGCGGCCGTTTGCACGGCTTCCCACGCCCGGCCTTGCCGCAGGCGCACCTGGGCCAATGCCAGCAGCGCCATCGCCGTAGGCATAGGCAAAGCCAACTGCTGAGACACGTCTACCGCGTGCTGGCACAATTCGGCGGCGCGTGGCAGCGCCCCTTGTTGACCGCGTACCAGACCCAGCGCCGCTAACAGTTCTGGCAGCGGTGAAAAGTGTTGGCGCAATGTTGCGATTTCAGGCGGCGACAGCCGGTTCGTTTTCAAAATGGCGCGGGCTGTATTCAACTGCGTTTCGGCCAGCGCCCACTGCTGTTGGGCAGCCGCCGACTGCCCGGCGAACTGGTAAGCGCGGGCCAAAACCAGATGGGGACAATCCATCTGGGCCATGACCTGTGCCGCAAACGTGGCCGCTTCCGGGTAACGGGCCTGCGCCAACCCAATCTCGGCCAACAAATTGAATAACGTGGGCTGGCGGCCGCTGGCGGCGCTGATGTCTAAAGCGGTGGCGGCGGTTTTGGCCGCTTCTTCCAGTTCCCCCAACCGCAGGTGGGCTTCGGACTGAGCGGTGAGAATAGTCACGGCCGTGTCCAACCGTTCGGTGATCCCCAATGCCCACAGATGGTGGATAGCCTGCCGGTAAAAGTCGGCCGCTGCCCGATTGGCATGAAGCGATTCGGCGTCCTGAGCCGCAGCCAGCGCATAATGCAACCCTTGGGCGTGTGCTTCCGCCTGCCCATAATGGTGCGCCAGCAGCGGGTAGACGGCAGGGGCGGCTGCGGGCGGCGCGGCCGTTAATTTTTCGGCAATTGCCAGGTGCAGCGCCTGACGACGGGCATAGGGCAGGCGGTGGTAGACCACTTCTTGCACCAGACTATTTTGAAACATAAAAACGGGGTGTTCGCCGCCCATTATCGTTTGCACCAGGTCGGCAGTTATGAGTTCATTCAGCAAATCAAGCGCATCGGCTGGGGAGAGGCCAGGGGTGACGGCCGTCAGCAGTTCCAGGCCAAACTCGTACCCAATGACGGCAGCCACTTGCAGCAGACTGTATGCGCCTGCGGATAGTGCATCCAGCCGGGTTTGCAGCAGGGCGGCAATGGAGTTGGGGATGGGTAACTCCGCCAGCCGCGTTTCGTCCACCCACAAACGGCCGTCGCCGCTGTATTGCAGCACATCGGCAGACAGCATCAGTTTGAGCGATTCTTCGAGAAAGAGCGGATTTACCTGTTCGGCGTCACGGCCGTGCTGGTCACGCAGCCCTAACCGTTGTTCCAGCAGCAGCGGCAGATTGTCGGCGCCCAGACGACGCTGGATCACGGAGCGCGCCTGCGCCGCCGACCAATCGGCCAGGGTGATGTGCGTCGTGGCGGGATGGTGCAGCGCCGGAAAGTGAAAAGCATCAGCCGGGCGAAAGGTGACAATGAGCAGCAAGGGCAGGTCGGCGGCTTGCGCGGCGATGGTGGCAGCCAATTCCCGGCTGGCTTCGTCGGCCCACTGCACATCTTCCAGCAAAATGAGCAAAGGCTGCCGCCTGGCGGCCTGAGCCAGACACCGTTGGATGAGGGTGAAGAGCCATAACTGCTGCACACCGGCGGCTACGGCCGTGTGGTCGGGTGATTGATGGTCCGCAACGGGCAGGCCCAAAGCTGCCAGCCAGAGCGGCGTCTCATTGGCCCAGCCGGGCAGCCAGGCGCGGATTTCCTTTGCCACTTGCGCCGACTGCGCGGCTGGGGGTAGTTCCGGCGTCAGGTCAAAAAAGTCCCGCCAGATGGCCTGCCAGGGGGCAAAGGGAGCGCCGGTCAGGTGAGGCTGGCAAACGCCGGAAAAGCCTCGTCCCCCGGCATCCAGCCAACGGCGCGATGCTTCGGCCAGCAGCGGCTGGATACCGCCGCCAAACGGCCCGGAGATAGCCAACAAGCCACCATGACCGCGCAAGGCGTTGTCCAACCGCTGCCGTAGTTGGGCGATTTCGGTGTCACGACCGGGTGGCGGTTTTTGCCAGCGACGGAAACGGGCGGCAAAGGGGGTGGCGGCGGCCGTTTCCGGAGCAGCCAGGTAGGTGGAAACCGGCGTGGTTTGCCCTTTGAGGGTGGTCGGCGCATGGGCTTCAAAGTGGAATTGGCCCCAGACGCGGTTGGCGGTGGTTTCGTCTACCAGCACGCGGCCGGGCGGGCAATGCAGGGCCAGGTGAGCGGAGAGGTTGACGACCCGGCCGATGACGGTGTATTCGCGCCGGTTTTGGGAACCAACGGCCGTGGCAAATACCGGCCCGGCAGCCAGGCCAATGCGCTGGTTGGTGATGAAGGGGGGCTTTTCACGCTGGAGGGCTAACGCGCAGCGGATGGCCTGTTCGGGGGCGTCGGGGGCGGTGGGCGCGCCAAAGAGGATGTGCAACTGGCTGCCTTTGTCGCCGGTGAGCAGACGGTTGACACGGCCGTTGCGCGGCCCAAAACGGGCCACTACCTGCCGCGCCCAATCGTAGTAATACTGCAATTGTTGCCCGGCGTCGGCGGCGTTCAAGTCAATGTCTTCAAGATCAATGCCTTCAAGATCAATGCCCTCAAATTGCACAAAGAGGGTGGTAACTGTGCGGTGTTCGGCAATGAAGCGGGTGGTTTGTTGCTGCAATCGTTCCACCAGGGGGGCAGGAATGAAGGCCGGGGCCGCTTGCAGCAGGCGGTGCAGGGCGTTGGCGTTGTAGGCGTGCCAGTGCAGCTCTTCGCGGGCATTGGGCACGGGCGCCGTCTCGTCTACCAGGCGGAATGGGGTGGTGGTGGGCAGCCCGGCCTGGGACAGGGCCGCCTGACTGGCAACCACTTCCCCGGCGTGGGCCTGGCGCTGGGCGATGACAGCTTCGTCTACGGCCGTGCCCGCCAGCACAAACTCCAGGCTTTCCCCCGGTTGGCCGACGATGGTTTGCAGGCAACGGCCGTAGCCCACGCCAATTTTAATGTTGAGTGGGAATGATTCTGGTTCGCTGCCGGGGTGTTGCGTGGAAATCTGGGCCAGACTGGTGCGCATGAGCCGCTGCATGAAGGTGGCGCAGGCCAGAGCGCGGTTGGCGGCACGGCCGTCTGTGTCGGCGAAGTAGACGAGCATGGCGTCGCCGTAAAAGTGGACCACCGCGCCGCCGGCATCGTGGATGGCGTTGATGAGGCTGGTGAAGGTCAGCAGTAGGGCGCGGTTTAGCTCCTCCGCGCCGCGTGGCCCGGCCCGTCCCAGGCTTTCGGCCATGTGCGTAAAACCGGACAGGTCGGAGAAGAGGGTGGCAGCTTGCAGCCAGACGGCCGTGCCCGGCGGCGGTAGTCCATCTTCCAGGATTTGCCGGACAATGGTCATAGGCAGATAGGCAGCCAGCCGCCGCGCCTGGGCGTGTAAAGCCGGGGTGCTGGCAGCCAGGAGGCTGGCAGCCAGGAGGCTGTCGCCTTCCTGCTTTGGGCCTAACCATTCGCTGTGATTCATCACGTCTGCCGGGTAACAGTCTTGCTCCTGGCAAATTATGCCGCAGATGGGGGTGATTGGGTAATGGGAGTATGGAGATATGGAGAGGTCAATATCCCCATATCCTGGTAATTGAGGCTAGGCGGCAAAGACGCGCCGCCAGAGATTGGTTTCCAGGATACCGTCAGGGTCGCAGCGTTGTTTGAGTTCATGAAAGCGGGTAATGGTGTCTTCACCCAGGTAGGCGCGGGTCACTTCCGGGCGCAGGACACTGTCTTTGGCGAAGTAGAAACGGCCGTTATTGGCCAGCACAATCTCGTCCATTTCCCGTGTCAACTGTACCAGCCGTTCGCGGTTGCCCTTTGTCACCTTCCAATCCATGGCCAGCGAATAACCATCCACGCCATAACTGATGAGGAAGGGGTCTGGTTTGTGCCGTTTCATTACCGTCAGGAAGTTGGGCAGGCCGTGTTGCTGGCCCAATTGCAAAATATCGGTGAACGCTTTTTCGGCATTTTCAGCCGGGATGAAGGGTTGGTATTGGATGAGGCCGCCTTTGCCAAACGGCCGTTTCCAATCCAGCGAATCGAGCAAAAAGTGATAGATGCCGTGTGGTTCGCGGTATTTGACGTGCCCTTTACGCCGGGCGGCGTAATACTTACCTATGTTCACAAAACGCATACCGAAGTAATTCCAAAAGGGAACCTGAAAACGCCACAGCGCCGAGCGTGGAAAAAAGCCCATGATGTCCGGCGGTACGTGCTGATTGTCCAGGCGCAGACTTTGCGCCGGGTGGGGGTCGGCGCCGGGGCGCAGGTAGTGGGCGCGATGGAGTTCACTGCGGCCAAGCGCCTTGCCTTTGCTGAAGGCGTCTAACCAGGCGACCAGGTAGTCGGAGTTGTGCAGATGATCCTCAAAATAGGCCATCGTTTCGTGCAAATTGGGGCGGGTGAAGCCTTCTACTTCCAGCAGGCCGGAGTAGACGCGCTTGAGTTGCAGGGTGAGGCTGGTGAAAACGCCCAACATGCCAAAACCACCGATGGCGGCATGGAAAAGGTCACTGTTTTGCTCGCGGCTGCACGTCATGATTTCCCCGGAGGGCAGCATCAGGTCAAAGGCGGCGATGTGCTCACCAAAGGTACCGATCTTCCAGGCGTTTTTGCCATGCACGTTCATGGCAGCGGCGCCGCCGATGGTGATTTTCATGGTGCCGGTGGCTACGGGAATCCACCAGCCATCTTCGACGGTGTATTCCCAGGCGCGCTGTAGGGTGACGCCGGGTTCGACGGTGAGACGGCCGTTGCCCGGCTCCCAGTCCAGCACCCGGTTCATGCGGCGCATATCCAGGACGATGTTTTCATCATTCAAGGCGGCGTCGCCGTAGCTGTTGCCACCACCACGCAGGCCGATGGTACGGCCGTGATCCTTTGCCATCTGAAACACCTGCCGCAATTGGGTGATGTTGACAGGGCGGTAGACATAACCAATGCCCTGATAGGCCTCCCCCCATCCCGCCACTACTTCCAGATGATCTGGCGGCAGGGCAGAGGGCATTGTCTCTGATTCATGGGCAAATTCGTGTTCCAATGCGGTTGTTGAAAAGATGTCCATAAGAAACCAAGACGCATTTACCCGCCGCCGCCAGATGTGAACCAGGCCATGATGTTGGTGAGCAGGGTTTCTTGTATTGTTTCCGGCAGCAGCACCAGGGGCAGCAGCACAAGCACCACCCGTTGGCTGGTAAAGTCATCAATAACAGCAATGCCGGCAACCTCACCGCTACCGCCGCTGGCAGGGCCACGCAGCAGAAATGGCGTTGAGTCTTCTTCGGCGTCAGCCGCCAGCAGATCAGATAATACGGCCTGATAACTGCCGTCTAATTCGATGACATCACCACTGTTTAGGCCGTCTAATAAAACGGGATCGTCGCCGGTTATTTCCAGGTCAACCAATGTTGCCAGTTCTGCGTCTGCCAGGATGGTGGGCGAGGAGCCGGTTAAAAAAAGCATGCCGCCGCTGTCCAGGTAGTTAAAGATGGTGATGGTGTCATCGTCAAAAAACCCGTTTTCGTTGCGATAGTCGCCGGAGTCCCAGATGAGCAGGTCAGCATCGTCCAGGGCGTCATCAGGTAAAAGGCCATCTACCGAAGCGACCCAGACGGTGACCTCGTAGCTGTCGCCGAGCAGCGCCAGCAGCAAATCGGCGCTGGTGATACCCTCGCCGAGTGGTTCGCCGTCATCGTCTACAAAGAGGAAGATGTTTTCGATGGGGCCACCACCGCCTTCAGATGTTTGATCTTCGGAAAGGGTGACGGTGAGGGAGTAGCCGCCGCCGCTATCAAAATAGTCACGGACGACGATGGTGTAATCGCCATCATCCTCAATTTCGATGCCCAGAATTTCTTCAGCTTCGCCGGAGAATGTGCTGTCTACAGAGGTGACGAGTTCGTTGTTGGGGTCGTACAGTTCCAAGACGGCGTCCAGGTCATCATCGCCTTGCACAACGATGTCTACAAAAGCGGGGCCACCTTTGAATGTCCAGGCGTGGCTTTCGTTTTCGGCCAATGTGCCTTCGACGGTCTCATCCAGTTCAATAGTTCCCTGGTTGACGGCGTCTATGTCGGGCGCCGGTTCGCCGGGTTCTTCAGGCTCCTCTGGTTCTTGCGGTTCTTCCGGTTCTTCGACGCCGGGTTGGCCACCGGTGAGTAGTTCGGCTTCTACTTCTTCGTTGGCAACGCCGGTGGGGCAAAGGGCCAGGTTGCCTTGCACCAGACAACCGGCCGATTCGTAGCTGGCATTGAGGGGAATGAGGTCTAGCAGCAAATCAACGGTGTTGTCCAACCCTTCTTTGCTGGCGGCGAGGACAATGACCTGGTGACGGCCGTTGCCATTTTCCAACAGCACGATTGCTGTACCGGACATTTGCACATTGCCCAACGGCGTGTGGATTAGCCGGATAGGGGCTGGCTCTTCAGGTTTTTCTGGCTCTTCGGTCGCCTCTTCCTCTTCGGTCGTCTCCTCTTCTTCGTCGTCAGGTGTGGGCGTGGGCGTGGCGGTTGCTGCCAGTGCCTTTTCTTCGGCGGCGGTGAGGATGGGTGGTTCGATGGTGAAACTGATGCCGTTGCTGGCCAGAATTTCCAGGACATCATCGCCGGCCTGGTTGTACAGGCCGAGAGTGAGGGTATCCTGGCTGGGGTCGGGCACGGCCGTCATGCGAATCTCTTGCCCGATAGCCCGGAATGCTTCTTGCAAGGCGATCACCTGGTTAAAGGCTTGTGCGCCCAGGTCGGGTTGCCCGGTATAAACCAGGTTGATGGGCTGGCGGTAGAAATAAGGGAAATCGGTCAGGCTGGTTGTTCGCTCGGTCTGGGTGGTGAGCCAGTCGGCGATGTGAGCCAGGAAACGGCTGTTGTCATACGCCGTGAAGTACGGTTCCATCATAAAGTGGAGGTCGGTGAGGGCCAGGACACGGCCGTTTTCATTGGTCGCCGCCAATGTCAGGCCGCCGGGCCGGTCGGTAGCCGAAGACCAGGTATTGTCATCACCGGTGAGCACGGCCGTAGCCGATGGCCCCACATCCAGCGAATGCGCGCCATAGAAGACCATTTGCTGCACATCGGCCGTCAGCTCATTTTCCGCTGCCAGACTGCTGCCACGCATGATGATGTTGCGGAAGTTGCCTTCATTTTCGGTCAGGTTATAGAGGTAGTCGCCGTTGAAGTTCAGATCAAAAGCAGAGGCCAGGCTGTTGAGCGGGATTTTGCTGTCCTCAATAATCACGGTGAAGTCAAAGAAGGTTTCCTCTATCACCACGTTATAGCGTGTCGGGTCGCCGATTAGCAGCAGACGCCCACCGTTAGCCACAAAGGCTTTCACAGCCAGGATTTCAGCGGTGGTAAACGGCCGTAGCGGCGCCATCACCACATAGGCATTCACCGCCCGCAGCGCCGCCGCCAGATTGCCGCCGGTATGAGGCACCACCGCATACCCACGCGCCGAAAGACGCCCCAGAAAATGCCCCATTTCCGTTTCCGTAAACGCATTCTCGTGGGCCATATCCAGCAGCACCCGACCGCGAAGAATGTCATCACCGACTGTTTCCGGCACATCGGCAAAGCTGCTGGTAGCCGGCGTGGGCACAGGCTGTACCGCATCGGCCGGATTGTAAACGGGAATTGCGCCCCGTGACGCGGCTCCACCCAGGTCATAATAACGCAGGTACCGATATGCAGATGGCGCTGCCAACAAAACGACAAAGATCACAAGTAAAAGGATGGCACGTTTCATTATGGTCTGGTCTCCCCTTAACGGTTTGGTAGTTCAATGTAGCGATAATACAAACCCGGTGGCAAATCGGCGGGCATCGCCCACAGGCGTTCCAGGTCAATTTGTGGCGGTCGGTAGGCCAGTGCGTTTGGATTTGCATCATCCATGAAGGTCAGCGGATAAAGTTCCACCACTTCATAATCGCGCAAACCGGCCAATTCGCCTGCTCTGGCAATGGCCTCCTGCGTGGAGATCATGCCATCAATCATGCCCAACTGCTGCGCCGTAACGCCATCAAAAATTTCGGCGCGGGTGAGGGTTTCAAAATCAGCCAGTAAACGATCCCCACGACCAACAGATACGGCGTTGACAAACACATCCTTCAATGTTTCGGCGCGGCGCGAAAAGCCATCGCGGGTGCCGCCAAATGCTTTATATGGTCCGGTGGTCAGTAAGTCTTCCTCGATGAATACGCTGTCCGGTAGAAAGGTGATGACGCCAATGCTGCCCACAGCCGAGCCGGGTTTGGCGTAGATTTCATCGGTGGCGGCAGCCACATAATACGCGCCGCTGGCTGCCAGAAAATCTACCGAGGCGACAATGGGCATTTGCTGACGGGTTTTTAACACGTCCAGGTACATTTCTTCGCTGTCGTTGGCGGTGCCGCCGGGGCTGTTGATGATGATGACCACTGCTTTAATGGAGGGGTCATTGCGGGCATAAGCAAGCTGGGCTTTGAATTCCTCGGCCGTGAGATCAAAAATCTCGTAATAGAGACGAATGACGCCGACTTTTGGCTGGGGCACGGCATGGGGGGCGGCATAGATGCCAATGGCTAGAGGCACGATAATCACCAGGATGAAGGCGAATATCAGGCGAAGGGGAGAACGGGTCAGGTTGTTGGCTGAGGCCATGAGAATCTCCTTGCCGGTAGGCGGTAATCGGTAATCGGTTTACGGATTACGGTTCACGGATTACGCAACCATACCGGTTGGTCTTATCAAAGATGGGGCATAGCATATCATGCAGGCGAGTGGGTAGCAACCGGGCATGAGTTGCCAGGTGAGGGGGTATCTGGTTCTGTTTAAGCGAAAAGGTTCACCCGCTTGTGCGGCGCTGCCCGGTCGAAAAATTGCCTGTGGGGACGTAATCAGATACTATGCCTTACTTGTCTGGCGTTGAGTCTTGTTCATGTATATTTCGCACTTATCGTTAACGAATTTTCGTAATTACGGCCGTCTGGAACTTGACCTCTCCCCTGGGGCTACCCTGCTTTATGGGCAGAATGCCCAGGGCAAAACCAATTTGCTGGAAGCGATTTATTATCTGGCAACCACTCGTTCGCCCCATGCCGAATACGACAACCAATTATTGAATTGGGATGCTGCGCAGACCGAGGAGCCGGTGGTGGTGGGGCGGTTGGTGGCCCAGGTGCAAACGGCCGTAGACACAAAACGGCTGGAGATGCGCCTGATTTTGGAGCGCAACGGCCGTACGCGCGCCAACAGTTTTCGCCGCGAAGTGCTGGTAGACCGGCGCAAAGTGCGGCTGATGGATTTGTTGGGCCATTTGCGGGTGGTGTTGTTTTTGCCGGAAGATGTCCAGTTAATCACCGGATCGCCGGGGGAACGGCGGCGGTATATGGACATTACCTTGTGCCAGATTGACGCGGCGTATTGCCGTTCGCTGTCGCAGTATAACAAGGTATTGGAACAGCGAAATGCACTGCTGCGCCAGATAGCCGAGGGCAGCGGCAGCCTGGATGTGCTGCCCATTTTCACCGATAAACTGGTAAACCTGGGCGGTCAGATTTTACGGCGGCGGGCGCTGTTCCTGGCCGACCTGGCGCGGGAAACGCAGCGGGTGCATTATGAACTGCTGACGAACGGCCGTGAAACCATCCGTCTGCAATATCTGCCACGACTGGCAGGTAATGGAACGGCCGAGGAGGAAAGTGTGGCGCTGGCCGAATGGCTGCAAACGGAGGAGGCTACGCTGACGGCCGTAAAAACCCGTCTGGCGGAGGCGCTGCGGCAGGTGCAGCCGGCGGATATTGCTCGCGGCGCTACCAGTGTGGGGCCGCACCGCGATGACTGGCGCTTTTTGCTGAACGGCCGTGCCCTCAGCAGCTATGGTTCGCGGGGGCAGCAGCGCACGGCCATTCTGGCGCTGAAGATGGCGGAGATTGACTGGATGACGGCCGTGACCGGTGAACAACCCATTTTGCTATTGGATGAAGTGGTGGCGGAACTGGATGCGCAGCGGCGAGCCGCCTTGCTGCATACGGTGCAATCAGCCCAGCAGTCCATCCTCACGGCTACCGACCCGGCTATGTTTACGGCCGAGTTTTTAACCCGCGCGGCCAGTTTGAAAGTGGAGAACGGCCGTATTTCCTATGCGGAAAGTACTGGTAGTTCAAACCCGTAAAGCGAGAAGATTCGTTAGAAATGCTGCCTACCATGATATTAATCAATCTGAATGGCATCATGGCGGCATCTATTCCAGCAAGCGTTCAGAAACGAACAAACGAGAGATAGTAACGTGACTGATTCGTATAAACAGATGGCTTCCCCCCCGCTTGTCCTCATCATAGATGATACCCGTGAGAACCGTTTGTTGCTGGCTTCTCAGTTAAAGCTGGAAGGGTTTAACTTTATCGAGGCTTCGGGTGGTGAAGAGGGCATTGAAAAAGCCGAAGCTTTTGATCCCGACGTGATTTTGCTGGATGTGATGATGCCCGATCTGGACGGGTTTGAAGTATGTCGGCGGCTCAAGGCTGACGCAATGACCCAGCAAATTCCGATCATCATGGTCACCGCCTTAAATCGGGTGGAGTCTCGCATTGAAGGCAAGCGCGCAGGCGCTGATGAGTTTCTGTCTCGCCCCCATGTGCGCGAGGAACTATTGGTGCGCGTGCGCACCTACACCGAGGTAAAACGAACCCGGCTGCGGCTGGATGAGGAGCGCAACCGGCTGCAACTGCTCTATAACGTCAGCCGGGCCATTAGCAGTCAGCTAGACCTGGACACGATAATGGCTGACACGCTGACGCAAACGCAGGCGGCGGTGGGCGCGACGAAGGGCAATATTATTCTGGTAGATGAGGTGGGACAGGTCTATCACCGCTTTATGCTGCGCGCCGGGTCGCCGGTGGAAATTAGCGACCATGTGGCTCAGGCGGTGATGACCCAGGGATTGGGCGGCTGGCTGCTGGAACACCAGAAAAGCGAGATTATTGAGGATATTTCGGGTGATACACGCTGGATTATGCTGCCGGATGATCGCGGTGAGGGGGGATCGGCCATCGGTATTCCTTTAACCGGGCCGGATCGGGTTGAGGGGATTTTGATCTTGAATCATGCTCAGACGGGCTATTTTTCGGCCGAACATCGGGATTTGCTGGAAGCGATTGCCAGTACGGTGACGGCGGCGATTGTGAATGCCCGGTTGTTTGCCGAGGTGCGTGAAGAACAACGCAAGCTAGAGACCATTCTAACTTCTTCAACGGATGCCATCATCATTGCCGACGAGGCATGGCGCATTTCGCTTTTTAACCACACGGCAGCGCGGCTGTTCCAGGTGAGGGTGCGGGATGTCATTGGACGGCCGTTGACGGAGATACCCCAATTAACCCCATTGCAAGTGCTGCTGCCCGCACATGCGTTCCCTGGAGAGGTAAAAGAGGTGGCGCTGGATGACGGCCGTGTGCTTCATCCCAGTGTATCACCCATTGATGGTGTGGGATATGCGCTCATTTTGCAAGACATTTCTGAACTGAAACGCATAGAAGACCTGAAATTGGCAGCGGAGCGGCAGGAAAAAGAGCAAGTGAAAGAGACGTTTGCCCGGTATATGGGGCCGCGGCTGGTGAACCATGTGCTGGCGAATGCACCCGAACTGATGGCGCGGCGGGAGCGGCGGCTGGCGGTGGTGATGTTTGTGGATTTGCGCAATTGGACCGGTGGCATGATCACCCGCGTCGCCCCAGATGAGGCTATCCGGCAGCTCAATGAGTTTTTTACGCGCATGATGGACATTGCCATTGAGTTTGATGGTACGGTGTTTGAATTGACGGGGGATGAGATTTTGGTGGGGTTTAATGCGCCGTTTGACCAGCCCGATGCGACCAGCCGGGCGGTGCAAACGGCCGTGACCATGCAGCGTGAATTCAATCAACTGCGCCAGAGTTGGTTTGAGCAGGCCGGTACGGAGTTGGGCCTGGGCATTGGCATTGACATGGGTGAGGTGGTGATGGGCAATGTGGGCGCCGAATCCCGGATGAGTTTCCGCATGGTGGGGCAGCCGATGAATACGGCCTCGCGGTTGGTGGATATGGCCGGGGATGGGCAAATTGTGATTTCGACGGCCGTGTATCGTGATCTGGCGCTGAAAGACGCGGCGTGTTTACAAGAGACGGCGTTTGCGCAGATGGAGCCGGCTCATTTGCAGGGGATTGCTGAGCCACAGATTTTATACCGCACCACCATTCCGCGTGCGCCCTTCTTGAAATGAGTGGGGAACTGAGGGCAGGAGATTAGGAGACTCAACCTCTCAGTCCCCTAACGGCCGTTTGGCCGCCATGCCGGGGCGTCGGGGATATGGTTCCGGGGTAGGAGCGCATTTTTCCACCACCACCAGGTAGTGAACATTGTGTGTGCCGGGTAAGGGCATGGGGTGCAGGTGGGCCTCGCTGCCACCCAGGATGTGAATGGCGTGGGCGGCGGCGGCAGTTTCCGCGGCGGCGTTTTCTCCTTTTTGTGCCAGCATAGACCCACCCAAACGGCAAAATGGCAGCAGATATTCGGCCAGTACCCGCATGTCGGCCACTGCCCGTGCTACCGCCCAATCATACCGGGCGCGATGGGTGGGTTGGTGGCCTAAAATCTCGGCACGTTCTGCCAGAATTTGCACAGATGTTAATCCCAGTTCAGTTACTACTGCTTGCAAAAACGCCGTTTTTTTGGCGATGCTTTCCACCAGCGTTAGCTGAAGTTGGGGAAAGGCGATTTTGAGTGGCAGACCAGGAAAGCCGGCGCCGCTGCCAATATCTATGAGGGCACGGCCGTTTAAGTCGCCAGTAACGGCGGCGCAGGTCAGGGAGTCATAAAAATGGCGTTCGATGATGGCCTGGGGGTCGCGCACGGCCGTCAGGTTCAACCGTTCATTCCATGCCAACAGCAGGTTCAAATACAGTTCAAATTGTGTTTGCTGTACGGCCGTCAGCGCCACGCCTAAACGTGCTGCTGCTTCAACCAGTTGTGGGATGTCCATGGTGATCTAACGACTGCGTTCTAAATCTTTGATCGTCATATCTATCTGGTAGGTGTCGTACTGTTCACCGCCAAATACGGCTGGGGTATAAGAGGTGAGCCACGTTTGCACCAGTTTTGGCTGGTTGCGAATGTATAACGGTACCAAGGGCATCACACCGGCATCACCAAACAGACGGTTTTCCAACTGCCGGTACACGGCCGTTCGTTCGGCGGCATCTAATATGCTGTTTGCCTGGCGGATGAGGTTGTCCTCTTCGCTGCACGGGCGGTTCTGGCGGTTTTCACTATCTTCACAATGGATTAAGTCACCCAACCAATTGTTGGCGTCCGGGTAAAAGGAGGCCCAGGCCAGTTCCCATACATCTGGTCGGGCCGCGCCCGCATCGCGCCGGGTGTTGGCTAACAAAATACCAAACTGCACCTGTTCAATTTTGATCTGTCCTTCTGTGCAGCCTAACTCATCAATCCACATGCGCCGGATGAGTTCTGCCTGCTGTAATGACAGGTCAGAGGCGCTGACGAGAAAGGTGAATGGTGGGATAAGCTGGCAACCACCAAACCCGCTGGCAGCCAGTTGTTGGCGAGCATAATCAGGGCTGTAGCCCACACCCACTTCGTTAATGGGAGAAGATGCGATGACGCCGGGGGGCGTAAGGTGCTGCATCCCCACGGCCCGTGTGTCAAACAGGGTCTCGATCAGTTTTTGGCGGTCAATAGCGGCGGCGAAAGCCCGGCGTACTTCAGGTTCACGGAAAATACCGCTGTCAAAGTTGAAACCCAAATAGTGTACCGTTTGCTCTGTAACCATCTCCAGGCGGGTAGCAATGCGTTCCTCGGTAAAATCAATATCCAGACCGGCGGCGTTCACCAGGTCTAGCTGGCGCGCCTGCCACAGATCGTAGGTGCTTTTGTCTCCTTTGGCGTAATAAATGTTGATGAGTTCAACATTACCCTGGCGGGGCAGCGGCCATAAGGGGTTGAGTTGTAAGGTTTGTAATTCGGGGCCAAGCGGAACGTAGGGGCCACTGGTCAGGAAGGGGGCGTCCGTATTTGTCTGCCATTTTTTGGACTGCCATTCATCGCCGAGAGAGGTAACAAATTCCGGTGGCAACGGCCGTGCAAACCACAAGCTGGTCAATGTTAGAAAATGCGCCGCTGGTTTGGTTAGGGTAACTTCCAGGGTTGTGTCGTTGAGGGCCACCACGCCAATACGTTCCAGATCGGTGGCGGTGGCGTTGGGTGTTGTGTTGGCGTGCTCACAGCCGCGAATGACGAACAGGGTAAAGGCATCTGGCGTATAGGGTTTGCTGTTGCAGGCGCGTTGAATGGCAAAAACGACATCAGCGGCGGTAACAGGGCGAACCGGCTGTACGGTGTAAAGACCATCTGGCTGCCGTGCGCCTGGTTTTACCCAAAAGATGTCATCGCGCAGGTGGAAGGTCCAGACACGGCCGTTTTCGCTCACTTCCCAACTTTCGGCCAGAGACGGTTCAATGCGGTTGGTGCGGTGGTTATACCGGGTAAGCCCCACAAACAGATTTTCAATCAAATCAATGCCGTCCTGGCTGACGCTTTGTTGGGGGTCAATGGCGGGTATGGTTTCTCGCTCAAAGCCAATGTCCAATGTGACCGGGCCGACTTTTTCGGCGGGCAGGGCGGTTGGTGGTGGGGTGGGTGTGGGCGTCAGTTCAATAACCCGGGTGATGACAATTTCTTCGCCGATGACAGTATATACTTCGGTGACAACAATTTGCGCCGGTTCTTCAATGTCGTTTGTGGTATTGCGGCAGCCGGCAACGAACAGCCATATAAAGGTCAGGATGATAACAATTAAGGCGCTTGCGGCCTGTGAAGAAAGAGAACTGCCCGGTTTGCTCACGTGCCCCATGCTATCTGATGCGCCAAACGCCGACAAGTGTTTTTTAGCGCAGTCCTATAATCAGTATGCTTGAATACGGATGGATGACAGGGCAATGTGGTTACGGCCGTTGCGATGCTTGCGTGCTACAGGGGCGAGTAGTAATATAGTGACCGTTGTGAGTTTACAATAATAGCGATTGAATAGATAAACGTGACTTCATGTTAGGGCCTTGAGATTATTCCAGCCCAAGGATTAAACCGTTATGTACGAACGAGTCCTGGTAATTGATGATTCACAAGAAATTCGGGATTTTCTTTGTGAATACATATTACAACCAAAAGGCTTTGAGGTAATGCAGGCCTCCAATGGGTTGATGGGGCTGGAGATGGCTATTGCCAAAGAACCGGATCTGATGATTGTTGACCAGCAAATGCCACGCCTGACCGGGCTGGAAGTGTTGGAAAAACTGAAGGAACGGGGCATTGAAATACCGGCCATTTTAGCTACAGCACATGGGTCTGAGGAAACGGCCGTAGCCGCCTTTCGTCTGGGTATCCGTGATTACGTGATCAAGCCCTTTGATGCCGACGAAATAAGCGAATCGGTAGACCGCGCCTTGCGCGAAAGCCGTCTCCAGCGGGAGCGGGATCAATTGGTGCAGCAGTTAATGGAGAGCAACTCACAGTTACAGCGGCGTGCTCAAGAGCTGAATGTCTTGTACGGTGTGGGTAAATCGGTGGCCTCGTCGCTCGATCTGGAAGAGGTACTGCATCGGGTGGTGGAAGCAGCCGTTTATGTGGTGGGCGCGGAAGAAGGCTCCCTGATGCTGTTGGATGAAGAACACGGCGAACTGTATATTCGTGCTTCCAAAAACCTGGACTCCAAAGCCCGCTCCATGCGCAAACGAGTGAACGACAGTCTGGCAGGTAAAGTGCTGCAAACAAAACGAGCCATTGCCATTGGCAATGATTCGCAGTGGAAACGCACCCATACCGCTTTGCTGGTGAAATCGCTCATCTATGTTCCCCTCATTCTGCAAAACAAACCGATTGGCGTTTTAGGCGTTACCAACCGTTTGAAAGAGACATCGTTTGACAGCAACGATACCCGCGCCCTGTCGGCTTTGGGAGGTTACGCCACCATCGCCATTAACAATGCCAATATCTACTCGGAAATTGAGCGGGAACGAGAGACGCTGACGGCCGTTGTAGATCAGACAGACAACCCGGTGCTGGTGGTTGATGAGGAATTCAAAGTTATCTTGCTGAATAAATCAGCGCGTGAATTATTCCAACTGCCCGATGCCAAATTATCTGGTATCCCCTTACAAAAGTTGGTCAAGGACCCGGCTATTGTGGAATTTGTCACACAGTCAGAAGAGGCAGGCGTGGATACTGAGGGAGAGTTTGTATTGGTAGACGGCCGTAAATACTACGTGCAGTTAGCCATTATCCAGGGCGGCAGCTCCCGGTCTGTGTTGATGCGACGGGTAGAAGATTAGGGAACTTTCATACCTAACCAGAAGTGGTGAGGCAGTACGGTGCGTAACGGCCGTACCTCTGTCCGACCCACTTCTTTTTTTTGGGCCAACATCACCGGGTTCACCAGGCACAGTTCCGGCGACCGGCCATACTTCTGTTCGTAATACTCAACCGCGCGCAAAACTTTTTCATCTAACGGCCGTTTTGCATCATCATCAAGCCATAACATACCTACATTCATCGCAAACCTCCAAAAACCCATTAACTGGTAAACTCAATGCCGGATGCTGAGGAAGTAAATGTCTGCCTCTCATTGTTGTCAGGTTTTTCGGCCTTAATTGCCAGGCTTTCCAACTGAACCTGCTGCGCCAGCAGCGGTTGGGGTCGTCGCCGCTGCAAGGCATCCAGCGTCAATTGCAAATCATATTCGCCAATATGAGCAGCCTGGAAGTGTGTCATCACGCCATCCATGACCGCCAGAAAATCACCCTGCCCTAATAGATATTCCGCCTGTGTGCCCGGCATGTCCGCCGCGGCGGCGGCCTGAGCTTCGTGGCGTGTTTTGCCCACTATCCGCCCCGGCAAATTCATGCGGAATGTACTATTCAATTGTTCTGCCTCTGGATTGTTGGTGGTGAGTATCAAATGAATGCCGACAGCCGGGCCGCGTTGCAGCAGCAGCACAATGCTTTCCACCAGTTGCTGGCTTTCTTTGCCAGATCTCAACAAATTGACCACTTCATCAATCATGACCACGATCTTGGGTGTGTTCATCTGTTGTTCCTGGCGGTAGAGGCATTCACCACTGAGGAAATCAAGCATTTCCCGGTAATCGTCGGCGTCATAAGCAACGGGGCCGAGCATATGGGGCAGATAGGAAAGTGGCTCCAACGCTGTGTATGCCTCGAATTTCCCGCTGGTGCTGCCATCAATGACCATCAACTGCAATTGGGATTGCCGGTGCAGCAGCGCCAATGAGAGAGCCACTGTGCGCAACAAGGATGTTTTCCCGGCATTTTCCACACCGGTCACCAAAATATGGGGCAAATTGTCCGGTGATAACTGCCAGCAGAGGGCACGGCCGTTTTCATCCAACCCCAACATGACACTCATTGGCTTTAACTCGGTGGTCATAGGCAGCAGGTCAAGCAGGGAGACAGGCACGTCTTCCGTTCTGGCAATAAGCAAATGCCATCCGTCCGCATGAGGCGATAGCTCACCGTCGGCCGCGCCCAGAGCAGCCAGTAGTTCTTGTTTCATATGGCGCAGCCTGTCCAGGCTGCTGCCCACATGTCCCGCAAGGTCAAAACGAATCCAACGTGGCTGTACAAAACCACCGGCAACCCGTGCGGCTACGTCATGTTTGGTAAGAACGGTTTCTATCTGCCGGGACTGTATTTCTAACTGGTACTGCAAACGTTTCTCCTGCATGAGCTTTCGCCACTCTCCGTTTTCACTCATCATCCTATCCCTTTATGAGAGCGCACAACTATTCTCCTGTAGCACATATGTTCTTGAATTTGCTAAAAAAAAGGACGGCAAACGGCCGTCCTGTTCACTTCTCTTAACCGCTCATTAGTGTGCGGTCTGTCGCAGCACCAGCATCACCTTGCCCTGCACCTGTACCTCGCCAGGATCAACATAGATGGGTTCCATGGTGGGATTGGCCGGTTGCAGCCGGATTTTGTCCCCTTCGTTGTAGAAGTACTTGAGCGTAGTGGTATCGTCACTCAGCCATACTGCCACCATGTCGCCGTTACGAGCGATATTATCCTGGCGCATGATGACGATGTCCCCATCGTTGACCATGGCGTCAATCATAGAATACCCACTCACTCTCAAAGCAAACAGGTCATCTGTACGACCCGGCAGCATGGTGGTGCTGACTTCGATGGCATCTTCTTCGTCGTAGACGGCAAAACTGTCATGGCCGACCTCAATAGGCTCACCGGCCACAATGTGGCCTAGCAAAGGCACCCGTACCAGACTGGCAATGGCTTCGCTCACGGCCGTTTGCACACTCCCCACGGCTTTGCTTACCTGGCTGGTTAAACGCAAACCGCGTGACACATCCGCGTCACGCTCAAGCAATCCCTTTTCTTTCAATTTGGTCAGGTTGTAATTCACCACCGAGGTTGAACTGATGTCAACGGCGCTGCCGATTTCACGGATGGTGGGGGGACGGCCGTGTTCGGCCACATAGGACTGAATATAAGACAAAATGCTTTTTTGCCGGTCTGATAGTGGTTTATCACTCATGGTGGGTCACTCCTGCTTCTAGTATGTTCCCAATGATAGAACATATTTACCGCTCATTTGTTCTGAGAGTATACAAGAACAACTGTTCGGTGTCAAGCATAAGATGACATAATAATGTGGCGTCAGATTTTCTCTTCACCCCCTCACCCTTTCACCTGCTCACCCTCTCACGCCGATAAGCGGCCATAATGTTTTGCAATTCCACCAGGGGCAGGGCGTGTACGGTACGGCCGTGTTTGCCCACCATCGTCTCGGCCATACACAGGGCGTTGAGGATCGCTTCTTCAGTGGCTTCGGCAGTGGCGTCAAAGAGGTCGTTCAGGTGGCGGTGGGGGATCATGCGGATGTGGCGCAGGAAGGTGGTACCTTGCGAGGGCAGGTGGTTGCCGGTGGCGAAGGCCAGGAAGATGTCGCCGCTGCCGTTGTAGCCGGTGCCACCCATGCGCGCCAGACCGACGGTGGCCCGCTGCGCCAGCCGTTTGCACTGGATAGGCAGCAAGGGTGCGTCTGTGCCGATGATGATGATGATGGAACTGCTTTGGGCGGGTTGTTCGGCAAAGGGGTTGGGGACACGGCCGTAGTCAATGATCTGCCCCACCGGCACGCCATCAACCCGGAACAGGGCGCGGTCGCCATAATTGGCCTGCACCAGCACGCCCACGGTGTACTCCCCTTCTTCCATTTCTACGATCCGCGAGGATGTACCAATGCCCCCTTTGAAATCGTGGCAGATCATGCCTGTGCCGCCGCCCACGTTGCCTTCGATCACCGGCCCACTTTTGGCGTCTGCCAGGGCGGCGCGCACGTGTTCTTCGGTGATGTGAAAGGCGTTGATGTCGTTGAGCCAGCCGTCATACGTTTCGGCGACTACCGGCAGCAAAAAGCTGCGCGTATACCCTTCTTCCACGGAAATTTTGACCAGCGTGTCGCGCACGATACCCACCTGATGGGTGTTGGTGAGGCCGATAGGGGAGCCAAGCATCCCAGATTCTTCCAACCAGGGGATGCCGGTCAGTTCGCCGTTGCCATTAAAGGAGTGGTAGGCGGCAAAGGCGTAATCGTCCCAGATATTGCCCATGTGGGGCACGATCATGGTGACGCCGGTGCGGGCGATATGTGGTTCATCGTAGATGAGGGTGCTGTGGCCGACCAGGACGCCGTGTACGTCGGTGATAGCGTTGTAGGGGCCGGTGGGGAAACGGCCAATGGTAATGCCCAGGTCACGTAAGCGGGTGCGGTTCATAGGGTTCTCCGTACTTCCCGGAAACTTTGAGTTTCCGAGGAAATACGTACAATTATACCCATGCCGTAGTTTTGTGTTCTGAGGAAAAGAAACCGTCGCGTTGATTGTGGGGAGAAACAATAACGCCCTGGTGGAGCTGCTCTCAGAAAGTTTGATCTCAACTTACAAACTGATATGGAGGATAAAATGTTTGCATACCATTTTCGCCGGTTTTTGGTGTTGTGTGTGGTGGTGGGGTTGGTGACGGCCGTACTCATACGCAGTACGGCCGTGACTGCCCAACAACCTGCCGCGCCACCTGCCCCAGATGAACGCACCCTTTTGCCCCAATTACCAGCAGGTGAAGAGGAGGAAGGGGTGGGAAACACTATACTTGGCGCTGGCACACCATCCTGGAGTAAAGGCGTTTTCCAGTCATTCCGGGATAACAATTGGGAAATTTATAGATACGACTACAATGCACCCAGTGCTGTGAGACTGACAGCCCATGCTTCTACTGATATGCACCCGCGCCTGAATCGGGGCGCTACACGCATTGTTTTTAGCTCGAATCGAGATGGGGATTACGAAATCTTTGTGATGAATGCCAACGGTTCTGGCGTGCAGCAGTTAACTCACAATGGCACACATGATGTAAACCCGATTTGGTCGCCGGATGGCAGCCGTATAGCCTTCCAATCATACCGGGATGGTCAGTCAGAGATATACGTGATGAATGCCGATGGCTCAGGCCAGGCGCGATTAACGGCACATGGTGCATATGATGGCGATCCAGCCTGGTCGCCCGATGGCAGTAAGATCGCCTTTCGGTCAAACCGTGCCGGTACGCCCTTTATTTACGTGATGAATAGCAATGGTAGCGGTGTGGTTCAACTTTCATCCCAGCCTAGCTTTTATGTGGCCTGGTCACCAGATGGCAGCCAGCTTGCTTACAGCGCCGACCTGGATGGGGATGATTTTTTTGAGTTGTGGCTGATGAATGCGGATGGTTCAAACCAGCAGATGCATATTGACCCATATGGACAAACAGATGCCTGGGTAAGAGGGTGGTCGGCAGACGGCCGTGCCGTCTTGTTCACGGAAATCACCTTTGTTTTCTATCAGGGGAACTGGTATTGGCAAAATGCTTATATAAAAGCATACGACACTGTATATGGCGGCAACTATACCTACATGCTGGAGGGTGACAGCCGGAACTGGAATCCTGACTGGCAAACGACGGATGTTATACCCCCTCAAACTGAGACGGGGAGCATGTTCGCTTTTTCCCAAATCGCTGATTTTTGGGCGTCTTGGTCAGGTACTGATCAGCTACCGGAACCAATGGCAGGACTGGCGGCTTATGATGTTCAGTATCGGGTTGGCTCATCTGGGCCATGGGTAGATTGGCAAATGGGGGTGACAACTACGTCGGCGCTGTACACGGCCGTGCCCGGCGCCACCGTCTCTTTCCGCGCCCGCGCCCGCGATAATGCCTTTAATGTTGAAGAGTGGTCTGCCGGGAACAACCAGACGACCACTTTTTACACCTGGTCGCTCGGTGGTAAGCTGACGGATAATCGCGGTGCGCCTATTACCCAGGCCCCCCTCGTCATCAGCCCACCGCCGCTCAACGAAGCCATTACGGATAATGGTGGCAGCTTCTTTTCACGCCTGAAAACGGCCGGGGCGCACACCCTTGATGTTAACCGTACCGGGTATGGCGATCTGGCGCAGACCAGTCTGAATATGGAGAACCTGGCGCACATTTACCTGCCACCGGCCAACGATGCCCTGTTGAATGGTGGTTTTGAGGCGGCTACGCCGTTAGATGACTGGACGACGACGGGCACGGTCACGGCCGTGACCAATCCCCGCCACACCGGCACAAAATCTGCCCTTCTGGGAAGCAATACCTGCGCTTATCCTTGTTTGACGGTAGGTGAAGTTATGCCGGCAAACTTATATGATGTGGATATGGTGGCCGACAATCAAGGGGTCATTCACATTGTGGGATTAGACCCTAATGGAGGAGAAGCCTCATATGTTAACCGACAAGTGACCGGGAATTGGTCGAGTATACACGAGCTTTCTTCTGGGAGTGTAGGGCGACCTGGTTTGACCATAGATAAGAATGGTACACTGCATGTTCTCTGGACGTCCAATGATCGTGTTTATTATACTTATAAACCCTTGTATGGTTCATGGACATCCCCGGTGATAGTCGCCAACTTACCTCAAGACCATATCTCTGATCCCATCTATAAAGTGATTGCCGATGGGCAGGGGGGGGTACATGTGCTGATTGAGCGTTTTTATTATCTCCATCGCCAACCTGGAGGGCAGTGGCAGATGCTGATACAGCAACCAGAGTATCCCATTGTCCGACCATATGCTGTAATGGGTCTGGATGCTGAGGATACGGTTCATCTTGTTTGGGTAGAATATGATGGTGAAATCTATCCTCTTCAAGAGAAACTTCTTTATCAACAACGACGCGCTGATGGCACATGGAGCCATGAAATGCAGTTGCCTATCAGGTATGCGCCGTCGGAGGATACATCCATTTTTCTTGAGGATATGGTGATTACTGTTAACGGTGAATTGCATCTCACCTGGACGGCGCGAACAACTTATCCGCCGTATCACATTTACCATGCAGTACGGGCAGTAAATGGGGCATGGACGGGGCCGACGCTGGTGCATCAAAACAGTACCCCATCGAATTATCATGGGCCTTATAGCCGTCTGGCGGCAGATGAGTGGGGGAATGTGCATCTCATTACCGTTGAGGCTGATGCCGGCCAATCATTTTATCGCCGATGGCGGCCAGGATCAGGCTGGCAATCGGAGATAGCGTTGGCTTCAATGGATCAGGTGTATGAATCGCCGGAAGTAATTGCTGATGTGTATGGGGTTGTTCATCTGCTGACGCCGGGTACAAGTACGACGTATCATCGCACGGCGTATGCCAACACCAACAACACGGCCGTACTCAGCCAACAGGTCACCATTCCCGCCAACATGCCCGCGCCTACGCTGGCCTTCATGGCGCAGAGGCCGGGGGACGTGCCCGGTGATGGTTCGGGGTTGGAACTGTTGGTGAGTGAGGGGGTGACGACAACGGCCGTGCCCCTGAACAACGGCGGCGCGGCCTGGACGCATTACTGGGCCGATATGTCCGCCTGGGCCGGGCAGACGGTGACGGTGGAGTTTCGGCTGACGCAGGTGAGCGGCGACCTGCGTGTGCAGGCAGCCATTGATGATGTGACGTTGGGGTCGGCTCATCCCGATACCTGGGTGCGCGGGAACGGGCCAGGCTCGGCGCTGCCCGGTGAGACGGTGGTGCTGCGCCTGGAATATGGCAACAACGGCCGTGTGCCCGCCACCGCTGCTGAACTGGCGCTCACCTGGCCTGCTGCCCTCACTTTTGTTTCCGCCAGCATCACGCCCACGGTAGCGGCCGACACCTTGACCTGGGATGTGGGTGATCTGGCGGCCGAGGCTGCGCCCGCCACCGTCCTCATCACCGCCACTGTAGACCCGGCCACGCCTTTCTGGCAGACCATTCACCTGCCTGTTTCCCTTACCTCTCCCACGGCGGAAGTGGAACAGCAGAACAACCAGGCAGTCATCTCTGTCTTAATTGCGCACCGGCTATATTTGCCGATAATAGTCAAACCCTAACCTGAATGGGCACGGCCGTAACCCCGTTACGGCCGTGCCCATTCCTAATTCCTAATTCATAATTCCTAATTCTCCCATGACCACCTTCCCCCAATTTTGCGCCCGCGCCAAAATGCGCCACGATTACAGCGACATGATCCAGGTGCGTTACCCGCACCCGAACGGCGAAAAGTTCGAGACCTGGATCAGCGGCGAAGAAGTGATGAGCCGTCTGAAAACGGCTTCGCGTGAGCAGTTGATTCGCAGTTTTAGCCGGATGCAGTGGGGCGAAGCCAAAGCCGCGTTGGAAAAGGAGTGGCAGCAAGCGCAGGACAAAAGTTATGCACAATTCCGCCAGCGCAGCGGCGACTGGTTTGGCCGCAATTTTGGCGGGCACATCTTTGGTGAAACGGCCGCCGACGCCATGCGCGGTGTGGACAGCACCATTGACCCACGTGACCAGGAAAAGCAGCAGTGGCAGGCGCGGCTGCCCGACCCGGCCTTCCGGGCGATTGCGTTGGAACTGGCCTGGATTGATTTGGAGGGGGCCTTCCCCGAAGAACCGGCCGAGGCGGGGCCGGATGATTGGGTGTAGGGTTGGTCAGGGGTCGGCAAAATCCTGCATGAGGGGGTCATCCATGGGGGCCAAAATGCGGCCAATGTTCACTTGGGCCAGGTGATAATTGTGTTCTGTCATACAAATCCTCTCCAGATTGCTTAAATCTCAAAGAGCAAAGCAATCTTATTGCCGGTAGTGCCATTGTTCATCGAATGAGCGGAATAAATGATAAAACGTTGTCATTCTATCGTTCCTAAGACTCGTTCCATCGTTCCTAAGACTCATTCCATCGTTCCTAAGGCTCATTCTATCGTTCCTAAGACTCATTCCATCGTTCCTAAGACTCGTTCTATCGTTCCTAAGACTCATTCCATCGTTCCTAAGACTCATTCCATCGTTCCTAAGACTCGTTCTATCGTTCCTAAGACTCGTTCTATCGTTCCTAAGACTCATTCCATCGTTCCTAAGACTCGTTCCATCGTTCCTAAGACTCATTTTGTCATTCCGAACCGTCTTCGGTGAGGAATCCCTGGTAATTGTTATCATGTAGGGATTCCTCACTACGAAGACTTCGTTCGGAATGACAGGGTGGGCCAGGGGTCGCTACGGCGCGAATTCGTCATAGGTGGTGAGCAGGGTTTCTTGGCCTGGCCTACGGCCGTTGGCGGAAAGACCAGCGGGAAGGTGTCCAGGATGTGGGCGAAGTCGGCCCGGCTGAGTGCGGTCGGCGGCCTTGCCCGGCAACGACACCTGCCCCGGCATGACGATTCCTTCCAGCCGGTTTTTCGCTTCGGCCAATGGCGCAATCACGCCAAAGCGTTTGGCCTCCACATACACCGCCCCGCCCGCCTCCGGGAACAGCACCACATTCGGCCGACCCGTTTGCGTACTCAGTTCAAATTGACAACGGGCCGGGTCAGCAATGGGCCAGCCCAAAGCGGACAGCAGCGGGGAGATGAATTGGTGCAGGACGTTGGTTTCGGTCAGCGACGGCCGTTCGGCATTCGGTATAGCATTGTATTTCTGCACCAGTTGGGCAATCTGGTCACGGGCGATGGCGCGGGTGGGGTAAGACGGCCGTCGGGGGCGATGTGAGCAATGGCCGGGGGGATGGGCTGGTTGGTCATGCTGCTATTGTATGGTAGAGACGTTGCATTGCAACGTCTCTACATCCGAAACGTCCCATACCGGTCATCCGGCAGCGGCGCGTTGAGGGTGATGGCGAAGGCCAGCCCCAACGCCGTGCGCGTTTGCGCCGGGTCAAGGATGCCATCGTCCCACAGGCGGGCGGTGGCGAAGTAGGGGCTGCTCTCGTGTTCATACTGGGTCAGGATAGGGCGTTTGAATTCGGCTTCGGCGGCGGCAATTTGCTCCGGCGTAGGGTTGGCAATGCCCCGCAGCGCCGACGCCTGCCCTACCGTCCACAAAACACCCGCCGCCGCCTCGCCGCTCATCACGCTGATGCGGCTGTTCGGCCAGCTAAAGAGGAAGCGCGGGTCATAGGCCCGGCCGCTCATGCCGTAGTTGCCCGCCCCATGACTGGCCCCGTGCAGCAGGGTAATGCGGGGCACATTGACATTGCTCACGGCCGTGACCATCTTCGCCCCATCTTTGGCAATCCCCCCATTTTCATACTGCCGCCCCACCATAAACCCGGCGATATTTTGCAGGAACAACAGCGGCGTGCCCCGCTGCCCACACAATTGGATGAAGTGGGTAGCCTTCAGCGCCGATTCGCTAAACAGCAGCCCATTATTAGCCACAATGCCCACCGGAATCCCCAGGATATGGGCAAAACCACACACCACCTGCGGCCCGTACCGCACCTTAAACTCATGCAATCGGCTGCCATCCACCAGCCGCGCAATCACCTCGCGCACATCATACTGCGTGCGCTGGTCGGCGGGAATGACCCCGTACAACTCCTGCGGATCATAGGCTGGTTCTTCCGGCTCTTGCATCACCACCGGCAGCGTTTTGCGCCGGTTTAGATGGGCCACAATTTGCCGCACCTGGGCCAGCGCCTCATGCTCATCCTCGGCAAAATGGTCGGCCACGCCACTGAGCCGGGTATGCACATCCGCACCGCCTAGCTCTTCGGCCGTAACCTCCTCACCGGTAGCCGCCTTCACCAGCGGCGGCCCACCCAGAAAAATGGTGCCGTTGCCCTTGACGATGATGGTCTCGTCACACATGGCTGGAATGTATGCACCCCCGGCCGTACAGCTTCCCAACACGGCCGCAATCTGCGTAATCCCCTTGCCAGACATGCGGGCGATGTTGTAAAAGATACGGCCGAAATGCTCCTTGTCCGGGAACACATCTGCCTGTAAATGCAAAAACGCACCGCCGGAATCTACCAGATAAATGGTGGGCAGGCAGTTCTCTTCGGCAATGGTTTGGGCGCGCAGATGTTTCTTGACCGTTTCCGGGAAGTAGGTGCCGCCCTTCACGGTGGGGTCATTGGCGATGATCAGGCATTCCAAACCCTGAATACGGCCGATCCCGGTGACAATACCCGCGCCGGGCGCTTCACCTTCGTGCATCTCCCAGGCCGCCAGCGGCGACAGTTCCAGGAAGGGGCTGCCCTCATCCAGGATGGCGTCTATGCGTTCGTGGACGAGCAGTTTGCCCCGTTCGCGGTGGCGTTCAATGGTGCGCGACGGCCGTGCCGCTGCCACCTCCTGCTGCCGTTCATGCAACTGCGCCGCCAATGCCTGATTGTGGGCAAAATTATTCTTATATTCTGGGCTGTTGGTGTTAATATGGCTGATTAGTTGACTCATGTTGGTGTTCTCAGGGGAAGGTAAGTAATTATGGTTTCAGGCTTAAGACAACTGCCAGAGATGCGCCAATTGCATCCATCGTTTGCGATGAGAGGATGCCCAATTTGCGGATAAACCGTTCTTGAGAGACAGACCTGACCTGAAACGAATCGGCAGCCGACAGCGTCGTCATTGACGATGACCGCCGGGCGCGTTTTGCGAATTTCAGAACCAATGGTTGGGTCTAAATTGATCAGCCAGATTTCACCTCTACGCATGGAATGCCTCGCCATCTAAGGTTGTAAAAGCTGTCAGTTCTTCATCCGACTCATAATCTGTCAACAAGGCGTGAGCGGCGGCTGTCAGCAATGCTTTTGGCACCGTCTGCCTGGTGCGCGTAGCCAAAGTTTTGTATTCAAGAAACTCAAGAAAAATCAACAACCCCTCTTGTTGTTTTTCAGGCAGGTTGCGTAATTTTGTCAAGACCACTGTTTCGTTTATCATTCTTCGACCCCTTTTTAATGACTTCTGATCATAATTATATCTTTTTCATGGTTTCTCAGGCAGTTCAATATGAATGCTACCGACCTCTATAAATATATCATTCAAAACCGGATTGAGGCTGAAATCTTACTGTTGAAGGTGGAAACGCCCACCGTCGAAGCGGCGGCGCTGGCGTTGGGTGTGTTGCCTGAGCAGATTATCAAGTCAGTGTTATTCCTGGCGGATAAAGAGCCGGTGGTGGTCATTGCCAGTGGGCTGGCGCGGCTGGATCAGAAGGGGCTGGCTGATTACCTGGGGGTGTCACGGCGGCGGGTGAAGATTGCCGGGCCGGAGGCGGTGCTGGCGCACACCGGTTATGTAGCCGGTTCCGTGCCGCCGTTTGCTTATATACAGCCCATTCGCACGGTAGTGGAAACGGCCGTCCTTCATCAGCCAGGTTTCATTTACGGCGGCGGCGGCGACATCAATGCCCTGTTGAAACTGACGGTGGGGGAGTTGCGGCGGGTAGTGGGAGAGGAAACAGCGGCGTTATCCGTAACCCGTGACCCGTAACCCGTAACCCGTGACCCGTGACCCGTAACCCGTGACCCGTAATCGGAATACGGAATACGGATTACTGATTACGGATTACCGTTTACCTCTATAACTAATTTCCCCATCACTTCCCCCGCTTGCAGCCGTTGTAAAGCTGTCAATCCTTGTTCAAGGGGGTAAATGGAATCAATGATGGGGCGGAGACGGCCGTCAAACACCATGCCCATCACCTTCTCGTAATCCGCGTGCGTGCCCATGGTGCTGCCGATAATGCTCAGGTGTTTGCCAAACATCAGCCGGTTATCAAACTCAAACTTCGCGCCGCTGGTATTACCCACCGTCAACAGCCGCCCACCGCGCTTCAGCGCCCGCAGCGAAGTGTGGTAAGTGGCTGCGCCCACGTTGTCCACCACCACATCCACGCCTAACCGGTTAGTCAATTTGAAGATCGCCTTCCCCCAATCTTCCTCCTGCCGGTTGATGGTCACATCGGCGCCTAACTGCCGCGCCAGCGCCAGCTTTTTTTCATCAGAGCCAACCACGTAAATGCAGTCCGCCCCCGCCAGCTTTGCAATCTGGATGGAAGCGGTGTTCACGCCGCCGCCCGCGCCTACAATCAGTACTGTTTCCCCCGCTTTGAAGCCACCTCGTTCAATGAGCGAATGCCAGGCCGTGACAAAAACCAGGGAAGCAGCGGCGGCATCAGCAAAAGAGGCGTGGTCGGGCATTTTCACCAGGTTGCGGGCAGGTAAGGCGATGTACTCCGCCGCAAAGCCATCCACATGCTCGCCGATAATGCTAAAACCATCGGTCATGTTGTTCCGGCCAATGCGGGCAAAATAGTCGTCGGGGTTCCAGAGCGTGGGGTTGACGGCTACCCGGTCGCCAGGCCGCACGTGGGTCACATTGGCTCCAACCCTTGCCACCACGCCCGCGCCATCGCTGCCCATCACATGCGGCAGTTTGAGTTTCAATGCGGGCCAACCTGCCAGCACCCACAAATCCAGCCGGTTCAGCGCCGCCGCTTTCACAGCCAGCAGCACCTCATCTGGCCCAATTCCCGGTTCAGGAATATCGGCCACAGTCACTTCATCCAAGTCGCCATGTTGGTGAAAAACGAGTGCTTTCATAACATGCAATGATAGACAGGCGGGGAGAAGTGTGCAAGTTGCAAGTGGCAGGTGGCAAGTGATTCCATACCTGCCGCTTGCCACCTGCTACCTGCTACTTTCCACTTGCCTGCCCCTGGTAATTCTGGTAAGTTGTGGGTTATGAAACTCATCAGGCAGCACGTACAGGGACAACTCATAGAGGCACACGGCCGTTACGCTCTGCTGCTCACCAATGCCACTCCGGAAGCGCCAACTGACACTTCACTCTACCTCTGTTTTGCCCTGGTGGTGCAGGGGCCGGAAGAGCATATTCTCCCGGCCATCATCAAGGATGATTGGGGCAGTGAACGGCGCGGTCTGGATGTGTATGCCTGGCTAGAAGAGGAGGGCCATTTCTTCCCGCGCAGCGAAGTTTTTGGGTATGATCCGGATGGTTCGGAAACACAATGTTTTGTGCGCGCTTTGGAGTTATATGCCCGGCTGCCCTGTTATGCCTACGCCAGCAAACAAACGGCCGTCGCCGATGGCAAACTGCTCACGGCCGTGCTGCTGCCAGATGAGACCGTAACCACACCGCAAAAGGTGAAACGGCCGTCACCCCTGCCTGCCCCTCTACCCAACGCCGCCGTCAGTTGGTGGCTCATTCCACCAACAACCGACACGTTCGATTTTCTTTAATAGATATAGCCAAAGTCCAACTTCGGACTTCGGATTACGGGTTACATATCACCGATCACCGGCCATAATGAAATCACCTAACCGCCCCTCCTTTCTGTTAACCGCCTGCCTGTCAGCAGCCATCCTGGCGCTGTTGGTGGCGGCGGTGCAGCGTGTAGGTGCGCGAACGGAAACGGCCGTTCAGTCCCAACCTTCCATCCTTTCCCCTGTTTGGGGACCAAACATTCAGCAATGGTCGGCGCATATTGCCGTCCTGGCCGATGTCTACGGTCTGGACCCAGACTTCATCGCCGCCGTCATCAAAGAGGAGTCAAACGGCCGTGTCGATCTGGTGAGTGAAGCGGGCGCGGTGGGCTTGATGGGCGTGATGCCCACCGGCCCTGGCCTGGAATGGCGACCCTCGGCCACTGAACTGCAAAACCCGGCGGTGAATTTGCGTTGGGGGGTGGGAATTCTGGCCGAAGTGGTGCGCCAATCTGGCGGCGATGTGTATGCCGCGTTAGCCGCCTACAGCGGCGGTTGGGTGCAGGCCAATAACCGGGTACCTCGCGCCTATGCCAGCCGCGTGTTGGATAATTACGGCCGTGCCGTTGCCGCCCGCAGTGGACAATCACCCGACATCGCCACCCAATGGACAATTGCCGTGGAAATCACCAGGGGACACGTGCCCGCCGAACCGCTGCTGGTATTGGGCAGCCGCCCCCAATCTGGCCTGCATCTGTTGGGCAAACATATCATCTACCGTTCCGTGGACGCCGCCGGCAAAGCCTACTATGTGGTAGCCTATGCCGTGCCGGTGGTGTTGGCCGAGCCGGTCAACAGCGGTCTGGCGGCCATGGCCGTCAACCAGACCAGCGACATGGATTTGTATCCGCAGGTACGGCCGTTAGCCGATGGCGTCAAAACGGCCGATAACAGTCCTCATGTCCTGATGGCCTGTTTGCCCACGTTAGACCGGCTGCGTGGCCAGGCCAGCACCCGCTGGTTTGCGCCATCCAATTGTACGATTTCAGATCGTTAGACATGCGATTTCTTCAAGAAATCGCATGTCTCCTTGCCTCCTATGCCCACCCCCTTCATGCACCTGCACATCGCCGAACAGATTCGCCGGGAAGCGGCTGCCAATGGGCACGGCCATCTGGCCAGCGGCCGTCTGGCCGCCACCCTGACCGCTGAATGGCCCGCCTTCTATCTGGGCAGCGTGGCGCCAGACATCAATGCCATCAGCGATCTGCCACGCCCCACCACCCACTTTTATGATTTGCCGCCACTGCCGCCCGCGGACGCTTACCGGCAGATGTGGGCGCAATTCCCCCAGTTGGCCTATCCTCAACAGATGACGGCCGGACAGCGTGTGTTTGTGGCTGCTTACAGCGCCCATTTGTTGTATGACCTCATCTGGCTGCGCCAGATCGCCTGGCCTTACTTTTTTTACGCCGAACATCTGGGGCCGCCCAAACAGCGCCGCCTGATTCATTTCATTTTGCTTACCTACCTGGACACATTGGCGCGGGCAGAACTGCCGGACACGGCCGTGACCACTCTGGCCCACGCCCAACCCGACCACTGGCTGCCCTTCGCCGCCGATGACATCCTGATCCAATGGCGGGAACTGCTCACCAACCAATTAGTCCCTGGCGCGCCATCACAGACGGTGGAAATCTATGCCGGCCGGCTGGGTCTATCTGCGGCTGAATTTGCCGCCGCCCTGCACGATCCCGACTGGATGGCCGAACACCTCTTCGGCAAGCTACCCATCGCCGAAATCCAGACTATCCTGCAAACGGCCGTGCCAAAAAGTATCGAATTGATCAACACATACCTGTTTGAGGAAGGTAATTGGGTAATTTCGTAATTACCCAATTACCCAATTACCCCTATGATCACACCCATCCCTACCACCCCGCGTCACACCATTCAAGCCCGTTTCCCTGACGGCCGTGCCTTTGAAGCGCCCACCGGAACCCCCATTGAAGCGTTTGTCGAAGCCGCCGAACTAAACCAGCAAGCGCCCGGTCGTGTTGTGGCCGTACTGATGAATCACCGGCTGCGCGAATTATCTATCCCCTTGAAAACAGACGCCGATCTCGTCCCCATCACCACCGCCGATTCGGATGGGTCGCGCATTTACCGTCGTTCGTTGACCTTCTTGATGGTGGTGGCTGCCGCCGAACTATTTCCGGCGTACACCATCACCATCATGCACTCCATGCCCTTTGGCGGGTATTACTGCGAATTTGACGGTGTGAAGACCACTCAGGCTGATCTGGATGCCTTAAAGAAACGGATGCGCCAGATGGTAGACGCCAACCTGCCCATTAACCAGGTGCGCGTACCGCTGGATGAGGCGCTGCAACTGTTCCGCGAATGGGGAGATGAAGAGAAAGCGCAGTTATTTGCCAAACGGCGCAAGGATTACCTGACTCTCTATGAACTGAACGGTGAGCGGGATTATTTTCATGGTTTTATGGCGCCGCGCACCGGCTATCTGGAGTTGTTTGACTTACGGCCGTACAACAATGGCTTCATCCTGCAATTTCCGCGCCGTCATCAGCCGGATGTGCTGCAACCATTTGAAGACGAGCCGGTGCTGGCCCGCGTCTTTCAAGAGTATGCCCAGTGGCTGGCGCTCATCGGCGTACCCAAGGTGGCGGCGCTGAACGAGGCTTTAACGAACGGCCGTATCCTGCAAGCCGTCCTGGTGTCTGAAGCCCTGCACCAACGCCAACTAAATCGTATTGCCAATGAGATTACTGAACGGGGCGCCAGAGAACGGCGCGCGGCCGTGCGTATTGTTCTCATCTCCGGCCCCACCTCCGCCGGAAAAACCACCTTCAGCAAACGGTTAGCTGTCCAGCTACTGGCGCGTGGCATTCACCCCGTCACCATTGCCATGGACAACTACTTCGTCAACCGGGAAGACACCCCCCGCGACGAAACCGGCGTCTATGACTTTGAAACTCTGGAAGCCTTAGATGTGGCCTTCTTCCAACAACAAATGCGCCAACTGCTACAAGGCGAAACCATTGTCCAACCCCGTTTCAACTTCCATACCGGTCGCCGTGAAGAGGGTGAACCACTCGCCATCGGCCCGGAACACATCATCCTCATCGAAGGCATTCACGGCCTCAACCCTCGCCTGGTGCAAAATGTGCCGTCCGAAGCTGTGTATCGCATCTTCATTTCTGCCTTCACCCAACTCAACCTGGACAAACATAACCGCATCCCCACCACCGATACCCGCTTGCTGCGCCGCATCGTGCGTGACGCCACCCATCGCGGTTATACCGCTGCCGACACCATCGCCCGCTGGCCCAGCGTGCGGCGTGGCGAAAAACGGCACATCTTCCCCCACCAAAACAACGCCGATGTTTTTTTCAACTCCGCCCTGGTGTATGAATTGGCCGCGCTCAAACCATTTGCCGAGCCACTGCTGCTGCAAGTGGAGCCAGATGCGCCCGAACGCATTGAAGCCAATCGCCTGCGCGCCTTTTTGCAGTGGTTTGATCCCCTCCCCTCTGACCTCCGCGATCTCATTCCCGGCGATTCCATTTTGCGGGAGTTTATGGGGGGATCCATCCTGGAGCATTATCAGCCAGGGCTACTGCTCTAGCCGGCATAGACCCTAAGGGTTGTCTGAAGCCCATAGAGTCTATGTTACTCACGCAATTCGTGTAATTTGTGTAATTCGTGGCTGTTTCCCCTGTGGCACTTTGCCGCAGGTTACTTCCGACCATCTGCGGTAGAATTGAAGCATTATCCCTGCACTGGAGAGATGAAAGTGACTGATTTGCAAGCATACCAAGAACAATATGACGCCTACCAAAGGATGGGCCTGAAGCTCAATATGCAGCGAGGCCAACCCAGCGACGCCGATTTTGACCTGTCGAATGAGATGTTGACCATCGTCAATGAAGACACACTGGTGACGCCGGGAGGCATTGATATTCGCAATTATCCCGGCGGCGTGGCCGGGCTGCCGGAGGCGCGCGCCCTCTTTGCCACCGTGCTGGATGCGCAGCCGGATGAGATGGTGGTCTGGAATAATGCCAGCCTGGAACTGATGGCCAATACGCTGATGTGGGCCATGCTGCGCGGCCTCAAGGACAGTCTCCAACCCTGGGCGGCAGAAAAACCTAAGATGATCGTGACGGTACCGGGTTATGATCGTCACTTCTTCCTGCTGGAGAAATTGGGCATAGAGATGATGGCGGTAGAGATGACGCCGGATGGCCCCGACATTAACGCCATTGAGCGGTTGGCTAAAAGCGATCCGACCATCAAAGGCATCTTTTTTGTGCCCACCTATAGCAACCCCACCGGCGAGACGATTAGCGATGAGGTGGCTCAGCGATTGGCGGGCATGGACACGGCCGTGCCCGACTTCACTATCTTCGCCGATGACGCCTACCGCGTCCATCACCTCACCGATGACTACCCCACACCGCCTAACCTGCTGCGCCTGTGTGCCGCCGCCGGGCATCCCGACCGGGTGTATGTGTACGGCTCCACCTCCAAAATGACCTTTGCCGGGGCGGGCGTGGGTTTTATGGCTACCAGCGTGGCTAACGTGAAGTACATCACCGGCCTGATGGGGGCGCAGTCCATCGGTCCCAACAAGGTGGAGCAGTACCGCCATGTGCGCTTCCTGCAACTGTATCCCGGCGGCATCCCCGGCCTGATGCGCGATCATGCTAATCTGCTGCGGCCGAAGTTTGAGGCCGTTTACCGGGTGTTGTCTCAGGAGTTGGGCGATTCCGGCCTGGCGACCTGGGCGGAACCAAAGGGTGGTTACTTTGTTAGCCTGGATACGGCGCGCCCGGTGGCTGACCGGGTAGTGGCGCTGGCGAACGCGGCGGGCGTCTCGTTAACCCCGGCTGGCGCGACTTATCCCTACGGCCGTGACCCCCACAACCGCAACATCCGCCTGGCCCCCAGCCGTCCGCCGGTGGCCGAAGTGGAACAGGCGATGACGGTAGTGGCGGCGTGTATTAAGCTGGCCTCGGCGGAGTATGAAGAACGTAATTCGTAATTCGTAATCTGTGACCCGAAATCGGATTACGGTTCACGGATTACGGTTCACGCATCACGCATCACGCTCCCCCAAATAAACCGCCCGCACCCGCTCATCCGCCTGCACGTCGGCCGGGGGGCCGGTGTGAATGACCTGGCCGTAATGCAGCACCGTGATCTGGTCGGCCAGGGTGAAGATGACATCCATGTCATGCTCCACAATGAGCAGGGTGAGGTCGCGGGGGAGGGACTGGATGAGGCTGATCATGTCGGCCGTTTCAGCGGGGGACATGCCGGCGGTGGGTTCGTCCAGCAGCAGCAGACGGGGGTTGAGGGCCAGCGCCAGCGCCATTTCCAGAGCGCGCTGCTGTCCATAGGCCAGATCGTTTGCTTTGATATGGGCTTGTTCTGCTAACCCGACCTGTGCCAGAATGGCAGCAGCGGCAGCGTGTACGGCCGTGAACCCCCGCACCGGCTTAAACCAATGACCATTCACCCGCTCCCGATGCTGCACGGCCAGGCGCACATTTTCCAGGGCGGTCAGCCCGGCAAAGAGGTTGTTGTGCTGGAAGGTGCGGCCCACGCCTAAATTGGCGCGGGCGGGCACGGGCAGATGGGTGATGTCACGGCCGTATAACCATACCTGCCCCGTCTGCACCGGCAGCGCCCCGGCAATCAGGTTAAACAGCGTACTTTTGCCCGCTCCATTGGGGCCGATGATGGCCCGCCGTTCGCCGGGGGCAATGTGCAGGTTCACGGCCGTTAGCGCCTGCACCCCATCAAAACGATGGCTTAACTGCTCAACCGCTAATGCGGTCACGATATACCTTTTTCAGACCTGACAGGTCTGCCAGACCTGTCAGGTCTCATGGTGTGCCAGATTCCCCAGATGCCACGCGGGGCGAAGAGGACAAAGAGGATGAAGATAATACCCTCAATGGCTTCCCAGCGATCCAGGTAGCTGCTGGCAATTTGCGGAAAGAGGCGCACCAGCAGTGCGCCCAAAACGGGGCCGGTCAGGGTGCCAGCGCCGCCGATGATGACCATGACCAACACTTGCCCGGAGATAGTCCAATACAGATTTTCCGGCGAGGCGTGGCGGAAAAAGAGCGCCAGCAGCATCCCGCCCAGCCCGGCAAATACCCCCGCCACCACAAATACGGCCATTTTGTAACGATAGGTGGCGTAACCGAGCGCCTGCATCCGCGCTTCGTTTTCGCGGATGCCGCGCAATGTCCAACCAAAGGGGCTGTTTACCAGGCGGCGCAGCAGCCAGTAAACCAGTATAAAAAAGGCCAACACCAGAAAATAATACGCCTCGCGGGAGTTGATAAGCAGGTGCAGCGGGCCGAGGGTGATGACCGGCGCGGGGATGCCAGGCAGCCCATCGGAGCCGCCGGTCACGGCCGTCCAACGGATAGCCACGCTGAACAACATCTGAGCAAATGCCAGAGTGATCATGAGGAAGTAGACGCCGCTGGTGCGCAGGGCAAAAAAACCAATGATCAGGGCGGTCACGGCCGTGACCAGCACCACCACCGGCAGCAATATCAGCAAATTGGCCGTCAGCCCCCACGCCAACGGGTGATTGCTGGACAGGTACGCAACCGTATACGCCCCCAGGCCAAAAAAGGCGGCGTGCCCAAACGAGGGCAGGCCGGTGTAGCCAAGCAGTAAATCCAGGCTCATGGCAAAAATAGCAAAGGCCATCACCTCAATCGCCAGGCTCAAGTGATACGGCCGTGCCCCCAACGGCAGCAGCAGCGCCATGAGCAGTAAGAACAGGCGGAGAATTTTGGGAACAGGAAGTCTTGTCATGCCCTTATGCCTTGATACTAAATCCGGCGGTTGAAACCGCGACTACATAAGGCAAAGTCGGCCTTCGCCGACTGGCTACCAGACCGCGAAGGCGGTCTTCGCTTTGCGTAGCCGCGAATTTATTCGCCGGGCGCGAATTCAATGACCCTCTTCTACCCCAAACAGGCCCGACGGCCGTACCAACAGCACCACCGCCATCACCGCAAAAATCAGGAAGAGGGAAAACTCCGGCAGCCGCGCCTTGCCAAACGTGTCCGTCAGGCCGATGAGCAGCGCGCCCACAAACGCGCCGCGCAGCGACCCCAACCCGCCAACCACGACGACGACCACCGTCAAGATCAATATCTCAAAATCCAGTCCGGGGTAAAGGGTGGTAATGGGCGCGCCCAGGACGCCCGCCAGCGCCGCCAACGCCACGCCTGCGGCAAAGGTGGCGGCAAACACACGCTGCACATCAATGCCCAACCCGCTAACCATCTGCGGATGGGTGACGCCAGCGCGGAGGATGGCCCCCCAACGGGTGCGCCCCAGGAAAAGGGCGAGGGCCAGCGCCAGCAGCAAACCAATAGCAATAATCGCCAGCCGGTAGAGGGGGAATTGTAGGCCAAAGAGGGGGACAGCAGCCGTGAGAAAAACGGGCGGCGACACGGTTTGGGTATACGCGCCCCAGCGCCATTCGGCCAGGTCAGACAAAACCAGGGCTACGCCAAAGGTGAGCAGCACTTGTTGCAGTTGATGTTGACGGCCGTAGCGCCCCCGCAGCAAAAATCGTTCCACCAGCCAACCCATTAGGCCCACCAACAGCGGCGTGAGGATGAGGGCGGGCCAGAAAGCATTCCACTGGGTCACGGCCGTCAGCCCCACATACCCACCCACCAGATAAAACGCGCCATGACTCAGGTTAATCACCCGCATCTGCCCAAAAATCAACGACAAACCCGCCGCCATGATAAACAGCAGCATACTGGCGACCAACCCATTGAGCAGTTGCAGCAAGAAGTTATCCATATCATTCTCGGAGGTTGCAAAGTCATTCCCGGAGGTTGCAAAGTCATTCCCGGAGGTTACAAAGTCATTGCCGGAGGCTGCAAAGTCATTCCCGGAGGTTACAAAGTCATTGCCGGAGGCTGCAAAGTCATTGCCGGAGGCTGCAATGCCATTTCCAGAGGCTACAATGCCATTTTGGGCCTGATAGTCGCCTAGCCCATCGAATCGTCGCCGGGGTCTATGATGGGGCCGAGGTTTTCCAGGATGACATTGCGCAATGTGCCGTCCACCGGCTGCACTTCGCGGGCATACATGTTGTGTTCGGGGGCCTGCGAATGGGCGTCCAGACGGAAGGGGCCGCGTGGGCTGTCAAATTGGATGCCATCCAGGGCGGCAATGAGTTGGTTTACGGCCGTGTCTCCCGCTGTGCGCGTCAACATCTCGTCAATGACACGGGCGGTATCGTACCCCTGCACGGCAAACACATCGGCGTCACGGCCGGCGAAGGCATGGAAATCTGTCTTGAATTGGGCATTTTGTGGATTGTCCAGCACGTATGACCAGAAGAGTGTGCTTTTCACGCCCAGGGCGGCATTTCCCTGCTCCGGCAGCACATCCTCTTCTACAATAAATCCCGCCCCGGTGAGTGGTATCCGCTGCGCCAGCCCAAAATCGTGATAAGCCTTGACAAAGGTGACGGCGGCGCTGCCGCTGTAGAAGGCATAAATCAGGTCTGCGCCTGTAGCTGCCAGTTCGGCCATAAAGGGGGCCGGGTCACCCATGTTGGGGAAAGGGGTGCGCTGTACGGCCACTACTTCCCCGCCCGCCGCCGTGAAGCTGTGGGTGAAGCTGGTGACATTGTTTTCACCGGCAGCATAGTCGGGCACGCTGATCACGGCCGTGCGCCCCACATTTTGCGCCGCCCAGGTACCCATGGCGTGGGGGGCCATCCAGTTGGTGAAAGAAGTGCGCCAGATGTAAGGCGTTTTGGCGGCGCGGCTGTGGGCATTTGACCCGGCGTTGGAACAGAGGCAAAGTATCTGATTGTCGTGAAAATAATCTCGCAGCCCGGCCAATACGCCCGAACTGACGATGCCGGTGACAAAGGCCACTTCGTCTTGCTCCACCAGCCGCCGCACTTTTTGTTGGGCCACATCGGGGTTGATTTCGGTATCGGCGGTGATCAATTCAATCGGACGGCCGGCTATCTCGTTACCCAATGCCTGAAAATAGAGCCGCATCCCCTGGGTGATGCTCTCGCCCAATACGGCGTAGATGCCGGAGTAAGGCAGCAAGACGCCGATTTTGAGCGGATTGGTGGCGCTGCTGCTGCGGCAGGCGCTGAGAATGCCGGGCAGAGAAAGGGCAACGGCCGTGCCCCCCGCTGCCTGTAAAAACTGCCGCCGCGAAAGGGCGGCCACGTTTTCCCTGTTCATATTCTTCTCCTTACGTCATCTATGTGAATAACCACGAATTCGTGTTCATTGGTGTAATTCGTGACGAAAACTTTATTCATCAGGCGACGGCCGTGCCACTTTTTCATCAAAAAAGGCCGCTACCCGTTCCATAAAAAGTGTCCAACCCATATCGTAAAAAAAGTGGCCCTGGTCGTCATATTGATACAAGGTGGCCTCTTTCCCGGCAGCTTGTAGGGCTGCATACAATTTGTCTGACCATTCCGGCGGCGTTTCCACCCACTCTTGTCCGTCAGCCAGGCCAACGTGAATTTGTACAGGGGCGGTAATGTGTGACAGATGGTAATAGGGCGCAAATCGTTGCAAGGCGGTAGGGTTGACGGCCGTTTCCCGATAAGCCGCCACCACTTCCGCTGCCAGATCGGGTGGAATTACTTCGCCCGGATTGCACCTGTCCCCTTCTGGTTCTGACTGCTCCGGCAGGCAGCCCGGCCCCCAGCGGCTAACCAGGTCAGCGTCATCGGCGCTGTTGGGCGCATACAGCACCGCCGCCTGCACCCTATCATCCACTACCAATACTTTGGTGATTATGCCCCCGCCCATGCTATGTCCCCATAATCCCACCCGGTTGGTATCTGCCTGAGGTAAGGAGGGCAGGGCGCTGAGCAAATTGAGCACATCTACCACCAGCCCGGTGTGAAACAGGCTGAGGCCCACGTCCGATTGACCCCAACTGCGCAAATCGGGGGCGATGGTCAGGTAGCCGCGCGCGTTCAGATATTCAGCCGCCTGCCAGGTGCCCCATCCAGACCAATAATCTTTCCGGTCATAATAGCCATGCAGCATAATAATGACTGGGAATGGCCCCGCGCCCGGCGGCGTCTGCATAATACCGGTGATGGTCAGGCCATCACTGGGGTAGGCGATGTAATGGCGGGTGAACGTGGCCGTTTCGGTTAGCACGGCCTGTATCCGAATTTGACCAGGGGGATAGTTGCGCTCGCGCAGGCCATCTAGCGTGTAAGCAGAAAGGAGGTCGGGGGTGACGGTGGGGGCAGGCGTCGGTGGCGCCGGTGTCGGTGGGTTGATGGTTGGTGGCATTGGCGTGGCGGTGGCAACGGCCGTGGCGGTGTGGGTGGGTGGGGGTGTGGCTACGGCCGTGTGGGGCTGGGTGGTTGGTGTGCGCGTGTGGGCAACGGCCGTAGGCGTCGTTACCACAGGCGTTCCGACGGTAACACAGGCTGTATGCCAGAAACCAATCCAGAGAAGAAATAGCAGCCAGCGCCAACGAGGATGTATCATCAGTACGATTGTGTTCATTTTTTGCTGATTGGCAACTGTCCGTTGGCGGCCTGGCGGCGGTTGGTTTAATGACATTCCTCAGTTTTCGCCAGGCAAAGAGGTCGGTATAATGTCACCTGTTGGCAGCGGTTTCCCAATATGGATAAATCTAACAGGTGTGAAGAATCCTGTCAGGTTTGAAAAAAAGGTTCATTATGAAAATTAGCAATATCCTCATGACAAAAAGGCATCAATTGATCACGGTGCAGCCAGAACAAACGGTGTCTGAAGTGGTGGCCTTGTTCCGCGCCCACAATATTGGGGCGCTGCCGGTGGTCACGGCTGACGGCCGTCTGGCAGGTATCCTCTCCGAGCGTGACATTGTGCGTCGTTTGCCCGAATTCGAGCAAATTCTGGCGACGCCGGTACAGGCATTGATGACCAGCCAGGTGATCACGGCCGTGCCCGAAGATGACCTGATGTCCGTAGCCCACACCATGACCGAACGCCGCATTCGCCATTTGCCGGTGCTGGAAGACGGCCGTCTCATCGGCATCATCTCCATCGGCGACGTCCTCAAAGCCCAACGCGACCAATATCGCGGCGAAATTGATACTTTAGAAACACAATTGCTGGCCGATAAATCGTAAACCGTAATCCGTGAACCGTAAACCGAAAACGGATTACGGGCTTTGGATAACGGATTACGGGCTAATGAAGGAGCAACCTATGTCCCCTACTGGAACCCCAGAATCCCCCTTGCGCGTGGCTGTTATTGGCGCTGGCCCTGCCGGGTTTTATGCCATTGAACGCCTTTTCAAAGAGAAAAATTTGGTCATTGAGGCCGATTTATACGACCGCCTACCCACGCCCTATGGATTGGTGCGGGCCGGCGTGGCCCCCGATCATCAAAAGATCAAGTCTGTCACAAAGGTTTTTGATAAACTGGCGGCGCAGCCGCAGTTTCACTTTTTTGGCAATGTCATGATCGGGCGTGATGTGCAGGTGGCTGACCTGCGCCGTTTTTACCACGCCATCATCTACACCACCGGCGCGCAAACTGATAAGAACCTGGACATTCCCGGTATTGACCTGCAAAACAGCCATGCCGCTACCGAATTTGTGGCCTGGTACAACGGCCATCCCGATTATCGTGATCATCAATTTGACCTGTCGCAAGAGCGGGTAGCGGTGGTGGGTATTGGCAATGTGGCAGTGGATGTGGCCCGTATTTTGTGCCGGACGCCGGAAGAACTGATGGAAACGGATATTGCTGAACACGCCCTGGAGGCGCTGCGTCACAGCCAGGTGAAAGAAGTGTATATGCTAGGGCGGCGTGGCGTGGCGCAGGCCGCCTTTACCACAGCCGAGATCAAAGAATTGGGGGAAATGGCGGGCGCTCATGTGACGGTACCGCCGGCCGAAGCGGAATTAGACCCCGTCAGCCAGGATTCGTTGGCGGAAGCTGACCGGGGTACGGTGCGCAAAATTGAGATTGTGCAGGAGTATGCCGGACGGCCGTGTTCAGGCAAACCACGCTGCCTGACCATCCGTTTCCTGGTGTCGCCGGTGGAGCTAATAGGGGATGCGGACGGCCGTGTCTGTGCCATGCGCCTGGTACACAACGAATTGTATAAAACCGAATCGGGTTCCATCCGCTCACGGGCAACCGACCGGTATGAGGAAATCCCGGTAGGCCTGGTTTTTCGTTCTATTGGTTACGATGGCGTGCCCATTCCCGGTGTGCCATTCCACGAACGGTGGGGTGTTATCTTGAATGAAGCAGGGCGGGTAATTGACCCACAGAGTAACCAGCCGGTGCCAGGCGAGTATACGGCGGGTTGGATCAAACGTGGCCCCTCCGGTGTTATCGGCACAAATAAACCGGACGCCATCGAAACCGTGGAATGTTTGCTGGCGGATGTGCAGGCGGGCAAGATGTTGTCGCCGGAATTGCCGACATTTACGGCCGTGCAAGCCTTCATTCAAGAGCGTCAGCCTCGTTATGTGACTTATGAAGATTGGCTGCGTCTGAATGAACTGGAAGAAGTCAAAGGCGCAGAATGCGGCCGGCCTCGCCTCAAATTCACCCGTGTTGAAGAGATGTTGGCAGCATTAGGGAAGTAATTGGGTAATTGCCCAATTATGCAATTACTCCACAATGGAAGTAACCATCTACACCGACGGCGGCTGCGACCCCAATCCTGGCATTGGCGGTTGGGCGGCTATTCTCACATATGGCGAACATGAAAAAGTGCTGACAGGCCATGATCCCACCAGCACCAACAACCGCATGGAACTGACGGCGGCGATTGCGGCATTACGGGCTTTGACACGGCCGTGTACCATCACTTTCTACACCGATTCTGAATATCTGCGCAAAGGCATTACTCAATACATTGACAAATGGGCGGCAAAAAAGTGGAAAGATGTGGCCAATGCCGACCTGTGGCAGCAGCTTTGGCCGCTGGTGCAAAAGCACCAGATTGATTGGCATTGGGTCAAAGGTCATGCCGGAAACGAATACAACGAACGAGTAGATGTATTGGCGCGGCAAGCCCGTCTGGAAATCACCCCCCCAGAAGAAATTGATCCCCATATGCCCCGACTCTACCTGCGCGCTTCCTGCAAAGGCAATCCCGGCCCTGGCGGTTGGGGTGTGATATTAGAGCAGGACGACGAAACCACCCAGGCCAGCGGCTCTATGCCCCAAGCCACCAACAACCGCATGGAACTGATGGCCGCCATTGAAGGATTGCTGCTGCTGCCACCGGGCAGCAGTGTGCAAATTTTCACTACCTCAGATTATGTGTATCAGGGAATTACACAGTGGATTCACGGATGGCGCAAACGCAACTGGCAAAAAAAGGGAGAAACGCCCATCGCCAATGCCGATTTGTGGCAGGCGCTCGATAAGTTAGCGGGTGCGTACTCCATTTGCTGGATCAATACCAAAGGGCAGACACTGGCTGGGTTAGAAGAGGCGGGGAGGTTGGCGGTCACGGCCGTGTTGCCCGGTGATCGGTGATCGGTAATCGGTGGGCCTTCAAAGAAAACCTTCGCGCTCTTCGCGTCCGTCGCAGATTTTTCTGTTATGCCGATTCTGCCCGGCGGCAAGTGACGTGCAAAAATCCAAAGTTGCCGGTCACGGGCGTCAATTCTTGCACTTCTAGCACTTCAAAATCTTCGCCCCCAAACCGCACAAATTCGCCCACCTCCGGCCGTTTGTCCACACTCATAATTGCCCCTGGATGGGGGCTACCAATCACCACAAAACTGACCTGATAAAATACTTCATCCTCAGCCATCATGTTACTTTATCCCTCCGTTGCATGGAGATGAAAGATTGCCGCTTGGAAACCCTTGTCTGACTCTAATCTCCCAATCTCTATAAATCGGCCAGATTGCGGTGACGCAGCTTAAAGGCTACGTCAATCGCCAGATTGCGCATCACCATGAACCCGATGTGGTTGTTGTTATTGCACAAGGCATAAAAAGCCTCACTGTCAATCAGATAAAGTGAAGCGCCTTCATCGGTTGCTTTGACCGAGGCAGAGCGGTATCCCTGGTCAATCAACGCCAGTTCCCCAATCACTTGCCCCTTGCCCAGCATGATCAACCCGCGGGCATTTTCCAATCCCTGCACAAACACATCCACCGACCCGCTGGCGATGACATACATCTCTTTGCCGGTTGTATTTTGCTCAATAATAAGTTCACCCGGTTGCAAGGCCACATGCTGGCAAATTGCTTCAACCTGCGCCAGTTCTTCGCCGTTAAGGCCGCGAAACAAGTGTACGCGCTTGAGTAATTGGGTAATAGACATGGTTTCCTCCTTTTGCCAAATTTAGAAAAGTTGGGTTGGTTGCTAGTGGCTGGTGCTTGATTGTGACTATTGCCTACCAGCCACCAGCCACCAACAACCAGCTTCATTGTACACGATGGCCCGCTGAAAATATAGTTGACTTTTGTCCATGAGTTGGTAAACTATCGCCTGTTCTGAGCCGAAGTGGCGAAACTGGCAGACGCGCTACGTTCAGGGCGTAGTGAGGGTTCCCTCATGTGGGTTCAAATCCCACCTTCGGCACCTTAGACCTGACAGGTTTGAAAGACCTGTCAGGTCTTTTTTTATGTTTGAGAAATTCGGCACAAAAGGTATAATTGCTGCCCAATAAGCTGATTTCAAACAAAGAGGGATTCCCATGGTATTTATTATCGCTTGTCTGGCTGTATTGTTGCCGGTTCTCCTGGGTGGTTTTCTGGCCTGGGTAACGGCTGGCATGGATACCCGTGTCAATAAAACGAGGGTGGAACTGGAAGAGAGAGACAAAGGGTATAATCCGGCGCTGACGTTTGGGCACAAAATTAAAGCACAGTCCCCTTCGGAAGCGCAGTTAGCCGAGGCGCGCCGGTTGGCAGCCAAACAGGCGGCGGCGACGCCGCGTGGGGCTAATATGCAAATTGGACGGTTGGGGCAAGAAAATCTGGTCACAGCCGGCCGTACCGATGCGTTACAAAATGACCCGGTCACGGCCGTGCGCATTGCCGCTCATCATGGGTGGGATGGCGCACGCACAGGGGCCGTTGCTGTGACGGCGGCGCCAGCGGCAGCCGCTCCTGCAGCCAAAGCTGCGGCGGCCCCGGCTGCTGTCACCCCTGGCAAGGATTTCCCCGTCATCGCCATCACCGATAGTATGTCGCCGGAAGAGATACGCAAGGCGCGTATTGCGAACGCGAAAGCCAAGTCCGCGGCGGCCAAAGCCGCCAAAGCCGCTGGCATCCCGGCGGCTGCCCCGGTGGCGGAGGCGGGTGCTGCCCAACCGGTGGCTGTAGCGGCTGCCCCGGTAGCCACAGCCGTAGCCATTGAACCTCCCCAACTAATCGAGATTAGCGACGGCATGTCGCCAGACGATGTGCGCAAGGCACGCATTGCCAATTCCAAAGCCACCTCTGCTTTTAACAAAGCGCTCAAAGCTGCCGGTATTGACCCCAAAGACGTGGAAATTGTAGATGGCCAGGTAGTTATTCCTGGTGGTGCGCCGGTAATGGCAGCGCCGGCAGCCGTGGTGGCCGAAACGGTAGAGGCTGTGGCCGCGCCTGCGGCTATCCCAACCGCGGCTGTGTCAGCCGTGCCGGAACCGAACTATATTGAAATCACCGATGACATGTCACCGGATGATGTACGCAAAGCCCGTATTCAAAACTCAAAATTGAAGTCAGAGTACAACAAGGCGTTGAAGGCGGCGGGCATTGATCCCAAAGCAGTTTCCTAGCTTCTGAAAATTGGTATGGCAAATTTCGAGAAATTTGTTGACGCTATCGGGCAAGGGTGATATACTCTAAATGGCTCCCCCCCCAGAGGTGGTTGGACTAGCGCCCGTTAGTCTGCCACCTCATTTTTTTTGTATATTTGACGCCACATGAACAAATCCCCCCAACTTGTAGACAGTGATTCTGTTTTAGAAACAGCCGGGCTGGTGCATCGTGTATGGCAGCCGGAAACTGCCAGACCACATCCGGTGGTGGTAATGCTGCATGGTCATCTGGGTAATGAAGATGTGATGTGGGTTTTTGCCCAGACTGTGCCTTCCCACTGCGTGATGGTAGCGCCCAGAGCGATTGTGCCCGTTTCTGACGGCCGTCAGGCCGCAAAGAGTTTCACCTGGCTGCCGCGCCTGGAGAATGAATGGCCGGCGCTGGCACAGTTTGATGAGGCAGTCACGGCCGTGACGAACTTTATCCACGCCTTACCCACTCTGTATCAGGTCGATCTGAACCAGGTGTACCTGATGGCTTTTAGTCAGGGAGCGGCTGTGGCCTTTGCGGTGGCCCTGCAAAATCCTGGTTTGGTAAAGGGGATTGCCAGCCTGGTCGGGTTTGTGCCGCTGCAAGTGGAAGAAGCCATCAACCGGGCTGCGTTACGGGATATGCCGGTCTTTATGGCAGCGGGTACGCAGGATGGCCGGGTGCCGCTGGCTGTGGCTCAAAACAGCGCGGCGGCGGCCCAGGCGATGGGCGCATTTTTGGAATACCGCGAATATGATACTGGTCACAAGTTGGATGCCGCCGGTATGCGAAAGTTGAAAAGTTGGTGGGGTGATCGGTTGAATGGCGATTAGAGACCGGGCAATCCCCGGTCTCTAATCGCCATTCACTTTGAACGCTTCCTTAATGTCATTCTAACTTACTTGTGCCATACTCTGGGCATGGTGAAACGAAGCAACGAGGCATGGTTAGCTGCGCTCCAGGGGACGGGGGAGGGCCAACACGAGGCTCTGCTGGATTTGCGCGATTATCTGGTGCGGACGGCGTTTGTCTATTTACGCGACGGCCGTTCCGATTTGCTGTTGCTTTCCACCGATACTTTGTATGAGATGGCTGAAGATTACGCCCAGAATTCACTGCTGGCAATTCAGGAGAATCTGGATAAGTTTCGTGGGGATGCTCAGTTTACCACCTGGGCTTACCGGTTTGTGATCAATGAGGCGGCGGCCGATTTACGGCGGCGTCAGTACCGGGATTTTTCCTGGGAAGATGTGGCCGGGCAGGAAACGGCCGTGTTCGCTTCTTTGCTTCATTCTGGTACGGATGGTGATCCCGAAGGGAAGGCAGAGCGTGAAGAGTTTCTCCGTTTGTTATGGCAGATTCTGGATAGTGATTTGAATGAGCGACAACGACTGGCATTTTTAGGCGTTCATTTTCAAGAACGCTCAATGCAAGAGATGGCCGAGATATTGGAAACAACCCCCAATACGTTGTACAAGATGATGCACGACGCCCGTAAAAAAATAAAAGCCCGATTATTGGAGCAACACTATAGCGCCGGTGACATATTGGGCTTATTTGACGCCATGTGGTAAGAATATACGATTTTTTTACATCCTATCTATGCAAACCTGGTGTCTGGGAAGGAAAACTTGGAACAGAAGACTTTTACCCGCTGGATTGAAACAATTTTTGAAACACAAGAAAACGAGATTGATTGTAAACAGTTTCAAAGCTATTTACCTGCATTTATCGAAGCTGAAGTGAAGGGTGAGCCTTTGTCTTATACGGCCGTACTGACTGCACACCTGCACCAATGTCCCGACTGCCAGGAAATTTACCAGGGTCTTTTGTACGTGGTGAAAGCGGAGTTGAGTGAAACCTGGTCGTCAGATGCGGCCGAAGGCACGGCCGTGCCTATCGGTGACTGAAAACAATATAAAGAAATTGGCTGAAATTGGGTCAAAAGTAACACCTTCGATTTTGTAAGAAATCCCCCATTTTTTCATCTTATCTACAAACTGCAATAGTGCGGCCTTACTTCCCGACAGTTGTGGACAACAATTATCATTGTTCCACAACGCCGAAACTGTCAGGAGAAAGATGAAGCCGAAGTGTATAGAACGCGGTTTGCCGCGTGCTTCATCGGTGATAGTTTACAGTGATCAAACCTGTGGGCTATTTTGAACATATACAGTTTAGTTAAATGCGGAAGGAAGAGGGTCGCCAGGTCTGTTTGATCTGGGTTGACCCTCTTTGTATTTATGCGGAGGTGCATGAAATGAAAAAAAACGACATCATGGCCAGGATTGCGGGTTTGCAAGACCTGACAAATTTTCGCAATCTGCATTGGGAAGGTTCGTTTGCGGAATATCTGGAAATTGTACGGGAGGACCCAAGAGTCGCCCGGACTGCCTACCAGCGGTTGTATGACATGATCATTTCTTATGGGTCTGAAGAGTACAGTCGCAACCGGGAAAAGTTGGTGCATTATCACTTTTTTGATGACCCATTTGAGAATGGGAAGGATGCCGTTTTTGGGATTGACAAGCAGCTCATGGACCTGGTGCAGATTTTCCGGTCAGCAGCACACCGATATGGTACGGAGCGGCGAGTTGTTTTGCTGCATGGCCCGGTCGGCACGGCCAAAAGCACCATTGTGCGCCTGCTGAAGAAGGGGTTGGAGCATTACACGCGGTTGGATGACGGCCGTCTCTACAGTTTTCGATGGGAACCAACCGATGGCGAAGTGATGGACTGCCCCATGCATGAAGACCCGCTGCACCTGATACCGCCGCAATTTCGGAGTGTGGTGTTGGATGAGTTGAACGACGACCGTAGCGGTATGGAGCGCATCATTATCGAAGGGGATCTCTGCCCGGCCTGCCGTTTTATCTTTAACGAGTTATTGGAGAAGGCGGATGGGGATTGGACGGCCGTGATCAACCAAGTCAAGGTCAAACGCATATTGCTCTCCGAAAAAGATCGGGTGGGCATTGGCACCTTCCAGCCCAAAGATGAAAAGAATCAGGACTCCACCGAACTGACCGGCGACATCAACTACCGCAAAATTGCTGAATACGGCTCCGATTCTGACCCCCGTGCCTTCAACTTTGACGGTGAACTGAACATCGCCAACCGAGGAATGGTGGAGTTCATCGAAATCCTCAAACTAGACGTGGCCTTCCTTTACGACCTGCTCACCGCCTCCCAGGAACACAAAATCAAGCCCAAGAAATTCGCCCATACCGATATTGACGAGGTGATTTTGGGCCACACCAACGAAGCCGAGTATCGGCGCTTGCTCAACAACGAATACATGGAGGCGCTGCGCGACCGCACCATCAAAATTGACATCCCCTACAACATCCGCTTCCAGGATGAAGTGAAAATATATCTGCGTGATTTCAGCCAGGAGAAGGTGATTGGCAAACACATTGCCCCCCACACGCTGCAACTGGCGGCTTTCTGGGCTATCCTGACGCGCCTGGAAGAGCCAAAACGGGCCGGTATTTCGTTGGTACAGAAGCTGCGGTTGTATGACGGCCGTTCCCTACCCGGCTTCACCGAAGACACCGTCATCGAACTACAAGAAGAATCGGCCCACGAAGGTATGTTTGGTATCTCCCCGCGATACATTCAGGACAAAATCTCAAACGCCCTTGTCGGCGATACCAGCCGTAGCTGCCTCAATCCCTTCATGATTATGCGCGAACTGGAAAGCGGCTTGCGCCATCACTCACTCATCACCAGTAAAGATCAGCGCAAACATTTCCGCGACCTGCTTTCCGTTGTCCGCGCCGAATATGATGAGATCGTCAAAAATGAAGTGCAGCGGGCGATTACGGCCGACGAGGAAGCGATCAAACGCCTTTCTGCCAACTACATTGACAATGTGAAAGCCTACACCCAAAAACAAAAAGTGCGTAATCCCTACACCGGTCAGGACGAGCCACCTGACGAGCGGCTGATGCGTGCCATTGAAGAAAAGATTGAAATCCCCGAAAGCCGCAAAGACGACTTTCGCCGCGAGATAATGAATTACATCGGCGCCTTAGCTATTGATGGCAAGCAGTTCACCTGGGATGCCAATGAACGGCTGCGCCGCGCCCTGGAACTCAAACTCTTTGAAGATCAGAAGGATTCCATCAAACTCACCAGCCTTGTCTCCAATGTCATTGACCAGGAAACGCAAGAAAAGATTGAGGTGGTGAAAAGCCGTATGATCAAAAATATGGGCTATTGCGAAATATGCGCTACCGACGTACTGAACTACGTCGCCAGCATCTTTGCACGGGGTGATACGCAGCAGCGGAGTTAGTGAGCAGTAGGCGGTAAGCAGTGAGCAGTTACCACTCCACTGCTTACTGCTCACCGCTAACCGCTCACTCTTCCCATAACAAGAGGGCAAGCTATGAGTTACTCTACCGCGCACCGCATTGACCAGGATGCCAAACGTTTTCGCCAGATTGTGCAGGGGCATGTGCGCCAGAATTTGCGCAAATATGTCTCCAACGGTGAATTGATCGGCCGTCAGGGGAAAGACCTGGTAAGCATTCCCGTCCCCCAGATTGACCTGCCCCGGATTCGCTTTGGCGGCAAACAGGCGGGCGGCGTGGGGCAGGGGGATGGCGACGTAGGTACCCCGCTAGGGCCGGGTGACCAGGACGGTAACCAGGGCGCTGGCGACCAACCGGGCGCACACATACTGGAAGTGGAGATGAGTCTGGAAGAACTGGCTGAAATTTTGGGCGAAGAACTGGCGCTGCCGCGCATTGAACCCAAAGGCAAGAAAAACGTAGAAGGGGGCAAAGTGCGCTACACCGGCATTCGCCGGGTGGGGCCGGAGAGCCTGCGCTCCTTCCGGCGCACCTATCGGGCGGCCTTGAAGCGGCAGATGTCGGCCGGATTGTATAACCCGGAACGACCGGTGGTGATCCCCATTCGGGATGATGTACGTTACCGTTCCTGGAATGTATACCCGCAGCCGCAAAACAACGCGGTTATCTTTTACATGATGGATGTTTCCGGCAGTATGACCCGGCAGAAAAAGGAACTGGTGAGACTGACCGCCTTCTGGATTGATACCTGGCTGCGCCACAATTATAAAAGCCTGACGGTGCGTTACATTGTGCATGACGCGGCTGCTAAAGAAGTTGACCAGCATACGTTTTACCATTTGCGGGAAAGCGGCGGCACAAAGATTTCGTCGGCTTACCACCTGTGCAGCCGCCTGATTACCGAAGAATATGACCCGTCTGAGTGGAATATGTATGCCTTCCATTTTTCGGACGGCGAGAATTTTGGTGGGCAGGATGACAAAGTGTGCGCGGAATTGTTGGAAGAACGGCTGCTGCCGGTGATGAATTTGTTTGGGTATGGACAGGTGCCGGGGGGCTACGGCCGTATGTTCATGGAGACCATCGCCCAAATTGAAGACGAAAAACTGGTCGGCGTCAAAATCAGCGACCGCGATGCCATTTTTGATGCGATTAAAGAGTTTTTGGGGAAGGGATTGTGAAAGAGATTGGAGATTAGAGACTAGAGATTACGCAATCTCCAATCTCCACCTATAGGTGATTTCGATCATGCTTATCACAGGCGAATTAGCCAGATTACAACAAGAGATTGAAGAGATCGCTCGCAGCTATGGGCTGACCTTTCCCGAAGTGCGTTACGAAATGGTGGACTACAAAACCGTCAACCTGCTGGCGGCTTATGACGGTTTCCCCATTCGCTACCCGCACTGGCGCTTTGGCATGGAGTATGAACGCCTCTCCAAAAGTTACGCCTATGGCCTGCACCGCATCTATGAAATGGTGATCAACACCGAACCGATTTATGCCTATCTGTTGCAAAGCAACTTGATGGTGGACCAAAAGCTGGTAATGGCACACGTCTGTGGCCACGCCGACTTTTTCGCCAATAACCTGTGGTTTGCCCACACCAACCGCAAAATGCTGGATGAAGTAGCCAATCACGCCGCCCGCATTCGTAACTATATGGATCGCTACGGTCAGGAAACGGTGGAGAGTTTTCTGGATGCCTGCCTGTCATTGGACAACCTGATTGACATTCATGCCCCAGGTGTACAGCGCCGGGCGGTGGTAGACGAGGACGAAACGCCGCAAACGGTCAAAAAGATGAAGGCCAAGGATTATATGGACAGCTATATTAATCCACCTGAATTTTTGGCCGAACAGCAGCGACGATTAACGGCCGAACGCGACCAGATGAGGAATTTTCCAGCCGAACCGGAACGAGATGTTCTCCTCTTTTTGCAGGAGTTTGCGCCGCTGGAAAACTGGCAGCGGGACGTATTGGGCATTGTACGCGAAGAAGCCTATTACTTCGCACCGCAGCGCCAGACGAAAATTATGAACGAGGGGTGGGCCGTTTTCTGGCATACGCGCCTGATGACTAACCATTTATTGCAGCCAGCCGAACTGATTGATTATGCCGAACACCATTCGGGTACGGTGGCGGCGCATCCCGGCCGGTTGAACCCGTACCGGCTGGGATATGAACTGTTTCTAGACATTGAAGATCGCTGGAACCGGGGCGCGTTTGGGCCGGAGTATGATAACTGCACCGACCGGGTGGCCCGCAGCCAGTGGGACAGGGAACTGGGTCAGGGAATGGAGAAGGTGTTTGCGGTACGGCGCATTTATAACGATGTTGGGTTCATTGATACGTTCCTCACCGAAGAGTTTGCCCGCAAGCACAAGCTATTTGTGTTTGAATACAACGAACATATCAACGAGTATGAAATTTCCAGCCGCGACTTTGAGGCAGTGAAGCAGAAGTTGTTGTTCCAACTCACGAATTTTGGGCAGCCAATCGTGGATGTGGTAGATGCCAATTATGAGAACCGGGGCGAGTTGTATTTGCGCCACCATTATGAGGGCATTGACCTGGATCGGCCGTATCTGGAAGCAACCCTGACTAATTTGTACACCATCTGGAATCGGCCGGTACACCTGGAGACGGTAGTGAGGGATAAGGGATCGGTGGTGTTCAGTTATGGCCCCGAAGGGGGACGGGTGCAGGCGGCGGATGGGGTAGACGGCCGTGCCCTGCTGGAGCGTCTTGGTCAATTAGTACGTTCGTAGGAGATTGGAGATTACAACAATCTCTAACCTTCAATCTCCAATCTCTCTTGTATTACGGCCGTGACCTCCCAAAAAGCCGCCGCCACAGGCGCCGCCACCGGATCATCCGGGTGGTCGTGCATCAATGGGTCAGCCTTGTTAATCCCCTTCGAGATAATCGGCGTCAGGGGGATGCGGCCCAGAATCGGCGTCTCTTCCAGATTGGGCGGACGCCACTTGTCTGACCGTTGAAAAATCTCATGCCGCTGGCCACAGTCGGGGCAGACAAAATAACTCATGTTCTCCACAATTCCCAGAATCGGGATGTCATCCTGCTGAAAGAGGCGCAGTGAACGGCCGGCGTCCAGCAGACTCAAATCTTGCGGTGTGGTTACAATGACCACGCCATCAATGGGCACATGCGCCACCAACGACGCTTGCGGCTGCCCGGCTGAGGGCGGCAGGTCAATAAACAGGTAATCCAGTTCCCCCCAGACCACATCCTTCAGCGTTTGCACCACTAGCTGGCCTACTGCGTCCGGGCTGCGCGCCGGGTCAATCACCTCATCCTCGCCCACCAGCAGCCCAATAGACATCACCTTCAGGCCAAAGCGGGTGAGGGGCTGGATGTAAGGCAGCGCCTCTTTGCGGCGGGCTACGGCCATGTAGCCCTGGCTGGCTTTGCGGCGGTGTACGCCCAACATGAGCGGCACGTTGGGGCCATAAATGTCGGCGTCGAAGATGCCCACTTTGGCCCCGGTTCGTTGCATTGCCAGCGCCAGATTAACTGTTACCGTCGTTTTGCCCACACCTCCCTTGCCGCTGGCAACCACAATGACATGTTTTACATCTGGTAGATAAATTTTTTGGTTCATATTCATAGAGGTACAAAGACCTGGCAGGTTTCAGAAAACCTGTCAGGTCTGGTTTAGATGTGCAAACACGGCTTTGACGGGCGGCGCAGACAGGAAGGTCTGGCGCAGGCTTTCATCTTCCAGTGGGTAGATGATTTGTTCCAGCACCTCGGCGGCAATGCGGTAATGAGTGCCTGCCAGCGCCGGGTTGGGCGAGATTTCCGCGAGGGCAGCATGAAGCTGCCAGAGTAGCGTTTGCTGGCCTGTTTCATGCGCCAGAAAAAGGGCTTGCTGCCACAACTGCTCTGCCTGGATGAGGTCGCCCTCAGCCTGGGCGCATAACCCCAAAACGTGCATGGCCTGGGCGCGGAAGTCGCGGGCGCTGCTTTGATCGGCCAGGTCTAACAGTCGCTGCCCATATTCAGCCGCTTTGGCATTGTTGTCTCTGGCGTGTTCGGCCAGTGCCAGCGAGTAAATCGCCTGGTAGGTTAAAAAGGGCTGACCTACTACTTCGCTCAGGCGCAGCGACTGACGTAGATTTTCAATGCCTTCGTCCATCTGGCCCAGGTAAGAAAGCTCCACACCCATGTTACGCTTCATGTCCACTTCCATGGAGGGCAGGTCTATTTTTTCGGCCAGGGTGAGAGCTTCGCGGTGGTAAACAAGCGCCTGCTGCATGTCATAGAGAAGCTGGTAACTTTCGCCGAGGTTGGTCAGGATCACGGCCGTTTCCATTTCCCCCACCTGCCGCCCATCTTCTAAAGCGGATTTGAAGGCCACAATGCTTTTGTCAATCTGCCCCTGCCGCTGGCGGATCATGCCCATCCAGTTCCAGGTGCGCGTTTTTTCTTCCACATCATCTAGTTGACGGAACAGCGATAGTGATTTTTCAATGTGGGACAATGCTTCTTCATACCGGCCCAGGTAGAAGTAGGTGGCTGCCAGACCTTGTAGGGTGAGGGCACGGCCGTAGGTGTAATTCAGCGTTTCTGCCAGTTGCAGCGCCTCGCGGTGCAGCCCCATTGCCTTTTCATGCTCGCCCATGCTGCTGTGCTGTTGGGCTACCAGTTCCGTGCCTAATACCTGCTGCTGGCTGGTGCGCGCTTCCTGCCGAAACTGCCGGTAGCTGCTCATAGCCGCTTCCTGATGGCCCAGACGCCGCTGCAACAGTCCGCGCTGGCGCAGAGCCAACAGGCGCATTTTTACCATGGCCGGATCTTCCGTCTTGGCGTCGGTTTCTTCGAGGACGGCCGTGTACAGTTGAATCGCCCCGGCTGTGTCATGCACGCGCCTGGCTTCGTTTGCCTGTCCCATTTGTTCGATGAGAGAAGTTTCGTTCATAGTGCAAAAGTGATTGGGTAACTGGGTGTTTCAATGACCCAACGACCCCATTTCATTCCGGGCAAAGTGTATCATACTCAATTCCATACAAAAAGATGTGCGCGTTGGGCACGGCCGTGACGCAGACCTATAATTAGCCACAGGAAACAACACGGGCAGCCGCAATCCGCTGAATCTGTGGCGTATGTACACGAGGAGAAGTAGATATGAAACAAGCATGGTGGAAAGAAAGCGTAGTGTATCAAATTTACCCCCGCAGTTTTTATGATAGCAATGGCGACGGTATCGGCGACTTGCGCGGGATTATCCAGAAACTTGATTATCTGAAGGAACTGGGCGTGAATGTGGTCTGGCTTTCGCCGGTCTACCGGTCGCCCAACGATGATAATGGCTATGACATTAGCAACTACCAGGAAATCATGGCGGAGTTTGGCACGCTGGCGGATTGGGAAGAGATGCTCGCCGGGATGCATCAGCGTGGCCTGAAGTTGGTGATGGACCTGGTGGTCAACCACACCTCAGACGAACACCCCTGGTTCCAACAGTCACGCCAATCAAAAGACAACCCGTACCGGAATTGGTACATCTGGCGACCGGCGAAAGACGGCCGTGAACCCAACAACTGGGCCTCTTTCTTCAGCGGTTCCGCCTGGCAATATGACGACCTGACCGGCGAGTATTTCCTGCACCTCTTTTCGCGCAAACAGCCAGACCTGAATTGGGAAAATCCGCAGGTGCGCACGGCCGTGTACGAGATGATGCATTGGTGGCTGCAAAAGGGCGTGGATGGTTTCCGCATGGATGTCATCAACATGATTTCTAAAGTGCCGGGTTTGCCTGATGTGCCCGCTGCCACCCCGGATCGTTACCAGTTTGGTGGCGCCCATTTCATCAACGGCCCGCGCCTGATGGAGTTTTTGCAGGAGATGAAACAAAATGTACTCTCCCACTACGACATTCTCACCGTGGGCGAAACGCCGTTGGTAACGACCCAAAATGGCATCGAGATCACCCACGAAGAAACCGGCGTGTTGAACATGCTGTTCCAGTTTGAACATATGGATTTAGATGCTGATGAGGGGGGCGATGCGGCCCGGCGTAGCGTGAGAGCCTGGGGCCTGTTGGAGCTAAAGGAGATTATGAGCCGTTGGCAAAAGGATTTAGAAAACGGCGGCTGGAACAGCATTTACCTGAGCAACCACGATCAACCTCGCGCCGTCTCCCGTTTCGGCAACGACGGCCGTTACCGCATCGAATCGGCCAAACTGCTGGCAACCTTTACCCACCTGCTGCAAGGCACCCCTTACATCTACCAGGGGGAAGAGATTGGCATGACCAATGTCGCGTTTGATTCCATAGAGGATTATCGTGACATCGAAACGCTCAATTTATTCCGGGAGTTGACCGGGGAAAAAGGAGTTGATCCCCAAACCGTCATGCCGCTCATCCATGCCAAGAGCCGCGACAATGCCCGCACACCCATGCAATGGGATGAGGGGCCAAATGGCGGTTTTAGCAGCGGCGATCCCTGGATCAAGATGAACCCGAACTACCCGGAGATCAATGTGCGGCAGGCGTTAGCCGATCCGAACTCCATATTTTACTACTACCGGCAGTTGATCCGATTGCGTAAACAATACCCGGTGATCGTCTACGGCACGTATGACCTGATTTTGGACGCCCACGAGCAAATTTATGCCTTCACCCGGACGTTGGACGAGGAACGGCTGTTGGTGATGTTGAACTTTTCGGCGGACACGGCCGTGTTCACCCTCCCCCCGCACATTTCCTTTACCGACAAGGACTTGCTCATCAGTAACTACGAAGTCAGCACGGCTGACGACATCCGCCTGTTAACCCTACACCCTTTTGAAGCGCGCGTTTACCGGCTTTGGTAGCTGGGTTGTAAGTGATTGATTGATCGCCAGACATCCGATTTCTTCAAAAAATCGGATGTCTGCCCGGCTGTGTCACCAGTTGCTCGCCTTTTTTCATCCGATATAATTGATACAAAATACCAAAGATACAAAGTATCAATGAGGAGAATAGAACAAGATGAGCGCAAGTAAACGTTGGCGACTATCGCTGATTGGTCTGGTGATTTTGCTTTTGAGTTTTCTAGTAGTCGGTTGTGCTGGCGGGGTGACTACAGAGGCAACGGCCGTATCAGCCCCGACAATTACCCATCCCGAAGAAGATGACCATGAGGGCGCAGAGGAAATACTTTCGCTGCCGGAACTGGTAGCCGTGGCCCAGCCCGGCGAACCGCTTCAGGTGGTAGCCACCACCAGCATCATTGGTGATGTGGTGGCCCAGGTGGGCGGCGAGGCCATCGCCCTGACCACGCTGATGGGGCCAGGGCAAGACCCGCACAGTTACCAACCGGGGGCGCGTCAGCTCACGGCCGTAGCTAACGCCGATGTTATCTTTGTCAACGGATGGGATTTAGAAGAAGCGTTGGTGCGCAACCTGGAAAGCATCAGCGATAAGGAAATTTTCGTGCCCATTTCGGCAAATATCCAACCATTGGCGTTTGGTGGGGCTGACCACGATGATGAAGATGAGCAGGAACATGCCCACCACGGCGCAGATCCCCACGTCTGGCAGGCAGTACCGAATGTGGTGCAGTGGGTGAACAATGTGCAGCAAACATTGAGCGCACTGGACCCGGCGCATACGGCCGTATACGAACAAAACGCCACCGCTTATCTGGCAGCATTGGCCGAGTTGGAGGCATATGCGCAGGTTGAGTTGGCGACCATTCCTGCCGACAAGCGCGTCTTGATCACCAACCATGACGCCCTGGCCTATTTTGCCCACGCCTATGATTTTGAAATCCTGGGCACTGTGATACCAGGGGCCAGCACGTTGGCCGAAAGTTCAGCGACCAGTCTGGCGGCGCTGGTACAACTGATGACGGCGCATGGCGTTTGCACCATCTTTGCCGAGAATACCAGCAATGCCAATCTGGCAACGGCCGTTGCCGCCGAATTGAAAGGGTGCGCGGGCGGCGTCCAGGTGAGCCAGCTTTATACTGACGCGCTTGGCCCAGCCGGCAGCGGCGCGGACAGCTACATCGGCATGTTCCGGGCCAATGTGGATACTATTGTAGAGGGGTTGCGTTGAATCAGTTGCCAGGTTTCACCAGAAAAGCCAACAAAATAAGGCCTATTTTGCCTCATAAGTAGGGTATTACCCCATTCATTTGTCTCATATTCCCAAGCATTATTAGCATTGAGATTGGCTGTGATAAGTAAAACGAATGAGGCAGCACGGATGATCTGACAATTAGCAATTGGCGTGTTGCCCCGGCCAAACAAGGAGATAGACAAAATGAACTTTATTATCTGGATAATCGTTGGTGGCATACTGGGCTGGCTGGCCAGTCTGGTGATGGGAACCGATCGGCAGCAAGGCCTGCTCTTGAACATTATTGTCGGTATTGTAGGCGCGTTCCTGGCGGGATTGGTGTTGACTCCCATTTTGGGCATCGGCACAATCAACCAAAGTGATTTCAGCCTGCCCGGATTGATCGTGTCATTCTTAGGCGCTTTGGGTTTGCTGGCAATCATCAACTTGTTCCGCCGCGGCACTGTACGTTAACTCAAAGCTCTTCTGAATGCAGTAATAACAAAAAACAGCCCCTTTTTAAGGGGCTGTTTTTGCATGATAGAGTCATTTCCTGGTGATCAATCATGAGACCTCACCATTATGCCTTGTGTTTCTTTATCACCCACACCCTGGAGGTAAGTCATGTCCCTTTCCGAAATCAAACAGTTGATTGTTGAATCCTTCAAAGAGTGGCAGACAGACAAAGCCTCTCGTCTGGCGGCCGCCCTTTCTTACTACACCGTCTTTTCCATTCCGCCGCTCCTAACCATCGCATTGGCTATTGCCGGCCGGTTGGTAGGGCAGCAGGCGGCGCGCGCCGAGCTAATGCAACAAAGCCAGAATCTGGTGGGCGAAACCGGTGCGGAGGCCATCCAGCAAATTCTGGAGAATGCCAGCCAGCCGGAGGCCAGTTCACTGGCGGCCATTATCGGTATTGCCGTCTTGTTGTTTGGCGCTTCTGGCGTCTTTATGCAGCTACAAGACGCAATGAACACCATCTGGAACGTCCAACCCTCACCTGATCGCGGCATTATTGGCACGATCAAAGACCGTTTTCTCTCCTTTTCTATGGTGGTGGGTGTGGGGTTTTTACTGTTGGTCTCCCTCATTATCAGTTCGATGCTGGCTGCTTTCTACAACTATATTGGCAATTGGCAACTGCTCTCCATTGGCCCCCTCGCCCAGGTGATCGATATAGCCCTGTCTTTTATCATTGTGACGTTTCTGTTTGCCCTGATCTTTAAGGTGATCCCGGATGTTCAAATCAAGTGGCGTGACGTGTGGCCGGGGGCGGTAGTCACCGCTTTTTTGTTTACGATTGGCGAATGGGCCTTGAGCTTCTATTTAGGTAACATGGCCCCGGAATCTACCTACGGTGCAGCCGGTTCGCTCATTGTTCTTTTGCTTTGGGTTTATTATTCGGCCCAAATCTTGTTCTTTGGCGCAGAATTTACCCAGGTATATGCGCACAAATTTGGCTCTTACATTCTGGAGTCTCAGTCTCAGCATGGCGCTGTTACCCGGCCTACAGCGACGGCAACGACGCCGACTCCCCTCGACCGCCGGTTAGCAATTAAACGGCCGTCGCTAACGGCCGTGACCCAGAAAACGGCGTTAGCCGAGGGCATGACAACTTATAATCGCTATGTCATCAATGTATTAGCCATTCCGGTGGCCGCGGGGCAGTTGATTCGGCGGTTATGGCGGCATGACACAGTCTAAACGGCCGTTTAAGATTACAGACGCGCCATTTGCCGCCGCAGCCGTAACCAGGCCCAAATAAAGAGGATGGAGCCAAAGAGCAGCAGCCCCAGGTAGAGTATCTGATTACCCGGCTGACCGCGCAGCATGATGCTTTGCAGAAGTTGTGTGCCATAGGTGGCTGGCAAGAGCCAGGATAGCACATGAACGGGAGGCGCTAAGCGGTAGAGGGGCAGGAAAAAGCCGCTGAAAAAAATGCTGGCTAAAAGGATGATCATGGCGTATTGGATGGCCTGGCTGTCGGTTTGGGCAGCCAGCGAAATGAGAAAGCCGATACCCAGAGAAGCGCACAGTACGCCGACAATCGCCAGTACATAATTACCCCAACTACCGAGCATGGGCATGCCCAGACCGTAGATGATAAGAATCGTGAGAACCGCCGCCAACACGGCCGTGACCAGGAGGAAACTCAGGAACTTGCCCAGTAGTGTTTCCAACACTGAAACTGGCGCTACCTGAAAAAACTCAATGGAGCCGCCTCGTTTTTCGCCAATAATGGAAAGACTGGCAAGCGTGATAGCAATATGCTGTAACAGCAGGGCGATCACGGCCGGTACGTAAAAATAGGTGGGGTCAAGGTGTTCCGGGGCCACGCTGAATGTTTCGCTGCGAAAAGGAGCAACCAAAACCTGCGCTTCCATTTCTTGAAATTGGATCAGGAGCGCATCAACTTCGGCTAAATCCGTTTCCAACTGTTCAGCCAGTTCTATTTCCTCTGACAGGCTGGCGTCTGTACTGTCCATACCAGCCAGGGTGTTAAGATTATTCTGGATGGCGGCCAGGCGGGCGGGCAGGTCGGCTATGGGTGTGTGGTTGTCAATGTTGCTGTCAATTTCACCAGCCGCGGTCATTTGGGCAAATAATAACAGCCCAGAACCAACAGCCAGTGTGAGCATATCTACATCTTGTTGCATGGTGGCGGCCGTGTCTCTGCCCAGAGCCGCATCCCCACTTTCCAATGCCTGGCGCACGGCCGTAGCCTGGGCGCGGGCCTCGCTCACCGACGTTTGCCACACGGCCGTTTCCGTTTTAGTTTCTTCCAGCGCCGCCAGCAGCACTTGTTTGTTAATAGTTTCCGCCATCCGGTCCCCCAACACCTGGATGTAAGCCGTCTCAAAGGGGTCAACCTCAGCGTGATAAAGGGCAAATGTCGCCTGCTGATTCTCTTCCCAATCAGTCATAGGGTCGAAAGGCGTCACCACCACCAGGTCTACACTCTGGTTGCGCAACTGGCGGTCGGCGCTGTCAGCATCGCTGGTGATGCCTATGAACTCCACGCGGTTGGCCAAAGAAGTAGCATACTCTTCTACCAGGGTGACAATGGTGCTGCCTTCGGGTATCACCAGCAGCGTGCGCAGTGTCCGGGGTGTATCACGATAGCCAATGCCAAAAATCAACAAGATGAAAAATGGCCCCAGAATGAGTGAAAAAAGGAGACGCGGCTGGCTGAAAATGGTCAACGTCTCCTTGCGAACAAAGGCAAATACACGGACAAAAAAACGGAAGAAGTTGTTAAACATCCTCTCTTTCCTTTTCAATGATTTTGACAAAGATGTCGTCGAAGGGCAGCACGTACTCATTGGCCGATTCCACGGCAATCCCCTGCTCCTGGCACCAGGCCAGAAGTTGGGGCAGGGCCGCGCTGCCATCATCCACAACAAGTTCCACCGTTGATTCGGATAAACGAGAGACACGGCCGTCATTCACGAATGCTTGTTGGCGCAACTGCGTAAGCTGCCCATACGCCACTTCTTCTTCCGTGCGCAGGTGCAGCACATCACCACCCTGGGCACGCTGCCGCAGCGCCGTCGGCGTTTCTACAGTCAACAGGCGTCCTTTGTCCAGCACACCTACGTAGTCACAGTAAGCGGCTTCGCCCACGTACTGAGTAGTAACAAATAGGGTGTACCCCCTCTGTTGCAGCTCTACAAAGTAATCCCAAAACTTACGCCGCAAGATGGGATCGATACCGGCGGTTGGCTCATCTAAAAAAAGCAACGAGGGGTTGTTTACCAGCGACGCTGCCAGGCTCAACCGCCGTTGCATCCCCCCTGAAAGCTGGCTGGCTCGTTTTTGCCAATGGTCTTCTAACTCCACCAGGCGCAATAAGTCATGGAGCCGTTGGTGACGGCGCAGCGGCACGCCATAGAGCGAGGCCACAAAATTAAGATTTTGCCAGACGGTGAGTTCCGGGTAGAGCACAAATTGCTGCGGCATGTAACCAATCCTCTCCTGATCCTGGCGGCTGAATGCCTGGGGCGCGGTGTTTAATACACTTGCAGTGCCGCTGGTAGGCGTATAAACCCCCAGCAGCAAACGTACCGTTGTTGTTTTGCCACAGCCACTAGGGCCGATGAAACCGAAAATGCTGCCAGTCGGGATGTGCAGGTTGATATGATCAACGGCCGTTTGCTCGCCAAATTTTTTCGTCAGGTCTACCGTCTCTATCACCAGCTCACTACTCATAAATTTTTCTTCCATGATGTTTACGGTTCTAACCCTTCCGGTACACCGCCGGGAAAATGGGCATCAATCGCTTCCTCGATGCGCTGGATGCGGTTGTCGGGATTGGGGTGGGTACTAAAGAATTCCGGAGGCGCTCCGTCAGAGGCTTCGGCCAATACCTGCATCACAATGATGAGGGCGCGCGGATCATAGCCTGCTTCCGCCATAAATTGGACGCCCAGCCTATCCGATTGCAGTTCATCTTCCCGACTGAAACGCATATTCACCAGTTGCCCTATCAGCATGGCCACCTGGGCGGTATTCTGGCTGCGCGGGTCTTCTGGGTCATAGGCGGCAATAACGGCTGCGCCCGTTAACCCCTGGGTGAGTTGTTGCTTAGCGATCTGCTGCGCCGAATGGCGGGCGACCACATGCCCCATCTCATGCGCCATTACACCGGCAAGCTGCCCTTCGGTTTCCAGACGGTTAAACAAAGCAGCGGTAATAAACATCTGACCGCCAGGTAAGGCAAAAGCATTGATCGTTTGCGAATCTGCCAACAGGTGACACTCAAAGGGCCAATCGGTGATACTGGCTTCACTGTTGTTTATCAAACGGGCACAAATCTCGTCTAGCAAAGCCTGCGCTCTTTTATCGGGATGCAGGCCGCCATGCTGCTGTGCCATTTGCGGGGCGGCCTGTAATCCCAGCGCGACCTCTTGTTCTGGTGTCATGGCGACATATTGTTTCTCTTCAGTTACAGGATTAAAGGCGCTGGAGGCAAAATATGAAAAAATGGAAAAAAGGGCAATTGCCAGGGCAACCAGCAATCTGCCACTGCTAAAACGTCTGCGTTCTTGTCTCATCAGTACTCTCCTTTTTGGTTTGACAATAAATAACCATCTGGGCACGATAACAGCCAATATGGTTTCAAACCATAGTCAGAGAAACAGAACGAGATATAGAAATGGATATATTTTTGAGAAACGCGCGAGTCAGGCGTGATGCGTGAATTTTCACTGGTCACGCATCACGCATCAAAGGCTGCCCACCCCCTGAAATTCCAAAGAGCTATAATGTTTTGGTGAAAGTGACGCTACGACGCATGGCGTAAAAGCCCAGATTTTCATACAGGCGCAGCGCCCCGGTGGGGTTTTCTGTGTCCACGCCGAGAGCAGCCTTGTCTAGTCCGGCCTCCTTGAAGCCGTGCAGGGCGGCCACAATCAGCGCCGACGCAATTCCCTTTTTGCGCCAGCCGCGGATGACGCCAATGTCTTCCAGAATACCTTCGTTCCAGCCGGTCTGTTCGTTACGGCCAGCGCTGACAGAGCAGAGGCAAAAACCGATCACATTATCAGCATCGTCCAGCGCCAGCCGGGTCAGGTCGCCGCGAAATTCCGGCTTGCCGCTGAAGCCCACCCGCCAGATTTCTTCGTTCACGGGGAAGAAGCCAAAATGATCCTGAAAGGAATCGTTGAAAGCCAGCCGGGTGGCATTGTCCAGTTCGGGCTGCCACGGCCGTAACCGCAGTCCGTCTGTTAAGGGTGCATCGGGAACGGGCTGGTGTAGGTCACGCTGCATCCGGTAAAAGTAACGAGTTGGCTCAAACCCCTGCTGTGTAAACAGGTCAATCCGATCCTGGTTGTGGTCGCGGCAGTTTGTCTGAATGAGGGCGGCACGGCCGTCGGCTTTTTGCCGGGCGCGGGCTTCAATCCAGGACAGAATGAACGTGCCTAGCCGCTGTCCACGATGGGCATGGTGTACTGTGCCGCTGGCATTAAAGCGCAGTTCGCTGCCTTCGGCGGCCGGCGGCAAAAAGAGCAGCGCCATTGCCGCCAGCGTGCCATCGGCCGTAAAAGCCGCCAGGGAGTCGTGTGGCAACTCATTTTGCAGGAAATCGAGCAGTGGTTGCAGCTCTTCGACGGTTTGGGCGGAGTCGGCGCCGTCAGCGGTCATGTCGGCCACGGCCGTCTGGTGCATGGCGTAGGCGTCAGCCGGGGTAATGGGTCGCCAGGTGAATTGGGGAAATTGGGTTGGTTCGGGCAGCATGATTCTTTATCCTCCAGTGCTGATAAGGGGTTTAATCTGGGGTTTTGTACGCTGATTACTGTTTACCAGTTGCGGGTGGACAGTTTTCGGACGCTTGATGGACAGGGAAAGGACGGCCGTCTGGTAGGCTACGGCCGTTCACTAATCAATTGACCTCAAGGATACCCCGTTAATGAAACGTATAGTGATTTACATACCCAGTCTCATCCTTATTGTACTGGCTATTTCTCGTCTGGCGAATGCACAAGAAGTAGATGACATATTACCTGATGCCGCCCCCCAGGCCGGCAACATCGCACCCCAAACTGCTGCTTATGGCCCCTGGGAAATTGCTGTGCTGGATGACCAGAATGATGTGGGCAGCCACCTCTCCATGTCCGTTGACTGGACCACTGGCATGGCTGCCGTCGCCTATTATGATGCCACCGCTGGCGATCTGAAACTGGCGCAGCAAACCCCCGGCAACTGCGGCCCCAACCAGAGTTGGAACTGCACCATTCTCGACAACACCTCCAGCGCCGATGTGGGGCAGCACGTCTCGCTGGCGTATCGTAACGATGGCGGTTATGGCGTGGTCTATTTTGACGCGGCCAATGGCATCAACCGGTTCACCAGCCCGGTGGCCGGCATCCAGGGTGAAGTGATCGAATATGTGCCTGGGTCTACGGTGGGTCTCTTCAATGCCCTGACATATGACCTCGCCAACACGCCTCATGTCGCCTATAACCGCAGCGTCTCTGGCCCTATGGATTTTGGTTACGCCAATCGGATTGGCGCCGGTGGAAACTGTAGCCTGACCTGGAGTTGTTCCGTCGTGCAAAACTATGCCGGTAACATTTCTATGGATACTTCCTTGCTTGGCGCTATTGGCATTGCCTATAACGGAGTCGGTGGTTTTTTAGGATACGCACATCCGGTGAACAGTGGTGGTAATTGTGGCGAAGGCAAGTGGCAATGTGACAGCCTGGATAACGGTTCTATGTTAGGTACTTCATTATATATGTCTCGTTGTTTATTCCCGCCGTGCCAGACGCCGACCCAAATGGCTTATTATAACTATACAAGCCAGCAGGTTAAACACGCGGTGTATGTGGGAAGCGGTCAGGGCAACTGCCCCAATAACAATAACTGGCGCTGCTCAGTTATTGACAGCGTCGGCCAGACCGCCAACTACAGCGCTCTGGGCATAGCATTGGTGATGGTCGGGTCACAGCCGGTCATCATTTACCAAGATTTGAATGATCAGGCCAATGGCATTGTCAAAATGGCCTACCCCCAGGCCAACGGTAACTGCGGCACAAACAACAGCTATTACTGTGCGGTGATAGATGACGGTGCGCGTGGCGGCGGTTTTGTGAGTGTAGGCAGTGCGCTGGATGCGGTGGTAGTAGACGGCCGTATCCACATTGCCTACTACGACACCAACCACGGCGACCTGCTGCTGGCCTATGAACCTGCTCCTGCCCCTGAGCAGGAGACGATTTATCTACCCTATATCCAAAAATAATGACGAGTATAACCAGGATGAAACTAAAACTATTCCTTACCCTGTTACTAATACTGGCGGCTGCCAGTGTGGCCGTCTCGCGGCCCGCCAGCGCCGCACCTGACGCCCTGACTTTCACCGTGAATTCCAGTCTGGCCGATGCTGTAGACATTAATCCTGGCAACGGCATTTGCGAAACCGCGCCGGGCAACAATGCCTGTACCCTGCGCGCGGCCGTCATGGAAGCGAACGCCTCGCCGGGCATGGACACCATCGTCATTCCCGCCGGCACTTATTACCTCACCATTCCCAGCACCGCTGAAAACTATGCCCTTAATGGCGACCTTGACCTGACCGACAGTGTGACCATCGTCGGCGCGGGCGCGGCCGAAACGATTATTGATGGCAACCGGGATGTGACCAACGGCCGTGTCTTTGATATCTTCAGCGGTATCTACGTCCATATATCCCATTTAACCGTGCGCAATGGTACCCATGAGGTCGCGGGGGGTATCTCTGGCACATCGGGTGGCATTCTTAATCGCGGCGTGTTGATGTTGGAATACGCCCGGTTACTCGACAATCAGGACGGCGGCTTTTACAACGGAGGCGTGGCCGAACTCAATGCGGTCACATATGCCAACAACACCGGTGGCTTTGCCGCTCTCACAAACAGCGCTGGCGGTACCCTCACCATACGCAACAGCACCATCAGCCATAATTATTCCCAGGGTTTCAGCAATGGCGGCGGCGTGGACGCCAGCAACGGCACGGTCACCATCATCAACTCCACCATCGTAAATAACCAGGCCTCCCTGCATGGCGGTGGTATCTACATCGCCCAGTCAGTGGCTAACTACCCGACGACGGTTTATCTGTACAACGTGACGGTGATGGATAACATTGCCGATTCAGACCAAAACGATACCGGTGTTGGTGGTGGTATTGCGGTTTCCACTTTCTACGGCCACATACCAACCGTCTACATGCACAACAGCATTGTGGCAAACAACCGGCTGCGCTTTTTTACCAACCCGATGAACAGTGACTGCGCTGGAACCATCATTTCTGGTGGTTACAACCTGGTGAAGACATTGGCTGGCTGTGATCTGACCGGCGTGACCAGTGGCAACCTGAGTGGCATAGACCCGCTGCTTGAGAATCTGCTGGAAAATGGCGGGGCCACGCGCACGCGCCTGCCAACCAGCTTCAGCCCGGTGATTGATGCGGGCAACCCGGCCGGCTGTGCCGCCGATCAGGTGGGCGGGATGTTGCTCACCGATCAGCGTGAGTATCCCCGGAATGTGGATGGCGGCAGCGGCACGGCGCGCTGCGATATGGGCGCGGCCGAATACAATTCCGCGCCCACCGAACCACCACCACCACCGCCGCCACCACCGCCACCGCCGCCAACATACAGCATTTATTTGCCCACCATCCAGCGGTGATTGGTTGAGTGGTTGAGTGGTTGAGTGGTGACGGTGGATGACGATTTATTTTAAGGGCAGGCCTTGTGCCTGCCCGCCTTGTGTCTGCCATACCAAGGGCGACCACAAGGGTCGCCCCTACTGAGGATTATCCGATGTTGACCCGAACTGAAATTGACCAGATCATTCGCATGAATAACCTTATCCTGCGCAATCTGCGCATCACTCAGGCTTATTATGAGCTGTCGCAGGGTATGGCGCAGGTGTTAGGCGGGGAGAATGTCAATTGGTGTAGTTTTGCCACTTATGCTTCCAAAACAGCGGGTTATGCCATTCGCCATGACCGGCTGCCGGACAAATTGGCGCTGGCGTTTGAGTGGATGGACGGGTCCTTCGACCGGCTCAGGGCCGGCCATGCTGACACGCGAACTCGCCTACATTCGTATCTCACTGACCCGGCCCACCGCCTGACGGTGGATCATGAAGGGCTGGTGGAAAGCATTTTGGACTGTATCAGTTTGAGTGTTTCTATTGGCAACGGCCGTGTCTTTGCCGAACTGGCTCACCCCTTTCACCGTTTTATTACCGAACTGGGTCAGGACGCCGCCTACGACGAAAACCACTTGCAGTACTTTTTGGCCCAATTCCGCCCTGGCCCGGTAGCCGGAAACGGCCAGGATTACCTGATCGAAGCGTTTACCACCTATTATCGGGCACGGTTCATGGAGGATTCAGCGCAAAAGGCTCAGGCTATACTGCTGGCAAACCTGCTCGTTGGCTTGCATGAGCAAATCCGCCTGCAACCGCACATTGCCGAAGCATTGGAAGCGCCAGTGGCGGCGCTGCGCGCCCAGCCGGTGGCGCGCTTGGGCGGTGGGCTGCCTGCCACTGTGTGGCACATGGCGCGGCGTATGGGCCAGCAGCTTCTCACGCGCAACATGCTCTTCATTACCATCCCTGCCGGTGACTTACGTCTGGGGCACAATGTAAAACCACCGGTCGGCGCCCATAAATTCCCGCCCTCACTGGTGACGATTCAAAACGGCCGTCTGCGCCAACTTCTGGAACGCTGGGATTTCAGCGACGAAACGCTCACCGGTACGGCGGCGGTGAACTGGGCACGCCTGGATGATCGGATGCACTTCATTGCCGACTTTTTCCGCAGTCACCAACAAAATGAACATCTCTTCCAACCGCCTTTTGTGCCGGTGCAAGTAGCCGGTATGCAGGCAGGGTGTATTCCCGGTGGGGTGTTGTAGGTGTAGGGCGATTGACAAAATCACCCTACACTTTATTTACGGCGCTGCCGTTGCCGGTATGACCGGCGTGGCGGTGGGGGCCGTGTAGAAGATCGGGTCCAGGCGTGGTGTTTCCGGGGTGCGACCACGATCAAATTCGGTGAAGGTGAGATTGCCGGTGAGACGGCCGTCAATAAAGCTCGTGAGCTGCTGTTGTTTGGCCTGGCTGATAGCTGATTCGGACAACGGCCGTGCCTCCCGTCCCGTCACCATGATCAGGTAATACCGGCTGGTTTCCTCGTCCACCTGATGTACCAGGACAGGGGTTGGTTCATTTAACGGCTGCGCAAAAACAGTGGCGCTTGCTTCTGTGCCAAAAGATTGCTCAACCTCATTTTGGGTGCGCCAGAGCAGTTCAGACACAATGGGATTAGAAGTGGCTTCCGGGTCAAAAGGCCGGCTGCGCAGTTCATTCCACGTTTGCACATAGCCATTGGTCTCGACCATTGCCAGGGCTTCATTGGCGTCTTCTTCCGTGTCAAAAGCCATAAAGTAGAAACTGGCGTGTGGCGCCTCGGTGGGCAAATTGAACTCGGTTGCCAGAGCATCGGCCAATTTTTCCCGGTAAAGTTGCAACCGCACATATTCGCGGTACTGCGTTTCGGAAATACCCATATCCCGGTACTGCGCCAACAGATCGTTTAGCTGTTCGCGGAAGGCGGTTTCAGACACGGGCGTAGCAGTAGGCGGTGGCGTGACGGTTGGCCCCAGAGTAGGTGTGGGGAAGGGGGTGTTGGTCGGCAGCAGTTCGGTGATCACGGCCGTAGGAATGGGCGTAAGTGATGGCGTGGGCATAATCGTTTCCGTCGGCGCCGGTAACGGCGTGGGTGACAGACCGCCAAAATAGTTAAATGACTCGCCAATGGATTCGTCTACCTCGGCATCGCTGACACTAATGCCGCGATCCCGCGCCGCCCGCAGCACAATCACATCTTCCGCCATCTGATTCAAAATGGTTTGACCCATTTGTTCAGGTTGCAGCAGCTCGTTAATCAACTGGCCATAAAACTGCTGGATCAAACCCACATCACCAAACGCATCCAGTTGATTTTCCAGCAGCAAAATGCGCTGCGCCCGTTCCAGGCGTACCCGGTCTTGCCATTCACGCAGGCTAATGGCTTCACCACTGACCTCAGCCACGGCCCGATTGGGGGAGACGAAAAACTCATTGATAATGGCTACTAGCAGCACCAACAGCAAAATACCGCCGACGACGGCCGTGGCCATATAAATGGTACGTTTTTGTTCCCGTTCTTTACGGGCTATCAGCACTTCTTTACGCGACTGACGTTGTTGGTCTTCGCCAACCGTTTTTGTTTGCTTCTTGGTCATATTGTTCAAAAGAAACTGAGGGAACAGTCATCCCTCAGTTTCTTATTCCTGCACAAAGGGCACCAGCGCGATATGGCGGGCGCGTTTAATAGCCTGAGCCAGTTCGCGTTGGTGTTTGGCGCAAACACCTGTCTGACGGCGTGGCCGGATTCGGCCAAATTCATTTACATAGCGCAGCATCAAATCAGCCTGCTTGTAATCAATGATTCTGTTTTTGTCAGCGCAGAAAGCACATGTCTTCTTGCGCACTTTTTGCTCATTCATAAAAACCTCCAGTATCGGTTAAAACAATCAGATCATGGGCCACCACTTCCGTGCGGAAATGTTTTCGGCCCTGGTTGTCATCCCAGCTTCGTGTCTGCAAACGGCCTTCCACGTAGACATGTTGTTCATGCCCAATGCGCTTCTCGCAAATTTCAGCCAGGCTGCCCCAGGCGACCACATTAAACCACTCGGTTTCCTCGTGGTGTTCCCCTTCAGATGATGTCCAGCTACGGGAGGTTGCCAGACTAAAAGTAGCTACTGCTCGGCCGGTGGGCGTGTGTCGCACTTCGGGTTGTCCGTCCACCCAACCAATTAGCATGACCTTATTTAGCCCTCTGTTCATGGCATTCTCCCTGATAGCCCATTAAGCCCAAAGGGTTTTGCAAAACCCTTTGGGCTTCCATGTTTATTCCTCTTTGCGAACGACCAGGAAACGTAGCAAATCTTCTACGAAACGCATGTTACGCTCACTGTCGGCCACCCGCGCAGGGTCCAGGTTGGCTTCAAAGAAGACGTAGTAGCCCTGCTTGAATTTTCTGATGGGGTAAGCGAGCTGCCGCATGCCCCAATGGTTAGCCACAGGTTTGGCGTCTTCGCCTTCACCATGGGTCAACCAGGTGGATACACGCTCGATCAACTCGTTGCGAGCGGCCTCTTCTAAATTAGGCTGAACAATAATGGTTACCTCGTACTCACGCACGTTGCATACCTCCTTTCCTTGGGATTACTCTAGCGAGCTTTGCCCTTTTTGCCGGTCATGTGGCTACTAAGAGCGGAAAGCAGCAGAAGTATAAAGTTGTTTGCTGTGCAACGAGGGGGGATAATAGCACAAATTGTTTTTTTCACAAGGGCAAGATGAGTGTTTTTTAACAGGCACGGCCGTAACCGTATAATTGCCCTTTGTTTTCCTAAAATTCCGAGGCTTTATGAACGAAGAAATAAACGATTCGATTCCAACGGCGGCTGACACGGCCGTGTCCCCATCCCCACCTGCGCCCACTGTCATTCATGTCAAAAGCGACGGCAACGGCCGTACTCCTGCCTGGGTGTTGGCCGGGGTCAGCCTAGGTTTTTTGCTGCCGGTGTGCGCCTGTGGCGTGATGATGGTCACATTCTTCTTTAGCCTGGCGTTGGCTGGCAGCGCGGCACCTTCTACCAGTTCTGGTGGTTTTGGCGATGCCATCGCCATTGTCCGTGTTGAAGGCGCCATCACCCACAGCGATGGTACCCAAAGCGCCCTCGGCGCCGTCAGTGGCACGGTGATCAATGACCTGCGCACGGCCGCCGCCGACGATTCGGTGAAAGCGATTGTGCTGCGGGTGGATAGTCCTGGCGGCACCGTTACCGGTTCGGCTCAAATCCATGACGCCCTGACGCAGATAGAAAAACCGGTGGTCGTTAGCATGGCCGGTATGGCCGCTTCCGGCGGTTATTACGTCAGCGCCCCGGCCGACTATATCTTTGCCCGCGCCGATACCACCACCGGCAGTCTGGGCGTGGTGCTGTCACTTTATAACGTCACGGAACTGATGGAGAAAGTAGGCGTGGATATGACCAGCATCACCAGCGGCCCCAACAAGACCATTGGCAACCCCTGGGAACCGCTGACGGCTGAGCAAGAAGCCATTTTGCAAACCATCGCCGACGAAGCGTATGATGGTTTTGTGCAGGTGATTGTAGACGGCCGTCACCTGCCGGAAGATGAAGTGCGAGAAATGGCAGACGGCCGTATCTACAGTGGCAGCCAGGCATTAGCCCTCGGCCTGGTAGACGAATTGGGCGACCTTCAGGATGCCATCACCAAAGCCGCCGCGTTGGGCGGCATCACCGGCGAACCACGTATTGTGGAATATGAACACCTGCCTGGCCTGCGTGACTTTCTGGCCGGTTTTTCCGCCCGCGTCAGCAAGAGCGAAGCCGAACAAACGATGGAACTGATCACGACGTTGATGACGCCCCATATGGAATACCGTTACATTGGGCCAGGTGCAAATTGAAATCAATTGCTTTGAAATCAATTGCTGCCCTTTGCCAACGTGCTTCAGCATATATTTCAGGTCAGACCATGAATTCCATTCATCGGCAATCGGGCCGTCGTTTTGTGGCGCTGCTGTTGCTGATGAGTGTTGTTGTCGCCCTTCTATCCCATTCGCCAACTGCCCCGGCAGCAGCGCAGGGTCAAACCCGGTTAGTGTTGGCCTTCTATTATGCCTGGTACAGCCCTGGCTCTTTTGGCCCTGGCATCACGCCCTGGCAGCCACCTGCCCCCTACTTCTCCAGCGACGCCGGCGTTATCCAGCGCCAGGTGGGGCAGGCTAAAGCCGCCGGCATAGATGGTTTTGTGCAAAGCTGGTATGGGCCACAAACAACCAACAACCAGACAGAGACCAATTTTCAAACATTGCTCAATATCGCTGCCGGTAGTGGCTTCAAAGCGGCCGTGGATTTTGAAACGGGCAGCCCCTTTTTTGCTAACAACGACGACCGCATCAATGCCCTGCGCACACTGCGCGATACCCACGCCAACCACCCTGCCTATCTGCGGGTGGACGGCAAACCCGTCGTCTTTTTTTGGGCCAACTGGATATTAACCCCGGCCGATTGGGTCACTATTCGCAGCGCCGTAGACCCAGATCGTAACATGATCTGGATTGCTGAAGGCGGTAACACCAGTTATCTGAACGCCTTTGATGGGCTGCATTTATACAACATTGCCTGGTCGAACAATCCAGCGGGTACGGCCGCTACCTGGGCCGCCAATACCCGTGCCGCGGCGGGCACATACGGCGGCTACAAATATTGGGTGGCAACGGCCATGCCTGGCTGGGATGATACGCTGACCGGACGGGGGGATGCGGCGTTTGTGCGCAATCGCAACGATGGCAATTATTACCGCTCCAGCTTTGGTGGCGCGGCTGCCAGCGCCCCGGACATGCTCATCATTACTTCGTTTAATGAGTGGCGTGAGGGCAGCAACATTGAGCCGAGCGTGGAGCATGGCGAGTTCTATTTGCAGCTAACGGCCGAATTAAGCGCCGCCTATAAAGCCGGTTCTTTGCCCACCTACCCGCTGCCAGGGGCCGACCCTACGGCTGATCCCAATGCCACACCGACCACAGCGCCGGCTACTTTTACGCCAGGCCCCTCGCCCACACCGACGCAAACGGCGTCTCCTGCACCCACATTGCCGCCGACCAACACACCACCGCCTACCGCCACGCATACGCCGATTGCCTCGCCCACGGCCGTAGCCGACGGCCGTATCCTCTACATCATCCAACCCGGCGACACCCTGCTCGTCATTGCCGACCGTTTTGGCGTGCCGGTGGGCGACCTGTACACGCTCAATAATTTGATGGCCGATTCATTGTTGTCGGTGGGGCAGGAAATCTTGTTGGGTTATAGTGTGCTGCCCGATGGTTCGACGCTGCTGCCCGGTTATCCCCAGGCGCGGCAAAAGCCGGATGGCGCCATTGTCCACATTGTACAGAGTGGAGATACCATGTTTGGCATTGCCGCCATCTATGGGCTGACATTGCCGGAACTGCTGACGGTCAGTGGGCTGGCGGAAGACACCTTGTTACAGGTGAATCAGGAAGTGGTGGTGGGGCATAAACCGCAGCCGCAAGAGATGGGTGGTTCTTCCACTGACGGCCGTGACGCTGCCCTTGCTGTGACCGACGCCACAGCCGAACCAACCGCCACCTCCCTGCCAACAGATACTCCCACAGCGGCTCCTTACCCGGCAGCCGTGACCCCCCAACCCACTGCTACGGTGCAAACCATAGCCAATGTCATCATGCCGACCAATACACCCACGCCGGGCACGGCCCCTGCCACAGGCTCAGGGCAGGCTGTGACTTCTGCCGCTACTCCCGTTGACTTCAGCGCTATCTTGCCCTATGGCTTAGCCGTGATCGGGCTGTTTTTCCTGGCTGGCGCCGGTTTCCTGCTTCTGGGGCGGCGGCAGTGAACGGGTGATCATAATTCCTAATTCATAATTCATAATTTCTATTTCCCATGACCGAATCCACCTTATTCAAAGATTATTACAACGTAGGGCTGGCGGAACGGATGGCGGCGCGCATTATGGCCGTATACCCCCCCTTCAATGCCGCTGCCTTTGTGGCCCAAATTGCGCCGCAGCTAGATGGGCAGGAGATGAAAGCGCGTACCCTCATCTTTACCCATGCCCTGCATGATCATTTGCCGCCCGATTTCCCGGCGGCCTGGGCGGTCTTGCAGGCCACACTGGATGCGGAGCCAACGGATAGTGTACCGGAGGGTGGCTGGCATTATTGGCCGATGGCCCAGTTGATTGAACTGTATGGTCTGGAGCATTTTGACGATGCCATGCAAGCCATGCATGAAATTACGCGACGCCACACGGCCGAATTTGCCATACGGCCGTTCCTCATCCGTTATCCCGACCGCACCCTGGCCGTTTTACACGAGTGGACGCAGGACGCAAACCACCATGTGCGCCGCCTGGTGAGCGAAGGCACACGGCCACGCCTGCCCTGGGGCATGCGCCTAAACCAGTTCATTGCCGATCCCACTCCCACGCTGTCTCTGCTGGAAAAGCTGAAAGACGACCCCTCCGAATATGTGCGCCGTTCTGTGGCCAACCACCTGAACGACATTACCAAAGACAACGCACACCTGGCGCTGGCGACGTTAACGCGCTGGCAAGAAAACCCTACCCCGGAACGGCAATGGATTACCCGCCATGCCTTGCGTTCGCTGGTGAAAGCGGGCGACCCGGCGGCGCTAGAATTGTTGGGTTACGGCGCGGTGCAGGTCAGCGTACTCCAGATGGCGGTCTCACCGTCCACCCTGACCTTTGGGAACACATTGGAAATCAGTTTTACGTTACAAAGCGACGCAGACGCGCGCCAGGATTTGGTGGTGGATTATGTGATTCATTTTGTGAAGGCCAACGGCCGTACCGCCCCTAAAGTGTTCAAACTACGCAACGTGTCGCTAGACGGCCGTCAATCCCTCCCCATCCGCAAAAACCATGCCTTCAAACCGATCACCACCCGCCGCTATTACCCCGGCCTTCATCGGGTGGAGATTCAGGTTAACGGTCAGACATTGGCAGGAGCGGACTTTGAATTGATAATTGAGTAATCGGTGGCAATGAGATGTAAGGGCATTGAACTATTGAACACATTTACTCAATAACCCGGTAACAGTTGCATTACAGTCGGTACACTTCGCTTCATTCCGCGTTTTGTGCGGCTGAAAACAACCATTAGTCTGTTATCCCCCCCGTTATTTGGTTACTGTGATATTCGTATATCGTAACATTGTGCGTAGTATTTGTGTAAACCGGCCTAAATTTGTCTTGATTCGCCGTAAGCGCAGGTAAAAGATTGGTCTCAATATAGTAGTCGCCCAATTCATTGCTTCGGGGTGTTTGGAGTTTTGGTGAAACCAAGATGTAGTCAATGGCATTGGCCCTAACATAGTCTTCAATATCTTGTTCATCGGTCGGATATGCAACAGTTTTCCTCCGTGTGTAGAGGTAATATGGGACAGGGTTTCTAGCCATAATAACTGACTCCGAGGGGGTGTTTTCATAAACCCAGACAGTGCCTATGGACAAATCAGTGAATCTATTACGTATGGGGTTTCGCCAGTCCTGAAAATTGCGTACCAGGAGAATTAAAACTATCAAAAAGGTTGACCCTGTCACAACCAAGACCGTCAACTTATCGGTTTTACTAATAGTTCGTGTAGACCATATAAGAGCTTGGAGAAGATAGAAATATAGGAACGGAATAATTGGAATTAGGAAGCGCTCTTGCGCGCTCCCAACATCTGGGTTCCAGAAGGCAAGTATGCCTAAGAAAAAAAAGAGGTAACTATTCAGGTGTGAGTTGAGGCATGAGGAGCTCGCCTTCAAAGAGGGAAC
>DAOMOK010000009.1:0-275280 GCA_035444285.1 Chloroflexota bacterium
AATTACACCATTCGTCCCCGAAAAATGGGAGATAGTTTTTAGATGCTTACTAAGGTGAACAATCCAGACGAGGCTCGAAAGCAACTACTGACCAAAATCGTGGATAGAGTGTTTGTATACGATGAGCACGTGATTGCCGTCGCGTTACATGGGGATTTCAGTGTGGTACTAGACAATGCTTCGTCGGCGCCGCATGAGATAGTAGAGGGGTTGCGTTCAGAAATAAAAAAGGGTGCAAGTGACCTTGATTCCACTTGCACCCGGTACGGGAGCGACGGGGATCGAACCCGCGATCTCCGGCTTGACAGGCCGGCGTGTTAACCACTACACCACGCCCCCAGCAAGGACGGGATGATAACAAAACCGGGTGGTTGTGTCAAACACAAATTCGGATGTAACGCCATTCACAATTTGAAAATGGGGTGACTAAAGAGCGTCTGTTTTGTCATGCTTCAATGTAACCTTGCCTGACCAACAATTCGGCGTTGAGAATGGAGCCGCTGGCGGCGCCGCGCAAGGTGTTATGGGCCAGGGCCATGAAGCGGATGTCGTTGACGGGGCAAGGGCGCACTTTGCCCACCGTCCAGGCCAGACCGTTGCCGGCGTCACGGTCGAGGCGTGGTTGCGGGCGGTCTTCTTCCGGGCGGTAGATGAGGACAGGGTTGGGCATACTGGGCAGGTCGCGGCATTCGGCCGGGGGCTGCCAGTTTTTGAACAGGGCAATGGCCTCTGCCGGGGGCAGGGGCTGCTTCAACTTCACAGAAACGCTGCCCAAATGCCCATCAAATACCGGCACCCGGTTGGTCTGGGCAGAGACAATAAAGTCAGCCATCTGGAGTTCACCGTTGGCAAATGTGCCGCACAATTTGCGTGGTTCGCTTTCAACTTTGGCGTCTTCACCGCCGATATAGGGGATGACGTTGTCCAGGATGTCCATGGAGGCGACGCCGGGATAACCAGCGCCGGAGATGGCCTGCATGGTGACAATCACGGCCGTGTCCAACCCCACCGCCTGGTGCAAAATCTGCATGGGCAGGACAACGCTGGTGGTGGAACAGTTGGCGTTGGCCACAATGTATCCCTCCCAACCATATTTTTCCCGCTGGTGGGGGATAATGCCAATATGGTCCGGGTTTACCTCCGGGATGAGCAGCGGCACATAGGGGTCCATGCGGTAGGGTGAGGCATTGGTCAGGACGATATGCCCGGCTTTGGCAAACACCGGTTCCAATTCTTTGGCTTCCGGTGTGGGCAGGCCGGAAAAAAGCACCTGCGCAGCCAATCCGGGCGCGGTAGGCTGGACAATGAGGTTGGCTACATTTTCCGGCGGGCGGCCGGCTAATTTCCAGTTCACGCCTTCGCCATACGGCCGTCCTACCGTCCGTTCTGACCCTGTTACCACCACCACTTCAAACCAGGGATGGTCTGCCAGTTGCTCCACAAACCGTTGCCCCACCGTGCCGGTAGCGGCCAATACGCCTACGGGGATTTTTTTGTTCATCATATTTACCTCCAATTGTCGTTGGTCATTTGTCATTGGTCATTAGCAGCGAGGGACTAATGACCAATACCCAAGGACAAAAACAAAACGACCGTCACCCACCATTGGGGCGACGGCCGTCGCGATTCCACCCAAATTCGATCTTTGTTTGTAGTAGGCGATTTATCGCCTTTAATCCTACAAACAGACCCTCATTCACGGCCGTTAACGGAGCCACCCGTCCCTTCTTACTTGGGTACGGGCGAGGCAGTTGGGAATCTATCTGGCCTCATATGCCAACTTCATCCCCAACTGCCTCGCCCCTACACTTTTGGAAAGGCACTCCCAGGTGGTTTTCACTGTCCACTTCGTTCCGGCGACTTCCAGCCCATTGGTCTGCCGGTCTCTGTGACGGGCCAAACAGCTACTCGTCCTGGTCATCGTTTTGTAAAACCAGATTGGGCGGAATTATAAGACGTGTGGGCGTCATGTCAAGCCGGTTTGGAGTTTGAGATTAGGAGATCGATCCTCCTAATCTTCCAATCTTTCAATTTCTTCTTTGTCCGAAGATTGAGACGGTGGATTGGCGGTATTGGCCAACTGCCGCGCCGCCTGCATCATCTCGCCAGGGTCATAACCGATGTCGCCCACAAAACAGAAGGAGCGCACCAGGTTGAATGTTTTGAGGTCAATCTGGTTGAATGGGATTTTAGGGAAAAGCACGGCCGTGTCCGCCGCTAACTGCTGCCATTCCTGTGCCGTGTAGGTATCTTTTTCAGCCGGTGGCTGCTGCTCCTTGATGTATGCCCTAAATTCAGCCGATGATTTAGCCCGGATTTGTTGGGATGCGCCTTCAAATAATTCCCGCATCTGGTTAGGATACCGTTCCGACAGCGCCAGCATGGACATGATCACCTCGATCATTTCCAGGCTTTCCGGTTCGCTACCTTCGCGGTACCAGATGATTTTTAGTAATTTATACACATTGGCCAATCGTTTGATGGCGCGCGGCGTCATTGTTACCTGGCGGCAGCAGTTCTGCATCCGCTCATATTCGTCCGGGCTAATTTCAATAGCTTGCACGGGCAGGTCGGTTTCCGGCTGCCGATCGTCGCCCGCCTCATCAGTCCCCACACGCTCCCTTTCTCCGTCGTCGCCAGCCGGTTGATCATGGTCGCCGGACACGGCCGTGTCGCCGGCAGCATCGGTCATAACCTCGGCCGATTCATCCATTGTATCCGGTTGGGCAGCAGCGGCAGCCACCACTACCTGCTTTTCCAGATAACTGGCTACGGCCACATCCTCAATCGGCTGCACCCCATACGGAATCTGGATGATCTTCTCGATGTAATCCAGCCCCGACGGACTGCCGCGCCGGGTGAGAATGCCCTTGTACACCGTCTCCAGCGCCCGTGTAATGAAACGCACATCAATCGCCAGCACCACAATAAACAAATCGGTCTTGAGCAGCAATTGCACTGCTTCCAACACCTCCACCACCCGCAGCGGCGGGCAGCGGTCCAGGTCATCAATGTACAGGATGACCCGCGCCCGGCCACGTGGGAACAGCCTATGCCCTTCGGCCGTCAGGCTCTCGCTTAGTTCGCGCAGGTCACGCTGCACCTGATGCATCAGTCCCAACTCTTTCTCATAAATCGCCTCATCCAGCCGGGAACTGACAAAATCGAGCAGGGAAACATAGGTGGCGGTGATGCCCACCCGCTGCCGCTGCCGTTTGGCTTTGGCTTCCAGAGCGGCAATCTGCTCTTCCAGGCCGGGGATATTGGTATCGGGCAAAGCGGCTGTCTGGTCGCTCTTTTTCATCTGGCTAAATTCGCGGCTCTGTTCGGCCAGTTTTTGCTGAATGCGCTCGTCACGGCCGTCAGCCAGCCGGTTCTTTTCCGCTTCCACCTGCACCCGGTAGGCCACAAAACTCTGGCGAATCAGGTTCACCCATTTGTCATAGCTGCGCAAAAATGCCAGGATGACCGGGCTAATAGACAAAATGAAGCCGGGCAATGGCGGCAGTTGAAACCCTAAAGATTGGTTTTGCTCACTGAAAAAGGTCATCACTGCCAGGAACAAGGCCAGCAACATAAAGGCGGCAAATTCGGTGGGGTTGTTGCGGATCATTTGCCATAGGGCGGCGCTGCTGGTGAATGTGGCGCGGAGAGAGGGGGAATCGGTGGGGGCAACGGCCGTGAACATCTGCTTAATCGTATCCGTGACCGCCCCAAACTGCTGCTTGAACGCATTTTGCAGTGGCAGCCAGGCCGCCTCCCGCGCTTTGGCAGCAATCTCCGCGTCCACCTCTTCGCGCAATTTAAGTCGGGCTTCTTCCAACCGCGCCTGCTTTTCTGCCAAAGTTGCTTCCGTCTGGCGCAGTTCGGTCAGTTCCGCCTCTTTCAACTGGCGCAGTTCCGCCCACAACAATTCCTGCGACTGCACTTTTTTATCCAGTTCGGCTGCAAAATGAACCACATCCTGCACCTCTCGCGGTTTTAAGTCTGGGCGCGCCAGTGCCTCCCACACCTGCCCACCCACCCGCAGCACCCGCGCCAATGCCTCCTCTTGTTCGGCTGTCAATTGTGAATCGGCCGTTTCCGGGATTCGCGCCAATGTCTTGGCCACTTCCCGCTCGCGGGTTAGTTGCGCATTTAGATCATAAAAGATCGTTTGCATCAGACTGGCCCACAGGTTGGATTTGGCATACGTCCAGGCGTCGAACTTAATCTGGTAGACGTGGCCGACGTAGGGGAAATTGGGCGTCGCCACACGGCCACGCAAATGGGCAATGCGCTGCTGCATCAGGTGCATGACAAACGATTTGCCGCTGCCCCACCCACCCAGGATGCCTACCGCCAGCGGCGGCTCCAGGTCATTGAGCATACACATTTCGGCCAGGGCGTACACGGCCGTTTCTACCTGCAACAGATCCCGCCCCACCGGTTCATCATTCACGGCTGCTTGCGGCCGTTTGAAAAAGCGCTGCCGCAGTGCCGCCAGAACAGCGGGGTTGATGGTGGTGAAGATAATTTCGTCCAATGCCGCCGGGTCACCAGGGGCAATAGGAGGGATGGCAGTGAGGATGGAATCCACCATGGCCAGCGCCACCTCCTGCTCCGGCAGCCCACCCGTCCCAGCACCCAGCGGTGGTATGGTCAGGCGGCGCAGCCCGTTGGCAATGGCTAACTGCACAACGGCCGTAGCAGCAGCAGTAGCATGGGGGATGGTACGGCCGTGACCATCATTGGCCGTAGCAACAATAACTTTGCGGCTGGTGCCAGGCACCGTCCAAAAGTCGGTGCTATTGTGCATCAGGATAAAAGGCGCGGCAGGAATGAGTTCCGGCGGCGTCCTGGTGGTGACGGTCTGCGCAAAGGCTTTATAAGGTGAGTCAACCTGAACGCTGGACAGGGCGCTTTCCAGTTCTTGCCCCAGCAGGCCGGGGCGGTATTCTCGGCCAAAACCGAGCGGCAGCACAAAAGCGTCTACCGGCAGGTTCCAGGGCTGGCGAGTGACCAACCCGTAGATGCGGACGCCATGCCGTTCGGTGAGTAGTGTGCCGTTGTGGGTAGTAATGGTTTGGAAGGGGTCAGGCGGCGTTGGTGGTTCTGCTACCTCTTCGAGCGGGGGCGTATCTTCAACTATTTGCTGATCGAGCGATTGTTGTACATTTACAAATGATTGTTCTACACCTTCACCGCTGTCACTATCAAAAAGGTACTGATCGGGCGATTGTTGTACATTAGCAAACGGTTGCACTTTTTGCGCCGGGCCGGATGATATGGATGCCAGACGTTCCCAATCAAGGTTGGGGCGGGCGCGTTGGATGGTGTTGATGAGGTCGTCGGTACGGCCGTGCCGTTCGCAGTATTGGATCAGTTCTAAAACCTTCTCTGATTTAGAGTCACCACCCAAATTTTCATAGTCAATCCCCAACGTAAAACAAAGATCACGCAGTTCATCTGTATTAAAATAATCAGTCAGGGCATCCCGTAGCTGCTGCGGCGATACCAATTGTGCGGCCATCCTTTCCATATCTGATTCTCCTGGCATCCCCGTGTGTCCGACAGAGATTATTGTAGGGGAAGGTGCTGTTCAATTCAATGACAAGTAGGAGCGTAGCCTTGTGCCCGCCCTGGTGAAGTCCAAGCACAAGGGTCGCCCTTACATCATGCCTGGAGAAACGGCAAGAGGCAAAATGGCATGGAAGTCCATACCATTCTGCCTCTTGGGGAAGGTTCGTAGTAACCGCTTTAGCGGAGCGTAACGGCTTCAGCCGTTAAGGTACTAGAATGGAATATCGTCTTCTTCGTGAGCCGGCGCGCCAGTGTACTCATCATCACCACTACCGCTATACCCACTTTCACCCTTTGGCGTAAGAAAGCGAAGATCATCGCCTGTTACCTCAAACGAAGCACCTACAGTTCCATCCTGTCGGGTGTAGATACGTGGGCCACCGGTATTGGGATCCGGCTTTATCCGACCTTCAATTAATACTTTACTTCCTTTATTTAGATACTGGTTAGCCGTTTCTGCCTGCCGACCCCAAAAAGTAACCCTGAACCAGGTGGTTTCTTCTTTGGGTTGGCCGGTAGCTTTGTCTGTCCAACGTGAAGTTGAAGCCACATTGAAACTGGTAACGGCCCGACCATCCGGCATATAGCGCATTTCTGGATCTTTCCCCAGATTGCCTACAATAATAATTTTTTGATACATGCGACACTCTCCTTTTTTATGTATGGCTATGGCTGGCGCTTTGTATGAGTCAGCACAACATTGGGAAACAAGGCAATAGTATCACCTTTTTTATGCTAAAAAACAAGCCTGCCAACAAAGCCATTGCGCCCATATTTTGAGGTAAATTATAGCACAAATGTTCTGTATGTACAAGCAGCGTTAAGAACATAAGAACATGTTGCCCATTTTCACTCGCCCGCGTAAGATGTAGCAGGCGGCAAGATACCAGGAAATAAAACGTTCAGACGCTGATCAGGATAAACTATTGGACACGGCCGTACCTTACACTTCCTCTACCTCATCTTCATTGATCGGGGCTGCCTGGCAAAACCAGGAGCAATACTTAAGCCTGCTCACCAAAATCACCCACGAAGCCGCTACCATTCTCAACTTTCACCAAATGCTGCACGCCGTCGCTTATAACTTGCGGCAGCTATTGGCCGCAGACGGCTGTTACATTACCACCTGGGACCCGGCCCGCCAGGAAATTAAACCCCTGGCAGCCTCTGGCCCTTATGAAGACAGCTACGCCGCCATGCCCCCACTACCTGATAAAGATACCTTCACCAGAGCCGTGCTTGAGCAAGAACGTGTCACGGCCGTGTCCGACGCCCGTACCTCTCCCTACCATCAAGTGCGTATTGTCAACCGGCTGCAAATAGCCGGACTGCTGGGCATTCCGCTTATTGCCCTGGGGCAGAAAATGGGCGTCATCATGCTCACTTTTCAAGAACCGCACCAATTCACCGCGACCGAAATCCACCAGGCTGAACTGGCTGCCACTCCCATCGCCCTGGCTATTGCCAGAGCCAGACTGCTGCACCAGGAACAAGAGCAGCGCGCCCTGGCCGAAGCGTTGCGGGAAGCCGGGGCCATCATCAATGAAACGCTTGATTTCGATCAGGTTTTAGACCGCATTCTGATCCAGATTGCCCGGGTTGTGCCCTATGATTCGGCCAACATCATGTTAGTGGAACACGGCCGTGCCCGCATCATTCGCCATATCGGTTATGAACACACAAATCCAGAACTACCCCCAAAAGTCTCCGAATTTGTTTTCGACGTAGACACAACCGCCAACTTACGCCAGTTAGTGCAAACCCGACAGCCGCTCATTATTGCCGATACCGCAACTTCTTCTGGATGGATCAAACCCCAGGGCCTCATTCGTGCCTGGGTCGGTGTTCCCATTATTGTGCGTAACCAGGTCACGGCCCTCATTGCCTTAGACAAAACACAACCACATTTTTACCAGCCGGAACACGTGGCTCGTTTATCCGCTTTTGCCAACCAGGTAGCACTGGCCTGGCACAATGCCGAACTACACAAAGCAACCCAACGCCAGTTGGAAGAAATGTTCGCTTTGCAAGCCCTGACCCAGGCTGCCACCCAGGCGGTCCGCGAAGATGATTTAATAGAAAAAGCGACCGGGATCATCGGTGACACCTTATACCCTCACAACTTTGGCGTCTTACTGCTAGACGAATCAGCGCAGGCACTTTGCCCTCACGCTTCTTACCGCATCAGAGGCCAGGTACTCCCATTTTCTTCTATTCCCATTAACCAGGGCATCGTGGGCCGGGTGGCCCAAACGGGACAGCCCTACCGCTGCCCAGACGTACAACAAGACCCGATTTATGTCCGAGCTGACCCCGACACACGTTCAGAGTTATGTGTGCCAATTTTTGCCGGCAAACACCTGATTGGGGTGGTCAACACAGAAAGCACAGAGACAGACGCCTTTTCAGAAGGGGATGAGCACTTGCTGCTAACGTTTGCGCGCCAGCTCGGGGTGGCTCTGGAAAAATTGCGCCTCTTTGCCGAAATACAACGGCAAAGTGAGGAAACCAGACAGTGGGCGCACCGTTTAACCCTGTTGCAGAACCTTAGCCATCAGCTTGCCGGGTTGGTAGATGTTCACGCCGTCTGCCATACGTGCGCAGACTACCTGGTGCAAAACTTCAGTTTCCTCAGCGTATCCGTGCATCGTGTTGATGTGGAAGCACAGGAGGTGGTATGTGAAGCTATCGTCGGGCCAAACCGGGAAATGATTCAACCTGGCATATACAGGCAGAAACTTGGCCAGGGTCTTATTGGCCTGGTAGCGGAAACGGGCAATCCATTGGTGGTTAATGACACGACCGTGCATCCCCATTTTATTCCCTCCCCACGCATTTCCGTCAACTCTGAATTGGTGCTTCCATTACGGCAAGGAAACCAGTTAATCGGTGTCTTGAATGTTGATAGCACTGACAAAAACGCCTTTACGGTAACAGATGTCACCCTCCTGACCATCGCCGCCGACCAATTGACCGCCGCCCTGGAACGCGCCCATTTATTCGCCCAGATTAGCCAACGCGCGGCGCGTTTTGAAGCCTTAGCCACTCTCTCCGCCGAGTTACGCATGGCCCAAAATCTGGAAGACATGCTGCCGACTATTTTGCAGCGAGCGATGAGTGTTGTCGGCGGTTCTTTGGGCAGCCTCTATCTCAGAGATAGTGACACCGAAGCCCTGGTAGCCCGCGGCGTTTATCCCCTCATAACAGAAATGCTAGGACGCCAATTTAAGCCGGGTGAAGGTATCATTGGGCATATAGCCGCCACTGGCCAGATTCACATCACAGAAAACATGGCCCAGAGCAGCCAGGCACGCTTTTACCACCAGGAAAAAGAGATGGTTGACCGGCAAGAAATTCGCAGCGGCATTGGTCTGCCTTTACGCGCCCAAGAACGTATCATCGGCGTCATGTACATCAGTTTGCCAGAAGTTCATCCGTTTACAACCGAGGAGATTGATTTTCTGGTTGCCATTTCGGATGCGGCCGGCGGGGCCCTGGAACGAATGCTGGTGCTGCAAACGCTGGAAGACCGGGTCGCCAGCCGTACCCGTGAGTTAGCAACCGCAAATGAACAACTATTGGAGCTAGATCGGCTAAAATCACGTTTTATCTCCGAAGTGTCTCACGAACTGCGTACACCCATCACTAATTTGAGCCTCTATCTAGATTTACTGGCGCAAAGCAAACCAGAGCGACAAACCTACTATATGAATGTACTCCGGCGGCAAACAAATCGTCTGGCGCAGTTGGTGGAGGATATTTTGAGCCTGTCACGCCTGGAACTGGGTCGAGACACCATCAGGCTGAAGCCAGTGGATTTGAATGAGGTGGTGCGCACGGCCGTCGCCAGCCTCTCCCCTCGTGTGGCCGAAGCCGGTCTTGCACTGACCCCCAAATTTCAGCCTGATTTACCACCGATACACGGTGAACCGATTCAGCTTTCCCTGGTTGTGTCTCACCTGGTCAATAATGCCATTCAGTTTACCCCCGCCGGTGGCATTGTGGTGCGCACCGGGCTGAATGAGGCGGGCACGGCCGTTTACCTGCAAGTGATGGACACAGGCATTGGCATTAAGCCTGCCGATCAGCAACACATGTTTGATCGCTTCTACCGCGGCCAACATGCCTCCCAATCAAACATCCCCGGCACCGGCCTGGGGCTGGCGATTGTAAAGGAAGTGCTAGATTTACATGGCGGTGACATTCAGGTAGAGAGTGTGGAAGGGGAAGGCGCAACGTTTACGGCGTGGCTACCTGTCATTCGTAATCCGTAAACCGTCATCCGTTAACTGACATCGGGTCACGGATCACGAACAAAGAGGAGAACATGACAACCAGAAAACCCTGGCATGAAATGACAAAACAGTTGGTGGATGTGGCCATGGGACGGCAGGCGGCGGATATGGTCATCCGCCACGGCCGTTGGCTGAATGTGCATACCGGCGAGATTATCCCCGACACGGATGTGGCCGTGAGCGGCGGGCGCATTGCTTACGTAGGGCCAGACGCCGGATACACGATTGGCGATAAGACACAGGTAATTGAGGCCAACGGCCGTTACCTGCTCCCTGGTTTGTGTGACGGCCATATGCACGTAGAAAGTGGCATGGTTACAGTGACAGAGTTTGCCCGCGCCGTCATCCCGCACGGCACAACGAGCATGTTTATTGATCCGCATGAAATTGCCAACGTGTTGGGGCTGCCTGGCGTGCGCCTGATGCACGACGAAGCAGCTACGCTACCCATCAACGTCTATGTGCAAATGCCCTCCTGCGTGCCCAGCGCCCCCGGCCTGGAGACACCCGGCGCGACCATCGGCCCGGCGGAAGTGGCTGAAGCCATGACCTGGCCCGGCATCATTGGCCTGGGCGAGATGATGAACTTCCCCGGCATCTACCTGAATGACGACAAGATGCACGCGGAAGTGGCCGCCACGATGCAAGCGGGCAAGACAGTGGGTGGGCATTATGCCTCGCCGGATTTGGGACGGCCGTTTCACGGATACGTCGCCGGCGGCCCGGCCGATGACCACGAAGGCACCCGCCTGGAAGACGCCATCGCCCGCGCCCGCCAGGGTATGAAAGCCATGCTGCGCCTGGGTTCCGCCTGGTATGATGTGGCTGCGCAGGTAAAGGCCATCACCGAAATGGGGCTGGACAATCGCAACTTCATCCTTTGCACCGACGACAGCCACTCCGGCACGCTGGTACACGAGGGGCACATGAACCGGGTGGTGCGCCACGCCATCGCCCAGGGATTATCACCCATCGCCGCCATTCAGATGGCAACGTTGAACACGGCCGTTCACTTCAACGTAGAAAAGGACATCGGCAGCATTACCCCTGGCCGGTATGCAGACATTATCCTCAGCCGCGATTTGGTCAGCCTGCCCATTGAGATGGTGATTGCGGCGGGGAAAGTGGTGGCAGAGGACGGCCGTCTCACCATGGACATGCCTGCCTACCCATACCCCGCCCTCGCCAAAAACACCGTCAAACTTGGCAAAACCCTCACCGCCGACGACTTCAATCTCGCGGTGTCCCCACCGCCAATCTCTCAATCTCCCAATCCCCAATCTCCCGTCAAAATTCGCGCCATCGCCGTCATTGAAAACCAGGCCCCCACCAGGGCGGAGGAGAGAGTGCTGCCAGTAGAACACGGCCGTGTCCAGCTAGACCCGCGCCAGGATGTAGCCCACATCGCCCTGGTGGAACGGCATCGTGGTACCGGTGGCGTGGTCAACGGCTTTGTCTCCGGTTTTGGCTTCAACACCCGCTGCGCCATTGCCAGCACGGTGGCCCACGATAGTCACCACATGATCGTGGTGGGCACCAGCAAGAGCAACATGGCGCTGGCGGCTAACCGGTTGGGCGCAGTTGGCGGTGGCGTGGTCGTCTACAAAGACGACGCCGAAATCGCCCTGGTGGAACTGCCCATCGCCGGACTGATGTCCGACGAACGCGCCGAAGTGGTGGCCGAAAAAGCCGCCCGCATGGTGCAGGCCTTCCGCGACTGCGGCTGCAAACTGAACAACGCCTTCATGCAACTCAGCCTATTGGCCCTGGTCGTCATCCCCGAACTGCGCCTCTCCGACCTGGGGCTGGTAGACGTAACCAAGTTTGAAGTGGTATCATTGTTCACAGATTGATGCAGTTGGAGGCATTTACAATGACACTTTATGACGTAACCATTACGAAGATTCGGCAACTACCAGAACCATTGATTCAAGAAGTGAATGATTTTGTGGATTTTCTCCTGATAAAAAACAACCCGACTCGTTGGGATTTGTGGTCACAAATCCATGAAAATTTGGATATGGCAGAATCCGACATGTCTGATTATTTGACACAACTAGAAGAGTATGAAGAACGTCTGGCTCGTGGGGAAATCCAGTGGTAAGAATCAGCCGTGGTGATATTGTATTATGTGATTTGAACCCCGTGATTGGCACAGAACAGGCCAGTATCCGTCCGGCTGTTATCGTCCAAATTGACCGGGCAAATTCTGCCAGCCCTCATACCATCATTATACCTTTCACCACGAAAATTGGACGGGCGTTGCTTCCCTCGCATGTGTTTTTTCCCGCTGGCGTGGGGAATCTGAAACAAGATTCAGTGCTTCTTTGTGAACAAGTTCGTGTTGTTGACAAACGGCGGATTATCCGCGTATTGGGACATCTGGATGAGACTACCATGCAAAATGTGGCTAATGGTGTGCGTGTGATTATGGGTCTATAGTCTGTCTCAGCACTATTGCAATAAGAGTGAGTGATAGATGGGTGAATTGATAAAACACGAGGAAGAGATAACAAACGGCAAAAGCGGGCTGCCGGCGCGGCTGTTGGATCGGCTGGCGAAGGTGATTGATGAGACGGATGAGCAGGCGGCAGCGGCAAGGGTGGTGAAACTGCGCGCCGACCATCCGGCAGAATCGGCCGAAAAACTGGCGGACCGGTTGATTCACCGTAAGTGCCGGGACACGGCCGTCATCGGCGCCACCACCTCCGGACTGGCTATTATTCCCGGCCTGGGTACCGTTACCAGCCTGGCGTTGGGGGTCGCCACCGACTTTGGCATCACCTTTAAGATGCAGGCAGAACTGGTGCTGGAAATGGCTGCCCTGTACGGCCATCAGATGACGCCCCAGGAGAAGCGGCGGGTGGTGATGACGGTAACAGGGCTAAGTGCAGGCACAACGGCCGTTGCCCATCGCGTCGGCAACAACATCTCCAAACGAGTCACCGCCCGCGTCGCCTCCAAATATATCACCGGTAGCATCCCTGTAGTGGGCATGGCTGCCTCAGCCAGCACCAACGCCGCCATGACCTACATCATCGGCAAGCGCGCCCAGGCATATTTCAGCCTGGGGCCGGAAGAGATGCAGGATTGGCGCGCCATTTTACCGGCGCTGACCGGCGTGGATAAGAAAAAGCTGGTGGGAGGGGCGAAAGCCGGTGGACAGATGGCATTACAAGCGGGTGGTACAGCCGTGAGCGGCGCCCGCACCGCCGCTGGCAAAGCGCGTGGCATTATTCGCCGCCGCAAATCACCCCCGGTAAATGACGGTGAATTCATCCCGGTTTTTGACAATCCTTAAGGTGAGCAACCCATGAATGAAGCAGGTCAATCAACCGTTTCCTGGCGCCCCGAAGGGTACGTCGAAATTGTATTTGTAGGCACCCAGACGCCGGAGCAAATTCGGGAGCTAGACCGGCAGGCGCGGGTGCTTCTGGATGAACATATAGGCGTCGGCACGGCTGGTTTGTTGATTGATGCCCGTCACGGCCGTGTGGGGCGTGACGCCAGCAGTTTTTCCGTCATCATGCGCCTCAGCCGCGAGCGCCGCCTGAACCGCTTCGTCGTCCTGGTAGATGAAAACCCTACCGATCCTCATGCCGGCCGCGAAACGGGCGTCATTGTCTCTATGGTCACAACCGCTTTAGGCAAACGCCCCATCTATATCTATGATGAAACGGCCGCCCGCACCCTGGCTGCCAGCGAGTGAACGGTAATCAGTAATCGGTGATCGGTAATCGGTGAGCTTACTGAAAAAACACAGAGGCACGGAGGGTATTGACCAGAGAAAACTCTGTGTCTCTGTGGTGACTTTTTTCAGGAGACTCATCGGTAAGCGGTGAGCGGGAGTTAGGTAATAGACGCGGTTTTCTCTGGCAATTCTTCACCCCCCATGTCAATCCATCAATGAGAAGGTAGGGCGCCGGTGATGGTAGCGCCGTGGCCGGGGTGGGAGTGGAATTCAAAGGTTCCGCCAACTGATTCTAAGCGAATTTGCATCGAACGCAGGCCAAAATGGCCGTTTGCAATGGCCTTTTCTCGTTTGGCCGGGGTGCAGCCCTGTCCATTGTCCTGAATTTGGAAACAAAAGCCCGTGACTGCGTGCTGACAGGTGATGGACACGTGGCTGGCCTGGGCATGGGTCTGAATGTTATCCAGCGCCTGCTGCCAGACAGCATAGATGGCGTGGCGGGCATCCAGATTGGGCACGGCCGTGTCCAAATCCACCGGCAGCGTCATCTCCACCAAGATCCCCGAATCATCCCGAAATCGTTGCACCAGCTCTTGCAGGTAGGCGGCCAGACCGTATTCCAACGGCCGTATGACCAGATTTTGCTGAATGCGGCGGATGACGGCCGTGTTGTCGCGCAGTTGCGCCAGGCTACCGGCCAGCAAACCAGGCAATTGTTCCGGGCAATCGGCGATCATGTGCTGCCCGGTTTGTAGCTGTAATTGCAACCGACCCATCACCGGCAGCACGTAGTCGTGCAAATCTTGGGCCGTTTTGCGCTGCGTTTCTTCCTGGATTTGTAACAGTTGGCGGTCGGCCTGGCGTAGCTGCGCTGTTTGTTGCGCGTTTTGCAGGAACACGGCCGATTGTTGAGCAATGAGCGCCAGAATATCCAGGTCGCGGTCATCGAAGACGGCCGTGTCCCACCGGCTGCCAGACGCCATAATCCCCAGCAGCCGCCCGGAGAGAATGAGGGGCAGCACGACAATGGCATGGGGGCATAACGGCCGTGCCCAGACTGGGGCATTGGCCCCCAGGCGGAACGGCGTCAGGGGAATGTTCTCTGGCAAATCCAGCCAGGGCGGTGCCGGTTCGGGCCATCCGCCGGCCACAGCGGTCAGCTCCAGCCCGTTTTCGGCCGCCAGCCAGACGGTCGTATGCGTCACTTGCAGTTCCTGGCACAACACCGCGGCCATCGTTTGCGCCAGTTGACGGCCGTCCGTATGGGGCGCGGCGACCAACCGCTGCCCGTATTGCTGCACTTCATGGGCACTGACCCGATCCCAGTGGAAGACGCGCCGCAGCCAGCCACGCCAGCCACTTTGCCAACCCCAGACCAACCCGGTGAGCAGGAAGAGGAGAAAGAGGACGGCCGTTGGTGGAAAGGGCAATTCGCGGATGAGTTGGGGCTGCTGCCAGAAGAGGACGGCCGTGCCTGCGTTCGCCAGAAAGCCACTCACCGCCAATACCAACGCCATAAATAACCACCGCTCTGCCCCGGCAAAGGTATGGTAACGCAGGCTGATAGCGGCAAAAGCAAACGGTACTGCCAGCGCAAAGTAGCGAGTGTCGGCCAGGTTGCGTATATTGGCAATGCTGCTGTTATTACCAAAGATACCGTTTGCCGATAGCCAAACAATAGGGAGAACACACAAAAAGGCAGCCAGCATTAAACGTGCTTCACGGCGGGAACGGGGCTGTACCCGCCGTAAAAACCCATCACCTATCATGCGTACGATAACTCCAAAAACACCAAAAATTAAGAGGTACGCTGTGCTATCAAGTGCGAAGCGGTCCAACAGGCTCATGACCGGCGTAATACCTTGTAGATTAACAATGAAACGGGAAAGAAAATAACTGGCAGTCGCTAGGAGTGCCACGCTATAAAAAAGCAGCGGCATTCGGGATAGAACGTTGTGATCTTGAAAGATCGGTGTGGTGAAATTCCAGGCAAAGTGGATTAACAGTGGCCCAAGAAAGATGACGGCCGTCGCGTATATCTGGTTGCTATATCCCAAGAAATGATCATGAAACTGGCCGTAATGAAATAGAGATGTGTTTATACTCGCACTGTAACCAGCCATTGTTACAAGAATCAAGATAGCCAGTCGCTGCCCTAGAACATCTCCCGAAGCCTGGTAAAGAATGATCGCTAATAACAAAACTGTGCTGGTGATGACAAAAGGGGCAAGAAGCAAATCAATCAGATCCTGCCAGGAGAAAATGTGGAGAGGAATGGTCAGGGTCTGGGATTGGCTATTTCGTTCTACCTGGATTTTTACAGAACGTATCCCTTCATCCCAGACGTTTTCATATATGATTTGTTCATTTAGTAGGCCAGTCAAATCATTAAATGGCACATCGTTAACGGATAATAAGATATCAGTGAGAGCAACACGGTCTGTCTCACTCTGCCACCACCAGCCCGGCGCATTCCAGAAAACATCCATGCGGTTTGTGGTGAAGTTGTGGTAAGTGAGAAAGCCTGGAAACGGCCGTCCCACATCACTGGTTAGACTGAGCAGGCAAATGAGGCCGTAGCCGATGGAGATAACCAGCACCCAGCCCAGCCAATCTTGATACCATCTTTTATCACGCATGAGTTTTTGTTTGCGGGTAATCGGTTTTCAGTTATCGGTAAACCACCCACCGATTACCGGCTCTGCCGAATATCGGCCAGCAAACACGCTTTCACCAGGATGGGCAACGGCCGTAAGCCCACCCCTTCTTCCTTCATTTCCGCCAACCCTAATTTGACATAAATATGGGATATGACGTTGTCCACATTACCTTTGGACAGACTCAACCGGGCGGCAATGGCTTCTGGCGTGTAGGCGGCGGCCAATGAATGGGCGATTTCCAGTTCACGCGGGGAGAGGTGGGGCAGTTCGTCCAACGCCTGGTCAATCCAGTCGCTTTCGGCGGCGGTAAAGTGGGTGCGCACGGCCGTTTCCAGCACCGTCTTATTCACCAGGTCAGATTGAAAGAGGGTACGGCCGTTTTGCACCTCTTGCAGCGCCCATTCCAGCCTGAACATATCGCCGCCTTTGTGCAAAAAGGCAATGCTGCGCATAAACCGCTGCGCCATCTGGATGACTTCGCGCTCATATTCATGGTGGGCGGAGAGCAGCACCACACCCAGGGTTGGGAATGATTTTTTCAAGCGCAACGTCAGGTCAATCCCATTGGCTTTGGTCGGCGGCAATCCATTGCCGGCGGCGGTGAGGGGGAGGCGGATGTCTATGACGGCCGTTGGCGGCGGCGCAGCCAGCGCCAGTTCCCACGCCGTTTGTACATCGCCCGCTTCCCGCGGCTGGTAGCCCAATGCGTGCAAATAACGACAAATTCCACTGCGGGTAAAAGCATCATCTTCCACTACTAACACATCTGGCATAGGCATCATCACCTGATTATACAGAACGGGTGAGTTTTTACACGGGGTGGGCATGAGAAATTACAGCTATGGGGTGGGTACGGCCGTGATAACATCTGGCGTATTTCACTATCGTGTCTGGCAGGCGATTGGCAGACGGCGATTATAAGCAATCGCCTGCAAACTAACCCTTTTCAGGAGGATTTACATCATGTCCGAACAATATGAATCTGAATACAAAGCATCGGAAGCTGAACGCGCCGCCGCCCGTATGAAAAGTTATACCGGCTCGGCCGTACTTGTTTTTATTCTTTACTGGTTCTTTTTCATTCCGGGTCTGATAGTCAACTACATTTACTACCGGGAAGCCCAACGAATGCGGCAGTTAGCCGGGCACAGCCTACCCGGGCAGGGCTGCCTGGGTTTTATGCTCTGGCTCAACGTGATCTTAATTGGCATCAGCATTTTGGGGGGTGTACTGCTGCTGATTGGGGCGGCCATGGCAGGCATGTAAACAAGAAGCAATTTTAGCAAGGCGACAGTTCTGATCACCCCGACTGTGCCTTCTTCGGTTTTTATGGGGCAGTTTTTGCCGCGTATAACAACTTTGATATAGGTGCATACGAAGCTATTCGCTACCAGATATTTCTGCCCGACGTTGCCAAACCATTGCCATTGGGTCAGGCTACCATTGGGGATGGATTCACCCACTATGGGCAAAGTGGATTTCGTTTTAGCACAAATTCAGTGGTAGCCTGGAACTCAAATTCGGCCGACATATTGGCGGCAAAAGCTCAATCCATTTTGCCGATAAGCTTTTTCCTCCAATACGATGCGCCGCCGTTCAACAACCCAGATATAGATAAAGATGCTCGTTCCGGCATTATAGCCATGCCACAACCGGAGCTTAACCAGGTTTCAAAATGCCCAGTATCTGGTTACACTTATCATTGGGCCGAAACAAGTTTGGGCGGCGTTTATTGTGTCCGCACCCGCGATGGCGTGCATTATGCCATCATCAAAGTAACGGCCGTTACCCATAACAACCTGACTTTTACGTGGAAATACCAACCAGACGGGAGTAGGATGTTTCATTAGCTGCCGAACACCAGCCATTATCTGATGAAGTTTTGGGGAAGGTTTTGGGGGGGGTAGTGAACGGTAATCGGTAATCGGCTATCAATACTCAGTCACCGATTACCGATTACCGTTCACCGATTACCGGGTTTAATACGTCGGTAGGGAGCGGTCTACCTCTTTGGCCCAGCGATTGATGCCGCCGTCCAGGTTGTACAGTTTCTTAAAGCCGTGCTGCTTCAAAGTGCGAATCACGTCGGCGCTGCGCGCCCCGCTGCGGCAGTAAACCACCATTTCACGGGCGGTGTCCAGTTCGCCCATATGCTCCACCACCTGCCCTTTGGGAATGAGCACCGCGCCTAAATGCTCCAGGTTGGAGATTTCCCATTCGTGCGGTTCGCGCACATCCAACAAGACCAGGTCATCCCCTTTATCCAGGCGGGACTGTAATTCTTGGGGGGTGATGGCGGTCACGGCCGTGCCGTTTTCACTCGTCACGTACATACTCCGGTCATGGGCCGGCATCCCGCAAAACTGTTCGTAATCAATCAACTCGGTAATCGTCGGGTTTTCGCTGCACACCGGGCAGTTCGGATTTTTGCGCAGCCGCACCTGGTCAAACTCCATGTTGAGGGCATCATAGAGCAGCAAACGGCCGATCAACGGTTCACCTTCGCCCAAAATCAACTTCACCGCTTCCGTGGCCTGAATGGCGCCAATCGTACCCGGCAGGATACCCAGGACGCCGCCTTCGGCGCAGCTAGGCACCAGACCCGGCGGCGGCGGTTCCGGGAAGAGGCAGCGGTAGCATGGCCCTTCCTTCGCGTAAAACACCGACGCCTGCCCTTCAAAACGGAAGATGCTACCATACACGTTTGGTTTGCCCAGCAGCACACAGGCGTCATTTGTCAGGTAGCGGGTGGGGAAATTGTCGGTGCCGTCAATGATGATGTCATACGGCGCAAACAGTTCCAATGCATTTTCGGAGGTCAACGGCACTTCGTAAGTGTCCACCTGGACATGTGGATTGATGTCCAGAATGCGGTCTCTGGCGCTGTCCAACTTGGGGCGGCCCACGTCTTTGGTGCCATGAATAATCTGCCGCTGCAAATTAGTGTAATCCACAATATCGTAGTCCACCAGACCAATGTGGCCCACACCCGCCGCTGCCAGATACATAGCCAGCGGCGACCCCAACCCACCCGCGCCAATCAACAAGACGCTGGCGGCTTTCAATTTCTTTTGCCCGGCCATGCCCACTTCGGGCATGATCAGGTGACGGCTGTAACGCTGTACTTCTTCGTGCGAAAGGGTGATGTTGGCGATGGCCGCCGGGTTTATCAGGTTTTTGCTGCTCATGGTTACTCCATATTTGGTGGCAAGTTGCAAGTTGCAGGTTGCAGGTACTTGCTACCTGCTACCTGCAAACTTGCCACTTGTTTGCTCAATTTATGTGAATTTGTCAATCCGTAGTTGATTTCCCGCACCTGACCAAATGCATCCACCAGGATGGTGGTAGGCAGGGTGAAGACGCGGTACTGGCTGGCTTTTTCCGGTTCCAGTTCGGCGTCAATTTTTTGGATGGCCACACGGCCGTGCCACTCCCCCTCCACCTGTTCCAGATAGCGCGCCTGGGCCGGGCAGACAGCACAACTGGCGCTGCCAAAGTACAGGATGGTCGGCAGGCCACTTGTCTGAATCGCCCCCATTTGCCGCAAATGCTGCCGTTTGAGGAGATAGTACACGGCCGTGACTGCCGCAATCAGTAGTAGTGTGAAAATCAGTCTCTCTATCATTGTCTGAATCAGCAGTGAGCAGTAAACAGTGAGCAGTGGAGCGAACTTTTACTGCTCACTGCTAACCGCTCACTGCTAACTGATTACCGGATCGGGTTCACCCGAAAGCCAGGCACGCCGAGTCTGTTTAGCTGGTAATAGATAAAACAACCGGCGCAAAAACCCAAAAACAGGTTGAGGCCGGCCAGTATCACCACCAGCCAGACCAACGCCCAGCCAATGGTGGGCAGCCCGGTCAGCAAGGCTACAGTTGCCAACGTCACAAAGACGCCGCCTAACCCTTGCGAGAAGCGGTGCGGCTCCGGGTTATCGGTGATGACATGGGGCTTCACAATGCCTGCCGGTTTCAGGATGTGCTGGTAAATGCGCTTGAAGAGGCCGAGGTCGGGCACGGCCGTGCCCAGCAACATCACCACCGCCACCAACGCCACCAGCCAGACCGCGTCCAGCAAAAACGCCAGCAGCAGCAGCCCAATAATAAACGCCTGGTTCACTTTCAAAGCGGATTGATCAACTTTTCGTGTGGGCATGTTGTTTTCTCCAGAGATTGGAGATTGGAGCTTAGAGATTGCAGGAATCTCCAATCTCCCAATCTCTCAATCTCCATTTCCCCCCGCAATCGAGGGAATAATCATCAACGTATCATGCTCGCCAACGGCCGTTTCCGCCCCTTCCAGATAGCGCACATCTTCCTGGTTCAGGTAGATGTTGACGAAACTGCGTAGCTCGTCGCCTTCAAACAGGTGCGGGCGCAGTTCGGGGTGTTGTTCGGTCAGGTTGCTCAAAGCCGCCCCGACCGTACCGCCGCTGACAGACACCTGCGCGTTGTTGCCGGTATACGGCCGTAAGGGGGTAGGAATGCGAATGGTTGCCATTTCTTTTACACATGCTCCTTTGTTTTATAGAGGTAATCGGTGATCGGTAATCAGTAATCGGACTTTCCACCGATAACCGATTACTGATTACCGATTACCAAAATCTCTTCCTCATCAAACCCAGACCGGTCGGCTCTTAACTGCCACGACCGGCTGAATGTCGGTTCCGCTTTTAACACCTGCGTAATCAAATAGGAATAACCCGGCCAACTAGCCCAGGCCAGATCACGCGGCGAGGCCACCGGCACATCATCCGGATGACTGTGAAAAACGCCAATCACGTCCAGGTCGCGGCTCATCGCTTCCAGTTCCGCCTGCTGCCATGCCTTCGGGTCAATCAGGAAACGAATCGGCTTTTCCGCTTCTACCGGCCACACATTGGCCATGGGGCGAATATCGGTGACGATGTTGTCGCCATTTTCCACCAGCCCCAGCAGCAGACCACACCCTTCAAATGGATAGGAGGCCGCGCCATGTGCTTTGATTTGTTCGTGAAGTTCTGTCGTTAATTTCAACATAGTGGGCTGGCACGGTTTCAACCGTGCCACTCCTGCAAATAAAAACGCCTTCCCGAAAGATAAGGAAGGCGTTGGATTTCTACATCCCTTCTCTCATCTTCCAGGTAAATTACCCTTTGGTAATCCCTGCCGGACTTAGCACCACTTCCTTCTCGGATTACCGATTACGGATTACCGATTACGGACGGTTGCTGAGGTTTCATCGGGCCGGTCCCTCAACCTCTCTTGATAAGATAGCAACAGTATCAAATTGTTGACCGCGATCTTAACAAGAGAGGAGTGAGGCGTCAAATGGACAATTTGTCTGAATGTAGGGGCGAGGCAGTTGGATTTAATGTCATCTTGCAAGACAAGGTTTTACCCAACTGCCTCGCCCCTACTTCGTCCAAAATTGTTCGCTCATATATTTCAGGCCATCGTCGGGCAGGATGGTGACGATGACGCCCCCATCCAGTTCGCGGGCCACCTGCACACTGGCAACAACGGCCGCCGCTGCTGATATGCCCACAAATAATCCCTCCTGGCGCGCCAGGAAACGGGCCATGGCGTAGGCGTCTTCGGTGCGCACGGCCGTGTCCCCATCCGCCAGTTCCTCATCATAAATCCCCGGCTTAATGGCCGTGGCCATATGCTTCAGCCCTTCCAGGCCGTTAAATGGGCTGTCTGGCTGCATGGAGATGCCCTGGATGGCCGGGTTTAGCTCCTTCAAGCGGCGGGTAGTACCGGTGAACGTGCCACTAGTGCCCAGACCGGCCACAAAATGAGTGACACGGCCGTCTGTCTGCGCCCAAATCTCGTTACCGGTGGTGTGGTAATGGGCCAGCCAGCTTGCTTCATTGTTGTATTGGTTGGCGTAATACACGCTGGGATCGGCCGCAGCAATCTGGCGTGCTTCGATGATGGCCCCGTCCGAACCTTCCAGTGGATCGGTCAGGATCAGTTCCGCGCCATAGGCTCGCAAAATGGCGATGCGTTCCGGGCTGGCATTGGCGGGTAGCGTCAGTTTGACATGGTAGCCCCGCGCCGCGCCAAACAGAGCATAAGCAATGCCCATATTGCCGGAGGTCGAATCCAGCAGCGTCATGCCCGGCTTGAGCAGCCCCTCCCGTTCGGCAGTGAGGATGATGTTCAGCGCCGCCCGCGCTTTGACGGAGCCGCTGGGGTTGAACCATTCCGCTTTGGCGTAGAGTTCGACGGTGGGGGGGAGGTCGTGGGCGACGGCCGTTTTCCGTAATTGAATGAGTGGCGTCTGGCCGACCTGTGCTTCCAGGCTGTGAGGTAATATCGCTGCCAGGGCAGCTTGTGTGGGGAGAGAGATTGTAGACAACATAATTTGCAGGTAAATCCTTCAGTTTTGACAAATTGACAACAAAAAAACGGCCGCCGTCACCCTAAAGTGCGCGAGAACAACTGTCGTTGTACCGCGAGGGTCGCTGCTGCCGTTTTCCTTTTCGTCAAAACTTCAGGATGGGAACGACAGCTAACGCCCTCGCTCCATACACCTGCAATATTGTCCGTTCATCTCATGTAGCCTTTTCAAGTTATTGAATCGTTACGTTTTTGAGTATAACAAAGCCATTTTCGGCGTCAAGTAAACGTTTTGTAAGAAGCTAGACCTGACAGGTTTTTGGAAACCTGTCAGGTCTATACAGTCACTTCAAATATCCCACGGCCGTGCCCACCGAATACACAATCAGCATTTGTCCCGGCCCATACGTCAGCCAGATCACATCGCCAATGGAGTTGAATGTCAGGCCACTAAACATCTGTGCTCCCAGGATTAAGTCGCTAAACAAAAACAGAGCCGCGCCTACAGCCAGTAAGGTAAACGCGGGCGCTTGCAGCGCCAGCCCGGTGGCAAACCCGGCGGTGCTGGCCAGCAGCAGCGCATAGGGCAGCGCCGCCCAATGCAGCACCGTCGTTTCCTGCCCACGGAAAATGAGGAAATACCAGGCCACCACGGCGATGAGCAGCCACACCACCAGCGCCCCCCAGCGCCGCGCCGGATCATCCAATCCCACCTGATTGCTGTAGCGTAGGATGGCGACGATGTAGAAGATATGGCCGATGCCAAACGAAATCATCCCGGCCAACACATTGCGCCCGCCGGGCAAAAATCCTGCCAGGATCAAATCACCTAAAAAGCCAAAGGTCATGCCGATGGCGATAAAAACGGCATACGTCTTGGCAAAACCGGCGGGGGCAAAGTAATACCAGCTAAACGCGGCCAATACCAGCGTAGCCGACGACGCCATACGCGCCCAGCGGGGCATCCGCTGCGTCACGCTCTCGTGGCCGAACAAAAAGCCGCCAAATAACAAAACAGCCCACAGCAGCAAAAGCGCCATGAGCCAGTAACGTTGGGGATTTTCCAGATAGGAGAACATAGAGTTACCTCAGCAAGACGTAAACACGTGTTTACTTCTTGCTGAGGTATTTTAATCCGTTATCGGGCAAAACGGTAACAAAAACGCCTTCTTGTTTTTCGCGGGCAAGGGCGACGGTGGCAGCCACGGCCGCAGCCGCCGACGGGCCAACCAGCAGGCCCTCTTTTTGGGCCAGCATTTGCAGCATGTCGCGGGCAGCGGCAGCGGTCACGGCCGTATTCTCATCGGCCAATGTCTCATCATAAATCGCCGGGCGGATGGCGGTGGGCATATACTTCAAACCGGCGATGCCCTCATGGGCGGTGGCAGGGTGGGCGGCAATACAGCGAATGGCCGGGTTGTGTTCCCGCAATCGCAGGGTGACGCCAGTAAAGGTGCCACCGGAGCCGAGCGTACTGATGAAGTGGGTGACACGGCCGTGTGTCTGCTGCCATATCTCCTCCCCCATGGGCAGGGCAGCCTGCCAGTTGGCCGGGTTGTCATACTGGTTGGCATAAAACAGGGAAGGGTCCGCGTCGGCCATTTCTCGCGCCAGTTCAATCGCCCCATCCGAACCGGCGGCAGCGTCTGAGAAAACCAGTTCTACGCCATACTGCTGCAAAATAGCGATGCGCTCGGGCGTGGCGCTGGCGGGCAGCACAATTTTCAATTTGTAGCCTCGCGCCGCGCCCAACATGGCGTAAGCGATACCCATATTGCCGGAGGTGGAGTCGAGGATGGTCATGCCGGGCCAGAGACGGCCGTCTTGCTCCGCTGCCTGGATGATGCCCAATGCGGCGCGATCTTTGACAGAACCGCTGGGGTTGAACCATTCCGCTTTGGCGAATAGTTGCACGGTGTCTGGCAGGCCACAGGCGACGGCCGTGCGCTGCAAACTGAGCAATGGGGTATTTCCAACCTGGCTTTCCAGGCTGTGGGGGGCAAATTGGGTGCTGGTGGATAATATCTCTTGCATGGTGAACATGGCGGCAGTATACGGCCGTGTCTCACCCGGTACTATCACCATGCAAAACATCCATTATTTTTATAACTACTATTTGTATTATCTATGGTCGTCTTTGTTACTGGAACAATTACGCTAGAAAGATTCCGCCAGGAGTTGCCGTCTGGCGCTTCTTCTTTGCAGGTATCGGTGAAAGGTGACGATGGCCTCTGTTTTGCCATCGAAATAATCCTCAAAGAAGCCTGGTTCATTCAACTCAGGAGGATAAGCATACCGCTCACCTTCCTCCCCGTAATCAATTTCCCAATCGGGTGGTTCCTGATCATCAACCACAGCAAATAGTTCATAGGCATACAGATAGGGCTGGCCTTCATCATTGAGGATGCGGTAATCATCAGCTTCAATACCGATAACATAGTACACACGTCCCGCAGTTAAGTCTGGGTACTGTGTTTCGGCCACATCTTTCGCTGGCAAAAATTTTGCTTTCATTTCTCACCTCTCAAGCCACTTAACCTTTTCTTCAAAGCGACCAATCCCATGATGTTCATACCAATGAACCTCGACCATCTCACCTTGATAGAGGAATGGCTGACTACTCCTCTTGACCCAATGCCGGGCACTTCCGCCATATTACACCACCAAACGGTGTATACCTCTAATGCGCTGGCCTTTAGCAATAACTCGGGCCTGTGATAGTTGCTGCCGTGTCAGTGGCGGTGGTTGTTCGGACTGTTCAGCCATTTAATGCTCTATAGGTTTCTCATCACGATTACATTATACAATGCTGTCAACGGCCGTACATGCCATCCAACCACTCCCCATACCGCGTTTCCATTTCACGCCGTTTCAGCTTCAACGTGGGCGTCAGCAGCCCGTTTTCCACACTCACCTCTTCCGGCAGGATGCGGAAATACTTGATCTGCTCGTAGCGGGCCAGGAAGGCGTTGGCCTGGTCTACAATGCCCTGCACCAATGCCGCTACGTCTGCATCCCGCGTCAACTCTTCATAAGCCAGACTGCCCTTGTGATGATCATTGGCCCAATTCAGCAGAGCATCCGGGTCAAGGGTGATGAGGGCGACCAGATAGTTACGCCGGTCGCCATGCACCAACACCTGGCTGATGAGGGGGTGGTGCATGAGCAGATGCTCGATGTTGGCCGGGGCGATATTTTTACCGCCGGCGGTGACGATGATGTTTTTCTTGCGGTCGGTGATGCGCAGGTAGCCGTCGGCGTCCAGTTCGCCGATGTCGCCAGTCTGGAACCAGCCATCTTCGGTGAAGGCGTCGCGGGTGGCAGCGGGGTCTTTGTAATACTCTGTGAAGACGCCGGGGCCTTGGAGCAAAATTTCGCTATCGTCGGCAATTTTGACCTGGGAGTTGGGCAACGGCCGCCCCACCGACCCAAATTTCACTTCCCCCGGCCGATTGACGGTGATGGGGCTGGTCGTCTCCGTCAGGCCGTATCCTTCATAGATGGGCAGACCGATGGCGTCAAAAAATTGCAGCAGTTCCAGGCCGATGGGGGCCGCGCCGGAACTGAGATAACGCATCCGGCTGCCAAAGAGGGCAGCGCGTAATTTGCGATAGACCAGCCGTTCATACACAGCATGTTTCAGTTTCAGGCCAAAGGGGATGGGCTGCTGCTGGCGGCGACGACGGGCCACCTCGTCACCCACTGCCAGAGCGGCGCGGGCCAGCTTTTGGCGACGCGGTGGGGTGTGATCAATGCCGGTGAGCACGGCCGTGTGAATCTTCTCATACACCCGCGGCACGGCCGATAGGACGGTGGGCTGCGCCACTTTGCACACCTCCACCAGTTTGCTCATATCGGCCAGGTAGTAGCCGGTGACGCCAACGGCCGTGCCAATATAGTTGGACACCCGCTGCAAGGAATGAGCCAGCGGCAGGTAGGTAATGCCCACATCCTGGTCATTGAGTTCCAGAAATTCAGCCACCGTTTGCGCCACCTGCACCAGATTGTTATGGCGCATCACCACCCCTTTGGGCGGGCCAGTGGTGCCGCTGGTATAGATGAGGGCGGCCATATCGTCCGGCTGCACGGCCTCACGCAGTTCGCCGGGCAAATTGGGCTTTTGCGCCAGCCGGAATTTGCCCTGTGTGGCGACTTCATCCAACGTCAGCCAGTCACCCGGCGTCAGGCCATTGCTGTCCATGACCACGATTTTTTTTACAAATCCCGGTTCCGCCAGCCGCACTTTGTCATACTGCGCCTTGTTTTCGGCAATGACCAGGCGGGTTTCGCTGTGGTCGAGGATGTAGCGGATTTGTTCGGCCGTGCTGGTCGGGTAGATGCCCACGACCACGCCGCCGAAGCTCAAAATGGCGCTGTCAAACTGGCTCCATTCGGCGCGGGTGTTGCTGATAATGGCGATGCGGTCGCCTTTGGCCGCGCCCAGGCTCACCAGCCCCAACGCCAGATTGGTGACAAGGGTGTAGTTTTCGGCGTGTGTCACCGGTTCATAACCGTCCTGGCGCTGCACGTAATAAGCTACCCTATCCCCCGACTGCTGCGCCCGCTGCCAGTTCAAATGGGCAATTGTCTGCTGCATCTCTCCTCCGTAAATGAATTTAACGCATACTTGTGCTGAGCGCAGCCGAAGTAGGGCAAAGAGACAAAAATGAGAATCAAAGAGGCGCTACGCCCGGTTTTCCCAATAGACATCCTCAGGCTCGGCAAGCCGTTGCCAGGCCACCCATACACGTTCCCGCAGCGAATCTGTCATGGCTTCTGGTAGGGCGTCAGGAGCAAAAAAATCCAGGTCGCATAATTCGTCGGGACATAGCTGGATGAATGTGATCTCGGTGGGTGATAAGATACCGCCATCAAAAATAAACATCAAGGATTCGCTTTTGGCGTCGGTGTGGTGGTTATAATCAACAATGAGTAACCGGCCAACTTCCCGTTCCAGACCCAGTTCTTCTCGCAATTCCCGCTGACAGCATTGTTTGGGTGATTCGTTGTGTTCAACGACGCCGCCCGGTATTTCCCACACCGGTTTGTAAGCTGGTTTCACCAGCAGGATACGGCCGTGTTCATCACACAACAGGCAGCCCGCCCCCATGCGTTTTTTAGGCAGCGAAGCCAGATAAGCCTGGTCAGCCATCAACTTAACACTCCGGCAGCCCACAAAATGCCGCGGCGTTGGATTTCGCGGGCTTCAGGTACATCAAAGTCATGCGCTTTGTGCCCCAGGGAGGAGTAAAAGACACGGCCGTGGCCCCACATCCGCTTCCAGACCACCGGCATCACACAGCCATTCACCCAGGGCGCAATCTCCGTGTTAAAGGTGGTCGTCGCCAATACCTTGTTGGACGGGTCTACGTGCATGTAATACTGCTCCGTGTGCATCCGAAAATCGCTTAATCCCTGCGTAATCGGGTCGTCGTGCCGGGTAATGTTGACGGTGTAATCAACGATGTCGCCGGGATGCGCCACCCACTGCCCACCCACCATCCACTGGTAGTTGGTATTTTGGCGGAAGGAATCGCCCATGCCGCCATGCCAGCCCGCGATGTTGACGCCATTGGATACGGCCGTGAGCAGCCCCGCCTCCTGCTCTTTGGTAATCGTGCCCATCGTCCAGCAAGGCACAATCACATCCAACCCCGCCAAAAACGCCGCGTCCAGATACACATCCAACGTGTCGCTGATCGTTACATGGAATCCAGCCGCCTCCAACAGCGGCGCAAACAAGCGCACACACTTCTCCGGCTCATGCCCTTCCCAGCCACCCCAGACCATGAGTGCTTTTTTCATACATTTACCTTTTGATTTTTCGTAATCCGTGATGCGTAACCCATTATCCGTAATCGAACTTCGGCTTACGGATTACGATTTATGGGTTACGCATCACGTCCCCAATCGCCTCCCGCACAATACCCACTATCGTATCCACCTCATCCTCCGTGATGATCAACGGCGGGGCCAGCAGCAGACTTTCGCCTTTGATGCGCGTCAGCAAGCCACGTTCCAGGCACGCTTTGAGGATGGGGCCGGCGATATTGGCCGACGCCTTCGTTTCCCGGTCGGCCACAAATTCAACGGCGCACATCAGCCCCAGGCCACGCACATTGCCGATACAGTCAAACTCCTCCGCCAGCGCCAACAAACCCGCCAACAGCCGCCCACCCATCGTCCGCGCCCGCTCTGGCAAATTTTCTCGTTCGATGATGTTCAGATTGGCCAGCGCCACCGCGCAGCAGGTGGCATGGCCGGAGTAGGTATAGGCGTGCATCCACGTCTGCGCGGGCGGCGCGGTCAGAATCACCTCTTTGATCGCGTCCGAAAGCTGAATCCCGCCCAACGGCAGGTAGCCGCTGGTGATGCCTTTGGCAAAGGAGAGGATGTCTGGCTGGACGCCGTAGCGGTTGAGAGCAAACGGTTCCCCCGTGCGCCCAAAGCCGGTGATCACCTCATCAGCAATGAACAACACCTCATACTGGTCACAAATCTGGCGAATGCGCGAGAAATAATCGTCGGGGGGCACAATCACGCCGCCCGCCCCCTGCACCGGCTCGGCAATGAAGGCCGCCACCGTCTCCGGCCCTTCGCGCAGAATCGCTTCCTCCAACGCCCGCGCCGCCGCCTGCCCGATCGTTTCATCGGGGCGCACATCCCCGGCAAAGCGGTAGGGGTATGGGGCGACGATGTGCAAAAATTCAGGCACACGTGGCTCGAACATGGGCCAGTAAGGAGCGATGCCGGTGGCGCTCATGGCCGCCAGCGTCACGCCGTGATAGGCGTCTTGCCGGGCGATGATTTTGACCTTGTCCGGTTTGCTCAGCCGCTTCCAGTAGTAGCGGGCGGTTTTGAAGGCGCTCTCGTTGGCCTCCGCGCCGCCGGAAGTGAAGTAAGTGTAATTGAGGTTGGGATAGGCGTAGCCGGCCAGCCGTTCCGCCAGTTCGATCACCGGCAGGTTAGCCAGCCCGGCGTAGTTGGAGCAGTAAGCAAGTTCGGTCATTTGCTTTTGGGCGGCGGCGGCGAGTTCGCCACGGCCGTAACCCACCAACACATTCCAAAGCGCAGAGAGGCCATCAATGAGGGTACGGCCGTCTACGGTATGCAAATAAATCCCCTCGCCTGATTGCACAATCAGGGGGGCGGCGTGGCTGTTGGGGTGGTGCAGGGGGTGCAGCAGGTGGGCGCGATCTTGCTCTAGTAGGGGGGTGGGGTCGATCATAGTTCCTCCGTAATCCGTAATCGGTAATCGGTAATCCGTAATCGGTAATCCGTAATCGGTAATCCGTCGGTTTACGGAACACGGATTACGGTTGACGAAAATATAGCGTAACGGCCGTGTTTGTCCAACGGTAAATAACGGCCGTCGCCGCCGCCATCATTGCTGGTTACAATTAGCCAACATTGTCGCGCAAACAGATGATTTGCGCCCTAATAACAGGAGGCCACCATGTCTGAAGACCTGCGTACACGCATTTTCACTCTAGCCAAAGTAATGATCGCCGCTGCCTGGGCTGATGGGCAGATTAGTGAAGAAGAAAAACAATGCCTGAAAGATTTGCTTTTTCACCTACCAGACGCCGGCCTGGAGGCGGGCATTCAAATGACCGGGCAGGAATGGGCAATGCTGGAAATGTATATGGAGTCGCCCATTGACGCGGCCGAACAGGAGCGTCTGATCACTGAACTACAAGACGCTATTCGCAACCCCCAGGAAAAAGAGATCGTGGTCAGCTATTTGCAGCAAATGGCGGCGGCTGATGGCGAGCCAACGGCGGCGGAATTGGTGCTCATTGACGAAATTATGCAGGAGGGAAACACAAGCAATGGGAGCAATGGCGGCGTTTTGGGCCGGATTGGTCGCTTTTTTGGGGGAACCATGCAGAAACGGGCTACGGCCGTAGCCCACGCCCCCAACCGCGAAGCCCAGTTTGACGATTTTTTGAAAAACAAGGTGTATTACGAACTCCAGCAACAGTTGGCGCAGCAAGGGAAGTCGCTAGACCTATCGGATGCCGAAGTGCGGCGGATGGGGCTGGCGGGTGGGCTGGCGGCACGGGTAGCGCATGTAGATGAAACCCCGACGGAAGCCGAAATCAACCGGATGGCGGAGTTGATCGGCCGTTTTTGGGAGTTGGATGCGGAGATGGCGCGGTTTGTGGCGGAAACGGCCGTGTCTGCCGTAGATTACACCTACGACTACTACCGCATGACGCGCCAGTTTGGCGAAGCCACCACCTACGAAGAGCGGGTGCGCTTTTTAGACGTACTGTTTCAAATTGCTTTAGCGGATGGTTTTGTCTCTTACGAAGAGACAGAGGAGATTCGCCTGATCGCCCACGGCATCAATCTTTCCAACCAGGAATTCATCAACGCCAAAATCAAAATTCCGCGTGAGCAGCGGGCCGATTAAAACAAATTTACAATTTGAGTTGCAAACGGCCCGCCTGCACGGCTTCATAGCCGAATTGCATCTGGCTGCGGTCTAGTTCATTCAGGGAGAGCCATTCAACTTTGCTGGTGTCAGAAATAGTGGCGGCCGTAGACGGCCGTTCCAATGCATAATACACCACCGACAACTGCCAGGCGCGCCGCTCACTGTCCATCACATACTGGTCTTCCATATACAACATAGCGCCAACGCGCGGCGTCATGCCCGTGAGCCGCCGGAAGACATGGCGCGCGGCCTGGGTCGGCGTTTCATTCACCGCCAAAACAGAACCGGGGGGGTGCCAACGCTGCGTTTGGGGATGTTTTTGCAGTAAGACCTGGCTATTTTCAATGAAAATCCCGTACACCGCCGGACGAAAAAAGAGAGCTTCTGGGGCTACCGGGAACACATCGCCAGAAATATCGTGGCATAAAATGGTCGCCATGAGAGGATCAAGGAGTAGGGATAGCCAGCAATTCCTGGCGCAGCACGGGGATTTGTTCGGCCAATGTGCCCAGGACGCCATTGATAAAACGGGGGGCGCTGTCCGAGCCATACGTTTTGGCTAATTCAACGGCTTCGTTAATAGCTACTTTAATGGGGGTTTCGCCATCTACCAGAAATTCGTAGATAGCAATGCGCAGGATATTGCGATCAATCACGGCCATCTGATCCAGCGGCCATTCCGGCGCATAGCGGGCAATGAGGATGTCCATTTCCGCCTGATGTTCAATAACGCCATACACCAGCCGCCGTGCAAACTCCACGCCCGTGCTTTCCATGGGGTTATCTTCCAAACGATATTGCAGGATCACGTCAGGGTCGTGTTCGGCAATATCATATTCGTAAAGCGTCTCCAGGGTTACACGCCGCGCGCGTCGTCTTGTTTTCATGGTTTTAACCTACAAACCTACAGTGGCCGCTAGGCTGCTTCTCCTTGTGCGTATACCACATCTTCTACATGGACATTCACGGCGTCCACGGAAATACCGACCATTGTATTAATTGCTTCCACAACGGCCGTTTGCAAGCGCTGGCTCGTTTCCATGATGTTCACGTGCGGACTCATTATAACGTAAATATCAAATTTGATCTTGTCGTTATCTCCAAAATCCAACAAGACCCCATGATGGCGCGCTTCCCGGCGAAATAGTCGGGCCACATCGGCCGGAATCGGAGCCATTTTAGCAATACCATCCACCCGCAATGTGGCGTAATAGGCGATAGTAGCTAATACTTCTGGGGCGACTTCAATGCGCCCAATGCTCTCACGGACGGTTACTTCGTTCATATTCCGTAATCCGTAATTCGTAATCCGTAAACCGTAATGCTTTCGGATTACGGATGACGGGTAACGATTTACGGCCTTTACATAGCAATTCCGCCATCTACATGAATCACCTGCCCGGTGATATAAGACGCCTTATCAGAGGCCAGGAATGTGACCAGATAGGCCACTTCCGGCAGTTCGCCCCAACGCCCCAAGGGAATAAACTCTTTGGATTTCTCTTTGTTCTCCTCTGACAAGACTTCGGTCAGGGCGGTGCTGAAAAATCCAGGGGCCACGGCGTTCGCGGTGATCTGGCGGCTGCCAACTTCTTTGGCTAATGACTTGGTAAATCCAATGATACCTGCTTTGGAAGCAGCATAATTGGCCTGCCCGGCCTGCCCCACCACGCCTACCACAGAGGAAATATTGATAATGCGACCACCCTGTTTGCGGCGGATCATGGGGCGAATGGCGGCTTTGCAGCAATTAAACACGCTTTTCAGATTTGTGTCCAGTACAACGTCCCACTGCTCCTCGCTCATGCTCATCAGCAGCGTGTCGCGGGTGGTACCGGCGTTGTTGACCAAAATGTCAATGTGGCCATAAGTGTCTACGGCCGTTTTCACCACCAGTTGCGCCTGTTCAAAATTGGAGACATCGGCAGCTACGGCCGTCGCCACCCCTCCCCTCTCTTGAATACCGGCTACCACTTCTTCCGCCGCTGCCGCGCTGGCATGGTAATTGATCACCACTTGGGCGCCATTCGCCGCCAAATCCTCGGCAATCGCCCGGCCAATCCCCCGCCCCGCGCCCGTCACAATGGCTACTTTTCCCTCTAATAAAGCCACGTTCCTATCTCCTGCTTCCGTAAACCGTTATCCGTGAACCGTGAGCCGTAATCCGTAATCCGACGGATTACCGATTACGGGTTACGGATTACCGATTACGGATTCCGGTTTCATCCGCTTTGCGTTGCGGTCTATACGCTTGATAAAACTGAGCAGCGTTTCGCCGGGGCCAACTTCCACAAATGTATCCACACTGGCAGCCAGCAGCCAGTTCATAGAAGCCGTCCAGGCGACACCAGCGGTCAGTTGTGCTTTGAGTTCAGCGCGAATCTCATCCGGGGTGGTCAACGGCCGTGCCGCCACATTGCCAATCACCGGACACACGGCCGTGTGCATGGGTGTGGCATCTACTGCCGCCGCAAACTCCGCCGCCACCGACGCCATCAGCGGCGAATGGGCGGCAATACTGATCGGCAGCCGCACCACTTTGCGCGCGCCGGCCTGTTCCGCCAGAGACATCGCCGCTTCCAAAGCCGCCGCATCCCCGGAAATGACCACCTGCCCCGGACAGTTATCGTTGGCAACCTGCACCGGCTGGCCCACCTGTTCACTGGCCTGGATGCAAAGTTGCTGCACGGCCGTTATGTCCAGACCCAAAATAGCCGCCATCGCCCCCGGCGCCCGTGTACCGGCCAGCTTCATCAACTCACCACGCCGCCGCACCAGTCGCAAGCCATCGGCAAACGAAACCACGCCTGCTGCCGCCAATGCCGAAAATTCACCCAGGCTGTGCCCGGCCACAAAGTCCGGCGGCGACCAATCCTGCGTTTGCATCCAGGCCAACACCGCCATGCTGGTGACAAATATCGCTGGTTGTTGATTAACCGTATCAACCAATTCTGTTTCGGGGCCGGAAAAGCACAAACCGGACAATGAAAAACCAAGCAATTCATCAGCCTGATCAAAAACAGCACGCGCTTCCGGGGCGTACTGTGCCAGTTCCTGCCCCATGCCTACGTGCTGTGATCCCTGTCCGGGAAAAAGAAAAGCGGTACTCATTTGTTAAACAAAAAGGCCGCACAGAGGCGGCCTTTCCGATATTTATTCGCTGGCCGGTAAAATCTGGCGACCACGATATTGCCCACATTCCAGGCAAACATGGTGCGCCCGCTTCATTGCGCCACACTCCGGGCAGGGCACCAGATGGAACCCCTTGAGCGCATGATGGGCACGCCGCCGATCCCGACGCGCTTTAGAAACTTTATGCTTTGGTACAGCACCCATGACAACATCCTCTCTTTACGAATCTTGCTGCGGCCGGTGTCCCCACCGTGCCGCCTTGCGTATTATGCAAAAAATAAGCGGCCTTCACGCCGCGAAGGGCAATTATAACGACCACTCGTTTACTGTCAAATTTTGGCCGGTGTAGACAAGACATCCGATTTTTCCAAAAAATCGGATATCTGTGGATGGTTAATCGGCCGTTGGCTGCGGTTCAGTCTCGGTTTCTTTTTGCACCTTGTTCAGACCATTGCGCACCACGGCCAGTGAACGCAGCAAATCCTCTTCCAGGCGGGTGAGTACTTCCAACACGTAAGAATCGGCGTCATGGCGCAGAGCGTCGGCATCGCGGCGGGCGCGTTCCAGAATGTTGTCTGCCCGCTGCTGCGAGGATTGGGTGATAGAATCACGTTTGACCAGTTCACCGGCTTCTTGTTTGGCCAGGCCGCGGATACGTTCCGCTTCTTCATGCGCCTGGGCCAGGATGCGATCCTTGTCCGCCTCTACCCGGTTGGCGCGTTTAATCTCTTCAGGAATGGCTACCCGCAGTTGGTCAATCAGGTTGTAGATTTTGTCCTCATTGACCAAAAGGTATGCGCTGAGAGGCAAACGGGTACTGTCGTTTAATAATTGTTCGAGGCGATCAACCAGTTGTTGTATGTCCATGATTCTGCCCTATTCTCACCATCTAACGAAGGATAGCTTGCGACCTGCCGCCATGTGTGGCTAATTATAGGGGATTTTTGGCAAAGTGGAAAACTGTTTGATGCGGGGTCAGCAATTCTCAACTTGAGGTTTTGTCCATCATAGCCACCGATTGAAATCGGCGTCTGCCATGCGCAAACGCGCTGAAGCGCGTTCGGGGCGGTTCTGGTAACGTGCTTCAGTACGTTTTTTGTATCAGCCTATGAATTTATTCATAGGTAATGGCGGCCAAAATGAGAATAGCTGATTCGGGGCAGTGTCAGGCAAGTGACAGGGCCGTTTTGGCTGACCAACACCTTTACATCCCTTGCCTGGCACGACTTTACGGGACGATTCTCCCCTTTAGCGAAAATGAAGGCATATGGTATAAACTACCCATATGCATAGGCAACAGATTATCAACGGCCGTTACCACATCCCCCACCTGCCCACCGCTCTCATCGGTCAGGGGGCCATGGGGTCTGTATATCTTGGCCGCGACCAACAAACCGGCGACCCCGTAGCCATTAAACATCTCAAACCCGAACTGCTGGCTGCCAACCCGCGCCAGCTTGACCGCTTTGCCCGTGAAGGTGAGCTGCTGCGCCAGCTCAATCACCCCAACATCGTCAAAGTATTAGCCGCCGTTGCGGAAGCCGGGCAGCATTACATTATTATGGAATATGTGCAGGGCGGCTCTCTGCGTGATTTACTCGACCAGCAGCCCCAGTTACCCATTCCCCGCGTCTTGAGCATTGCCATAGACGTGGCCGACGCCCTGACGCGCACCCACCGCCTGAACATCATCCACCGCGACTTGAAACCGGCCAACGTGCTGCTGGCCCATGACGGCAGCCCGCGCCTGACCGACTTTGGCCTGGCCTTTCTGGAAGATGGCGCCAACCTGACCCAATCAGGGGCGCTGGTAGGCACATTGGATTACATCCCGCCGGAGGCGTGCCAGGGCAAGGCGCTGGACCGGCGTATGGACATCTGGGCCTTTGGCGTGATGTTGTTTGAGATGTTGGCCGGGCAACGGCCGTTTACCGGCAGCAACCTCTACGCCACCATCACCGCCATCCTTTCCACGCCCACGCCCGACCTGTTCCGCTTCCGCGCCGATGTGAATGACGCCCTGGCCGACCTGGTGTACCGCATGTTGCAAAAAGACCCGCAGCAGCGTATCCCCAGTGTGCGGCTGGTGGGCGCTGAGCTAGAAGCTATCATGCAGGGGTCAGACATTCGCCCGGCGGCTACCGTCGCCCTGCTGCGCGAACAGATTGTACTGCCGGACAAGCCCCGTTTTGAAACCAGCACTTCGGACAAAACGGCCGTACATCGCCACAACCTGCCCGCCCAAACCATGCCCTGCATTGGCCGTGAAGCCGAATTGGCCACATTAGCCGAATTTGTCAGCGACCCGCAAAAGCGGCTCATCTCCATCGTCGGGTCGGGTGGCATGGGCAAGACGCGCCTGGCGCTGGCGCTGGCCGAACAGCAAATTGGGCGCTTTAGTTATGGCGTCTACTTTGTGCCCCTGGCGGCAGCGGATACCCGCGCCGACATCGTCAATGCCATTGCCGAAGCGGTGGAGTTTCACTTTTACACTGGCGGCAACCCGGAGCAGCAGCTTTTGGATTTCCTACGCGAAAAAGAACTGCTACTGGTTTTGGATGGCCTGGAGCATCTGCAAAGCAGCGCCGGTATTCTGACAGACATTTTGCAGGCAGCACCGGCTGTCACCCTCATCCTCACCTCCCGCGAACGGCTGCGTCTGCGCGAAGAACAGGTCGTCACGCTGGCCGAATGGGAATTCCCCAGCCACGCCGCTCCCCAAACCGCGCTCTTGTCCGCGCCAGCGCAGCTTTTTGTCCAATCGGCGCAGCGCTTACAGCCCAATTTTGAACTGGATGAACACGATCTGCCCGCCTTAGCCGCCATTTGCCACGCTGTCGGCGGCGCACCATTGGGGCTGATATTGGCCGCCACCTGGGTGGAAATGCTCACCATCGCCGAAATTGCCACCGAGATTAGCGCCAGTCTGGATTTTCTGGAAACGGACATGCGCGACGTGCCCGAACGCCATCGCAGCCTGCGCGCCGTCTTTGATTCTTCCTGGAATTTGCTAAACGGCAGCGAGCGGGATGTGTTTATGAAGCTCTCCGTTTTCCAGGGTGGGTTTAGCCGCCAGGCGGCCCAGGAGATTACCGGCGCCTCGCTGCGCGACCTGATGGCGCTGTCCAATCGTTCGCTGCTGCACCGCGACCCCAACGGCCGTTACCACACGCAACGCCTGCTGCAACAATATGCCGCCGAGCAGCTTAGCCAATCACCTGACGCGCACTTCCTGGTGCATGACCAACACGCTGCCACCTACGCCGCCATGCTGGCAGAACACAATCAGCAGATGAAAGGCAGCGAGCAGCAGGCGGCGCTGGCAGAAATGGAGCAGGAGCAGGATAACCTGCGCGCCGCCTGGGAATGGGCCATCGGCCAGGGGCAGACGGATTTACTGCACCAGATGGTAGACGCGCTGTGCCGTTTTTATGACTGGCGCGGCCGTTACCAGGAAGGCGACCAGTTTTGTGGCACGGCCGTGCATCAACTGGCGCGCGCTTTAGACGGCGAAAGTGTGCGCCTGTGGGCCAAACTACTGGGCTGGCAAGGCAAATTTAACCTGCTTCTGGGCCGCACCGAGGTCGCCGGGCAGGTGATTGACCAGGGCTTGAACTTGTTGGCCGGTTCATCGCTGGCCTGGGCCGACCACCGCGCCGAAACTGCCTTCCTCTTGCGCCGCCAGGCTCAATTTTTCCTGATGTCCGGCGACCGGGAACGGGCGCGGCAGGCGGGCGCCAAAAGCCTGGAACTGCTGGAAACCGCAGGCGACGAGTGGGGCATCGCCTATACGCTGGATATGCTGGGGCAGATCGCCTGGAATGTGGGCGCATATGGCGAGGCGCAGCCGCTCTATGAACGCAGCCTGGCCATTCGCCAGTCACTAAATGACCGGCGGGGGATGGCCGATTCGCTGCGCGCTTTGGGCCTGGTGGCCTTGTTCCAGGGGCGCATCCCGGATACAGCGCGGCTGATGCAAGAGAGCAATACCATTCGCAAAGAGATTGGCGATGTGGCGGGCACGGCCGTGGGTCTGGCCGATATGAGTACCGCTTTTATGGTCGCCGGAAACTTCCCGGAAGCCATCAAACTGCTGGACGAAAGCCTGGCGCTGTACACGCAGTTGGGCTACCGGCAGGCGATGGCTCACTGGTACACGCTGCTGGCGCTGGCCTGCCTCTCCAACGGCGAATTAGAGAAGGCGCGCCGCCACGCAGAACGTGGCCGCACCCTCTCCCGTGAAGTGAGTTACAAACGTGGCGTGGCACTGAGCAACTGGGTATTGGGCTGCCTCAGCGTCGCTGCCGGGAATGAAACCGGGGCCAGAACGTTGTTTACGCAGAGCGTCACCCTCTTCCGTGAAATTAACCAGCAAGACGAACTGGCCTGGGCGCTGGCCGAACTGAGCAAGGTGGAACTGGCGTTGGGCAATCCGGCGGCGGCGCAGGCGCAGGTGTTGGAATCGCTGCAAATTGGGGCGCGGCTGAAAGCCTTTTTGCCGCTGAGTTTTGCGCTGCCGGCTACGGCCGTGCTGCTGGCTTGGCAAAGCAGACAAACGGACGCGCCGGACGTCAGGCAGCAGTTGCAGGAACAGGCGGTGGAGCTATACGCATTGGCGGCGCGGTATCCCTCGGTGAGCAAGTCGGCGTATCTGGATGGCATCACCGGGGCGCACATCCGGCAGATGACGGCCGATTTACCGGCGGACGTGCGGCAGGCAGTGCAGGAACGGGGACAGAAAGGAGATTTGTTCACGGCCGTGCCTGCCCTCATTGAGCAGCTAGACCAGACCAGACCCTAAGGGTTTTCTGAAACCCTTAGGGTCTTCATGCAACCAACTAAAAGGAGAAAAAAGCTCATGTCTCTGGATCGATCATTTGTAGACCTGAACCGCGCGTCTACGGAACGGATGCGTTCCCTGGCGGCGCGCCTGACGGACGCAGAAATGCAACATCCCGTCGGCGAGCATTGGACGGTGAGCATTGTCTTTGCCCATATCGCCTGGTGGGACCGGCGCGTGCTCTATGTGCTGGATATGACGGAAAAAGAAAGTAAGTTGTTTGTGCCGGAGATTGACATCTTTGTGAATGACCTGTCACTGCCGTTGTGGGCGGCCGTGCCGCCGCGGGAAGCGGTGCGTATTGCCCTGGACACGGCCGTGACCCTGGACGCCCGCCTGGAAAATTATGACCCCACCCTGCTGGAAGAAATCTACACTTACAACAAACGCTGGGTCATCCGGGCGCTGCACCGCAATGAGCATCTGGATGAGGCGGAGGCGGCGCTGGCGGTGAGCGGGTGAGCAGGTGATGAGGTGATGGGGTGATGCGGTGAAAAAGGTTTCGTTTGCATTTGTGATTTTGTTCATTGGGTGGGTGGCAGCGGCTTGCCAGACGGTAGAGACGCCACCGCCGGCCACGCCCTGCACCACGAACACGGCCGTGGCCGTCACCTTGCTCGATGAAAACAACCGGCGGTTGGAAGGGCTGCAAGTGAGCTACCGGGTGAATGGCGGCGAATGGCTGACGTACCCGGAACGGGTCAATGGTCGTGTCACCCTTGACGACATCGCCGGAACCTACCAGATTCGGGCGCAAAAACCCGGCTACCAGACCACCGAAACCATCGTTCCCCTGGCGGCCTTTACCTGCGAAGGTGAACCGGTGCAGACAACGCTGATTCTACCCACCGCCCAATGTCCCGTTGAGCCACACCCGTTGTTTATTCATTTGCCGGCGACCGGCTCGCCTGAAATAAGCGCCAAAAACGCCAACGGCCGTGATCTCACCCTCGTCTGCCAGGAACAGAGCGGTTCTGGCTGCCAGCAATATGCCCTGCCGCTGAAACAGGGTGACCCCGGCGACTTTTCTCTGGAAATCAAGGGGTTGCCAGGCATTGGTGACATGGAAGTGGTAGATGGCGTGGTCTCTTATGCCGCCGCACCATATGGTGTGACCCTGAGCCAGGGCAATCGGCAGCGGGCCTATGATCTGGCGGCGGCGACCTCTGGCGCGTTCAGCCTGCCGGTGGAACGAGATGAAGTTGGCTGTCCGTTAGTGGATTTCACGGCCGTGACCCTCAATACCACCTCCGCCTACCCTGAACCCTCCGTACACTTGGTCGGCAATCTGCTCATGACCGACCTGAGCGCCGACGTGTGCCAGCAAACGCCCATCCTCAGCAACATCACCTACATCATGGAACTGCCGCCCGGCACGCATCTGCGCGATACCCAGATGATTTATTGGCGAGATGGAGAATGGGTAACAGGCGACTGTCGCCTGGAAGACGGCCAATACCTTTGCACCGCCCAACTGCCCAATCCGCTCATCAACCAATCCTACTCTGTGCGCGCCGTCGTCAACGGCGTGGAATACGCGGGCACACAACTGCCCTTTAGCAATCTCTGCATCGTATTTGGGGGCAGAGATTAGCGATTGGAGATGACATCATCTCCAATCGCTAATCTCTTTGCAGCTTTTTGCCCCCGGCCAAAGTGGGACTATAATCCCAATGGATGCAGTGCGTCATCAAACCGCTTATGGCGAAGCGTTTTAACTCGATTTTCCAAATCGAGTGGCGATTTAGAAAATCGCTCTACACAGGAGAGAAAAGCTCATGCGACTGGCAAAAGATTTACTCAACAAACCAATCTATTCGATTTTAGACGGCCGTAACCTCGGCGTCGTCAAAGACATCTACCTCAACAACGACCTCACCCAAATCACCGGCATCTTTACCGGGCAAGAGGGCATGATTCGGCGTAAAACGTACCTCATTCCCCGTGCCGCCGTTGTTGTTTTTGGCATAGACGCCATCCTGGTCAGAAACCCCGATGTCATCATTGAAGAGGCAGAAACGGAAGACGCTGCTACCTGGGTGCGCCTGAGTAAATTGCGTGGCCGTGAAGTGGATACCCCCAATGGCACCAAAGTCGCCACCATCGGCGACATCGTTATTGGCGAAGACGGGGACATCGCCGGCTTCACCCTGGCCAAAGTCCACGTAGATGGCCCCATTGCCAACAAAGGTGCCATTGCCCGCTCCACCCTCATAGACACCGGCCATACCGACGGCGTAATGACCATAGACCTGACCCTGGCCGAAACCACCGATCTGGCCGCCCCAGCACCACCACCCGAACCCCCACCTGCAAAGGAAGAAGAGACGCCTGAAGAACCAACCTGATCCGCAAAGGAGGGGCGAGGCAGTTGGGACAGGTACATGCTAAACAAACGAACCAACTCCCCAACTGCCTCGCCCTTACAACCCCTGCGTTAAAACCCATTCGTTTTAGGAGAAATATCATGGATAGCACAGTCAATTTTGGTCTCACCAAAGAACAGCAAGAAATTCAACAATTAGCCCGCGAATTTGCCCGCAAAGAGATGGCTCCCCACGCCGAGCATTACGACAAAACCCACGAATACCCCTGGCCTATTGTCAAAAAAGCGCAGGAAATGGGCTTTACCTGTCAGAATGTGCCCGAAGAATACGGCGGCATGGGGCTGAGCCTGTTTGAAGAGATCGTCGTTGGCGAAGAGCTGGCCTGGGGCTGCTCTGGCATGAGTACGGCCATCGCCGTCAACGGGTTAGCCATTCTGCCCATCCTTATTGCCGGGAATGAAACACAGAAAAAAGAATACTGCGGCCATCTGGCCGAAGGCCAGATGGCCAGCTACTGCGCCACCGAACCGGAAGCCGGTTCCGATGTAGCCAGCATCAAAACCACCGCCCGCAAAGAGGGCGACCATTACATCCTTAACGGCAGCAAAACCTTTATCACCGGCGCTACCGTCGCTAACTTTTACACCGTTTTTGCCTACACCGACCCCAACACGCGCTACAACGGCATGAGCTGTTTCATTGTTGAGCGCGATTGGGAAGGCGTGAGCGTGGGCAAACCGTTTGACAAGATGGGCCAACATGCCTCCGACACGGCCGAAGTCATCTTTGATAACGTCAAAGTGCCTGCCAGCCATCTGCTGGGTAAAGAAGGGGATGGCTTCATCATCGCCATGAAGGTGTTTGACCGCAGCCGCCCCGGTACGGCCGCCGGTTCGGTGGGCGTGGCGCAGCGGGCGCTGGATGAATGTGTGCGCTACGCCAAAGAGCGCAGCACCTGGGGCCAACCGCTCTACAAACACCAGGTCATCGGCCATATGATTGCCGACATGGCCATTGAAGTAGAAGCGGCCCGTCTGTTGGTGTGGAAGTGCGCCTGGGCGTATGATGCCGGTGTCAGCAATACTACGTTAGCCGCCTATGCCAAAGCCTTTGCCGCCGACACGGCTATGAAAGTGACCACCAATGCGGTGCAGGTATTTGGCGGTTATGGGTATATGTCTGAATATCCGGTGGAAAAGCTGATGCGCGACGCCAAAATTTTTCAGATTTACGAAGGCACCAGCCAGATTCAGCGCAACATTATTGTGCGTGAATTGTTCCGCAAGTAAGCGCCATTGAACCGTTTTGGTTCAGCGGCGTTTTTTGGGTTAAAATGCCCTCTTGTTTATGAAAAAGAGGGCATTTTTTAATGACTGATGGTGTTGAGCCAGTCATCACGTTTCAGAACGTGAGCAAGCGGTTTGTGTTTTCAAAGGAGCGGCCACGCGCCGGTTGGCGTGCCGTGGCTTCGATCTTTGCGCGGCATCAAGACGAAGAGCGGGATTTGTGGGCGGTGCGGGATGTGAGCTTCACGGTGGAACCAGGCCAATGTTTTGGCATTGTGGGGCGGAATGGGAGCGGCAAAAGCACAGCCTTGAAATTGATTGCCCGGATTTTACGGCCGTCAGACGGCCGTATCATTGTGCGTGGTCGCGTCAGCGCCTTGCTGGAATTGGGCGCCGGTTTCCACCCCGATTTGAGTGGGCGGGAAAACATTTACCTCAACGCTTCACTGCTGGGGCTGGATGAGGCCACCACCGATGCTCGTTTTGACGATATTGTCGCCTTCTCGGAACTGGGTGAGTATATTGAAATGCCCGTCAAACATTATTCGTCTGGCATGTATATGCGGTTAGGGTTTAGTGTGGCCATTCACATGCAGCCGGATATTTTGATTGTGGATGAGATTTTGGCGGTAGGCGACCAGGCCTTTCAAACCAAATGCCTGGACGCCATTATGAAAATGCGACAGGATGGTATTACCATTATCATGGTCAGCCACAATCTGAACGTGATGCGTACCCTGTGTACCCATATGTTGTGGATGGATAAAGGGCGGGCGCGGGCATTGGGTACGGTGGAAGATGTGGCGGCGGAGTATCAGGCCTATGCGTATGAACAAGAGTCGGCGGCGGGCAGCACGGCCGTTGCCGCCAATCGGGATTCATCTGGCGTAGACATTACGGCCGTGCGTTTCCTGGATGCGCAGGGTGAGGAAACCCATATTTTCCTCACCGGTGAACCGATGACCATTGAAATGCAATACGTGGCTCACAAGCCGGTGGATAACCCGGAATTTGGGCTGGCGATTTTCCGGCAGGATGGTGTGCATGTGAATGGCCCCAATACCAAATTGGCCGGGTTAGATTTGGGGCGGCTGCATGGGCCGGGAGTGGTGCGTTACCACATCGAACGGCTGCCGCTGCTGCCCGCCCGGTATGAAGTGACTACGGCCGTACACGATGGCCAGACTCATTTTTGTTATGCCTACCACCAGCGGGCTTACACCTTCCGGGTGGTTCCCGGCGGCGCAGACGAGATGGATGGGCTGATTGCCATGCCCGCCGCCTGGACATACGCCGCCAAGGGTGAGGCAGCGCTACCCGTGCTAGCCGACACAACGGCCCCGGTAGTTACGGCCGTGGAGATGGAACGTGTATGAAACGAGTACAAGCCTTTTTGGTTGTCGTTACGGCCGTTTTGTTGACCGTCTTATTGTTCAGCAGTTATACGGAGGCGGCCCCGCCAACAGCCAACGGATTGCCTGATTTAGGTTTCATCAACGAATACCCGGTGCCCAGCGGGCATCCTTTCAACATTGTGGTGGAAACGGCCGGGCCGCCGGCCAGCGTCTGGTACACCCTGCCGGACGTTAATGCCATCGGTCATCTGGTAGTCACCAGCACCGTTGACTATACCTTCACCACATGGACGGTACCCACCGCCAACAGTGAACCCTATGACCTGGTTTATGATGGCAATGACACCATTTGGTTTACCGAGAATGCGGGTAACAAAATTGGCCGGTTGACGCTATCCACAGGCAACATGGTGGAATATACGGTTCCCACCGCCAACAGCGCGCCTACCGGAATTGATCTATCGCCGGACGGCCGTGTCTGGTTTTTAGAACGCGCTGGCAACAAACTGGCTGTTTTCAACCCCAATACGACCCAATTTCAAGAATTCCCCTATGAATTAACTGCCGGACAACTGGAGGACATGGCGGTTTTGGATAACAACCACATCTGGCTGACAGCACCGGGGCAGAACCGGGTGAGTGAATACCGGGTAGATGTTAATGATTTTGTGAATATCCCCGTTATTTCGGGGCCGGGTGGAACTTTGTTTCCACCGGGTGATATAGTGGTTGGCAACGGCCGTACCTGGATTTCTGCCCCGTCACAAGATTGGGTGGGCGTTTATGCTCCCGGTACACTCAGTTTCTGGGAGTGGGTCAATACATGGTCAACGGGCGGGCAACCAACGGGATTGGCCTTCAGCAGCCCAGACGGCCTCAGCCACATCTGGTACGTGGAAACCTCAGGAAACCGCGTGGGTAAATTTGTCACCAATGCACAGGGACAACGCTCATATTATTGGGCAGCCACGCTGCCCACAACGGACAGTCAACCACGCAACATCGCCGTCGCGCCCAATCAACATGCCTGGATCACGCAAAGGGGTGCGGGCCAGATTGCCGAATGGCGTCCACCCACGTCATTTTATCATTCGTTTTTACCGGTGATGTTACGGCCGTAACGCCTTTGGGAATTAGAGTCGAGAAACAACCTGGCTCCAATCCCTTTTATAAAGACCTGGCGTTTGTTTCGCCCCGGTCTTAAGGAAGAAAAATAGTTTTAATGAAAAATCAACTGGTATCTGGTGTTTTGTTTACTTTTATTCTGGCAATCATCCTCCTCTTGTTTCAAATGGGACAACAGCCCGCAGTACGCGCCGAATCGGTCGGTATACATAACGTTTATTTGCCCCTCTCGTTTAAGAATCATGACGCTTCGCTGGGTCATCCCCTATTTGGGGTGCAAATGTATAGTGATACCCGGCCAAACAGCCCCTATTACGATTCTATGGTTAGCAGCCAGACCTCCTGGATACGGGTGCAAGTGAACTGGCGTAGTATAGAACCACAGGACGTTTCACCTGCGCAGTATAACTGGAGTTCTGCCGATCAGGCTTTGGGCGCTGCCTACGCCGCGCATGGCGGCTATCAGGTAATTGCCACTATTCACGCAGCGCCAGATTGGGCCGCGCCTGGAAATCGCGCCCCTCTTTACCCCGGTCGCCTGCCAGACTTCGCCGAGTTTGTGGGTGCATTAGTGGAACGATATGATGGAGATGGATATAACGACGCCCCTGGTTCCCCTATCGTTAATTACTGGGAGTTTTACAACGAGCCAGATGCCAACGATGATTACTTTGAGGCGGGCTGGGGCAATTATGGGCAGCAATATGCCTCCCTATTGGCCACCGCTTACTCTGCAGTAAAAGCGGCTAACCTGGCGGCCCAGGTGGTCTTTGGCGGCATTGCCTATGATTGGTTTGAAGACCAAAACGGGCCTTTTGTGCGCAATTTTCTGGATGATGTGTTGGCGGCAGGCGGCGGCAACTATTTTGATGTGATGAATTTCCATGCCTATCCGCATTTTGCTTTTAACTGGGCTTCGCAGGGGCCGGGTTTACTGGAAAAAACGCAGGCAGTGCAGGCCAAACTGACTACCTATGGCGTGGGTGACAAACCCATTATCATAACGGAGGCTGGCTGGCATAGTAACAACCCACCTAACAGCCCTAGCAGCCCAGAGATTCAGGCGCGCTATGTGGTGGAATTATTTACGCAAAGTATGGCCGCCGACATTAAGATCATGATTTGGTGGATGTTGCACGATCCCGGAGGCTTTTATGCGGACAATGGTCTGGTGACGAATGACGTTAACCCCCAGTTTAAGCCAGCTTATTATGCCTATCGCACGGCCGTCAATCAATTAAGCACCGCCCACTTTCACTATCGCCTGAGCGATGCTCAAACCGGGCACAGTGATATGGAAGCCTATCGGTTTATTGATAATGTACACCAGCGCATCGTCTATGTTGCCTGGTTAAATCCAGTAGATACAACCACCGTGAAAATCTTGAACCTGTGGGGAACGCAGGCTACTGTGCGCGACATTATTTACGGGAATGGGCAAACGGTAACAGATACTAATGGCGACGGCCGTGTCACCATTCATGTCACCGGACAGCCAGTTTATGTGGAGATTAATCAATGAGCAGGAACTCATTTGGGGAGCGGGCCGGGCTGTTAGCGGGCGTCTTTAGCTGTTTGCTGCTAGTGGGTATGATTCTGTGGCAGCAAAAACCGGCAGTGGCAGATACGGCCGTGCCCCTCACCGCCGCAAACAACCAGAGCGGCAGTAACTTACTTTGTCAATACGGTGTAAACGCCATCATCAACCCAATCACCACGGTCAACCTGGGGGCGCTGCGGGCCGGCTGGTATCTGGACTACCGCGCTAATGCAAACCCCCTGCTGCCAAATGGCATCGAATATGTACTCACCATACGCCTATCCCAAACCGGGCCAGACAGCTACAGCTACACCCTCGGCTCCGGCAATAATAACATTCAGGTAGCTGCCGATGGCAATCCGGGCGCCATCTGGCTGGTGGGCAATGAACCAGACCGGCGTGACTGGCAAGATGACATTGAACCACAAGTCTACGCCAAAGCGTACCATGAACTGTACCTGGCAGTGAAAGCGGCTGACCCGTCTGCCCGTGTCTATGCGGGCACAATCGTGCAGCCAACCCCGCTGCGGCTGCAATACCTGGACATGGTGCTGCTAAACTATTTGCAACGCTACGGCACAACCATGCCGGTGGATGGCTGGAGCATTCACAACTTCATCTTAAACGAGGTAAGTTGTGATTATGATCCCGGCAATTGCTGGGGAGCAGAGATTCCGCCAGGAATAGATGCCCCTTATGGGGAGCTTATCAGCATTGACGAGAATGACAGCATCACCCATTTTCAGGAGCGCATTATCGCCTTTCGTCAATGGATGAAAGCCAGAGGATACCGCAATGTGCCACTGACAGTGTCTGAATATGGGGTGCTCATGCCCGCAGATTTTGGGTTTCCCCCTTCCAGGGTAAATGCCTTTATGACCAATACATTTAACTTTATGAGTACGGCAACTGATCCGGCGTTGGGTTATCCATATGACAATAACCGGCTGGTGCAAACCTGGTCATGGTACAGCACCGGCAATGCCGGAGACCCATATAATGGCTATTTATATCAGCCATCAGGCAGCAGTTGGGTGCTATCGGCAATGGGCACGCATTATCGGGAACATACGGCCGTCATTCCCGAAAAAATTGAGTTTTACCCTGCTGCTCTCTTTTCCGACCCCGCTTTTTCTCAGGGAGAGGCGGTAACGGTGACGTTGAAAGCCCGTATCGCCAATAGTGGCAACCTGGCAACCGTCAGTGGTCCGGCAGTTGTCCGCTTTTACGATGGAGATCCCCAAGATGGTGGAACGCAAATTGGCATGGATCAGGCTGTCTCGTTGGCCGGCTGTGGCCGAACAGAGATGATACAAGTTCTCTGGCCCAATGTACCACCGGGAACACATGAAGTGTATGTGGTTGTGGCAGAAGTGGATGAAGTAGACAACACAATCAACCAGACTATTCTGGTGGCTACGGAACGCACCTTTCTACCTGTGATATCTCGAGCCCTTGTGGTAGGGCAATAGGTAATGAGGCAAGAGTCAGCGGTATATGGACAAATCGGCCTGGCATTATAAAGCACCCTACGTTTTGGCTCTAGCGGGGTTTATATTGGCTGGAATTTTCTTTTTTCGGCTAACCCAGAAGCAACCGGTGATCTCTGATGCCATTGGGTACGTGTATGCGGCTGAACGATTGGCGGAGGGGAATGGGTTAACGTATGAAGATAGCAACAACCAATACGGTCCCGGTTATTTTTCCTTGTTTGCGTTCCAAATTCGGCGCCCCCCGGATCAGCGTCTTTATCTGGGCTTTCCTCCAGGTTTTGCCTTGCTGTTAGCCGCTTTTTTAACGGTTACAGGGCAGGCAACGGCCGTGCATTATGTGGTTCCCCTCCTGGCTGTGTTCGGGCTGTGTGCTGCCTTTTTCCTGGGTAAATTGTTGCTAGATCACGGGTGGGGTGGTTGGTGGACGGCCGTGTTGGTAGTTACTGCCGTGACTTATTGGGAATTTGCCACGGCAGCCTGGTCAGAAGTCCCGTCCATGCTGTTTATAACGAGCGGCTTTGTACTCTATTTGTGGACATACCAACAAAAACCTTCCTCTAAGCGTTTCGTCTTTTCGGTGCTTGCTGCGTTATTATTCGTCTTTAGCCTTTTTATCCGCTACAGCAATATCACGTTTCTCATCGTGCCTGGCATCTTTGAACTACTAACCGCGCCCAAACGTTTATGGCAAGAACGGGATCGTTGGTTGTTTTTCATTTTAATTGGTTTGGGCATTTTGGCTATCCCCCTGTTTAATCATTACTACTACGGCGGGGCCACACTCACCAGTTATAGTCCGGCGCATGGCTGGTATCCTTTTCCGCCTTTTTCTTTCAGCTATGCCCTTGGCCCCTCATTTGTGGGTGGGCACAGCCTCATTGAAATGGGTAAGACTTTGTGGGAAAACTACCCATTGATAGTGATCTTGATGCCAATAGGCTGGCTTTTGATGCGTCCACGGTACGGGGTATTAGTAGCCCTGGCTGTAGGCGGTGGCCTTTTCCCCTACGCCATCTATGCCTTCGCCCCGGCCGATCTCAATAGCCGTTTCCTCATCCCTACATTTCCCTTCCTGGCGGTATCCATGGCGGCCGTCATCATTAACATCGGTCAGCGAATTCCAAACACGGCAGCGCGTTACGCAGCCGGAGCTGTTCTGTTATGCCTGCTTTTATTTCCCCTTCCAACGCAAGTGGCTGCTTTGCAAGTGCGAAACCAGGGCGATCAAAACAATGTAAGCCGAATACAACAACTGGTGGCTTTTGCACCTAAGAATGCTGTTTTTCTCTCCTATCCTATGAACGATCTCCTGGTATATTATGGGCATAAATCCGTCTTGAATTATCGTCGCATTCCCCCCTCAGACCCTGTTGCTGCACAGTATCAATTTGAATGGTTTGAACCCTGCCTGGTAATCACCGTAGAGAAATTGCTCGAGGCAGATATACCCGTCTATTACATCAAAGAAACTGGCAAATCTGGATGGGACCCTTTCGAGATATTGCGGACACATTTTCACCTGGAAGAACGCCAACAAGACCCGATCATTTACCAGATAGAACAGGCAGTGCCGCTTGATCCAGCCTTATCCTGTCCCCCCTGAAATAAAAAGGCCAGCTTTGCTCCCAAAGCTGGCCTTTTTTTGTGGCTAATCGAAGTTCTGTTTCAGGTGGCGTACCACATCGCGGAAGGAGATGATGCCTTCGGGACGGCCGTCACCATCCACCAACGGCACATGACGAAAACCATGCATGGACATTTCGTGCAGCGCCTGAGCAATGGGCAGAGAAGTTGTCAGCGCAATGGGGTTGGGGGTCATGTAGTCGGCCACAGGCACGGCCGTCAGGTCATCCACCAGCCCTACTACCCGCATCAGCACATCCTTCTCCGTGAAAATACCGATCAGCCGGTCCTCCTTGTCTGTGACCAGCAGGCAGCCCACCCGGTGGGCATTCATCTGGCGAATCGCCTTGGCCAGGGAAGCGGCGGCGTCAATGGAGACCGGTGCGCGTGGCTGTAACGATGCAATAGGCGTGATCAGTTGGTCTTGCATGGCCGTCGTCTCCTCCGGCTTTTGCCCCAATTCATCCATATATTCGTCGTCCAGTTCCAGCGACAACGCCCCGGTTTGTTTCCCTTTCACCGTTTCCCGCTCCGTCACCGTCCACAAGTCGGCCGAGGTATACAGTTCATACAAATCACCTACGCCCTTCCTGGCCTGGGCCGCCTTCACCTGCTCCATCAACCCTTCAGTATAGGTCTGTTTCTGGACGCGGCGAATAACGCCCATGGGCGCGGGAAAAGCGGGGAATTCCATGCTGCTAATGATAAACGCCAACTGCATTGAAGTTTCATCGTGAACCAGCAGATCGTCCTCGCTGACGCCATTGCCCAACGTTACCACTTCGGGTGTAAATCCGTTCAGGCGGATACCCTTGTCATGGTTCTTGCCAAAAATCATCGGCTCGCCGTGTTTCAGGTAGAGGATATTGTCATCCCGCAGACGGCGATCATCCAGGCCAATCCATTCATTGGGGTTGAAGATGACACAGTTCTGGTAAATCTCCACAAACGACGTGCCCACATGGTGCGCCGCTTCCAGCAGCACCTCGCCCAAATGCTGGGTATGGGCGTCAATGGAACGGGCCACAAAGGTGGCCTCAGAAGCCAGGGCCACGGCAATGGGGTTGAGCGGCTGTTCTAACGACCCCATGGGCGAGGATTTCGTGACCATACCGTGCCGGGATGTGGGCGAATACTGCCCCTTGGTCAGACCGTAAATGCGGTTATTAAACAGCAAAATGTTCAGGTTGATATTGCGGCGGATGGCATGAATCATGTGATTGCCGCCAATGGAGAGGCCATCGCCGTCGCCGGTGACTACCCAGATGCTCAGATCAGGGCGGGCAATGGCTAAACCGGAGGCCAGTGTGGGCGCACGGCCGTGAATGCTGTGAATGCCATACGTATTCATGTAGTACGGGAAACGGCTGGAGCAGCCAATCCCAGAGATAAACACGATGTCCTCTTTGGCAAAGCCAATCTCAGGCATCGTCTTCTGCACCTGCGCCAGAATCGAATAATCGCCACAACCAGGGCACCAGCGCACCGTCTGGTTAGAGACAAAATCTTGCCGGGTTAAAGGAATGGTTTCAGTTGTCATGTTCTTTTCCTGTTTACCGATAACCGATCACCGATTACCGATTACCTCCACAATCTTGCCATACACCTCATTGATTTTGAACGGCCGTGCCTGCATCTTCGGGTACGACTGCACATTGAGCGCAAAACGGCCGCGCAACAAAAAGGCCAGTTGCCCACCGTTTAGCTCTGGCACTAACACCCGCCGGTAACGGCTGAGCAGGTCTCGCAAGTTGGCCGGAAACGGATTCAAATAGCGCATATGGGCATGGGCCACTGAATGCCCATCCATATGCGCCCGCTGCACGGCCGAACGCACCGCCCCATATGTGCCGCCCCAACTCACCACCAACAGTTCGCCAGACTTGGGGCCATACACCTCCTGCGCCGGTATCACATCGGCCAGCCGGGTAATCTTGTCTTTGCGTTCATAGTACATTTGCTCTGTGTGTTGCGGGTCATACGAGACGTTGCCCGTGCCCGGCGCCTTGCTCAGGCCGCCAATGCGATGTTCCAGACCAGGCGTACCGGGAATGGCCCACGGCCGTCCGCCCGTTTCCGGGTCACGCTCATACGGCAGATAGGGGGCGTCACCGTTGGCATGGGTACGGCCGTGTGGGTGCTGCACCGGGATCGCCGGAATTGTTTCCGGGTCAGGAATCTGCCATGGCTCCGAGCTATTCGCCAGGAAACCATCCGACAACAAAATCACAGGCGACATACTGCGCACTGCCAGCCGCGCCGCCTCAAAAGACATATCAAAGCAGTCCGCCGGACTTTGCGGCGCCAGCACCACAATCGGGCTTTCGCCATTGCGGCCAAACATCGCTTGCAGCAAATCAGCCTGCTCCGTCTTGGTGGGCAGCCCGGTACTGGGGCCGCCACGCTGCACATTCACAATCACCATCGGCAGTTCCAGCATAATGGCCAGGTTCATCGCCTCGCTTTTCAAGGCCACGCCGGGGCCGCTGGTGCCGGTAACAGCCAGCGCCCCGCCAAACGCCGCGCCAATCACCGACCCCATCGCCGCGATTTCATCCTCCGCCTGGAACGTGCGCACGTCAAAATGGCGCAGCGGCGCTAACGCATGCAAAATGTCGCTGGCTGGAGTAATGGGATAAGTGCCATAAAACAGCGGTTTGCCCATCTTCTTGGCGGCCGTTACCAGGCCCATAGCCACCGCTTCATTGCCCGTTACCTTGCGATACGTGCCCGGCGGCAGCGTCGCCGGCCGAATGCGATACCGATGTTGAAAGGCGCGCGTCGTATCGCCAAAGAAATAACCGGCTTGCAGCGCCCGGCTGTTGGCTTCATAAATTTCCGGTCGTTTGGCGAATTTCTTCTTTAGCCAATCGAGGGTCGTCTCCATGGGCCGGTCAAACATCCAGAAGGCAATGCCCAGAGCAAAAAAGTTTTGGGCGCGGTCCTTTTCTTTGTTGCCAATACCCTCAATATCTTTGAGCGCCTCACGGTTAAGATTGGTTAACGGAATACGAATCACCTGATAATTTTTGAGGGAATCGTTTTCCAGCGGATTTTCTTCATAGCCCGCTTTTTTCAGGTTGGCGCTGGTGAAGGCATCGGTGTTCACAATGATGGCGCCGCCGTGTTCCAGTTCCGGTAAACACGCTTTGAGAGCCGCCGGATTCATGGCTACCAAGACTTGTGGCGCATCACCCGGCGTTAGAATATCGTGCTCGGAGATGTTTATCTGAAAGCCACTGACACCGGCCAATGTGCCGGCCGGGGCGCGAATTTCGGCGGGAAAGTCTGGCATTGTGCTGATGTCGTTGCCAAAAACGGCCGAGGTGTTGGTAAATTGGGTGCCGGTTAGCTGCATCCCATCGCCCGAATCCCCGGCAAAACGGATGACAACGGATTCAAGTTCTTCAAACTCTAATTCTTGTGGTGTGGTTAATTCGCTCATAAGAGACTCCTTTATTTCGTCATCCGTAATCCTTGTATCGTAATCCGTGACGGATTACGAGTTACGGATTACGGGTTACGGATTACGGATTACGGGTTACAGTCAATCCCCCCCCTCCGGCTTGCGTGGGAATTGTTCGGGATGGGGTGGGCGGTTTTGCACTTCAATGGGGTAACGGGCGGCCAGGTAACGAATAACGGCCTGATGGGTCATGGCGCCCAGGACACGGCCGTCTTCATCCACCACCGGCAAATTCCGAATCCCTTTGGCGTCCATCAGCCACAAGGCCGCTGCCGCCGATGTCTCTGGGCCGATGGTAATCGGATCGGGGGTCATCACCGCATCAATGGGCTGCACCAATAGTTCGGGATGGGAGGCCACCCGGCCTAATACATCGCGATCAGTAAAAATACCGGCAAGCTGCTCACCGGCAGTCACCATACACACATTCACATTTTTGTGGCGCATCTGAGTCAGGGCATCCTGCACGGCCGTGCCTGACGTTACCATGCAAAATCCGGTCAAATCCAGATGTGTCACCTGTTCGATTTTTAATTCCTGTTCTAAGCTCATATAAACCTCCAAAAGAAAAGATTGGAGACGAGAGATTGGGAGATTTAATCTCTCGTCTCCAATCTCCTTTCAAACCATCGGCAGTAAATTGTAATGTTCCCGCAGCAGTTGGCGTCCCTGCTCAAAATCGCCAGCCGCCAACGCCGCCACAATGCGTGCATGATACTGCCATACTTCCAACCAATACTCATAACGGGCATAGCGCGTTAGCTCGCTGGCCTCATAGGCATCCCAATACGCCGCCAACAGCCCGGTGACAAAAGGATTGTTTACGCGGCTAAACATGAGCAAATGAAGCTGGCGGTGTTCGCCATTGGGCACATGCACCGGATCGCCATACAGCTTTTCGTGAGCGCGGGCCACAATCTCTTGCAGTTGCATTTTGTCTTCGGCCGTTAACTGGCCGACGGCCTCATGCCAGTAGGCGTCCTCCACGGCCCGGCGCAGCCCGGCAAATTGGGCAAAGCTGGCCTCACCGCTGCCCAGGCCAAACAACACACTTTTCAGTACGGCCGGAGCAAAATTGAACGGCTCGCGCTGAATGCCCACCCGCGGCCGCACCGAAACAAAACCCAAACTGCGGGCCACTTCCAGTTGTTCGCGCAGCTTACCCACGCTGATGCCCAGTTCGTCACTGATCTCGTTTAATGGGGGCAGCCTATCACCCAGGGCCAGTTGGCGAGTCACCAGATATTGTAAAAAGTCAGAATCCAATTCGGTGAGCAGCATATTGCACCTTATTCATTGTATTTATCCAATAAATACAATGAATAGCCCGAATAATAACAAAAAGGACACGGCCGTACAACAAATTAGCCAACATTCACGGCCGTTTATCAGGCAAATTCACCGATAGAGGACACGAGTGGACAGGGGGTGGCGCGTTTTAGTTTTTATTTCCGCCGGATATCCAACTGTGATCAACGCCTGCGGCTGCCAATCGCCAGGCAAATCAAGCGTTTGCTGTACAACTTCCGGGCAAAAGAGCGGCGCGCACAGCCAACAAGCGCCCAGCCCGGCTTCGTGAGCCGCCAACAGTAAATTTTGCCCGGCCATCGCCGTGCTCTGCGCCGCCATCAGCCATTCATGCTGCTGGCGCGCCGGGTCGGCGTAGTGGTCCATATCTGCCATTGTCAGGCAGAGCAGGATGAGCAACGGCACCTTTGTAATCCGGTCATAGGAACGGGCTACATCTTGGGCAATGACATTATCCGGTACGTTGTCGCTTTTCAGATCGGCTTGCAGTTTTTGGCCCATTGCGGTTGCTAACCGTTGTTTTGTTTCCGGGGCGGTCATCACCACAAACCGCCAGGGTTGGCGGTTGTGCGCTGAGGGGGCGTAGATGGCAGCCGTCAGGAGCGTTTCAATCAGGTCAGGCGGGATGGCATCGGGGCGGTAACGCCGGATAGAGCGGCGGCTGTAGAAAAGAGATTCTTTCAAGGCAAAGGACTTAAGACATCCGATTTTTTAATAAAAATCGGATGTCTGGCAGCAACTAATCTCCAGCCATCAGTTTGTACCCCATCCCCCACACTGTTTCAATGGTGAGGTGGCTGCCGCTCAGGTGGTCTCGCAAATGGGCAATATGCACATCTACAGTACGGGTTTGCCCATAAAACTCGTAACCCCACACCAGATCAAGCAACTGGTCACGCGAGAGTACGATGTTGACATGGTCCATGAGGGTGAGGAGCAGATCAAACTCTTTGGCGCGAAGGGGCATTCTTTGGCCGTTAACGGTCACTTCGCGGGCGGTGGGGTCTACAATGACGCCGCCCAACTGCCGCACCAGATCGGCTTTGGCGCCGGCGGAAGCTGGCCCGGCCCGGCGTAGGATGGCGTGAACACGGGCGACCAATTCGCGCGGGTTAAAGGGTTTGGTGAGATAATCATCGGCGCCCATTTCCAGACCGATGATCTTGTCAATGTCATCATTGCGGGCGGTGAGCATGAGGATAGGCAGATGGTTATTGGCGGCGCGTACCTGGCGGCACACTTCCCAACCATCAATGCCAGGTAGCATCAAGTCTAGCACCATAAGGGTGGGTGGATTTTGTTGGAGAAGGTCAAGGGCCTGTTGGCCGTTTACGGCCGTGACCACCCGGTACCCATCCTTCTCCAGATACAACCGGGCCAGGTCGCGGATATTGGCTTCGTCGTCTACGACAAGGATGGTTTCCATAAAGAGAGGTAGTTGGGTATTGCGTAATTACGCAATGACCTAATTACGCTTCCACCACAGCTATCATCTCAATCTCCACCCGCGCCCCACGCGGCAGGGCGGCTACTTGAAAGGTGGAACGGGCGGGCGGATTAGGGGTGACGTAACGGCCGTATACCTCGTTCATCGCCACAAAATCGGCCATATCGGACAGAAAGACCGTTGTCTTCACCACGTTGGCAAAAGTGGCCCCTGCCGCTGCCAACACAGCCTGCAAATTTCTCATCGCCTGTTCTGTCTGCGCCTGCACGCCCCCCTCGACCAGATTACCGGTGACCGGATCCAGCCCTACCTGCCCGGCTGTGAACAACAAATTACCGGTACGTACTGCCTGGGAATATGGCCCTATCGCGCCGGGCGCTTTATCTGTGGAAATAATGGTCTTGTCCATAAGTGCTCCTGTTGCGTAAATCGTGATCCGTAATTCGTGAACCGTCGGCTCACGGATTACGGATCACCGATTACGGACTACTGATTACACGCGGGCAGCCAACTGCCAGCTATCCCCTTTCTTCTGGGCGGGAATAGCCCACAGCGCGGGCGTGCCTGCTTCGATATTAAATTTGATGTCGCGCAGCATATCTTTGCGCTCGGCTTCAATGGTCAGGACGATGAAGTCCAGCAGCTTGAGGCCATCTTCGGGGGTGATAATGGTTTCGGCCAGGAAGGCACCATCCGGGCGGGGGATGGTCTGGAAGATGGGTTGGGCCTGCACCAGTTTACTGCCCAGTTCCCGTGCCTGCCGCGCTGGCTGCTGCCAGGCGGGGGCGTAGAGGCGCTGCACACGCTGCCATAGTTCGGCGGCGTCTTTATCGGCCCCTTTGCTGCTGCCCTGGGATTGGCGCTGGTGCAGTTGCACACGGCCGTGAAACAACCAGACCGGCAGCCAGGCATCCACCCGCTCATTACCGGGGGCGGCATAGTGTACGTCTATGGGTTGCAGGCCGGTTTGGTGCAGGGTCACGGCCGTGAAACATTGTGTACAAACCACCACCACCACATCATTATGGTGTGGCTCTAGCTTCTGATTACATTGGGGACATCGTAAGGGGAGTAGTTTCATAACATCCGTGATGCGTAATCCGTGATGCGTAATCCGTGATGCGTAATCCGTGGTCTGTTTACGGCCAACGGTTTACGAATGACGGATGACGGATTACCGCTTATTGGCTTTCGACATTTCGTCCAGCAAATTCATGCCGGTCTTCATCAGGCCACCCATATCCACATTACCGCCGCCAAACATATTGCCGATCAAGCCACCAGACCCCCCTTTGCTGCCAATCGCTTTTTTAACCTTGCCGTGAACCTGTTCCACCTCTTCACCGTAGCGGAACGAACGATACCCGGCGACAATCAGGCCAATGCCCAGTACAATGGGCAGCAAGAGCAGCGCCAGACCGTCATCATCACTGCTATCACTGATCGCCATCGCTGCCAGGATGGTGCCATTCACCAGCACAAAATTACCGGCGGCCAAACCGACCACTAACGCCCCTGCCCGATAAAAAATGTTGCCCGGCGCTTTGCCATAGAGTACTTCATCGTTCAGCCCATCTACCACCACCTGATAATGGCGCTGGTGGTAGCGGTAGCGGGCCACCCACAACGGGTAATAGACAATGCCTAACTGCTCATGTAAAAAGTGGAACTTCTCAAAATAGGTGCTGTCCAGCCGTTGTTTGCTACGGCCGCGATAGATGAAATGGTCGTGGGCCTCGTCTAAAGCGTCGCTGTGTGATTCGGTCGGCTCAAATACAATCGCTTCCGCATGTAAATCTTGCTTCTGATATGGGTCTAGCTGATTCTGGGCAATGCCCACCTGATGCACGCCATATTCAGACACATCCAGAGCGGCGTCTGTCCACACCATCTCCTCAAATACCGCGACTTCGACCGGCTTGGTTTCATCCTTATCTTTGCGTACCCGGCCGAACAACCAGCCGGCTACATCCGCCCGCACCCGCCAATAGGGCAGATACACCAGGAACATATCCTCTATTTGCGCTTCCTTTTTGAGGTCACGCGCTTTTTTCATGCCGGAGAAGAAACCGCCCACAAGCTGGCGCGCCTTGTCCCGCTCCACACGGCGGTTGACCTGCCAGCGGCGTGTGCCCTGTTCACCCTGGATGAGCGAGTGCAGGCCGCAGTAGGGACAGTTAACCAGGCGTTCGCCTTCTTTGACGGGAACGATACCACTACATTCGGGGCAGGTGAGACCTTGCGTTTTGTCCATAGTTTGTTAGCTCAGGGTAAATCAACCAGGAGTTCCGTAAAAGCATTGGCTGTTTCCATAGTAGCTGCCTGGCGCAGCAGTTGGCGCAACGTGGGTATGTCGGTCACGGCCGTGACCCGCGCCGCCACCTCCTCAGAAGCCAACTCAAACCGCGCATACAGCAAGTCCAGAATATCTTCCTGCAACATCAACATCCGGCCATGCTCAATGCCTTGCTTAACACCTTTATCAAATCCTTCGGCAATCCATTGTTCGGCTGCTGTTTGCATAACTTCATTTCCTTTCGCTTCTAGCGTATGCCTTACGGCCACCACAATATCCTCACGGGATAAATGCTTACTTGCCATGCCTACATAATACAACACAGTACCCAGGTATTCCAACGCGCTTTTTGTTTCTGCCAGGTCATGGAATAAGTTGAATATATCAACTAATCGCCCGCGCAGCGCCGGATCAAAGATGTATTTCAGTATCAACAGGCCAATTTGTAACTGGGCTGCCCCTTGCACTTCCTCATCACTTAAAGCCGACAGGTCATGCAAGTCATATTGAAAGGTGGGCCAATAGCGCCGTAACGCCTCTGGCCCATCAAATAATCCGGCAAAATCGGTAGCCACCCGCCACTTTTCCTGACCATGGTAAACCACCACCGGCACAATGGGCCGCAACCCTTCTCCGGCGCGCACATCGCGTTCCCAGATGCGCATCTCATATCGCAGCGCCTGGAAAGGGGTCAGAGGGTCAGGATGGCTTTTGTGTTCTAGCAGCAAGTAGAGGTAGGCAACACGGCCGTCTACCAATTCCACCCGGTAGAGCAAATCGGCAAATTGTTCCTGCAATTCAGGGTCAATGAAACTGCCAGGTTGAAGTTCCAGGGTGTCCAGATCGAGAACGGCCGTCACCTCTTCCGGCAGGTAGTTGGCAAAAAAATCTCTGGCTACCTCAATGCGTGAAAATGTTTCTTTGAAGAAGCGGTCATGGGGATTGCGCAGCTCACTCATCTGCTAAATCTTGTGGGAAATATAACTGGCGACGGCAAACATGGGCACGGCCATTACCAGGGCCGCGATCAGGTAAACCACAACACCGGCTCCCAGGCCAACCAGATCGCCAGAGATAAAACCGGCGGCGGGAATGAGGGCGGCGCAAAAGTAAAGCAGGCAGCCCACAGCGGCCACCGTTTGATAAGGAACTTCTTGTTTGGAGGGGAAAATATCGGCAAACACACGACCGGCGGCAGCTTCAACCACGGCCGTGTACGGCCGTCCCTCAAAACTATACTCAAACACATACACCGGTAAATGCACCAACGCCATTTCTTTAATCATGCCCTCGCTGATTTGCTGGTCAGCCGCCAGCCAGCGTTTGACGGCGTTGAGGGGCACGGTCGGCTCCAGGGCGTAGGCGCTGCCCGCATATGGTTCCAGGTCAGAGGCGGGAATGGTGATACGGGTCGTATCCAGCACAGAAACGGCCGCTGCCGGTTTGATGATCACCTTCTCGGCCCCCTTCACATCGGCGCGCACCAGCCACAGCGGCCAAAGTTGGAAGGCAGGTGGTTTGATGGTGGCTTTGGCGTCCAGGTTTTTCACCGTTTCATTACCGCCCATCCAGCGGCGTAGGGCAGCGGCGGCATCGGCGTCGCGCAGGGTATCACGCACCACAAAATGCAGCACTGCCTGGCTTTTGTCTACAGCATTGGTAGCGCCACAGAATTCACACACGGCCGTGAGCGCGCCTTGTTCAACGGGCAATACGGCCGTGCATTGGTTACACAAAATTTCGGTTGGGGGGGGGACAGCCGGCTCATCTTCAATCATGCTCATACCTCACCCGCATTGTACGCGCAAAGGGGGAAAAGTGGCAAACAAGACAGGTGTGACGGCATCCGCCGCCACACCTGTTCAAAATCACAACAATAAACGTAGGGCATTCTCCAGGATGGCTTTGAAGGCTTGCATAAACTGGGCTGCTTCCGCACCATCGGTGACGCGGTGGTCGGCCGAGAGGGTCACTTTCATGCGCGTGCCTATCGCCAGTTCACCATTCACCACCACCGGCACCTGTCGCGCCGACCCCACTGCCAGGATACCGGCATGGGGCGGGTTGATGATGGCCACGAAGTTTTCCACATCCCACGGCCCCAGGTTGCTGACGGTAAAGGTGGCCCCTTCCACATCTTCGGGGCGCACTTTGCCTTCGCGGGCGCGGCCAAACATCTCTTTGTGGTCGCGGGCGATCTTGGAGATGCTGGATACGTCGGTGTCTTTCTGGACGACGGTGAGCAGGCCACCTTCCACGGCTACGGCCGAACCCACATGCACCCGGTTATGCCGGATGAGTTTATCACCGCCAAAGCTGGCGTTGAGGTTGGGAAACTCGCGCAAGGCCAGCGCCGCCGCTTTGACAATCAGGTCATTGACTGTCACTTTGTTGTCCGGGTCGAGCGCTTCGTTGATTTGTTTGCGCAGTTTCAGCGCCGGTTCCATGTCAATTTCGCTGGTGACATAGAAGTGGGGCACGGCCGTTTTGCTTTCGGTCATGCGGCGGGCAATGGCGCTGCGCATCCGGGTGAGCGGGATTTCTTCGGAATCTGGGCCAGCGGCCACAGGTGTGGGCACGGCCGTCGGCGTTGGCGCAGCAGTAGGTGTAGCAGCGGGCTTCGGTTGTGCGATGAAGGATTCTACGTCGTTTTTGCGGATACGGCCGTCTGGCCCCGTCCCGCCCACCTGCGCCAAATCCACGCCATGTTCTTCCGCCACCCGGCGGGCTACCGGCGTGGCTTTAACGCCGCCGGGAAACTCGCCGCTCACCGCCGGGGCAGCGGCTGGCATGGCCGGTTTTTCTTCTGGTTTCGCCGCTTCCGGTTCCGGCGCGGGCGCAGCTTCTGTAGCCGTCGCGGCCGGTTTGGCCGCCGCTCCGTTCTTGCCGCCCGCTTCGGCCATCATACTGCTCACATCTTCCCCTTCTGCGCCAATGATGCCTAATTTGGCCCCCACCGGCACCTGGTCACCCGTCTCCCGAAAAATAGCCAGCAGCACTCCCTCGGCGCGGGCTTGCAATTCCTGGGTCACTTTGTCTGACTCAATTTCGGCCAGCACATCCCCCTTATGCACCGGGTCGCCCACATTTTTCAGCCAGCTACCCATCGTGCCTTCTTCCATATCAAAGCCCAACGTGGGCATGAGGATAAATTCCGCCATGTAACTGTCTCCTGCATCACGCATCACGTATCACGCATCACGTGATGCATGATACGTGATACCTGACACTTTATAGTATTTCTTTCACGGCCGTGACCACTTTCTGTGCGTCGGGCAGGGCCATTTTTTCTAATTCGCCGGAGTAGGGGGCAGGCACGTCGTACTGCGCCACCCGTTTGATGGGCGCGTCCAGGTAGTCAAATGCCTGCTCCTGCAACTGGGCCACAATCTCCGCGCCAATGCCGTAGGTCTGGTGTCCAAATTCCACCACCACCGCCTTAAAGGTCTTTTTGAACGAGGCCAGCGCCAGCGACATATCCAACGGCTGTAAGGTGCGCAGATCGACCACCTCTGCTTCCACTCCTTCTTTCGCCAGCATCTCGGCCGCGTCCAGGGAGACATGCAGTCCTTCGCCATAGGTGATAATGGTCACATCTTTGCCTTTGCGCTTGATGTCAGCTTCGCCGATGGGCACAATGTAATCCTCGTCGGGCACATCACCGCGCACTTTGGGGCTGGTGTACAATGGCACCGGCTCAATGAACAGCACCGGGCCGTTGTCACGGATGGCTGCTTTGAGCAGCCCTTTGGCGTCATACGGTGTGGCCGGGCAGACCACTTTCAGGCCAGGGAAATGGGCAAAAATCACGTCCGGCGTGTGGCTGTGTGTGGCCCCCAACTGTTTGCCGCCGCCGCCAGGAGCGCGGAAAACCACCGGACAGTCGAACTGCCCATTGAACATATAACTCACTTTGGCCGCATGGTTGACGATGGCGTCAAAAGCGACAAAGGCGAAGTTGATGGTCATAAATTCAGCGACGGGCCTTGTGCCCGCCATTGCTGCGCCCACGGCCGCGCCGGCAATGACCATTTCGGAAATGGGGGTGTCGCGCACACGCCGTTCGCCAAATTCTTCAAGAAAGCCTTTAGTGACGGCGTAAGTGCCGCCCCACGCGCCCACTTCTTCGCCCATGATAAAAACGTTTTCGTCGCGGTGCATCTCTTCGCGCAGCGCTTCGGTGATTGCTTCTCGTAGTGTTAGTCGTGCCATTGTTAGTTCCTAAAGGTTCGTAGTAGGCGATTTATCGCCTTCAGGTGGCGATAAATCGCCTACTACGAACGAGTTATGTCGGGTAGATGTGGTCAAAAAGTGTTTCCGGTGCAGGCAGAGGCGATTCATTGGCGAAAGTGACGGCTTCATCCATTTCTTTCATCACCGCGTCGTCAATGGCGACCAGTTCGGCTTCGCTGGCTTCATATTCTTCTAGCAGCACTTTTTGCAGGGTGGCAATGGGGTCTTTTTCGTCGCGCCATTTGTCCAGTTCACCGGCGGGGCGGTAACGGGTGCGGTCGCCAATGGAGTGGCCTTCGTAGCGGTAGGTGACCATCTCCAGGAATTGTGGCCCTTTGCCTTTACGGCAGGTATCAATCGCTTTTTGGGTGGCTTTGTACACCTCCATGATGTTCATGCCGTCAATTTTTTTCGCGGGAATGTTGTAGGCTTTGGCTTTGTCGGCCAGGTTGGGATTGGCGGAGGCGCGGTCTACGGCCGTGCCCATGCCATATTTGTTGTTCTCACAAATGAAGACAATGGGCAGCCCCCACACCCCGGCCATATTCAACGATTCATGAAAATAACCAATATTCGTGGCCCCGTCGCCAAAGTAACAGAGGCAGACGCCGCCTGTACCTTTATACTGTTCGGCCAGGGCCATGCCTGTACCCAGCGTCAGGTGCGCCCCGACAATGCCATAACCGCCCCAAAACTTCCTTTCTTTGCTGGCCAAGTGCATGGAGCCGCCACGCCCGCCGACAACCCCGGTGGCCTTACCCATCAATTCAGCGATAACGGGGCCTGGTTCCAGGCCAACGGCCAGGGCATGGCCGTGGTCGCGGTAGGCGGTAATCAGGTGGTCGCGTTCCGGGTCGCGGGCGGCAATAGTGCCTACGGCCACGGCTTCCTGACCGATGTACAGGTGCAGGAAGCCTTTGATTTTGCCTTCAAGCTGGTACAGTTCATCGCTGCGTTCTTCAAAGCGGCGAATGAGTACCATCTGGCGGTACCATTCGAGTAACGTTGTTTTGTCCATTCAATCTCCTGAATGCTAGTTGCTGGTGACTTGTACAAGTCACCAGCAGCCAGCAACTTATTTCTTTTAGCCCAAGTGGGAAAGTGCTTGTGTGAATCGGACGGCCGTTGCGCCATCAACTGGCTAGTTTAGCAAACTTCTCCCCTAACGGCGAGTGGTGGATAGCGGAATAGGGGAATGGGGAAATGAGGGAAAGACCCTAAGGGTTTGGTGAAACCCTTAGGGTTCGTAGTTATCAATTAGCGGTGCACGGCCGTGTGCCGTACCTCCACCTCTACTTCAGCCATCTGGCTCATGCGCTCCAGGCGCATCCGGTCAATACGGCGCTGCAAATAAGGGGAGAAGTAACCGTCGTACCGGGCTTGTAGTTCTGGCAGCATCCAATCAGTACCCGTAATTTGTCCCCGGCAGGAGACGGCGCCGCAGCCGCAGGTAAATTCACAATACGGGGTGCTGTCACTCATGGCATAATCGAAGCACACCTCTTCACCCGGCCAGATGTCGCGCAGCGTGATCAGGGTGATGGAACTGCTGAGGCCGGCGTTTGGCTCGCAGGAATGGTTGGCGTAGTCACCCGGCTCCGGTTCGCGGACGGGTACCTGGTATAGGTCATCCTCAATCTGGATGCTGTGGTCCTGTTCGCGGTGAGGAAGTTGGGCTAACTGCGCGCCCGTTACCACGTCGCCACCCCAGCATACAACCAGTTCGCCTTTGGCGATAAAGGTGTTGGCATAAAGTCCCCATAATCCTTTGGCCGCGTTGGGCCGTGCTTCTAACTTGGGTGATACCCAGTGTGTGAATCGTTTTTCCATCTTTTTGTCTCCTTATTTTTCGTCGGGTGATTTTGCAAAATCGCCCGACAACACACAGAAAATAAAGGGCTACCGCTGTTTGCAGGCGGCAACACAAAACAGCCAGGGGGTAAGGCCGGCTGCAAAAATAATGTGGTTTATGACTGAATGTGGGTGGTGGAGGCACGGCCGTTTACGGCCGGCCGACTTGCAGCGAACTGCTCTTGTCGCCACCGGTCAATGCGCCTTTGCAGGTAGGGCGAGAAATGGCCCGCATACCGTTCTTGCAAAGAGGGCAACTGCCAGTCATTGCCGGTTACCCGGCCCCGGCAGTGGGGCGATCCGCAGGCACAGTCGAACTCGTCATAGGGTGAGCCATCACTCATGGCGTAGTCAAAACAGAGCTCTTCGCCTGGGCTAATGGGGCGCAGCGCAACCAGCGTGATTTGTCCGCTCAGCCCCAAATTAGGGTTACAGGAATGGTTAATAAAGTCGGCCGGTTCAGATGGAACGCCATCTAACGGCTTGATGAACAGGTTTTCTTCAATTTGCAGAGTGTGGGTTTGGATGAATGCCGGATAGTGGGCTAATTGCTCCCCGGTTACAATTTCACCACCCCAGGTTGCTACCACGTCACCGGCGGCAATGGGAGCATTGGCAAATACGCCATAACCTCCCTTGTCATCTACCGGGCGGGCGGACAGTTGGGGCGCTGTCCAGTGGGTTATGGAACGGTAAGAGACGTCAGCCATCGCAGTCACCTCCCATGGGGTTGTACTCTTGCAGGTTGATCAGACGTTGCAAGGCCAGCGCGAACCGGTGTGCCCGGTTTAGCTTGAGTGGCATCAGGCTATTTAATGGGTAGTCAAAACTATTTTCGTCAGACATATGTCCTCCAGTGGTTTGGGCCGGTTACGGCCGTAAAATCAATCAATTGATAATGCGCGCGAATAGTAATCCATTTCGCGCTAAAAACAACAAATTGCATCAAACTACTGACATAGGGTTGTCAGGAGCGTGCAATTATGATGGAAACATAAATTACATTTCGAATTGGAGGTAAATTAAGATGATTAAGCAAAGGCCGTTTAGCCGCACATTTCTGTTCCGCACACCGGATGGACATGTGCTGTGGACGCTGCCGCAACCGTAGCCGTTAATCGGTGCATAACCGGTTACCGTTTCTCCCCCAAAGTGCCCATCCAGGTTTCAAACGGCCGTCCCTTCCGTTCATTTGGCTTGAAAAAGGCCAAAAAGGTCATCACCTTGAAAAAAACAAAGCGGTCTTCACGGGCGCGGGCTAATTCATGCGCGGCATGCCAGGTGCCGGAGTTGTAGTAAATCTGGTCGAATGAGTCGTACCCATCATAGACCTTGTCCAGCGGCACAATTTCATAATGGTGGGTATGTCCATAGATGATGTGGCGCGCCCACCGCTCTTTGAAGGCTGGCTCATTGAGCGCATGGCGAGCAAATGAAGATTCGCCACCCCACAACTTATCTTCAATAAAGCGGATCACTTTAGAGGCTGTGCCCAGCGAAACATTGTCATATAACTTGAGGACAATTTCCAGTACATCTACGGCGTCAAACGGCCGTATCGTATCCTTCGACCGTACAAAATCCAGCTTCAGAAAGGCATTGGCCAGTTCATCCCAGATCGCTTTCACCCGGTTTACCTGCGCTTTGGGCAGCTTCATGTTTTGCAACACGGTATCAATCCAGACGGGGACGAGCAGTGACGGCCGTACATTCGCCAGTTCATTCAGATTATCCAGTAATTCCACGGGCAGCTCATTTCCCATGCGGGCGCGCACTTCCTGGGGAAACAGGTTGATCAACTCCACCACAAAAGCATCACCCAACGTAGCCGCATTGCGTCCCTGTTTGGCTTCGTAGTTGAAGGGGTCAAAAATATCACCGTGACGGGCAAAAACGCCATGTGCTTTGTAGATGTTCATCAGCCAGGGGGATTGCACCGGGTCATGGGGAAACGGCCCGGCAGGGTTCGCCAACCCCAACGTCTGCGTCACCTGCTGCCGTATGGCTTCATATTCCGCGCCGGGCAAGTGAAAAAACCAGTCGTGGTTGCCAATGAGGTAATAGATGTTGGTGTGAACGGGAACTCGTTTACGGCCGTCGTCCGGGTCCGGTATGGTGATGGGATGGTCGCTGCCCAACCCCTTCAACAACTGGAAAGCCAGGGTATTATGATCCAGAATTGCCTGGGTGATGTCGCGGATTTTGTTGATGAAGAGGGCGCTTTGGGGATCGTGCCACGGCCGTACATAACCCGTTTGCCCCTTTTTCTGGTCAGTCCATTTGGTGGAACGAATAATGTCAAAGATATCTCCTAACAACAAGAGATCAAGACTTTTGATTGGTTTATACTGCCCGTCTGGTTGGTAAGAAGCATCACAAGCCAACTCTTGCAGCCGGACGCGAAAATCTTCAAACGCCCCGGGGCCAATCGTCGTGCCGGTGGTGCCATCCGTTAAATGCAAATCGCTGATAATGACAAGCATGGGGTTTCCTCCTGGTAGTGTCTTTGCCACCAGATACGGGCAAAAGACAACGAACAACTTTTATGACTTCATTGTAATACCAGGAGGGAAAATAGCAAAGCGGAGTGGAGGCTTTAGCCAGAACGGTTCTGGCTAAAGCCTCCACTCCAAATATACTCCAAAACGATTACTTACCAGACCATTTCACCGTGTATTTGCCAGGCAATCAGTTGTTCGGCCGAGAAATTATCACCCAATGTCTCTCTGGCTTTGGCAGCGCGTTTGGCGGAAAGGCCGTGAATGCGCATCTCCACCAACTGTTCCGGCGTCACGTCGGGCAAGAGCGCTTGAATCGCCGCCGCAAAATCGGGCGTGACATTGTGAATACGCATCTCCACCAGCGTATCGGCATCCAATCCCTTAAAGCCAAAACCGCGCATCTCCTTGATGAATTCGGCGGTCACATTGTGAATACTAAAGGTAACAATATCGTCCAGGCTCAGATCAGTGTAGCCCATCTGGTGCAGGTGTTGGATGAAAGACGGCCGTACCCCATGAATGCCCAACTGCACAATCTGGTCTACGCTGTATTCCTTGAATCCCAGTTTACGCAGTTCATGTACCATCTCTGGGCGGATGTTGTGGATGCCCAACTGCACCACATCATCCACCGTCAGATCGGTCAACCCCAATTCCTGCATTTCGCGCACCAGTTCGGGGCGCACATGGTGAATGCCCAACTGCACCAGATCATCCACGTTAAAATCTACACCCAGTTCTCGTATTGCCTGCACGTACTCCGGGCGCACATGATGGATGTTCAGTTGCACCAGGTCATCTGCGGTGAGATCGGTAAAACCCAGTTCACGCAGCTGCCGCACATAATCCGGCGAAACGTGGTGGATTTGTAATTGGTACAGTTCTTCATCACTCAAATCCCCCAGCCCCACCGCAGCCATACCATGGGCATAGGCGTCATTAACATGGGGGTGACGGCCGTGTCCCGAACGCAGCGGTGGTGATGGCATCCGCGGCATCCGCGGCATCCGCGGCATGGGAGGGATAGGCGGTATGGGGGGAATGCCCGGCATACCGGGCACGGCCGTAACCGCCGCCCCTTCACTGACAGCCAGCGCATCTAACAAGGCCGCGGCTTCGTCAGAATTGATTTTCCCTTCGGCCAGCATGGTCAAAATCATTTTACGTTCATCGTTCATTTGTTTTCTCCTTGCAGGGGGCAGCAGCGACGCGACGGCCGTTGCCTGCCCATATTAACTTGCCAATAAAACGAGAATTTACAACCACCGATAACCGATTACCGATAACCGATTACCGCCCTATCCCGGCTTAATCGCCCGCAGCAGATCTGCCGCCGTGTTCACATCAATCTCCCCCCGATCTAGCCGGGCCAAAATCTCCTGGCGCTGTGCAGCCATATTGGCCTGGGCCTCAGCCGGTTCCACGTTTTTCTTTTCCAGCCCCAACTGCTCAATAATCTCATTGATCCGGTTGCGAATGGCCCAATACGACTCGCCCAATTCGCGCTCCATTTCCTTCACATTCCCTTTGTTTTTGATAAAAACTTCCAGGAAAGCCAGGTTTTCCGGCGACAACCGAGAAAAAATAGTCGGCTGAAATTCGCCAATGACGCTGGTGCCGCATTGCACGCAGGTTTGTTGGGTCACAATCAGTTCGCCCGCGCAGGCCGGGCACTGTTCCAGAAGTTTACGCATGGGTTCCTTTTTCTCAGACCCAAAGGGTTTTTGAAGCCCTTTGGGTATACTCTCTGTCAAATATGTGCGCACTATACACAAAAATTTTGGTGCTGTCAACAATATATTTGATTTTTTGCCAAAAATTTTGATAATTCTGCAAATACGGCCAAAATTATTAACGGCCGTCAAAATTGGACACATTGCCTGATTCGGGGTAGACTGTTGGTCTACTAGATATTTATCTAATACCAAAGTGGGCCATGAAAAAAGACTTTGTTTATCGGCGATTATTGGGGTATCTACGGCCGTACTGGAAACAACTCCTCCTCACCTACAGCGCCATGCTGTTGGCTACCCTCTTCAGTCTGGTCGTGCCCCAAATTATCAAAAAAGCCATTGATGATGGCCTGGCGGCGGGTAATGCCCAGGCGCTTTATGCAGCCGGGGGCATCATTTTAGGCATTGCCTTGCTGCGCGGCATCCTCGGCTACGGGCAGCTCTTTTATGCCGAATGGCTCACCCACCGCGTAGCCTATGATTTGCGCCGCCAGTTCTACGATGCCGTGCAGCATCTGCCCTTTGCCTTCCACGACCAGGCGCACACCGGCGACCTGATGAGCCGGGCCACCAGCGACATTGGCGAAACCGAGCAATTTGTGGGCATCGGCCTGGAAGGGCTGGTTTCTGTTATTTTGCTCATGGCGGGGGTGATTGCCGCCATGTTTTGGGAATCCGTGCCCCTGGCATTGATTGCCCTGGGACCGCTGGTAGTGCTGATTGGCGCAGCGGTGCGTTTTGGTAATGTGGTGGAGCCGATGTTTAAGCGGATTCAGGAGCAGATGGGCGTTCTCTCCGCCGTAATGCAGGAGAGCATGACCGGCATTCATGTGGTCAAGGCATTTGCCCGCGAGCCCCATGAACTGGCGAAATTTGACGCTTCTAATGCCGAATGGTTTGAAAAACGGTATAGCCTCATTAAAACCTGGGCCAATAACTGGCCTTTTTTCACCTTTCTGGTGGCATTGAGCATCTTTTTGCTGCTCTGGTTTGGTGGGCCAATGGCGCTGGATGGGACAATTACGGTGGGCACGCTGTTCGCCCTCATTTCCTATGTGTTGATGTTAGGCCAGCCGGTGCAGCGGCTGGGTTTTCTGGTCAATCTGGCAGCAACGGCCGGCGCCAGTTCGCGCCGGGTGTTTGAGATTATTGACAAACCGACGGAAATTGTAGATACGTCCGAAGCCGCGCCGCTAGATGAGTGTGTGGGCGCAGTGACGTTTGAGCATGTTAGTTTTGCCTATACCGGGCAGCGGGCCGTCTTGCAAGATATTTCATTCCATGTGGAACCGGGGCAGCGCTTTGCCCTGATTGGGCCAACCGGTTCGGGCAAGTCCACGGTAACGAGTCTGATCCCGCGTTTTTATGATGTGACGGACGGCCGTGTCCTCATTGACGGCCGTGATGTGCGGGAACTGCAAGTGAAGTCATTGCGCCGCCACTTTGGCATTGTGCTGCAAGAACCGTTTATTTTCAGCGACAGTATTGCCCAGAACATTGCCTACGGCCGTCCTGATGCCTCACTAGACGAAATTGTTATCGCCGCCAAAGCGGCCCGCGCCCACGACTTCATCACCGGCTTTGCCGAGGGATATGAGACAAAGGTCGGTGAGCGCGGCGTCACGCTCAGCGGCGGGCAGCGGCAGCGTATTGCCATTGCTCGCGCCCTGCTGGTAGACCCGCGCATCCTCATTCTGGACGACTCCACCAGCAGCGTAGACACGGAAACGGAGCATCTCATCCAGGAAGCGCTGCAAGAACTGATGATCGGGCGTACCACCTTCATCATTGCCCAACGGCTGCTGACGCTGAAACATGCGGACTGCATCCTGGTGCTGGATAAAGGGCGCATTGTGCAGCGCGGCACGCACAACGATCTGCTGGCCCAAGACGGCCTTTACCGCCAGATTTATGATTTGCAGTTGCGGGATCAGGAAGAGTTTACGAATTTGGAAGCAACGATGGAGATTGGAGATTAGGAGATTGCCCAATCTCCCAATCTCCATCCCTGCTTGAGGAATAATGTCTACGGAAACACCCCCCATTGAACGCAAACGAGGCTGGATAACCAGCCTGTTGCCCTCGCGGCTGAGCATGGAGGATGAAGAACGGGCGGCGCGAGAGGAACGTATACGGCCGTTGCTGCGCGAGGAGGATGATTTGCTGGGCAAGGCGTATGACGGCCGTCTCGTCCGCCGCCTGCTCGCCTTTATGAATCCCTATCTGCGCCAGTTGTATCTGGCTATCTTTTTGATGATCATCAGTTCGCTGCTGGCGGTGGCCCAACCGGCCGTTGTGGGGCGGGCCATTGACGAAGGCATCCGCGCCGGGTCGCTGAGTGTGCTGCGTTATTGGTCAATCATCTTTTTGTTGGCGGCCATTGGTGAATGGCTTACCAACCGCTGGCGCATTGGCATCATGGCCTTTGTCGGCAGCAAAGTGGTGGCCGATTACCGCAGCATCCTCTTCCGCCACCTGCACAATTTGTCGCTCAACTTCCACAACAATTACAGCGTGGGGCGGCTGATGAGCCGCCTGATCAGCGATGTGGGCGTGCTGCAAGACTTTATCACCTGGTCCATTACCGGTCTGTTCCGCAGCTTTTTCACGCTGATGGGCATTGTGATCGCCATGCTGCTGATAAACTGGCAGTTGGCGCTGGTGACGTTTGCCGTGCTGCCACCCATGATTATCCTCACCAACTATTGGCGGGTGCATGTACGCCTGGCCTACCGCGCCACCCGGCAGCGGCTGTCGTTGATTAACGGCTACCTGAACGAGTCCATTTCCGGCATTCGCGTCACCAAAAGTTTTGTGCGGGAGACGGAAAATGCCGGTCATTTTGACGATCTGAACCATTCGTTCCTGGATACCAACATCCGGGCATCGCGGCTGACGGCCGTTTTCTTTCCCGGTGTTGATTTTATGGGTTCATTTGCCACGGCGCTGGTCGTGGCCGTTGGCGGCTATCTGGTATTGGACGACGCCCTGACCACCGGGCAACTGGTCGCCTTCATTTTGTACATCGGCCGTTTCTTTGACCCCATCCGCGAACTGGCGCAGCGGTACAACACCTTCCAGGCCACCATGGCTTCCAGCGAGCGCGTCTTTAATTTGCTGGATCGCCAGCCCGATCTGGTGGATGATGCCGATGCGGTCAAGCTGCCGCCGGTAACGGGACGGGTAGATTTTGAAGACGTACAGTTTGGCTACAACGAACAGGAGGTGGTGCTGCAAGGTTTAACCCTGCACGCCGAACCGGGCGAGCGTATTGCCCTGGTGGGCGAAACGGGGGCGGGCAAAAGCACCATCATTCGTCTGCTCTCGCGCTTTTTTGATGTGACCGGCGGGGCGCTGAAGATTGATGGTTATGATGTGCGCCAGGTGACGCAGGCCAGTCTGCGCACACAATTAGGCATTGTGCTGCAAGACACCTTCCTGTTTACGGGCACGGTGCTGGAGAATATCCGTTACGGCCGTCTCGATGCCAGCGACGACGACGTAATATCTGCCGCCAAAGCCGTGGGCGCGCACGAATTCATCAGCAAGATGGCCAATGGGTATGACACCGAAGTCGGCGAAAACGGCGTCAACCTGAGCGTAGGGCAGCGGCAGATGGTCAGCTTTGCCCGAGCCCTGCTGGCCGACCCGCGCATCCTCATCCTGGACGAAGCCACCAGCAGCGTAGACACCACTACCGAGAAACAAATTCAGCAAGCCCTGGACACGCTCATGGAAGGGCGCACCAGCTTCGTCATTGCCCACCGGCTGAGTACCATTGTCAACGCCGACCAGATTGTGGTGCTGGAACACGGCCGTATCGTGGAACAAGGCTCCCACGAACAACTCCTGGCCCAAAAAGGCCGCTACTACAATCTCTATACCATGCAATGGGCGGCGCAGGGCAACGGTAGCCAGAAGAGAGAATAAAAACAACATGCCTACCTTTGAAGAACGATACAACGATCCCTTGCGCAGTATGGAAATTGCCCTGGTGCAAACGTACCGGGCAGATGAAAACATGAGCGATTGGGAAACGCTCAATGCCCTCAACGCACTCATTCGGCAGTACACGGCCGTGCAGCGCCGCCGCCAGCCCCCACACCTCACCCTCTCCCCCCTGGCACAGCAATCCTACGATGAACTCAAGTTCGTATGCCAGGGCTGGCTGGGCCACAACCCGGTGCTGGATGAAGCCGGGCAAATGGCCGACCTGGGCGATAAAGCCCTTTCCTTACAAGAAGTGATAGACTGCCTCAAACGCCTTCGCCGATCCGTCGAATACTGGCAAAAAGAAGGCGGGCGGCGTGGCTACTTTGAATTCATAAACGACTTCCTGCCCCTTAATTAACCAGGATGACAGCCTGGCCTACATTTGTATAATAAGGTCATGCCTGAACTGAGTCGTTTTTATGGTATAACGATTCGCATGTATTTTGATGATCATCCACCGCCTCACTTCCATGCCATCTATGGGCAGCAAGAAGCACAGGTAGGGATTGATCCCATTACGGTTCTAAATGGGCAGTTACCGCGGCGTACCCTTTCTATGGTTTTTGAATGGTCTGCCTTACACCAACGGGAATTGATGGAGAATTGGGAACGATTACAACAAGATCAGCCTGCTCAAAAGATTGAGCCTCTGGATTAGAAAGGATAGCATGATGTTTCCTCGAGTTACCGGTGTAAAACATATTAAGGATTACATTTTGGCAATCACATTTTCCGATGGTCGTCAAGTAGAAATGGACTTCGCCGACAAAATTGTGGGGCGGGGTGGCGTTTTCAAACCCTTAGAAGAGGTTACGTTTTTTGCCCGTGTGCAAGTTGATCCCGAAGCAGGCACACTGGTCTGGCCCAATGAGGTAGATTTGGACCCTGATGTTTTGTATAGTGAAGCCACCGGTATCCCCCTGCCAATACCGGAACCAGTCTGAATGACTCGATGCCGCAACACCACTCCACCCGCCCCCAGGCTGTCACCGCCCTACGCGAGATGGCGCGCGCCCTCAGCGCCGCCTGGGATTTAGACAGCACCCTTGACCTGATCGCCCGCAAAACTACCGATGTGATGCACGTGGACTCCTGCTCCATCTACCTGCTAGACCCGGCGGGAGAAACGCTGCGCCTGCGCGCCAGCACCGGCCTGGCGCGGCGGGCGGTGGGGCGGGCTACCTTGCGCCTGGGCGAAGGCATGACCGGCTACGCCGTGCAAACCAACCAGCCCGTGTATGCTGCCGATGCCCAACACGACCCTCATTTCAAATGGGTGGATGAGGCCGAAGAGACGCCGTTTAATTCGCTGCTGGCCGTGCCGCTGACCATTGAGACCAACGTGATTGGCGCGTTGAATGTGCAGACGGTACGGCCGTACACCTTCACCACCAACGACATTGCCATCCTCTCCCTCATTGGCGACCTGGCTGCCGGGGCGTTGGCAAAGGCGCAGCTTTATGACCGGCAGCGGCGGCAGTTGGCCGAGATGCGGGCGCTGGCCCAGGTGAGCGAAGCGATCACCTCGCCGCAATACCTGGATGATATGCTCGATGTGGTCATGGAAATGGCGGCGCAGGTGATGAACACGGCCGTGTGCTCCCTCTTCCTGCTCAACGAAACGGGCACGCACCTGGAACTGCGTTCCGCCCGCCACAACGATAATCCCTACCGCCACCGCCCGCCGCTGCCGCTGGGCGAAGGCGTCACCGGCATGGTCGCTGTCACCGGCAAACCGCTATACATCGCCGATGTACGCACCGACCCGCGTTATGCCGGGCATGAACTGGCCCGCGCCGAAGGGTTGGTCTCGCTGCTCTCCGTGCCTTTGAGTGTGCGTGACCGGGTGATTGGCGTGTTAAATGGTTATACGGCCGTGCCCCGCACCTTCACCGAAGAGGAGCAAACCTGGTTTGCCACGCTGGCCAACCAGACCGCTCTAGCCATCGAAAATGCGCGGTTGGTGACGCATACGGCCGTGATCCGCGAAATGCACCACCGCATCAAAAACAATCTGCAAACTGTAGCCATGCTCATGCAATTGCAACTGGCCGACGCCGACCGCCTCAGCGCCCGCGAGGTGCTAACGGCCAATATCCACCGCATTCGCAGCATCGCTGCCGTACATGAATTGTTGTCTGACAAAGGCTTCCGGCTGGTAGACGTGAAGGATGTGTTGCAGCGCATCACCCGCGCCACCGGCGAAACACTCACGACCCCGCACCAGGAGATTCACATCAACGTATTCGGCGAGCCATTGCTGCTGCCCAGCCGGGCCGCCACCGCCTTAACTCTCGTTGTAAATGAACTGGTGCAAAATGCTTTGGAACACGCCTTTGTGGGTCAAACAACCGGACAGATAGACATTTCCCTGGGCCATTCCCCGGAAGAACTGATTGTATTGGTAATGGACAATGGCCTGGGAATACCACCAGAAATGGCAAAAGGCTTGGGCCTGGAACTGGCGGGAACATTGATAACGGATGATTTACACGGCCGTATCAAATTCCAAAACCGGCCCGATGGCGGCGCCGAAATTAGCATCCGGTTGCCGCGTGAAATAGAGATGGGAGATTAGGAGATTGCTCAATCTCCCAATCTCTTCTTACACAGAGTAATGGAACAATGAATCATTTAACCGCGCGTCTACAGCAAGAATTGAAACGAATCAAACCGGCAACGGTGTTGATTGTGGAGCCAGACCCCTATTTAGAACGGATGCTGAGTGAATATCTGGCCGATTTTACCTGCCAGGTAGCGGCCAACGGGCGTGACGCCCTCATCCAGTGCCAGCAAACCCCGCCCCATTTGCTGCTCATGGATACCGACCTGCCGGATATGAGCGCGCTGGCATTGTTCCAACAACTTCAACCCATTTTGCTCACTAACCATATCCCCGTTTTTTTCCTGGGGCAGCCGGACGACGGCCGTGACCAGCGCATGAAAGCTTTGGAAATGGGCGTAGATGATTACATTGCCAAACCGTTTGACATTGTGGAACTGCAATTTCGAGTTAAAAATGCCCTGCCTCGCCCCGCCCACAGCGTGGACTTATTGACAGGGCTGCCCGGCTGGACGGCCGTTCACCAGGATTTACAAACCCGGTTAAGCCGGCAAGACTGGACATTGCTGCTCATCCATGTGGCCCACATGGGTGCATACCAGGATGTGTACGGCGCGGTAGCCGGGCAGCGCGTCCGCCGCACCATGGCCGATTTGCTGAATGGGGCATTGGATGAAATCGGTGAATTGGATGATCTGGCAGGCGTCTTGAGCGCCCATGAATTTGTGGTCATAACCCGCCACCAACAGCCAACCCGGCTGCTGGCACAACTACAACAACAATTTGCCGCCGCCATTCGCCGCTGCTACAGCCCGGCCGAATTGGCTGCCGCGCAGGTGCAACTGTCAGACGGCCGTCGCGCCCCATTGATGATGCTGGCAACGGCCGTTATCTCCGCCCGCTCCGGCCCCTTTGCCACTCCCCTGGACGTGATAGACGCCGCCGAAACCCTGCGCCAACGCCAATACCCCGCCACTGTAGAAAAAGCCGTGCCCACCTTGCAGGCGATATTTGCTACCAGCTAGAGATTGAAGATTAGAGATTAGAAATTAGGCAATCTCCAATCTCCTTTTTGAAAAATCCCCTCTTCACGCCATAATTCCCCCATGCGCATTTTGATTGCGGACGATGAGTCCATTATTCGCCTGGGGATCAAGGCGATGTTGAATGAGATGGGGCATGAGGTGCTGGCTGCCAGCAACGGCCGTGAGGCCTTGCAAATGGCACAGCGCCACCAACCCGACCTGGCCATCCTGGACATCAAAATGCCTTACACCGACGGGTTGCAAGCGGCCCGCGCCCTGGCCCGCGCCCACCCCCTGCCCATCCTGCTGCTGACCGCCTTTAGCGAACAAGACCTGATCGAAGAAGCCGCCGATTTACCCATTCAAGGCTACCTGATCAAACCGATTAAACAAGAAGAATTGGCGGCGGCTATTGCCATTGCCATGCGTCGCTTTCAAGATACCGCCAATCTACAGCAACGCGCCGACAAGCTGGAAGACGAACTGGTGACGCGCAAACTGATTGACCGCGCCAAAGGCAAACTGATGGCCGCCGGGCTGACGGAAGATGAGGCTTACCAGACCATTCAGCAGCGCGCCCGCACCAACCGCCAGAGTATGCGCCAGGTGGCCCAATCTATTTTGCAACAATGATGGGTGATCCGCGAAGGATGCGAAGAGCGCGAATAGGGCGATTGCATACTCCCCGAAAAGGCAGATAAATCTGCACACTTCGGCGGCCTCAGTGCAGGCTCTACAAAAAGCAAAGTCGGCCTTCGCCGACTGAAACCCAGCCCGCGAAGGTGGGCTTTGCCTTTTGTAGCCGTGATTTTAATCGCCGGGAATTTGGTTTGCAATCGCCCTAAGAGCGCGGAGGGCTTGTGTGGGTGGCCTTATCCTTTGACGTAGGAGAGTTTTTGGGAAATACGGCCGTCCCGCACCTGGAAAATGTCCACGCCGCGCACATACCCCCTGTCCCCGTTTTCATCCACCCACGCATACAGCCAGCGCATCACACAGCGATAACCCAGGCCAAAAATCTCCTCGACTTCGATGTGCGCCTGCGGTGACTGGCGGAAGAACTCATGCCAAAACTGGGTAACGGCCTCCTTTCCCTGATACACCGTGCCCTCAGGAGCCGGCGCCGTGTTTTCAAAGACACAATCGTCGCTCATCAACGTCATCATGCCGGCCACATCATGCCGGTTGAAGGCTTCATTAAATGCCAGCACAGTGCGCACGGCCGTTTCGATTCGTGACATTTTCATATCGCTACAATACCCCCTTGCTCATAAATACTCCCCAACCTACACCGTATACCGTTCATGCCAACTGTCCGGAAAGGTGAGCCTATTGGCATACACAAAACGAATCAGTTGCCCGTGATGCTGAACCTCATGTTCAAGGAGGGCAAATGCCAGATCAAGTTGCGCATCGCTCAAATCGGCAAAGTCAATGGCGCCCAGGCTTTGCTGCGTCGCGGCCAGGGCCGCCAGTACCGCTTCCTTTGCGTGTGGCGTCGTCAGGCTGCACGAGAATCCCTGCCAACTGCCCGCCGCGATGGCCTTGATATAGCTTTCGCGCGCGCCCACTATGCACCAGACCTGGCCCGTGATTCGGTTGGACGGCAACCCTGGTAAATCCAGGCCAAGAGAAGCCTCATCCAGATGAGCTACCAGGTCATGCGTCAGTTTGAATGACCGCTCCAAATGAACCCTCAGTTTCTCATTCATCATTTGTTACCCCGTACAGCGATTTGTATGGCGGGTCATTTGCGACCAAGCCACCTGTTGACAGAAGCCACATATTCTTCGTATTCATTACCGAATTTTGTTGCCAGATATCGCTCTTCAGGCATGATAAGAACATAATGGCAAATGATCATTGAAAGCAGAAGCGTTACTATTGCCCAAAGCGTATTCAGCATCAAGGCAATCCCCAACAACACAATGCTACTGCCAAGATAAAGGGGATTTCTGGATAGAGCAAACACGCCTGTTTTAATAACCTTACTGGTTGGATGTCCGGGGTCTGTCGGTTGACCATGCTGAGCAAATTCGCGCCGGGCCAAAACGATAATACCGATGCCGATTATTATGAGGGTGATGCCCACAACAATAAAGGCTTGCCTCAGGATTCCCGGCGACAATGCAACCGGGATGATGAATTGCAGGGCGATGCTGGCCAGGAATGGAATTCCAAATACAACTTCTGCGATCTTCCAGCGACTTTCATGGGCGGTATCAACATTCATCAGCTTACAGAGAATCTAAATAGAGGTCGAACAATGAGGAGTCTGGCATCTGGGATGCCAGACCGGGCGCATCTGAGAATATGCCACTCCGCTGAATGGGATTGTGCGATCTTTAACTGAATTATCCATTAGATTGAAGAATAGCAGATTAGAAAATAGATGAGGTTACAACGGTTCCGCAAGTGCCTCTCGGATAGCTATGAAGAGTTCATTGATTGAAGATTCCATCGCCTCGAGGTGAACAATATACTCAACCTTACCGTATGGCTGCAAATCAACAACCGCATGGCGAAAGTACCATATGCCGAGGGGATAATGACCTGAAGGTCCCAAGATATGTTCTTCACTATTTCGCAGCTCTTTGAAGCGCGGCCATCGCGTATCAAATCTCTCAAGTGCAGGACGTATACTATCCTGACGTAGGCGGTCACGAATCTGCACTGCCACTTCTCGGAGACGCTGGACGCTCACTACATAGAAGTTTAGGTCAACGCGAATAGTATCAGCATCTGCTTGAGCTTCAAGGCAACGCTGTCCCTGCAAGAGTATGGCTTCGTGCCAAAACGCTGCAGCCCCTTTGTAATACTCAATCCGTTTTGCTCTTGATAGTGACATATTCTTCCTGCAACCCGCTCCAACAATTTGTTATATCACTGCCATTTGATCAACTTCTACGAGTTGAGGCGTCACACGGCCGTATCCCACACCCCTATTGCACGATTTCTGACTCAAACTTCTTCAGCACGTTGCCATGCGCATCATAAGGCGTTGCATGCAGTTCAGAAATCAACTGCTGCAATCTTGGCGTGAGAATTATCAGATACCGTGTCGGCCCATGTGCTTCGTAGTATGCATGAGGCACACCGGCGGGAATGAAAACAGTTGAACCTGCCGGCGCTTCAACTTCTCCATCAGAGAATCTGAATGTCAGGATACCCGCCAATATATGCCATGCTTCATCATCGGCATAATGAACATGCAAATAATCTGGCCCACTGCCTGACCACTCTTGCACGGCAAAGGATTTACCAGACGCCATGATCCGGTTTCCCTCAACTGCATTGGCAATGATTGGTTGTAGCATACGCTTTCTCTCCCATGTTAAGGGCTTCAGCCTCAAGCCGATAGCCCACCGTGCCACCACAAGCGATCAAATATAGCGCACGGCCGTTTGCGGCCGTCCCAAATACTCTACCCCATCTTCCGTCACCAACACATCCTCTTCCAGGCTCATGATGCCCCGGTTGGGTACGACAACGTGCAATTCCAGGGTGAAGATGTGGCCCACTTCCACCGGCATTTCGCAGATACCGGCGTACCGTTCCCAACGTGGCCCCAACACCGTCGCCCCATCGTGCGCCACCCGGCCCAGCAAATGGCCGAAGGCATGTTTGTACTCCGGGAAACCATTGTCCACCACAAAATCACGGGCGGCTTCGTCTACCTGCCAGCCGGGTGTGCCCGGCTTCAGCGCCGATTCGCCCGCTTTAATCGCGCCGTACACCACGTCAAAGGCGCGCTGCACATCAGGCGGCGCTTGCGTTTCGCCATCATCCAACACATACCACATGCGCTGCAAATCGGAGCAGTAGTCGTTCTGTTTCACGCCCAAATCCATGTGCAGCAGGTGGCCTTTTTGCAGCACCACCTCCCCCGGCGCGGCATGGCCTACGGCCGATTCCGGCCCGCAGGTGACAATGGGATTAAACGGCTTGGGCCAGGCATAAGCCAGCCCCATCTCGTCTATACGGCCGTGTACAAAATCGGCAATCTGGCGTTGGCTCATGCCCGGTTTGACGAAGGCTTCCACTTCGTCGAAGAGTTGCAGGGTGGTAGCTACGGCCGTGCGCACTCTCTCCACCTCCGCCGCACTCTTGCGCCCCCGTAAGGCTGCCACCAGCTTCTCCGCCGAAACCAACCGTTCGGCAAAGGGCGTCCCTTCCAGATGGCGTTGCAATGCTAGATATAGTCCGTGACTCAGCCCATCGGCGGCCACGTCATTGGCCGAATAGTTGATGGCGATGGTGGCCGGATTCAGCCGGGCCAACGCCTCCCGCAGCGGTTGGGCAATGCCTTCGTCGTAACCAACGATCTCACTGTAGACCCCCAACTGTTCCACGTTTTCTGTGTCATAGCGCCCCACAACGGCCGTGTGCCGCCCATCGCGGCTCAAAATAAACGCCGACTGCCAGGTCACATCTACCCCGGCGATCAACTCCAACGTCGGGTCCGGCGAAAGCGTCGTCTCGCGCACAAACGTCAGCCACTTATCCACGCCAAACTCATTCAAAATAGCGGTAGCCTGCGCCACCTTTTCCGCAATCAACTGTTTGTTATCCATTGGTTTCCCTTTTATTTAACGCAGAGGCGCAGAGGAAAAATCCGCGTCATCCGCGTCTGTCCGCGTCCATTTACACTCTGTCACCTGCTCACCTGCTCAAGCTGATACTGCGCCATTTCTTTGGTTTTCAACTGGCCGGAGTTGGCATAGACGGGCAGCGGCGGTGCGGCGACCAGCGTCACAAAAATGGTGTGCTGATCTTTGCTTTGAAACTGCACCTGCCAGCGATCATTGTGCCCGGCAGTCTCTACCCAACGCCAGGCATCCAACTGCATCTGCCCCGTTTCCTGCCGGGCGTAAAAATCGGCCACTTGCTCCACCGGGCCATAATTGGTACGGCCGCGCAGCCGTTCCGGCCACAAGTTCCCCTGCTGCGTAGCTGCCAGGAGTTGGGGCACATCGGCGGGAGCGACACGGCCGTAACACACCCCATCCGGCAATGACAGCAGCGTCCCGGCAAAACGATGTCCACCTAAATGGGTGGTCATCCAGGCGGCGCTGCCCACCTTTTCCGCCAGCGCCCGATACAACGCCGCGCCATACACAGCACAACTGCGATCTCGTTTGCCATTGGTACAGACAAAAAACCGCTGCCCGGTCACGCGATGGGGATCAAACCGGGACTCGCCAGCTACAATGCCCGCCACATCCAGTTCCAACAAATCCTCATACGTCCCCAGATGAAATTCATACAACCGGGGTCGCGTTTCCTCGTTCACCCCCACAAAAAACGTCAACACATCGGCATCTGGACGAAACTGGCGGATAAATTGCAAACGGCCGTTCCATCCCCGCACCTGCGCACCCAACCACCGGCTGACCTCATCAGGCAACTCATTCTCCTCTGTCGCTTTCGCCCCCCAGGGGCGAGTATATTCCAGCATGAACCAGACGGCGGCGGTCACGGCCGTGCCCGCCATCGGCTCATTCATGGCCGCCGAAAGCTCACAACAAAGGAAGTTAGGTGATAAAGAATCAGACATATGCTTTTGGGTAGCAGGTAGCCAGTGGCATGTTGCAGGTGGCGCGTTCATCCTCGCCACTTGACACCTCACGCTCAAACACTTCCCACTTACGAGTGTAATTATAGTCCGGGTAGGGTATCATTCAACAAAACATTCCAGGAGAACACGAACCATGAAGCAACGACAATTTGATGAGGCAACGGCCGTGTCCGAAATCGGCCTGGGTACCTGGCAGTTAGGCGGCGATTGGGGCGCGGTAGATGACACCACCGCCAGGCAGATCATGGAAACGGCCGTGACCCAGGGCGTCACCTTTTTTGACACAGCCGATGTGTACGGTGGCGGCCTCAGCGAACAACGCATCGCCCAATTTTTGCACAAGCAACCGGCCAACATCTTTGTGGCTACCAAACTCGGCCGTTCCGGTGATCCCGGTTGGCCGCAAAACTTCACCTACGCCGCCATGCGCCAGCACACCGAAGCCTCGCTGCGTCGTTTGCAAGTAGAGGCGCTCGACCTGACCCAACTGCACTGCATCCCCACTGCCGAATTGCAGCGAGGTGACGTGTTTGAGCATCTACGCCGCCTCAAACAAGAAGGCAAAATCAAACGTTTTGGCGCCAGCGTCGAATCCATGGACGAGGCGCTCATCTGTCTGGAACAAGAAGGGCTGGCCTCGCTGCAAATCATCTTCAACCTCTTCCGCCAGAAACCGATAGAGACCCTGTTTGCCCGGGCGCAGGCCAGAGGCGTGGCCATCATCGTCCGCCTGCCGCTGGCATCGGGGCTGCTGGCGGGCAAATTCAGCCAATCCACCACTTTTGCCGCCAATGATCACCGTACCTACAACCGGGACGGCGGCTCATTTAATGTGGGCGAAACGTTCGCCGGGCTGCCCTTCGCCGCCGGCGTGGAACTGGCCGATGCCCTGAAACCCTTTGTGCCCACCGCCATGACCATGGCCCAATTTGCGCAGCGCTGGATTCTGGACTATCCGGCGGTGACGACCATCATTACCGGCGCGACCAAAGTGAGCCAGGTGGAAACAAACACGGCCGTGTCCAATCTCTCCCCCCTCTCGCCAGAACTGCACCAGCAGTTGGCTGCCTTTTACCAGGCAAACGTCCACGACCACATTCGCGGGCCTTACTAACGGCCGTCTGTGTTATCCATGCCCACTCCCTCCGAACGGCGCATTGCCTTGCACGTCAGCCCGGCGGCGGAGCGGGCCGTGCGCAGCGGGCATCCCTGGCTCTTTGCTGAGGCCATTCGCCAGCAAAGTTTTGCCGGGAAGCCGGGCGACCTGGCAGTGGTTTTTGACCAGAAGCGCCGTTTTCTGGCAATTGGGCTATATGACCCCCATTCGCCCATCCGCGTGCGCCTGTTGCAGGCCGGGCAGCCAGCGGCTATTGACGCGGACTGGTTTGCCGCCAAAGTGGCCACGGCCGTGGCCCACCGCGCTCCCCTTACCCAAAACAACACCACCGGCTACCGCCTGGTACACGGCGAAAATGATAGCCTGCCGGGGCTGGTCATAGATCGCTATGAGCAGACGGTTGTGGTAAAATTGTACACTACCGCCTGGCTGCCCCATCTACCACACGTCCTGGAAGGGTTGACGGCCGTGCTGCCCGCCCGCCGCATCATCCTGCGCCTCAGCCGCTTTGCCCAACGCTACCCGGAGCATTTGTATGGGCTGGAAAATGGGCAGCTTTTGGCCGGGGAACCACTCAAAGAGCCGGTTATATTCCGGGAAAATGGGCTGCGCTTTGAAGTGGACGTCATTCGCGGCCAAAAGACAGGCTTTTTTCTGGATCAGCGGGAGAACCGGGCCAGGGTGGAGCAGTTGGCTGCCGGGAAGCGGGTGTTGAACGTATTTGCCTACACGGGCGGCTTTTCGCTCTATGCAGCGCGGGGTGGGGCCAGCCGGGTGATCAGCACCGATCTGAGCCAACCGGCGCTGGCAGCGGCGCTGCGCAATTTCAAACACAACCAGGACAACACGGCCGTTGCCGCCTGCGACCACGAGGTACTGGTAGGCGATGCTTTTCAAGTATTGCGCCAGTTGCGCCAGGCGCGGCGCCAGTTTGACATGGTGGTCATCGACCCGCCCGCTTTTGCCAAGCGGCAGGGTGAGGTGGAACGGGCGCTCACTGCCTACGGCCGCCTGGCGCGGCTTGGTTTGGGCGTGCTGAAACCGGGCGGCGTGCTGGTGATGGCTTCCTGCTCCGGGCAGGTAGCGGCCGAGCAGTTTTTTCAAACCATCCATCAGGCGGCGGTACGCGGGGGACGGCCGTTGCAAGAAATGGAACGCACCGGACACCCGCTGGATCATCCCATCAGCTTCCCCGAAGGCGCGTACCTCAAGTGTCTGTATGCGACAGCGTGAAAGAAGTGCCCGTTTCTGCCCCAACCACCCAAACTCTCATTTGATTATCCCCTTGATCATGCTAGAATTAGAACATGCGTTCTTATTCCATCTACCCCTATGCGCCCAATGTACCGGGCACGGCCGTTGCCCTGCCACCTGCCTGGGAAGAAGCAGACGAGGACGCCGGGTTTGAGTCGTATGAGGATGACGGCTGGTATGACGAGGATGGGTATTTACTCGAAGAGGAGTGGTACGCACCATCCCCACCGGGAATGCCCGGCGTCATTCTGGTGGGGCTGGTGGTGGTGCTGGTGATGATTGGCGCGGCGGTGCATCTGTCCGGGCAGGCCAAAGGGGAACAAATTGCCTACACGCCGCCGCCCGCCAGCGGCGGCCCGGTAAGTAAGTTGTATGTGGAGAACCCCACGGCCATGGTCGCCCCCTACGACAAATACACCCTCACCCAAGGCCCACATGGACAGTCATACGGCCATCTGGCCATTGACCTGGCAGCCGGGCGCGGCGAGCCGGTCAAGTCACCCATCAACGGCTTTGTCACCGATTTGTATGTGGATCAGTATGGCAATACCACGTTGGTGCTGGAGAACGAGGTGTATACCGTCATCATGTTACATGGCGACTACACTGTGGCTGTAGGCGACCAGGTACGGGCCGGGCAAACGGTCGGCGCGGAGGGGAACAATGGCTATACGATGGATTTCTGGGGGAATTTGTGTTACGGCCGTACCTACTGTGGCAACCACACCCATCTCAACGTCTACGACAAACGCCTTCAGGCCAATGTGAATCCGCTTGATCTGATTCAATGAGGAGTGAGCACCACTCATGATGGTGCTCACTCCTCATCCTGAAACTGCCTATCCAGCTCTTCCAATAACTGCGCTGCTTCCACCAGTTTGTCCAGCGGGTTCACTTCGCCGGTGAAATAGCGGTAATCGGCGGGCATCAAGTCCAGCGTATGCACGATGTCATCATACTTGGTTTTGAGGGACGGCGGCGTCACGCCAAAAATGGCAGCCACATCGGCGCGGTTGAATTTGATGAAGTTGATTTTAGCAATGGCGTAGGCGATGGCGGCAGCCCAGAGTTCCGGTTTGGGGGTGCGCAACGGCCGTCGCCCCACTGTAATGCGATACTCCAACCACATCTGCATCCCTTTGCCGATCTGCTCCACAGACATCTCCAACTTTTTCATGCCCTCAATGAGCGCCACTTCCACATCATCCAACGCCGTGGAAAAGAGGCGTTCAAACCGGGCGGCTACATCGCTGTTCGTCTCCGTTTGCAGGTAGCCCCCCATGGCTTCCATGGCCTGATCATAATGGCCGCCGCGTGTATAGGCGCGGGTCAGGTTGAGGTGATAATCCGGGTTATCCGGCGCTGCTTTGATCGCGCCGGAAAATGCCTCGACCGCTTTATCAATTTGCCAGGCCTCATAATAAGCCAGCCCTTCTTTATTCAATTGAAATGCTTTGTTGCGTTCGGTCTGTGTTGCCATGATGTTGGCCCGATCCCTATGCCTTATTCACGTTCTCTTTATGCCGGATGCTGCCCGCATTGTACAAAGCGGTAAGAAGAGCGTCAAGCCAGGTCAAGGCGACAATGGTTGGAAACTGTCCAGAATACGGGTGGATTCTACGGTCGTTGGCGTTTCATCGACCGGGGCGCATACGGCCGTCCAATAAAATGGCTGCTGGTTCAGATGTAACCGCATCTGGCAGAGCCAGGGGGCATCGTTGGCAGCCATCGTTTGGGTATAAGCAATTTGCTCATGCCCTAAAAAGTGCGGCAGTCGTTTGACGTCAGTCACATCCGGCTGCACCTGTACGGCGGCTAACAAGGCAGTAAAGGTGGTTGCGTTACCCTCTCCGGCCAACAGCAGTAATGGTTTGTCATCGGGGGCGCGGGCCAGGAGTTGGGGCGTCAGGTCGCCCGTTGGCAGCGATAAAGCCGCCAGGAGGTCGGTTGTTTCCGGCTGACGCTGCCATTCTGCAAACGCCAATTCCGTCATGGCTGTCCATTGCCAACGGGGCGGCAGCTTTAGCAGGTATAGATCATCAGGGGCGGTCACTGCCGTCCACCCCGGCAGTTTGGGTGCATCCAGGTCTGTTTGCACAAGGGGGCGTTGGGCTAAAACATACAGTAACAAGAAGAACAGCAGTATGGTCACGGCCGTAGCCGCCGCAAAATACGTCAGCGTTGCCAATGAGACTGGTGGCAGCGCCGCCTCGTCTGCTGACGGCTGCGGCATACTGGCAGTGGCGCCCGGCGTTGGCGACAAGCGCGCGCCACACCGCCAGCAAACTATGTCATCCGGCAACACCGGTTGTCCACACCGTTCACATTTTGCGGCCATACAACCACCTTATACAAATAGGGTACACAAGTCCTATTGTTGTAATTGAACCCCATTCGTACACTCTTTTTACGTGGATAAGCAACCCAATAATTATCAAAATTTCTCAGGCAAGTATAGTTGAAGGATTTAACGACAGGCAATTATTTCGCATTTATCCCCATATCCTCCTTTTTCTCCTCTTCCCGCAAAGAGCCTTGCTGCACAGCAAGGCTCTTTGTATTCTGGCGACGGCTGTAAGCTGCCACAGCCGTTATGTGTTTGTACCCTTACCCGCTTATCAAACTACAGGTGGTTTATTGTCCTGGTGGTCGTCGGGCGGGGTGTTGGCAGCCAATCGTTGCGCCAACCGGCCAATCTGTTGGCTGGTCCAGCGAAGGGTGGCGGAAGCGCCTTTGCCGGCTTCGGCTTTCCAATCGGTTTCACGCAGGCGGGTTTCAAGCTGGGCTTTTTGCTGGCGGGCCTGTTCTTCAGCCGTTTTTATCAGGTGCTCGTGTACCATATCTGCGCTTTTGGCAGCCACGGCCGTGACCCCCTTCTGTGCCCCCTTTTTCACGGTACCGGTCACGCTTTTACGCGCCTCACTGTCCCAACCTTTCTGGGCTGCCTGGGTAGCCGCACCGGCTACTGCCTGGGCGGCCCCTTTACCAGCCTGGGCAGCCCGTTCTTTAAGCGTAGCGGTACGGCCGTCGGCCGACAACTGGGGTAACGTATCTTCTTCGTCGTCAATTTCAATTTTGAGAATTTCTGGTGACTCATCCATGGGTTTTTCCTGCGCGCCATACGCAGCCAGGGGGCAAATGTTGCAAAGAGAGGGGATTTGGTGGCAGACGGTTGCCGCCCGTCACCATCAGATCACACGATGGGGCAGAATAATGGTAAAGGTGCTGCCGACGCCGGGTGTACTGCTGACGGTGATACGGCCGTGATGCCGCTCCACCACAAACTTCGCAATCGTCAATCCCACGCCCAGGCCGGGAAAAAGCTGCGCCGCCCCCTCTTTTTCCATACGGTAAAATGGATCAAAAATACGTTCCACATCGGCTTCAGCAATACCAATACCCTGATCTTGAATAGCAATAGCCACCCCTGTCCCATTGTCCCGGTAAGCCCGAATAGCAATCGGCGTCTTGTCGGGTGAATACTTAAAGGCATTTTCCAACAGCGCCCGTATCGCCAGCACCAAACCGCGCCGGTCGGCAAAAATTTCGGGCACATCGGCGGCAATGTCCATTGTCACCCGTGTCGTTTCTGCTTCCATGGTAGCGCGGGCCGTGTTCAGCGCCTCAATCAAAATATCGGGCACATTAACATATTCAAAATCCGTTGCTTTAGGGTGCATTTCATACAGCAGCAGCAGATCGTTGGTATGGCCGATGATTTTTTCCACATTTCGCGTAATCGAGTCCAGTGCCATTTTGAGCGAATTGCCAGACATGGCCCCCTGGTTTATCAGCCCCAGATAACCGCGAATGGAGGTGAGCGGCGTGCGCAGTTCATGGGAAAGGGTCACAATCACCTGCGAGCGCAACGCCTCTTGCGCTTCCAAATCGGCATATGCCGCCTGCAAAGCATCATTTTTGTTGTTCAATTCGTTGATAACGGCACGGTCTGTGCGCCGAATGTGGCCGATAATCTGGCGCATGAGGGTGCGCAGCAAACTAGGGTTGGTACGGGCAATCGCCATAAAGTCGGCTTCGCTAATCTCGATGATGCGGCACGCTGTCTGGGTGCGAATGGTGGCCATGCGCGAGGTCTCGCCCAAAAAGGCCATTTCACCAAAGTAGCGCGTGGGGCCAAGTGTATCCACCAAAATTTCCTGGTTGTCATCGGCGTGAACGACAATGTTCACCTCACCTTCTTCCAAGAGAAAGAGTGAGTCCCCTTTATCCCCCTCCTGAAAAATATCAAACCCGGCTGGGAAGGTGCGCAGGCGCGCCGCCTGCACCAGCGATTCGATGTCATTGCGGCTCAGATCGGGAAAGGCCGTGTGCAGTAATTGGATAGTGCCGTTGGTCAAAAGCGAGTCTGTTGTCATCGTCCACCTCAAGACCTGAAGGATTTCAAAATCGGATCAAGCTTCAACATTCTAGCATAGTTGATGGCATGTGTTGTTTTTAATTTACGGCCGTTTCACTGTGGCCTGGGCGTACTATATTCCCACTAAGCCTCCTTTATAATTCACGCCCCTTGAATGGGTATGACTAGATGCCAATTTTATACTTGCGGCAAAACTCTGGGCGCTGCTCCCATATTGGTGTTGCATGGACAATTTTATCGGTAAGAAGATTGAGCAATTTTTGATTGAGTCATTTGTTGGGAAAGGCAAAACCGGCTCTGTTTACCAGGCACGTGACTTGAACCTGGACCGGTCGGTGGCTATCAAGCTGTTGTCCCCCGAACTTGCCATTCACCCCGGCATCCAGCGCCAGTTAGCGCAGGCGGTGCGCAATATCTCCTCGCTCAGCCATCCTTCTATTGTCACTTTGTACAACCTGGGCAATCAGAACGGCCGTGCCTATCTGGTGACGGATTTTGTGAACGGCATCAGTCTGGACAAAGCCCTGCTGCGCCTGAACAGCCGCGGTCAGTTTATGCCCCTTGAAGAGACTCTGCACATCATGGCCCAGGCAGCGGACGCCCTGGGAACCGCTCACCAGGCCGGGGCGCTGCATTTGAACCTGAAACCCAGCAACATCCTTATTAAACGACAACAGCGGCAGTCTCGACCAGGCGAATCTACCCTACGCGCCATGCTGACAGATTTTGGCCTGGCGTTGATCCCGGAGACGGGGATTCAGACCGCTTTTATTGATTTGCACAGCAACTTTCCTTACCTGGCGCCGGAACAATGTACCAATGGAGCGGTAGACGGCCGTGCTGACATCTACAGTCTGGGCATCATTTTATATGAGTTATTAACGGGGCGGACGCCCTTTGCGGTGCAGTCACCTACAGAAGCCATTATGCGCCATTCGGTAGAGTCGCCGCTGCCGGTGCGGGATTTGCGCCCGGATGTGCCTCCGGCCATTGCCAATGTGGCCTATATGGCGCTGGCTAAAGACCCGGCCAAACGGTACCAGATGGCTGAACAGATGGCCGATGCCCTGCGCCAGGCCGGGCAGATACTATCCACCAGCGAAAACGGGGTAGCGGCACGGCCGTCTACTCCCGCCCCCACCCGCACCCTGGCCGAACTAACCGGACGAAAGAAGAACGAAGCGACGCCATCACAAACGCCGACGCCAGAACCGCCCACCCCACCCAAACCGACGCCGCCACCGGCGCAGCAGCCCATTTTCAACTCACCGGCGCTGATCTTGTCTGAAACCATGCCGGTGCAGCCGCAGTTTGATACGCCCGTGTTTGATCTGGCAGCACGCCAGGGTGAGGTGGAAAAGAGACAGCCACGGGAAACGGCCGTACTCGAAATGCCCCCATTTACTGAACCACTGGCCGAACAGGACAGCACACCACCACCGGTGACGCCCACCCAAACCACACCACCGTTTGCCATGCCTGTAGCCGCCCTGAAAGCAGCAGATGAACAGGCCACTGATGTGCATGTGCTGGATGTGCCAGCGCAGGCGGCGCAGATTGTCATTATTCGCCAGGGGCGCGGGCCGCGCCAGGCTACGCTGAACAAACCGCAAATTTTGATTGGCCGGGCTAAGGACAATGACATTGTGCTGAATGCACGGGATGTTTCCCGGTATCATGCACGGCTGGATTGGGTAAACGGCCGTTGGCGCGTCACCGATTTAGATAGCAGCGGCGGCACATTTGGCAACGGCCGTCGCTTTACCGTGAATGAACCGGAAACCTGGCTGCCCGAACAGATTTTACAAATAGGCCCATACTTTCTGCACTGGGCAGCCGCCACAGAATTAGAAGCCGCCAGCCCGGCCAACGAAGAACCAAAAACGGAATTATTTCAAGTTTCGCAGGATGCCAGCCAGTTGCAAAGCACTACCGGGCGTTTTGGCGTGGCGCTGCATCCGGCGTTGCTGACCATGATGGCCGGCGACCAGACTACAATTCAGATTGAACTATTTAATCAAGGGCCAACAACAGACACACTCAAGCTGGCGGTGAGTGGACTGCCATCGGGCACTTATTCGCTGACCCAGCATTTTGTGACGCTGGCGCCGGGGGCGCGGGCCAATATCCCGCTGGCGCTGCAACTACCCTCTACAGGCACCTTGATGTCTTATCGCATTGTGGCAGGTAACTACCCATTTGAATTGATGGTCCATTCCAAGACGAATGAGACGGAAACGGCCGTTATCGCCGGTATGCTCATTGTCACCACCCAGGAACAGTTCTCGCTGGGGTTGTGGCCGTCACAAGTGGATGATGGCGATAATATCCGCATCCTCATTCGCAATGAGGGTAACGTGCCCAACACATATAGCCTGGTAGGACGTGATGAGAAGAGCCTGGTGCAATTTGGGGGGCAACGAGGCCGGATGCAGCTAAAACCGGGTGAAGCCATTACGCAGGTAGTAACCATCCGCGCGCGGCAGCGGCCATTGTTTGGCCGTGAACAATCAATCCCCTTTGAAGTGGAAGTGCGCACCGAAAACGGCCAACAGCAGGTGAAAACCGGGCAGGTACGGGTACAGCCTCAGGTACCGCGCTGGGCACTATGGTTGAGTACGGCCATTTTTGTGCTGTTATTGAGCGTCTTGTTGGTCACGGCCGTGATCACCCAGGGACAGGCACAATGGCAATCACCGTCGCCCACCAATGTCACCCCTGCCAGCCAACCGCTCACATGATGTAATTGGGTAATTACTCAATTACCCAATCACCCAATCACCTGACAATCACTCCCCACTCTTTTGAAAACCAAATCCTCTGCACTATAATCGCACCAATTTTCACAAAAGGAGTTTTACCGGTGATGCAAACTGGAAAATTGTGGCGAATGATCATGGTGTTGGTGCTTTTGCTGGCGGCGGTGGCGCCAACGGCCGTATTTGCTCTGGAAAACAGCGGCGGCAAACAAGATGGCACGGCCGTTTCTTATCAGCACGAGGACGAACACACAGAAGAAGAAGTTGTGGTGCAGGAAGGCAGCAGCGATGGTGTTGGTTTTGTCCTCACGCTCATTATTGGCATTATTGCCCTGATTATTTTTGTAGTCGCCATTTTAGGGGCGGTAGGTTTGGGTGTTATTGGCATTGGCTACGCCTCAGTCAGCCCTGGTGAAGAGTAACGCGATTTTCCAAATCGCTCCGCTCATGAGGAGATGTGAATCATGGAAGATGTGCTGGCGCAATTGTTAACGGCCCAGAGAGAGTTGGAACCACAGTTTAAGGTGTTACGGGCGGCGATGGGAGCGTTGAACACGGCCGTGAAACTGGCCTCGGAAGACAAAGCGGATGCGCTGCCCATGCACAAGGCACTGCTAAAACTGGAAGCAGCCGCGGCCGGGGTAGAAAATGAGACGCTAGCCACGGCCGTAGCCGCCTTTGCCGCCGCTACCCAACAGGCATTAGACGACCTGGCCTTTGACTTTGCCAAAGATTTGCGTGAAGAGTTCGCCCGGCGCGGCGAGGCGGTAGACGGCCGTCCCCCCATATTAACCGTCGGCAGCCTGACCTTCAAAATTGAGATGGCCTCGCGCAAAGGACAGTGGTTATACGGCCGTGAGCCACTCACCAACCCCATCCCCCTCTCTCTCACCGGCATCCTCAAGGCGTATGACCAGCAGGTGAAACGCATCGTCAACCGCCAACTGGAGAGCAGCTTTTTGCCCGACCTGCAAAAAGCGTGGCAGGATTGCCTGGATAAACGCAAACAACGGCCGTCGGGCGGGCGCATCAACATCGTGGAAGTGTATGCCCAACTGACCCTGAACCGCCAAAATACCCGCTTCTGGAACGCCCCCTCCCGCAGCACCTTCAAAGATTATGAGCGGGTGCTGTTTGTACGCGATCTGGTGCTGGCCCAGGAACAGGGCGAAACGCCATTCCGCCTGGGTGTAGCCACCAAAAGCCAGGCCGAACAGGCCAGCCGCGCCATCTGGCTGCCGCGCACGGCCGTAGACGGCGAATACTACAGCGACATCACTTTTGAGTAAGGATGAATTGAGTAAGGATGAATTAGGAATTATGAATTATGAAGGAGTTTCATAATTCATAATTCCTAATTCATAATTCCCCTATGAGCGCAGCGAATCTCTCCCGTCCTTTGGCGCGGAATATCATGGAAATTTTGGGTAGTTTTGGCACGCCGCCGCCGCGTGGGGTGCAATACTTCAACGTGGGCAACCAGTCGTTGCTGGCGGCGCTGGATCAATTTTACCTTTCGTCTTATCTGCAAGACGGCGGCGCCGCCTACAAAATGGTCATTGGCGACTACGGCAGCGGCAAGTCCCACTTCCTTTACTGCCTGCGTGACATCGCCTGGGCGCGTAACTTTGTGGTTGCCAAAGTAGACCTCAGCCCGGTGGAAACCCCCTACGACGACCAGAAAAAGGTGTATGAAGCCGTCGCCCAACACATCATCTGGCACGAAAGCGACGAGATGATCAGCGATGAAACGGGGCTGACCCGCTTTTTGGAAGGGGCGCTGCGGCGAGTTGTGGGTGGGTCGTTGAGCCTGGAAACGTTGACCAACCCGTTATATCGGGGATTGGTGGATACGGTGGAGGCGACGGCCGTAGACAGTCCGGCATACCAGACGGCCGTGCTCGCCACCTTTGACGCCCTCATCCGCGACAACGACGAACGACTGGAGGCGCTCGGCCGTTGGCTGATGGGCGAGACCACCAGCCCCGACGACACCAAAACCCTGCGCGAGATCGGCGTCACCGGCAAGATCAACAAACCCAACGCCTTTCGCATGTTGCGCTCCCTCTGCCAGGTCATCCGCGCCCTCAGCTTTAGCGGCCTCATCCTGCTCTTCGACGAAGTAGACCGCATGGCCTCCGTAGGCGGCAAGGCCGAAAAATTAGCCACCGACACCCTGCGCGAAGTGATTGACCGTACCCGCGAAGATTTGCCTGGGGCCATGTTTGTCTACGCCGTGCCACCCCAGTTTGTCAACGACACCGTGCCCAAATACCCGGCCTTGCAACAGCGGGTGCGCGCCCCCGGTCATTTCAGCCGCGCCAACCACTTTAGCCCCCTCATCAGCCTGGATAACCTCGATCTGAACGAAGATGACCTGATGCTGGCTATCGGCGAAAAGCTCATCCCCATTTACGAGATCGCCTTCGAGACCCAACTCGACCACGCCATCCAACGCGCCAACGCCGTCATCCTGGCCAACGTCGCCCGCGACGTATTTCTGGACATCAGCCACCGCCGCCTGTTTGTGAAATCATTTGTGGTGGAACTCAGCCGCCAACATTACAGCGGCGAACACACCATCACCGAAGCCGAAGCCCAGGCCCTTCTGCGTGGCCAGATTGACGAACTCGCCGGCGGCGAAACACCACCTTATTAGATTATGATTGGACAACAAGTTGAACATCCACAGTTTGGACCGGGGCAGGTCACGGCCGTGTACCGCAACGGCACAGAATGGCTGGTGCGGTTTGAAAATGGGCTGCGTTTCCGGCGGCCGGCCGGTGAGTTTTTGCAGAATGGGCAGGCGGCGGCTGGCCAGCCGCTGGCTGAACCAACGCCCGTCTATGCCGTGCCTTTCCAACCGCCGCCCATGCCACAAAACCAGTTGGAAGCGCGGCAGTTGATCGAATCGCTGCGGGTGGGCATTGCTCCGGCGCAGCATGTACCGGAATTGACCATCAATTTACAGGCGGAACGGGAAAGCCTGATTCGTGGCCTGAACCAGGCGCACCAGCAGGGGGGCGCGGTGCGCGCTGTCGTCGGCGAATATGGCTATGGCAAGAGCCATCTGGTGGAGTTAACGACGCAAGAGGCATTGCAGCGCAATTTTCTGGTAGCGGCTGTTAGCCTGGATTTACAAGAACTGCCGCCGCATCGCCCCTTTGCCATGTACCGCGAGGCGATGCGCCATTTGCGTTACCCGGATACGGACGAACGCGGGCTTGAACCGCTGCTGCTGAAAACAGCCGTACATCCCCACGCCATCACCCAATTGCAAGAAATGACGCCGGCGGCCCACGACCCCTTCACCGTCGGTTTGCAAGCCCTTGCCAGTACCTCTTCCTCGCGGCAGCGGCAGGCATGGCTGAACTGGTTGATGGGCGGGCGACGGGTGACGTTGCTAAACCGGGGACTGCCGCAAGGCGTGAAATTCCCTTCCATTTATACGGTGGGCGAAAATGCGCGGCAGATGGCGTATTTGTTCACGGCCGTGTCCGTCCTGGCGCGGCTCAACAGTTACAGCGGCCTCTGTTTGCTGGTGGATGAGGCGGAGAGTTATTCGTTGTTACGGCCGTATCAGCGCCCCAAAGCCACCCTCTTTTTCCAGGCGCTCATCTATGCCGCCTTACGTGAGCAGCAAGACAAACTGCGCGAAGAGCAGTTTCCACAGCATCGTTGGCGGCACTACCCTATCGCCTATGACCAGGGGCAATCCTTCTTTTTCCTCTTCACCGTCACCCGCAGCGACAATCGGCTGCCACTGGCCGACTGGCTGGCCGAAGAAGACATCTTCAACCTGGAGCCGGACGCCGATCCACAAGAAGTGGGTCACTTTTTGCAGCGCATCCTCAGCTACCACGCCCAGGCGTATGGCTACGAGCCGGGCGAACGGCAGGCGCAAATCCGGCGGGGAGCGGCGGAACATCTGGCCATGGGGGTGCGGCACGGCCGTTTTTCCATGCGCAGCGTCGTCCGGTTGGCGGTGGAACTATTCGACCTGCTCTACCTCCACCCCACCTACGACGTGGCCACCCTGCTCGACGAACTCCGCGCCCAGGTACGGTGAGTCGATAAAAGCATGGACGAGAATGGTTTAGAAGCTTTGGCTTGCACACCTATTCCCATAAGCCCCCACAATTTTAACCACAAAGCGTACCTACCTTATGGCCTGGAAGTAAATCATGTGCAACGGGCGATGAATGATTTCATTGAGTTTCTGGGTTTCATCAATCAACAATTGCACACAAAACAGATTCCCAGGCTGGAAAGCTTTTTAATGCCTGCTAATTTCAGTAGTCTCGTTGGCGAGTTTATGAACATGCGAATCCCGCAATACTGCCAAAGTCTGGTGAAAAATCAATACCACAATGGGCACCCTGATTTAATCCCACGTGGTTTGTTTCCTGGTGACGCAGTTCAATATGCAAACGAAGGCGTTGAAATCAAAGGCTCCCGCCATGCTGGTGGCTGGCAGGGACACAATCCCGAATCTGTCTGGTTAATGGTCTTCCATTTTGATAGCAACAGTGCCAGTGACGAACAAAAGGGAGTTGCGCCCAAACCATTTCGTTTTTTAGGCGTTTATGGGGCCAAATTGGAAATGGAAGATTGGGCTTTTTCTGGGCGTTCGGCCACCAGCCGACGCACGATTACAGCCAGTGTGACTAAAGGTGGCGTAGCAAAAATGAAAGCAAATTGGATTTATCGGGACCTAAAATAGGGCCAGTGACAATTGTTGTTCAGGAGTGAAAAGTTCGGTTAATTTTGGCACGGCCGTCTGGCTCATTTCATAAAACGCTGGCACACGCTCTAATCCAATGCCCTTATAACCAACCGCTTCACACGCGGCAATGGTCGAACCAGAACCCATAAACGGGTCAACTACCATTCCCTTGCCTAAGGGGAGCGCCGCATAGACCATCTGACGCAAAAATGACTGTGGTTTCAGGCTGGGGTGATCGGCGATGTCCCGTTCTCGGCGTGAGGTGCGTTCACTTTCAATGACATCGGCAAAAGGCATACCATCCGGCTTGCGGCGCAAGCCGCCGGTTTCATAGGTCCGTAGACAATCGCTCACTGTCATCCCCTGGAGAAGCGGTTTACGAAAAATGCCCCAGGGTTCATAACAACCTCTAGGCAGGGTACAGACATCGGGGAATTCTTGTTCAGCATTTTTGGGTCTGTCGCCGCCACGCAATGTTCGCACCAACCGGACAATTTGTCCGCGATATTCAAACCCGGCGTTAGCAACGGCCGTAAAAACAAGTTGCGCCAGGAATGTGTTGGAAGCCAACAGCAGATGCCCGCCAGGACGCATTACACGCAAAGCCAAGACCGCCCACTCATAAAAATAGTGTTGTACGTTCTCCCTTTCCTCTGGATTGAGAGCTGTAAATCGGGGCAGCGGGGCGCGTGTATGTCCATCAAATGAAGGAGGTATACGCCAGATACCACCATTGCCATTTATTCTTTTCTCCAGTTGGTCCGGTTCATATTCTTTGACGCCATATGGTGGATCGGTAACAATGGCATGAATCGTTTCCGGCAGGATTTGTCTCATCCATTGGAAACAATCTGCATGAAGCAGCAAGGAATGACCGGCAAAGGTATGATCATAATTCAGGGCAAACGAAGTCAGGTCGTATTGTGCGTTCATGGTCTGCTGTTTTCCAGGCTCTGTTGACATTTCTCGCCTTACCCTGGGAATGGAATTCCCAGGCTGTTATCACAAGTGCGCTGAAGCGCACTGAGGGTTGCTCTTCCCAGTCTGCTTTAGCAGACTTTGCCTAGCAGACGCCGAATTCCATTCGGTGGCCTATGGGCAAACAAGCCAATGTCAACACGCCCTAGCTTATGATGCGCCGTTATCAGTTGCCGACCCAACGGCCGTGCCCAAATGATACGCCGGCGCCAATTCCCGTACCAGGTGGCTCATTTTGTTTTGTTCCGCCTGGTCGGCCAGAATTTGCTCAAAATCACTCAAACTGAGTATGATGGCCTGGGCTTCGTTATGCCGTTGGATGACGTACCGGGTGCGGTTTTGCAGCACGTCATTCAAAATGCGGCCAAAATTGTTTTGGGCTTCGGTTGAGGCAATCGTTTTAGTTTCCATAGGCAAAATTCCAGAGTTTAGCTAATTTAGCTAAGATTTTACAGAACGTAGCATGAACAGTCAAACGAGTGAGAGCGTAAGCCAGCAAGAGGTGAAGGTGCGAATTCCGCATACGTGGCCGCTCTTTTTTGCCCGCCACGGCCGTTTCACTCCCGTGCAACACCAGGGCATTCCCCCTATCCTGGACGGCCGTGACACCCTCATCATCGCCGCCACCGCCTCCGGAAAAACCGAAGCCGTCCTGGCCCCTCTCCTTGAACGCCTCTGGCCCACTCTCTCAATCTCCCAATCTCTAATCTCCATCCTCTACCTGTGCCCCACCCGCGCCCTGGTGCGCGATTTGTATGAGCGGTTACAGCCGGTATTGGCAGACACGGCCGTGACCATTGGCATGAAAACCGGCGACGTGACCCTGCCCCAACCATTGCCCGCCATACTCATCACCACCCCAGAGTCCACCGATTCCCTGCTCACCCGCGCGCCTAAAACAGTTGCCAGCCTGCAAGCCATCGTCCTTGATGAAATTCACCTGTTTGACAACACCCCCCGCGGCGACCACATCCGCTGCTTGCTGCCGCGCATCGAGCGTATTCGCCAATTTGCGCAGCCTGAGGTGGCCCCGGTGCAGCGGGTGGCCCTCTCCGCCACCGTGCCAGACCCGGCCGGTGTGGCGGCCCGTTACCTGCATGATGGCGTGATTGTGCAGGTTCCCGGTGGGCGACCCATTGAAGCAGAGATACGGCCGTTATACTCCCTGGTCGAACTGGTAGACGCACTCAGCCAACGGCCGTCCTACAAATCCCTCGTCTTCTGCAATTCTCGCGCCGAAGTGGAGCAAACGGCCGTCACCCTGCGCCAACAACTGCCTCACCACGCCGACATTTTTGTCCATTACAGCAACCTGTCCGCGGCCGTGCGCCGCGATGTGGAAGAGCGGTTTGCAGCGGCAGCCACGGCCGTGTGCGTCTGCACCTCCACCCTGGAACTGGGTATAGACATCGGCAGCATAGATGATGTGGTGCTGTTAGGTGCGCCGCCCGACCTCAACTCCTTTATGCAGCGGGCCGGGCGCGGCAGCCGCCGCGCCTCCCACACCCAGGTTTTGTGTATGCCCCATTCCCCCGGCGAATGGGCGCGGTTTGAAGCGTTATTGCAGGTAGCGCATGACCCTCACCCCATCACCTTGTCACCCCTTCACCCCTTCACCTTCCGCCCCTCCGTCCTCATCCAACAAACGTTCAGCCTGATCAAACAAAGTCCCACCGGCAGTGTGCGTCTGGCCGATCTGCGACGCATTGCGCCGCCAGAAGTGACGGACGAGGCTATCCGCAAAATTCTAGGGCAGTTGACCTTTGCCCGTTATCTGCAAACGGGGCGATTAGGTGAGTGGAAACCGGATGTCAAGTTGCAGGAATTGCTGGATCAGCACGAGATTTACAGCAACATTGGCGCGGAGGTGGAACGCATCACGGCCGTAGACGCCCACACCGGCCAGACCATCGCCCACACCGACCGCAGCTACCCGCCCGGAACCGTCCTTTTGTACGGTGGCAAACCAATGCGCGTGGCCTGGCTGGAAAAGTATCGCTTTGGCCTGCTGCCCGCCCCTGGCACGGCCGTAGATGACATTTTGCGATTCTCTACCACTTATGCCCCCATTCCTCACCAAATTACCCAGGCCGTCGCCCGCTCGTTAGCCATCCCGCCGCGCCAGATGGTCTGGCTGCCGGAAGAACCGGGCGGCTTTTTGTTTCATTTTTGGGGCACAATCTGGGGGGAATTGCTCACGGCCGTGCTCATCGCCCAGAGCATCTCCGCCGAATCCATCAACGAATACTGCCTCTACGTTCGTCAACGCCTCGATCAACTGCCCCCTCTAGCTGAAAAATTGCTGCAAAAAGTAGCCCGCGAACTGGCCGTCACCTTTGCCAACCGGCTAGAAATGGGGCGCTTTCATCGGCTGCTCCCGGCCGACATCGCCACCGCCGCCACCCTCCACCAACTGAATCTGCCACAGTTTCAGACCCATTACCGCGCCGCCAATATCGGGACGATGCCCCATATTTTAGAAAAGTTGGATTTGCTGGCGCAGTAGAGTTTTCGGAGTCGAGGCTTTAGCCGGTGGTCACTTACGGCTAAAGCCTCGACTCCAAAACCTATAACCGCTGAATCTCCACTGTTGTCTCCACAATTTCAGCCGCCAACGTCCCATGCGACAGTTCCCGCAGCGCGTCTTGAAACGCCGGAAAGTGTGTTACCCGGAATTGGGCCGTCATGGTGATGTCGGCGGTAAATTCCTCTTCCAGGACACGGCCGTCAAACTGCCCCACCAACAACCGCACCCGTTCCAGCAAGGGGTAGGGCACGGCCATCATTACCGTATGCGTGGGCACTTTTTCGGCGCGAGGCACGGCCGTCAGCACCGCTTTACCGGCATCGGTGTAAGCCCGCACCAGCCCGCCCGTGCCCAACTTTGTGCCGCCAAAATAGCGCGTCACTACCACCGCAATATCACCCAACCCGCTGCCTTGCAAGACCGCCAGCAACGGCCGTCCCGCTGTGCCCGACGGCTCGCCATCATCGCTGCAATGCGCCGTCACCGATGGCCCAAACCCCACCAGAAAAGCGGGCACATTGTGGCTGGCGTCGCTAAATTCCGCCTTGATGCGGGCAATAAACGCCTTCGCCTCGTCCACGCTGAACACGGGCACGGCCGTAGCAATAAAGCGGGAATTCTTGACCTCGATTTCCACGCGCGTCTCCGCCGCCGGAATGGGGTATGGGGTAGACATGAGGGAATTGTAACGGCCGTTGCGCCCCCTTGCCACCTGCCCTAGAATCGCTCCATGCGCTGCCGCCTGCCCCTACTTCTGCTCTGCCTGCTCCTATTTGCCTGCCGCCAACCCGATGCGGCGACGCCAGTGGCCCCAAACGAACAGTGGCAAAGTGATATGGTCACAACTTCCCCGCCTGCCACCCCTCCACCCCCTCACCCCCTCACCTCCTCACCCCCTCACCTGCTCACCCCCACACCTGCTCCCTCCCCTTCACCTGCTCACCCCTTCACCCCCTCACCTGCTCCCTCCCCCACGCCGTCATTCCCTGCCTACACCGGCCCACCGCTGCGCCGTCATTTGATTGGCATTCAGGTACACCTGATGGATCGCGATCAGGATGAGATATTTTCACACCTGGCAGCCTTAGGTGTGGGGTGGGTGAAAGTTCAGGTGTCGTGGAAATTGTATGAGCCAGAACCAGGCCAGCTTCACCAGGGGCGTTTTGCTGAACTGGACGCTTTTGTGAATCGGGCGAATGCTCTGGGCTTGCAAGTCCTGCTCGGCGTGAGCAAAGCGCCGGAATGGAGCCGCCCTACCACGGAGATGGATGGTCCACCATCTGACTTTGCCCTGTATGAACGATTCATGCACACGCTGGCGGCGCGTTACCAGGGACGGGTGGCGGCTTATGAATTATGGAACGAGCCGAATTTGCAGCGGGAATGGAACGGCTTTCCATTGGGCGGAGCAGCGTTTGTAGAATTGTTGCAAGCAGGCGCAGCAGGCGCGAGCGCCGCCGACCCGGACGCCATGCTGATTGCCGGTGCGCCGGCGGTGACAGGGATCAATGATCGCGTCACGGCCGTAGATGACCGCCTCTTTCTCCAGGAAATGCTCCAGGCCGGCGTGGCTGATCTGGTGGACGCCATCGGTATACACCCGTATGGCTATGGTAATCCGCCGGACAGTACGGCCGTACAGCCATCCCTCCTTACGCACAGCCACAACAACCACCCCAGCTTCTTCTTCGCCGATACCCTGTCTGATTACCGCCGCCTTTTGGCTGAAAGCGGAGCCGATTTGCCCTTGTGGGTGACCGAGTTTGGCTGGGGCAGCTTTGAAAACGTCGCGATGGCGCCTCCCGACGAAGCCACGTTCATGGCCGATGTCAACGAATGGCAACAGGCTGTTTACACCCTGCGGGCGTTTGAAATGGGTCAAACAGGGGCGCGGATTGGCCCCATGATTTTATGGAACCTCAACTTTGGCCCCCTGTTGGGAACTGAATTTCCCGAATCCGGCTACAGCTTGCTGCGCCCGGATGGTACAAAAAGGCCACTCTATTTTTCCCTCGCCGCCGCCCCAAAAGGGTGAGAACGTTGTATTGTAGAGACGTTGCAATGCAACGTCTCTACATTGCAACGTCTCTACAATTATGGACAACCGTTGGCAATCTCTCCCCAAACCCATCGCCTTTGTCTTCTCCGCCGGGGCGGGTTCGGGCGCGGTACAGGTGGGCATGTTGCGAGCTTTGCACGAAGCCGGTTTGCAGCCAGACCTGATCGTGGGCGCGTCGGTGGGGGCGCTCAATGGGGCGGTCATTGCCTGTTGGGGGATGGAAGATGGGGTACGCAGCCTGACGGCCGTGTGGCCCTACATCACCCGCGACGCCATTTTCCCCGGCGGCAAAATTGACCAGGCGCGCCACTTCCTCAGCAACCGTACCAGCATCTTCCCCAACCACAACCTGATTGACCTGGGTGTGCGCACCCTGCCCACCCGCCAGTTTGAAGCCCTCGCCATCCCCTTTGGCGCTATCGCCACCGAAGTAATGACCTATCATGGCGCCCTCTTCACCAAAGGGGATTTGTACCAGGCGTTGTTAGCCAGCACCGCCATCCCCGGCATCTTCCCACCCGTAGAAATTCGCGGCAAGTTGTATGTGGACGGGGCGCTGACCGCCTATGTGCCCATGAGCGCGGCCATACAAATGGGCGCCGCCTCGCTGGTAGTGCTGGATGTGGGCGACGCCTGCCAGCGCACCGCCCCGCCGCGCCATGTGGCCGAAATGGTCACCTGGGCGCTGCACGCCGCCCTGCGCCAGCGGGCGCTGGTAGAAGCGCCCGCCATCGCCGAACAGCTACCCGTCCTCTACCTGCCGTCGCCCTGCTCCGTTTCCAAAGGGCTGCTGGATTTCTCCAATATCCCGGCGCGTATTCAGGAATCATATGAGCTGACCAAAGCATTTCTGGATTATGCCCCCTTGCCCCAAGCCGGCACGATCGTCGGCGGCCCCCACCACCACACCGACCTGGACTCACCGGGTCTGGTACACCTGGCGGAGGCGTAAAACAAGAGCCTGTATCACCGCCAGAAATCTGTCAGAACTATTGAAAGATTACTCTTTTATCTTCTGTTTCAGAGTCAAAGTTCATACCTTTTCTACAAAGTTTGAAGGGTTTTTGACAGCACCGTTTTTGTACGGTTACCATTTGGAAATAGCTTCTTTGATCAGTTGCCAGCATTTCTCTTAGTGTATGTGGCACAAAATATCAGCGGATAACAGGCGATGACTTGTTATTAAGCCTAATGTTTTAGACGGGTAGTTTAAGGCTGCCAGCAGCCATTAAACGCCTGGAGGAGAGAATCATTTATGAAATGAGTTGTATTGGATTTCGCTGAAGAATAAAAATGTGTATTGGTAAAAATTGATGCGTGACTTTCACCGACAACCAACCTTTTAAGTGATGTGTAAGTCGCAAACTCAGAAAAACATACAAAAAAGGATGTAAAAAAATGAACGCGAAAAAGTATACATGGATTGTTGTATTGGTTTTACTTCTTGTTAGTGTAACGGCTGCCCTGGCAGCCACCCCCAGCAGCCCCACCTCCAATGGCGGCGTCACCCCTTATATTGTTGATAACCCCGGCCCAGGCGGCAACGTAACCTGCGACATGGTAGGCGACTTTGAATTCAGCACTGCCCGAATCAACTACAACGATGGCCTGTTTGATGCTGACTTCCCCGCTGGGCTGAACGTGACAACAGATGGCACCTATGTGACCTGGAACTCCTCCTTCGGCATCGGCGCTGTCATTGTCAAAGGTAGCAATGCTGCCAACATTTACGAATATAACCCACAGGCTTATGGCGATTCTGGGTTGGCTTCCCCGCCCAACGCCAGCGGCAACCCGGCCGGCCTCAGCAACATCACCTTCTGCTGGAATCCGGAACCGCCGCCGTCTCAATGGTGCTCGCCCGGCTACTGGCGTCAAGAGCATCACCTGGATTCCTGGGCCGCCACCGGCATCAGCCCTGATGAATTGTACAGCACCTACTTTGGCGCCATTACCGTGACCGGCAAAGGTGTAAAAGACGGCGCGTCCGCCAACCCGACGCTGTGGCAGGTGCTACAGTCGCCGCAATGGTATGGTGGTGATGCTTTCAATAAAGTGGGGGATCTGCTCAGCAACGCCCACCCCGACGTGAACTTTGGTGGTGAGCGTGTAGAAAACAGCTGCCCCCTGAATTAGTCGCCAGTGCCAGTTTTTGGGGGTTTTCTACGACGAAAATACCCTGAACTAAATCCAAAACAAGACCCCTCTCTCGACATGAGAGAGGGGTCTTGTTTTGTTTTCAGGTGTTTGTCGGCTGCCACGCTTTTTTATTCCGTACCTCAAAAAAATCGGTTTACCCGTAAGAGCCTTTGTAAGGATATGCGGTTAGCTTCTAAGCTTAGAAGTCCGCAGTTTTTCTTTATCCTTTAGTCTATGTTCCATTTTGTATCGTAATTATTTTTGTATCGTCATTTGTGTACCTTGTAAGGTGCCTTTGCCATCATTAACTCCATACAACCTATAGTAGCTTGAATAACAACGGTTGCGTAACAAGGGATGGCTTGTTACGCATGTGGTTATTCGCTATACGGTCCTTCATACGGCGCCGATGAGGTGACGCCGTTAGAGGGCCATTGGAGGGATTTCAATAAGGCAAATTGTAATGGATTGTGAGATAGGTAACATTGTATTGGAAACTGTAATGTGTGACTTCGCTTGACGGCCGTGTCTCCCCAGTCTGACCGCAACCGTCCCAGTCGCAAACCTGAACAAACAACAGATCAAGTTTTAGGAGAAAAACTAATGAAAAAGATCCACTTTACCGTATTGGTAGTTGTATTGTTACTCCTGGCCATCGCTATACCGGCTTTTGCCGGCACTATGGTCACCTATACCGGCAACGGCTTCAACTTCGACGGCACCACCTATAACCTTAATGACGAGCGCTGCGGCCTGACAGGGCAGAATGACGCCAACGATGGCGGCACCGGCCAGTTTGCTGACTGGAATGGACCTGGGCAACCGTATGAAACCGGGCAGGGTTATCTTGTCTGGGTTCTGACGGCCAATGGCGCTACATCAGCAAAACTGAACCTACCCGATGGCACAGTTGACATGATTAAAGTAGGTGGAACGTTCAAATACGCCAGCCAGTATTACAATTACGATACGATTGCCGACATCGTAACGGCCGAATACGAAGGAAAAGTTAAAGGTAATGTCAATCTCGTGGTCAGCCATGGCTGCCAGCCGTACAATGAAGAGGGTGCATGGTGCTCGCCCGGCTACTGGCGCAATGCAGCAGACGCCGCCTGGGCACTGACCGGGTATGCCAAGACCGACCTGTTCAACAATACGGTCGTCCCGAATTTCTATGCTACTGCGTCAGTCGCCAACCCGACACTGATCCAGGTATTAACGACACCTGGCGCCAATACATTCGGGGGGCCGGACGCTCCTTACGGGTTAAATGCCTTCAACGCCACAGGCGCGTTCCTCACTGACCAAATTCCGGGGTACGCCTTCGACCCGAATCTCATTGGCAACGAAGAGGCCTGTCCCATTGACAATCACGGCAACTATAAATAATAGGCAACAACTGAATAGCGTTTGATGAAGAGGCCCCGGTACTGGGGCCTCTTTCATTTATGGTATGGCTCATAGAGCCGACAGCAGCGACCGGCCCTAACATCTTGCACAAATTGATGACTCGGCAGCTGCTACTAAAATGTCAATTGATAAGCCTCTTCCAGGCGGGCCGCCAGCTTTTCCCAGGTGAAGTGGGTCTGGATGTGGGCAACCGCCCCTCCAGACAGCCTCTGGCGCTCGGCCGGGTTTTGCAGCAGGTAGACGAGATCAGCCGTCAGACCATCCACATCACCGGAGGGGCGCAGCAGACCAGTACGGCCGTGAACCACATACTCCCCCACCTGCCCCACCGCCTCCGCCACCACGGGGATACCCACCGCCAGCATATCCGCTAACTTCACCGGGCACTTCGTCCGGTTCAGTAGCGTGTCATCCATCAGATAAATGCCCACGTCCGCCTGGGTCAGCACCTCCGGTAACTTGTCCGGCTCCACCCAACCCACATCCGTAATCGCCTCTAACAAGCCCCCCACCGCCAACAATTCTTGGAACTGGGCCGCGTCGGCATCAAACAGGCTTTGGCCCACCAGGAGGATGCGCAGATGGGGCACGGCCGTATGTACCCCCTGTAAAATTGCCGCCAACCGGGACACCTCGAACTCGAAGAAGCGGCTGTAGAGCAGCAATGTAGGATGGTGATCCGTGATCCGTAATTCGTTATCCGTGATCCGCAAGCCGTCATCAGACTTCGGATTACGGTTTACGGCTAACGGGTAACGAATCCCCGGCCCATTTGGCACATACACCACCCGCTGCGGCGGCACGCCGCGGCTGAGGGCGATGGTTTCCAGGGCGCGGCTGGCCACGGTGAGGGCGTGGCAGTGGGTAAGACCCCACCGTTCCTGCCAGGCAAAGAACTGTTTTTGCACGGCCGTGTACGGTTCCCGCTCATTCCAGCCACCCCAGCCCTCCCAATCATCCGTATCCAACACAATCCGCAAGCGGTGGCGGTGAAATTGCCACAACCACCACAACACCAGCCCGCTGTACGCCTTTGGCTTAAAACCATGCACCACATCCGGCTGCCAGGCCAGCGTTTCCCGAATCAGCCGCCGGGTAATACCCGGCACACTGCCGGGCGCGCCGCCCGGGGCGCCGCCACGCAGCGGCACGTAACGCAGCGTCACGCCATCCTCTTGCCACGTTTTATCGGCCTCCTCTGGCGTGTGCCAGGGGGGCATGAACAGGCAGACCTGATGGCCGCGTCGGGTGAGTTCTCTGGCAAGCGGCAGCGCCCGGCTGCGCATCGTCTGTTTGGGGTGCAGGCCAAATGGCCCAATCATTGCCACGCGCACAACGCGATATGTACCACGATCTGGGGAAATAGGCGACAATTCCGTAATCGGTAATCGGTAATCAGTAATCCGTGATGCGTGATGCGTGAGCGGTGATTGATTTTGGGTTGATTTCATAAGGGAAAAGTTAAATGGCGAGCTGGCAATTTCGTTTGATGTGGTGGATGTTGGCAGGGCGGCTGCGAAAGCAAACGGCCGTCCGACTGCATGAGGATCTGGCCGAAACCCGGCGCAGTATAGAAAAGCTGGGGGCGCGGGCGAGGTTGCCCGCCGGCTGCCGGGCCGAACCAGTGAGGATTGGCTCGCTGGCAGCGGAGTGGATTATCCCAACAGGGGCAGTGGACGGCCGCGCCATCCTCTACCTGCATGGCGGCGCGTATTGCCTGGGTTCGGCCCGCTCCCATCGCTTTTTAGGCGGCTATGTGGCCCGCGCCGCGCAGGGGCGGGTACTGCTGCCCAATTACCGGCTGGCCCCGGAACATCCCTTTCCAGCAGCAGTTGATGACGCGGTGGCGGCGTACCGCTGGCTGCTGGCAGAGGGGTACCCACCAGATGATGTGACGATCATGGGCGATTCGGCCGGCGGTGGGCTGGCGCTGGCGGCGTTGCTGGCGCTGCGGGATGCCGGGGAGCGGCTGCCGGGCACGGCCGTGTGCATTTCCCCCTGGACAGACCTGGCCGGAACGGGCGACTCCATGACCGGCAAGCGACAGGTGGATGTGCTGCTGACGCCGGAACTGTTAGAACGATATGCGGCGTGGTATGGGAACGGCCGTGACCTCACCCACCCCCTCATCTCTCCTCATTACGCCTCGTTGCCTGGGTTGCCCCGCCTGCTCATCCAGGTGGGCGAACGGGAAATCTTGCTGGATGACGCCACCCGCCTGGCTGCCCGCGCCCGCGCCGATGGCGTAAACGTGACCCTGGAAGTGTGGCCGGACATGGTACACGTCTGGCACGCTTTAGCCGCCCTCATCCCCGAAAGCCGCCAGGCCATCGGCCGCATCGGCGAATTCATCGCCAGATGAAAAACTGGGCATTAGTGGCATTGACTAATATCCCAAATTGGGATATTATGCTGCTATGAAAGCTGTTCAACCAAGGTTGTTTTCCGAAGAGCATGATTCCACAAAACGCACACAAGGCGGCGAACCCACCAGTGATCTAATCATGTCTGCATACATGGGAGGAAATGCCGATGTATTTCCAAGAATCTTGCAATTGCACGTTCCAGTTGGTTCTCTCATTGCTGATGTGACATACGGTAAGGGTATCTTTTGGCAGAATGTTTCCCCTAGCCTATATAAAGTCAAAGCCTCAGATATTGCTAGTGGAATAGATTGTCGTAATCTGCCTTATGAAGACGATTCATTTGATTGTGTGGTATTGGATCCACCTTATATGGAAGGATTTTACCGAGAGGAAAATTCACAAAAAGCTGGCTCTGGCTCACACACAACATTTCGTGAAGCGTATTCTAATGGGAATGAGGTCAACGGTGATTCAAAGAACAACGGGACAGAAAAATGGCATGGTGCTATTACCGATATGTACTTTCGCGCCGGCTTAGAAGCATACCGGGTCTTAAAAAAGAAAGGGGTCCTAATTGTCAAATGCCAGGATGAAGTAAGTGCAGGTAAACAATGGTTGACTCATGTTGAAATAATTAACGAGTATCAAAAATATGGGTTTTATACAAAAGACCTCTTCATTGTTGTAAGAAAAAATCGGCCAAGTGTAAGCCGCTTAAAGAAACAAGTACACGCCAGGAAAAATCACTCTTATTTCCTGGTTTTTATCAAGTAAAACTATTCCTGACTCAGATTAGCCGGGTAAGTCCCTTCGCCATTGGCTATCATGTCATCAAGTAATCCGTTGAGATTAGCATAAAAAGGTGGCTCTGGAGGCCAGGTCACTGGTATCAGGCTTGCTACCAGGAATTTCTGTTGATACTCAGTATAACTTGCGTAGGTTGACGATGGCAGATCACTGTTCCGCGCAAAAACAAACCTCCATCTTTGTTCAAACGCATAACAATTGACTGCCAAAATATCAAATTCTCCGCGCAGCAACAGTGTTGTGGTTAAAGTAGACCCGTCCGGCAAACTGATTGTCCGCCTATCGCTTGCATCAACTTGTGCTTTTCCCATCCAACGCTTTTTCTGTTCATCCCATTTAATCATATTTGATTGAAGGGATTTTGATTCCAGATCAAACGCTTTCCCCTGGTAAATGATATAGAGGTCTCCCTTTTTCTTTCTGTCGTGATCATCGAATTTCATGGTGTAAGAAACACCAGGTAGTGACGTCACCAACTCTTTGAGCTTTAACTCGGCCACATACCCAAGCAGCATACCTCTTAAGCTCGGGTTTTCTTTCAGTAGTTCAGTAAGCTGCTCTGGCGTGATTTCCCAATCGCTCAAAATAGTCACGATAATTCCTCTGTAGCCTTTTGAAAATCTCTTATAAATTCAAGGGGATCTATTTCTAATGCCTCAGCAATATCCAGAAATTCAATCAGATCCACTCGCCGATCACCATTTTCATATTTTGAGACAAAGGATTGTGGACGATTTAGCTTTTCGGCAAGTTGCATTTGAGTCAATCCCTGTCGTTGGCGATAGGTGATGATTAACCGGCAAAAATTCTTATATTTGGGATCGTGAACTGAAGATGCCATGCTCTTTACCTGCACCTTTGATTGTAATATCCCAATACAGCATATCCCAAAAAGGGATAAACTGTCGTTTTAACCATATCTGTTAGGCAAGTACATTAGCTGAAAGGGTGATCGACTACTGCGTAATAACCGCGCTGGTCGGGGGGGAGCAGGGCAGCGATGTGGCGCATCATGTCGTCGCCGGCCGCGTCTATGGCGGCGCGTTTTTCGGCGTTTTTCAATTGGGCGTCAACGGTCAGGGGGCCAAAAGGGGCGCCGATGTACAGGGTCACAGGGGTACGGCGTAAACTGCGCAAATTTTGCCACAGGTATTCGCCGCCGCTCACGGCCGTAGGCAGCACCCGCGCCCCGCTTTTCACCGCCAGATACGCCGCTCCTGGCCGGGCGGAGATGAGCGCGCCGGGAATACGGGCTGTTTGCCCAGGGAGACCGGCCACATCAATGCCCGCTTCGGTTAACGGCCGTAACGCCGGATCAATCCCCCCTTCCGGGAAAATGCCCAACACCCCACCCTCGGCCAGCACCGCCAACGCCCGCTTGAGTGGTTCACGATCCACCTGCCCGCGCTGAATGGGAATCGCGCCAAAACCCGTCGCCAGCAATTTGCCCACCGGGTGCTGCCACACTTCGGCCGACCCTAAAATCACGATTTTGTATGGCAGTCTGCCAATCAACAATGGAACTTCAAACCAACTAAAATGGTTACAAATGAGAATGAGCGGCTCCCCCTTTGGCGGCAAATTCTCCCGCCCCACCACCCTGATTTTCATCACCGTATGAAACAAAGGATAACCAATCAGGTAGGCGAGCAGACGGATGAGAAGTTTCATTCGCGGATGCGGGCGTTCAGCCGCTGCGCCAGCGTGGCAATGATGCGCTGGCGTTGTTTGGCGACGGCTTTGTCGTTGAGCGTTTTGTCGGGGGATTGGAAGGTGAGGTGGTAGGCCAGGCTGCGTTTGCCTTTGCCGATTTGTTCGCCTTCGTACACGTCAAACAGACGCACATCTTTGAGCAACTGGCCGCCAGCCTGCCGGATCGTTTCTTCCACGCTCACGGCCGTGACCGCCACATCCACCACCACCGCCAAATCCTCTTCAATGGGCGGGTAGGGCGAAATGGGCGCATAGGGGTAATAGGGCGGGATGTGCGGGATGAGGGCGTCCAGGTCAAGTTCGGCGGCCAGCACCGGCTGGTCGCGTTCAATGTGCAAATCCAACCGCTCCGCCACCAGGGGGTGCAGTTCGCCCATCACCCCAATTTGCTGCCCGTTTAGCAGCAACCGCGCCGTGCGCCCGGGCCGGTAGGAAGGATGCTGCGCCGCTTCGTAACTGACCACTACGTGCAGTTCGTTAAACAACGTTTCCAGGATTCCTTTCAAATCGAAAAAGTCATACTGGCTCGCGCCATCACCTTGCCAGCCAGAGACGCCCCGCCGCCCGGTGAGCGCCAACGACAGCCGCGTCTGCTCAGTGGGCAAAATCTCCTCCTCGTCTTCGATGAAGATGGGGCCAATCTCGAAAATGGCAATACGATCCTGGTAGCGGCTGTTATGGGCGGCAATCTCCAGTACAGAGGCTAGCAGCGAATGGCGCATCACTGACCGTTCGGTGGAGTTGGGATTGGTGAGGGTAACATACGGCCGTACATCCCCCTCACTCCCTGGCAGCAGCTTCGCCTCATACGCCGGCGCGGTCAGGCGGAAGGTGATGAGTTCTTGCAAACCAGCCTGCACCAGCACATCCTTGATGCGCTCCTCTTGTTCTAGCTTGGGGTTGCCTCGCTGCGGCGGCAGGGGATCAGAGAGGATGGTATTGGGGATATTGTCATAGCCATACACGCGGCAAATTTCTTCCACCAGATCATGCGGCCCTTCAATGTCCAGGCGATGGTCAGGTACGGTGGCTACCAGATGATCCTCATGCACCGCCACCACAAATTCCAGACGGCGCAGCAAATCGGCCATCGCCTCTCCAGACAAATCCAGCCCGCTCAGCCGCCGGGCATACTCATATCTCAACGTCACCATTACCGGCTGCGGCGGGTTGGGGTAAGTATCCACAATGCCCTGGGCTACGGCGCCACCTGCCAGCCGCCGCATCAATTCGGCGGCGCGCTGTGCGCCCAACAAGGCCTGGCTTGGGTGTACCCCCCGGCTGAAGCGAAAGGCGGCGTCGCTGTGAATGCCTAAGGCGGTGCTGGTGCGGCGAATGTTGATGAAATTCCAGGCCGCCGCTTCCAGCAGCACGTTTTGTGTCTCCGGTTTGATTTCGCTGTCCAGGCCACCCATGATGCCGCCCAAACTGAGATTGCTCAGCGGGTCTGTCACCAGGATGGCGTGCGGGGGCAGTTTGTGGACTTTATCATCGAGCGTGGTCAAGGTTTCGCCGGATTGGGGCAGGCGAGTATGGATGTGGATGGGGCCATTGGGCGCATATTGGTCGGCGCGCTGGCGCAGGAAGTCGTAGTCGAAGGCGTGGTTGGGCTGGCCCATTTCCAGCATGACGTAGTTGCTAATGTCCACGACGACGTTGATGGGGCGCATCCCGGCTAAGCGCAGCCGGTATTGCATCCAGTACGGGCTGGCAATTTGCCGCACGCCATTGATAACCAGAGCTACAAAACGGGGATTGAGTTCCGGTTCGTCGGTGGTGATAACCACCTTGCCCTCTACCGGCGGCCCGTCCATGACCACGTTGTAGTCGGGGAAATGGAGCGGCTGGTTGGTGAGGGCAGCGTATTCGCGGGCCACGCCGAGCATGGAGGCGCAGCGGGCGATGTTGGGGATGATGTCAATTTCCAGAACGGCATCGCCCAACACGTCTTGCAGCGGCGTACCGGCCTGGTAATCGGGCGACCATTCGTCTTTGACCATGAGGATGATGCCTTCGTGTTCGTCGCTGATGCCCAACTCTTTTTCGGAACAGACCATGCAGCGGTTGTGGATGCCGCGTAACGGCCGTCCTTTGAGCTTCATTTTGCTACGGCCGTCTTTGTGCCCATCGTACAGTTCCGCCCCTTCCAGCGCCAGCGGCGAGTATAGCCCTCTGGCGCTGATGTCGCCCTGGCCCACATACTCGAACAAGTTGGGCGCACCGGTGACGACCACTTCAGGCGCATCAGCGCCATAATCCACCGTCGCCAGCACCAGTTTGTCCGCGTTGGGGTGCTGCTCTACTTTGAGGATGTGGCCCAGGATAATCAAGTCCCGATCCCACACCAGGTCGGCGCCGGGCAGGCCAATGGTTTCAATTGTTTTCACTTCCAGCCCGGCATTGGTGAGGATACGGTCAACCTCCGCCACCGGGCGATCTATCGTTACAAAATCTTTTAACCAGGATAGTGGTACAAGCATGGAAAATCTCCATCAATCTCTGATCTCCAATCTCTAATCTCGTGTAGAAGATTGGAGATTGGAGACTGATTATTAGAACTGTTGCAAAAACCGCAAATCATTCGCCCAGAACTGGCGAATGTCATCAATGCCGTATTTGAGGATGGCGACACGCTCCGGCCCCATGCCAAAGGCGAAGCCGGTGTAGATGGCCGGATCATAGCCACCATTGCGCAGCACATTTGGATGCACCATGCCGCTGCCCAAAATTTCCAGCCAGCCGGTTTGTTTACAAAGCTGGCAGCCTGCGCCTTCACACAGAAAGCAGTTGATGTCCATTTCCGCGCTGGGTTCGGTGAAGGGGAAGTAGCTGGCGCGAAAACGGGTCTGGCGGTTGGCGCCAAAAATGCGGCGGGCAAATTCGGTCAGCGTGCCTTTCAAGTCAGCCATGCTGATGTTGTGGCCGACGGCTAACCCTTCCACCTGGGTGAACTGAATGCTGCTGCGGGTGGTGATTTGCTCGTTGCGGTAGCACATACCGGGCAGAATGACGCGCACAGGTTCAGGATAGTATTCGTGCATGGCGCGAATCTGCCCGGCGCTGGTATGGGTGCGCAAAATCACGTCCGGTTTGGTGGTGTAGAAGCTGTCTTGCATCTCCCGCGCCGGATGGTGGGGTGGGAAGTTAAGCAACTCAAAGTTGTTGGCGTCGGTGTCTACATCTGGTGAGCGGTAGACCTGGAAACCCATGTCGCCGAAGACGCGGTAGATGTCGCGCAAGGTCTGGGTGATGATGTGCAGACCGCCGATGGGCAACGGCCGTCCCGGTAAGGTCACATCCAGTGCCGACCCGGCAATGGCGGCTTCCAGTTCGGCGGCTTTGAGGGAGGCCAGACGGCCGTCATATGCCGCCTGTAATTCACTCTTCACCTCGTTGAGCCGCTTGCCGAAGGCGGGGCGGGTGGCCGGGTCCATTTGCCCCACCTGCCGCGTCAGCAGGTAGACGACCCCTTTGCGGCCGAGGGTGTCGTGGTACCAGGTTTCGAGTACGGCCGTGTTCTCCACCTGCGCTAACTTATTTAATGCTTCCGTGTATAACGTTTCCAGTTCTTCCAGCATCTTTCACTTCCTCATCCATTTAGTTCGTGGCGTATCGTAGGGGCGAGGCAGTTGGGAGAGGATTTGTCTTGCCCGACAAGGCGAAACCCAACTGCCTCGCCCCTACCTAATCCCCAATCTTACCGCCGCCGCGCCAACACAACAAAAAAGACGCGGGCTGCGCCGCGTCTTTCAGGAAATTCGGTCTGCTGCTTCTTTTCAGGCAGAACCACGCTCCTGCGCAAACACGGCGCGGGTGGGTTGCATAAAAAAGAAGCCAAAAAATCGTTTGCCGTTCATCGTGGCAAAGAATAGCACTCTCTCCCAGGCACGTCAAGGTTCGGCTTGTTCAATTGGCAGGAGCAGAAACGGTTCGCTGGCCGGGGTGAGCAGGTTTTGGCAAGGGCCAGGAGTGCAAGAGGTGGGGTCGAACCAACCCAGGCGGATGTGGACTACGTCGTCTAAAGGAATGGGGAGTTCGTGTTTTTGGAGAAGGAGGTCGCCAGGCTGCCAGTGAGGGAACCAGAGGGATTGGGGATCGGCCGTGTCAAAGGCGTAGGCGTCGCCAATTTGCTGCCCGTTTTCGTCAAGGAAATGGATAAAAAGGCGGCGAGGAGCGGGGGGCACGGCCGTGACGCGCCAATAAGTGAACAGGTGAGCAGGTGTAGGGGTGAGGTCGTAGCCCAGGAATGTGAGTTCGTTGCCAAATGCGGTGTTGGCGGGGAATTGGGGAGTGGGGGAAGAGGTCATGGGTAGGGTGTAGTGGGTGGTGTGTTGGTGGGTGGTGGTCAGTGCGCCCCAGGCGGCGAGCTGCGTTTCCCAGTAGGGGTCGAGGGGAAGGGCAGACGGCCGTACAATCTGCCCACTTTCCGGGATGAGCAGCGTCCCTTCCTGCGGATTGAAGTGACTGATAGGGATGGCGTCGTTTTGGCGCAGCAGGGTCATAGTAGGGCTGTCCATCGTGTCGGGCGACCATCCGGCAAGGGCCACGGCCGTGCCGTCAGACTCATCTAAAATTGCCGCCACTTCCGCAAACGCCGTCTGCCAGACAAAGGGCACATCGCCGCCCGTCGGCCATGCCTGGAACGTCAGATAGAGGGTGCGCCCGGCATAGAGTAAAAAGAACGTGAAGACCAGGATTGTCAAGCCAGGTTTTCTCCTTTTTGTGGATAACCGGCGGAAATCTGTGGATAACTCGCCCAAACTGTGAATAAATAGGGCCGGGAAGATTGACATAATGACAAGAGCGTTGATACTGCGAATGTGGCTGGGGGCATTGACAGTGACCAGACTGGGGATCAAACTGACCAACAGCCAGAGCAATATGAAGGCGTAACGGCCGTCTTTCCACCGCCACAAACTCAGCAATACCCCCCCATAAAACAATAACGCCAGCAACGGCTCAAACACGGGTACGCCGGGCACACCCTCACGCCACAATGGATCGCCAACAAGACCAAACATGCCCGCCAGTTTCAGTCCGTTTGCCAGCACCGGCAGCGGATTGCCCGCCCGTAGTTCGTTGAGCGGTTGACTGACTTCGGCCACGCGGAATTCGGCGCCGGGGTTGGTCTGCAAGTAGTAGAACAAGGGAAAGGCGGTGAGGAGGAACACGGCCGTGAACCCCACCACCCCACGCCATCTCTGCCTTAACTCCTCTCGATGCACCAGAAACAGATACCCCACAAACAGCACATAAAAAATAGGCACGGCTCTGGCAGCCAGATAAGTGTAGAGGCTCAATCCGGCGAAGAAACCGGACAAGGTGAACAGATAAACAGGTGAGGGGGTGAGGAGGTGAGGGGGTGACTTGACACCTGACATCTGCTCACCTGACACCTGCCACGCCCGCCACCAAAACAATGCCGATAGCCCCGCCACCACCGGCAGAGAAATGGCGCGCAGGGCAAGACGGCCGTAAAAGACCGGCCAAAACAGTACCGCCAACAACCCGGCTGCCAACAGCGCTACCGTCTCCCCAAATAACCGTTTGGCCAGGGCATAGGTAACAGCCACACCCAACAGCCCACAAAACGCCGCCAGCAGCCGCAGCGCCAGCAAATTGTCGCCGAACAGTGAGAGAAAAATGGCTTCCAGGTAATGGTAACCTGCTTCATGACCGTAGGCGGCGGTGAAGTAGATGGCATGATTGCCCGCCAGAATATCCCGCGCAATGAGCCAGTGGGCCACTTCATCATGCGCCACGCCGGGCGACTGCCCCACCACGCCAACAATACGCAGGGCAAAGGCCACCAGCAGGATGAAGATGAGGAGGGGACGGGGGTGTTGGATCACGATTGCACTCACACCAACCGCAGCCGCCGGGCAAGGGACGCCGGCAAGATGTCGGCCAGGATTTTGCGTTCGGCCGGGCCGACTATCCGCAGCAGCAGCAGCCCCACCGGGTAAAGCAATATGCCCCAAATGCCCACCAGCAAATGAATTTGCCCGCCGAGGTACATGAGCAGAACGGTCACGGCCGTGACCGCCCCCGGCTTCACCAAAAACCGCCACCAATCAACCCCAGGCATCCGCTGCCGCAAATAATAGGCAAACACCAATAGCAGCACCACTTCCGACAATATCGTCGTCACTCCCGCTGCCACATAGGTAAACAGGGGGATGAACATGAGATTGGTGATAATGTTAAACAGCACCCCGGCCGTAAACGCCCGCGGCTGTTTGCCTTCCAGCCCCAGACCAATCAGCACATAATTTGTCACACTATTCATCCAGCCGATGGGAATAGACCAGATGACAATTTGCAGGGCAATGGCCCCATGCGGCAAAAACTCCGGCCCACCCACAATACGCACCAGCGGCGTCGCCAAATACCAGGTGACAGCTGCCACCGGCAGTGCCAGCAGGTACATGATCTTGATTGCCATGCCATACATGCGCCGCGCCGACTCTGGCGATGTTTGAATTTCACGGCTGATGATGGGGAACAGCGCCAGCGTAAAGAATGAGGGGATGATTTGCAGGGCGTTGAACCATTTGTAGGCGCTGCTGTACCAGCCCGCCACCTCCTGACCATTAGGCAGCATCACCCGCAGCAGGTAGGTGTCAATGGAGATGAAAACCGTTTGCAGCAGGTGGATAAGCATGAGCGGGAAACCCAGGCGCAGCATCCGCCGCTGCAAGCGCCAATCCAGCCGCCAGGGGCCGGGCAGGTCATATTTCCGCAAAGCCAGGACACCGAGAATGATCAGGGTGAGGACGTTGGTGAGGATGGAAACGGCCGCCAGCCCCACAAAACTATAACCAGCCAACAACACCATCACCCCAAAACCCACCTTCATCATGGTAGTGGCGGTGGTCATTGCCGCTGGCGTCTCCGCTTCTTCATGTACATAAAACAGTCCGGTAACGCCTTTGCTCATGCCGGAAAAGACCATGCCTAGCATGATCAAAATGGTTGCCAGGATTTCGGCGGAGGTTAGCGGGTTGCTGTCCGGCAGGCTATTGGTAACGGCAATGAGGGCGAAGACGGGCAGGGCGGCAAAAAAAGCCAGCCCAATGCGCAGCACAGTCGTATTGAGCAGATAGCTGGACGTCTTGCTCCGGTCATGGGAAACATCGCGGATGAAAAGCAGGTCCAGCCCATAGTTGGCTACAATGTCAAAAACGCCAGCAGTAACGATAGCAGTTTGGAAGCTGCCCGCGCCTGCCGGCCCCAACACCCGCAAATAAAACATGGCAAAAACAAAATCTATGAGTTTGTTGAACAGGTTGAGGGCCATAGGGGCCAGGCTGTTTTTGGCGATGCTGTGTGTTTTGGAGAGGCTGCCGCTGGGATTGTAGAAGAGCCGCCAGCCCCACACGGCCGTGCCAAACGCCATGATCACCACTGCCATCGCACTCGCCAACCCACCAAGTTGGAAACTGAGCGGGCTGTAACGAAAACGCACCTCCCATTCGCCCGGCTCTAGCTGGACGCCGCGAAAATTGCCATTCGCCAATGTTATGTCTACCTGCTGTTCGGCGTCCTCATCCGCGCCTGCCGGTTTGACAAATGCTTTCCAACCGGGAAAGTAGCTGTCGTTAAGGATGAGCCAGGATGGTTCGGTCACGGCCGTTTGCACAATCACTTCGATGTTGCTATTGGCGATAACGTCGGCCGGTTGGAGATTGGAGATTGGAGATTGGAGATTGGAATCTATACTCTCCAATCTCCAATACCCTTCTCTCACAACCACAAACTGGCGCGGGTCGTATTCTGTTGTCATGGCGGCGAGAGGGTCGGGGACAACGGCCGTTTGCGCCAGCGGCAGCGTGTAGGCGCGCGGAGCCACGCCCAGGTTTTCATAGACGCGCAGCCCTTCCCCTTGCCAGACCAGTTGGTACTTGGGCAGGTCAATGGTTTCGGCGGTGATCACGTACTGCACACCCAACACATCCAGCAGCGGTGAATTGAGCGACTGCCAGTTGACAATGGGCTGCACCCGATTGAACGGCAGTTCGTTCTGGGGTTCAATTGCGGCCATGTAGTTGGTGTACTGCCTGGGAATAATTGAGTCGTAGCCGCGCGCATCGGCCAGATCAAACAGCCAGCCGGAATTGGCGTTGAATGGTTTGTCGCCATGCGGGGCAAAGCTGGTCAGCCGCCACGAACCGGGCTGTGCTTCCAACCATTGCACCAGTTCCGGCTTGTAGGTCAGCAGCGCGGGATCATTGACCGGGTGAAAGCCCCGGTTGGCCGCCCAAAGGTCGAGCACGATCAGCCCGGCAGCCATAAACAACCAGAGTGGTCGTCGCCGCCCCCACCTGCCCGCAAAAATCGGGCACCGACTGACGCGCAGCGTCGCCCCCGCCCCGATCAACATTAAGCCGAACAGAAAAAGCTGCCGGTATTCATAGCTGTAAAAGGTCTGCGCATCGGGAAAGGCATACGCCGCCAGCGCCAGCCTTAAAAACACCTGCTCTACCAGCGACGCAATTTGCCCATAAACTATTTTGGAGATGAATAGGCCGATTAACACGGCCGTGCCCGCCCAAAACGCCAACCCCGCCAGCCCGGTGATAATGGACGGTGTACCCCAGAGGACAAACGGCCGTAGCCACCACGCCACGCTGTTATCACTGGCAAACACATTGGGAGATTGGATATTGGAGATTAGAGATTGGCGATATGAGCGCCATTCGGCGATGGTCTGCCATTTTCGGGTAGCCGACAAATAATCTGCGCCAAACCCGGCCAACACCGCCACCGCCAGCGAAAACGGGAACACCCACCGAAACGGCGTATGCAACTGATTCACAAACGGCAGCCCATAATACAACAACGCATACAACGGCGTGCCAAAGATGAAAGCCAGGGAGAAGAGGGAGAGGAAGAGGTAGAAGAGAGTGAGCGGTGAGCGGTGAGCAGTGAGCGGTAAACCGTCGTAGGGGCGGGACAGGCGGGTGTGGCCTTGTCCAGACGCGACCTCTCCATTCCCGCCTGTCTCGCCCCTCTTCAACCCACCATAAATGCCCAAAATTGCCAGAAATAGCGGCAAAATGCCCAGGTAAATGCCCCCTTCTACGTAATTCTTTTTGCCCCATTCTGTCGTAGAAATGGGCTGGCCGAAATAGTTTTGCGTGATGGGAACGGTCTGCCCACTAAACACATCCACCACTTCTTGATGGGTCGGATTGCCAAAAAAGTTGGGCAGCGCCAGCGTCAACACCTGTCGCGGCGGAAAGGCATACCCGCGCACCTCATCCAGGCTGGCAGACGCTTCCCGGAAATTGGCCTGCCCCAGTTCATACAGCGGGATCAACTGCACCGCCCCCAACATCAGCCCTAGCAGCACCATACCGGTCAGGTAGAGGCACGGCCGTAGGAGTGCCATATACCAGGTGTCATGTGTCACCTCTGCCCCACCTGACACTTGATTCCTGACACTTGACACCACCTGCCACAGCGCATACACCGCCATCACCAGCAGCGTGTAAATGGTAAACTCAATATGCCCCGCCAGGATTTGTGTGCCCAGCGCCACCGCGCCGAGCATGAGCCACAGCCAGGTGGAGCGGGCGCGACGGGCAGAGCCAGTGATTACTTTGTCAATGCAGGCCAGCAGCAGCGGCAGCCACATCACCGCGCCGCTGATCATGGGAAAGACCACCGCGCTGACGACCAGATAGCCACCCCCCTGGTAGACCAACCCGGCGATGGCTGCTGAACTGCGCCTCATACCAACGGTACGGCCGTACACGTACAGCAACACCCCCGCCAGCCAAATCTGGCTGACCGCATACCAGCCATATGCCTTACTCAGCGGTAAGATGAGGAACAGCAGGCTAAACGGGTAATATGCGCCATGCTGCCCCGCCGCCAGAAAGGGCACACCGCCAAACAGATAAGGATTCCACAGCAATTGCGTGGGGGAACTGATATTTTCGCGGATGAACTGTTTCCAGGCGTAGTTTTGGATGATGAGATCGGTGATGAGCGGGTTTTGTGGCGGGGTGGTTACGGCCGTGCTGCCCGCCCAAGGCGCCCACTGCCACAAATTATCCACCGGCAGCATGGTCTTCCCGCCCACCGTCACATCCCACAACAGCAGCAGCGGCAAAACTAGAAAGCCCAGAACAATGAGAAGATCAAGCCGGTATGATCTGAGAAAATTCATAAAAGTGAACAAGACCCTAAGGGTTTCTGAAAACCCTTAGGGTCTGGATAGTGACAATGTGCGATTCTATCAAAAACAAGAGGGAGAAAAAGCGCCGAAACAGACTCTGAGCCGCCGAAACAGGCTTTTACAGCCGCCGATTTGCCAACGTCTCAAACAATTCCTCTAACGACCCCACCTGTTTTTCCCGCGAAGACAGGCTGGATACCCGCACCGTCAGCCGTTCCGACTCCGGTAGTTCATGGAGCCGCTGCCGTTCCAGCGCCGGGTAAAAGTATTGAATAGACGGCTGCAAACGTACCAGGCAGCGTTCGGCGAGTTTGTGGCTGCGGTCTACGGCCGTGATAATCACAAAATCCCCCGAATCCGTATGCCCGATAAAATCTTCACCCGCCCCACTTTCCTGCACCGCATTCGAGATCATCAACGTGACGGCGCGGGAGACATCATCAGCCGCTACAAAACCAAACTTATCCCGGAAGCGGCTCAAACCATGAATACCCGCCAACACCACACCCCACTCCGGCTGCTTAAGCATCTGTTCCAACCGTTCCCGTACCAGAACGCCTTCAGGCAGCCCTGTTACCGGATTTTGCAGCGTGCTTAAATGCGCCCGGCGCAAGGCGTTGCGCACCCGCAGCCGCAGCTCCTGAATGTCAAACGGCTTGGTGATGTAATCTACCGCGCCCAACTCCAGACCGGCCAATTTATCATCCCGGTCCCGTTTTTCGGTGAGGAAAATGACCGGAAGATTTTGGGTACGCCGGTTGCGACGCAGCCGACGGCACACTTCATAACCATCAATATCCGGCAACCGAATGTCCAAGACGGCCACATCGGGAATTTCCCGGCTGATGGCCTCCACTGCATCTTCGCCACGCGAGGCCGTTTCTACCTCATAGCCCTGTACCCGGAAATAGGCGCTCAGCATTTCCGACAAGTCCAGATCATCTTCAACTATAAAAATTTTGTGTCCTTTCTTTTCGTCGGTCACGTGCTTTGTTCCTTCAAAAGCCCGCTCTAGACACCGGGTTTCCTTGAGAAACGCAGTATCTCAGATTACTTGATTGGGTCTTTGTCAATTCTAAAAGCGCAGGCTTCATGCCCCATTGCTTTGCAGGCAACCTGGTCTACCCGAAATTCCAATCCACCACTGACCCACCGCAAGGTTTCCTGCAGAATACCCACCGCAATGTAACAAACAGGCCGGTCACTGGTTTGCTGCCAACACTCTGAACAGCGTTCGATAGTATACAAGAAATGATCATCCATTTCTTCAACATGGCTGGTTTGGTCGCTGAATTGGGAAAAAATACGGGCGACAGCGGGTACGCCAATTTTCAGTTTGGTTTTTAAGGGCAATACTTTGAAGGCCAGGTCACTGACGCCGGCCAATGCACCAAACTGGCGCAACCCCCGCGAAAAGATAGCCCGCCCACCCCGCAAAGCCAGGCCACGCCCACCCCGCGGCCCATAGATTTCCCGCAAAGACTTGTTGAGGTTGCTGATATGGGCAAAATCAAACTCCCGTTCCAGGTTGTCGGGTGGTAAATCCTGCATATAGTCACGCAAATCTATGAGATTTAACAAGGCGTTTAGACCATTTCTACCCATGACTTCTTCCATAGAAATGAGAAGGATACGGCCCATTTTGTTGGGATAATAGTAACCGCTTGGGGGTACCAGGTCTTTCACAAAAACACTCCAACGGCGCCTTAGCTGTGAATGGTATGTCTGAAGAAATGCATTTTATTGTGAAGCGCCACGCTGTTTCTCCATAACATGCAGACAGGTGGCAAAGATGTTACAAGTATAACAAGCTATTTGGCATGGGCAAAACGGCGTGTTAATCTAGCGCGTAACCGGTAATCCGTGAGCCGTAATCGGTAAACCGTAGCCCGTTACGAACGGTCGGATTACGGATAAAGGGTCACGGATTACGGATAAGGGGAAAGATAATGGCAAAGGCACAAATGTTATTTCCGGCCGATTTCCGTTGGGGAACGGCTACGGCCGCGTATCAGGTGGAAGGGAATAATACGAATAGTGATTGGTGGCTGTGGGAGCAGGGCGATGGTTCGCCCGAAGTTGGTTCGGGCCGTATCCTGCACAACCACCGCTCCGGCCTGGCCTGTAACTGGTGGGCCGACGCCGAAAGCGACCTGGACGCGGCGGCTGAGATGGGTACCAACGCCCATCGCCTGTCGCTGGAATGGAGCCGCATTGAGCCAGAACCGAGCGTCTTTGACGACCATGCCCTGGACCGCTACCGCCAGATTCTCCAGGCGATGCACAACCGGGGTATTGAGCCAATGGTGACGCTGCATCATTTCAGTAATCCGCTGTGGCTGGTAGAAAAAGGGGACTTTAACCGCCAGATTGTGGTGGAGTATTTCCAGCGGTACGTGAGCAAAGTGGCGGATGCGCTGGGCGATCTGATTCCCAAATGGATTACCGTTAACGAGCCAATGGTGTATGTGTTCGCCCGGTATCTGGGCGGCACGTTTCCCGCGCCGCAGCAAACAGGGCTGCGCGCTGGGCTAGAAGCGGCCAAACATATGCTCATGTGCCATGCGGCTGCGTATGAGGCCATTAAAACAAAATACCCAGAAGCGGAAGTGGGTTATGCCAAAAATATCCCCATCCTGGAAGCAAAACCGGGCAGTTCCTTTGTGAGCAAGTGGTGGACGCGGCGAATGGATCGGTTGTTTAACGGCATGTGGTTGGACGCTGTACACGACGGCCGTATGCGCACCTTGCTCGGCTCTACCAAAATCAAAGGGCTGGCGGGTAGTTATGACTTCATTGGCGTCAATTATTACACCCGCTTTTACCTGCGTTTTCCACCGCCCAAAACATTCTTTGAAACGGAGTGGACGCCGGAAGCAGTGGTCAGCGATGGCAACTATGGCGAGGTGTACCCGGCGGGGCTGTACCGGGCCATCGAGCGGGTGCTGAAATACAACAAGCCGATTTACATTACCGAAAATGGCATACCGGATGCGGCGGATCGCTTACGGCCGTCCTTCCTCCTCACCCACCTGCGCGAAGTGTGGCGCGCCGTCAGTTTTTGTTACCCGGTGATGGGCTACTACCATTGGAGCCTGATAGACAACTTTGAATGGGACCGCGGCTGGACGCAGCGTTTTGGCCTGATAGAACTAGACCCGGAGACGCAAACCCGCCGCCTGCGCCGCAGCGGCGAACTATACACCGCCATTTGCCACCAGCGCGGCCTCAGTAGCGACATGGCCGAAGAATACGTACCGGAGTTGATGCAGACGATGTTTCCCGGCGCAGCGCCTGGGCAGAGATTGGAGATTGGAGATTAGAAATTGCCCAATCTCCAATCTCTAATCTCCAAACTCCAATCCCCACTATGTCCCCTTTCGCTTTTGTCACCCTTTTCACCCTCAATGACAGCTATCTGCCGGCGGTGCTGCTGCTGGCGTATGGGCTGCGCCGCCAGAAAACGCAGGCGGACATTGTTTGCCTGGTGACGCCGGAAATTACCAGCACGGCGCGCAAGGCGCTGGCGGTGTTGTATGACCAGGTGTTGGAAGTAGAGCCGATTGTTGTGCCGCATAAACTGGCGGGGCCACGGCCGTATCTCCCCCTCGTCTTCACCAAACTGCACGCCCTGCGCCTGGGGGCCGATGGTGACCTGGGGCTGCACTATGACAAAATTTGCCTGCTGGACGCCGACCTGCTGCCGCTCAAACGGTATGACAGCCTCTTCAACCTGTCCGCTCCTGCTGGCACGATTAACGAACGCAAAACGCATGTGATGGAATGGGGCGCGGATGGCAACTTCATCATTCCCGACAGTGTGGCCCAGGATGGCACATGGAACTGGCATCATATTTACGCCGAATGCCCACACGGGCAGCCCATTCCCCGCGAGATTACCGACCGGGTAGCCACCGACCCCACCAACATGGGCGTTATCAGTTCCTTGTTGGTCATCGAGCCATCGTTAGCGGAGTATCGGGCGATTTTGCAGGATTTGGAGCAGCCAGAAATCCGCGAACTGGTGGGCAGCCAGTTTGAGTGGCCGGAGATGCAATACCTGACGCGGCGCTGGTCGGGCCAATGGACGAATGTGGATCTGCGTTTTCACAGCTTAAACGGCTACCCAGACCCGGCCGTGTTATGGGGCATTCATTACACCGGTTTCAAACCCTGGCAGTTTCGCAAGGAGGGGAGCATGGCGCGTTACGGCCGTCGCGCCGACTTCCAACTCTGGCACACCACCTACCGCCAGATGACCCGCGCCTATCCCACCCTGCTCACCTTCAAAAAGCTGCGCGCATTGCAACAAGAAATCGATAAATTCCAGCCCCCCATGGGGCCGCCCCCTGCGCCAGATAAGAAAGTGGCGAGAAAGAGGGGTAAGGGTGACGGCCGTGCTCGTTACCCAAAACCTCGACTGTGATATAATCCTCCTTCGCAAATTAACTAAATCGTGGGCTACCGGATATTTTACCGATTACCGTTTACCGATAACCGATTACCAAACAACGCCCACTCAATCAGGAGAGTAACCATGTCTGGTCATTCAAAATGGGCAACCATCAAACACAAAAAAGCAGCCACGGATAAAAAGCGGGGCAAAATCTTCACCCGGTTGGCAAAAGACATTACCATTGCCGCCCGTGAAGGCGGCGGCGATCCCAACTTTAACAATGCCCTGGCCCTCGCCATCGAAAAAGCCAAAGCGGACAACATGCCTAAAGACAACATCGAACGGGCCATTAAACGGGGCACCGGTGAACTGGAAGGCGGGCAGTTGGAAACGGTGATGTATGAAGCCTATGGGCCACATGGCGTGGGCATCCTCATCGAAACCGTCACCGACAACCGTAACCGCGCCGTGGCCGATATTCGCCATGCGCTGGGTAAAAATGGCGGCAATATGGCCGAAGCCGGTTCCGTCTCCTGGCAGTTCACCCGTAAAGGGTACATCGCCGTTGAAGGTAAATTTGACCAGGATGAACTATTTATGGCCGCCGCCGAAATGGGCGCGGAAGATGTGCAGTTTGAAGACGGCACTGCCGAAATCTATGTGGAGTTGGAACAGTTCCAAAGTGTGCGCAACCATCTTCAAAAGAGTGGTTATAACCTGAGCGAAGCCAGCATGATTTATGATCCCAACAACCCGCTGGAACTGTCGCTCAGCGAATCCATGCAGGTAATGAAATGCGTGGAAGTGCTGGAAGACCTGGACGACGTGCAAAACGTGTACTCGGCGCTGGACATGAGCGACGAAACCATGGCTGCTCTGGCAGCAGCTTAAAGGGTCTTTATGTGGCAGACAAGCCGTGAATCTGAATGGAACGGCCGTGTACACAAAATTACCATCAGCGATTCCCAATCATGCCTGAAATTCTCAGACATGGTGAGGCTCTTGCGCGAATCGGCCGACTTTCGCAGTTACCTGACTGCCCAATTAGCAGCAACGCCATTCTCTGCCTTTCGATGGGAAACACCTCCCGTAACCCTGGCAATGGTTGATCGAGAGTTTGAGTGTGTGGTGCTGGACAGTCCCGGTTTAGCCAGAACGCCGGATGTGCAGGCGTTCTCCAGCTACTTTGATACACACCCAGGTGAGGATGTGGCCGTCTTTCCCAACCTCGGCAAAGATGCCATGATGATTGTGCCCTGTCCAATTGATACAGCTTCAACCTACGGGCACTTTGCTGCCTTTTTGAGAAATGCCCCGGAACATCAACAGCACGCCCTTTGGAAAGCGATTGGGCAAGCAATGGCAGATCGTTTATCAGATCAACCAGTCTGGCTCAACACGGCCGGCGGTGGGGTGTCCTGGTTACATGTGCGCCTGGATTCAAGGCCAAAGTATTACCATTATTCACCCTACACTACTCCACCAACATGAAGCACCCACTCTGGCAAGCAAATCTTGATCACAATGGAGGCTGTTTGCTGGGTCTTATCCTTAACAAATTGCCTTGACCAATCAAGGGTATGTAATTACACTGTAGTCACTTCATGTTTGATATTGTGGAGGCTAAGGCCATGACAACAATGGTAAAGACTCGTATCATAAAAATCGGTAATTCTCAGGGTATTCGGATACCCAAGTTCCTGCTCGATCAAACGAATTTGGGTGATGAAGTGGAATTAGAGGCGCAAGAGGGGCACATCATCATTCGAGCCACTCATTCTGCTCGTTCTGGTTGGGATGAGCAATTCCGATTGATGGCCGAAGCAGGGGATGATCGGTTGCTGGATGAAGAGCTGTTGCCTAATACCTTTGATGAGGAAGAATGGGCATGGTAGTGCAGCGGTTTGACGTTTATTTGGTTAATCTTGATCCCACGATAGGCAGCGAAATCCAAAAGACACGGCCGTGTCTCATTATTTCGCCGGACGAGATGAACCGGTACATTGCCACAGTCATCATTGCCCCAATGACCACAAAAGGGCGCGCTTATCCCACACGAGTGGCCTGTACTTTTCAAGGCAAAGAAGGGCAGATCGTTTTAGACCAGATTCGGACGATTGATCAGTCCCGACTGATTCGCAAGTTAGGTCAATTAGATAAAGCTACACAAGGTGAGGTGTTGGCGATATTAGCCGACATATTTAGCGAATAAAGCGTTTTTTTGATATGAGAATTATTGGGCTGGACCCAGGAACGGCGACGACGGGGTATGGCATTATTGATGTGATAGAGGGGCGGTTCACGGCCGTGACCTACGGCGTCATCTCCACCCAACCCAACGAACCCATGCCCCACCGTCTGCAAACCATCCAGCGGGAATTACAGCAGTTGATTGACGACTATCAACCGGACACCGCCGCTGTGGAAGAAGTATTCTTCGGCCGTAACATCACTACTGCCATCACCGTGGGCCAGGCGCGGGGTGTGCTGCTGCTGACCCTGGCGAATGCCGGTCTATCCATCGCCGAATACTCTCCACCCAAAATCAAAGACGCAGTTACGGGGTACGGCAAGGCAGACAAAAAGCAGGTGCAGCTCATGGTACGTAACTTGCTCGACCTGGAAGAGACACCCCGCCCTGATGACGCCGCCGACGGCCTGGCAGTAGCGATAACGCATTATCATTATCAACGGTATGAGAGTTTGTATGAATAGTTTCACGCATCACGCATCACTTGGGACGTGATGCGTGATGCGTGATGCGTGAAACCTATGATCGCTTCCATCTCCGGTTCCATCCAACGTATTGAACCCGCCGCCCTCATCATCGCCGTCGGTGGCGTGGGTGTGCGCGTGTTTGTGCCGCGCACGGTGTTGGAAGATGTGGGCGGCGTGGGGCGGGCCATTCATCTGCACACGCACCTGATTGTGCGCGAGCAAGAGTTGGCGCTCTATGGCTTTGAAACGACCGATGATTTGCAATTGTTTGAGGTATTGCTGGGCGTGAACGGCGTGGGGCCGAAGGTGGCGCTTTCGATTCTGTCCACCCTCAGCCCAGAACTGCTGAAGAGTGCCATATTGCGGGAGGAAACGGCCGTGCTCCAGCGCGTCCCCGGTATTGGCAAAAAGACGGCGGAACGTATCATGTTCCAGCTACGAGACAAACTGGATATGAGCCAGGCGGGTACGGCCGTGCCCTTTGTCAGTGATGTAGATGCCGACGTAATAGATTTCCTCACCGGCCTCGGCTTCAGCATTGTGGAAGCCCAATCCGCCTTGCAGCGATTGCCTCGTGAAGCCAAAACCGTAGATGAACGGGTACAGTTGGCGCTGCAATATCTGGATCAGGGTTAGGAAGAGCTTGGAGATTAGAGATTGGCGATTGCAAGCTTTTCAATCTCTAGTCTCCGGTCTCCGATTTTTCTATGAAACGCCAGCAAACAGCCATTCTCTTCATCCTCTTGATTTTTGGGGCATTATTCACGGCCGTACTCGCCCAGGAACCACCACCACCCACCTATTTGCCGCTGGTCATGCGTCCACTGCCCACACCCACCTTTACGCCGACACCGACACCGACGCCCACGCCAACCGCCACCCCACCTGCCCAGATGGTGGAAATGCGCGGACTGTGGGTGACGCGCTTTGACTGGACTGATTATGTCAACCCTGCCAGCCCGGCCAAAATTGATGAGATCGTCAACAACGCCGCCTACGCCGGTTTCAACGCTATCTTCTTCCAGGTGCGCGGCGCGGGAGACGCCTATTACGATTCCCCCATTGAACCCTGGGCCTACCGCGTCAGCGCCCAGGGATTAGGCGTGCCGCCCAACCCGTATTGGGACCCGCTGGCTTACATGACTGAACGCGCCCACGCCCAGAACATCCAGGTACACGCTTACCTGAACATATACCCGGTGTGGGATAACTGCACTACGCCACCCAGCGCCAGCGTAACGCCGCAGCATGTTTACTGGCGGCTGGTCAACCAGCACGGCACAACCAGCGGCAAACCCAACGGCCTGCAATGGACAACCAGCGGACTGGTACATTGCAGTTCTTACTGGCGGGCGACGCCTGCCTCAGCCTTTTTTGACAATCATATCCTCTCGGTAGCAGCGGATTTGGTGGCGCGTTACGACATTGACGGCATCCACCTGGACCACATTCGTTACGGCCACCGTACCACCTCCTGTGACCCGGTGAGCGCGGGCGCGGCAGGAGTGCCCTGTTTTTCGGCGCCGCCCGCCGGTTACGGCAGCTACGAAGATTGGCAGCGGGCGCAGGTAAATGGCACGGTCAACAAGTTTTACAATTTACTGTATGGGGATGGGGGCATCGCCGACAAACCGGATTTCTGGCTGACAGCGGCGGTATGGCCGGTATATGTGGATTATTGGGGCTGGGGCGCATCACAAGGGTACTATGATTATTACCAGGATTCTAAAGCCTGGGTAGGCGGCGGTTACATTGACGCTATCTCGCCCATGATTTACGGCGGCACGACGTGGGATGGGCAGCCTCACGGTCAGTCACGCTGGTATGCACTGGTGCAGAATTTTCAGGGGGACGCCAACGGCCGTTACATTGTGCCCGGTATCAATGGTGATTATGCTGACTTTAACGAAATTGTCGCTCGCATCCAGATGGCGCGGCAGTTGGGCACGGCCGGCCATGCCATTTTCTCCTATGGCGCTCTGAATACCCGCGGCTTTTTTGACGATCTGCGTAATGGGCCGTATGCGCAAACGGCCGTGCCCCCCTCGTTACCCTGGCATCCGTATACCGTGATTCGTAACCCGTAATCCGTAATCCGTAATCCGTGAACCGATTACGGTTCAGGCGGCAACGGCAACCGGACAATGAACTGACTCCCTTTACCCACCTCGCTGCGGGCCAGCACACGGCCGTGATGCAACTGCACCAACTCCTGCACAATCGCCAGCCCTAGCCCGGAACCATCACGGCCGTCGCCACGCATCCGTGACTTTTCTACCTGGTAAAACCGCTCAAAAATGCGGTTTAACTCTTCGAGGGGAATGCCCTTGCCGGTGTCTTGTACCCACATGTCCACCTCGTTTTCGCCGTGCCGCGCCAGCCCTAAATGGACGCTGCCGCCCGGCGGTGTGTGCGCCAGGGCATTATCCAGCAAATTGCTCATCACCTGCACCAGCCGGTCATGGTCGCCCCAGGCGGTAAGGGGGGTGGGAGTAGCTACCGTCAACACAATCTCATGCTCCTGAGCGCGGGGCAGAAAACTCTGGTACAGGTGATGCAATAGGGCTTGCAAGTCTACCTGTTCCTGTTTCAGAACCAATTGGCCGGACTCGATGCGCGCCAGATCGAGCAGGCCGTTCACCATCCGTTCCATCCGCTCTGATTCGGTGTAAATAACGCCGGCCGCCTGCTGTTGATCGCTGGCGGTCACGGCCGTGCCGTCCAACAATGCCTGGCTCCAGCCCCGAATGGAGGTAATGGGCGTCTTCAAATCGTGGGAAACATTGGCCACAAACTCACGTTGGGCATTGCGCGTCTTAGTCACTTCGGCAGACATGGTGTTGAAACTGGTCGCTACCCGCTGCACCTCTTCCGGCCCTTGCAATGGTAACTGCTGTTCATAATCCCCGGCGGCAATTGCCTCCGCCGCGCCCGCCAGCTTTTGCAACGGCCGTACCACCGACCGCGTAATCCACACCCCCAACAGCGCCGCCACCACCATCGCCAGCAGCCCAGCCCAGAGCAGCGCCCGGCCAAACCCCAACTCATCAAAAAAAGCGCGCACCGTTGGTTCTGGCACGGCATATACCACCATTTGCCGGTCTACCCCGGCGCTGGCCAGCAGCGCCCGTGAATAGAGTACCCAGGTTGAGCCGCTGTCGTGCTGAAAGCGGGCGGCCACGGTGTTGGCATCGGTAGAAGGCAGAAAGCGCCGGTCAATGTCCTCGGCGCGAATCACGTCACCCAACCAGGCGTCGTTCACGTCGCTGTCATAAATGACCGTCAGGCTGCGGGCATCCAGCACCAGAATGCGCACGTTGTTTTGTACGGCCGTTTCATCCAACACCTGGATAATTGTCTCATTGTTGGCCCCGGTTTGCAGCAGCCGCACCAGTTCGTTGCGGCTGACCCGGCTCAAATCATCCAGCCGCTGCAAGGTGAAGAAGTAGCGCACATTAGGCCGGGCCACAAAGGCCAACATGGCGGCGCCCACCACCACCAGGGCAATGAGAATGACCACCACATAAGAAACCAGCAATCGGCTGCGCAGCGTTTTCAGCATGGCCTGAGTGTAACGGATTTTCCTGAACCGCGAAGAAGGAAATTGTAACGAGAGTGTAAAATGGCAAGGTGGGTATGCCCTGAGGCAGGGCACGGCCGTTATGGAGAATGTGCTAAACAGCGTTATAATGCAGGATAATTGCAAGCGAAGAGGATATGAATCATGTCGCTGTCCCCAGAAACCATTGTTTTACTGAAAAAGACGCCCCTGTTTACCTCACTATCTGATGAACGGCTGCAAGAAATAGCCGCCACCGGCCAGGAAGTGACGTTCCAACCCGGCGACGACCTCATTCGTCAGGACGCGCTCACCGATTATTTGTATGTGTTGTTAGACGGCCGTGTAGCCATTGAAATTGAAAACGTCAGCAAAATAGGCGAACGGGGGGCACGCAGCATCCTGGGCGAACTGGCGATGATTACTCAGTCGCCGCGTAATGCCAACTGCACGGCCGTGACTCCTGTGAAAGCTGTGCAATTCAAACAGAAAACCTTCTGGCCTTTTGTGGAACAAGAGCCGCAGTTAGCCATTGGCCTGCTAACGGAAGTAACCTATCATCTGGACGAAACCATTGACGCGCTGAACAGGATGAGCAAAGAAGTGCGCGAACTGCGGGCTGCGCTGGATAAGTTGAAGAAGTGATCCACAAAGGATGTTAAGAAAGGCAAAACTTTGTCTCTGCGTGAAAATTACTCGTTGAGGTATCTCTTATGGACGAACAACAAAGTGACAGACGAATAGCCCGGCGGCGGGCGCGGCAGTGGGCAGAATTATTGATGGAAGACAGCAGTTTACGCAGCAATCTGGACGATGACCAGGCTACCCAACTGCTCAATTGGGGGCTGGCACAGGTTAAAGTGGCAGCTATCGCCACCGCCGCCCTGGCGGATGAAGCGGCGGAAACCAGGCTGGAAAAAGATACGACGGCCGTGAAACTGATCATGCACGGCGTCAATGACCTCATCGCCTCCATCGGTCAGCCGCTCGCCTTTGACGTGATTGATGACACCATGACCCGTATCTTGAAAAACCACCGCTGGCTGACCAACGAGCCGCCCGCTCCCAGCCGCCTCAAAAACGTGGAACGCTTCAACCAGGCCCGTGAACAAGAAGACCGCGCTGCCGCGTTTCAGGCGCTCATGGCGCTCATTGAACTACGGGCAACCGAGCCGTAAATCGTAATCCGTGAACCGTCATCGGACTTCGGATGCCGTCCACAAAACATGGGGCAGGCGTAGCACGGCCGTCCAATTTTTCTGCCCACTTCCGTTATCATCCCCCAACCTTTTCTTCTTCTTTGCACCTTCGTTTTGAAATAAGGAGTTTCACATGTCCAAAACAGCGTTAATCATTGGCGTTTCTTCGCAGGATGGCTCGTATCTGGCCGATCTGCTGTTGGAAAAGGGGTACACCGTCGTTGGCACCATCCGCCGCAGTACGACGGTGGACAAACCGAATATCCGGCATCTGTACGGCCGTATCCACATCGAAGCCGCCGACCTGCTCGACCAGGAAAGCATCGCCCGGCTGGTGCGCCAATACCAACCCGACGAGGTATACAACATCGCCGCCCAATCGGTACCCGGCGATAGCTGGTCACATCCCCTGTACACCGGGGAGATTACGGCGTTGGGCGTGGTGCGCGTCATGGAAGCAGTGCGCGTTCATGCGCCCCATGCCCGCGTCTACCAGGCCACCAGCCGCGAAATCTTCGGCAACGTCCAGGCTGAATCGGCCAATGAACAAACCCCTTTGGACGCCAACAACCCCTATGGTATCGCCAAAGCGTATGCGCACATGATGACCCGCTGCTACCGCGAAAGTTATGGCCTGTTCGCCTGTGGCGGCATCCTGTTTAACCATGAAAGCCCGCGCCGCAGCCTGCACTTTGTCACCCGCAAAGTCACCGCCGCCGTTGCCTGCATCAAAAACAGGGTGGCCGACCCGCCGATTGATGAATTGGGACGGCCGTTGGTCACCCCCGATAGCAAACTCAAACTGGGCTACCTGGATGCCCGCCGCGATTGGGGCTACGCCAAAGAATACGTGGCAGCGATGTGGCTGATGCTGCAAAACGACGCCCCCAAAGATTACGTCATTGGCACCAACACCTCCCACTCCGTGCGCGACTTGTGCCAGGTGGCCTTTGCCGCCGCCGGGCTAGACTGGCAAGAGCATGTGGAAGCGGACGAAGCCCTGCTGCGCCCCACCGAAATCACCGTACTCAAGGGGGATTACAGCCAGGCTAAAAAGGATTTAGGCTGGCAACCGCGCACCTCATTTTCCGAACTGATTGAGTTGATGGTGGAAGCTGATCTGGCATTGTTCCGGTAGTTTTCCTTAGATTCAACTCGTATTAGCCAATCCTCAATGTTGTTCTCAATAAATCCTGGTCACGCGAGGAGGGGCCAACCAGAACCTCAAATTCGCCCGGTTCCACCACACGCATCCCCTGGGCATTGACAATTTCAAAGGAAGGCCAGGGCAATTCCACCTGCACCGTCTTCTTCTCCCACGGCGTCAGAGCGACGCGGGCAAAGCCTTTTAGGGTCTTGTTCACCCACGTAGCCGAAGTCACCACATCGCTGACGTAAACCTGCACAATTTCCACACCTGCCCGCTGCCCCACATTTTCCACATCCACCAAGACCTGCGCCGTTTCTCCGGTAGTTAAGGTGGGGGAAGCCAGTCGCAGGTTGGAATAGGTGTACTGTGTGTAGCTGAGGCCGTGCCCAAAGGGAAAAAGCGGCTGCTGCGTCAGGTCGGCGTAGCGGTCGCCGTGTTGACCGCGCACCTGGCTGTAAAACACGGGCTGCTGCCCCACATGCACGGGGATAGAGACGGTCAGCTTGCCGGAGGGATCGAGAATACCAAAGAGGGCCTCGGCCAGGGCGCGACCACCTTCCATGCCCGGATTGAACAGTTCCACGATGGCGGCAGCCTGTCTGGCGGAGGCGGGCAAGACCAGCGGTTTGCTGTTGATCAGAACCACGATCATCGGTTTGCCGGTCTGGGCCAGCGCGTCCAACAAGGCCACCTGCCCACCCTGCAATTCCAGGGTAGCAGTGCTCAGCCCCTCGCCGATGTAGTTGAGGTGGTCGCCGACGACGGCCACAATGACATCCGAAGCGGCGGCGGCGGCTACGGCCGTGACGATACCGGACAGATCATCATTGTCAATGGAGCAACCACGCTCGTAGCGCACATCCAGACCAGCCGGCGCCAGGGCGCGGATGCCATCCAGCACGGTGGTCGTCTTCTCACGGGGGTGTTTGCCCGCCTCTGGTGGGTGCTGCCAGGAACCCAGCGACCAATCGCCCAACTGTTGCAGATCATCGTCGGCGTTTGGGCCAATTACGGCGATAGAAGTCAATTGATGCGGGTCAAGCGGCAGCAGGCCATTGTTCTGCAGCAGCACCAGGCTTTGGCGCGCCGCCTCCAGGTTAACCGCACGATGCTCAGGGCGGCTGATTTCCACCGCCGCCCGTTGCAGGTCGGGGCGGCGCGGGTTTTCAAACAGCCCCATGTGAAACTTGAGCGCCAGGAAGCGGGCGCAGGGCGCATCAATTTCGCTTTCCGCCAGCCGTCCGGTGCGCACCGCTTCAATGGCCCCTTCGTAAAACTCCGGGGTGGTCATCATGATGTCATTGCCCGCCCGCACCGCCACAATCGCCGCTTCCACATAGTCGGCGCAGACCTTTTGTTCCTTGACCAGGCGGCCCACATTATCCCAATCGGTAACGAGTACACCCTGAAAACCCCATTCATCTTTCAAGACCTCGGTCAGGAGCCAGTGGTTGGCGGTAGAGGGTACACCTTCCATGGATTGATAGCCGGTCATAAAGGTCATAGCGCCGGCGCGGGCGGCGCGTTCAAATGGGGGCAGGAAGTAGCTGCGCAGCTTGCGGCGCGAAATATCGGCTTCGGAGGCATCCCGTCCGCCCTGCGTTTCCGAGTATCCGGCATAATGTTTGGCGGTAGCCAGAATGCCATCCGGGTCATCGAGGCCACGTCCTTGATAACCCTGAATCATCGCCGCGCCTAGCTCGCCAATCAAGAAAGGGTCTTCGCCAAAGGTCTCTCCGGTGCGGCCCCAACGCAGGTCGCGGGTCAGGCAGAGGACGGGTGAGAATGTCCAGTGAATGCCGGTGGGGGCGGCTTCTACGGCCGTGACCCGGCCAACTCGTTCCAGCAAATCAGGATTCCAGCTACAGGCCATTCCCAATTGGGTGGGGAAGATGGTGGCCCCTTTCCAGAAGGAATGTCCGTGAATGGCATCTTCCCCTACCAACAGCGGGATGCCCAACCGGCTTTGCGCCGCCAGATCCATCGCTCGATCCAACTTTTCACCCAGGATGTGCAAGATGGAACCGGCGTGGCAGGTGTTGATGAAGGACAGGTCATCGGCGCGGGCGTCCCACATGATGAGCTGCCCCACTTTTTCTTCCAGCGTCATCCGGCCGAGCAGGTCGGCCACACGTTCAGCGACGCTTAAGGATGGGTTGCGATAGGCGGGGGTTTGTTGTGACATAAGGGGTTCCTTTTGTGTGTATTCTCGATAGTTTACTCTGTCTGCAATCGATTGCAATTCTGCCGAAAAAAGAGCATGGGCCACAGTTCAGGCTGATTCCCGGATGACCAGTTCCACCGGAGTAGTCACATTGGTAATTACCCCGGTCTGGATATATTGGATCAGGTTTTGGGCCAGTAGTTTGCCAATTAAGGGGCTATTTTGGCGAATAGTGGTCAGGGGCAGGTTGTTGTAGGCCGCAATGGACAGATCGTCATACCCCACAACGGCGATATCCTCCGGCACACGTTTGCCGCTATTCTGGATGGGGATTACCTGTTTTCACAAACGCTGTCGCCGCGCGTAGAGGGTCAGAATGATCAGCAACACCAACAGCAGCAGCAGGCCAATCTGAACCAGGAGCAACAAGTCTACAGACGGCGCGGGACGGGGAGATTCCTGGGTCTCGGTAATGGTATCTACGGTCACGGCCGTTGCCTCTATGTTCGTCACGGCCGTATCCGCTGCCGGTTGTGCGGGTGGCGATGCGGTCATCACGGCCGTTGCCGCCCGTTCAGCCACAACTTCCGTAGCAGACGGCCGTGGCAAGTCTGACACGGTGGCGGTGGGCAGGGGTGCAAGCTGGGCCTGTGCCGCCTGGGTCGCGGCGAGAGTGGGCGCTGGTGACAGCGGCGCCGCCGGTAGCGGCGCTGCCTCGCCACCTTCAGCGGCAGCGGCTGGCGGTTCGGCTGGCGGTTCGGCTGGGGGTTCCAGGGCTGCTTCATCCAATTCTTCGGCCATTCCAACGGCCGTATCTTCCATTGTCTCCTCGGCGGAGAATGGAACGGCTGCCGGGGCGCTTTCCAACGCCAGGCTGTCGGCCGATTCTTCGCTGGTGGTCACGCTGGTATACTGCGACACAGCCATATCGGGCGCCGGGGCCATCATAGCCGAGCCACCCGTGAACAGATTCAGCCCAATCACAAAAAAGAAAAGGACGGCCGTTAACACCGTGGCGGCTCGTAGAGCGGGGTAATAGGTGACGAGTGGTTGGCGGGCCGGACGGCCGTACAGCGCCGGGTCCAGCGTAAAATTGCGCGGAACCTGGCGCGGTGGCAGTTGGCGCAACAGTTGGCGCGTTTGCTGCTGCTGCACCACCGCCGCCTGCAAGGTGGAGTCTTGCGCCATTTGCTGCTCAAAACGCTGGCGTTCGGCAGGCGTTAACGCATCATCCAGGTAAGCAGTAATTGTTTCCTGGCGTTTCACAACTGCCGATTTCGTCCAATTGCGTAAAAAGTCAAACATGATTCGTTATTTTGACATTAGTTATTTGTCTTTTGCTAATGACCAATGACCAATGACCGATTAAGATTCACCTTGTAAACGATAAGCCGCCGGTAAAAGTTCCTGCACCCCTTGCAGGCAGTCACGTAGTTTGCTGCGGGCGCGGCTCAGGCGGGACTTAACTGTACCAAGTGAAACCTGGGTGATGCGGGCAATTTCCTCATAGTCATACCCTTCCACATCGCAGAGCACGGCCGTTGCCCGCTGATCGGCCGGTAATCCTTGTAAACATCGCTCAATAGCCCGGATTAATTCCAACTGCTGCTGCTGCTCCTCTGGCCCGGGCTGCGGATCACGCAAAAAAGCAAAGGATTCATTCTCCTCCGTCAGATCATCCAGAGAAGATTGGGGGCGACGCTGGAATTTGCGCAGTTCGTCATAACAGCGGTTGGTGGCAATGCGCAGCAGCCACGCCTTCAGACTGCCCTCCCGAAAACTGTGCAGCGCCTTATAAGCGGCAATAAATGTCTCCTGGGTTACATCTTCAGCCAACTGTGGCTGCCCCATGATGCGATAGGCCACGTTATACACTACTTGCTGATGCGCCAACACCAGCCGGTTGTAGGCTGTTACGTCACCCTTTTTGGCCTGTTCGATGAGCGCTGCTTCGTCCATGTCTCGGTAATCGGTAATCGGTAATCGGTGAACGGTTTACCGATTACCGTCATTGACAGAACCCATGCCTTGTTCTAAAATCCCGCCACCTTGCAATGGGCCGAAGTGGCGGAACAGGCAGACGCGCACGACTCAAAATCGTGTTCCTTCGGGAGTGTGGGTTCGATTCCCACCTTCGGCATGAGCGAACCTGTTGGTGGAAATTATAAGCCGCTAACAGGACGCCGGGCAAATCGCCCCCGTTAGGCCGCCAGGTAATTGAAGGAGTTGCTCATGTCATGTGGGTAACTCCTTTTTATGTGTCAAGTGTCATGTGTCAAGTATCATGTCGCTTGACACATGACACGTGAACACCTGACACTATCTTCATGCACCGACTGCGTATTCCGCTTGTGATCATCATCGGCCTCGCCCTGGGTTTGGGGCTGGGGTTATTGATTGGGTGGCGGCTGTATCCCACTGAATTTGTGAATGCCACACCCGCTTATCTGGCTCCAGCCTACCAGCAGGATTACGTGCGCTTGGTGGCGGCGGGCTATGCGATGGATAGGGATTTGGCGGCGGCACAAACGCGGTTGGGTAGTTTGGGAGAAAATGGGGAAGCGGTGCTGACGGCCGTGATGATTGACGCCATTCTGAAACAACAAAACGAGCCGGAAATTCGCCAGTTGGTAAATCTGGCAGCGGCGGTGGGAATTCAGTCTCCCGCCATGACCCCCTACCTGAACCCGCTGCCGGGGGAAACGCCATGAGCCGTCGCCGCCGCCGTTTACCCTATAGCAGCAGTGGCAGACGGCCGTTCTGGCAGCGTGTCTCCACAGCCGGTTGGTTGCTGCTAGGGCTGGTGATCGGGCTGAGCGCCGGGCTGTATTATAGTTGGGTGGTAGACCCCGTTGTTTACATCAATGCCGGGCCGTCGCGGCTGAGTGAGGCGCACAAGGCAGAGTACATTTTCCTGGTCAGCCAGAGTTATGCGGCTGATGGCAACTGGGGACAGGCGCAGCAGCGGTTGGCAGCATTGGAAGACCCCAACCTGGCGGAGACGGTAAACGCCTTGTTGGAAAGTTATGTGCGCAATCTGGCATCGCCGGAGGCGCTGCGCCATCTGGCAGCTTTGGCGCAGCAGTTGGGCGCGGAAGGGGGCGCGGTGGGCATTTTTGCGCCCACAGCGGCGGCGCTGCCCACCCCAACGCTGGCTTCCCAGGTATTTTTACCCACACCGGAGCCATTGCCTACGTTGACGGCCGTGCCCGCCCAGACCCCCACCGCCACCTTGCCACCACAACCTACAGAGGTTTTCATGTACCAACTACTGAATCAGGAACGGCTTTGTGACCAGGAAGGTACACCGCGCATTGAGGTGATCACCCAGGATGCATCGCTGAATGATTTGCCGGGCACGGCCGTGCGGGTGCGTTGGGCTGGCGGCGAAGACCGGTTTTTCACCGGCTTTAAGCCAGACCTGGGCGCGGGTTACGGCGACTTTACCATGACACCCGATGTGTCTTATGCGGTGGCGCTGCTGGAGGGCAGCCCGGAGGTGAGTGGGCTGCGGATGGAGAGGTGTGCCGACGGCCGTGAGGGTGGTTGGCGTCTGGTATTTCAAAAATTGGCAGATACACCTGGTCGGGATAATTGACAGAGGGTGTGTAATTCATATTTCGTGTTAGCAGATTCATGGATTTCTGGGTAAAATCAAACAAAATAATTTCATTATGTCAATCTAAACAACAGCCTTTCAAAGCAAAATACTGATGATAGTATCCAAGTTTTAATTTTTATGTCAACAAAACGATTCAAAAATCAAAGCTGGTTACGATTGTAAATATCATTTACACACCCATTGACAGAGGCATTAACCTGATGGATCGGCTGTCCTTTCACGAAGCACACAAGCTCATTTGCTGGTTTCCCACTGGCGAACTGACTTCGGAGATCATCGTAAACTACTACCTGGCCATGAAAGCGTGCGTCTGGGGTCAGGAAGCCAACCGTTTTTGCGACTTTGGCGGCGTGGATAACTTTGTGCTGGATTACAACAAAATGCAAGGTCTGGTGCGCTATCGCCAGACAACATTGAGGAATCACAAGGATATTCAACTGGGGATTTACTGTCCAAATGATGTGGGGTATGCCCTTTCCCGGATGTACCAGATGTTGATAGATGGCTTTGGTATTGAGACCTTCATTGCCCGCGAATTGGGGCCGGTAGCTCAGTTTTTGTCTGTTCCGGTGGGGCTTTTGCGGTTTGGTGATGCTGACCTATGAGCGCCACAAGTTCGGCCCCGGATGATGTGCGTTTTTGCGCTCGTTGTGGCGCGGCCATGGTGACGAAGTTGGTGGGGGACAAATTGCGCAGGGCATGTAGCGTGTGCGGTTTCATCCACTTCACCGACCCGAAAGTGGGCGTAGGGGTGCTGGTATTGGATGAGGCGGGCGAAATACTATTGGTGCGGCGCACCATGCACCCGGAAATTGGCCGCTGGAGTCTGCCGGCAGGGTATCTGGATCAGGGGGAGGATCCGCAGGTCACGGCCGTGCGTGAAGTGTGGGAAGAAACGGGCCTGCATGTGACCATTGACGGGCTGCTGGATGTATACCACAACCCACCACAGCAGGGCGGGGCCTCCATTTTCATTTTATACCGGGGGCGGGTGATTGGCGGGGAACTAAAAGCCGGCGACGACGCGGACGCCGCCGCCTTTTTTAGCCTGAATGCCTTGCCCGACGTGGCCTTTGCCAGTACGCAGGCGGCTATTGCAGCCCTGCGTAATCCGTAATCAGACTTCGGATTACGGATCACGGGTTACGGATTACGGATTACGAGCCTTTACCGTTTTTGTAGTACAAACAACCACCCTTCCATCTCGCTGTCTACACCGAAATGTTCGGTGTATTTGATTTCATAGCCATGTGTCTGGATGAGGGCCAGGCAATCAATCAGGCCGCGGCGGATGGCTTTGGCCGGGTGATTTTCCAGTTTGTCAATGGATTGTTTGACCTGATCTTTGGCCGGGCCATCTGGCCCCAGCACTTCGATCAGCCAACTCATGCCGGTGGTCATTTTGCGGGGTTTGCATTGTAAGATAAGGGTCTGCATGGGTGTCTCCTTTGGGAATTAAGAAATATGAAGTATGAAGTATGAAGTGCGCTGTAGATGGGTGAATTTTAGAGGGGAACGGCCGTTAAAACAATATGGTTGCCGCCATTTTAATCGCCGGGTTTTGCGCTGTTTTTTTGCCAAGCAGACAGGAATACGGCCGTTATCAACCCCACAATAAGCCAGGGCACAAAAGACATTCTGGTTCCCCAGACGGTGTTGTCCACTAACCCATGGAGTAACATGCCAATAAACCCGGCCAGGCTGCCCCCAGAAATGGCAATCATGCTGTTATCCTGGCGCTGCCGATAAATTTGTAGTGCCCGGCTGCCCATGGTGAGGGTGAGCAAAACCAGAGAAATGTAGGCAATCAGGCCAAACAACCCTAAATCTATGGCTACTTGTAAAAACAGATTATGGGCGCCGGGGTTGGTTGTAGGCGGAAATGGGTAGAGACGGCTGGCGACATCATTGAACGTGCCCATACCGACGCCGGTAAATGGGAAATCGGCAACCACGATGAGGGCTGTGCGCCAGACGTACAGTCGGAAGGCCATGGTGCTGGTGTCGGTTATTTCCTGGCTGGGTGCAGGGGTAACGGCCGTTGCCAGCCAGATAGCAACAATAGAGGCGATGAGTGTGAGCAGAACGGCCGTTTTTCGCCAACGCATCCACCAGAGCAGCAAAATGACGCTCATGGCGGCTGCCAGATAGCCACCACGGGAGCGGGTGAGTAGCAACGTCATACCTATGAGCAGCGACGCAAAAGCAGCTATAAAAAACGGTACGGCCGTCCGTTTCAAGTGTCCTGGCCAATAGACTAAACAAAAGGCAAGGGCCAGAGGCATGAGCAGCAACAGTAATGTGGCCATGATATTCGGATGTACCGAATCAGAGAGAATGAGTGGAGGCAGGTGTGTATATACCACATCTGGCACAAGGCCGGTCTTATTCAAGTGCCAGTTGACAATGAAGGGAGCGGCTATTGCCAGGCAGACACCCATAAAAATAAGCGCCCAGGCTGTGATGTGATATTGGTAAGATGACTGTGCCCAAAACACAAGTGCGTAAAACATGATCACACTGGCCAACAAACCCAGGGCCAGGTTAAGCGTCAAATGGAGGGCAGTAGAGATGGGGATGGAGAGTACGGCCGTGAGTAAGAGCAAAAGGATGGCCCAATCGAGCGGCGTGCGGCGTGGGCGTTCTGTGCCCGAAACGAGCAAGTAAACGACGCCCAGTAAAATAATGGCCCAACTGACGCTATTAGGCCCGGCAAGATTGACGGCGGCTCCCCCCAGGGTGACCAATAAAATGCCGGGAAACGGTTTTGCCTTCAACCACCATTTAGAAGGCACCCTTGCCTCTTAAGACAACCCAGGGGGTTTTCAGCAAGATGAAAATATCCATCCACAAAGAATAGTTTTGCACGTAGTAGAGGTCATCTTCGGTGTGGAGGTGCATAGGTTTATCGGAACGGCCGTTGACCTGCCACCAGCCGGTCATACCCTGCGGCACGGCGAAGCGTTTGCGCTGCCAGGGTTCGTAGCGTTCCACCAGCCAGGGCAGTTCCGGGCGCGGCCCCACCAGGCTCATATCCCCCTTGAGAACATTAAATATCTGGGGAAGTTCATCCAGACTGGCGCGCCGCAAAAAATGACCTACACGGGTCACACGCGGGTCATTGGGTCGTTTGAAGAGCAGTTGCCCATTTTTGTTTACTTCCATGAGTTGGGGCAATAGATCATCAGCTTCTGGAACCATGGTACGGAATTTGTACATGTGGAAGATACGGCCGTTTTCCCCCACGCGCTTCTGCCGGTAGAGGATAGCTCCCGGCGAATCTAACTTGATCAGACTGGCGAGTACAGCAAACAATGGCAATAAGAGCAAGAAAAAGAACCCAGCAATGACCAGGTCAAAGGTACGTTTTGCAAATCGCTGCACTTCATTTAGCGCCGGGTCGCGCAGGTTAATCATGGGCACACCACCAAAATCATCCACCGAAGCCCGGTAAAGCGCCAGACTGAAATAGTCGGGCACTACCCGCACCTGCACGGGTAAATCATGTAAATCCAGGGCCAGTTGGTTGACACGGCCGTAGGCGTAACGTGGTAGGGCAATGACCACATCATCAATTTGCTGTTGCTCTACCACAGCGTGAACATCTGACAGTTGCCCTAAATGAAGAGCGCCGAGGTTTTGTTTTTCGGGGTCGTCATCCAAAAAGCCTACCAGATCTAATCCTGTCCAACGGTACTCGGTAATCATTTGGGCCAGACGTTGGCCTGTTTTACCGGCGCCAACCACCAGAACACGCCGGGGATTGGTGGGGAAACGGCCGATTTTGAAGCTGAGGCGCATGATGACTCGCCAGAACAAAAGCAAAAAGAGGTCAATGAGAACAAACGTTACCAGTAACCAACGGGAAAAATTACGAAATCCCAGATAAAGCACCCCGGCAAAAATAAGGGTAGCTATTCCGACAGCCAACGTGACTGCCTGGAATTCGTCCGTTGCTTTATAAATGCGACGGGGATCATAGACCGAGGTGATGAGGAATGTGCCACCCCAAATGACAGGCACGATGACAAACAACATTGTTGGCACATCAATTTGAGGGACAGGTACAAGGAAGGGAAAGGTGGTGGGGAGGTACGGCCGTGCTGTTTGGGCTAATAGCAACGCCACCAATGTCAACCCTAAATCCATTAGTATGGAAATTATTGCATAGTTTACCGTATGTCTTTGCAGCATACCTTCCTCCACTCATTCCCCAAAATTGCACCTGGTACCAAACTCCTACATTTTCTGTGTGAATCTTATCACAAGTCAAATACCACGCAATCAAAGCCAGTTATACAGGTACAGCTTTTGTATCTGGTCCGTTAACCCCTGCTAGGGCAAATTAATACCTCATAGGCAGATCATAACACGTGACTCAATACCGCGATTGATCGTCTACCAATGACAATTGGCACACTTCAAAAAATAGACGTTCATAGGCATCCGTTACAGATGCCCACGTATAATGAGAGTGGGATCGTTGCCATGCCAGTTGACTATAGACGTTCACTAAATCAGGGTTCGCTATTAGGCGACCTAACACGCTTCGTAAATCATCACCACCAGTCTGACCATCGTAAGCAAAACCGGCTTCCCCAATTGTTTCCAGATTTTCTGGCGTGTTATGAGCTATTACACAATTCCTAAAAGCCATTGCCTCAACCAGCGCCGGATGAGTCCCGCCTACCCCAGATGTCTCCACAAAAATTAGAGCATTAGACCCCAGTTCGTTATACCCTTTACCGAACACGTAGCCGGTAAATATAATCCTGTCATCACCTTCAGCCAACTTTTTGAGGGAACGGATGTACTCTTCAGCATAAGGTGCATCACCAACGATCACACATTTCAAATCGGTTTTCAGACCGCGAAAGGCCTCAACGAGGTGATGGGCACAATTTTCAGGAACTAAACGGCCAACAAACAATACATATTGATTGGGCTGCAGCCCAAACGTAGCCAGCGTCTCTCCTGGAGGAACAAGTTCTACATCGGAGCCATAGGGAATATAGGGTGGCTTGTCATTAAACCGATCCAAATAATACCCTTGCACTACCTGCGAATCAGTTAAATATTGTGTCGGCAATTTGGTTGCCAGATATTCAGCAAATTGGATGTATTTCTTAGCAAAGGTTGGCCATTTTTCTCGTTTCCAGTCCAATCCATCTACATTAAGCAATGTTTTAGTCCCTACCAGGCGCGGAATCCAGGTAACTGGGCTATTACCAGCAATAAAATAAAGGGCAATGTCATATCTCTGTCCCAATGCATGGACGGAAGAAATGAAGGAGTGAACAATGGTGTCCAGGTATTTGTTAGCTACCGTAGGGAGCTTTACCAACCTCATTCCCTTATAAAAGTCACCTTCATAGGTTATATGATGGGTGCGACAGTAGACGGTGACCTGGTGACCACGTTGAACAAGGCGTTGGCCTAGTTGTTCGACACAGGTTTCGAAGCCGCTGTAGCTGGCGGGTACGCCACGAGTACCTAGTAGAGCGATTTTCATGTTGATCTATGACAAGAATTGGTGATACACCGACAAAATTTGTTGATAATGTGTTTGGGGGCTGTATTTCTCTTCGGCAAGTTGGCGAGCCTGTTCACCCATTATTTGGATTTTAGAATAGCTGGAAAGCATCTGATCTATTTTTTGGGCAAGGTCTTCTGCATTCCCTGATTCAAAAAGAAAACCTGTTTCATCATGTTGAATGAGTTCCGGAATGCCGCCAATATCGGCACCAATCGTCGGTTTACCAAAGGCCATCATTTCGAGAACTGACATAGGACAGTTTTCATAACATTCTGAAGGGAGGATATTGAACAAGGCTTGAGCCAGTAATTGAGATAAGGCATCGGCCGTTTGATAACCGCAAAATTCAACATTATGCAAACCCAATTGCACTTTCAATGCTTCTAGCTCGGCACGTTGCGGGCCATCTCCAATGATAAGTAAACGTGCATGGCGTGATTTGAGTTTACTCATGGCTATTAAGAGCGTATGAACTCCCTTTATAGATGTAAGTCGGCCGAGATATACAAAATAGCCTGAATGAGTAGGACTAAATGCATATTGACTCGCATCAACAAAGTTAGCAATGTGAATTAGTTTCTCACCTGGTAAGCCAAATTCCATCATTTTTTGGCGCATAAAGTTACTAGGGGTGATGTACATATCTGGCAAGTCGTACCAGCCCAAACTATGATGGAGATACATTTCTATTGCGCTCAAAGTGCTGGACATTAGGGAATCATGGTTACATTTTTGTAATGCAGCTTGATAAAACTTGCCTCCTAAGCACCGCTCACAAATACGGCCGCTGGCCACAAAACTATACGTTGGGCAAATCGGTTTGTAATCGTGCAAGGTTTGGATAATAGGTAAACCGAAATCCTTTAGGGCAAGCAATATAGAAGGGGAAATTTGATGATAGATCAGATGAACATGAGCAATATCTGGTTGAGTCTGTTGTAGCAGCTGTCCAATTTTCTGACGTGCTTCCCGAGAATACAGCACCCGGCCGGCTGCCCTCATTTTTTGTCCTAAACTTGGGTTATCCCAATAGTTCACCTCGCTAACAAAAAACGATTCATAAGGGCTAGGCAGATTTTTAGGGTGTGCCATCGCAAAAGGTACTATCTCGTGACCAGCCTGCTGATGGAGCTTGTTCAGCTCAAAAAAATAACGATCTGACCCTCCGAATACATAATAAAATTTGTTCGCGGAGAGAATTTTCATATCACTTCCTGGCTGCGTTGAACAAGTACGTAGTAAGAGTCAGAAAAAAGGGGTAGCTTAGCCCACATATTGACAATCTGTAGACCGCCTTGATTTAATTCTTTTGTCAGTTCGTCACGACCGGAAATATGCCAGGGCCAACGAGCAGGCAGGCGTAAGCCTGTTTTGAGATAGTGGTCTATCCGACGACGCCATGTGACTGTAGGGGTTTTGATACTATATTCAATAATGGCGTAGGGGCTGATACGGGCAAACTCTTGAAGCATTTGCACCCGCACTGGCTCAGGGATATGCCCAATAAAACGTATACTAACAATACAATCGAAGCTGTCATTGGCGAATGATGTCTTGGCGGCATCTTCTTGGTAAAAACCATCAAAATTCTTAAACTGTGCCACCTTGTTTTCTGCAACTTGCATCATCTCACGGGACATATCTGCCCCAGTTACCATATACCCTTCTTCAAGGAGAAACCGTGTAATGCGTCCTGTGCCACAGGGTATATCTAGCAACTTTGTGGTTTGAGGGGAATTGGATAGGTAAACAAGAACTTTTTTTAGCGCCCTGATATCTAAAGCATGTCCTATTTTCCCGCGCCAGCTACTAAATCGCCGGGCATCATAGCTTTGGGCTTGTTCGCTGTCCTGATATGCTCTTTTCGCGGCATAATCGTTTGGTTGATTCTTCATGGGTGTTGTTCTTAATAAGTTTGTAGTTATATGGCAGCAATTTCTTGCCAAAAATGGAGATAGTGTTGCGCAGAGTTGGTGATGCTATATTGTGTCTTTGCTAATGCCTGCGCTTGTTGGGAAACCTTCGTCAGTGAGGTTTTCTGGACATTCTGCAAAATTGTCTCGGTCAGGTCATCATAGTTTTGGGCAATATAGCCAGTCTCTTGATGGTTAATGACCTCTGAGACGCCACCAATGTTGGTCGTTACAACGGGGGTTGCACGGATCATGGCCTCTAGCCAGGTTAATGGCGGGGAAACGGTGGAATGGGTATTGCTAATGGGTGAACAAAAAAGGTCGGCCGTTTCTAAAACATCCGTAAAATTTTTTAGTCCCGTCTGTACCAGAATATGTTTCCCAGCTTCTTCGGCGTAGGTGGGTTTGAAGGTTTCTGGTTTGAAAGCGAACAGGAATGTTATATCGTCCCGCTGTTGAATAACCTGGCGGGCAACGGCTATGGTTTTATAATAATCATGCTCTTGAATTTGTTGCAAGTAACCTGACCAGAGGAGCAGAATTTGCCCTTGTGGAATGCCTAACTCTTGCCGCATGCCCTCTTTTTGTGAAAGGCTAAGGTTTGTTTGGGGAACAGGTACACCCCAGGGGGTAATTGAGCAGGGGATTTTTATGCCCAACTCTCTAAGTTTTTTTAGATAGGCGTGTGTATAAACTCCGGCTCCGTGAAGGTAGCCAAGGCTAATCTTTAAATAGGCATCATAAAATGATTGACGGCTGCGAGGGTCATAATTAGCGGCTGAGTAGGTCACTTTAACGTTGGGAAATGCCATCCGCAAAAAAGGCATGGCTATTCCGAAGTTATCCATAAAGTGGATGACTTTGATGTGATGATATTTAATAATGCGACGCAAGCGGGGTAGCTGTGACACAACAGAGGTGAATTTTTCAACAATTTCACGGGGTGGGGAATGGCGGTGATGATAAGAGGTGTAGCCATTCCCTTGAAAGAAGAACTGTTCGTAATTTCTGTGTAATGCACGCCTGGCACAATACACCGGGATTGTTCCTAACGGCGTTTGCTGGCTAATTTGCTTTTCTGGGTAGTCATTGAGCGAAAAAACGACTATACCACATTGCTCTTGTAGAATAGGAAGTAACTGATAGAAGAAATTCTTTTCGCCAGAGGTAAGCCACGGAAAGTAACCTACGCCAATCAACAATATATTCATGTTATTCTTGCGGGTCATTGTTTGCATTAAAAGGGTCGGTATTATAGCGTCTGCCGATCAATAAGCCACCCCAGAGCCATATGTAGAACGATGATTGGCGAACTTCAAAATTGGGACCAAAGAAGCCAAGGATGAGGAACACGAAAATGCAGGCTACGTAACCAAGAGCAACTCCTTTTTCACGCCAGTATGTTGTTTGCTTAATTTTATAGGAGTATCTGTATGCTGATTTGGCTAAGTTTAGATAAATTGCCAGGTAGGTTATGACACCAGCAAGGCCAACTTGCCCTAAAATGATTATCCAATTTACATCATTGATGAAATGAGCGGCACTATCGGGAACGCCTACAACATCATTAAAGGGAATGCCAAAAAAGCGTGTGACAAGCGAACCAAATTGTCCGGGACCAAGCCCCCAAATGGGAGCTAAGGAAAGCAATCGGGAGCCTACTTCAAAAATAACAAATAAACGGCCGTAACTATAACGAGAAACCTGGATATATTGTGGAGAGAGTGGCTCCACAATCCGCTCAAAAACAGAGGCATCAACCCCAGCAGCCGCACCCAAGTAAGCAGCGTAAGGACGCAAAACAAAGTACAGCATCGGCAATAATAAAGCAATAAGGATGTAAACCAGACGGGTTTGTACAAACAAGCGTCGTGGTGACAAAAACGAAATAATACCCAAACCCAATATCAAAACAATCCACGATTGGCGCGAATAAGTTAAGATAAGGGCAAAGAGGGCGAAAAGAATAAATAATCGTAAATATCGTTTGTGGGGCTTGTCGGCTACCCCCAAAAGTGCATAGGCAACCAGCAGATGAAGGCTAAGGTAAATTCCTAGAGTATCATAACGCCCCAAGGTGGAAAAGATGAAAGTTCGGGCAGAAACAACATGACGCAGGCCTTGACGAGCCACGACATCACCTATGAGAACATCACCAGGGATCAAAAGTTGGGTGAGAGGCATCCCGATAATGGTTTGCAACAAACCTATAAAAACAACTGTCGCGGCAACAATATAAGTCCATTTGATGCTTTTTTGAAAAAACTTTTGGGAAACGCCCATCTGCACAAGAATATAGTAGACCATAACATAGCGTATCAACGGCCGTATTCCCAATAGGCCAACTATCAATGGCGTTTTGTTGATAATGCCTGAGACGAAAACAACAATAAAAAATAGAAGAAGTGGTAAATCAAGTGGGTTACGCTGCCATAGAAAGCCTCGCCGCATTTTTTCTAAAAGCACAAATAACAGGATAATCAGCAACAAACCCTCTCCTCCAAACCGGGCTATTTCATACAAGGTCCCTCTAGGTATCCATTTTTGTATAAATTCTTCCAAGGGGATGTAAAAGATGAGGAAAAAGATAAACCATTGAGGACGTTGGATAAATAGAAGGAGAACGGCCGTGCCAACCATTCCTCCCAGTACCAAAAGTATGATGTTAACAGGCAAAAAAGGTACGATAGTTGCAATAATAAAAAACAATATAAAAATTGTGAAAAACCTTCCAGATTGTTTTGTTTTAATAGGGCTAGACATCATGGCCCTGACTCCTCTAATCGGACACTGTCGAACCAGACCGTCCCTGTAATATCTTCTCCTTTGCCCCCAAAACGTCGTAAACGGACTTGAATGCGAAATACATCAACCGGCGTACAAAATGATAAATAAACAGGCGTCCAATCTACTGTTTCCCCAACAAGTTGCGTTTGTCCTCCATACCAATACCGATACCCAAGTTCAGCATCCCAAACATCCAATCCCACCTCACCCGTTAAAGACTCCGCCCGTATATAAGCGTTTAGCTCATAACAATGATCAGGCAGAACCTCCACTTCTTGATAAATGTGATAGAAATTTATATCCTGGCCATGAAACAACATCTGGAGGGCACGATTTCCCGTATGAGCTTTGTTTTCTGAAAATTCAATAGATACCTCTGGGGGTAAGTTAATAATCCATGCTTGCTGATCAAAGTCAAAACCACCATTAACCAGACGATTGGTGGTATCTAGCTTTTCAGAAAGCAGCACACAATAATCGTCATATGCTTCACAGTGATCGGCCCCCATATGGGAAAACATGCTTTGTCCCGCCTCTAGGGCGTTTAGGTCACGATGTGCTAATCCTCTGTTGATCTGCCACCAGGCCCAATTCTCCAATCCCTTTGTTTGCCATACTTGTCCTCTAAACAGAACTGCTATAAATACACCAATAAAGGCTATCCAGATGGTGGAATAAGAGATTCGGCTTATATACATCTCTATTTTGGCAGGCTGGCAACTTTCTGCTCATATATCTGTGTGGTTTCAGCAACCATACGAGAAATAGAAAATTTACGCTGTACATGCTCCCTGGCATTTTGTCCCATGCGAATCCGCATCTCTTCATTATTCAATAGCGTAGCAATTGCTTGCGTCAGGGCACAACTATCGGCTACAGGAACAATAACACCTGTTTCCCCAGAACAAACTAATTCGGGGTTGCCCCCAACATCAGTAACCACAAGAGCCTTCTCCATACACATTGCTTCTAAAACCGAATTAGAACACCCTTCGCCCTTAGAAGTAGATACGACCACATCCATACGAGCCATGTGCTGAATGAGGTCGTTGCCATGTTGTGTCCCAGCAAAGTAGACGGATGATCGAATTCCTAGTTGATCGGTCATTGCTTCTAATTCAGTACGCAAGGGGCCATCACCCACAATCAAAAACTTTGCCTGTGGGTGGTAATTCAAGAGGTCTTTGGCCGCTTGCAAAAATGTTTGATGATCTTTTATTGGGTCTAATCTAGCTATTATGCCAATAACTGGCTCACCAAGGAGAAATCCATATTTATCATTGAGAGCAGTTAGGCTATTGGCAGGTATATGGTTAAAGCGTGTACTATCAATACCATTGTAAACAACAACCATGCGTTCGGGAGGCAATCCCTTTTCGCTTATTGCAAATTGTCTAACAGCTTCGGCGTTAGCGATGAAGACATCTGTACGACGGGCAAGTATTCTATCAATAGCAAAATAGGTGGAGTTGTGCAGGCGCTTTGTCCAGGCATGAGTGGCGCGTTCCGAACTGATAACTAAGGGGGGACGACTTAGATAAGTCGCCAAACGGCCATACAAGCCTGCATAGAACCCAAAAGTATGTAATACCTGAACATTCTCGCGGCGTAATATTTGAGCAATCTTCCAAATAGGCCCTGGGTCATAAGCGGTCTTACGGGTAAGTTCTATAACAGGAACATGATGTTGACGTAGTAAATCCAAATAATGCCCACCATCTGAAAGCGTAAAGACCAGGGGCCGGTACTTATTTGCATCAATATGGGTGACCAATTCATATAATTGACGCTCAGCGCCGCCAATAGTTAACTGTCCTATGCCATAAAGTATTATTAACCGTGAATCTATCATGTTCGCCACAGCAGCTACTTGAAGCTTAGACAACCAAAGTTGATATCTTGGGATTTAATAGAGATTTTAGGTCTAACCTCGGCAGTTTCTAAGGGTAAGCAGTTACCTTTTTTGTAATACTAGTAAAATTGTATGTCCTACTATAGGAGCCAACGGCTTTTCAGACAAAAAACGAATTGTACGGGGAATAAAGTTCAAGTTTTTTGGGCTGTAAATACGTTGCAGACCAGGTATTTCTTCACATATACCCGAAGAAACACCAAATGGGATTTTGTGTACTAGCTGAAATCCAGATTCACTTAGCGTTTGCACGACTTCATCGGCGTTCAGCGCAAACTGGTAAAAATTCTCAGGTTCCATGCTACTATTGTGAAGGGGGTATCGCCCAATTTTTGTCTTGAACTTACGCAATGGCGACATATAAGGAAAAGTTAAAAAAGCGTATCCTCCATCTTTTAGAACTCGATACATTTCTTTGATAATTGTGTCATAACCATACCAAAAATGTTCAATGACCCCCATAGACATATAGGCAATAAAAGAGTTGTCAGAAAACTCCAATTCTCTTACATCACCCAATCGCACATCCAATTCTGGTAATTGTTTATGAAGCTCATCAACCGTTTTAGGGGCGTAATCAATACCAACAATTTCATAACCTGCCTGGCGAAGGCGGTACAACTGTTTACCATCGCCACAGCCAGCTTCTAAAATTGCACCGTCTTGAGGCTTGAGATACTTGTGAATGATATCCGCTGGAAATACCCAACGACGCTGTAATTTTTTTCTCAAATCCTGCCCCAATTGCCAATAATCATCCCAAAAATCTGGCGTTGCTTGGGTCTGAATAAAGACAAGCCGGTGGTTTTGTTTGTCATAAAATTTACTTCGTGAACTTGACATAATTAACATTTCGTAGACTCGCAAGTTTTATTAGCAAGTTGACATTTCAATAACTCATTTTCTAACAAAAGCAGGCCAAGACCTCCTTACTCGATAATAAACCTGAGTAAATGCATCCCAGAACAAACCCACCTCTTTTGATGAAAAAACACGCAGTAGTAGCAAACTCGCTAAATAAATGGCACCACCAAATATAACAGCGATGCCAAGATATAATACTCCCCCTATCTCAGACTTTATTGCAAGGAGGCAAAGCGTCATTAGAGAAGCAGAAATGATGATTTTAAATGTGTCTCGATAGGGAAAGGAAGTGGCAAGGTAGCGATGGCTGACAACGGCCGTGACAAGTAATACAAACAAATAACTAACAAAAGTAGTAACAGCTGCACCGAGTACTCCCCACAAAGGAATTAACCAGATATTTAACAAAACATTGATAACGCCTGCTCCTAAAGAAATCATAGCCAGTATATTGGTCCGTTTTGCCACATATAACACCTGACCGTAAATAATCTGCATCCCAAAGAAGAAAATCCCAAAGGCAATCCAAGGAACTAAATCAGCCCCTTGCGTCGCTGAATCCTCACCAATAAGAAGCACTAATAAAGGGTAAGCCAACACAATGAGGCCAAATATGGCTGGTATGGCAAACAATTGGAAATATTTCAGTGCATAGTGGAGATATTCCTTTACCTCCTCGTGTTTATTATGAACCCAAAACTCTGTCAAGGCTGGGAACAAGGTCTGGTACAGTGTGCGAATGCCCATCTGAATTGCGCCACATAGACTATAAGCGGCCGAATAGACACCAACAGCCGCCGGTCCTGCAAAAAAGCCTATCAAAAAACGATCACTCTTATCTAAAACCCATGTATATAACAAATTCGGGGTAGTAGGCACACAATAGGCCAGGTAACCCTTTGATAATCGCCACTGTGGCCTATGCCAGCCAATTTGACGACCAATTTTGATCCCATGAAACCATGCCAACAGCATGCGACCAACTCCTAAACTAATAACAGCTGCTTTGATGTCCTGATAAAACCAGACAACACCCGCTACCAACAGCGCATCACTTAATGAGTTGACTAACAGGAACCATGAATATGAACTCATCTGACGCCGGGCACGGTAATAATTTAGAAACTGTGCATTAACAATACCAAACCAGACTGCTATACCTCCTAGAGCAAACAACACACTTGCATCAGGTACACCAAGTAGATTAGCCAGAAAAGAGGCTGACATAAATAGCAAAATAACACCGATGGTGGCTGAAACCATGGCTAGCCCAAGAATAGTCCAAAATATCCTGCCAATTTCTTGAGTATCACTCTCTCCCGCCGTAAATCGTATCAAGGCAATATGCAAGCCTAATCCAAAAACGCCAGTAAACAAAGTGATCACCACTGTGATTTGCACCCAAATACCATATGTCTCAATACCCATCACATGAGAAATGATAGGTAACAACAATAATGCCTGTAGTTGGAGGAAAAAATTAGCTAATCCAACGACTAAGACTTCTATACTAAATTTCTTGTTCATTTAGTTTAGGATGACGTGATTTAACAGGTTTCGCTGGCACACCAACTGCAATGGCATATTCAGGAATATCTTGTGTTACAACTGCACCAGCACCTATTACAGCACCATTTGCTATAGTGACTCCATCCAAAATCACAGCACCAGCTCCTATCCATACATCACTGCCAATTTTTACACCTTCACAAGAGCTACCCTGAAAATGGATGGGTGTATGTGGATCATCAAATAAGTGTTGTGCTGGAACAATAACCACATGCGTTGCGATACGAACGTAATCGCCAATCTCTAAGCCACCAAGACCATACAAAATCGAATATGGGTTTAGGGAACAATGCGAACCTATGCGTACAGAACCTCCATAAGCAGCCACAGTACTAAAGGTGTGGATAAATGTGTGATCTCCTATCTCTATAGATGATTGCGGCATTGACCCGTCCACAACAGCAAAGGCTCTGATAACGACATTTGAACCAAGGGAAATATTTCTTGCTCCTCGAACGATTGCTCGTTCATGAACTAGAGTATTACTCCCAACATGGCCTAATCTGCGCCAACTAACGCTAAAACGCCTTCTAAACTTAATTAACCAGTATTTTCCATTTACAGACACGTGATTCCTTCTAACATGTAAGCTCAATAGAGGCATTTTGCCCTTCCTGATAATGACGCCAGATTTATATGCGTGTACCAGTGATTGTTTGAGGCGAAATATCAGATATAGGGTGAAAAAAATCAATTTGGAGGACTATCTTTTGTTTGTCCCCACCACTTAATTCCCAACACAACAAAACTGCTAAATATCAACACGGCCGTAAATGTCACCACCACTCTCATAAGCCGACCGCCAGGAACTGACGCCTCCGGCACTGCGGCCTCGCTGGCCAGCATAACCCCACTGCCTGTATCCTGTGAAGTAATACGTTTTTCCTCCACCTTGTGCGCCAGAGCCATATAGGCCTCTTCAGACACAAACTGGTGACGTAACAGTCGCTGATATTCTATATGTGCCTCTTGCTGTTGCTGTTGCAAGTCTAAAATGCCTGGTTCCAGGGCTGCCAACTCCGCCTCAATCTGTTTGGCCTGCGCTGCTAAGGTTAACAGCAAACTGTCTAACAGCACCAATTGTTCCGCACGACTGGCAGTCGTTAAAGCAGCGTTATCACTCACCTGTAATTGCAACGGCACGGCCGTCTCCGCCCCAAATATCTGCAACTGTAACGATAAAGCCGTTAGCTGGTCCGCTAACGTCACCGGCTGCGTATTGCCCGATGCCGCCAACTGGTCATGCAGTTCCTGAACCTGCTGTGTCAGTTGCCCGGTGCGGCGTTGCGCTGTCAGATATTCACTCTGGGTATTGGCATAGGCCACCAGGGTATTACTGATGATCTCTGTGCGGTTGATCGCCTGGAACGTGACCAACGCTTCTTCGGCGTTCCTTAACTCGGTTTCCGCTGCCGCCAGTTGCTCCTCGAAATAAGCAACCTGCTGGCTGCTCTGGCCAGAATAAATCTCATTCGCCCAGGCCATAAACACCGCCGCCCAGGCATTCACCAGTGCCGCCGCTTCTGCGGGGTCTTGAGAGGAGGCTGTCAGTTGGATGATCGAATTATCGTCCCCTACTTGCGCCTGAAGCTTATGTCGCAAATCCTGAATGGTATCAATTCCTGCAACCGGCTCTTGTGCTAATAACGTGCGCAGAACCTGATCACTCAGCGCCAATTGGGGAAATGCCCGCAAAGGCTGGGTGGTCGTCGTGTTTTCGCGGATACGGGCATCAAGCTGCACCACATCTCGTGGAGCTATCACCGCTACCAGTGCTGTTGCCTTGTAAGTGGGGGGGGTAAAAGAAGTGGCAACAAAGGCTACCATTGCTGCTAACAGCGCCGCCCCTACAATCCAATACCAGCGTTTAATAATGGCCTCGATATACGGCCGTAAATCAATCTCCTCTTCCACTCATACACTCCCTTGGTAAAACCGGTGATCGGTAATCGGCTTTGACACGGATTACGGATTACGGTCTCATATTTCTATCTCTTCGCCCTCGTCCTCATCCTCTCCCATCACCCGATCCCGCAGTTGATTTACCTGGAATTGCAGCGAATAGTTGAGCATGTACCAGACGCCCTTCCACGTTTCCGGATCCATTAAATCTTCGCGGGTCGCGCCTTGCAGTGTCTCCATGATGTTTTTAGCCACCTCCGGCGTGAATTTGTCCAACACCTGCTTCACCAGGTTAATGGTGGTATCCGGCTGCAACGGAGTGGGCAGCGTCTCGTTCATCTTGTCTTTCAACTGCCCTGCCTGGAACCGCGCCGAATAACCGGCCATATACGCCATCCCCTTCCAGGTATCAATGTCCATCAAATCTTCAGTGGTCATATCCTCAAAACTTTCCAGAATACCCAACTGCACATCCGGCGCCAGCCGGTTCATCCCGGCGCGAATATAAGAAAGGAAAAACATAGGGGAATAGGCATCCGCGCCCGCCTCAGGAATGGCCGCCCGCAGTTCCCCCACCAGCTGATCCAGTTCCTCCAGCAGTTCTTTCTTCCGCGCCAATAATTCCGCTTCTGCCGCATCTATCGGTTCGTCCGGCACGGCCGTTTCCGTTACCTCATTCTCATCACTCATCGTTCACCACTCCTCTTTTGGTCGCAATTATCTCGCCAAACACCCTGGCAGGCAAAGAGCTTCACTTGAGGATGAGGAATTAGGAATTATGAAGAAAGCGACATAGATCACCCCATCACCTCATCACCCACGCTCCCCCGTAACCACCAGGCAACTACCAGCGCCAACACCGCCACCCCTGCCGAAACCAGAAACGTCTCCGCCAACACCGCTACCGTCACCCGCATCAGCCCATCCGTCAACGCCTGTTGGTATACCGGATCACTCAAAGGTAGATTGGGCAGTTCAATCATGCGGCGCAGCAGTTGAAAACGGTGCAGGCCCCAGGCCGTCAGCCCTGCCAGCCCTACGCTCATCCCAATCAGCCGCAGTACAATCACCAGACTGGCCGCAACACCCCGCTCCGAAGCCGGCGCCGCGTTGATCACGGCCGTACCCACCGGCGCCATCACCAACCCAAAGCCCAACCCCAATATGACTAACTGCCAGGCCATCTGCCCGTATGGCGTCTCCACCGACCACGTCCACCCCATCAGCACCATACCCACCGCACACAGCAGCAGCCCCACGGCCGTGACCGGCCGATACCCCCATCGCTCCGTCAGCCGCCCACCCACATAAGACATGATTGCCATCGCCAGCGTCATGCCGCTCAGTAGCAAGCCGCTGACCACTGCCGCCTGCTGCGGCTCAAATTCCAACACATTCACCAGCAGCGGCACATTTACCATGGCAATAATCAAAATAAAGCCCACCAGGAAATTGATCAGCACCGCCGGGCTGAAATTGGGGCGGCGGAAGAGGGAGAGGTCTATAAGAGGTGATGCGTGATGCGTGATGCGTGACCCGTTATCCGTAATCGGTAATCCGTGGTCGGTTGACGGCTCACGGGTTACGGATAACGCTTTACGACCAAGTCGCCACTCAATCCAGACAAACAAAGCAAACGTGACGGCTGCCAGCGCGTAAAAAAAGGTAGTATTGATCGGCGCTGGTTCATTCAGGGCAGCAAAACCGCCCGCTGCCTGCACGTCACCGCTGCCCAGCAAGGCTACGTTCAGGGCGATCAGGCAGATGGTGAGCACGGCCGTGCCCGCCCAATCAATCCGCGCCCGCTGGTCTGGCTTCGGCAGGTCAGCCAGCGCCCACCAGGCCAGCGCCATTGCCGCCAGACTGAGTGGCACGTTCAAGTAAAACTGCCACTGCCAGCTAAAATACCGGATCAAAAACGCGCCATACAGCGGCCCCCACACCCAACCTGCCGTATCCACCGCCCCCAACGTACCCAATGCCCTGGCCCGCCGCGCCGGAGCATACACATCGCCAATAACCGCCATTGCCACCGGCACCATCGCCCCACCGCCCAGCGCCGTCAGCACCCGCCCGGCAATAAAACTGTTCAACGAACCGGCCAATGGCAGCCAGATGGAGCCGACCAAAAACAAAACCAGCGACCCCACATACACCGCCCGCCGCCCCACCAGATCACTCAGCCGCCCCACAAAGGGCATCACCACCACATAGGCAATCAGGTAAGCATTCACAATCCAGGCCGCCCGGTTGAGTTCATCCGGCAGCGGAATCTCCAGGTCAAAGATAATCTGCCGCAGCATGGTTGAAACAACGGTCAGATCATCGGCAGCGATAAACACGCCAAAAGCGACAACAGCCAGGATAACAGCAGGGGAACGGTGGTGAGATGGGGTAGTAGGGGGCACGTAATGGGGTCATTACGTAATTGGGTAACTAAGTAATTGGGTAATTACGCAATTACTCAATTACCCAATTACAAAAAAAAGTCTTTCAACGCCGCCGACACATCGGCCACAATGACATGCCAGTCGGTATCGAGGGTGCGGGTGATGGTAAGGTCACGGCCGTCAATGTGCAGCGTGGCAATCCCTTCAATCACCGCCAACGCCTGAGCGACGGGCGACCCCTCCTCCATAGCCGCCAGGGAAGGGTACAGTTCTGGCTCCCCCTCTGCCAGCTTCAAATTGGTGTGAATGTGCAGATGACGGCCGTCTTCACTCAATTCCGTCTCAATTTCAATATACTCCGACATACTGTCCACTCCATTACCTGTTTTACCGCAAATTATAACAGGGAATGGAATTGCCCGTTATCCGTTATCCGAAGGCCGTTATCCGAAGGCCGTTATCCAACCTCGGATTACCGATTACCGATTACGGATTACCGATTACGGATTACCGATTACCGATTCCGCTACACGGCCGTCTCCCGCCCCACCTTTGGCTGCTCCACCACGCGCTCCTCGTGCCACAACTGCATCCGAAAACGCACCAACTCTTTGAAGGCTCGCACAATGACCGCCGGTTTAGCGCCCGTCGGGCTGCCAGCCACACGAGGCCGATGGCCGTGAATGGGCACCTCGGCAATACGAAAACCGGCGCGTTTCGCCCGCACCAAAAACTCGGCGCTAAACGTGGCCCCACCCGACTGCACCTCATCTCGCAAATGGTCTATCACCTGGCGGCGCATCAGCTTAAAAGCGCAGTCAATATCCCGCGCCGTGTAGCCAAAAAGCAGTGTGACCAATCCGCTCCACCCCTTGCCATTCAGCCGGCGCATGAGCGGGTCGCGGCGGGGTTTGCGGTAGCCCACCACCAGATCAGCCGCCGTTACTTGCGCCAGCATCTTGTCAATTTCGCGCAAATCAAACTGGCGGTCCGCATCGGTGAAAAAGACAAGCTCTTTAGTGGCGCTGGTCAGGCCGGTCCACACGGCCGTGCCATACCCCCTGTTCACCTCATGCTGCACCAGCCGCACCTGCGGATGCACGGCCGTCAGCCGGTTCACCACCGCCGCCGTCTCATCCCGGCTGCCATCATCCACCACAATCAGTTCCAGATCATCTACTAACGGCCCCACCAGGTGCAGTGTATCTTCAATCATCGCCTGAATATTTTCGCTTTCGTTATAAGCCGGCATGGCTACAGTCAAACTTGTCACACGGTTCTCCTCAGAATAGTGGCTGATTGCTGGTAGCGGGGAAGCAGATAACCCACACCAACCGCCACAATCAGTTATACACCCGTTCTGTTAAAAGGTCGTACAAAGTGGCGCAAAAGTTACGGCCGTCCCTCGTAACCCGTAATCCGTTATCCGTGACCCGACTTCGGATTACGGTTCACGGATTACGCATCACGCATCACCCCACCAACGCCACCACACGGCCGTCAGTCACACGCCGCAAATCGGCAAAATCAACCGCAAGCGTCACCGTACTCCGACCGCTGCCACAATACACCAAACCCATGTGGGCAAGACGGCCGTCAAACAACACCACCACATCTTCCCGCAGCGCAAACGGCCCCACGCCCCCCACTTCAAAACCCAATTCCGCGGCCACTTCCTCTGGTGACAGGCTGGTAATATCCCGCCGGTTTACCGCCAGCGCCCGCGCCAGCAGCGGGTAACTCAGCCGATCATGCCCACGCAAACCGGCCAACAGGTAACGGCCGTCGCGCAGCCGAAACGCAATCGTCTTCAACATCCGGTCTAGCAACAGCGGCAGCCGCTCCTCCACCTCCGCTACCGTGCGCACCGGCTCATGGTGATGCAGCGTATACGCCACCCCCTGCTCGTCTAGCAGTCGCAAAATCTGGTCATACACCATCATGAGCCGTGAGCCGTAGTCCGTGACCCGTAATCGGTAATCCGTAATCCGTAGTCGGATTACGAATCACGGATTATGGATTACGCTCCCCCCAACCTTTTCGACATCAAAAAATACCCCGCCCTTTTTTCAAAACCCACCTTCTCATACACGACCTGTGCGTTTGCATTTTCGCGCTCCACTTCCAGGTGGAGCGCCCGAATGTTACGCGCCTGGCAGATGCTTTCCGCAAACGCCAACGTCTGGCGTCCTACCCCCTGCCCCCGGTAGTCCTCCTCAATATACAGCTCATCCACAAACGCATCCCGTCCGCCAAATTCCAGGCTAAAGCCCCAGGTCAGCACGATGTATCCCACCGGGTCCCCATCGGCGCAAATTAGCCACACGCCGCCAAAATCGTCACGACCCATTAGCAGTTGCAGTCCAGCCCGCGCCCGCGCCGGGTCAGCCACCGTGCCATCATATTCATTCAAAGCCACATGGAAAGACACAATCACATCCATGTCAGCCAGTTTTGCCAGACGAAAAGTTATCTCCATAACACAAAACCTCTTTGCAAATGTTACCGGAGGCTGATACCAACCGCCGTCAAAATTTTATCCCATCTGCTGACGTTCTGCCTGCTCACCTGTGACAATCATCATGTGCTTCCCCACGCTCCCCGGCATACACTATGCCTGATGTCTTGTTCAGGCGTTTGCCTGAACACCTGAACATAATTTTGAAGGAAACTGCTATGACCACAATAGGCATACCTAAAGAAGTAAGAGACCTGGAACGGCGCATTGGCCTGACCCCCGCCGGCGTATCTGCCATGAAGCAGGCCGGGCACACCATTTACGTACAGGCCGGCGCCGGCGCCGGCGCCGGATTTAGCGATGAAGCCTACCAGCAAGCCGGGGCGTTGATCGCCTACTCGGCTGGAGAGGTCTACGGCCGTGCCGACATCATCGCCAAAGTCACTCGCCCCTGCGCCGACGAACATGTCCTCTTCCACCCCGGCCAGATACTCTTTTCATTCCTACACCTTTCCGTTGCCTCGCCAGACTTGCGGCAGGCATTAGAAACCCATGAAATGACGGCCGTCGCCTACGAAATGATCGAAGAGCCAGATGGCAACCGCCCCGTCCTACGCCCCGCCAGCGAAGTGGCCGGGCGCATGGCCCCCCTTATTGCCGGGCAACTCCTCAGCAGCTATCAGGCCGGGCTGACCGGTGACGGGTTGGGCATTTTGCTCAGCGGGCTGGCGGGTGTGCCCCCGGCTACCGTCGTCATTGTGGGCGCCGGGGTTTTAGGACGGAACGCCGCCCGCGCTTGCATGGGTCTGGGTGCCGAGGTCACGGTATTAGACGAAAGCATCAACGCCCTGCGCGTCATTGACAATCGCTTCGACGGCCGTGTCACCACCATGTTCGCCAACGAATACAACCTCAAACGAACCACCGCCTTCGCCGATGTCCTGATTGGCGCCGTTTCCATACCCGGCCAACGGGCGCCCATCATCATCAGCCGAGACATGGTGCGCAGTATGCGCAAAAGTTCGGTCATCATGGACTTCTCCATTGACCAGGGTGGCTGTGTGGAAGGCATCCGCCCCACCACCTTGCGTGACCCCGCCTATCTGGCCGAAGGGGTTATTCACTATGCTGTGCCCAACATGACGGCCGTTTACGCCCGCACCACCAGCCACGCCATCACCAATTCCGCCTTGCCCTACCTGCTCGCCGCTGCTGACTACGGCCTACCCCAGGCCTTTGAATCCATGCCAGCTCTGGCCAAAGGGGCGAACCTGATACAAGGCAAACCAACCAGTAATCAGTAATCGGTATACAGTAATCGGTGATCACTCGGTTACTGATAACCGACAACTGATTACCGATAACCGATAACCGTACAACGGAGAAACCATGACTTGGGAAACCATTTATCGCAATAAAATAACCGACGTACAAACCGCCCTGAGCGCCATTCAATCGGGCAACCGTTTGTATGTGGGCGGCGGCGCGGGTGTGCCCATTTCCCTCACCCAGGGGCTAACCCAATGCGCTCATCGCTTGCGAAACGTAGAACTCACCCACATCCTCACTTTCGCTAAAGCACCCTATGTTGAACCAGAATACCAGAACAGTTTCCGGGTAAATGCCTTGTTTATTGGCCGCAATGTACGCCACGCTGTGCAAGACGGCCGTGCCGACTTCACCCCCATCTTCCTTTCCGAAATCCCCGGCCTCTTTCGCAACGGCATTTTGCCCCTGGATGTAGCCATCATTTCCGTCACCCCACCTGACGAACATGGCTTTTGCAGCTTTGGCGTGGAAGTAGGCACCACCAAACCCGCCGCCGAATCCGCCCGCATCATCATCGCCGAAGTCAACCGGCAAATGCCCCGCACCCTCGGCGACAGTTTCATCCATGTCAGCCGCCTGCACCACATCGTCGAAGTAGATTATCCTCTGCCCGAAGCCCCCCAGGGCGACACCTCTGCCGATAACCTGAAAATCGGCCAGCACATCGCCAGCATGATCCCCAACGGCGCTACCCTACAAATGGGCATTGGCAGCATCCCCGATGCCGTCTTGCGCAGCCTGACCCACCACAAAGACCTGGGCGTGCATACGGAACTCTTCTCCGATGGCGTCATTGACCTGGTAGACCAGGGCATCATCAACTGTGCTCACAAAACATTCCATCCCGGCAAAATTGTGGCCGGATTCCTTTTTGGCAGCCAACGGTTATACGAATTCATCCACAACAACCCGCTCATTGAAATGCACCCCACCGATTACGTGAACGATCCTTTCAATATCGCCCGCAACGAAAAAATGGTGGCTATCAACTCGGCGCTGCAAGTAGACCTGACCGGGCAGGTGTGCGCCGACTCCATTGGCCCGCGCTTTTACAGCGGCGTGGGTGGACAGATAGATTTCATACGCGGCGCGGCCCGCTCCAAAGGAGGGCTGCCCATCATTGCCTTTCCCTCTACGGCGCAGAGCGGCACAGTCAGCCGCATCGTGCCCGTCTTAAACGAAGGCGCCGGTGTGGTTACAACCCGCAACGATGTGCATTATGTGGTAACAGAGTTTGGGGTCGCTTCCCTCTATGGCAAATCCATTCGCCAGCGTGTACACGAACTGATAAACATTGCCCATCCCCATTTCCGCGAGGAACTGCTGGCAGCGGCGAAAGAAATTGGGTATGTGTAGGGGAGGCCGTGCTAGTGGTTCTGCACAAAATCAATTTGTAGCAGGTTTTCGGCGCAGGTAGCCCGCGTTTGCACCCGGTATACCTGGGAGACCACCGTGCCATTGGGGGATTCTAGCTGCACGTTGTAATCACGCACTGTGGGGGAGTCAAACAAGAACAGTTCCCAACCGGATGGCCCATAAACAGGCGCGCTGCCAATGGCAATGCGCTGGTCTACGCCGCTATCCCAGATGTGAACCAGGTAGCTGCCGGGCGTCGCCGGCCGCCGGTTCAAATCTAACACCACGCCGGCAATACCCAGCCAACGACAGCCGGCCGCCCGATTTTCCAGATAACGCGGACTGTCATCAGAACGGGTGAAAAGGTATTGTGCCCGTGTGGGGCTGGGTGTGGGGCTGGGGCCGGGTGGTGTGGCCGTAGGGGTATCGGTTGGCGTGGGTGTATGGGTGGGAGTGGGCGTTCGGGAGGGCAGCGTGGGCACAATGGAGGGGGTGACAGACGGCCCGACCGTGACAAACACTACAGGCGTCACGCTTGGTTCATCGGGGATGGGCGTCCAGGTGGGGGCCAATGTTGGCACTTCCGCCGTGGACGTCAGTGTGGGCAGTTGGGCTACCGGCGCCAATGTTGGCTGACCCGGCTTGACTTCGATTTGCGAAACGTCAATATCTTCCACCGATGGGGAAATTGTCTGCAGAAAATTGTTGTAAACGGTATCAGCGCCGGGCACAACCAGCACATAACAAACCACTCCCCCTAATATCAGCGCCAACAACAGCAGCAACGCCGCAACTACATTGGCCAGACTGCCCAAACATCCGCTTTGTTTCGGCTGCTGTTTGCGACGTGTCATGATGACCTTGTGTCTACCAGTCGTTCAATGGTGGCGTTTTCCCATAACCCGGCTAACCATTCGGCCAGGGCTGCTTGTAACAATTGGGCGCGCATTTCGGTGGTCAACGGCCGTGCCGCGTCTCGTTCCACCAACTGCAAAATGTAATAGGTGGGCAGGCCATCGCTGCCGGTAATGGTGAGAACGGCCGTCAGGTCGCCCGGATTTTGCAGCGCAAACGCCGGCTCTTCCAGTTCCGGGATGGTCAGCGCGCCCCGCGCAAACCAGCCCATATCCCCCCCATTACCCGGTTCCAACGAAAACTGATCGGCTAAAAAGGCAAAATCGTCGCCGCCCTGGGCGCGCAGCAGCAGTTCGTTGGCCTGGGTGGCGTCATTGACGTGAATGTAACGGGTATGCACCTGCTCGGCCGTTTGCGGTACCTGGGCGGTCGCCAGACCAATCATCTGCTCGGCCAGTAATCCCTGGCGCACCGCCTCCTGGAATTCTTCTTCCGTGTAGAGATTGGCCGCCAGCCAGCTCTCAAAATCCCCCTCGGCGCGCAGGCTCTCAATTTCCTGGGCCACCTGCTCCGGGCTGACGGTAATGCCCTGGGCGGCTGCGGCTTGCTCAATGAGCGCCTGCTCAATGAGGGCATTTAACACGACGCCCTGGTAGCCCCCCTCTGGCGGCGCGCCCAATTGAGCAGCGGCCTGTTCATACCGGGCCAGCTCTTTTTCATAAGCCGCCAGATAAACCGGCTGCCCATTGACGCGCGCGGCCAATGGTTCGGTGGGGGTGGGGGTAGGGGGCACGGCCGTGTCCGTGGGGCTCACGATGGGGGTGTTGGCGGCACTCATTGATTCTGGGTCGGGAGAAACGGCCGTGCCCATCGTGCTATCCGGTAGCGTGATCACAGGTACCGCCGTTGGTACCTGTTCCGTTTCCCGGCAGGCAGCCAGCAAGGCTGCCAGCAGCACGATAACCCCATAAATAAGCAGCGTCTTAAGTAACGTCTTCTTCATCATGTTGTTTGACCAACAGAAACAGCTTCTGTTGTGCCATCACAACAAAATTATGACACAAGCATCTTATGTTGACAACTGGGGGATGGAAGAGGGGGTAATTGGGTAATTGCGTAATTGTGCAGTTAATTACGCAATTACCCAATTACTCCCCTAGGGGCGGCAGTTCAGCACTGCCCAGCAAGCGGCGCACCTGGCGCGTGAGGCGGCTGAAGCCGCCTTCCCGGTAACGCGCGGTCAATACTTGCGCCAGGTCTGCCAGATTCTCATATTCCGCAAAATCATCTCCCAAACCGCCGCGATATTTGGAAAGCCAGACAAACAAATCCGCTTCCGTGCGTCCGGGAAAATCGGCCAGCAAATGAGAATCGTGAATGATTTGCACAGTGGGCAAATAGACCATCTCATACCAGGCGACTACCGCTTCGGCATAGGGCATTTCTTCGCCATCAATGGTCGAGAGCGTCTGGCGTAAATCCTGAATTTGCATCAGCAGTTCGGTGTAACGCCCTGGCGAGGTAAAGCAGATGGTGTGGTCGGGAACGAGAACATCCAGCCCTGTTTTTTGCATGAAGTTGCGTTCGCCTAACTGGATGAATATGCGGTCGAGGTCATCGTCCGGGTTTATTTCTATGTTTTCCGGGTACTCCCAGACGTGCGCTTCGATGGTGGGAATTTGCAGATGCCGGGCCACCGACACGCGGTGATTGCCATCGCGCACAAAGTAGACATTGCCCACCTGGTAAACTTCAATGGGGGGCCAACCGGCGGTAGACGCCAGTGTATCTATCCTGGACCACCGCTCGCGTAAGCTATCCGATAGCGGCAAAAATTGGCGGTTGAACTCACGATAGCGCCCCACACTGCCAATAACGGCCGTCAGCGGAACTTCCTGCACCCCTTTATACAGCGGATTTTGCCAGCGCAGTTCACTGCGAATGGCATCAAAGGGCAGCAGGCGGGTATCACGCCCGGTCAACCGGGCCGTTACCAGGTCTATGGTGGCCTGCCGCCTGGCTCTGCCAAAACGTTGCAGCGCCTGAACACGTGTTTCTGTCATTTCGTTCATAGCGGCGAAGTGTAAGCAGCGGTAGGGGGGAAATCATCGGGCACGTTACCCGAAACGGCCGTGCCGGTTGTTGTACAGTATGGATAGCCGGGTTAGGGGAGGATGAGAGAACGTGAGGCGTGACCCGTAATCCGTGAACCGTGAGGCGTGACCCGTAATCCGTGAACCGACTACGGATTACGATTTACGGATTACGATTTACGGATTACGGATTACGGATTACCTCCTTGTCGAGTGTGGGCATTTGGGTGATCATTAGGCGCATGACACCAGGATTACAATATCATCCCGAAGTGCAGGCGGCGCTGGCTGCCGGACAGCCGGTGGTGGCGCTGGAAAGCACCCTGATTACCCATGGGCTGCCGTACCCGGATAATGTACAAACGGCCGTGAATATGGAAACGGCCGTGCGCAGTGGCGGCGCTGTCCCGGCGACCATCGCCATTTTGCAGGGTCACATCCACGTTGGCCTGACGAGTGAGCAGATTGAGCAGTTGGGGCAGTTGGCGGGCACGGCCGTGCGCAAATGCAGCCGCCGCGATCTTTCCCTGGCGCTGGCCCGCCGTGAAAATGGGGCGACGACGGTAGCGGGCACCATGATTGTGGCTCAGATGGCCGGGATTGAACTGTTTGCCACCGGCGGCATTGGTGGGGTACATCGCGGCCATCCCTTTGACGTAAGCGCCGACCTGATGGAACTGGGGCGCACGGCCGTGACCGTGGTGTGCAGCGGCGCCAAATCCATCCTCGACCTGCCCGCCACCCGCGAAGTGCTGGAAACGCAGGGCGTTCCCATCATTGGCTACCAGACAGATGAAATGCCTGCCTTTTTTGCCCGGCGCAGCGGGCTGCCGGTGGATGTCACCGTGCAGACACCCCAAGACGTGGCCGAAATCATTCTGGCCCGGCGCGCACTAAAGCTGCAAACGGGACTGCTGGTAACAGTGCCGCCGCCGGAAGCCGACGCCTGTGACCCGGACGAGGTAGAAGCCGCCATTACGCAGGCCACCCAGGAAGCCGACCGACAAGGCATACACGGCCCGGCGACTACACCCTGGCTGCTGCGGCGGGTGGTGGAACTGACAGACGGCCGTAGTCTGCGCGCCAACACCGCCCTACTGCGCCAAAATGCCCAGGTAGCCGGAGAGATCGCCCTTGCCCTCAGCCAGCAGGTTAAGAGAGAATAGAGGTTGGAGATTAGAATCTCTGATCTCCGATCTCCAATCTTTACCAATCCTTAAGATTCAGGTTAAGGCCAGTGGTTAATATGTACTATTACGAGAGCGCATCGTGACATCTTTTTGTCCTAACAGAAATCGTTTGATTATAATTCCCAACTAATCGCCTCGTTGAATTGTCACGGGCAAATGCGCATGACCAAGAAACTCCTGGCAAAAATCCACAATGAGTTTAAGCGACTGAATACACTGACTTTAGTGGTGGCAGGAATTGCTCTGCTGCTGCTCATTGGCGTGTATGTGCTTCTCTATTTGTACCTCTTCAACGTAACGCCGGCGGGCTGGATTCCCGGTCTGGTGGTGGCGGTGTTGATGCTGGTGCTGGTTGGTGGTGCTGTCTACTTGCTGATTGATAATGCCGACAGCCGGGTGCGGGATATAGCCGGTAAGAGCATTGACAGTGAATTACAGCAGTTGCGGGCAGCTACCAATCGGGCGCGATCCCTGCAATCTATGGCCTCGGTGATGCGGGCGACGTTGAGTTTTGAACGGGTGGTGCAAGAGGCGATGGAGGTGTGCAGCCTGGCTATGGAAGAGGCTGGCGTACCGCGCAATTCATTAGTAGGGGCGGTGTTTTTGTATCACGGCCGTGAACTAATCCCCGTTGCCACCCGTCGTTTTGCCAATATTGACGATGGCAAAAGCATCAAAGGGCAGCAAGGCGCCGTCGCCGAAGCATTGAACAATGCCGAAATGGTTCTGATTGAGTCCCCACGCACCGACCCGGAATTGCGCCAATTTATGGCTTTCCAGAACTGTGCTAAAGCGGTGTGTATTCCTTTGCGCGCCGGCTTCCAGATTTTTGGGGTGATGGTGATTGGTTCCAGCACGCCGATAAAATTTGAACAGGAGCAGTTTGATCTGTTTGATGCGGTAGCCGACCAGGCCGTCATTGCTTTGCAGAATGCCCAGCTTTACCAGCGATTGGAAGCGGAAAAACAGCGCATTATTGAGGCCGACGAAGAAGCGCGCAAGGAACTGGCCCGCGATTTACATGATGGCCCGACGCAAAGCATTGCGGCTATTGCCATGCGCATCAATTTCATTCGTTCCCTGATGACCAGAGACCCGGAATCGGCGCTCACTGAACTGGAAAAGGTGGAGCAGCTTGCCAAACAAACCAGCAAGGATATTCGGGGCATGTTGTTTACGTTACGGCCGTTGGTGCTGGAAACACAAGGTCTGACTGCCGCCGTGGAAACGGTTATCACCCGCCTGCGTGAAAATGATGGCCTGAACATTAAACTTAGCGGTGGTGAACATGGCGATCTGCTCACCGAATCGGCGCAAAGCGTCGTCTTTTCGATTGTGGAAGAGGCATTAGGCAATGCCCGCAAATACGCAGAAGCGGAATTGATTCTGGTGCGGTTTTGGCGGGAAGACAACCTGTTTGTGGTGATGATCAAAGACAACGGCAAAGGGTTTGACGTGCAAGACGTCAATGCCGATTACAGTTCGCGGGGCAGCCTGGGCATGATCAATATGCGGGAACGAGCCGACCGCATTGATGGTTCTTTGAAACTGGAGTCTGCGCCAGGGCAAGGGACAACAGTGACGCTGGTTGTGCCCCTAGATAAACACGGCCGTCGCGTGGCCATGCGTTAATCCCCTCTCCTTCTCCCCTGATATGTCCCCCTTTACCCGATTCCGCGCGCCGGCATCTGGGCGCTTTTTCCACCGTCAGTATATGGCGCTGTTTGGGCTGGCGCTGCTCAGCCTGGCGGGTTATGTGCTGATGGCGTTTTGGTTCCCATTGGCCCCGGCGTACCGGCAGGTTCCCTTAGCCGATATACGCGATTTTACCCCGTCGCTGACCACGGGGATGGCCTATGGACTGCTGCTGATGGTTTTGTATGGGCTGTATTGGCAGGCGTTTCGGCTGACGCAGCGGGTACAGCCGCGGCTGGCTTTTGTGTTGGGCACGGCCGTACTCTTTAGCCTGCCCCTGCTGTTCACCTATCCCATCAACGCCAGCGACGTGTTTCGGTATTTGATTCACGGCCGTATCACCGCTTTTTACCACACCAACCCCTACCAGACGCCGCCCAACACCTTCCCCCAAGACCCGTTCCTGCCACTGGCGGGTGAGTGGGCCGGCGAAACCTCACCCTATGGCCCGGTGTGGGAGTTGGGGGCGGCAGCCATCGCCCGCCTGGCAGGGAATGATTTGTACGCCGGTCTGCTCTTGTTGAAGCTGCTGGGCTTGGCCGCCTTTTTGTTGTGTGGCTGGCTGTTGTGGCGGCTGCTGGCCCATGCGCCGCCGGCGCGGCGGATGGGGCTGACGTTGTTGTGGGTCTGGAATCCGGCCTTGCTGTTGATGTTTGTGGTTGACGCCCATAATGATGCCCTGATGCTGTTGTGGCTGCTGGCGGGCTATTGGCTGCGGCGGCAGGGTTATCCGGTGGTGGGTTTAATCATTATGTTTTTGGCCGTACTCACCAAGCCGATTGCGCTGCTGCCGTGGGCCTTCTTTTTTCTGGCGGCCTGGCGGGGTGCGCCGGAGGGTGTCCCGGAGGGGGCTGCCAGAGGGAGGTTGGTGTGGCTCACGGCCGTACCCCCCCTCCTCCTCACCTTTGTGGCCTTTCTCCCTTTTGGTTCGCCTGTTTCGCTGGTTTCCCGACTGGCACGGGAAGCGGCTAACTACCCTGGCTTTTCGCCGATTACGCTGATCTTGCTCTTTATTCCCGAATGGGGCACGTTGACCATGGCGCAGTATAACCTGATCGTCAACATAGGGCGGTTGGCGTTTTTGCTGCTGGCGGGTTGGCTGGCGTGGCAGACGTGGCACGGCCGTAACCCCCTACGCGCCGCCGCCGACATCTTCTTTGGCTACCTGTTCACCGCCCCCGCCTTCCGCATCTGGTACGCCGCCTGGCCCTTTCCCTGGCTGCTGCTGGATGAAGGGGAACGGGGCGACACGGCCGTGTCCTACCGGCTGCGGGTGGGTTTGTGGTTTTTACTCACCACCCAGCTTTCCGTCATCATCTACAGCCATCTGCACCATTATCGGTTGGACGAAGCCAGCCTGCCCACCCACCTCATTGGCGTCCCCTTCACCTTTGGCCTGCCGTTTTTGCTGGCAGCCGTTGCCGCACGTAAGCCACATTCAGATGCGCCCCAAACAGAAAAATGAAGCTGCTCACATACGTCCAGGTAAGGAAGACAATAACGGTGGTGACGGAGCCATAAACCAGATTGGTACGCGACAGGTAAATATCAATTATCGAAAGAAAGCTGTCTTTCACCACCGACCAGGTGAACCCGGCAATCAACGCCCCCGGCAGCACATCACGCCAGGTAAGCCGGCGGTGGGGCAGGAAACGGTACAACATGGCAAACAGCCCCACGCTGACCAACACCGTCCACAACTCATTGGTATAGGGGCGATACGGCCGTAACGTCTCCGGGTAAAACGAATTGACAATAGCCACAACGGTGCCGCCGTATAACGACGCCAGCAAAATGGCAATACCCGTAAACAACACAATCAACATCGCCAGCCCCCGCTGCCGGAAAGCTGACCGTGACCAGGTGAGTTCCATCCCCCACACCATATCCATCGCCCGCGTCAGCGCCGTAAAGATGTTGGACGCCGTCCATAATAAGATGAGGACGGCGATGCCGGTAATGGGAGCGCGGGCATTGACAATGCTTTCGATATTTTGCCCCAATAACGCCTGCAATCCGGGCACAATAAACTCCAGCCGGTGCATGATCTCCGACTCCACCACATTCGGGTCTACCCATAAACTGGCGATGGCTACGGAGAGCAAAATGAGGGGGAAGAGGGAAAAGAGGGTGTAATAACCAATGGAAGAAGCCACCATACCGGTGTCTGAACCAAAGGTTTGCTGCAAAGCCTGACCGGTGATGAACAGCCAGCTACGGCCGTGAACCCCCAACCAGCCAGCCCATTCACCACCAAGCTGCCATAATCGTTCGCCTTGTTTGCGCCACTCTAACATGGGTGGCAAGTATACCCGCCACCCGGCAGCAGGCACAAACACAGTGAGCGGGTGTGGGGGGGAGCAGGTGAGGGGGTGAGAGGGTGAGCAGGTGAGGGGTGACGGCCGTGTCACTTTTTGCCAACATTCCCCAACCGCCTATACTCTCCCTGTCCAGCTTCAAAACTTGCCTCCACACCATTGAAACTGCCCTCAAAACAGGCATGACAGAGCGGCGCAGGCATGACGTGTCAGGGAAAGGCGTTGGGGACTAGAAAAACGGCCGTACCCCTGTTACAATCTCCCCATTACCGTCCCAACCCGTTGCCAAATGACCACATGAGGGTCAGGAGCGAGCAAACAACAGTCAGGAATAATCACATGAGCCTGAGGGAAGGCCGAACAACGCTTAGGAACAACAAAACAAGCCTTAGGAACGATTGAACGAGCCTTAGGAACGATAAAATGGCCTTTAGGAACGATCAAACGAGCCTTAGGAACGATAAAACGACTCTTAGGAACGACTAAACGAGCTTTAGGAACGATCAAATGGCTCTTAGGAACGATCAAATGACTCTTAGGAACGATCAAATGACTCTTAGGAACGATTAAATGACTCTTAGGAACGATTAAACGACATCATGCAGCCTTATCTGGCAACCATTCTCTTGTTTTTCGTCCGATTCAGTCGCGTTTCGCCCAAACAAGATGGTGTCCCACCGTATGGCGCCCGCTGCTTGGGAACAGATGCACCCTGATTCGGTCATTTTTTGTATCTATTCAGGTATCTCCCGACTGTCATACCCGCGAAGGCGGGTATCCAGGCCAATGGATGCCTGCCCTACGCCTTCGCGAGGGCAGGCACTTCGCAGGCATGACCTGTATAGTTACCATTTTTTTATCATAGATTGCTTCCATCTTGAAGATGGAAGCAATCAAATAACCCACAGGAGGTATTTCTCATGGCAAATCCAAACTTAAGCATCGCCCAACGGCTGTTGAACGCGGAGATAGCGATTAAAAATACGCTGTCAACCCCGGAGATTCTGACGGCCGTGACCCCCTATGGCTACGACCAGGCCAGCCTGGAAGCTGCCCTCGCCCTGCACGCCGAAGTCATGGAACTGGTCGAACTTCAGCAGCAAGAATATGGCGAACAATTTGAAGCCACCGCCACCGTCCGCGAAGCCTGGGACGCCGCCGCCGACGTCTATAGCGACGCCATCAAAATTGCCCGCATCGCCTTTCGTGGCAACGAAACCGCCCGCAACGCCCTGGGACTCGGCGGTGCGCGCAAACAAAGTCTCAGCGGTTGGCTGGATCAGGCGCGCCTTTTTTACAACAACATGCTGCGCAACCCCGCCTTCATCACCACCATGACCCCCTACACCTATGACCAGACCAAACTAGAAGCCGAAGCCGCCCTGGTGGAAGCTGTAGCCGCCGCCAACGAAGTCCAAGAAAAAGAGCGCGGCGAAGCGCAGCAAGCCACCAAAGTCCGCGATGCCAAATTGGATGAACTGGATCAATGGCTGGCCGACTATAAAGCCATCGCCCAGGTCGCCCTGGCCGGTTCACCGCAGTTGCTAGAGGGTTTAGGCTTTGGCCCCGTAGCGTAAAAATTGGGAATGACCAGATTGGTTCAATCTTTAAGATTGAACCAATCTATGGTACATTCCCCCCCTATGAATCATCCACCAACCATCCGCGCCCCCAAGTGGCACATCGCCCCCCCTATCCCCCCCACCAGCCACGACGCCCTGAACCACATCCACCCCATCCTACGCCAGATACTCTATAACCGGGGCATCAGCACCCCCGCCGAAGCGCAAGCCTTCCTGGAAGGGCGCTATCTGGACAAAACCGACCCCTTCCTGCTGGCCGATATGGACACGGCCGTGGCCCGCATCCAACGCGCCATCGAAAACGACGAAACCATCTACGTCTACGGCGACTTCGACGCCGACGGCGTCACCGCCACCGTCCTGCTCACCCAGGCCCTACGCGGCCTGGGCCTCTCCCGCCAGCAAGCCCAACCCTACATCCCCGACCGCGTAGATGAAGGCTACGGCCTCAACACCGAAGCCCTGAGCAAACTCAAAGAAAACGGCGCCGGCCTCGTCATCAGCGTAGACTGCGGCATCCGCTCCATCCTGGAAGCGCAGCACGCCCAATCCATCGGCCTGGACATGATCATCACCGACCACCACAGCCTGGGCGCCGACCTGCCGCCCGCTCTAGCCGTCATCAATCCCAAGCGCCCCGATTCCGCCTACCCGGAAACCATGCTCGCCGGTGTGGGCATCGCCTACAAACTGGCCCAGGCCTTGCGCCAGGCCATGCCCAGCCGCGCCCAATTTGAAGACGCCGACCTGCTCGACCTGGTAGCCATTGGCACCGTCGCCGACCTGGCCCCCCTGCTGCATGAAAATCGCAAACTGGTGGCAGATGGCCTGGTGGCCTTGAACAACGGCCGTCGCCCCGGCATCCGCGCCCTGGCCGAAGTGTCCCGCCTGAAAATGGGCAGCCTGACGGCCGAATCCATCGGCTTTGGCATCGGCCCGCGCATCAACGCCGCCGGGCGCCTCTCCCACGCCTACGTCGCCGCCCGCCTGCTGGCTGCCACCAACCAGGTAGACGCCCACAGCTACGCCCGCGAACTCAACCAGCTCAACCAGCAGCGGCAGCGCCTCACCAGTGAACTGGGCGACCGCGCCGAAACGATGATTGATCCCACCGACCTCATCCTCATCACCGCCGATACAGGGTATCTGCCCGGCATCGTCGGCCTGGTCGCCAGCCGCCTGGCCGAAAAACATTACCGCCCGGCCATTGTCATTGAGCAAGGCGAAGAAGAAAGCCGGGGTTCCTGCCGCTCCATTGATGAATTCCACATCACCGACGCTCTGGATGCGGTGGCCGACCTGCTGGTGCGGCATGGCGGTCACGCCCAGGCTGCCGGTTTTACCATTCGCAATGAAAACCTACCCGAATTCACGGAACGGATGCGCGCCATTGCCAAACGGGAGTTAGACGGCCGTGACCTTTCCCCCACGCTCACCATTGACGCCGAAATTGACATGGCAGACGTGGATTGGGGCCTGTTTGAAAATCTGTCCGGGCTGGAACCGACCGGCGCCGCCAACCCTGCCCCCGTTTTCGCCAGCCGCAACGTGGAAATTATCCATCACCGCCTGGTGGGGCAAGATGGCGCCCATCTACAGTTGCAACTAAGCGCACCGGGCGCATCTGGCGGGTATAAGGTGCTGTCGGCCATCGCCTTCCGCCAGGGCGCCTGGGCCAACCACCTGCCGCAAACCATTGACATTGCCTACACCATCAACGTCAATGAGTGGAACGGCCGTCGGGATTTGCAGTTGATGGTGCAGGGGATTCGGAAACCGTGATGCGTGATGCGTGATGCGTGAGCCGTAATCCGTGAGCCGTAATCCGTGAATCGTGAACCGTGAGCCGTGATGCGTTGGAGTTGATCTGTGAAACAAATAAGTAGGTGTGTATGAAAGAGTTAGGGTATGCCAGGAGTTTTAGGGATTTGGTGGCTTATCAACTGGCGCGGGAATGTGCTCAGGATATTTTTGATTTGACCAGGAACTTCCCCAAAGAAGAGGCTTATTCTTTAACTGATCAAGTTCGTCGTTCATCGCGCTCCGTTGGCGCGCAAATTGCTGAAGCCTGGGCCAAAAGACGATACGAAAAACACTTCATTAGCAAACTGACAGATGCAGATGGTGAACAACAAGAAACGCAGCACTGGCTGGAAACGGCCGTTGACTGTGGTTATCTAACACAAGAACAGGCCCGTTTACCCATACAAAAGTGCGAAAGAATCGGCAGCCTCATCGGCGGCATGATCAATAAATCAGCCGCCTTCTGCCAACCAGGCCCCACCACCCTCCGCGAAGAATCCGCCCCCTACTTCACCAACCACGAATAACGGACTACGGATAACGGCTCACGGATTACGGACTACGGATAACGGCTCACGGATAACGGCTCACGGATAACGGATTACGGATAACGGATTACGCATCACGGATTACGCATCACGAAAAGGAAACTCTATGAAAATTCTAGTCACCGGCGCTGCCGGTTTTATTGGTAGCAATCTGGCTGAAAAATTGTTGAAACGGGGCGATACCGTTGTTGGTCTGGACAACTTCAACGACTATTACGACCCGGCCAAAAAGCGGGCCAATGAAGCCCGCCTGAACGCTTACCCCGCCTTCCGCATGGTCGAAGAAGATATTCGCCACCGGCAGACCATGTTTGATCTGTTTGAGGCAGAAAAATTTGACGCGGTAGCCCATCTGGCGGCTATGGCCGGGGTGCGCAACGCCGTCAAATATCCCGACCTGTATGTGGAAGTAGACCTGAACGGTTCGCAGCACCTGATGGACGCGGCGCGGGCCACGGCCGTAGGCAACTTTGTGCAGGCGTCCACCTCCTCCGTTTACGGCAACACCAAACAAATTCCCTTCGTGGAAACCGACCCCTGCGACCGCCCCTTGCAGCCCTACGCTGCCGCCAAACGCGCCGCCGAAATTCTGGCCTACACCTACCATTATCTGTTCCAGCAAAACATCACGGTTGTGCGCTTTTTCACGGTGTATGGGCCAAACGGCCGTCCCGACATGATGGCTTATCTCGTCGCCGAAAGCGTGGCCAAAGGAATCGAAATCCCCCTCTATGACAATGGGCAAATGTGGCGCGACTGGACCTACGTGGAAGACATTACCGATGGCGTGGCGGCGGCCATAGACCGGCCATTAGGCTACGAAATCATCAACCTGGGGCGTGGCGAACCGACGCTGTTAGCCGACTTTGTCGGGTATATTGAGGAATTGGCGGGAAAGAAAGCAAACGTGGTTTCCAAACCCCGGTTAGCTGCCGATTTTGTCCAGAACAATGCCGACATCAGCAAAGCGCGGCGGCTGCTGGATTACAACCCCCAAGTTACCGTGCGTGACGGGGTGGCCCGGTTTTGGGAATGGTACGCGGCTCATTGTTCGTAATCCGTTATCCGTAATTCGTTATCCGTAATCCGTAATCCGTTATCCGTAATTCGTAATCCGTTATCCGTAATCTGTAATCCGTAATCCATCGTTGGTTCACGCATCACGGTTCACGCATCACGCATCACGGGTCACGCCTCACGGGTCACGGGTCACGCATCACGCATCACGGTTCACGGCGCGAGGGCAGATAGATCACACTGGCAGTGGTCGGCAACCAGTTGGCGGAAGGCCGCCGCGTCGGCGTCGCCCCAGCGGTAGGTTTGCATATAATCGGCCAGGAAGGTAATGAAGGCATCCTGCCCCATTGTCTCAGCCAAAGCGGCGAAGAAGAGGGGAGATTGACCCTGTGTCATGTTGTAATAAGCCAGGCCGCTATAGACGGCGGCAGGCAGATCGAACGAACCATTGGCTGCCTGAGCGCGGACTTGCCAGCGATGGGTGAGGTTGGCTACGGCCGTGTCATTGTCCCCGTAGGCATAATGGCTGGCATAGGCCGCCAACCCCTCCGCCAGCCAGGGGTTTTGCAGTTGGCTGGCAGCGACGGGCGGCGCAAACCATTGGCTGGCTAACTGGAAAAAGATCATTTGCTGACGGCCGTCCGGGTAATACAAATAGGGATCATGGGCCAGCAGCACCACACCCGGATACGCCGCGCCCTGGTTGGCATGGGCCAGTGTGGGCACATTGATGATGTCCAATTCCGTATACGGATATTCCCCAAAAAGTTGGTTGTATTGTGCCAGCGCCGTTTGGGCGATGGATAAGGCTTCTTGGGCATTGGCAAGCTGGTTGGCCTTGAACGCATAGCTGTTCAGGCGGGTTTCACCCACATTGCCACTAACCGCAACCTGAAAACGGCGACCAACCGTCAAACTAAACGCATGAACAGGACCAGCAGCCATGGTAACAATCTGCCGGGTTGGCTGGCTGCCCCCGGTTAGTTCGCGCCCGGTAACAATGCCGGTGGCCATGAGGCTCTGGCTGTCTGGCGCGTCTACCCGGAGGCGGTAAAAGCTGGGGGTGGACTGGAACAGCAAGTTTTGCGTGGGGAGCGTCATATCCCAACCGCTTTCTACCTGATAAACGGCCAGGGTGGGGTTAAACTGCACCAGGTGAATTATCTCTGGTAACAAAGTTTGCGCCGGATCACCACGCCATGCAAAGGCCATTTCTACCACAACCGTTTCACCGGGCAGCAATGGACGCGGCAAGTGAATCTGAACATGGCGGGACTGGTTCAGGAATTGGGGTTCTACAGGGTAGTCATTCACTTCCACATCATAAACGGCCAATGAGTCACCTTTCTGGTTGGGGTAGAGGTGAAAGACCAGGCTGGTCAGGGTGTCAGGCGTCGTATTGACATAGCGGATTTGCTGACGGCCGTCCATATGCCGCAAATCATCGCTGAGAGTTATATCCATATGGTAAACCGGCGCCGTCGTCAGCATGTCCAGCACGTCTTGCTGGGAAACAAGCAGACCCGCCTGATAGGGCGCCGCTTCATCCCAGGCCTCGTTGAACAATTTCACCAGGCCCGGTGGATCAACAAATTGCTCGTTGGCAGCCGGCGTCGGGTCATTGACGGCGCTCAACCCCAACAGATAGAGACCAAAGAGGAGAAAAGCAAAAACGGCCGTGACCGTGCCCAATGTAGAAAACAACTGCATGGAATGAAAACGGACAAATGCCCGCCGCCGACGGCGATTTAGACCCGGTTTGATAGAGCCAAAACGCATCTGATCAGACGGCCGTGAACGCCGAATTTCATTTGTCAGGTCAGCAGCAAATCGCCGCCGCTGCATTTCCGCCAGTTGCAGGCGCGCGCGGCACTCACCACAACTTTGCATGTGGTGGTTCATCGTCTCCCGCTGCGCGTCCGTCAACGAGTGATGAATATAGCCATTAACATCATAGTCAGTAAAATGAGTCATTTATGGTCAGAAACAGGGCTTCTTGGCAAAACTCCCGTTTTCATTGGTTCATCTAGCTGCTTTTTGATCTGATCGTAGGCCAGGCGCACACGAGATTGGGCGGTGGGCAGCGGGCAGTCCAAAATTTCGGCCATCTCGCGGTAGGTGCAGCCGGCCCAATAACGCAAGACAATGGCTTCCCGATAGTGCGGTTTCAGAGATTGGATGGCCTGCCAGAGTTGGGTATGTGTCTGGTAAACGGCCGTGACCGTTTCCGGGTCTGGCAGTGTATCCGGCAAATCTTGCCCCTTTTGCAGCCATTCGCTCAATGAAAAACTGGGCAGCAGCTTGCGCCGCCGTTTATCACGACAGCGGCTGACGGTGATGGTGTGCAGCCAGGTGGCAAAGCCAGACTTGGACTGATCGTATTTGTGAATGTTCACCAGCGCATAGGTCAGGGCATCCTGCGCCGCTTCTTCGGCATCTTCATGGTGCCCCAACAAGCCATAGGCAAGCCGAAACGTCTGGTCACGGAACTGATTGTAAATCAGTTCCGCCGCCCGCTCATCCCCGCCACACCAACGCTCCAGCCAGGCAGTGAGAGGTTCGCTGTTAGCCATATGGTCTGTTCGTGGCGCGCAGTTTCCTGAACAGATGCCGATAATAACATGTCAACATGTGCTCCATTATACGTGAGTTGTTTGCAGATTGATCACCAATTCATACCGGTGAAGCCATGTCTCTTTACCTTGTGAGCCTGTTCCAACTTCCCTATAATCAAACACTTGGCATTTATCTTGTCGGTAACAGGTCATAGAATGGATCAGATACACACCCGCTTAGAAACCGCCCGCCAGGAATTACTCGACCTGGGTTTACGCAACCCGCTCATCAATTACCGCCCGCTTAAGGCCAGAAGTCTGGAGATTGTGCAGGAACGGCCGTCAGCCATTACGCGCTTGTTGGTCGAAGATGGCGTCGCCTTTACCTTCTTGCCGCAACCGGAAGTTGCGCCCGATGAACCCGGCGCGATGGGCCAGCCCATCACCGACCCCTTTACCGACCGCCATTTACAGACGCCTTACAGTTCCGCCGAACTGCAAAAACGGCTGCTGAACAGCTATTACACGGCCGTCTCCGCCATCGAAGAGCGGGGTATCAACATTCTCTACCTGGCATTGGGAATGTTACACTGGCGGGAAACGGCGAGCGCGGCCCCATCCCGCCGCGCCCCCCTGCTGCTAATCCCTGTGTCGCTCACCCGCGACAGCGCCGACAGCCGCTTTTATCTGGTTTACACCGGCGCCGAAATTCAAGACAATCTCTCCTTGCGTTTGAAACTGGCGGCTGATTTCGGCCTGGTGCTGCCAGAACTACCGGCCGAAGATGTGCCCGATGTGGCTGCCTATTTTGCCCAGGTGAGCCAGGCCATTCAGCCCATGTCCGGTTGGTTGGTGGATAACACGGCCGTCCACCTCGGCTTCTTCTCCTTCAGCAAACTGCTCATGGTGGCCGATCTCGACCCGGCCAACTGGCCGGCAAACCGACGCCCGGCCGATCATCCCGTTTTACAGGCGCTGCTGCACCCCGATGGGTTTGCGGAAACGGGCGGCGCTGCTAATGATGCTTTTTTGGATGACTTGCTGCCCCTGGCCAACAGTTTCCAGGTGGTAGACGCCGATAGTTCACAAATGCAGACCATTCTGGATGTGAACGACGGCCGTAACCTGGTCATTCAAGGCCCACCCGGCACCGGCAAGTCACAAACCATTACCAATCTCATTGCGGAAACATTAGGCAGGGGCAAGACGGTTTTGTTTGTGGCCGAAAAGATGGCCGCGTTGGATGTGGTGAAGCGGCGGCTGGATGAAGTGGGTTTGGGCGATGCCGCATTAGAACTGCACAGCCACAAATCTACCAAACGTGGTTTTCTGGCAGAACTGGCGCGTACTGTGCAATTAGGACAACCGCAGGCAGACGGCCGTTTCCCGGCCTTAAACGACCTCATCCAACTACGCACCCGGCTCAATGATTACAGCCGCACCCTCAATGAACCCATTGGCAGCAGCGGCGTGACCCTGTATGAAGCCTACGGCCGTGCCCTCCAGCTTCAGTCCCAATTAGCTGACGTTAGTCCTTTGCCCACGCTCAATCACGCGGCGATGCAAAACTGGGCCTATGAGACCTATCAAGCACGGCTGATGCAGGTAGAGGCGTTACAAAGCTGTTTGCAACAAATGGGCGTACCGGCCGCTCACCCATTAGCGGGCAGTCGCTGTCAAGAATTCAGCGATACGGCCGTCCCCCTTATCCACCAGCACAGCCAGGATGCTTTGCGTGGCCTGGCCCGCCTGACCCAGGCCGGGGCAGAACTGGCTCAGCATTTGGGCACGGCCGTTCCCACCACCCCGGCCGACCTGGACAGACTGATCTTCGACACGCGCCAACTGCTGGTAGCCCCTATGCTCTATGCTGTTGATATATACGCCGCAACCTGGCATGACCAGGGCGAATTGCTGCTAGCCGCGTTGACAGCCGGGCAGCAAATAACCCGCGCCCATACCGCATTTGACGCCTGGCTCATCCCGGAAGCGTGGCAACAGGACGTACTGCCCATTCGCCAGGGGTTGATGGCGGGGCCTACCTGGTGGCGGTCGCTCTCCGGCCGATACCGGCAGGCGCGGCAGCAGCTAACCGGGCTGTGCCGCCGCACCCTGCCTGATTCGTGGGAAGAGCAAATGGCGCTGGTGGATGCTATTTTGGATGTGCAGCGGGCACGGCCGTTGCTGGCGCAAATGACGCCGCTGCTGGCCCGGTTGTTTTCCGCGCGTTGGCAGGATGAAGAATCTGACTGGGCTGACTTGCTGCGGGTGGGAAATTGGTTGGTGAGGATGCACCGGGAAATGCAGGCGGGGCAGATTGATCCGGCATTGCTGGCGTATGCAGCCCAGGGGGTTCATGGGGATTGGCTGCGTGCGGCTGTTGCGGCCATTGATGAAATACGGCCAGAGGTGGATACGGCCGTGAATCATCTCTTTAGCTGCCTGCAATTTGACGAAAGCCTGCGCCTGGGACAACAACAAACATTTGCCGACATCTCGTACACTGAACAACAAAAGATCCTGGCGCAAATCCATGCCACTGCCGAACGCCTGCCGGAGGTAGTGGCCTATAATCAGGCCGCCGACCAATTACGCGCCGCCGGGTTTGCCGACCTGTCTGAAATTGCCTACACCTGGGTACACGGCGCTGCCCATCTGTCCAATCTGTTTACGCTGGCCTGGCTCACCAGCCAGATCGAAAAAGCCGCTGTCACCCATCCCCAATTAAACGGGGCAGACAGCGCCGGACAAGATGAAACCATTCGCCGGTTTCAACACCTGGACAGGGAATTTTTAGCCGCCAACCGGGTGCGATTAGCGCACGCCCACTGGCAGCGCCTGCCGCGTTATGCCGCAGCCGGGCAGATGGGGCTGTTGCAGGCGGAGATGGGCAAACAGCGGCAGCACAAACCCATCCGGGTGTTAATGCAGGAAGCGGGACAGGCCATTCAACGCATCAAGCCACTTTTTATGATGAGCCCGCTTTCCATCGCCACTTTCTTGCCGCCGGGCAGTGTTGCTTTTGACCTGGTGATTTTTGATGAAGCCAGTCAGGTACGTCCGGTTGATGCTTTTGGCGCGATTTTACGAGGCCAACAGGTGGTGGTGGTTGGCGACAGCCGCCAGTTGCCACCGACGAGTTTTTTTGAACGGGTGGTAGGCGAGGAGACGGAGAGATTGGGAGACTGGGAAATAGATGAATCTCCTCATCTCCCAGTCTCCCAATCTCCTGAAAGCATCCTCGACCTCTTCTGCGCCCAAAATGCGCCGCAGCGTATGCTGCGCTGGCATTATCGCAGCCGCCACGAATCGCTAATCGCCATTTCCAACCGGGCTTTTTACGAACGCCAACTGGTCATTTTCCCCAGCCCGGACGCGGGACGGCAGGCGTTGGGACTGCGGCTGCACCTGCTGCCGCACACGGTGTATGACCGGGGTCGCAGCCGGACGAACCCGGCGGAGGCGCGTCTGGTGGCAGAAGCGGTGATGGCTCACGCGCGGGCACAGTTAGCGTCTGCTGCGCCGTTGAGCCTGGGGGTGGTCGCTTTTAGCGTCAGCCAGAGTGAAGCGGTTCGAGATCAAGTGGAACACCTGCGCCGGGCGGACCCATCGCTTGAACCTTTTTTCGCTGCCAATCAGACGGAGCCGTTTTTTGTGAAGAATCTGGAGAATGTACAGGGGGATGAGCGGGATGTGATTTTGATTAGCATGGGCTACGGCCGTGCCGCCGATGGCTCTTTGTCTCTCAACTTTGGGCCGCTGAACTTGCCGGGTGGGGAACGGCGGCTGAATGTCCTGATCACCCGCGCCCGCCAACGGTGTGAAATTTTCACCAATTTTGCGCCGGATGAGCTTGACGCGCACCGGGTGGAAGCGCGCAGTATCGCCATTTTGAAGCAGTATCTGCAATACGCGCAAACAGGGCAACTGCCACTGCATGCACCCGACAGCGCGGCTCAGGCAGCGCCATTTGAGGCGGTGGTGGCTGCCGCATTGCGGTTACGGGGACATGAGGTAGCACACCGGGTAGGGGATGGGCCGATGCGCGTTGACCTGGCAGTGCCAGACGCGAAGCAGCCAGGTTATTACCGGCTGGGGCTGGAATGTGATGGCGACAATTATCACCTGGCGCGGTCAGCGCGGGATCGGGACCGGATTCAAGCACAGGTTTTGGCTCAGTTGGGCTGGCGTGTGGGGCGGGTGTGGAGCCATGCCTGGTGGCACAATCCGGCGCCGGAACTGGAGCGGCTACTGGCAATAATTGAAGAGGCGCGGGATGAAACGGCCGTACCCATCTCTTCCCCTGTGCCACTGGAGCGATATGCGGCGGCGGAAACCCCGGCTATCCGCCGGTCGGCGCCTGATTACCAGATGGCCCAAATTGCACTGCCCGTCAGCAAAATATCCTTTTACCGCCGCTACCGGGAACATGCCTCTTATCGGGAAGAGGTGTTGCGCCAGTTGGAAATGGTCGTCACGGCCGAATCACCGATTCATATCATGGAGGCGATGCGGCGGCTGTGGCTGGCGGCGGGATACAAGGTGGTGACGGCCAATGAGGAGATTGCCGGGCAGATGGCAGAGGCGCTGACGGCGCACGGCCGTATCCGGCGGCGCGGTGATTTTTTGTGGTCGGTGATGATGGGACGGCCGTTGGTGCGCAATCGCGCCAAGCTGCCACCGGTTTCGCGCAAGTTTGAATTGATCGCGCCGGAAGAGGTGGAGGAGGCGGTGCTGCTGGTGGTTCAGGATGCGGTGGGTGTTCACAGAGAGGAAATACCGCTGGCGGTGGCGCGGTTATTTGGCTTCCGGCAGGTGAGCGAGGGGATGGAGACGGCCGTGCAGTCGGCTGTGGAACGGTTGGTGCGATGGGGGCGGGTGACGGCCGTAGGGGAGCAGTTATCCACAGTTGTTGACTTATTACAACAAAACTCTTGACAGTTACGTGGTTTTGTTGTATTTTTACAACAAATAGATTTGTTGTATTGTCCCGCATCGGTGTAGATGCTTCCCAAATCCATGAGATGCAATGAGTAAGGAAGATTTGCTGGAAAGTTATGCAGGCGTCCCGGAAGTGGCTAAACGTCTCAATGTTCATCCCGAATCTGTCAGGCGTCTCATCCGGCAAGGCAAACTCCCTGCCATCAAGTTTGGGAACAAATGGCTGGTAGAAAAGGCAACATTGGAGCAATATGCCAGCCGCTATGATCCACGCCCAGGCAACAAAGCAACATTACTGTAAGTGGCGCGAATAGCCAATGAGGAGTTGGCCGGTCGTAACCGGGAAGATGGTGGTCTATTCTTCATCTGGCAGTCTCACCGAAGTGCAGAAGAGGGTTTATCCATGCAAAGAACACCAGAATTAGAAAATGTAGCCTGCATTCGTGTCATCGGTGTGGGTGGTGGTGGTTGTAACGCTGTTAACCGTATGATCAAAGAAGGGATCAACGGTGTGGATTTTGTGTCTGTCAACACAGACAACCAGGCCCTCATCTTGTCCGATGCGCCGGTGCGCGTGCGCATTGGCGAAAAGTTGACGCGCGGATTGGGCGCCGGTGGGCATCCCGAAGTCGGTGAGAAAGCGGCTGAAGAATCGGTAGATGAGCTGTATGAAGTATTGAAAGGCTCTGATATGGTGTTTATTACCGCCGGCATGGGTGGTGGCACCGGCACCGGTGCGGCTCATGTGATCGCCCGTGTGGCCCGTGAACAAGGGGCGCTGACGATTGGGGTGGTGACACGGCCGTTCCTCTTTGAAGGCAGCAAACGTTCTACCTCCGCCGAACATGGCATTGAAAAATTGAAGGAGCAGGTAGACACCCTTATTGTCATCCCCAATGATCGCCTGCTGGAACTGACCGACCGCCGTATGTCCCTGGCCGATTCCTTTAACATGGCTGACGATGTGCTGCGCCAGGGCATTCAAGGGATCAGCGAATTGATTACCGTGCCGGGCCTGATTAACCTGGACTTTGCCGACGTGAAAGCGATTATGTCTCAGGGCGGGGCGGCTTTGATGGCCATTGGGCATGGTGAAGGTGAGGATCGGGCGCGGATTGCCGCCGAACAGGCGATTAGTTCGCGGTTACTCGATGTGACGATTGATGGCGCGCAGGGCATTTTGTTCAATGTGACCGGCGGCCCCAGCCTGAGCCTGTATGATGTCAACCAGGCTGCCGCCATTATTCGGGAAACGGCGCACCCGGATGCGAACATGATTTTTGGCGCGGTGATTGATGAGACGATGGGTGATGAGATGCGGGTGACGGTGATTGCTACCGGTTTTGAACGGACGCTTTCACGCCGCCAGATGTTGCAACAGCAATACGGCCGTCCATCTGCCGCCCCGATCAGCCAACCACGCCCGGAGCCACAGCCACAGCCCGTGTCTGTGCCCGCCGCGCTGCCAGCTCGTGAGCCTGAACCGGAACCGGTTCAACCACGATTTGCGCCTAATAATTTGGAAATCCCGGCGTTCTTACGCCGGCGATGAGGAGCGAAAACGCCATAACATACAAACTGATTCGTCGTTATGCATTCGTTCCTGATTCTTGCGGAGTTGTATTTGCCGCCAACACAACAACTACCCTACCAAATTGGTAGTTGGACAGCGCTCCTTTTTTTGTTCGGTGGTTTGTAACTTCGTTACAAATCACTACACATCCCCTCTGCACCGCTCCCCCTGTTTATGCAGGGCAGGGGGAGCACCTCTTTTTTTCACCCACTAACGATCTTTTGAGTTTGGGAGTTGGCTGGATCCCGATGGTCTGGCAGGCACCAAACAAATAGGTTGTGTGCCTGCCAGACCGTAATGGCACATGTGGCACAGATACAGTCGTTGCTTTTTCTCGTCTTCACTGTCTTCGCAAATATGGTCAAACTATGTATACTCGACGATAGATGTATTTTAGGGGTTAATCGTCGAGAAATCGTCGAGATGCGGAGGTAAAAGAGGGGCTGATGACGCAGAATTTGGCAAACACTACTACCAAAAAACTTCGGTTAAAGTTATTGGGAGCGCCTGCGGTATCTATTGGGGGTGAGCCGGTTACGGGTTTTGTTTCCAATAAAGCAACAGCTTTGTTATTTTATCTGGCAGCCACCGGCAAATCTTATACGCGGGAAACATTGGCCGGTTTGTTGTGGGGAGATAGCAATGAAGAACGCGCGCGCAAAAATCTACGCGATGTGTTATTTAACTTGCGCCCCTTGGTGGGGGATTATTTACTTATTTCCCGGCAGTCCATTGAGCTAAACAAGGCCGCCAATTATGACGTGGATGTGGCGCGGTTCACAACTATGCTGCAGGATTTGGGAGATTTGAGAAACAGCCCATTGTCCCCGACGGCAAAGGTTCTGCTGTGGGAAGCGGTTGATTTATACGAGGGTGAATTTTTAGAGGGGTTTCATGTTTCACAGGCGCCAGATTTTGAAATATGGTTGTTGGAAGAGCGCGAGAGATTACATCGGTTAGCTGTGCAATCTTTGCATATATTAACTGAATACCTGACCCAACAAGGTAATACGGCATTGGGCATTAAGTATGCCTCACGACTGTTGGCGCTGGAACCCTGGCGAGAGGAAACGCACCGGCAACTGATGCACTTGCTGGTCTGGAGTGGGCAGCGCAGCGCGGCGCTGGCCCAATATGAAACATGCCGCCGGTTGTTAAGGGAGAATTTAGGGGTTGAACCAGAACCAGAAACCCAGCGTTTATACGAAAGCATTCTGCGGGGGGATCTGATAGTAGTGCATACCACCTTGCCTTCCGGGGAAAAGCTAAGCACTAAAGGCATGACGCACAATTTACCGGCGCCGCTAACCCGGTTTGTGGGGCGAGAGGCTGATCTGGCCGAAATTACGGACCGGCTGCTGGATCCTGACTGCCGATTGACGACGATTGTGGGACCTGGTGGAGTGGGAAAAACCCGTCTGGCTCTTCAGGCTGTGCAAAAGCTGCTACCGCCGCAACAGATGTCTGCTGCTTTTGCGGATGGCATTTATTTGGTAAGGCTGGCTGCTGTAGAGCAAAATGAGCTAAACAGGAGTGTGACCTCAGCAACAAATTTTAACCCGGTGGCGGCGGCTATTGCCGATGCTTTACAACTCACGCTGCGGGATCCGGAAGCGCCTACATCACGCATTCAAAATTATCTGCGGGAAAAAGAGATTTTGTTAGTGATGGATAATTTTGAGCATCTGGCAGCAGCCGCCAGTTATATTACGGCGCTGTTGGCGGCAGCGCCCCAGCTTAAGATGTTGGTTACGTCGCGGAGTCGTTTGAATGTGCGTGGAGAGCAAGTGTATTTGCTAGAAGGGCTGACATTTCCAATAGATACAGCGGATACCTTGTCCTGGCAGGGATATAGTTCGGTACAGTTATTTTTACAGACGGCGCGGGCGGTGGATGCGGGTTTTACATTGTCGCCGGCGGAGCAAACGGCCGTCGTCCGTATTTGTCAGTTGGTAAATGGATTGCCCCTGGGAATTGAGTTGGCTGCCAGTTGGGTGCGTGTGCTTTCTTGCCAGGATATTGTGCGGGAATTAGAGCAGAATTTGCGCTTTTTAAGCGCCACCATGCGTGATGTGCCCGAAAGACACCGTAGTTTGTGGGCCGTTTTTTCTTACTCCTGGAATATGCTCACAACTAAAGAACAACAAGCACTGCGGCAGCTTTCTGTATTCCGCAACGGTTTTTCACGAGAAGCGGCTGAAACCGTAGCCGGAGTCTCTTTACCGGTATTGTTGAAGTTGATAGACCATTCTTTTGTGCGACGGGTAACGGGGGCCATGGGCCAGCCGCGTTTTGAGATATTGGAAGTACTGCGGTTGTATGTAGCCGAGCATTTGCAGCAGAATCCAGCGGAGGGGATGGCCACACACGGCCGTCATCAGGATTATTTCATTTCCTTTTTGCACCAGGCAGAGGGCCGGCTGCAAAATGAAGAACAGCGGTTGGCACTGGAAGAGATTGGCGAGGAAATTGAAAATATACGCGCCGCCTGGCGTTGGGTGATATTGCAACAGAATGTGACGGCCGTCAACCAGGGGCTATCCAGCCTGTTTGATTATTATGACATGCGCAGCCGCTTTCAAGAAGGGCAAGATGTTTTGCAGCGGGCCGCCGCTATGGTTGCCGCACAGCCCGACAGCCCGGAAAAACAGTTGGTGTGGGGACGGCTACTGGCACGGCAAGGCTGGTTCACCTTTCATGTGGGGCGTTATGGAGAAGCCCATCAGTTGTTACAGCAAAGTGTGGCCCTCATACGGCCGTTGTACGCCACTCTCGACCACACCCCTCTCGACCTCGTTTTTTGCCTCAATTACCAGGGCGCCATCCACTACCATTTAGGCGACGATACCCAGGCAGCGTCCCTATGCCAGGAGGCATTAACCCTAAGCAAAGCCGCCGATTATCAGCAGGGCATGGGCATTGCCCTAAACATCCTGTCCCAGATTGCCTATCGAGCCGGCGATTATGACGCCGCGCAGTCTTACAGCCAGCAAAGCCTGGAAATTGTAACGCAGTTGGGCAATCCCTGGAGCCGTGCTTACTCCCTTTCCAACCTGGCCCAGGTAGCCTTTGCCCGGCAGGCGTATGACGAAGCGCGGCGGCTCAACCACATCATTCTGGAAATTCGGGAAGAGATGGGGGACGTGCGCGGGATTGCTATGTGTCTGGAAATGTTGGCGCGCACGGCCGTGGCCCAAGACCACCTCAGCGACGCCCACACCCTCTACCAACGCAGTCTGTACCTTTACCGGGAAATTGGCAACCAGCGCGGCATGATCTCCACCCTGGCCGGTTTGGGCCGCCTGGCCCTGCAACAAGAAGCCTACGAAACCGCCTGCACCCACTTTGCTGATGCCCTGCAGCGCGCTTTTCAACTGAAAAACGTACCCGACCTTTTAGCCATTGCCGCCGGTTTGGTGGGGGCATTATATCGGATGGGGCGGCGGGAAACGGCCGTGGCGCTAGAAAAATTGCTGGCTACAGACCCCCTCCCCCTGCCACAACTGGCCGACATGGTGCAAAAACTCCCCAAATAAAAACGGCGCTGCTTTTCAAGCAGCGCCGCTTTATATCCCCCCACAAAAATCTACGGTACCATCACGGTATCAATAACATGAATCACACCATTAGAAGCCTGGATGTTGAACAACACGATGGTTGCGCCATCTACCATCACCTGCCCACCGTTAAAGCTTACCGGCAGATTGGCCCCATTTAAGGTAGGAATACGGCTGCTGTTGGCTACCTGGTTGATGCTCAGAGAGTCACCCACGACATGGTAGGTCAAAATCTTGGTCAAATCGCCTTTGGGATCAGCCAACAAGGCATTGATAGTTTCCTCACCCAGAGCAGCAAAAGCGTCATCCGTGGGAGCAAAGACAGTGTAATCACCAGGGCTGGCAAAGACACTGACCAGTCCGGCTGCATCCAAAGCCGCTACCAGGGTATCAAAGTTGCCATTAGCTACCGCGATCTCGGCAATGGTCTTAGTAGAGTCGCCCAGCGGCGAAAGGTCCAGCGCATTCACCGGCGGCGGGATGACCGCATCAATCACATGGATGATGCCATTAGAGGCTTCAATGTCGGTCATAATGATCTTGGCCGTAACGCCATCGGGTGTGGTGATAATGGCGTCACCGCCTTTCACAGCTACATCAAACGGTTTGCCGTCAAAAGCGGTCTTCAGCGTACCGGCAGCTAACACATCGGCCGCTTTCAAACTGCCGGGTACCACATGGTACAGTAGGATGTTGGACAGGGTAGCTTCGGGGTCAATACCGCTGGCAGCCAGGGCCGCAAAAGCGGCATCGGTGGGGGCAAAGACGGTGAAGGGGCCGTCGCTTTCCAATGTGCTTTTAAGACCGGCTGCATCCACGGCGCCTACCAACTGGGTGAAATTACCGTTTGCTTTGGCAATATCGTAAATGGTGTTGCCCGAAGCGGCGGTCAGACTGCTGGTGCCCAGCACCAACAACAGGGACATAACAACTAAAGCAGAAATTTTCTTGAACATTTTTAACTCCTTTTTGGGTTTATATAGCCTTTCAAATTGCGTCAACAATGTTCATTATCTGCTTTTCTCTAAAATTGTGTACAGTAACTCATCTTTGCCTAATAATTGTATAGCTTTTGCAAATATCATCCGGCGCAAAACACCACCCACACAATGAGGCTATCTCACCTGACGTTTTACTTAAAATACGCGGGTTATCCTGGTTTTGTACGTGTCAACATCTGCCTAGCGGTAACGACGCGCTTCGGGTTTGGTAGCGAGTCTCGCAGTTCCCCCAATTAGGCATAAAGTCCCATTCACAAATAAGCGTACATCCGTATACTAAACATCACGCAAGGACACACAACTTTTTCTCCTTTTATAAGAGCCTCAGGAACCCCTCCCCTGAGGCTCTTCCTCTTTTGTAAGGATGAATTAGGAATTATGAATTAGGAAGAGGTTGGCGGTCCTGCCCCTTCACCCCCTCACCTGCTCACTAAAACACGGCCGTACACATCCCCACTCCCTTCTTTGATTTGCGCCAGAATGGACAGCATCTCGGCAGCGGACAGCCAGTGGGCGGATTGCAGCCGGTGGCTTTCCCCTGGCGCATAATTAAATTCATATGGCCCCAGTTCAGCCAGGCGGGCCACACAAGCGGTGGCGATCTCCATAGCCGCCGGGATGTATTCAAACGACAGGCCGGGGATGGGCTGCGATAGGCCGCGCAGCACTTCCAGTTCATATCCCTCCACATCAATTTTGCAGAAGGCAGGACGGCCGTACTGCGCCATCAATGCATCCAGTGTAGTTACCGGCACGTTCACGGCCGTGTCCCAGGAAACGTGGGCAAAGGTGGGGTCGCGCTGTACGGCCGTCATCCAGGCCCGCGACAGGGTGGTCACGGTAGGTGTGCGCTGGCTGATGTGTAGCGTGGCCGTGCCGGGTTCCGCGCCGACGGCCTGCTCCAGGAGGGTGATGTGGGGGTGACGGCCGTACAGCCATTTGAGCCAGCGCATCAACTGTGGCTGCGGTTCCGCCGCCACCACCCGCGCCCCCAACGCCGCCCAGACGCGCAGCCGGTTGCCCACATGTGCGCCAATATCAAAACACAAATCACCCGGTTGGATGAATTGGGCATAGAATTGGCGCATACGGCCGTAACGCCCCGGTACGCCATAATACATCAGCAGTGATCGAGCTATACCCAGTTGTTCCTTCAACCGCAGCCAGCCTACCATATCAGCCAATCCTACAACCTCACCCCCGTTAGACAAATATCTATACCCATTTTCCCGAACTTACGCTACAATGCCGCCCGATTTAGCAACTTACTATCGGGGAAACGTCATTTCTGACGTCATTGGTGAGCCATATTCAACCACATAAGGAGTGTATGATGCAGAGAGATCCCTTGAAGCGCGTATTGTTTGCTGTTGTCTTGTTTATCCTTGCCGCATTTTTCATCGTGTCCGGGCAGCGTGTCCAGGCCACGCCAGACACACAAACAGGTGATACCGGCAAGCCGGTTGATGGCCCCATGACAGATGCTATGCGTCGGTTTCTGGCCGATCAGGAGCCGCCGCTGGAAAATGTGACATCCACAGCCGCCACCCCCTGTGTCGGCGGCATGGCGGACATCTATCCGTGCAGCAATGTTGACCTGTTGGCCCACATCTCGCTGGCAGCCATGTCGGCAACGGCCGGCAATGATAGCTGGGGATGGACAGACCCCCTAGATGGCAAAGAGTACGCCATAATGGGCCTGAACAACGGCACCGCTTTTGTAGATATCAGCGATCCGGAAAATCCCATCTACCTGGGCAAGTTGCCTACTCAAACATCCAACTCTACCTGGCGGGACATCAAAGTTTACGCTGACCATGCCTTTGTCGTCAGTGAAGCCAGCGGCCATGGGATGCAAGTGTTTGACCTGACACTGCTGCGCAATGTGGTCAATCCGCCGGTCACGTTTAGCAATACCGCCCATTACAGCCAGTTTGGCAACGCCCACAACATCGCCATCAATGAAGACAGCGGCTATGCCTATGCCGTGGGCACGGGAACCTGCTCCGGTGGGCTGCACATGGTCAACATCCAAAACCCCACCAGCTCCACCAACGCCGGCTGCTTCAGCGCCGATGGTTACACCCATGATACCCAGTGCGTCATTTACAACGGGCCAGATGTAGAGCATCAGGGCGACGAAATTTGTTTTGCCTTCAATGAAGATACAGTCACCATTGTGGACGTTACCAACAAAGCAGCGCCAGTGCAGCTCAGCCGCACGCCATATGCCGGTTCGGCCTATACACATCAGGGCTGGCTGACACCAGACCATCGTTACATCTTGCATGATGATGAGTTGGATGAACAAAGTTCTGGGCACAATACCCGCACCTACGTCTGGGATGCCAGCAATCTGGAAGCGCCTTTACTCATCGGTAATTATACGGCCGCTGTCGCCGCTATTGACCACAACCTGTATATCAAGGGCAACTATGCCTTTGAAGCTAACTACCGCAGTGGGTTACGCATCCTCGATATTACTGATGTGGGTACCCCGGCCAGCATAAACGAGGTGGCATATTTTGATACGTATCCGACCAATGATAACGCCTCATTTAATGGCGCCTGGAGTACTTACCCCTACTTCGATAGTGGCGTCGTCATCATTAGCGATATTGAGCGGGGTTTGTTCATTGTTCGGCCCATCCTGGCCTCTTTTGGCCTGTCGGCTGCACCTTCTAACTTGAGCATCTGCCAGGGGGAGGATGCGCTGTACACGGTAACAGTAACCGAAGCAGGTTCTACAGCGCCGGTGACGTTAACGGCCGTAGACGTTCCCGCCGGCGCTAATCATGATTTCTCAGTCAACCCGGTCATACCCACCGGAACCAGCGACTTTAGTGTCACGAACACAGCCGCCGTTTCCCCCGGCAGTTACGCCATCGGCGTCGTGGGTAGCAATGTGACCGACACGCTCACCACCACCGTCAACCTGGTCGTTTCCCAGGGTATACCCGGTGTGCCTGTATTGACTGCACCGGCCAACGGCGCCACCGATATCCCCAACACGCCCACATTCATGTGGAATTCGGTCAGCGGCGCTACCTCCTACCATCTGGAACTGGCCGACGACATCAACTTCAGCAACATCATCTACACCGCTAATGTGCCCGGCACCAGCCACGCTTTGCCCGGCGCCAACGCCCTGGCCTACAACACCTGGCACTACTGGCGCGTCACCGCCAGCAACCCCTGCGGCAGCGGCGACACCTCCGCCCAATTTAGTTTCCGCACCGTGGGTCAACCCAATGTATTTTGCGCCACGCCCAACCTGAGCATCCCGGACAACAACCCCACCGGCGCCAGCCACACCATCAACATCCCCACCAGCGCCAACATCCTGGATGTGGACATCTACATCAACGCCACCCACACCTGGGTGGGCGACCTGCGCTTTGTGGTCAACCACAACGCCACCAACGCCACCATCATTGACCGGCCCGGCGTACCTGCCTCCACCTTCGGCTGTTCCGGCGACAATTATGATGTCACCATCAACGACGAAGGGCCAGATGGCAACATCGAAACCCAATGTGCCGCTAGCGCTCCAGCCATCTTTGGCGACCGGGTGGGCGGCGACCCGCCCAACACCAGCCTGCTGGCTGCCTACGACGGCATGGACATCGGCGGCGACTGGACGATCACCGTCTCTGACCTGGCTGGCGGCGACACCGGCACGCTGGTGGAGTGGTGTGTGGTGCCCACCCTGGAAGCGGCGGGTGGCGGCGTAGACCTCTCGCCTGACCAGGACGCTTCTGGCGCGCCGGGCAGTGTGGTGGTGTACAGCCTGACCATCACCAACACGGGCAGCGTCAGCGACACCTTTGACCTGGCGGTGGATGCGCAGTGGCCGACGGAACTGTCTGCCAGCAGCATCAGCCTGGATGCCGGGGCGGTGGGTTCGTTCACGGCGTCGGTGACGGTGCCGAGCAATGCGGCTGCCGGGGAGCAGGGCCTGTCATTGGTGACGGCCGTATCACAGAGCGACCCCAGTGTCAGTGATGACTCTTTCCTGACGACGACGGCGACGGAGTTGCGGGGCGTGGCGCTCAGCGCCGACCCGGACGCGCTTTCCGGCGAACTGGGCGCGGTGGTGACGTACACAGTACACATCACCAACACCGGCAACACCACCGACACCTTCAGCCTGAGCACCGGCGATGACAATGGCTGGATGAGCCACGTGCAGCCGGTGACGGTGACGCTGGCAGCGGGGGCGAATGACATGGTGATGGTAATGGTTCACGTAGACATGGCAGCGACGGACGGCGAGATGAATGTGACCACGGTCACGGCCGTGTCCGCCAATGACGCCAACATTACGGCTGAGGTGGAGTTGACCACGACGGCGACGGTAACCCCGCCCGAACCGGGTTACTTCATCTACCTGCCCATTATTCTGAAGCCGTAAATCAGGGTAATTGGGATATTGGGTAATTGACTGCCCAATTACCCAATTACTCAATTACTCAGGAGGGACGGCCGTGCCACGGCCGTCCCTCTTTTGATTCCTGACAAAAGATGTCAACTATCATCTCTAAACTGTCCTTGTTTGCTCAATTTTTAAGGTCGAGAGGTAGCGGCTGGGGTACGGCCGTGATACAATCCCGTCTACTCATCAGAACATATGTTCACATAAGGTAAGGCATATGGAACCCCAACACATTATTGTGCGCGGCGCACAACAACATAATTTGAAACACATTGACGTGACCATTCCCCGCAACAAGCTGGTCGTTCTCACCGGCGTCAGCGGCAGCGGTAAATCCTCCCTGGCCTTCGACACCATTTATGCCGAAGGGCAGCGGCGCTACGTGGAGAGCCTGTCCGCCTACGCCCGCCAGTTTTTGGGACAAATGGAAAAGCCAAAGGTAGACGCCATCATCGGCCTCAGCCCGGCGATTGCCATTGAGCAGAAGGCGGTGAGCAAAAATCCGCGTTCCACAGTGGGCACGGTGACGGAGGTGATGGACTATTTGCGCGTCCTCTTCGCCCGCGTGGGTACACCGCACTGCCCGGAATGTGGCACGGCCGTGACCCCGCAATCGGCGCAATCCATCACCAATCAACTGGCCCATTTGCCCGCCGGTACCCGCTTCCAACTGCTGGCGCCCATCGCCCGCAACCGCAAGGGCACCCACGTGGACGCATTGGCCCAGGCGCGACAAGATGGCTTTGCCCGCGCCCGCGTCAACGGCCAACTGGTGGATTTAACCGGCGACCTGCCGGAACTGGACAAAAAACGCAAACACAACATCGAACTGATCGTAGACCGGCTGATTGTGCCGGAGACGCCGGACGAAGGGTTCACGTCGCGGCTGGCGGATTCGGTGGAGACAACGTTGAAGATGGGTGATGGCCTGCTGATCGCCGATTTGGGCGAGGGGCTGGAGCAGTTGACATTGAGCGAACACAATGCCTGCCCGAAATGTGGTTTTAGTTTTCCTGACCTGTCGCCGCAGTTGTTCAGCTTCAACTCGCCGTTAGGCATGTGCCCGGACTGCCACGGCATCGGCACCCAGATGCAGGTTGACCCTGACCTGATCATCGAAGATGAAACGCGCTCCATCATGGATGGTGGGCTGCGCTGGTATGGCAATGTCCGTAAAAAGAAAAATAAGTGGACGCTGTCCACGTTGCATACGATTGCTGAACATTATGGGTTTGACCTGGACACGCCCTGGCGCGACCTGCCAGAGAATATCCGGCATATCCTGTTTTATGGCTCGGATGGGGAAGTGTTGACCTTTAAGTATGGCGGCGAAAATGACGAGGCACAGTGGTCGGGCGAGGCGAAACGGCCGTTGAACGGCATCGTCAACAACATCAACCGCCTCTTTCACCAGACCCATTCGGAGATGACGCGCAAATGGTACGCCAGCTTTATGAGCCAACGGCCGTGTCCTACCTGCCAGGGTTCTCGTCTGCGCCCCGAAGCCCGCGCCGTGCAGGTGGGCGGCAAAACGCTCACCGAAATCGGCCGCATGGCGATTGATGAGGCGCAGGCGTGGGTGTTGGCGTTGGGAAGTAAGCAGTTAGCAGTTGGCAGTGAGCGGTTATCGGTGAACGGTAATCGGTCATCGGTAAACGGTCATCAATCGTCGGTGAACGGTAATGGGAATGGCAAACTACCGATTACCCAATCTCCCAATCTCCTAATCTCTCAATCTCTGTCTGATGAACAACTAGAAATCGCCGCCGAAGTCCTGAAGGAAATTCGTGACCGGCTGCAATTCATGTTGAACGTGGGGCTGCATTACCTGACGCTGGATCGGTCGGCCCCGTCATTGAGCGGCGGCGAGGGGCAGCGTATCCGGTTAGCCAGCCAGATTGGGTGCGGGCTGGTGGGCGTGTTGTACATCCTGGACGAGCCGTCCATTGGCCTGCACGCCCGTGATAACCGCGCCTTGCTGGACACCTTGCACCAGCTACGGGACATGGGCAATACGGTGCTGGTGGTGGAACACGACGAAGAGACGATGCGCGAATCGGACTGGCTGGTAGACCTGGGGCCAGGCGCGGGTGTGAAGGGGGGGCGCATCACGGCCGTCGGCACACCCGAAGAGGTAGCCAACAATCCCGATTCCTTGACGGGTAAGTATTTGCGCGGCGATCTGACGATTACGGCGCCCAATGGCTACGGCCGTCGCCAATCTGATACGGCCGTGACCATCAGCGGCGCACGGCTGCACAATTTACGCGGCGTCTCCGCCCGTTTCCCGCTGGGCACAATGATTTGCGTCACCGGCGTCAGCGGCAGCGGCAAGAGCAGCCTGGTCTCCGAAACGCTGGAACCGGCGCTGGCACGGGCGCTAAACAACGCCCAGACCACACCCGGCCCGTACAGCAGTTTGCACGGGCTGGAAAATCTGGACAAGGTGATCAACATCACCCAGGACCCCATCGGCCGTACCCCGCGCTCCAACCCGGCGACCTACATCAAGCTGTTTGACGAGATTCGTAACGTCTTCGCCCAGACACCGGCAGCCAAAGCACGGGGCTACAAATCAGGGCGGTTCAGCTTTAACGTGAAGGGTGGGCGCTGCGAGGCGTGTGAAGGGTACGGCCTGCACAAGGTGGAGATGCACTTTCTGGCCGATGTGTGGGTGTTGTGCCGGGAATGCAACGGCCGTCGTTTCAACCATGAAACGCTACAAATCACCTACAAAGGGCAAAACATCGCCGATGTGCTGGACATGGACGTGCAGGAGGCACTGGAATTTTTCGAGAACCATCCCAAGATTCACCGCCAGCTACAAACGCTGCATGACGTGGGGCTGGATTACATCAAGCTGGGGCAGAGCGCGCTCACCCTCAGCGGCGGCGAGGCGCAGCGCATCAAGTTGGCGAAGGAACTGAGCCGGGTGGCGACGGGGCGCACCGTGTACGTGTTGGACGAACCGACCACCGGCCTGCACTTTGCCGACGTGCAAAAGCTGCTGGATGTGCTGCATCGGCTGGTGGATGCGGGCAACACCGTCATTGTTATTGAACACAACCTGGATGTGGTGAAGACGGCCGACTGGCTGATTGACCTGGGGCCGGAGGGCGGCGACGGCGGCGGGCAGATCATTGCCCAGGGCACGCCGGAGGCGGTGGCGCAGGTGGAAGCGAGTTATACCGGGCAATTTTTGAAAGCGATGCTTTCATCGCCGATGTTGGGGGTGGGTACGGCCATGTAATACAAAGTCAGGCGGCCATGAGGTAGCTTCATATGAACGTACATCAGCAAATCAAAGAGTACATCACCGCTCAGCCAGAGCCAAAACGAAGTGATATGCAAGAACTTCACGGCATCATTCTGGGAATGATACCGGACTGTAAATTGTGGTTTCTTGATGGCAGAGATGAGAGTGGCCGGACGGTTTCTAACCCAAATATAGGTTATGGATCACAGGCCAGAATTTATGCCGATGGAAAAACTAAAGAGTTCTATCAGATCGGCATCAGTGCAAACACAACCGGAATCTCCGTCTACATTATGGGGATAAAAGATAAAAAACAGTTAGCCGAGAAATACGGAAAAAAGATCGGCCAGGCAAGCGTAACAGGATATTGCATCAAGTTCAGGACACTAAGAAATATAGACGTTGATACTCTCATAGATGCAATGCGATATGGCATTGAGCAGACACACGCCTGACAATTCATTTTTGTTAGCGATGCTTTTATCGCCGTGTTGTGGGTGGGTACTGCCGTGTAATATAAAATTGGATGTCTATAGGGGAAAATGAAGCAAATGCCTTCAGATGAACTTAAATCCAGTACTCTCCAAGATGAAGTTGCACACATAGTGCATAGACTTCTTCCACAAAAAGAACAGAAAACTTTTTGCTTAGAGATGTTGGCTGAGTCAATAAACCACGCTAATTCACGGGGTAGCAACAAATGGGGAGTTCATTGTAAGTCAAATATAATTCGACTTCTGGTAGGCAATTTGATTGTATTTACAATTGAAAAAAGGGGAGTCTGGCTTGCTTTGGATAAGGTGGCTCTTGAAACATCAGAAGAAGCAGACTACTTATTACAAACAACCGAGTGGCAATGGGACGAAAATGATTATCCAATATACAAACAGGTTCCTTCCAGAAACGGTTACTACAAGCCATCGGAAAACCATTCAAAGATTTGGCCCATTATAAGGTCATTACATTTTGAGTTCGTCGATAAGGTTGCCAACAAATACCAAGAGCTAAAAACGACTAGCCAAACCAAACACAGCTCAATCCTAATAAGCTATCTTCGCCGCGAATTAGGACAGGTGGTTCCAGAACCAATCTACCAGCAATTTGAGTCAGAGCGTAGCTTTGTGCTGCCTGAAGAAGTTGAGGATGATGTCACCTTTTTTGAAGGCAGCAAACAACGAATAACAATTAACGCTTATGAACGTAATTCCAGTGCACGTAAGGCTTCTATTGCCTATTATGGGACGCACTGCCAGGTTTGTGAACTTGATCTTGGTAAAAAATATGGAAGAGTTGGTCAAGGCTTTATTCATGTTCATCATCTGAAGCCTCTTTCAGACATAGGTGAAAAATACGAAATTGACCCGATCAGAGACTTGGTTCCTGTCTGTCCTAATTGCCATGCCATCATTCATACGAAAAACCCCCCATATACAATTGAAGAAGTCAAAGAATTTATACGGACAAATTATGACGAAATCTGAACTTCTGAATTGGTTGCAGGAAGAATATCGGCAATGGGAAGCCTTTCTTGAGGAGATTGACCCGGCGCGTATGGACGAGCCTGGCGTGGCCGGTCACTGGTCTATCAAAGACATCATCGCCCACCTGACGGACTGGACTCCCTGGTCCATCGCCCGTTTGCAGGCGGCCCAACGCGGCGAGCCGAAACCGCCCCCACCCTGGCCCGCCCACCTGGAAGGTGATGATGAAATCAACGGCTGGATTTATGAGGTCAATCACGGCCGTACCGTGCGTGAAGTCCTGGATGAATCGGCGCGCGTTTTTCAGGAGTTGTTGACGGCAGTTGCACAATTACCAGAGGATGCCCGCATTGAGCAAGTACATGAGGGGGAGAGAGTTTATTATCTGGTATGGTTGGGTGATGAACGTTTCCTGCCCGGTGAATTTTTTGACCATTTCCATGATGACCATGAGCCAGACATACGCGCCTGGTTAGATTCCCTATGAATGAATTCATAGGCTGGTACCAGAAACGTGCTGAAGCACGTTACCAGAGCCGCTACGAACGCGCTTCAGCGCGTTTGCACATGGCAGACGCCGATTTCAATCGGTGGCAGAAAGGTTTGTAGCAGGCACTTTAGTGCCATCCGCAGGCGATGAATCGCCTACTACAAACTTGTGTATGAAGGAGTAATCAGCAAATGGTGACAAATCCGCCCAAACGGCAAAGCCTGAACCCAAATGACCCGGTGATACAATGGCTGCTCGATTCTGACCCGGCGATCCGCTGGCAGGTGAAACAAAACCTGCTCGGTGCGCCAGCGGCGGAGGTCGCCGCCGAACGAGCGCGGGTAGCGACTGAGGGTTGGGGAGCGCAGTTGCTCGCCCTCCAGGGAGCCGACGGGTCATGGGGTGGCACGGCGTTTAATCAGGAGTTGGATTCGACGATGCACGTCCTGTCGCTGCTGCGGGAGATGGGTCTTGATCCCGCCGGTGACGCGGCACAACGGGCGGTGGGGCTGGTGCGCGACCACGTAAGGTGGCAGGGATGGGACTGGGATGGCACGTGGCGCGGATGGGATTTTGTGGGCAATCCCTTCTTCGCGGGCGAAGTGGAGCCGTGCATCAATGGGCAGGTGGGGGCAAGCGGCGCCTACTTCGGCCAGGACATCCAGCGCATACTTGATCTGCTGCTGGGCGAGCAGTTGCCCGACGGCGGCTGGAACTGTGAGGCCGCAAACGGCTCAACGCGGTCATCGTTCCACACCACCATCTGCGTCCTGGAAGCCCTGCTCGAATACGAACGGGCATTGGGGGACAGCCCAGAGGTGACGGCGGCCCGTCTGCGCGGGCAGGAGTACCTGCTGGAACGCCGCCTCTTGCGGCGGCTGACGACCGGGGAAGTGATTGACCCGGCCTGGACACGCTTCGCTTTCCCGACCTGGTGGCACTATGACGTGTTGCGCGGTCTTGACTATCTGCGCCAGGCGGGCGTCACGCCGGACGAGCGCGTGGCTGAGGCGGTTGCCTTGGTGGAATCGAAGCGTGGTGGCGACGGCCGTTGGCCGCTTGAGACCCGGCATCCTGGCGTGATGGCCATCGAGTTGGGCGAGACGGAGGGCCAGCCGAGCCGGTGGATCACACTGCGCGCCTTGCGCGTGTTGGACTGGTATGCAGCAGGAGAGTAACCTGGAGGTTTATGATCATGGAAACAATACCGGAAACGACTCTGGCCGAACTCATTCGGTACAATAAATGGGCCAACCAGCAGGTGCTGGCAGCCTGCGAAAAATTAAGTGAGGAGCAGTTGGCGGCTACCCTGCCAGGTTCATATGGCACGATTCGGGAAACGCTAGAGCATCTGATTCGCTCCGAAGCATTCTACGTGAGCATATTAACCGGGCAACGGCCGTTGCCGCCGTTCCAATGGGACGCAAAACCAGGTCTGGCCGAAGTGCGGGCCTATGCCGTGCAGGTTGGTGAGGCGTTGGTAGACGCGATTGGTCAGCTTGGCCCCAATGACCTGGTTTACGAGGAAGAAGAGGGCAAGAAGTTCCATTATCAGGCTGTCGTCGTTTTCATTCAGATTATCAATCATGGCGTCGAACACCGCACCAACATCACCACGATTCTGAGCGCCGGGCAGCACACGCCCCCCGAAGTGGATGGCTGGAACTACCTGTTCGCTTACCCGGAGCGGTTTGAGTATGTGGTGAGTTGATGATGACAACGGCCGTACCGCTTGCGCACGGCCGTTAATAGGAGAACAGATGAATACCAAGTACAAACCAGACAATTACAATAGCGTTTCACCCTATCTCATTGTAGATGGCGCCAGCGCGACTATTGCGTTTCTGGAGCAAGTCTTTGGCGCGGTTGAAATACGTCGGTTCCCTGACGACGCGGATCAGAAGATCATGCACGCCGAGGTGCGACTTGATGACACCGTGCTGATGCTGGCCGATGGCGCCGAAGGCTGGCCGCCGATTCCGGCGCACATCCATATCTATGTGCCGGACGTGGACGCCACCTACCAACGCGCCCTGGCAGCCGGCGCAACGTCGGTGCAAGAGCCGGTAAAAAAGGAAGATGCGGATAAACGTGGCGGTGTGAAGGATGCGGGCGGCATAACCTGGTGGATCGCTACCAAAGTGGAGTAGATGATTCTCATGCCAGCAACGAAGGAGCAACACCAATGGTAAATGTGATTGCCAGTAAAGATTGTGGTAACTCGCCAAAAAACCTGTTTCTGGAAAAGTTGACCATTGCCTTTGCCCAAAGAGATACCGGGTTTATCCTCAGCAGCGTGACGCCAGATATTGGCTGGCAACTGGTTGGCGAGAAGCAAATCCAGGGAAAAGAGGCGTTTGCGGTGGCGCTGGCGCAATTGGCAGCCGATAGCGTGGTGGAACTGACCATCCATCATGTGGTCACCCATGGCAAAGCGGGCGCGGTGAACGGCACATGGACATTGGTTGATGGGCAAACATGCGCTTTTTGTGATGTGTATGAATTTAACGGGGCTAAAGCCAGCAGTGTGCAGCAGATTACGTCGTATGTGATTTCAATACAGCCATAGAACGCGGATTTGCAGAACACAACACGCACAGCAGCCCACCACAGCCTGCGCTGAAGGCAGTGAAGTGATGAGTGAAAACCGTTCGTAAAGAATTTAGGAGGGCGACAAACCGTGATGCGTGGCCGGAGAGACCTCCCGCATCACAGACCCAGAACCCCAAAAGCGAGTGTTTATAACCATGACACATCCATTAGTCACCCAATTACGTTTTACGCGCAGTGAATTCAAACGCGGCCTTAAAGGCTTGACCGAAGAGGACGCCAGCCAGCGCCTGCTGCCCATGAACTGCATCAGTTGGAATGTGGGACATCTGGCCTGGCAGGAGCAACGCTATTTTTTGTATTATGGACAAGGCGAGTTGCTGCTGCCGGAAATTGATCACCTGTTTGCCTATGGCGCGCCCGCTTCCACCCCCTCTCTCAAAGAGATGCTGGCGGCGTGGAACACCATTACCAAAGCCGCCGATCCCTGGTTGGATACACTGACGAGCGACAACCTGCATCGGCCTTTTACCAGAAAGGATGGGCAGCCGGGGCAGCGCACCTTTGGCTCGCTGCTGCAACGAACAATTTATCATTACTGGTATCACACGGGCGAAAATCTGGCGGTGCGGCAACTGTTGGGGCACGCCCGTCTGCCCCAATTCGTGGGCAACATTGACAGAAAAGCGCCCTACCTGCCCGAGTAATCGTTTGTAGTAGGCACTTTAGTGCCGTCAAAGGGCGATAAATCGCCTACTACAAACAGGAGCAATGCGTATGTATGGATTGATGGGCAAAATGACGGCCGTACCCGGCCAACGAGACACTTTGATTACCATCTTGATGAACGGCATCCATGAGATGCCCGGCTGTCTTAGCTACGTGGTCGCCAGAGACCCGGCTGACCCCGACGCTATCTGGATAACCGAAGTGTGGGACAGCGCAGAAAGCCATCGCGCCTCATTGTCTTTGCCACAGGTGCAGCAGGCGATTGCCCAGGCACGGCCGTTGATCGCTGCTTTTGGCGAACACATCGTCACCGAACCCGTGGGTGGGCATGGAGTAAGCAGCTCACAAGGACATAATCGCTCCATGCCAACGGCCGTTGTCATCCCCGAACTGGCCTATCCTGATGTGCGTGTAGCGGTGGAATGGTTGTGCCGGGTATTCGGTTTTAGCGAGCGGCTGCAAATTGACAATCATCGCGCTCAACTGACGTTTGGCGAAGGGGCTGTTATTGTCACGGCCGTAGCCGCCGAAAGCGCCGACCTCTCCCATGCGGTGATGGTGCAGGTGGCGGATGCAGACAGCCATTACGAACACGCCCGGCAGCAGGGTGCGCAGATTGGGCAGCCACCAACCGATTATCCGTATGGGGAAAGGCAGTACACGGCCGTTGATTTGTACGGCCGTCGCTGGACATTCTCCCAAACCATCGCCGACGTTGACCCGGCAACCTGGGGCGGCCAACTGAAAAAGGAAGCCAAATGACCAGTTATGTGGCCTTTTTACGAGCCATCAATGTAGGTGGTCATATTGTAAAAATGGTTGACTTGCGTCAACATTTTGCGGCGGCCGGTTTTGCCAATGTGGAGACCTACATCCAGAGCGGCAATGTCATTTTTGCATCTGAAAGTGACGATACCGGCGCGTTGGAACGTCATATAGAAACCCACCTGGAGAACATTTTGGGCTATGCGGTGGCCACCTTTCTGCGCACCTTCCCAGAATTGGAAGCCGTTGCCGCCCACCAGCCCTTCCCGGCAGCCGAATTTGAAGCCGGCGCGTCGTTGTACATTGCTTTCCTGAAAGAGGAACCGGCTGCCGAGATCCAGAACAAAATTTTAGCCTTTACCAATGAAGTAGATGCGTTTCATGTGCGCGGGCGAGAGTTATACTGGTTGGGGCGGAAACAACAGATGCAGTCCACCTTTTCCGGGGCGCTGCTTGAAAAAACGCTTGGCGGCCCGGCAACCGTGCGCAACATCACCACCGTGCGTAAACTGGTGGCGAAATATAGAACCCCCAATCTCTAATCTCCCAATCTCCAAAAATCGTAAACGATCAGTCCCTCTGGAGACCTGACAGGTTTTGGCCGGCAAGTCTTCAATTGAACGAGTAAAAAACCTGTCAGGTCTGAACGATTACCCAAAAATCTGCCCGAAAAGCAGCGTGATGTTATAATGCTCCGCTTTGAACGATAATTTTTCCAAGCGAGAGTAAATTTCATGCAATCAACAATCAACGAACAGACAGAAGGTAAACAAAAACGTTCCGTGCGCGGTTATGCCGGGCTGACGCTGCGCGGCATCTGTATGGGGGCGTCTGATATTGTGCCTGGCGTTTCCGGCGGTACGATGGCGTTTATCCTGGGTATTTACGAAGAGTTAATCAATTCGATCAAAACGTTGGGCGACCCCCGTTTCTTGATGACACTGGGGCGTTTTCGTATTCGGGAGGCGCTGCGTATTTTCAACTGGGAGTTTCTGATGGCGGTGGGGTTGGGCATTTTTATAGCCATCATCACCCTATCCGGCATTTTAGAATCGCTGCTGGTCAACCAGCCGGTATACATCTGGAGCTTTTTCTTTGGGCTGGTGCTGGCCTCGGCCATTGTGGTAGCAAAACGAATTAAACAGTGGTCGGCCGGGAAGGTGGGGCTGCTGCTGCTGGGTACGATGGGCGCTTATATCCTGGTGGGGCTGGTGCCGCTGCAAACGCCGGATACCTGGTGGTTTTGGATTTTGGCCGGGGCGGTAGCCAGTTGCGCCATGATTTTGCCCGGCATCTCTGGCGCGTTTTTGCTGGTGGTCATGGGCAAATATCTGGACACACTCTCCACGGTGAATGCACTGCGGGCCGGCGACTTCAGCGAGGTGTGGCGCATTTTTTGCCTGGGCATTGGCGCAGCCATTGGCCTGATCACCTTTGCCCAGATATTAAGCTGGCTGTTTAAGAAATACCATGATTGGACGGTGGCGGTGTTGATCGGCCTGATGTTGGGTAGTTTGCGCAAGGTGTGGCCCTGGAAACAGGATGTGGCCTGGCTGCAAGATGCGCTGGGCCAATATGTGCTGGATGGCGAAGGTTTCCGCATTGTCATCAAACAGCTTAATGTGCTGCCGGATTTGTCTACGCAGGCCGGCGTTGTTGAGTTTGTCCTGGCGTTGGTGTTGGCGGGGGTGGGCATCACGGCCGTCATCCTCCTTGACCACGCCGCCAACAGAAAAGAAAAAGAGACCCCGGTGACGGAAAATGTTCCCGTCTAAACAGAAAATAGCCGCCGTTATTTTTGACCTGGATGACACCTTAATTGATTGGTCAGGCCAGGAAATTCATGGCGCGGCCATCGGCCAGCGCCATTTGCGGCAGGTATATGCCTATCTGGCGGCTAAAGGTCAGCCGCTTCCTGCTGAAGAAGATTTTCTCGATTGTTTTGGCGAGGTATTGGTGCGACTGTGGCAGCAGGCCAAACTGACCTGGGCCGGCGTTTCGCTGGCGGAGGTGATGACGCAAACCTTGCAAGGGTCTGGCCTGGACGCTCAGCGGTTTGACATGACGGAGTTGTTACGGGTGTATAACTGGCAGCCGGTGCCGGGGGTACGGCCGTATCCCGACGCCATCCCCACCCTGCAAGCCCTACGCCAGCAAGGGTACAAACTCGGCCTTATCACCAACGCCATGCAGCCCATGTGGATGCGCGATGTGGAATTGGAAACCTATGGCTTGCTGCCCTACCTGGACGCTCGCGTCACCTCTGGCGATACCGGCTACATGAAACCCCACCCGGCCATTTATGAACGGGTGCTGAACATGCTGGCGGTACAACCAGCGCAGGCCGTTTTTGTGGGCGACCGCCCCGAAAACGATATTGCCGGGGCCAACGCCGCCGGATTGACCAGCGTCTTGATCAGCCCGCCCCATCTCAATTACGACCTGAACGGCTCACAGCCGGATTTTACAATTACGGCGTTGAGTGAATTGTTGCCCATACTGGCAAGACTTGAAGTGAGCAGTAAGCGGTGAGCGGCGAGCGGTCAAACCACTGCTCACTGCTTACCGCTCACTGCTCACTTTTTTAAGAAGAGGAGACAACATGGACACACCCGGACGAAACGACCCCTGCTACTGTGGCAGTGGCAAAAAGTACAAGCAGTGCCATCTGAAAGAAGACCAGGCCAGAGAGAGCGACCGGCGTGCCCGGCAGGAAGCGGTGCGTTACATTCGCCGTGACCTGCTCAAGTTTGCCCGCGACGAACGCTTTAACGAAGATTTTGCTAAGGCATTGCCGCTGTATTGGAACGAGTATTATACCTTTGACAACGCCGAAGAGATGAGCCAGCCGGAGGCGCTCCGGTTTTTTGACTGGTTTGTGTTTGATTACACCCTGGCGGATGGGCATCGCCTCATCAATCTCTATTACGACGAGCGGCGCGAAGACCTGTCCAGCCATCAGCAGGCAGCGTTGGACGAATGGCAGCAAGCCCCCCCCGCCGGCGCGTATGAACTCACCAGCTACGAAGGGCAAACGCTCTCCCTGCGTGACTACCTAACCGGCGAGATATTCACCGTCTACGACCCCGGCGGGCGGGGTATTGTGGAAATTGGCGAGGTCATTCTGGCGCGCCTCGTGCCGGTGCTGGATCGGTTGGAGTTCAGCACCAACGCCGCTTATTTACCCGCCGCCGAAATTCAAGACATCAAAGAACAAATGCTGGCGGCCGAAGCTGATTACCAGCAACAACATCCTGATGCCACCCACGAACAATTTATGCGGGAGAAAAACATCCTGCTCATCCACCACGCCCTGGCCCAGGCCGAAGTACAAAAACGCCCACCCGTCGCCCGCCTGGACCCTGACCGCGAGGACAAAAAGACGCAAAAGGTGGTGCGCCAGATGAAACGATTGAAGCGGTAATCCGTAACCGGTAACTCGTAATCCGTAATCCGTAATCCAATTATGGTTCACGGATTACGGATTACGGGTTACGAACGTCCCCACCCACGGCCGTACCGGAGTAACCATGTCTACCAAACTCCTGATTCACCCCCAAACCACCCCGCTGCGGGGTACGATTACCGTACCCGGCGACAAATCCATCAGCCACCGGGCCGTGATACTGGCGGCCGTTGCCGAGGGCGTGAGCGTCATTCGGCGCTGGCTGCCGGCCGGGGATACGCTGGCCACGTTGGGCGCGGTGCGGGCCCTGGGCGTGCAAATTGAGATTGACAAGAAGTCGCCCACGGCCTGGGATTTGCAGATTGAAGGGCGAGGGCTGCATGGACTACAGTCACCGGACAGGCCGCTGGATTTACGCAACGCGGGCACGGGCATTCGCCTGCTGGCCGGGCTGCTGGCGGGGCAGCGTTTCCCGGTGACGCTGGATGGCAGCGAACAACTGCGCAAACGGCCGATGCGCCGTATTGCCGAACCGCTGCGGCTGATGGGGGCGCACATGGAGACGACCGACGGCCGTGCCCCCCTGCACCTCACCCCCGCCACCCTGCATGCCATCGAGTATGAAATGCCCGTCGCCAGCGCCCAGGTGAAAAGCGCCGTACTATTGGCCGGTTTGTATGCGGCGGGGGAGACGGCCGTGTACCAACCCGGTCCCGCCCGTGACCACACGGAGCGAATGCTGGCGGCGATGGGCGCCAGCATTGACACGAATGATAACTGGATCACCATGCAATCACTGCTTACTGCTCACCGTTCACTGCAACCACTGGATTTGACGGTGCCGGGTGATACCTCGTCGGCGGCCTTTCCGTTGGTGGCGGCGGCCATTGTGCCTCATTCGCAGATTACGATAGAAAACGTGGGCATGAACGAGACACGCACGGGCATTTTGGAATGGCTGCGGGCGATGGGGGCCAACTTTACGCTGAGCAATGAGCGCGTGACCGGCGGTGAACCGGTGGCCGACCTGACGGCGCGTTTTGATGAGCTACATAGCACGGCCGTACACGGCGAGAGTGTGGTGCGTGGCATTGACGAACTGCCCATCTGGGCGGTAGCCGCCTCGCAGGCGGCGGGCAGCAGCACGGTACGCGACGCCGCCGAACTGCGTGTAAAAGAAGTAGATCGTATTGGTGTCCTGGCCGGGGAACTGCGCAAATTGGGCATCCAACTGACCGAGTACGCGGATGGGTTTACGGTACATGGCCCGGTACGGCCGTGTGGGGCCGAAGTAGACAGCCACGACGACCATCGTCTGGGGATGTCGCTGGCAGTCGCCGGGTTGGTGGCCACCGGCGATACGCTGGTGCATGACGCCGCCTGCGTCGCCGACAGCTTTCCCGGCTTCGTGGAGACGATGCAGGCATTGGGCGCAAACATGCAGTGGGTGACGTGATCTTAACGCAGAGGCGCGGAGGTGCAGAGATGAACTCGACGGAAGCGTTGTATCAGATTGCGGATGAAATGCGTGGCATTGCCAATGAAGGGCGCTACTTCACCAAAGACCCCTATGATCAGGCGCGGTACGCACAATTGCTGGCCCTCAGCGCCCGGCTCATCGGTGTGGTGGATCACCGTGATCCGCAGGAGATTCTGCCCTACTTTGAAGATTTACTTTACCACCTGACGCCGCTCTCCGGGGCCGAATTTGTGGCTTTTCAAGAGGGCAGACTGCTGCTCATCAAGCGCCACGACAATGGCTTGTGGGCTGTGCCCGGTGGGGCCGTAGAGATGGGAGAATCACCAGCAGAAACGGCCGTGCGTGAACTGTGGGAAGAAGTGCAGGTGCGCGGCAAAGTCACCCAATTTCTCGGCCTGTTCGATTCCCGCTTATGGGGCAGCCGCATCAAAGTTCAACTGCTGCACCATCTATTTCTGGGCGAGATTGTAGAGGGAACACCGCAGACGACTGCCGAAGCCACCGCCGTCGGCTTCTTTGCCGAAGACGAACTGCCGCCGCTGTCACCCGGCCATGCTGGACGCATCCCGCTCATCTTCAAACTCATGCGCGGCGAACTCCCCATCCCCTACTTCGACAACCCATGACCACACCTCCCCCATCACGCATCATGCATCACGCATCACGCATCACGATTACCGGCACCACCCAACTCCTCGGCATCATCGGCTGGCCGGTGGCGCACAGCTTTAGCCCGGCCATGCAAAACGCGGCGCTGGCCGATTTGGGGCTGAATTACGTGTACGTGCCGCTGCCGGTGCATCCTGAGGAAGTGAGTACGGCCGTGTCCGCCCTACCCACCCTCGGTTTTCGCGGCGTCAACGTTACCGTCCCTCACAAACAGGCTGTCATGCCCCTGCTGGATGAACTCGAAGACGCGGCACGGGCGATTGGCGCGGTGAACACCATCGTCGTAAACCGTAATCCGTTATCCGTGACCCGTGAAACCGATTACGGATTACGGATTACGGATTACGAATTACGAATGAAGGGCTACAACACCGACTGGGCCGGTTTCCTGGCCGATCTAAATGAATTGGGCGTAGGAGTCAACGGCCGTGACTGTCTCGTCCTGGGCGCGGGTGGTTCGGCGCGGGCGGTGGTCTATGCGCTGGCGAAGTCTGGCGGGCGGGTGCAGGTGGTAGCGCGGCGGGTGGAACAGGCGGGGGAGTTGGTGGCGGCGTTACGGCCGTATGGGGGGGATGGGGTGATGGCACGGCCGTTCACCGATTTACCCATCATCACCGCTACCCTGACCGCACCCCTCATTGTCAACACCACGCCACTGGGCATGACCCCGCACCCGGAAGGCTCACCCTGGCCCGATGACCTGCCGCTGCCGCCGGGCGCGTTCCTCTACGATCTGGTGTACAATCCCCGTGAAACCACCTTTATGCGCCAGGCGCAGGCCGCCGGATTGCCAGCGGCCAACGGCCTGGGCATGCTTGTCTATCAGGGCGCCCGCGCCTTTGAACTATGGACGGGGCAGCAGCCAGATGTACAGGTGATGCGGGCCGTGGTGGAATGATCAATTGTCAATTGATCATTGCCAATTGACAATTATCGGAGGAGTAACAATGACACGGAAACTGCCGTTATTGGGCACGGCCGTGATGATGGCCGTATGTACCACCCATGTATTGCTGAACACCCTGCAAACGGCCGTGGCCGCCCCTACCGACACCCTTGTCCTCTATGACGGCGCGTTGGGCGGTACGCCAGATACCCAAAACATGGCGTATGGGGCCATTGATTTGGTGTTTCCCTTTCAGGTAGAAGCTACCCAGACCTACAGCGCCGCTTTGCTGGCTACCATCCTGGACACCACGCCGGACATAGACGATATGGCTGGATATGGTGTTGATCCCACCACCATGCCCACGCTCACCCGGCAAAATGGTTTCCAGTTTCATTTCACCATGCGCGTGGTTGAAGAAAGTCACGCCAGCCCCCACCGCGCCGGATTTAACGTCACCGTGATCAGCGGCGATTTGTTGGGCATTGAACTGGCCTTTTGGGAAAACGAAATCTGGGCGCAAGAAGGCGGCGATCCCCCGGCGCTGTTCACCCACGCCGAAGGGATGGCCTATGACACCACAACCGATTTTGTGGCCTATGAACTGGAAATCATCGAAGACATCTACCGATTGTCGGCGGATGGTGTGCCCATCCTGACCGGGCCGCTGCGCGATTACACCGCCTGGGAGCCGCCACTGCCGCAATTCCCCGACCCGTATGAGCAGCCCAATCTGGTGGCGCTCAGTGACAACACCTCGTCGGCGCAGGCGCTTATCTGGCTGCGGTACGTGGGCGTGACGCCGGACACCGCGCCATTGGTGGATATTGCCCCCACCAGCCTGACGGTTTCGGAGACGGTGGGCACGGCCGTGCTCAACGTGCAGCTCAACTATACCTCCACCTTTACGGTGACGGTGGCGTATGAGACAGTGGCGGGTACGGCCGTGCCGGGCACAGATTACACGCCGATCTCCGGTACCCTTACCTTACCGCCCGGTGTGCTCGGCCAGAGCCTGGCCATCCCCATTCTGGACAACACACTGGACGAACCCGACCGGGAGTTCACTCTGGTCATTGCCGATCCTTCCTTTGCCCGCCTGGGCCAATCATCGGCCACCATCACCATTCAAGATGACGACGAAATCATCATAGACCCGCTCATGGAGGTTTATCTGCCGCTGGTTGTGAAACCATGAACCAGGAGTTATTTGCGCATCTCCAGTTAATCTACGGCACGGAGACGGCAGCGACGGTAGCCGAACGGCTGGACAGGATGTTGGCTGCATTTCAAGCCAGCGCCGGGCCGGAACGACCGGCCAGCCGACCCCGCGTCTCACATCAGGACGCCATCCTCATCACCTATGGGAATATGGTGCAGACAGAGAGGGAACGGCCGTTAACCACCCTCGCCCATTTCCTGGAAAACCACCTCACCGGGCTGGTTTCGGCCGTTCACCTGCTGCCCTTTTTCCCCTACTCGTCGGACGATGGTTTTTCGGTGATTGATTACAAAGCCGTACACCCGGCATGGGGTGATTGGCCGGATGTGGCCCAGATTGGCGGCCGCCAAAGCGGCCGCTTTCGCCTGATGTTTGACCTGGTGGTGAACCATACCTCTGTGCAGTGCGAGTGGTTTCAGGCGTTTTTGCGGGAGGAACGGCCGTATACCGACTTTTATATCACCGCCGACCCCGATGCCGACCTGTCAATGGTCTTTCGCCCCCGTACCCATCCCCTGCTCACCCCGTTTGCCACCGAAACAGGCACACGCCACGTGTGGACAACCTTCAGCGCCGACCAGGTTGATCTCAACTTTGCTAACCCGGAGGTGCTGTTAGCCATTCTGGACGTGCTGCTGTTTTATGTGGCGCAGGGGGCCGAATTCATTCGCCTGGACGCCATCGCCTACATCTGGAAAGAGTCGGGCACCGACTGCCTGCACCGGCCCCAGGCGCACGAAATTGTGAAGCTCATGCGCACCGTCTTAAACCAGGCAGCGCCCCACGTCAGCCTGATCACCGAAACCAATGTGCCCCATGCTGAGAATATCGCCTACTTTGGCAACGGCCGTGACGAAGCGCAACTGGTCTACAACTTCTCCCTGCCACCGCTGACCCTGCACGCCTTCCACACCGGCAACGCCGAAATCCTGTCCCAATGGGCCGATTCGCTCACTCTACCTTCTGACGAGACAACGTTCTTTAACTTCCTGGCTTCCCATGACGGCATTGGCGTGCAGCCGGCGCGCGGGTTACTGTCGGACACGGCCGTGACTGATATGGCTAACCGCATCAAGGCATTGGGTGGTTATGTCAACTACAAAACCAACAGCGACGGCAGCCAAAGCCCCTACGAATTAAACTGCACTTACCTGGACGCGCTAGGCGATCCCGACCAACCCGATGAACCCATTGCCCTGAAAGCACAGCGTTTCCTGGCAGCGCAGGCGATCATGCTGGCCTTACGCGGCGTGCCCGGCATCTATTTCCACAGCCTGTTTGGTTCGCAAAACTGGCACGAGGGGGTGCGGCAAACGGGACACAACCGCACCATCAACCGGCAAAAGTGCCAGCTTGACCAACTGGTGGACGAATTAGCCGACCCCGCTTCGTTACGCCATCATGTGTTTGCCGGATATGCTCATTTGCTGCGCCAACGCACCGGCATGGCGGCTTTTGCCCCCCAGGGTGAACAGCAGGTGCTGTTTTGCCATCCGGCGGTGTTTGCTTTGTGGCGCATGAGTCCAGACGGCCGTGACCGCCTGCTTTGCCTGCACAATGTGAGCAACCAGCCGGTCCGCCTGGAAGTGGCGGCGCCGGACGCCGGTATGCTCATCAATGTGTTGGCGGCGGCGGAAAAGGTGGTGGTGGCGGACGGCCGTGTGCAGTTGCCATTACCCCCGTATGGCGTCAAATGGCTCCAACCCAATTGAGATTAAAGATCAGAAATTGGAGATTGATTATTCTCTAATCGCCAATCTCCCCATTACCTGTCAGCGAGCATCAGGCGGCATACGCCGGTAGAATGATTTGCCAGATGAGCCAGAGATTGTAAAGGAATAACACCACCATGACCCCACCCCAGGTGCTCCACTGCCAGCGACGAACGGTGGGAAACGGCAACAAGAGCGCCCCGGCTGTAAAAGTAGCCAGCACAGGCAAAACGGCAAAAGCAAACCGAAACTGTGGCTGCCAGCGATTACTGGTGACGCGCACATAACTGATGGCCACAAACAACCACCATAACCCCAAAATCAACAACAAAATACGATGTTGCCGTGGTGACGGCCGTTTCAGAGCTACATAGAGGCCTAGTAATGAAGCCAATTCGATGATGAACCACCAAAGCTGCGCGTGCCATGCCGGCGGCATGACCGTCAACCAGCCAAACCAGGCCCAACCAGAGTTCTGGGTCCAGACATACACTTGCTGCCAATAAGCGGACTGTTGAATAGACCCAGCACTGCCTGAAAAATCAGACAAACTTATCTGCCAATTTTCCCATAGCACCGGTTGGAAACGCACCAACAAACCCAAGGCCAGAAAGACGACCATCATTTCTAGTAACGGCCGTAAATACCGCCCCCTCTTCTCTGCTAAAAACACCAGTTCCACCAGCCAGGTAGCCATCACCATACCAACCGTAAAGGCCACAGACAACTTGGTGAGAAAAGCCAGCGCCGCCACAAACGCCGCCCAGGCAAACCGCTCCGGTTTACCCACATCGGTCAGGATCACCAATACCCCCACGGCACATGCCGTAGCTAACAAATCATTGCTGATACTTCGACTGAGAAAGACGAACTGGGGCCAACCGGCTATCAGCGTCACAGCCAGCAACGCAATGACCGGCTCATCCGGGAATACCCGTCCGGCCACAACGGCAGCCCCCCACAATACCACGAGCCCCAATAGAATAGAGGCCAGGCGTAGGATGACAAATCGCAAAGGTTGCGCCGGTTCATCCGTATGGTGAACAAACATACCAGGCGTATCATTGAAGTTGGGATTAGTGGGAGGGAATTCCAGATGCTCAGGCGTTCCGCTGCGACCAGATGCCAGGCGTAACCACACACCGCCACTGACATAATACAAAGGCATGTGGTAGCACATGTAATCAGAGAGGATATTTTCCCGCGCCCACCAGTTGATGGTTTTGTTTTCAAGCATAACCATCCGCGGCAACTGATTCTCTATTGCTACCTGCTCCAGACAGCGGACATGCCCTGGTTCATCTGGGGATTCGCCTATTGGCACCGCCCACAGGTATAAAAGCGCCAGGAGCAGGTACATCCCCACAGGTAAGGCAAACCAGCCACTAGCTACCGTTTTCATCCGTGTGCAACCCTTCAGTTGCGTATCTCCAAAAACGCCGGGCCGTTTTTCCCAAACACTAAAGGAAGGCTCATGGCACCTGCTGCCAGAGGCAGTAATACTTTATAGGTGAACTCAGACCAAAGAATATGGCTTCCGTATAGTTCTGGTTGCGATAAGCCTATTAAAAACCCGACCCAGCCAAGCAAATAGATAAAAACCCAGGTGATAATCCCTCGGCGATAGTGCCGAGGGGAAGCCTGCCGATAGTAGGCCATCAGTAAGATGATTCCCAATGGCAATATCAGGACATGAAACATACCCACAATAGGCACGACAAGCATCCAGACAGCCAGACTCAAAACCAAAACACCGGTAAATGTGGGACTATCTGCCGCAACCTGCCGTTTCCAGAAGAAAAGGACGATTGTACCCGTAATGAGCAACAAGCTGACAATCTGGTAAGGGTTCCAGAGCATATCTATAGCCGAGGTGGCTGGAAGATAATCATCGAGTGAAGCCCAAAAGGCAAAGACCCACCCTGGTTGCATCATCTCGGCCACCAGCCATAAAAAGAACCCCCCGGCGGCAAAACCGAGCAGAAAACGCCATCTTTCCCGCCGACATACAGCCCAAATCAGGAAAAACAGAAGCGTGAGCAGTTGTCCTTGTGGCTTAATGGTTAACCCAATGGCTAATAATCCGGCCAACCCATACCGGCGCTGACACAGGGCAATAAAAGTCAAGGCCAGACTTAATATGCCAATCGTATTGAATTGCCCCCAAATGGTGTGTTGTATATTGGGTATGGCAAAGATAACGGCCGTGATAAACACCGTTTGCTGATTAACTGTTGGCGGCCAGCGCACAAACTGGCTCAGGGTGAGTAACGCCGCCAGATAAAGCGCCTGCACAAAAATAGTCCAGATGATATGGGCTGTGGGGTAAGGAAGCGCCGCCAGCGGACGCATCAAAATTAACAAGGAGGCGGGGTAATAGAATCCTGAAGAGAGGCCAGAGTCACGGCCGTACACAATCTGATCAACTTCCTGGCTATTGCGCCCATCATAGATGTTGCGCCCATCCTCCACCAGTTTCACCGTTGCATACCAACGCAGATATAAATCTGACTTCAACCGTATAAACTCCACTCGATTCAACGTGACGGCCACGCCGACAAAATACAGCCCTAAAATAACGAGAAATAAGACCAGCTTTTTCTGTGAGGTTGATGAAGGTCGCCCTAAATTAGTCATCATGATTCCTTTTCCACAACCATGCTATTTTGATAAATAATCATGGTTGCCAACAACAGCAGTGGCAATGGCAGGTAGGTGATAGGATGTTCCTGATCACCTTCAATTGTTGCCAGGAAAAGCGCCCAGGTAAAAATGATGCTCACACCATAGAACAGCGCCACCCACATATCTCCTCGCCGCGTCTGCTGGCTAACGGTGTGCAGCACCATAAACAGGGGGATATACATGATGATGTAATTAGTCGTTGCGGTGCGTACCACCACCATGTTGGTGATGATCAGGGTGAGGCCAATAATGAAATGGAAACGGCCGTCGCCCATGCCCACTTTCAGCAGCCAGCGCCACTGCCACAGCAGATAAATGAGCAGCCCAATAATCAACGCATATTCCACCGGCTGGCCCAACCAGGGCAGGTAATACCCGGTAATCACCCACAGCGGCGACCCGGTGATGGTGTAGGCGGGGTAATAACTGACCTGATCTAGAAAACCAGTTAACCACGAGGGCAGCAGCAAAAATGACAGCCCCACCAGCGCCAGCATGGTCCCCGCAAAGCCGCCAATAAAGTGCCAGCGCCGCTGCCCCAATGCCCACAGCAGCAATGCCGGGATAAATAGGAAACTCATTTGCGGCTTGATGGTGGTTAGCGCCAGCAGCAGTCCGGCCAACAAGTCCCGGTCATATTTCAGCGCCAGCAGGCAACCCACCATCCACAGGTAGATGAGGGCAGCAAACTGCCCCAGGATGATGGTGCGGGTGCTGTTATAGAAGATGACGGCCCACAGCAGGGTCAGCGCCAGCAGCCAGGGTGGCTGCCGCCAGTTAAACAGCTTGAGCGTGAGGATCACGGCCGTGATCAGCGCAAACTGCACCGTCACCAACCAGATCGCCTGCACCCAGGCATACTCAATGCCCACCAACGGCCAGAGCAGGAAGACGGTGTAAAACGGGTAGACAAAGAGTACCTGGTCTTCTTCCGGGGTGGCGGGACGGCCGTACATGCCAATCTGAATCAACTCTGACGCTTCCGGCGAATAGGGGTCCATCCCCTCCTGCCAGAAAAGCTGCGCCCCTCGCCAGCGCGAATAAAAATCATTCGCCCCCGGCACTTTAGAGGTAAACGTCACATACATCCCTACCACACTGGCCACGTACAACGCCAATAAAAGAACCGCGATCAGTAAATTCTTCTTAGTCATATCAAGTTGGTATAGGGAATGAGAATCGTTACGGGTTCCGTCATCTTCTTCCTTAAACCTGTTTAGATGGTTGTCAGGATAACACAGGCAAAAAGGGTGGGCAATGACGCCAAATGGCTACGGTGCGGTGGACGGCCGTTGCTGCCCCATATGAGTCAACACAGCCCACTCAAAACATAGGGCGCCGAACCAAATAACGGTCATCGTCGGTCAGGGAACCAATTCAACCAGTGTGTACACCTGGTCCCACTGCTGCACCGGGCGGGTATGCGCGGTGATAAATTGTTCATATTCCGCTTCATCTACCGGCGTCGCCCCGACAGATTCCGTATCACGTAAAAAAGCCAACCCTTGCTCAAAGATAAACAAATGTGTCACCCCCTCGGCAGCCAACGCCTGGGCAATCTGGTCGGCCGAACCATGCAGATATTCTAAATGGGTGTACTTATCCAAAATGTGGTCGCCACGGCAATCAAGTTCACAGTAGTACGTGCGCGGCTCCCACATAAATTGCACCACAGACTGGGCTGGCAATGTCTCATTCATGGTCTGGGAAGCCACATACAAATAACCCAGATTCCGTTCCAGATAACTATCCCGCGATTCGCTGCCCAGAATAAACGCCGCCGGGTTTAGCTGCAACCATTGCCCCAACTGTGTGACCAGTTGAAACAAAACAACCACCGCCAGCACCAGGTTAATGAACCGCTGCAATGAAAATTGTGGATGATCATATCGCTGCAAATCGGCGATGATCCAGGCCAGCACGGGGCACAAAGCTACCAATGCGGGCAGCAGCAGCCGCCCCTGGCGCAGCGGTGCGGAATCTATGACACCCAATACCCAAACGGCGTAATGCAGCAGCGCAAAAAGCAGCAAGAAACGGAACGCAAATGGCGCCCGGCGGCCCAGCCGTGAAAGGGCATAAAACAGCAGGAGCGGCAAAAAGGCCAGATACAAAGGGCCGGTCTGTCCATCGCCGCTGGCATCGCCAATGCCCAGCGTGAGGGTGTATGGCAAGGTCAGCAGCGCCTCAACATCCCACCCGATGCCGCTGCCCGGTGCGCGGTGAGCGGCGGCGCGGAAATCATCCCAGTAACGGCCGTGCCACACAAACGGATAAACCGGATTGCCTGTAAAGGCCCAGTTTTTCACATACCAGGGCAGCGCCACCAACAACGCCGGCAGGGCAAAAATTAATACCAGACGAAGCAACTGGCGTGGCTGCCGCCAGTTCTGCCAAACCAACATCAGCCCGATCAGCAAAGGGGCAATGAAACTGGTGTATTTCAGACTCATTGCCAGGCCAGAAAACAGGCCGCTGACGAGCAGCCAACGGGGTGATTGATCTTCGTGCCAATGAATGTAGGCGTACAAGGATGCCAAAATGGTGAACGCCAGCGCCAGGTCATTGTAGGTGACGGGGGCCAGCAACAAGACCATGGGCGTGGCAAACAGCAGCAGAACGGCCGTCCACCCATTGCGCAGTTTCAGCCCATTTACCGTGACCACATACACCAGCCCGGCCAACAGAAAGAGAAAGGAAAAATGGATGATCTGCGCGGTCACATCGCTGCGTACCGCCAGGGCCAGCATAAACAGCATTTCCAACAAAAATGGATTGTTCAGTGAAAATATATCAATGCCTGGGTAAATCTGACCGGCTTGCAGATAAAGCCAGGGGCCGCGCAGATGATAGGAGAGGCTATCCCAACTGGTGGGGGGCAACAGGGCTACGGTGAAGGTCAGCCCGGTGGCTAGTAACAGGTACAGAGTAATGAGAGCAGACGGCCGTGACGATAACCGTATCTGGCGCAAAAACGGAATTAACACAGGTAGGCCGACAAGCGTTAGCACGATTAACAGGCCAATGAGAAACGGCCGTTGCAGCCACCCCATCAGCCCCATCCCCAAAATCAACAAACCCACCGCGCCAAAACCTAAAGCAAACGCAAACAGGGCTATCTCAGCGGGGGCAGCACTCGCCGGCCCCAGCCAGCGCCACAACCATAACCCCACGCCCCACACCGCCAGCAAAATCCAGAGCGCCGCCGCCACATCCAACAGGCCGCGCCATAAGGCCGCCCCCGAAAACGAGAAATTGGCCCAGCCAGCCACCTGCTTGCCAATAACCTGCACAGCAACCGCATCCAACGGCTTTTGGGCCACATAATAAGCGCCCAGGCTAAAAAACAGCCACAAAATAAAGAATACCAGCCCAACCCCATACCCCCAGTGCCAGGAAATCTCGTCTTGTTTCATGGTGTTCCTCCCTGGTTCATGGCCTCCACCGACCATTTAGATCCGCTGAGGAAAAAGAAGGCCACAAAGGCCAATACCCAAATCTGGGGCGCATACAACCACACCCAGATTGACACCTTATCAGGCATACTGTGCCCCATGACTTCAAGTGTAACAAAAGGTTCACAAGGCGCATGTGCCTATAGGTACTAATCATCTCGCCACTTCCAACAACACCTTCCGGTTCGCTTTCTTAATGAACGCATAACTTGCCTCAGAATTCACCCGGTTTATACCACCCCCTCACCACCACCTTGATATGATACGTACGCTTTGAGCCACATCAACCGTGGGGGCAGGGCAATTACCACTAAATTGCTCTGTGGCGCTAAATCTCACTCTCCAATCTCACGTTTTTGAGGCTCACGCTTTTGGGGCTTACGTCTTTGGGACGCTTACGGAAGTAGAAGGAGTACGCTATGCAGTTCAAAACATTCACCATACTTATCCTGTTCGGTTTATTGGCTGCCCTCGGCTGGGCAGAAACAAAAACCAGCCAGGCCCAATCAGCCATTGAAATCTTGACTTTTCAAGGTGAAGATTTCATTGAAGGCGAAATGCAAGGGATGCAGATTTCCGCCAATGGGTTGGAGATGACAGACACGGCCGTTACCGCCCACTACCAATCGCCCGTTATCCACACCCCCATCGCCTTCAATGCCATTGTTACCCACTGGCTGGCCGACTTGCCCGAAAGCGCCAGCCTGGAAATACTGCTGCGTACCAGCGCAGACGCACAACAATGGAGCGAATGGTATGACATTCACGCCCATGAGGATTGGAACGAACCGGGCGACGCCTGGCAGTACGGCGACATGATCGCCGTACCGGCTGCCGATAAAACCCACCACTACCTGCAATATCAGGTCAGTGTTACCCGTTTCCTGGGCAACCGCACACCATTGCTGCGCCAGATAGACTTTGTACTGATAGACACCAGCAACGGCCCCACCACTGCCGAACTCATTGCCCGGCAGCAAGAGCTAGACGCCGCCAGACCACCCGAAACCCCAGAAAACCCGGAAGATTTCCCCCGCCCCTTTGTCATCACGCGGGGGGCCTGGTGTACCCAACCCGAATGTTGGCACAGCAACTCGCAATACCAGACCTACACCCATTTGCTGATGCACCACACCGTCACGAGCAGCGGCGGTGATTCGGCGGCCATTGTGCGCGCTATTTGGGAATACCACACCTTCAATCGGGGCTGGGGTGACATTGGTTACAACTATCTGATAGACATTAACGGCGTCATCTTTGAAGGCTACCTCAACGGCAATTACCTGCAATGGGACGTGACCGGCATCCATGCCGGCGCAGCCAATGCCGGTGGCATGGCCGCTTCACTCATTGGCAACTTCACCTCTCCCGATGAAGGCGGCGGCATCATGCCTTCCACCGCCATGCTCAATGCCCTGGCTGACCTGTTTGCCTGGAAAGCCGACCAACGCGATATTGACCCCTTTGACGCCAGCCGCATGGTGGAGATGAGCTGGGGGCTGCCGCACATCATGGGGCACCGCGATGTGTACGGTGGGTTAAACACACTTTGCCCTGGCGGGAACGCCTACAACTATTTGCCCTGGCTGCGCAATGCGGTGGCTTCACGCATTGGTTTTGTCTGGCCTTACATCTTCATAGACGAGATGAGCAGCAGCTTTACCAAGAGCAGTGCCACCTGGTACGAAGGGCCGCGCGGCTGTGGCAACAATGGGCATTCCTATTACACCTGGTCTACCACTGATCCCAACCAGAGTACCAATTGGGGTGAATGGCGGTTTAATGTGCCGGCAGACGGCCGTTACCGCATTCAGGTTTACGCCCCCTATTGCAACACCGGTCAGCCGGAAACCCTCGGCGCGCGCTACACCGTCTACCACGCCACCGGTACCAGCAACGTCACCATTAACCAAGACGCCAACGTCGGTTTGTGGATGACGGTGGGCGAATTTGACCTGACGGCCTATAGCAACAACCGCCTGCGCCTGACCGACCTGACCACCACCGACAACGGCCGTGGCGTCTGGTTTGATGGCATTCGGCTGCTGCATCTTGGCGAAAGCGCCAGCGAAGTTCACAACAGCACACCGGCCCCCGATGGTTGGGTGACGGCCAATCCAGTTGAGTTTACCTGGCAAATTATCAGCACTGCGCCGGTGGTACAGACGCAGTTGCAGGTTGCCACCGATGCCGCCATGAACAATTTGGTATATGACCAGACCTGGTCAGGGGCCATCTTGCAGCACAGTCACACCTTTACTCAGGATTATGCGCACCTGTACTGGCGGGTAACGGCCGTTGTCCAACCCACCGGCGGTGGGACCCAGACCGTCACCTCCACCCCCACCCATTTCCGCCTGGATACCACCCCCCCCACCAGCCGCGTCAATGCGGTCTTGCAGATACCAAACATCCCCGGCTATTCCATTCACTGGTCTGGCACAGATGAGATCGCCGGCATCACCCATTACTTCGTTGAATATCGGGCACAAGGCAGCAGCGAGTGGACGGTATTTGTCGGTTTACCGCCTTTAGCCACCTCCACCCGCTTTATACCCCCAGACGGCCAGGTCTATGAATTCCGCAGCCGGGCCATAGACGCTGCCGGTAATGCCGAGCCAGCACACGCCACCGCCGATATTGACACCAGTCAGGCAATTTTGCTCTCCCATGCTATAATGCTGCCCGTTATTCAGCGGTAAGGGAGATTAGAGAGTAGAGATTGGAGATTCACTCAATCTCTACTCTCCAATCTCCAATCTCCTCAGAGGAATTGGAGCAAATGGCGGACATCGAACAAGTAGACGTGTTAATTGTGGGGACGGGGCCATCGGGTACATCCACGGCGCTGCACCTGATTCAGCAAGACCCGGCCTGGGCCGGCCGCATCGTCATGGTAGACAAAGCGGTGCATCCTCGCGACAAGCTGTGCGGCGGCGGCATTACGCACATGGGGCTAAATACCCTATCCCGGCTGGGGCTGGAACTGGAACCCCAAAGTTTTGATGTGCGGGAAGTGCGGTTATTGTATGAAGATAAGGCATACTCCTTCTTTGGCAACCCCGTTTTCCGCATCATCCGGCGCGCCGAGTTTGACCATTGGCTGCTGCAAACGGCCGTGTCTCGCGGCGTCACCGTTTACCAGGGCGAGGCGGTCACAGACATCATTCCCCATGACGACCATGTGCAGGTGATGACGGAGAAGCGTACCTTTCAGGCGCAGGTGGTCGTGGCCGCCGATGGTTCCCGCAGTTTTGTGCGGCGGCGGCTGAAGTGGGATGATGATTCGCGGGTGGCGCGGCTGATTGAAGTGTTAACCCCCGAAGATGCCCGCACGCAGCCCGAATTCCGGGATGGTGTGGCTATTTTTGACTTCACCGCCATGACCACACACCAGTTGCAGGGTTACTACTGGGATTTCCCCAGCTTTGTGCAGGGCAAACCGTATATGAATCGCGGCGTGTTTGACAGCCGCGCTCGTCCAGAACGGCCAAAAGCCGACCTGCCGCAAACGCTGCGCGACGAAATGACGGAGCGCAACCGCAACCTGGATGACTTTGAGATCAAGGGGCACCCCATTCGCTGGTGGTCGAAGGACGGCCGTTTTGCCATCCCCCGTGTCATTCTGGTAGGAGACGCTGCCGGGGCTGACCCGCTCATGGGCGAGGGAATCGCCTTTGCCCTGGGTTATGGCGTGGTGGGGGCGCAAGCCATTGTGGATGCCTTTGCCCGCACCGATTTCTCGTTTGCCACTTATCGAGACAGAGTGTTGGCTGACCCCTTGTTTAAGCAGCTAGAAATTCGCACCAAACTGGCCCGTTTTGCCTACATGCTGCGTTACCCCTGGCTGTTCCGTCTAGGCTGGCAGGCGGCGCGGTTGATCATTCGCTTCACCCGCTGGCGTGATCCGAATTATGTACCTGTCATTCCACCAACTGCGTCGTTATCCGTAGCCCGTAACCCGTAGTCGGATTACGGATTACGAATCACGGGTTACGTTCTGCGCGGACGGCCGTACAGCCACCAGTATTCCGCCTGAGGATACGCCTTTTCCCAAACAGGCGACCAGATAAATTCACCTGGTTGCCAATGGGGGCGCAGGCCGGCGTCCAACATTTCCAAATTGGGCATGGTGCCAACATTCAGTTGGTAAGGCGGCGTCTGCAAAAAATGCACCAGCGCCGCCGCCATGACCCGGTTTTCTACGGCCGTTTCATAATTGACTGCCGCCAAGGCCGTCTCGCGTTGCACATCGTGGAGATACGTGCCCCATTGCCGGGCGCGCACGCCCAACTCTTCATGGGCGCGGGATTCAGTGCGCACCACCTTTTCAGCCAACGCCTCCTGGAACATGTGTACGGCCGTATCCCATTTCTCACGTTCCGCATCATTCAACATATCGGCCAGGTGTTGCAGCCGGTGCTGGCGCATCAAATAACCACCCAGCGTCAGCATTGGCATATCGCCACGCACCATCGGCCAATAGAGAACCTCACTCTTCAGGTAATCATCCATTTCGGCGGCCATGGCTGCCAGAACTTCTAAATCTTCATAGACTTTATCTACCGCTGGAGACATATGGCTACTCCTCTGAGGTTCGTAGTCGGCAATTCATCGCCCACTAACGGCGCCAAAGCGCCCACTACAAACATCCATATCTTTGCAGGATTTGGCGCGGTGTCAAAACCGCCATTTTGCGTTACGATTATGAGAATTATAACCATTTTATGGTGGTAAAAGGATTGTCAAATGTCATTATTTCGTCACACGGCCCTGGCGCTCTTGCTGTTACTCTGGCCCGGTCTGAGCCGTCCGGCTTACGCCCAACTGCCCACCACAACCATTGAAAACCTGGCTGTAGATTTATGGTCGGATTATGATCGCACGGCCGTGTTGGTGCTGCTCACCGGCACCTTGCCCGCAACCACCTTGTTGCCCACCACCGTCACCATCCCGCTGCCGCCGGGGGCCGAACTGCACGCCGTGGCCCGCATTACCAGTGACAACGTGATGACCGACGATGTGCAGTATACGACCACAGAGGACAGTGTAACGTTTGTGACGCCGGATACACGCTTTCGGCTGGAATACTACATGCCGTATACCACCGAAGGCGCCCAGCACACCTTTGAATTTTCCTGGCTGGCAGATGTGGCGGTTACCGAGATAGATGTGGTCGTGCAGCAGCCCGCCGGGGCCACCAACCTGAGCACCCAACCTACTGCTACCTCCATCAGCACCAACAGCCGGGATGGCCTGACGTATCATGTGCTGCCGATAACGGCCGTGCCCGCCGGGCAGCTCTACACCGTGCAGGTGGACTACACCATGAACCAACCCACCCTGAGCGCGGAACAGATTGCTCCCTCCACCACTACAGCAGACACCTCATCGGCCGCCACTCCTGCGACAGGTGATGGGCTTGGTGGCGTCAACTGGGCGCTGCTGTTAGCCGCTGCCGGGGGCATTCTCATCCTGATGGCGATTGTGTGGCAGGCAGCCAGTATGCGCCAACAGCCCAAACGTCCGCGCAAAACAGCGCCGCAGCGCACCCCGCCCGCGCCGAAAACGGCCGTAAAAGCTGTGCAATTTTGCCATGAGTGTGGCGCCCCTATAGGCCTGGAGGATAAGTTTTGTCGGGAATGTGGCACGGCCGTGAAAAACCGGTAGAGATGTTGCAATGCAACGTCTCTACTTATCCGACCGTAGCTGCCACAACTTCAGCGCCAGATTCAGCCCCAGCCGCATATTCGCCTGGTTCAGATCATGCCCGGTGAGTTCCTGGATGCGCTCCAGCCGGTAGAGCAGCGTGTTGCGATGCACAAAGAGGGATTCGGCCGTCTGGCTGATGTTGCCATGATGGTTAAAGTAAGCGTCAATGGTCTGCACCAGGGCACTGTTGTGCCGTTCGTCATACTCAATGAGCGGCCCGATCACCTGCCGGGTGAAGGCGCGCACCGCGGGCACATCTTCCAACTGTCCTAACAATCGGTACACACCCAGGCTGCCAAATTCCACCACCTCGTCCTGAATTTGCAGGCGTTCGCTGAGCTGCATCGCTTGCAGGGCTTCGCCATAAATGCGCGGCCATTCGGCCAGCGACGAAGCTGGCCCGCTCATCCCGGCAATGACGCTTTCTTTGGGAAATTCCGCGCGCACCTGTTCCAAAATCCGCCGCCCCAATTCGTGGGCAGATTCCATATCATTTTCGGCGCGCAATTCCTGGAAAATGCAAATGTGCGCGCCACCATAAATGTGGACGAGGGCGGCACGGCCGTGTGTGGAAAGCGCCCAGCTCACGGCCGTTTCCAACCGGCGCAGCGAAGGCGCCTCTTTGCGCACCCAGGCAATCGTTATGGCTGCATGGGGGGTACTCGTTTCATGATCCAGACGGCTGGCCAGCCGCTCAATCTCCCGCTGTGGCAGTGTGCCTGCCAATAGCCCTTCTAAAAAGTCACCCCGCAGCGCCTTTTTGGCCTCGCTAACCGCTTTGGCTTTCGCCATTTCCAGCGCAAATGCTGCCGCCCCATGTTCCACTGCCTGCTGGTCCAGCAAGTCCAGCTCATCTGCCAGACCAATCACCGACAGATACCCGCGCGCCCGGTCCCCGGAAATGATGGGACTGACCAGGCGGCCAATGTTTTCAATGGGCAAAATTTGCTGCCAGTGGCTCTGGCGGGCGCGGGCGGCTGCTTTGCGGTTACGCAAAATGGCGGGCAGTTCTTCGCGCTGCGTCAGCTCTTCCACAATTTTTTCCACATCCAAGGCATTGGAACTGGGCACACTGATCGCCTTAATTTCCAGCCGTTTATCTTGCACCACCACAATTTTGCCGGTGAGTTTGGCGATTACATCGGTCATAGCCGGAATGCCTTGCTCCTCACGGGACATTTCAGACAGGGTGCGGTAAAGCTGCAAACCACGTTCTGTAGTGGCAGAGTAACGGTCTACCAACAGGGCGGCAATGGCCCGGTTGGCTTCACGGACGGATGTTTCCGATGGGGCCACCAACAAGGGCAGGTCAAGCCGGGTAGCTTCCACGGCCGTTTGTTCAGACACCGGCTGAAACAGCAAAATGCCGGCCACATCCAGTTCCGCCAGCGTATGTAGTTTGGGGATAAACAGTTTATCGGGGAGACGCTCTTGCAGGGCGGGTGGCAAGATAACCAGGTCATGCGTCTGGGCTTGCAAAGGCAGATTATCCCAGGAAGTGAGGACAACCACCCAATCTACTTTGCGGCGGGCGGGGTCTTTGCCGGCGGCGACGGCCGTTTGCAGCGGCAGCGCCAGCCGCAGCACATCACTGATATTCACTTCACCATGCGAAGGTTGGTTGCTCATATTTGCATATTAGAGATTGGAGATTGGAAATTAGAGATTGGAGATTGCCAGCAATCTCCAATCTCTAATCTCTACTATTATTCACCGGGAGACGAACAATAAAGGTAGCCCCTTCACCAGGTGCGCTAACCACATTAATCTCGCCGCCGTGTTGTTCAATGATACGATGGCTGGTAGCCAGGCCCAGGCCGGTACCTTTACCGGGGTCTTTGGTAGTATAAAACGGTTCAAAAATATGAGCCAATTCTGCTGCCGTCATCCCTTTGCCGTTGTCGCGGAACAAGACCTGCACGTAATGGGGGTCGGCCGTCAGCCGGGTGGTTATTTCGATCTGGCGGTTTTGGGACAACTGCTGCAGGGCGTCACGGGCATTAATGATCAGGTTGAGCCAGACGCTCTTCAAATGCTCCCAACTGGCGACGATGCGGGGCAGGTCATCGGCCAGATTTTGTATCACCTGGGTGTCGGCCGTGAGAAGCTGATACTGCACCAGGGCCAATGTCTGGCGAATGGATTTGTTGATGTCATCAGGGGTGAAGTCGTATTGCTCTTGCCGGGCAAAGTCCAGCAGACCGCGCACAACTCGGGTGGCGCGTTCACCGGCCTGCTGTATCAGGTCTACCGACTCGTAATTTTCATCATCAGCGGGGATGGTCATTTTGAGGATTTCGGCGTTGGCGTTGATGGCGGTAAGGGGGTTGTTGATTTCGTGGGCGACGCCGGCAGCCAGTTGGCCGATGGCGGCCAGTTTGCCTGCCTGCAGCAAAGAGTTTTCCAGCCGCCGTTCTTCGGTGCGGTCTTGCCAGACGATGACGGCGCGGGCAGAACTGGCTTGTTTACCGGGGATGGGGTAAGCGTTGACATCCCATTCGCGGGGCAGGTGGTCTTCGCCTTTGTAGTTAACCGTCCAGTGGCAGGCTTCTTTTTCGCTGAGGGTGTGGGCGATGAGGCAGTGGGGGCAGGGGGTGACACGGCCGTAAAACGCCCGATAACATACCTGCCCTACCAATTCATCCAGGGTGGCGCTCATTTCATCACTCTTGCTTTTGTTCACTGCCACCAGTTCCCATTGATCGTTGATGGTGTAAATGGGGTTGGGAATGCCATCAATAAGCGCCTGTAAGGTGTTGCGGTTTTCCAGCAGCTCTTGTTGGCGCTGGCGGATACGCTGGAAGAGCCAGGCGTTTTCCACCGCTTCGCTGACGGAACTGGCCAGCGAGTTAAAAATATCCAGGTCAAAGTCAGAAAAACGGCCGTCTAACTTGTTATAACCGCACATGACGCCCACAGCCCGCCCACGCACCAACAGAGGGGCCATGATGAGCGATTGCACGTCGTAGTTGGGTGGAGCGTCGGTGGTGGGCAGGTAACGGCCGTCGGTGGGTGCATGGTTCAGGAATACTGCCTTTTGTTCACTAAAAGCCAGTCCCATCAGGCCTTCATCGGTGGGGGTGGAGGGCAGCGCCGTCACCGGCGCTTCACCGTCCCGGTGGCGCAGGTTTTTATAACGTAGTTTGCCCCCCTCCAACAGCAGCACGGCGGCCAGCTCCACTTCCATCAAGGTGTGAATTCCGGCAACGGCCGTTTCAAGAATCTCCGCCTGTTCCAACTTAGCTGCCACTGTTTGCGCCAGGCGGTTCAAGCCGGCCAACTGCTGTCCCTGTCGCTGCAACTGCTTTTCCAACTGCTGCGTGCGCAAAATCGTTTTCACCCGCGCCAGCAATTCCTGGGGACGGTAGGGTTTGGTAATGTAATCATCAGCCCCGGCCGTAAGAGCTTCCACTTTTTCGCTGCTGCCTGCGGCGGCGGTCAGCAGCACCACACGTGTATAACGCAAGTCAGGATGCTCCCGAATCCACGTCAGCACATCCAATCCAGACAAGTTAGGCATCCGCATATCCAGCAGCACCAGGTCAATTTCCGCCTGATTTTGTACGGTGGATTCTAAAAATGAAATGGCCTGTTCGCCATCGCTGGTAATAGAAACTTCAAAACCTTCTTTCTTGATCAAATAATCGGCCAGCGATTCAGCAATCTCCGGCTCATCATCCACAATGAGCAAATGGGAGGGTGTGGGTGTGTCTGGAGGGGGAGAAGTGGCGGGTAACATGGGGATTGGGAATTGGAGATTGGGAGATTAAAGATTGGGAGATTGGAGATTAACGCCCTGATCGGCAATCTCTCAATCTCCAATCTCTAAGCCTATTCTGGCGTGGTCGTAAACGTATACCCATGCCCCTGTACAGTGAGAATGTAGCGCGGTTCGTTGGGTACCGGTTCAATTTTTTCACGCAGGTTTTTGATATGGGCACGCACCAATTCTGGGCTGCCGGTGTCGCGGGGGTAATCCCACACATCTTGCAAGAGCTGCTGGCTGTTGAATACCTGGTCGGCATGGCTCATCAGGTGGTAGAGCAGGTCAAACTGCACATTGGTAAGCAGCGACACGCCGTGTGGGGTGGTCACTTTGAAGCTGCGGGTATCCAGGACTGCTTTGCCGGCGACCACTTCCACCGGCGGGGTGGCAACCTCGATTTTTGGGGTAATGCGGCGCATAATCGCCCGTACACGCAGTTGCAGCTCTTCCATGTTAAATGGTTTGCCCAGATAATCATCAGCGCCGGCGCGGAATCCCTCAATTTTGTCTTCATCTTTGGCTTTGGCGGTGAGGAACAGCACCGGAATTTCTTTCAGCAACGGGTCGCCACGTATCTGACGGCATACCTGGTAACCGTCCATGCCGGGCATCATAATATCCAGAATAAACAGGTCGGGGGGGTGGCGGTGAGCCAGTTGTAAGCCTTCGGTGCCGCTGTTTGCCACCATGACGGTGTGATCATAGGTCTTCAAGACACGCTGCAAGGTGCGCGACACCAGTTCATCGTCATCAATAACCAGGATGGTAGCCATTTGGAACTCCTCTGTGCTGATAAGTAGTGATAATAGGGTGCGGTTTGCTTTATGTGAACCTGCCTGCGTAGTATAACAGATTTTTTCAGATTGTGGGGCAAGGGAGATGACCATCAAACCACGTACTATTTGACCAATTCTCATCTTGTCTGCTTGATGTTACACTATACGGACAACTTCGTAACCATCCCATGGTAGGTAACAGCAAATGTATTGGAGTAATGGTATGTGGCGAAAATGGCGCGCCGGCAAAACAGGCCCAGGCCAGGGAGCGCCAGCTATCAATTTTTGGGAAGTTTTGAATAAGGTAGCCACCGCTTTACAACGGGCGGCTCATTCGGAAACGGCCGTGTATGATGCATTCCGGGAACAAATGACTGCCTTGCAGCTGCAAGGCAGCATTAACTGGTTTGACGACTCGTATACCACATTGACCATTGCGGCTGTGGTATTTCCCCCCCGCCTGATGCGCATTTTGCACCGATTTGAAAAGATGGCAGGGCAAACGGCCGTTGGTTTTGAACTACCTGTCTCTGTATTAGAAGCACAACGGGCCGTTATTGAAAGTGACACGGCCGTGTTTGTGCCAGACAACACCCCTTTGTTGGAAGAGTTAGCCACACAGAAAACACGGCCGTTTTTCAAGCAGTTTTTGGTCACATTCGGGGGGTTGGCCGGTGTGCTGGCCCCTTTGCACATAGATGGCCGGGTGAGGGGACTTTTATATCTGACAGACCAAAACATGACGGCAGATGATTGTACGGCCGTTACCGCCCTGGCAAATCACCTGTCCATTGCCATTGAAAACGCGCGCCTTCTGCAGCAAACACGAGCCAATGAAGAAAAGATGCGCCTCCTGACGGAAAACGTTCCTGGCGTTATTTACCAATGCGTTAACAACTACACCTTTGACATGTTGTACCTGAACGACGCCATTGAAACCCTGACCGGCTACCCCAAAGAGCAGTTCCTTCGCGGCGAAATCAGTTTTCGGGATCTCTATCACCCCGGTGACACATTTCTCATTCAACCTGAGCGGGAAGAACAGGCAAAGGACGGCATGTTTCACATCACCTATCGGCTGCGGCATCGTTCCGGCGTCTGGCGGTGGGTAGAAGAGTTTGGCAAAGGCGTCTACAATGAAGCGGGAAAGATGCTGTTTCTGGAAGGCAGCATAACCGACATTACCGAACGCAAGCAGTCGGAAATGGTGCAGTTGGCCCTTTACCGCATTGCCACTGTGGCCAATTCCGATCTCAGCCTGGAACAACTTTACCAGGCTATCCATGCCATTTTGGGCGACCTGATGGATGTGCGAAACTTTTTTATTGCGCTGGTAGTGGAACCATCCGGGTTAATTCACCTGCCCTACTTTGTAGACGAAGCAGACGAATATGATGGAGCGCCATTTGACGGCCGTGGCGGGCTGACGACTTACGTGATCGAAACCGAACAACCCCAACTACTGTCTCGCCCAGAGCTAAGTGACCTGATAGCTCAAGAGCGGCTGCGCCTTATTGGCGCCATGCCGGAAGTATGGCTAGGCACACCGCTGCAAACACAGGGTCGGGTGTTTGGGGCGATTGTGGTGCAAAACTATCACGATGCGCAGGCTTATACGGACCGGGAAAAACAACTGCTCTTTTTTGTTTCGGGGCAGGTAGCCGCGGCCATTGACCGCAAGCGGTCTGAAGATCAACTACGGGCCATGGCTGCAGAAATTGTGAAACAGGCGCGGATTTTTGAGGAGGTGTTATCTACCACGCCTGATCAATTTGTGGTATATGACCGCGACGGCCGTATCACCTTTGCCAGCCCATCCTTGTTGCAAGCGTTGCATCTGTCAGTGGTTGATATATCAGGCAAAACGATGGCCGAATTGGCGTTTTTGCCGCCACATATTATTGCCCAGATAGAACGGGACCGGGAAGAGATTTTCCGTAACGGCCAGCCCATCCAGGGGGAAGTGCAAATAGAAGGCAAATGGGGTGTGAGTGATGTCGAGTATATTTTGTCGCCGGTAAAAGACGAGGGGGGGACAGTGACGGCCGTTGTTTCCGCCGCCAGAGACATAACCCAACGCAACAAAACCAAAGCCGCCCTGCACCACGCCCAGAAAATGGAAAGCCTGGGCATTCTAGCCGGTGGTGTAGCCCATGACTTCAACAATCTCCTGGTTGGTATCATGTCCCAGACTTCCCTGGCTATTGCCAAATTACCCCCAGACAACCCGGCTGTGCCCCACATTCACAAAGCCATACAAACCGCTGAACGAGCCGCCGGCCTCACCAAACAAATGCTGGCGTATTCCGGCCATGGGCAATTTACGGCCGTACCTATCAACTTGAATCATCTCATCCAGGACAATCTCCATCTACTGCAAGTAGCCATCAGTTCCCACCTGCACATCCAACTCGATCTGGCGCCCACACTGCCCCTGATCGAAGGTGACCCCGGCCAGATTCAGCAGCTTCTGTTGAATCTGGGACTGAACAGCAGCGAGGCCATGGGCAGCCAGGATGGGGTAATCCGGCTGGCAACGGCCGTTCGCCCTATTAGCGCCGCTGACGAAGCTTACTGGCAAACCACCAACATGCCACTGCCGCCAGGCGATTATGTCTGCCTCACCATTGAAGACAACGGCGAGGGCATGAACGAGCAAACCCTGTTACGTCTGTTTGAACCTTTTTTTACCACCCGGTTTACCGGGCGCGGGCTGGGGCTGGCAGCGGTGTTGGGCATTGTGCGCGGACACCAGGGTGGGCTGCGAGTGATGAGCGCCCCCGGCGCAGGGGCCACGTTTGAACTGCTATTTCCAATCAGTCAGGTGGGGTTGCGTACGGCCGTACTCCCGACCATCACGCCTGCATCCCCCGGCATGGTGCTGGTAGTAGACGATGAACCGGCCGTCTGTGATACGGTGGTTGATATTTTGGAGCTAGAGGACATTCAAACCATTACGGCCGTGGACGGCGCCAGCGGCATTGCCGCTTACCAGCAATATAGGGAGCATATAGGGCTGGTTTTATTAGACCTGACGTTACCTGATCTACGCGGTGAAGAAGTTTTCAACCATCTCAAAGCACTCGACCCTCACGTACAAGTCATTCTCTCCTCCGGTTATAACGAAATGGAAGCCTTGCGTGGTTTTAACGATGACCTGGTTGCCTTCCTGCAAAAACCATACTCCCTGGAAGACCTGGTGAAAATTGTCCGCCAACATTTACCCACCGCAACATCCAATCACCCATAACCGGCTCACCCACCACCTGTACACTTTTGCCAAACGAGTACACACTTCTTTCTGTTAACTTAACCGATGAGAATCCCTTACTTATCTCCTATACTTTTCCATGACTTGTGCTGAAATGCGCGGTTCAGTGGGAAATAGTGGGAATCAAAGAGGGCAATGGTAAGCCATTGCCCTCTTTGGCATTCATCAAAGACAAAATAGCCAATTTTCCCCCCCTTTACTTCTGCAAATTTCATGCTATAGTGTTCACGCTACAGCAGCAGCGTAGCATTCACCCTGATGTGCAACTATCATTGCACCTGAGGAGCGGGGCACACCTCATGTGGGATTCGGGTATCTCACACTCCTCTATCACCACAGAGAAAATTCAGCACATTGTTTATTTACCATTTTCTGCCACCAACCTCAAATATCTATAAACCCCCATCTGAATAAATCAGTTAGTTTATTTGCCTTGTCTCTATTCTGTTGAAACCAGGGCGGGTACTTCACGGCATACGGACAAGAGGCGACTAAGATTTTCTCGTCAAAAATAGTACAAAATTCAAAATAGGAGACCACATTAGTATGAGAAAAAAAGCTTTATTGGGATTTATTGTGTTATGCCTGGCACTCATTGTCAGTCTGACCAGCACCGCCGCCGCCCGGTCGGTGCAAATGGCTGATGATAACCAGCAAGACCCCACATCATCAGCCCAGCATCCAGGTGATGTATCTTTTCTGACCGGCCCCAACACCGGTTCCCCCCTTGAAATCGTTCAATCTTATATAGCCAGCCACCGGGCTGCCATGGGCCTGAATGTGGCAGATCTGTCCGATGTGGTCATCACTGACCTATACACCGATGCAGATACCATGACGACCCACATCTACATGCGCCAACGCTATGATGGCAAAGAGGTCTTTAATGGCAACCTCAGCGCCCACGTGGCCCGAGATGGCGCCATTATCAACCTATACAGCGACTTCGTCGGCAACCTGGCTCAAGTGGTCAATACCCGCAGTGCGGTATTGAGCGCCGAGCAGGCAGCGGTTGCCGCCATTGGCGCTGCCGACCTGAGTCAGGCGCAGCCGTTCACAGTGTTAAAAGCAGGCGATGGCCCAGATAGCCAGGTACTCTTAAGCGACGGCGGCGTGTCCGCTGCGCCTATCCCTGGTCGGCTGGTTTACTACCAGACCGAAACTGGCCTGCGGTTGGCCTGGGAACTGCAAGTAGAGACGCTGGATTTCCAACACTACTGGGTATTCCTGGTAGATGCCGTCAGTGGTGAATTGCTCGATCAGCTAGACCTCGTCATTCATGATCACTTTGGTGAGCGCGATCACTTCGGCGAGGCTGATGATCATGCCCATGATGAAACAAACGAAGTCAGCGAAGCAGCCAGCGCAATGGCGACCACCCCGGCGCAAAGCTCGCCGTCCGCCCCGCCCAATTCCTATGAAGTGTTCGCGATGCCCAGCGAGTACCCTGATGATGGGCCGCGCGTTATCATCAGCAACCCGGCTCATGCCGTGGCATCACCCTTCGGTTGGCACGATACCAACGGTGCAGCTGGGGCTGAGTTCACCATTACTCGTGGCAACAACGTCAGCGCCTACCAGGATCAGGATGCCGATGGCACACCCGAAGCCGGTGAACAGCCGGATGGTGGGGCCACACTGGACTTCACCGGGGCGTTGGTGCCGCTGGACCTGACCCAGGACCCGCTGAACTACGTGAACGCCGCCATCGTTAACCTGTTTTACTGGAATAACATCATCCACGATGTGTTCTATGTGCATGGGTTCACAGAACCTGCCGGCAACTTCCAGGTCAACAACTACGGCCGTGGCGGTTTAGGCAACGATGATGTCCGCGCTGAAGGGCAAGACGGCGGCGGCACGAACAACGCCAACTTCCTGACCCCCGCTGACGGTTCACGGCCACGGATGCAAATGTACCTGTGGACGCAGACCGCACCGCGCCGCGATGGCGACCTGGAGAACAGCATCATTGTCCATGAGTATGGTCATGGCATCTCCAACCGCCTGACCGGTGGCCCCGCTAACGTGAGCTGCCTGGGCAATAGCGAGCAAATGGGTGAAGGGTGGAGCGACTGGCTGGCGCTGGCGCTAACGGCCAAGTCCACCGACACTGGCCCCACCTCACGAGGTATTGGCACCTACGTCTTGGGGCAACCGGTAACCGGACAAGGTATCCGGCCTGCGCCTTACTCCACCGACTTTGGCCTCAACAATTACACCTATGCCAACCTCCCCGGTATGGCCATCCCCCACGGCGTAGGTTTCGTCTGGGCCACCATGACCTGGGATATGTACTGGGCGCTGGTTGACAACCATGGCTTTAACCCCGATTTCTACGGAGACTGGAACACCGGCGGCAATAACCTGGCCATCCGGCTGATAATGGATGGGATGAAGTTGCAACCCTGCAACCCAGGTTTTGTAGACGGCCGTAATGCCATCCTGCAAGCAGACGTAAACCTGACCGGTGGCGCGAACCAGTGTGCTATCTGGGGCGCATTTGCCGACCGTGGGCTGGGCTTTAGCGCCAGCCAGGGCAGCAGCAGCAGCAGCGACGATGGCACACCCGCCTTTGACATCCCCCCCAGCTGCAATTTCCTCAGCGCCACACCAACCACGCAGAGCATCTGTACTGGTGATAACGCCATCTATGACGTTACCATTGGCGCGGCTTTCATCTCTGGCGTGACGATGAGCGCCGCCGGCCATCCGGCCGGAACCACCGCGGTCTTCAGCCCCAATCCGGTCGTCACCGTTCCCGGCAATAGCACCCTCACCATAGGCAACACAGCCAGCGCTGCCCCTGGCAGCTACACCATCACCATTAACGGTAACGATGGCGTCACTTCTAGCGACCTGGATGTTGACTTAAACGTTGTAAATACGGCTCCAGGCGCGCCCACACTGGTTTCCCCGCCCAATGGCGCCAACGATGTGAGTACGGCCGTGCAGCTTAACTGGAACGCCATTCCCGCTGCCACCGGCTATATTATAGAAGTGGCTACCGATGCCAACTTTACCAATATCATCCACAGCAACACCGTAGCCGGAACCAATGACACAGTAAATGGCCTATCCGCTAATACCCAGTATTTCTGGCGTGTGCAGGCAACTAACCCCTGCGGCGCGGGCAGCAGTTCAGCTATTTGGGCATTCGTCACTGGCCAGCAATTCTGCAACGACACGGCCGTTACTATTCCCTCAAGCGGTCCGGGTTCGCCCTACCCCTCCACCATAAATGTGAGCGGAATCAGCGGCTCTGTCACAGATGTTGACGTATCACTGGTCAGCCTGAGCCATACCTGGCCGGATGATATTGACATCCTGGTTGTTGGGCCACAAGGCCAGAACCTGATGATTCTATCTGATGCTGGCGGCTCGGCTGATGTTAACAACATTGACATCACCTTCGATGATAGCGCCGCCGGGCCAGCGCCAGACAGCAGCCAGATAACCGCCGGCAGCTACCAACCGACCAACTACGAAGCCGGTGATAACCTGCCTGCACCAGCCCCTGCCACGTCTGGGGCAACGACATTGTCTACCTTCAACGGTACTGATCCCAATGGCACGTGGAGTCTGTATGTGGCAGATGATACCGGCGGCGACCTCGGTAGTATAGGCGGCGGCTGGTGTTTGCAGATAGGCACACCCGTTCTCAATGGCCCGCCAGTCATTGACGACGCCAACATCACCACACCCATTGACGAAAACGATATGGCGACGGTGAGTGGAACCCTTGCAGACATAGATGCCGGAGATACGTTTACCCTGACTATCGTCTGGGGCGATGGCTCGGCGGCAGAGGTCTTTAATTACCCATCCACACCGGCAGCCTTTAGCCATTCGCACCAATACCTGGATAACGGTAAGTACATGGTTGGCCTCTTCCTGACAGACAGCGCCGGTGGCCTTGATGCTGAGTCGTTGAGCTTGACCGTAGAGAATGTCGCCCCGTCGGTGAATGCGGGGCCTGACATCACAGCAAACATGGATGAGACTGTCAACTTTAGCGGCTCATTCACCGACCCTGGCTCACTGGATACACACACCATTGAGTGGGATTTTGGCGATGGCAGCACCGCCAGTGGTACGCTGACGCCCTCTCACGTCTATACCGCGACCGGCGTCTATACAGTGATACTCACCGTAACCGACAATGATGGCGGCATTGACAGAGATGAACTGGTGGTCGAGGTAGTAGATGGTTATCTGATCTACTTGCCTGTTATCTTAAAACCGTAAACTGTATCGCATGAAAAGGGGTGGTTGATGATCAACCACCCCTTTTTTCTTCTTTGTGCTCATGCACCCACAGCGCCAGGATCAGTACACCCACCCCCATCATGACCGCTGCTGCTATTCCATTGGCGGCAAAACCCCAGGCAGCAAAAAGCTGCGGGCCTAACCAGGCGCCGGCTACCCGCCCCAACGCCATCGCCGCAATAACGGCCGACATCACCACCGCCCGCGCCGACGGCACCAGTTCCGTCATCAGCGGCACACTGCCCACGATTGCCATTTCAAAGAGGAAAAAGACAGCAAAATAAGCTATCTGCGCCAACCCTAACGTGACACTAACAAAGGGCAGCAGCAGCATGGCCAGCGCGTTCAGCAGGCCGGTGGAAATGACAATGGAGCGCTTGCCAAAGCGGTCTACGGCCCAGCCGGTGCTCAATTCGCCGGTGGCCTCCGCCAGGCCAATGACGCCGGCCGAAAAACCGAGCGCCACCAGCCCCAGGCCAAAGGTGCTTTCCATCCAGTCGCCAAAGACAATGAGCAGCGTTTCGCTGGCCGTCATCGTCAGGGTGATATAGGCCATCGCTGCCCAGATAACACGGTGGCGGCGGATGATGCTGGCTGTTTGCCGCAATGTGACCGCGCCACCGGCAGCGGGAGCATGGGTGCGTGAAATGCCACGCCAGACAGCCAACGCCGCCAAAATGCCCAATATGCCCAGCCAGAAGAAGGGGGCCAGCCAGCCCTGGCGGGCAATTGTCAGGCTGAGAACCGGGCCGCCGATCAACAACGCGCCGGCCCAGGATAGCTCGGTGATGGAGATAGCTTTGCCACGTTGGGCATAGGGAACTCGTTCGCCGATGTAAGATTGCATGGCCGGGTCATAGATGATTTTTGCTAGGGAAATCAGACAAAGTGTGATCCCCAATGCCGCATACGTAGGCCAGACAGCAACGACCAGACAACCAAAACCAAACATGAGCATGGCGCCGGTCATGACGGGTACACGGCCGTACCGCTCCGACAATGGGCTAAACAGCGGACTCAGAAACCCGGCAAAACTACGAATGACAATGAGCTGGTAAATGGCCTCAATGGGCACGCCCAGGCCGCGAGCAAAAGCAGGCGCAAAGGGGTAGACCATACGCAACCCGGTATTCAAACAGAGCCGGGCCAGAGACATGAGACCTAATTGTGTCAGGAGTTGGGAGCGAGGTGATTTAGACATGGGGGGGAAGTGTAGCTGGATGGTGGCAGGTGGCAAGTGGCAGGTGGCAGGTGGCGGGTTGTTAATCAGGCTGCCAACAATTGCTGGCAGCCTGGCACGTGTAACTGATGGCTGTTTGTGAGCAATGGGTAATAACTTGTTGCCGGGGCACGGCCGTTATCCTACAGTCTCCTCATGCGCCCGGATATTGCTGAATTTGCCGATAAAGTTGCCCTGCACGCCATGAACCGGCGTATTCCCGCCTCGCTGGAAGGTTCCTACCAGACCTCGCTCTCTTTTGAAGCCGTGCTCGCCGGGACGGAAGTGAATGGGGTGAAAACGGCCGTGACCCAACTGGCAGCCCCCGGCGTTCACCCCATCTGGCTGCACACCCCCAGCGGCGAAATCGCCTGTCGCGTCAAAGTGCATCTGGCGGCCGACCCGGAAGCGCCACTGCTCATTTACCATCATGGGCTGGGTGAATACCCGTATGATAGTTCGTGGCGGCGCTTGTTTGGCAACGGCCGTGCCACCCCGTTCCCCATGCACCGCGTCCTCATCCAGGCCCCTTACCACGCCAACTGGCGTGATCCGCTGGATAAAGGGTTTGAATCCCTGCAAAGCATCTACCAGATGTTGGCCGGTTCACTGCGCATCATGGAACTGGTGCAAGATTTTTTTACCGGGCAGGGGACGGCTTATACGGTGGTAACAGGCGTCAGTTGGGGCGGCATTACCAGCGTTTTATATGAGGGCGTCTTTCAACGCAGCCGGGCCGTCATCCCCATGCTCTCTTCGCCAAACATCGGGCAGGCCATATGGGATATTGCCGAACTGGTGGCACGGCCGTTGACCATCTCACACAACGAATTGTTAACCCTGTTAGATTTCACACCGTATTACCAGCGCATTAACGGCGCCGATGTTTACCCACTGTTGGGGGCGCAAGACCTCTTTTTTCGCCAGGAACACCACGCGCCATTGTTTGGGACACGGCCGTTGCGCCTCATCCCCGGCAGCCACATCTCTAACCTGTGGCAGATTAAACCGCTGCGGGAACACTTGTATCATGTGCTGTCAGCGATAGAAAATCGCAGCCCACACCCCACACACTCCTAATAGTTTGCTTATGTGCAATTTAGCTTGAGCTTAGAATAATGGGCTATCCTCTTACATGAAGTCGCCAAAAGAAGTGTTCACCCCCGGTTCTCCCTCCTGGCCGGGGGTGAACGCTTTTATGGAGCAATTCGTAGACCCTAAGGGTTTTTGAAACCCTTAGGGTCTTTCTTATTCCAAATAAACTCTCGGCACACGGGTATTGATGTTGGTCAAAATTTCGTAGGGAATGGTGTCCGCCCATTCAGCCAATTCCTCACAGGTGATAACCACCCCCGCTGATTCGCCCAATAAAATCACTTCGTCATTGTTATACGCCGAATCCCACTCAATGTTGACCATCAGTTGATCCATACAAATGCGGCCCACCACCGGGTAGCGACGGCCGTGAATCATCACCTCCGCCTGCCCAGACATCCGCCGGAAGTAGCCATCGCCATAACCCACCGGCACCGTCACCACCCGCACCATGTGGTCGCTCTGCCAGGTAGAGCCATAACTGACCGGGTGCTGCGGCGGCACCACCTTGAAATACACCACCCGCGATTTCCAACTGAGGCACGGCCGTACCGCCACCGTCCGCGCCACCTCCGCCGAAGGATAGACGCCATACAGCAAAATACCCGCCCGCACCATGTCCAAATGGCTGCCTGGTAATTGCAAAATACCGCCCGAATTAGCCATGTGGCGCAGTCGGGGCGGCGGCAGACCCCGTTCCCCATAAAACGCCAATACCTGCTCAAACCGCGCCAACTGCACTGCCGCCGAACTTAAATCGGCGGCGTCGGCATTGGCAAAATGGGAGTAAATGCCCTCCACATCACAATGCTGGCATTGTAACGCCGCTTCCAGCAACGTGGCGGCGCTGTAATAATGCACGCCAATGCGCTCCATGCCGGTGTCAATCTTCAGGTGTACTTTAGCGCGCACCCTCATTTGCCGGGCAGCCATGTCAATTTGCTGTAACTTCTCCACCGAAGAGGCAGTGATCGTCAGGTTGTATTGCAAGAAGATGGGAATCTGGTTGCCAATAATGCCGCCCATCACCAGGATGGGCGTCTGGATACCCGCCTGACGCAGCAAAATCCCTTCCTCCAAAAAAGCAACGCCTACATATGGCACATCCAGCGAACTCAGATGGCGGGCTATTTCCACCATTCCATGCCCGTAGGCGTTCGCTTTGAGGATGGGCATGACGGCGGCAGGGGCTACGGCCTGCTGGATGGCCCGGTAATTGTACGTCAACTGCGTCAGGTTGATTTCCAGATAGGTAGGGCGGGCAATGTCGCCATTACTGATGGTGGGTTGGTTAATCGTCATAGGCCGAATTATGAATTAGGAATTAGGAATTATGAAGGGGCTTTTGCTGCACTTTCACCCCTTCACCCCTTCACCCCCTCACCTGCTCACTTGTTCACCTGCTCACCCCATCCACTCGTCTAGCAACGCCGCCACCTCGTACAGCGAGGTGTACACGAAGTGGACATAGCTAAAATCCGCATCGGCCGTGTGGCCGTTGGGAATGGCAATCACCGTCATGCCGGCGGCGATGGCGGCCTGGCTGCCAGGGGCGGAATCTTCCAACGCCAGGCAATCGGCCGGGTCAATGCCTAAGCGCGCCGCCGCCAGCAAATAAAGGTCGGGGGCCGGTTTGCCGTGCGCCACCTCGTCGCCGCAGGCAGTGGCATAGACCGTGTCGGTCAGCTTCAACTGCGCCAGAATTTCCTGCACATGGCGGCAGCCGCTGGAGGAGGCCACTGCCCAGGGTATGTTCCGGGCGGCAATGGCTGCTTGTAGTTCCACCAGCCCAGGCATGACCGGCACACCCTGCGCCCGGATACGGCTATAAATGGCCGCCCGCTGGGCGATGATCTCCGGCACGCTCAGGGGAATGTTGAATGCTTCACGGATAAGTGGGGCGCTCACGTCGGCGCGCAGGCCGATGATCTGGCTTTGCATGGCGTCGCTGATCTGGCCGCCATACGGCCGTAAAAATTCATCCCACGCCTGCCGGGACAGCGGTTCACTGTCCACCATCAGACCATCCATATCAAATACAATCGCGCGTAATGGTTTCAATGTGTCTCCTTGTGGGGAAATTATGAATTAGGAATTATGAATTAGGAAGGGGGGGACTTGACCGTTTGTCGGCCCTTTAGCCCTTCACCCCTTCACCTGCTCACCTGCTCACCCCTTCACCTGCTCACCCTCTTCCTGCTCGCCAATCCGGGCGCGCAGGGAGATGCGGCCTAGCTGGATCAGGTCGCCATCAGCCAGGGGGCGGGGGCTGAGGCCCAGCCGTTCATGGTTCAAAAAGACGCCGTTTTCGCTGCCTTCGTCATACAGCCAGTAACGGCCGTTGCGCCAGCGCACTCGTGCATGAAGCAGCGAAACGGAACGGTCGGCCAATGTAATTTGCCCCGCCATTTCCGCCCGGCCCAACGTTACTGTGTCTGGCTCAATGGCAAATTCTTGTTTCACGGCGGCTGCTTCATCTAACCACAACAGCGTCAATGGTAGGGGTTCTTCATCGGCAGCGTCAGCCTCTTTATCCGCCTGCGCCTGCTGCCAGGCTGCCCGGCGACCAGCGCGTGCCGTGTCGAGCAGTACCCGTTCCCGATACCGCCGATACACGCGCAGCATCACCAGCAGTAATCCTATCAGCCCCAACCCCGCCAGGATGAGGAGCAGGGTGCTTTGCGGCAAGGCCGTCAGTTCGTCGGCCATTTGCGCTACCGGCGGCGGCGTGGGCGTCGGCGCGGGAACGGGGGTGGGCGGCAACGGCCGTTCCACCACCACCGTCACAATCACCGGGTCAGACACGGCCGTGTACCCCAGTTCATCCGTCACCGTCACCGCCAGTTCATAGACGCCCACATCGGCGTTTTGCACCGGCCAATCCAGCCGCAGTAAACCCGTTTCATCCGGCTGCGGCGTGGTCAATTGCGGCTGCAACACACCGTTCACGCGGAAGGCCACTTCTGCCAGGCGACGGGCACGGCCGTCCGGCCATTCAATCTGCACCGGCACCGGCTGGCTGGTGGGCTGAAGCTCCGTCAGCGGCGTATCTTCAGCCGTACCCACCCGGCGAATGATCGTCCGCCCCAGCGCAATAGCCGCCGTGGGCGGTTCAATGGTCAGGTTCATATCGGTCACGGCCGTGACCGTGCCCAGGTTCACCGTCAATGGATAGACGCCGCTGCTGCGCAACAGCGAGCGATAGCTAATTTGTGGCCGGTTGCCTTCCTGCTGCCAGCGCAAAAAAATGGCGTCGGCCCGTTCTGGGCGAGGCACATGCACATGCAAACCACCCGTCGGCCCGGCCAACGCCGAGGCGTTGCCAATATCTTCCAGGCTGGCTTCTGGCCCCAAAATGCCCACAAAAACGGGCACATTGGCCGCCTGCGCTGCCGCCGTCAGCGCCGGATAATCCAGAAACTCATTCAGGCGGCGCGCTTCGCTGAGCAGGAAGATGGATTGGTAACGGCCGTTGTCGTTTAACTCGGTGATGTGATCAACAGCATCCAGTATCTGCTGGTTCACCGGCCCATTCTCAGCCAAAGTTTGGGGCTCATATGCGGCTAAAGCGTTAATGACTTCTTCTGGCGTTGTGGCATCACGCACCAGGAATTCGCTGCGTGTATTGGTGCGATTGGGCACAATCACCGAAACCCGATCCAGCCCGGAAGGACTCATAAAACGGGTGGCATAACGGCCGATGATCTCTTTCACTTCATCCAGTCGGCTCACCTCATCCCCATCGGTTAGCAGCAGGGTCTCGTCGGCGTCAATGACAAAAACAATGTCGCTGCCCACCGGCACGTAGCGCACGTCAAAGTCGCTGATGGGCACGCCGTTTTCACGTAGGCGCAGGTTGCTCAGTTCGGCAGTGGTCAGCGGCGTACCGGCGGCATTCACGGCGCGCATGTTGACACGCACCGTCGGAAAGGCAGACGTATCCGGTTCACCCAACGTCAGGTCAACACCCTGCGCCAGGAGAGGCACGGCCGTGAACAACAACCAACACAATAAAGCAACAACCACTCGTCTTCTCATCTTACCCAATTTACATTACCCATCACCGATTACCGATTACGGATCACCGATTACGGATCACCGTTCCCCCTCCGCCCATTATGCTTTATGTTTACTTTATGGGCACGGTTTGTTATTATAACATGGACGTACCAGGGGGGAATTACTCACCGGGATAATGAGAAAAAGGCGTGAACATGGGCAAATCTCGATTACCAATTACCAGTTACCAATTGCCACTTATCAATTACCGATTATTGCTCTTGCTGGCGGCGCTGGTGGGCCTGCTGCTAACGGCCGTGCCGTTGCAGGCGCAGCAGGGCGAAGCGACGCCGGTGGAACGGCTAACGATTACCGGCGCCAGCGCCGAAAGTTTACCGGCGATTGAAGTGCGGCTGTACGGCCGTGACGCCCAGGGCAACCCGCTCGACCTGGCGCGGGAAACGTTGACCATTCAACATGGCGGGCAGCCGGTTGGCCCCATCAACTATCAGGGGGCGCACCGCACGGGCACGCTGACCATCTTCCTGATTGATATTCCCACCGGCGTCGCCGGGCAGCTACCGGCCCTGCAAGAGGCGATCAACCAGTATGCCAGTCCCGGCAATATGATGGAGCAGGTGGATTACACGGCCGTGTACGAAATCACCCCCTCCCAACCGATTGAACTGCTGGCCCCTACCAATTTCCACAACAGCGTGCGCAACCTGTTTGCCGAGCCGCTCAATCCGGTCGCCGGCGCCACCGCCTTGTATGACAGTACCTTGAACGTGCTGGAAAACAGCGCCAACTTGCGCCCCAACCCAGATATGCCCATCCACCTGGTGTTGATGACCGACGGCACCGACGCCCTCAGCAGCGCCAGTGGTGACGCCGTCAGCCGCCGCGCCGCCGAACTGGGCATTCCCATTCACACTGTCTGGCTGGATAACAGCGACATCGGCAACAGCGAGCCAGGGCAAAGTTATCTGGCTGGCCTGGCAGCGGCTACCGGCGGTGTGGCGGTGCAGCTCAACAATACCGCCGAATTGCCCCTCATCTGGAACCGCATCGCCGGTTTCCGCGATCAGGCGCGTATTCGTTACCAGGCCCTAAACCTGGACGGCGGAACCTTCCCCATCACAGTTGCTCTGACAGACCGCCCCTGGGTCACGGCCGAATCTCAGGTCACCATCCCCTACAACATCCCCAGTGTGCTCATTGATCTGCCGCCGGAATCCCGCTCTATTTCTTTACCCAATCTGGAAGACCCGGTGCGCCTGCGGTTGAAAACGCAGGTTTCCTGGCTGGATGGGGAAACGCGCACCATCGAAGCGGCGCAGCTTATCGTCAACAATGATACCGCCCGCCCCTTTGAAATTCCGGTTGCCAGTCTAAGTGAATTTGTGGCCGAAGTGAATAACCTGACCTATGGCAACAACACGCTGGAAGTGGTGGTGCTAGACAGCCAGGGTATGCGCGCCACCAGCCCTACGGTACTCCTCACCGTCAATGAAGGGCGGCGCGATGTGCCCTCGACTTTAGATGGCGGCAATCAGTTTGCCCGCTTTCTGGCGCGCCTGTTCGCCTTTTTGTTGGTATTGGCCCTGATTGGCGGTGGTTTGTTCTTTTTGTGGCAGCGCGGAGTGTTTGCCGGATTATTGGGTAAACGGGAAGGGGGTCGCCGCCGCTCGCGCCGCCGCGGCGGGCCAACGACCACCATTACGGATATAGGGCAGGCGGGGCCGGTTTCGCAGCCTACGGCCGTGACCGGCTATCTGGATGTGCTGGAATCGGTGTCGCGTATGGAAACACCCATTCCCCTGCACGGCACGCTCATTCGCATTGGTCGCAGCCCGGCGCAGTGTGAAATTGCCTTTGAGAACGACATCACCATGTCCCGCCTGCACGCCAATTTGCAGCGCGAAGGCGCGGATTACCGCCTCTTTGACGAAAACAGCACCAGTGGCTCCTTTGTGAACGAGCGGCAGGTGCCGGAATACGGCATCCAACTGGTAGACGGCGACGAAATTCACCTGGGCGCGGTGCATCTGCGCTACCGCCGGGCGTAATGTTGTAATGGGGAAATTGGCGCGGCCAATTTCCCCATTACAGCGTCAGCACATCCCGCCCCTGGAGGCGGTGCAGGATTTTTTGCCAGATTTGGTCCAGGTGGTCGGCGTATTGCACGTAATCCAGGTTGTCGGTTTCAATGGTTAAGACGGGGCTGAGGGTAAAGCCATCAATCCAGGCTTCATACAATTCGTTTAACTGGTGCAGGTAGTCGTCGCTGATGGCCTGCTCATAGTCGCGGCCGCGCTGAATGATGCGGCGGCGCAGAGTGGGCACGGCCGTGCGCAGATAAATGACCAGGTGCGGCGGCGTCAACAGCGTGGCCATCGTCTGGTACAGATCATAGTAACAATGCCAGTCGCGGGTGCTAAGGTGCCCCTGCCGGTACAGGTTGCGCGCAAAAATCTCGGCGTCTTCATACACACTGCGGTCTTGAATGATGGAGTTCGTTTGTTGCAGCAGGTCATGGTGCTGCCGCAGCCGCCGCGAGAGGAAAAAGACCTGCGACTGAAAACTCCAGCGGGGCATGTCCTGGTAAAAGTCGGCCAGATAGGGGTTTTCGGCCACCGCTTCCAAGACCGGTTCCCACCCGTTCCGTTCTGTAAGCAGACTAACCAGTGTAGATTTGCCCGCGCCAATGTTCCCGGCAATGGTAATGAACTGTTTGCTCATATCACTTTCCTAAAAGCCCTTTTCCCTCTCAGCGCAAATTGCTGCGAGAGCGGCGGGGGTTCATGGCCTCATTCAGCCCATCACCCAACAAATTCCAACCCAACGCAAACAGCGTCAGCGCCACGGCCACGGGCACAAAAGACCACCAGTAGATAAATGGGTTGCCGTTTAGCCCAATGACAAAATCACGGCTGGCTACCAGCATAATCGCCCAGGCAATATCCCCACCAAAACCGATAAAAACAAAGGTGGCGGCCAACACCACCATGCCGCCCACATCCCGCGCCATCATCACGATGATCGGGGAAAGGGCGTTGGGCAGCAGGTGGCGGCGCAGCAGGCGCGGGCCAGATGCGCCCAGGGCAATGGCCGCCTGAATATACTCGGTCTGGCGCAGTTGGGAGACGGTGGCATTGGTCATACGCGCATAGGGCATCCAGGCAAAGAGAATGAGGGTGAGCATGATGGGGTTGATCTTAAACTCTACCAGCACATGTTCCCACCAGCTCCAGGTTTCCGGGGTGGGGAAAAAGGCGAGTACCTGGCTGAACAGCGTGCGTTGAATCACCCACAAGGCAGCAATGAGGGGAAAGGCCAGAAAGGCGTCGGTGATGCTCATCAGCGCCCGGTTGGCGCGGCCTCCCCAATAGGCGCTGAGGGCGCCAATGGTAATGCCGATCACGGCCGTAATCACCGTCACCACCAGCCCAAAGCGCAGCGCCGAACGTGCGCCCCAAATCATGGTATAGTACACATCCCACTCATGGTAGGCGTCCTGGCCTGGGGCAACGCCAAACAAAGGGAGTGTATCAATTTGGGGAATAGTGCCCAACCAATTTTCAGCCGTCGGCGGGAGAGGAAGACGGTTAAAGGACCGCCCTACCCCCTTAAACGGCAAAGGGTTTTCCGGATCGGGTGGGGGCGCCAGCCAGGGGGCGGCCACGGCCGTGAACACAAAAAACGAAATCAGCAGCAGTGCCAGCCAGTTGGCCTTCTTACGCCAGAAATAACGCCATTGAATCATGGGGATACCTCCACCACATCACTCTCTTCCCGCAGACGGGGGTCCGCCAGCGCCTTCAGCATATCCAAGACCAGCATGATCGGGATAACCAGCAGCACGCTGTAAACAGCCAGCCCCATGACCAGCGCCGCATCCGGCGTCGCCTTCATGCTGCGCACAATCAGTTCAGATAAACCTTTGATACCGAACACAACCTCTACCACAAAAGCGCCGGTAATGACGGAAGCGGCAGCCAGCGCCATGCTGGTGTAACCGGGGACCAGCACATTGCGCAGCGTATGCCGCCAGATGATGCGGCGATGGCGCAATCCCCGTGCATGAGCCGCCAGAATGTAATCCTTGCCCGTTTCGTCCATGGTGGCGGCGCGGGTAATGCGCCCCAGTGTGGCCCAATACATCACAGACAGGGTCACAACCGGCAGCACCAGGTGACGAAAAGCGTCCAGGGTAATGTCGGGACGGCGATTGAGCAGCCCATCGAGCGTCAAAAAGCCGGTGTATTGCTCAAAATTGCCTGCCCCCAACAAAAGTTGCACGGCCGAAAGCCGTCCCGGTGGGAACCAGCCCAGCCCTACGTAAAAAATGGAAAGCAGAAACAGCCCTAAAATAAAGGAGGGGATGGAACCGCCCACATAAGCCAGCGTCCGAAACAAACGATCCCAGTAGCGGTCGGGGCGCCAACCGGCCAGCAGCCCACTCATCAACCCCAGGGGGATGAGCAGCAGCAGGGCATAAAAGGCAATTTCCAGTGTTGCCGGGGTGCGCTGGCGCAGCAGTTCCAACACGGGCGCGCCGTAAAGCGGGCTGTAGCCCCATTCACCCTGCAGCAAGCTGATGACCCAACGGCCGTACTGCACCGGGTAGGGGTCATCCAGCCCATTTTCGGTAATGATGCGGTTGATGATGTTTTCGTATGTTTCCGGGGACATCACACGCGGCTGGTTGGGTGGCAGGTAGAGGGTGGCCCGTTCCTCTGGTGAGGCCACCATGAGCAGGGCATATAACACGGCCGTCACAATCAGCAATGTCACCGGAATCACCAACAACCGGCGCAGGACATAAGTCCAAAACGAATGCATTGTCTTCTCCTCGGTTCGTAGTAGGCGATTTATCGCCTTTTGACGGCGATGAATCGCCTACTACAAACGGTTAATCAGCGGTTTCCACACATTCCTGCAACTGCACCTGCCGCAGCCCGCTAAAGAGGCAGTCAATGGCATAGTCGCCATCAGCAGCGGCGGCGCGCATCCACACATAGCTGCCCTGCTGCGCCAGGTGGGTGAATTGGGGTCGCTCATCGCCAAAGCGGGGAGCGCGGGCTTGCAGCCAGGCGCGCCACCTTTCATTTGCCTGGGGCAGGCAGCGTGGGGTGCAATCTTCCGGCAGCGGCGCGCCGGTGAGCAGCGTGTAAAAACCATCGGTATACGGCCGTGAGGCATCCGCGCAAAAACTGAGGTAGTTGGCCTGCACTTCACTGGCATACACCTGGCATTGCAGCCAGACGCCGCTGTCAAACAATGCCACCACGGTAATGATCAGCCCCTCCGGGTCTACCTCGCCCACCAGCAGGGTGTATGGCCCTTCCAGTTGCTCACGCACCCCGTTCAGGGCGCTGTAGTTAAAGCCTTCTTGTTTGGAAAGGGCGAACAAATCCCCATCATACTCACGCACTGTTTCAATGCCCTGGTAAACAAAGCGCATGGCCTGGCGCGGGGCATTACCCATATGGTCGGGCATGGCGTAAGCGCCCCAACCGGCCAACAATATCGGCAGCAGCAGCGCCATAAATACCCACCCACTCAGCCGCCCCTGCGGGCCAAGCTGGTTATAAGCCCGTCCTAACCGTAATTCTTGCAAGATCGCCAAAACAAACAGGAGAAATATAAGCAGCATCCCGGCTACCGGGAAAGCCCACCAACTGCTGCGGGCGGGAACCGGGTAAACGGGCAGGCCGCGGAAAGGCGTATCGTTGAGCCACACCAGCCAGTTGAAGGTGAGCGCCGGGATGTAACCGAAGATCAGGGTGATGAGTACGGCCGTAACCAGCCAGCTCAACACCGTCACCAGGCCATTATTCAGGCGGGCCGTCAACCAACTCACCAGCGTACACAGCAAAATGATGAGGAACGAGGAGACAATAACGCCGCTGTACACATAACGGCCCGGTAGATCATGTAATTCGGCCAGCTTTGGCCCCCAATATCCCACACACACCGCCAGCCCAATTAAAAAGCCGTTCAAGAAGGCAACACGGCCGTAACCGGGCAGTTGGTTTGTCTCTGGCGTGTCCAGGATGGAAGGTTTGTTTAGCGGCTGTGTCGAAGCCATAACACACCTCCTAAAAACAATAATAAAATCACAATCCCCCCCGCCAGCCATTCCGCACGGACGGTGGCAGCCGCCGGTTCCGGGGTCGGCGCAGGAGGGGCAGCAGGCACGGCCGTAGCCCCCCCATCTGCTGCCGTCACTTCCATATACGCCGGGTTGAGAACGATTGTTGACAAATCGGCCTCCGTCAGAGCCACGCCGTCTGAAAGGCCCCGCGCCCGCGCCAGAAAGGCAGCAATCGCCAGATATTCGGCGTCGCTCAGGCTGCCGGGAACCTGCCGGGGCATGGCCGCCCGCATAAAGGCGTAGACCTGACTCATGGTGGCATAATTAGCCAGACTATCGCCGCCCACCAGCGCCGGTATCTGGTGGGGCAGGGTGAAGCCATTTTCATACGGCCGTTCGCCATGGCAGCCCGAATTCCAACAGTATTGATCCTCCGGTGGGTACTGCGCCCGCCATTCATCGTCCGGCGCATCGGTGAGGCCCTGGCCCCGGTCGCCGTGGCAGGGCTGGCAGTGCAGCCAGTAAAGCTGCGCGCCATCGTCGGCCATCGTGGGCGCGGGCACAGTGGGCGGGGCGGCCAGCCGGTCTGGGGTAGGGGTAGGCTCTGTTTGGGCGGCAAGGGGCCAGGTCTGGCAAAGGAGGAGGATGGCCACGGCCGTCAGCCAGCATCCCAGCCAGACCATATTAATCCGGGTCATAAGTATTCATTTCACCTATCAATGCCGCCACCAATGCAGCCCAAGAAGCTGTCTGCGGCGCCAGTTCTGGCAAACCATCCTGTATATCTTTCAAGAATAAGGCGGTGCCGGCCAAATGCTCCGGCAAATCAGCGATGACCTCGTCCAGACGTTCCCCCATTTCTGTGCGGCGTTGTTCGGTTAAAATCCCAGTCAGAAAGTCGCCCACTACCTCAAGCGTGTCAACTTCTTCTTGTTCCGTTAGTTCTATTGCCTCTTCAAGTTCGGCGTTCGTAAACAGGTGGAACAAGAGGTCTCCATCAAGCATCTCATGGACAAATCTCTCCTGGGCTGCCCGCATCACCTCATTCAAATAATCATGAAGACCAGGGATTTCATCAATTTTTTGTTCCATCGCCTCTTCGTCAACCGCGGCCTCATCTTCTTCATCGTCAGGTCTAATCATCAACGGGCCTGCCTCAACGCTTTTGCTGGCAATCATATGCAGCAAACCGGGATAAAACTCTGTTCCCTCATCCCCTTTCATCTCCAGGACGAACTGCGCGGCGCTGGTCTGCCACAGTTTCTGTTCATTACCCTCGTTGCGAAAGCGGGTGCGCGCCGTTTCACAACGTTCTATGAAGGTTTGCCGAAACTCTTCAGTAAACAGTTGGGGCAAAATTTCTTCCACGACCTCAAAGAATTTTTCAGTACGCACCTCTTCATCCAAAGTAAAATAATCATCGGCCAGGAGGTTCTGTTCTTCCATCACAGCCGCAAAAAGCATAATGGATTGAATTGGCGAGAAAAACAGGGAGGTAAATTCCGGTTCATCTACCAGGTTGTCACTGTCTGCGGCCAGTTCCATCAGCGCTATCAATCCTTTTTCCAGATCAGGGCGGTTCAGAAACGGCCGTAAATCCTCCAACAATTGCCAGTTCATTTCCGGTGTTTCCGGTTCTTGCCAGCCGGTACGGCGGCGTACCCGGTTCTTTTTCTGCTGCTCCAGTCGCTTTTGCTCCCGCCGGGACAACTTTTTCTTCTTTCCAGCCATGGGTTTACAATCCTCAAACTTATGGTTTAATGAAACGGATTATACCCGACCGGGTGGCGGGTGGCAGGTGGCAAGTGATCACCTGCAACCTGCCACCGGACCCGGACAACTCATGCGCAACCAATTTCACTGGCAGGTAGACGAAGATGACAATGACCCGGCTGGCTGGAACCAGGCGGGTCGGCGACACGGCCGTTCCCCCTATTTCTGGCTCCTGACCATCTTTCTCCTGGTATTGCTGGTGGGTGGTTGGGCAGCGGCCCGCTGGCAACTGCATCGCGCGCAGGCCGCGTTGCGCCAGCAGGTACAGGCGGTGTTGGATTTGGAACAGACGGCCGTACACCATGGCGATGGCGACCTCTTTTTCTCCCTGCAAACCGCCGACCCTGCCTGGTTTGCCACCCAACTGCACCCCGGCAACGTGGCCCGCACCCGCGCCGACCGGCAGGTGACAAAGGTGACACATGTAGGCGAAACGCTCTGGGCCAATATCACCTGGACGGCCGTGGCAACCGGGCAGAGCTACCAGCAAATCGCTTTCTTCCAGCCGGTCAACGGCCGTCTGCAACACACCGCCACTGACCCCACCTATTGGGGCCGCAACTTTCGCCTGGAAACTATCTGGGGACAGTTGGATTACATGGAAGTAGATGCTCTCTGGGCAGAGGAAATCGCCGCCTTTGCCGGAACGGTCATTGCCGAAACGTGCGCTGTGGGCTGCCTGACAGACACCCTGCCGCTGACACTGGCCCTGACGCCGGACTGGTCGGACACGGCCGTGCCTGACCGCCTGCACATCCCCTCCCCCCGCCTGCTGGCGCTAGACGCCGCCGGGCAGCCCGCCGACCTCTTTTGGGACGAACTGCGCCACCGCTTGCGAACCCACCTGACGCCCACCACCATCCGCTTTGCCGTGCCCCCAGACATTGTCCAGATGACCAATTATGAAATGGCCGCCGCTTTTTTCATGCTGCGTTATCCCCACATCCAGGTGGAAATTGTGCCTCTGGCTGATCCCACGCCGACCGAACTGCTAACTTATGATGGTGCGGCCTTTCCGCTGACCGAAGCGCTGCTGGCAACCGGGCAAATTGTAGACCTGACCGATTATGCCCGCACCGATCCCGGCTTTGCCCCTGGCGACTTTTATGAGCAAATCTGGCAGGGGGGGGGATGGCACGGCCGTACCTGGTTTTTGCCCTACGCCGCCGAAATGCCGGTGCTGTTTTACGACAAGGCCGCCTACCGACGAGCGCAATACCCGGAACCATCACCACGCTGGACGTGGGACGAGATGCGCCGGGACATGCTCATCACCGCCAAACCTTACGCGGCCGACTATCCTTCCTGGGGCTTTTTAGACCCCGGCAACGACACCCTCTTTTCCTATGCCTACAATTGGGAAAACGACTGTAACGAACCGGCAGCCATTCGCTGTGAACGGCCGTTGACGGACACGGCCGTCAGTGCCGCCCTCACCTGGTATCTGGACATGGCCGGGCAGCGCGGGCAAATGCCCAACCTGACGGAAATCCCCAACCGGGAGCGGGAAAATTTACTGCTCAACTGGCAGTCCGCCCGCCGCCGCGCCGTCATCTGGGTGGATGTGCCACGCCGCTATGAGTTCCAACGGCTGCTGGCCCCTCTGGGCGTGACGCTCTTTCCCGGTTCCAGCCAGTTTGATGGCATGACGCCGCTGCATGTGTCCGGCCATTTCATCAGTCAGCAGGCGGAAAATCCCCGTGCGGTGTGGGAATGGCTGCGTTTCCTCAGTTATTCGCCCTTGCGGGCACAATTTCGCCTGATTCCGGCACGGCCGTCCGTGGCCGAAAGAGATGGTTTCTGGCAAACACTGCCCCGTGAACTGGGCAACCCCATGCGCATCGCCTTCCCCTTTGCCCGCCCCATCAGGCTGGCCGACCAACGCTATTTCACCGAGGAGCAGGTTACGGCCGTGTTAACAGACACAGCCACGCCCGAACAGGCAGCGCGCCTGATTCCTCCACTTGTATGGTTTGGGGTGAGCAGGTGAAGGGGTGAGTGGGGGCGCCAGGCAAGGGGCAGAACCGTTTTGGTTAGTCAACGCCGTACCGCCCCTTGCCTGGCGCTGCCTCACACGTTCTGTTCACTGGCGCTGGCGAGGACGCGCTGCGCCTGGCCGATGTGCAGCGCGTCATGGTAAGCCAGGATTTTGAGGCAATCGCCCAGGTTAAAGTTCACGCCTCTGGCGATGGGAATGCGGGTGTGTTTCAGGTCTACTTCTGCTACTCGTTCCAGGAAATCGAGAAAGAGTTCCTGGCGGGCCAGGTAGTGGCTGAAGGTGGTGGCGTCCAGGGGTACGGCCGTGTCCGGCGCAATCTCCGCCGCCGCCGGAAAGCTGTACCGGGGATTGAACGAAAAATACATATAGATGCGCCCCCAAAACGAGGGCTGGTACACATCCCGTGCCAGAACCGGCTGCGGCGCTGCCAGCGCCGCCTCAATTTTCGGCGTGTAATAATCATGCGTCAGGTTTAGATGGTCAAAACATTGCAGGATGTTCCACTCATTTGCATTCGGCTGCCACTGTAATTGCGCCAGCGTCAGCGGCTGAAACTGCGCCACCGCCTCCCCATTCTCCTGAATCTTCGCCCGCAAATCCTCTAAAAACAACCCTTTATCTATCACATTCGCCATGTTTTTTTGTTCCCTTCGCGCTTCTTCGCGTCCGCATCTCTTCATGCGCCTTCGCGGATCAGATCACCAACCAAAGTGGGCCACAATTTGCCGGGCGGCCTCTGCCGGTGACAGGTGCGTATTATCCAGCTTCCAATACTGCCCATCCACCACCAGATCGCCGTCCGAATTCAACTGGTAATTGGCGTCCAGTTCCAATAAGTTTTGCTCTGACCAGACCACATTCTGTTTGCTCGGCTTTTGCGACAGACGGAATTCTGTCTTATTCCGCGCCAGTCGCTCTTCCAGCGTGGCCTGTAATTCCACATAATAAATCTGGCCCCCCTGCTGGCGAAAAATATCAGCCATACTCTGCAAATATCGGCGGTCGCTTTCCAGGTTTAGCGCCCAAACAAAAGTAAAAATCAGCCCTGGCAGGTCGCTTTGAGCCACCTCTTCCACAATCATACGCCGGAACGTTTCCACCAGCCGCACATAAGGCGGCGAACCAAATTCAAAAAAGGGCAGCACCAGTTCAATGGTCATGTGGTTGTGGAACAACTTCATACCCGTCAGCGCCCCCAGTTCCCGCCCCACCGTCATCTTGCCCACTGCCGGCGGCCCAAACAGAATGAGTAACTTCTTCGCGGCCATTTTACTCTTGTGTCACGTGTCAAATTACCTGCAAATGATTACCCGATATACACTTGCACCTTGTCGCCATCATCGTCGTCTACGTCAATGGTCATGGGGCGGGCGCCGGGCTGTTTGAGTTCCTCTTTGGCGGCGGCTAAAAAGGCTTCGGCCATGTCCAGTTGGCTGCGTGTCTTTTCATCTACAAAACCGTGCGCTACTTTAATGCCCCAACCTGCCAGACCCAGGGGCAATGGCAGGCTAATGGCAATGCGATGCCCCTCTTTCTCCTGCACGCGCACATGCAGCCAGGCAGCACGGCGGCTGAAAAAGGCCAGCAAGGTCGCCAGAAAAGCGAGCATGAAAAAGCTCCAGATGCAGATGAAACCAAAGGTAATCGCACCCTCGGAAGAAAGGTAAATGGCGCGCAGCCAAAAGCCAAACAGCACCAAAAAGGCCAGGCCGATCAAAAAAGGGATTTTCCAAAACTGGCGGTAGCGGTCGAGGCTGGGTGGGTCGCTGGCGGGGATTACGTCACCGGAGAGGGGTTCGGCATAGGGGTCAGTGCTGGAGGCGGCAACGGCCGTCCCCAACTCCTCTTCTCCCTCCTCATCCATCGCCTGCAACAAGTCCATGGCCTGGTCGGCCGTAATCGTGCCCTCTTGCAGCATCTGTAAAATCTGGCGGCGTTCTTCTTTCATTTGACCCTCCGTTTTCGTAACCCGTCTGCCATAACCCGTGTGCCGTAATCCGTGAGCCGTAATCGGATAACGGGTTACGAATTACGAATTACGGGTATGGTAACACAGTTCTTCACCGATTACCGTTCACCGATAACTGATTACCGGGTCAAACGGCCGTCAACACGGCCGTACAAAACAAAATCAGCACCGCGCAGGCCAGATTCAGCCACAATAATCGCTGTTCACGGCGGGCCAGTTTCGCCTGTTCCGCCTGCGCCAATTGCGGCTTTTTGGCGGCGAGTACGGCCGTGCGCTCCACCGCCGGAAAGTAGCCAAACTGCCAGTACGCCGCCACCGCCATCACCACCAAAAAGAAGAGGTGCTTGACCAACATCGCCCAGGCCCATGTGCTGTCAAATGTCAGGAAGCCACTGTAATTGGTATCGTTGGTCATTTGCACAAAACCGGTCAGCAGCAGCAGCACCAGGCTGAGATTGGCCCAGGGCAGCAGCCGTTTTTGCAGCGTCAGCCAGCCATTTTCAGTCAATTGCTGCTGCCGAAAAGCGGGCACGGCCGTTGCCGCCATCGCCACCACACTCACCAGCCATACGGCCGTTGCCAGTAAATGTATCCAGTAAGAGAAAACGAGAATCCAAAACATTTTCGTAATCCGTGATTCGTAATCCGTGATCCGATAACGATTTACGGATTACGGGTTACGGGTTACGCTCACTTCTCCATCAAGCGCAGCGCCTCATACGCCGGGCGCGGTGTGCCATCCGGCAAAACAATAGACCACCAGTATTGCTCGTGCTGCTCCGGCTGCCAGTCGGCATCCGCCATGTAAATGGTGGTCATCAGGCCGATCCAGGGTCGCCAATGTTCTTGCGCCCATTGGTACGCACCCACCAGGTAATCGGCCTGCTCTTGTTCCGTGACGCCATGCCAGGTATAGGTGGGGTGAAACTCTTGCCGCACCATCCAGCCCATCTCCAACAGCGCCACTTGTTTAGCCGCGTCGCCATTGGCCTCCATGATAGCTCGCATATCTTCCACATGGCGGAACACAAACCAACGGCCGTTGCCCCACTCATTCGCCTCAATTTCCGCCTCATCCGGCGACGTTTGCGGCGGCGCTTTGTAACCGGGCGCATTTAGCCCCAATACATCAAAATAGTCTGCCGCCCCCGCATCATACATTCCTTGCAAAAAGTCCGCATCCGGCATCGCATCCGGCGGCTGCGTGCCCGTCGGCGCTAACCCGGCGGAAATGACTATCGCCTGCGGATCGGCGGACTTGATTCCCTCATAACACACCTTCAGTAAGGCCGTGTATTCGGCCGGATTGGGCGGTTGGTCGCCCCATTCCCGGCTCAAGTTTGGCTCGTTCCACACCTGGTAGGCGTGAATTCGACCTTGATACCGCTCCGCCAGCGTATAACAAAAGTCGCCAAAATCCTGATAATCCACCGGCGGCTGGTTGGCGCGGATTAGCTCGTCCGGCAGCGCCCGTACCGACCAGAGCGGCTGATGGTCCAGACGCACCAGCAATTTCAGCCCGGCCTCATGCGCCTGTTCCACAATGCGATCCGTGCGATACCAGTCATACTCCCCTTTGGCATGGCCCTCAATATCCCGCCAGGGGAAATTGTGTTTCACCCAGCCAAAACCCATCGCCCGCGTCATGTCCAGGTCACGCGGCAACACGTCATCCACATGCCACCATTGAGAAAGATGAACGCCATAATCCGGTGATTGGAAAAAGTGCCCAGCGGGCATAGCCGGCGTTGGCGTGGGCACGGGGGTCTTGTTGATAGTGAGATTAGGCGGGGGCAGTGTGGGCGGCGCCAGCGTTACGGCCGTCGTCGCCGTTGCTGACGGTGCGGGAGTGATGGTTGGTTCAGGTGTTTGCGTACACGCCACCATCACCAACAAAAAGACGATACAAACAAGCCAGCGCGTCATGAGGGCAAGGTGCGACGCACTTTGGAAATGCGTCGCACCTGTATAACCTAATCCGGTTTTTCCATTTCTGCCACCGCGCCAAAGGCCGGACGGGGGATGCCATTGATGTCTACAATGCTGTAAGGCACCGGATCATCGGTGGGGCCGCTGCCTTTATTGCCAAAGTCAAAATTGAACAGGAACGTCAGCCACACATTACCCGAATCGTGCATCTGTTTGAAAGCCTGGGTGATGTACTGCGCCTGCTCGGCCAACGTATTGTCATAGGCAAACTCAAAGCCGGTGGGGGCCACGTCGTACCCTTCACTGCTGGCCCAGCCAAACTCGGTCACGCACAATTTGACATTGGGGTCAATGGCCTGGATTTTCTGAGCATAGGTATCCAGTGTCGTCTTAAAGCTCCAACTGTGGTGGGGGTTGTCAAACGGGCCACGGAATTGGGCGGTGGCGGCCTCAGCCGTGCTACCCGCCTGGTCAAAAGCCACATCCGGGCCAATGTTGTAGCCATTGTGATGCACGCCCACACAATCCGCATAATTCAGCATCCCGGCGGCCAATGCCTGGTCCAACCAGACAAAGTCATCGGCGCAGGTGAAGCCATCGTTACAGCCGGTGGGGGCCAACGCACCGCTGATAACGATGATGTTGGGGTCGGCGGCTTTGATAGCATCATGGGCCACTTGCAAGAAACGCACATAATCGTTGGGGTTCACACCGTTGGCGGTGGCCCATTCGCGGTCCAGGTTTTGCTCGTTCCACACCTCAATCGCCCCAATCTTGCCAGGATAACGATTGATCAATTCCGTCAGGAAGCGGGCATATTCGCTGTAATCGTCCGGCGGCCCATTTTCGCCACCGGCGGCGCGCGTCCAGGCGGGCGCACCGACTACGCTGAGCATCAGGTTGACATCATTTTTGGCGGCTTCGTCTACAACGGCGTCATAGAAAAACCATTGTCCGGCGTCTGGAGATGGATGAATGAGCCACCATTGAATCTGGGCTTTGACCCAGTTCAGGCCCAATTGGTCACGTACCACGTGCATGGTCTGAGATGCATCGCCGACGGTGGCGTTACCGTGTACCTGGACGCCGTAGCCGAATTTATTGGCGGGCCACGGCCGTATGATATTAGGCGCGACTTCTACTACCGCTGGCGCCGCTTCAGGCGCCGTCTCTGGCGCACTTTCCCCTTCACCCGCAACCGATATGGCCGGTGGCGGCAGGGGTGTAGGCGTACTGACTTCCGGCGCTAACGTCGGCGATGCCACCACCGCCGGTTGGTCCACCGACGTAACCGCTGCCGGTTCTGCCTCGCCGCCGCCACAAGCCGCCAGCGCCAGCCCAAACATGATTAATAAGCCAGATAACTTCCACAGCTTCATCTCTCACCTCTCAAGTGGCGATAAATCGCCCACTACGAACAACATTCAAAATAAAAGGCGCATTCTGGTTCCCCAAAATGCGCCCTCATTCGGTAATCGGTAATCAGTTATCAGTTATCGGTTTAGCTATCTCCACCGATTACCGTTTACCGATTACCGATTACCGTTTAGCGTCCCATCACCTGCCCATCACCTGCGCCAGCGTACTGCACGCCGGGCAGCTACCGTCGCGCCGGATCATGGCATAACCCGCCTGCGGGTCATCACCCCACTGTGTAAAGTCCACGTTAAAGACAATGACCATACGCACCCGGCCTGTATTGGCGGCCGTACTCACCGCCTGCGCCAGCCAGGAAGCGTGCTGCGCTACGGTGGTGTTGGCCGCCCAGGAGAAGCGGGAGGGCACACCACCATAATCTTCGCCGGACAGGTAGCCCAACTCGGTAAAACAGACCGGCTTGCCTAACTGCGAGTAGACATTCAAGGTGGGGATCAGGTACCAACTGTAATGGTCGCTGCCGGTGGGATGGCCTGTGTTTTGTGAAGGGGCCGTCGCCCCGGCATTGAAGTGCGCGCCAATACAGTCGGCATAGTTGCCGCCACCGGCGGCGGCCATACCGGCCATGTACCGGGCGTCTGACCAGGCGTTGGTGCCATTGTCAAAACCGGTGGGCGCCGGGGCACCACTGATGACCATCACGTTTGGATTAGCCGACTTGATAGCGTTATAGGCCGGGGCCAACATATTGTTGACATAACTGGCAGGATCGATCTGCCCGGCCGGCCATTCAAAGTCAATGTTCTGTTCATTCCATACTTCAATAGCGTCTGGCCCCAAGGCGGCTACACCACGTAGGAATTCTACATAACTGGCGAATTCAATACTGGTGGGGTAGGTATTGGCGCCGGGAATACTAAGCAGCACTTTGAAACCGGACGCATGGGCATTATTGATGCGCCCGGCCAGGTCACCAGGATTGCCACCCGGCCCCCATTTGTGCTGGAATTTCACCCAGTTCATACCTGCCGAAGACATAAGCTGCGGATTGGCAAAGGTGTGCGTCTGCCCACCCAGTTCAAAACCACCAGCAGCTACCGGTGGTCCGGCCACGGGCGGCGGGGCGCTGCCCGGTGGGGCGGCGGCAACCTCTACCACCGGCAGGCCGTTCACATCGAGGGCGGTGTTGAGTTCCAAAACCTGAGTGAACATCCACCCTTCGCGGTCATCTGGCAAGACTACCTGGAACCAGTTGGATTCAGCATTACGGCCGATAATGTTGACCAGGGTACCGGCGGCAGCGCCACCGGGCAGTGTGCCATATTGCAGACCGGGACCGGTGCGCACATTCGCCAATAACTTCACCACGGCGTCGGCGTTGCCAGGGTCATAAGAGACGGCAACGGCAGCAGCCGGGGCGGCCGTGGGTGTGGCCTCTACAACGACTTCCTCTTCTTCCTCTTCTTCCACCACCGGTTCGGCAATGGTCACGATGAGGTTATCCAGGGGGATGATGGTTTCGCCGAGGGCAAAATCTACGGTAATGCTATAAACGCCAGGGGCTTCGCTGCCCGCCCAGGCGAAGCTGAGGGCGCTGCCGCTTTCGCTGGCAAGAATGCTTTCGTTTTCGTCTTTCACCGTCCAGACTATGGCCGCGCCTTCGGTTTGGGGCGGAGCGTCTGGGCCGAGGGCAGCCAGGGCAGCGGCGTAGGCGGCGGGGGCGGCGACTGTGTCCAGGCCACGTAACGCGGCGCCCAGCAGATTGTAAGTATCTCCAATCTCCAAACGCTGACCCAGGGCAGCCGGATTGCTGAGCCAGACGTGGTAGGTCTGGTCGGCTGGCCCTTCGTAGCTGAAGCGGTAGGTTTGGCTGAGGCCATCCCATTCCAGGGGGCCGGCGCTGCCGGTGAGGGCCACGTCTACGGCCGTGCCCGGTTCCACCTCCAACCCCTCTTCCTGGTCAAATGAGCCAAAGTTACTCAAAGCGACATCATTGGGGATTTCTACCAGCGATTCGCCGAGGCGCGAGACGGCATGGGCGCTGACCAACATCAGCAGTTTAGCGCGGTCCACGTTGCGCACGGCATAATCCAGCAGTTGCTGCGCCAGCCCATTGGCGCTGTAGGCTTGTGGGTCTAGTGGCATTTGCACCAGGACCGTATCGGCCAGGGCGCTGAGCGCGGCCCAATCATGGCCGCCGGTATCCCACGCACCGGCCACGTCACGCGGTGTCCCCAGGGTGAGCGCCAGTTTGAGTCCCTGCGCGCGCAAGGCATCGGCCAGACTGCCAACGAAGCTGGTGAACGCCTCACGTTGAGAGGGGTCAACCCCCTGATAATCCAGGTTGACGCCGTTGAAGCCGTTGGCAACGGCCGTGTTCACCAAAACGTTGATCTGGTTGCCCTGAGCGGGCGAATTGCCCAGAAAGGCAGACAGGGAGGCGGCGTCTACTACCTCGCCGCTGTTGGTGACATGTAGATATTTGGCAAAATCGCCATCAGGAGCGGCGGCTATTTCGCCTTGCAAATCGCCATTGCCCACCAACCGTAGTGTACCCAGGCTGAGGACGGTAAAGGGGGGCAGCAGTTCGGGCGCCAGTTCACCGGCGGGTGTCAGTTCGGCGGCAAAGGTGTAGGCAGCGGGTGCGCCAGGCTGCGCCAGACCATAAGCTTTATACAAAGCGCCTGGTTTGGAAACGACATGGCCCCCGGTTGTGTCTACATCACTGGCTACAAAATGCCAGGCAGCGCCATCCCATCCATACAAATCGGCGGCGCGGACATCTGTGCCCGCAGGCAGGGTAACAGCTACCTGCCCGGTGGGCGCGCCCTCGCTGCTGATGGTGTAGAGGCTGCCGAGCGCCACTACATGGGTGGGCAGAGCGCCTAATCCGGCGGCCGCCATGCCTGCCGGAGATACAGCGGCGACGGTGACGGGTGTGTCACCAGCCATCACTTCAAATTCACCAGGGATGGTGGGGCTGCTAACCACGGCCGTATCGGTGGGGGATGGGGCGGCGGTGGGGTCGTTAGCCACGGCCGTGGCGGTTGATTCGCCGCCGGTCAGCCCTAACCGCTCACCCAATGAAATGGGTGGCAGAAACAGGCCAATCAGCACCAATACAGCCACAACAACAAAGCCAATAATGATGAACTTTGATGATTTTCCTGAGTTTTGAGGGCCATCAGGGGTTGGCTCCACCACCGATGTCTCTACGGTTTCTTGCGTCTGTGTAGACGTATTTTCCTCTTCCATAACTCCTCTTATACCTCCATGGCAGTCCCTGGGCGTTACGCCTTCCCGCGTATACTGCACCATAGTTGGGGTCTGCCTGATGCAAAATTTGCGCTGGTATTTGTAACCAGAGCGGCAAAAATTCTAGCTTAGGGGGTGGAAGCGCGCAAACGGGGGACACGGCCGTAGGTGTAACGGCGACGCTTCATTGAGCAAACGTTAACAAACAAACTGTTCATTTACGGGGTTTTATTCATTCTGCTCCATTTTAATGTGAAACGCGCCCTGGAAATCACCGGACCACCACGCCCATCTGTCGCCAACAATAGAAGGGGGATTTAACTGTACAAACGGCCGTTTTCCGCTATGCTTGTAGCATCTCGGTTCGGTACGGTAATCTAGAAGCCGGGTCTCTCAAGGCGACCCGGCTTTCCCAATGTATTGGTAAAACCCATGTCAACAACTTCCCCTATTCCTGTTTTGCAGAGTTATGTACCCGACCCCATTGTACGGCAGTTGGCTGCCGGGCAAACGCCCACCCTGGCGCCAACTTTTGATGAATGGTCTGCCGCCGGTTTGTTAGTAGATATTTCCGGCTTTACCAGGCTGACGGAAACGCTGGCGGCGCAGGGCGTGGCCGGAGCGGAACAGCTTTCCCGCATTTTGAACCGCTACTTTGACCAGATGATCGCCATTATCACCGGGCAGGGCGGCCAGATTGTGCATTTTGTGGGCGACGCGGTGATCGTTGTCTGGCCGGAAGATGAGGCACGGCCGTTGCCGGAAGCCGTGCAGCGAACATTGTTTGCCGCCTGGCAACTGGTTAAGTTACTCAACGGATATGAAGTGCAGCCAGGAATGAATTTGTACATTAAATGCCTGGTCACGGCCGGGCTGGTATCGGCTGCCAGCGTGGGAGGGCTGCGTGATCGCTGGCAATATCTGGTGACAGGCCAGTCGGTAGCGCAAATTGGGCGGCTGGCGCCGTGGGCAACGGCGGGTGAGGTGATCGTTTCCACCGAGGCCTGGACGTTAGCCGGGGAGGGGGCGCAGGGCGAAAAACTGGCAGACGGGGTGATGCGGTTGCGAGAGATGAATGATTTACGGCCGTTACCTCCCTCATTTTCCCTCACCTTGCCCCCTGAAACAGAGGAGCAACTGCGCCGCTACGTCCCCCACTACGTGCAGCAGCATCTCACCGCCAGCCGCCATGGCTGGCTGGCGGAACTGCGTCGCCTGACCATCTTGTTTTTGAAGCTGGACATTGATTACGACCAACCGAACGCCATCTCGACGTTGCAGCGGGCAGTCACGGCCGTGCAAGAACTGCTTTACCGCTATGAAGGGCACTGGACGCGCATTGTGGTGGACGAGAAAGGCACGTATCTGCTGATGGTGTTGGGGCTGCCGCCCTTTACCCATGAAAATGACCCCCTGCGCGGTGTGCAGTTTGCCCTGGCGCTCAACCCGGCGCTGGCCGCGTTGGGGGTGCGCGGGGCGATGGGCATTACCACCGGACGTGTCTTTTGCGGCGAACAGGGGAATGACCTGCGGCGCGAATACACCTTTTTGGGTGATGTGGTCAACCTCAGTGCCCGGTTGATGTCCGCTGCTGGGACAATGGGCCACGAGTTGGGTGTGGCTGCCTTGTGTGATGAGACAACCTACCAGGCTACCGCCTACACCGTCACTTACCAGACCATGCCACCGTTGGCGCTGAAAGGCAAACGCACGGCCGTGACCGTCTATCAGCCACAAACCACCATTCAGGCTGGCCTGGTGAACCGGCAGGAAATAGTAGCGCATTGGCCATTGTTGGGACGCGCTAATGAACTGGCGTCATTAACGCAACATATTGAGGCGCTGACCGGCAATGGGGAGGATGGATTGGTGCTGGTGGAAGGGGAAGCAGGAATCGGTAAATCCCATCTGGTGGAAACGGCCCTGCAGAGCGCCATCCGCCAGGAAATCCCCATCTGGTATGTGGCCGCAGAGGCAATTGAACAGCATACGCCTTACCATGCCTGGCGCCCCTTGTTTCTGAACCTGTTGGGGCTGGAACATGAGGGCCGTCTGGATGTGCCCACCGTACAACAAATACTGACGGAGAAGGTGGCAGACACGCTATGGCCGCTGCTGCCGTTGCTCAACCCGCTGCTGCCGGTAGATTTGCCGGACACGGCCGTGACCGCGCAAATGGCCCAAGAAAACCGGGCCGACAATACCCGTGACCTGCTGCTGACCATACTACAACGGCAAGACCAAACCGGCCAACCACATGTGCTGCTGGTCGAAGATATTCAATGGCTAGATTCGGCTTCCTGGCGGCTGCTGGCGACCGTGCGCAGCCAACTGCACCCCCTGCTCATCTTGCTCACGGGACGGCCGTTTGCGGTGCCAATGTCAGACCTGCCAGATGAAGCGCGTCTGCTGCTCAACACGGCCTACACGTTACGCCTGGAACCGTTGGGGGGTAGCGCAGCGCTGGAAATGGTGCAGCAGCGGTTAGGTGTGACCAACCTGCCGCAGAGCGTGGCCGACCTCATCCAACGCACAGCCGAGGGGCACCCCTTTTTCAGCGAAGAACTGGCCTATGCGCTGCGGGATGAGGGGCATATTGTGGTGAGCGACGGCCGTTGCCGCGTCACCGGCGACCTGCAAAAACTCAACTTCCCTACCACCATCGAAGGCGTTATCACCACCCGCATCAGCCGCCTCTCCACCGAGCAGCAGTTAACGGTGAAGGTCGCCAGTGTCATCGGCCGCATTTTTGCCCTGCATGTCTTAACCGGCATCTACCCCATCCCCGACGAACGGGAACAGGTGCCAGATTACGTATCTGACCTGGATCGGCTGAACATCACCCCCTACTACGCCGCCGACCCAGAAGTGAGTTATATTTTTCGCCACGTCCTCTCCCGTGAAGTGGCTTATAACCTGATGCTGTACGCCCAGCGTCAGCAAATACACCGGGCGGTGGCTGAGTGGCATGAAATCGCCCTCGCCGGTGATCTCTCCTCCATTTACCCCCTGTTGGCCTATCACTGGCACTTAGCTGCTATCCTGGGCCAGAGCGACGAACAAACAGCGCGTAAGGCGATTGAATACCTGGACAAGGCCGGCATGCAGGCCCTCCACAATGGCGCCATGCGCGAAGCGGCGCAATTTTTGGGCAACTTGCTGGCGCTGCTCAAACAACTGCCGGCTGAATCCCCGTTGCGGCAGGAGATTACCTGGCTGCAAGAGGGTAAGTGGAACCGGTTTATGGGTCAGGCCTTGCTGCAATCAGGCCGTTCTGATCTCTCGATTTCTTATCTGGAGCAGGCGCTCACGTTGTTGGGTTTTCCGGTACACCAGTCGGCGGCGCGGCTGGCATTGGGCACAGCCGGTCAGTATGGCAAACAGGCGCTGCACCGCTTTTTGTCCGGCCGTTATCTGCACGCCAAAACTGACGAATCAGAGCGATTGGTGACGGCGGCGTATGTGTATGATTATCTGGCGGAAGCGCACTTTAACGCCAGCCGGACGGTATCGGCCATGTATTACTCCATTTGCCGCCTGAATGTGGCTGAATTGGCCGCTCCATCGCCGCAATTGGGCGCGTATGCCAGCATCTCCATGACGATGGGGCTGCTGACGTTGGGTGGGCTGGCCGACAAATACGGCGAACTGGCGCTGGCGGCGGCGGCAGAGATGGATGATTTGTCCACGCGCGGCCTGACAATGCTGCGGGTGGGCACACAATACATGGGTTACTGCCAATGGCAGAAGGCGCGCCAGCTTGGGGTGGAAATCCGGGCGATTTGTGAACAGCTAAACGACGCCCAACTGGGAGCGACCAATGCCGGTTTGGAAGGGGGTATTGCCCGGTTTACCGGTCGTTTCCAGGAGTCTAACGCATTTGCGCAGCAAGGGTTGGCTTATTCGCAGCGCAGCGGCAACCGGCTGCACGATAGCTGGAATTTGAAGCAACTGGTGGAGAATTCACTGGCGTTGGGCAACCTGGATGAGGCGCTGCGGTTAGGGCTGGAAACGCTCGATTTGTTGCAGGAATACCCCAATGAGCTGGTGGAGATCAGTGTGTACGGCTCGCTGGCGCTGGTATATTGGCGGTTGGGGGAGCAGCGGTTGGCGTATGAAACGGCCGTGAAAGGAGCCACCATGATCACCAACACCCTGCCCATCGCTTTCATTTCGCAGCCGGGGCACTGTGGCGTGCCGGAGGTGCTGCTGCGGCTGCAAGAAGCGGGGTACGCCGCACCAGAACTACCGGCGCAGGCGACGCAGGCGACGAAGGGATTAAAGGCGTATGCCCGCTCGTTTCCTATTGGTCGGCCGTATTTGCATTTGTGCCTGGGGCTGGAGGCGTGGCTGGCGGGCAAGCCGGAGCGGGCGTACAAGGCGTGGCGCAAAGGTATTGAAGTGGCGGCAAAACAGGGGATGCCTTATCCACAGGGGTTGCTGTTGAGCGAGTACGGCCGTCGCCTGCCACCAGACCATGCGCAGCGCACGGCCGTGTTGCAAGAAGCCGCCCGCATCTTCACCGAACTGGGCTGCCGATATGATTTAGCGTTCGTAGTAGGCGATTTATCGCCGTCATAAGGCGATAAATCGCCTGCTACAAACTTTTTTCAGGAGGAAAAATTGATGACGATTCCCTGGTATTTCACAGGCATTGAGATTGGTTCGTATGTACTGGCGGTGCTGCTGTTGTGGCAGGCGAGCAAACAGGGGCGGTACATGCTGCTGACCCTGATCATGGCAATGTTGTATGGCTATTTGCTGGAATACATGGATATCCGCGATTACCATGCCTACGTGTATGGTCAGTTTCACATTATGCTGCCGGGGGCGGTGCCGCTGCCGGTAGCCATGAGTTGGGGCATGATTTTTTACGCGGCCGTGCAAACCAGCGATAAATTAGGGCTGCCCTGGGGGCGACGGCCGTGGCTGGATGGGCTGCTGGCGATCAGCATTGACCTGTGCATGGACCCCATTGCGGCGCAGTTGGGCTATTGGGAATGGACGCCGCCCGGCCCCTGGTTGGGCATCCCCTTTGGCAACTTTTTTGGCTGGCTGGTGGTGATCACGGCGTTGTCTTATGTGTGGCGGGCAGCCAGCCGCCGTTTTCAGGCAGACTTGCAGGGGCTATTAAAACAACTGCTCATCCTGGTCGGGGTGATGGTCGTTTCTCTGCTCATCTTATTTGTGGCGCTGGCTATATTTGAGCGGCTGACGGTGACGCCGGTGCTGCGCGAGGGCTGGCAGGCGGTGATGGTGCTGGCCTGGATTATTCTGGCGGCGGCATTGGTTGCCCCCTATTACCGCAGTTTTGAGCGGAATAATCCGGTGGATTGGGCATTGCTGGCGCTGCCGCTGTTTTTCTTTGGCTACCTGACGTTGATGGTGTTCACGGCCGTGACCAATCCATCAACGGCGCTGGTGGTGAATACGCTGATCACGGCCGTGGTCGGCCTGTGGCTGTTTACCCTGCCGTATTCCCAAAATTGGCTCAGGCGGTAGCGGGCTTCGGGCTTCCAATTCTCCATGAATTCCAGCCAATGGTACGTGCTGATGGCGGCGGTGCTGTGGGGCACCACAGGCACGGCGCAGGCGTTGGCCCCGGCGGGTGCGCCGCCGCTGGCGGTGGGGGCAGTGCGTTTAGCCATTGGCGGTGGGGCGCTGCTGTTGTGGGCCTGGGGGCGCGGGCGGTTGGGAGACGGCCGTGCCTGGCACAAACGGCCGTTGCTCCTGGGCGCGCTGGCAGTGGCGGCCTACCAACCCTTTTTCTTTGGCGGGGTGGCCCGCACCGGGGTGGCGGTGGGCACCCTGGTAGCCATCGGCAGCGCGCCCATGATTGCCGGGCTGTGGCAGTGGGGGGTGGGGGGTGTACGGCCGTCGGCTCGCTGGTTAACAGCGACGGGTTGTGCGGTCGCCGGGTGCAGTGTGCTGGCGCTTTCCGGCAGTGAAGTGAGAGTAAACGCCAGCGGACTGTTACTGGCGTTGGCGGCGGGTGGCAGTTATGCCCTGTTTGCGCTGATGACAAAGGAGTTGTTGGCCGACCATGCGCCGGAAGCGGCGACGGCCGTTGTCTTCAGTTTGGGCGCTATTTTTCTCCTACCCCTCCTCCTTTTTATTGACATAAGCTGGCTGGCACGGCCGTCTGGTCTGACGGCGGCGGTGTGGTTGGGGCTGGCGGCGACGGCGCTGGCTTACCTGCTATATACACGGGGGCTGGCACATATTCCAGTGGCAACGGCCGTGACCCTCTCCCTGGCCGAACCGCTTACGGCTTCTCTGTTGGGCATCTTTCTGTTAGGTGAAACCGTGAACGCAGCATTGCTGATAGGCATGACGCTTATTTTTGCCGGGCTACTCATCCTGTCGGCTGCTCCCCCAATGCGCGTAAGTGCCAGCGGCGGGTGATGGCCAGATCAACATCGGCTGCCAGGGCTACGGCCGTCTGGTAACGCTCTTCCCGGTTTTTGGCTAAGGCTTTTTGCAGGATGGTGTCCCAATAGGCGGGCAGGTCAGGGCGGTGGCTGTGTACCGAGGGGATGGGGTCAGAGAGGGCGGCTCTGGCGGCCTGTACCGGGTCTTTGTAGGGGTAGGGCAGGCGGCGGGTGAGACATTCAAACAGGACAACACCCAGGGCATAGAGGTCGGCACGGCCGTCTAGCGTTTCCCCCCGAATATGCTCTGGACTCATGTAATGGGGCGTGCCCATGACCAGTTCTCTGGTGAAGCTAGAACTGTGCCGGGCCAGTTTGGCCAGGCCAAAATCGGCCAGGTAAGCCTGGCTTTCCAGGTCATACAAAATGTTGGCCGGTTTTACGTCGCGGTGGATGATGTCACGGCCGTGCGCCTCGTCCAGCGCCCCGGCCACTCGTTGTATGAGGCTGTTGAGTTGTTCCGGCAGGATTGCACCCGCCCGAAGTCGGTCGAGGAGGGAGCCGCCCGGCAAGTAGCGCATGACCATGTACAACTGCTCGCCGTGCCAGCCAAAGTCATAGACGGGGGCAATGGCGGGATGGGATAGGGCGGCGATGGTTTCGGCTTCGCGGCGGAAGAGGTGGGTGAAGAGGGGGTCATCGGCACGGCCGTAGGGCAGCACTTTGATCGCCACCTGCCGCCGCGTATGGGGGTCATACGCCAGAAAGACGGCAGCGGTAGCCCCTTCGCCTAACTCCGACTGAATTTCATACCGCCCAATGGTTTGCATAACTCTACTCCTGGTGATATGGCTGGTATCGTAACAGATTTTGGGGTGTGGCTCTATAGGACTTGGAGGTTGGCGCAAAAAAGCGCCAGTCTGTTGATTGGCGCTTTTTTCACAGAAAAAGGAGGAGGAAGGTTGTTCTGCGTTTATTACGCAGCTTTGATCTCGATTCGTTTTGGTTTGACTTCTTCGGCTTTGGGTACATGCAGGCTGAGGACGCCGTTTTCAAAGTTGGCAGTCACGGCCGTGCTGTTGACCAACACCGGGAAGCGGACGCTGCGGCTAAAGCTGCCGGTGCGGCGTTCGCGCACATGGTACTGCGTCTCTTCAACGCTCTCGTCCGCTTTCACCTCGCCCTTAATGGTCAGGACGTTATCTTCCAGGGTCAATTCCACATCGTCCACGGTGACGCCGGGCAGATTGGCTTTCACCAGATAGCCCTCTTCATTTTCGGCCACGTCCAGGGCTACACTCCACTCGTTGCCCCAGCGCAACGCCGGGCGGTTCACAAATTCTTCAAAAAGCGCAGTTGGGTCTACACGGTTAAAACGTACTATTCTGGTCATCTTATTATCTCCTTTATTGAACAGTATTGAACAGGTTTTTTTGCTCGAAATCAGTTCGTATGGAGGGTATTCTGGGTAACGGCCGTTAGAAAAATGTTGGCGCAAGATCGGAGAAATGTTGGAATTTTGTATGAAAGACGTTAACGCTTGGGGTTTAGCCCATGCTGCTCTACAATTCACGTATCTGGATTCATCCTTCATAATTCATAATTCATAATTCTGTTAGGAGGTGACTTATGCGATTGGGACTCATGTTGGGCTACGCCGGGCGGCGCATTGAACTGCCCATAGAGTTGGTACGGGAAGCGGATCGGTTAGGTGTGTATGCGGTATGGACGGCCGAAGCGTATGGCTCGGATGCCGTTTCGCCACTGGCCTGGCTGGGGGCGCTGACGCAGAACATTAAGTTGGGCACGGCCATCATGCAAATGCCGGGGCGTACCCCCGCTAACGCGGCCATGACGGCCATGACGCTGAATCAGTTGAGCCACGGCCGTTTCCTGATGGGGCTTGGTCTTTCCGGGCCGCAGGTGGTGGAAGGCTGGCATGGGCAAAGCTATGCCCAACCACTCGCCCGCACCCGTGAGTACGTGGACATTGTGCGGCAGATATTTGGGCGGGAGGAGCGGTTGGTGTTCGACGGCCGTCATTACCAGATTCCCTATCGCGGCGACGATGCTACCGGGCTGGGCAAACCGCTCAAAAGCACATTGGAAGCGGCCCCCGACATCCCCATCTATCTGGCGGCCATCGGCCCTAAAAACGTGGAACTGGCCGCCGAGGTTGCCGATGGCTGGCTGCCCATCTTTTTCTCGCCGGAGAAATTCGACGACATCTACAAACCACATCTGGAAGCCGGATTTGCCAGAGCCGGAAACGGCAAGTCGCTGGCGAACTTCGATGTCGCGCCCACCGTTTCCGTCGTCATCAACGACAACATGGATATTTGTTACAACATGTTACGGCCGTTTCTGGCGCTTTACATCGGTGGCATGGGCGCAAAAGGGCGCAACTTCTACAACGATCTGGCCGGGCGTTATGGTTATGAAGCGGAAGCGGCCGAGATTCAAGACCTCTACCTGGCCGGTAAACAGGGGGAAGCGATGATGAAAGTTCCCGCCGGGCTGATTGACGAGGTAGCCCTGGTTGGCCCCCGCGAGCGCGTGAAAGAACGGCTGGCCCTCTGGCGCAACTCCCCCGTCACCACCATGAACATCACCGTCTTCGACATCGAGACCTTGCGCACAATGGTAGAATTGGTTGCGGAACTGACATAGGAGACGCCATTATGAATGTGGAATTTTCGGAGATAACTATACCGGCACAGGCCGAAGTAAAAGTCGAGCTAACCGTCACTGCGCCAATAAATGTCACGGCCCAATCGGCCCAACGTCAGGTTAGTAAATTGCTGCTAGATCAGGTGGGGAATTTGCTCTATGGCGAACGCCCTAATCTGGTAGCCGGCGAAAAGTTGTGGTGGCGTGTGCCGGTGTGGATTGCACTACCCACCACAGGCCCATTAGGACAGGTAGGTGCGCTCGACGTAGATGTGCAAACCGGTGAGATTTTGTACACGCAACTGATGTTGGAAGAGATAGAAACCCGTGCCCATGTCCTCGTTGAACGTGCCTCATCTACTACAGGATAAACCATCCTGGTGTTTGCCCGCCTGTGTAGCCATGGTCGCTGCTTATTGGGAGCAGCCACTTTATCAGGCAGATGTAGCCCAATGGTTGGGAACTACAGATATTGGCACACCGTCTGGCCGCATTCAACGGCTTGCCAGATATGGCTTTGAGATCATTTACCAGACAGGCTCGTTGGCTCAATTAGAAAGCTGGCTGACACAACAGATGCCTTGTATCCTTTTTGTGCGCACGGGTGCGCTATCTTACTGGCAGCTTGATACAGCTCATGCCCTTGTGCTGACGGGGTTAACGTCTGATCTGGCTACATTGCTTGACCCGATGATGGAAACAACACCCATTGCTGTGGGGACAGACGAACTCCTGTTGGCTTGGTCATATTTTGATTACACGTATGCCGTGTTGAAACCTGAGAATTTATGAGAAAGTACGAGGCGAATACGATAGTGCCGCCGGCCGAGGTGCGGCAGTTGGCGGCTGAATGGCTGGCGCAGCATGAGCCGGTGCGGTTGGAATCGGAGCAAGAACCGCTGTTCATCCAGTTTGTGCAGGCGTTGGCGCGGGCGCGGGTGGACACGGCCGTAACCGGCCCCACCTACCAACGCCTCATGCGCACCTACGCGGCGCGGGGGCTGCCCTGGCTGGGCAAGAGTGATGTGTTGTATTTGTATGCGCAACTGTGTGCGGACGGCCGTATCCCCTATGACCCCGATTTTGTCACCCACCTCCAGAAAAAACCCACCCGCAGCCAGGCCGGCGTCACCGTCGTCACCGTACTCACCAAACCATACCCCTGCCCCGGCGAATGTATCTTCTGCCCCACCGACGTGCGCATGCCCAAAAGCTATCTGCACGACGAGCCGGGGGCGCAGCGCGCCGAACGGCACGGTTTTGACCCCTACGCGCAAACGGCCGCCCGCATCCAGGCATTGGAGCAAATCGGCCACCCCGCCGAGAAAATTGAACTGCTCATCCTGGGCGGCACCTGGTCGAGCTACCGGCGCGATTACCAGGAGTGGTTTGTGCAGCGCTGCCTGGACGCGATGAACGGCGAGGAGTCGGCGTCACTGGCGGAAGCGCAAGAGAAAAATGCCGTTGGCCCGCGCCGCAACGTGGGGCTGGTGGTGGAAACACGCCAGGATTTCATCAGCCCGGACGAACTGCGTTGGTTCCGCACGCTGGGTGTGACCAAAGTGCAGGTAGGCATTCAAAGTCTGGATGAGCATGTGCTGGCAATTAACAAACGCGGCCACGATGTGCAGTCCACCCGTGACGCCTTCCGGCTGCTGCGGCTGGCGGGGTTTAAGATTCATGGGCATTGGATGGCAAATTTGCTGGGAGCGACGCCGGAGAGCGACCGCGCTGATTTTGCCCGGCTGTGGACTGACACGGCCGTGCGCCCGGACGAATTGAAAATCTACCCCTGTATGCTGGTACAAAACGCCGACCTGTATGGTTACTGGCAGCGCGGCGAATATGAACCGTATGATGAAGAAACGCTGACCGATTTGCTGGCCGATTGCCTGGCGCAGGTGCCCAGATATGTGCGGGTGAACCGGGTCATCCGCGACTTCCCCACCACGAATGTAGTGGCGGGCAACAAGAAAGCCAATTTGCGGCAGGTGGCGACGGAACGGGTGGAGGCAGACGGCCGTAGCCTACAAGACATCCGCGCTCGTGAAATCCGCCGCCAAAAAGTGCGCCGCGATGAACTGCAATTGCGGGTAACGACCTATGAAACAGACGCAACAACGGAACATTTCCTCAGCTTTGAAACGGCTGACGAGCGATTGGCCGGTTTCCTGCGCCTCTCTTTCCCGCATCCAGAGCAGGAATTGCCCATCCCGGAACTGGCGGGGCACGCCATGATCCGCGAAGTGCATGTGTATGGCCCGGCGCTGAATCTGGGCGATGATAGCGAAGGCGAGGCGCAGCACATGGGCCTCGGTTCGGAACTGATCAGCAAAGCCAAAGAGATGGCGCGCGCCGCCGGTTTCCCCAAGATCGCCGTCATCAGCGCCATTGGTACGCGGGCGTACTACGGCCGTTACCACAACTTTGTGATGGATGGGCTGTATATGACGGCCGTGTTGTGATATGTTCCCCCCTTATTTGTGTTAAGGTAAACGGTCAACAATTCTGTTAAGGAGAAAAAGAATGGCAACTTCTGTTTTTATTTCCAGTACGTCCAGAGACTTGGCAGAGCACCGCACGGCCGTGCGCGAATCGCTACTCCATGCCGGGTATCATCCCATTGACATGGCCGATTTTATGGCGCGGGCCGAGGGGGCCAGAGATGCCTGCCTGGATGAAGTAGCGGAGTCTGACCTGTTCGTCGGCATTTATGCCTGGCGTTATGGGTTCATTCCCAAAGGGCGCAAAACCTCCATCACCCAACAAGAGTTTGACGAGGCGCGGCGATTGGGCAAACCTTGTTTTTGTTTTGTGCTGGATGAAAAGTATGAGTGGCCGGCCGAGTACAGAGAAGAGGGCAAAGGGGCGGAGCTATTAGCCAAATTCAAAGCTAAAATTGACGCCGAACTGGTGCGCACCACCTTTACCACCCCGGACAGCCTGGCCCGCAAAGTTCTCAGTTCGCTGGCGCGATGGGAGAAGGAACAGCACAAATTGACGCTGCAAGTAGCGACCGAATTGCTGGCTGGCATCTCCACCATCGAGCAGGCGCAGCAAATGATCACCGACGTATTCGAAGAACGAGAGATCGAATATGAAGTAGACAAATATGGCGGTTACACCACGACTTTTGGCACGACGACGTTGACGGTGCAACCGGTTATGGATGACCGGATGGGGTTGATAGTAGATTTTCGCGCTGACCTGGCGCTGGATGTTGATCTGAAAAAAACGCCAGCCGAAGTCGCCCTCAATTTGTTGGCCTATAACTGGACTTCGCCCATGGGTGCTTTTGCTATTCAGATTGATAATGGCACCGTCTGGTACAGCTATAGAATACCAGCCGCACTGTTGAACCCGGAAGCCACCTTCACCTGTATGAGCTACGTGGCCACGATTGCTGATAATCTGGATGAAGATGTGTCCGAGATGTTCCCTACCCGCCCCAGACGGCGCACGCGCCAGAGTTGATTGCCCATGAAGGTTTTTTATCTGGAAATGCTTGCCCCAGAGGCATTACGGCCGAAGGATACAAATGATCCCGATTTTCAGGTGTTGGAAACGGCCGTGCCTCAACCCACCTTCAACCAATACCTCTACACCCTGGTCGGCCAGCAGTGGCAATGGTTTGACAAGAAAAATTGGACGGACGAACAATGGCGCGACCATGTGCTGGCTGGCAATTTGCGTACCTGGGTGGCTTACAAAGGGGGGACGCCGGTCGGGTATTTTGAGTTGCAGCAGATGGGGCACGGCCGTGTGGAAATCCTCTACTTTGGCCTGGCCCCGGAGTTCATCGGGCAGGGGTATGGTGGCCCGCTGCTCACCGAAGCTATCCGCCAGGCTTGGGCCTGGGAGGCCGAGCGGGTGACAGTGCAAACCTGTACCCTCGACCACCCCGGCGCCCTGGCCAACTACCAGGCGCGCGGCTTTACGATTTATAACGAGGTGGAGAAATAGGGTCGTAAGCCGTAAAACGTGAAGCGTGATCTGAAAGGGACGGCCGTGCGGGGGTACGGCCGTCTCTTTTTTTGTTATAATGCCGCCATGATAGAAATGATTGAAATTCCCGCCAATTTAGTCAGGTTCCAACTGCCCGATGCTGTTCATGCCCGGTTACAAGAATTACTTGATCGGCAAGATCAGGGAGAGACCTTGACCACGGCCGAGTATGACGAAGCTGAAGGATTGGTAGAGTTAGCAGAATTCCTATCATTGTTACAGTTACGTGCCCAACGAAAGCAACCAAAATTATCTTGATCTGTGAGCTACATTCCCGCTAAATTACGTCGTCTGGTTGTGGCACGGGCAAAAAACCGGTGTGAATATTGCGGCCTTTCTCAGGAAGGGCAGGTAGCTACTTTTCACATTGACCACATAGTCCCCTCATCCAAAGGCGGCGAAACGATTGCTGAAAACCTGGCTCTGGCTTGTGTAGCGTGTTCCTTGCATAAAGCGGCGCGGCTGACGGCCGTTGACCCACTGACGAATGATCCCACCCCGATTTTTAATCCGCGCCAGGATCGGTGGGACGACCATTTTCGGTGGAATGATGTTCACATGATGGGATTGACGGCGATAGGGCAGGCTACTATTCGCGGGCTACAACTCAACCGTGATCTCATGCTGGCCATTCGAGCGGAGGAGAAGCTAATCGGAAGGCATCCGGCGGGATGAGAATGTCAGAGAACGAGAGACGGCCGTGAGGGAGTACGGCCGTCTCTTTTTTTGTTAAAATCCCTCCAATCTGGCTGTAGTCAACAGGGCGATCTGCTAACCTATACATGGATTCTCTACCGGACAGTAGAGACTAAACAAAATAACCAATAGAAAAGAATATCG